>NZ_AP027272.1:1218045-2436091 GCF_036322805.1 Planctobacterium marinum | reverse complement strand
AACATATCGGTACGGAAGCCCGCGACGTCATGCACAAAATGCGCAAGCTGAAAATCAATGAGCGACGTGTTCAAAGACAAGCCGCAAAAGTAAAATAAAGACTTGTAGGTGCGACATTTATATCGACGATGATGATCGATTAATCACCATCGTCCGCATCGCCGTTTAAATGTTCCCGACAAAAACGGCATTCACTGCGTCCCTGCAGCTCGCCGTTTAAATGTTCCCGACAAAAACGGCATTCACTGCGTCCCTGCAGCTCATGCGAACTTACAGTGCTAGACACCAAAGGCGCTAAGCGTTTACACTGCACTTAAGAAAAATTACAAATGGAAGCTTGTTCATGAGCGAAACCAAAAATATCGATCAGGAAAAAATCAACCAGATCCGCGAAGAGTTTGATTTTTTTGATAACGACAAAAATGGCCAGATTGACTTTAATGAGTTCTTCGAATTGTTAAAGGTAATTTCACCTAAAGCTAAAGAATCTCAAGCTAAAGAAGGGTTTGAACTCATTGATGAGAACAGCGATGGCTGTATTGATTTCGATGAGTTCCTGGCCTGGTGGCAAAACAACTGGTGGGAATACTAAGCTCAGCCAAGTGTGTTAAAAAATAAAAAAGCGCCGTGATGTGCATCAACGGCGCTTTTTTTATTTCTACAGCAAAATTACAGCGCTAAAGCTTGTGCAGCATCCATGTATTCCAGACCTAGCTGTTCACCCAGTGCATCGGTAACCGCTTTGTAAGTTACTTTACCTTTGTGCACATTTAAGCCATTTAACAGGTGCGGATCGTCTAGCATGGCTTTTTTGGGGCCCTTATTGGCAAGGGCTATACCGAAGGGCAAAGTAGCATTGTTCAATGCCATGGTAGAGGTACGTGCAACACCACCTGGCATGTTAGCCACACAGTAATGTACAACACCATCTACAACATATACTGGGTCTTGGTGAGTGGTGGCTTTAGACGTTTCAAAACAACCGCCCTGATCAATAGCAACGTCAACTACCACGGAACCCTCTTTCATCGCTTTGATGTGTTCTCTGGTCAGCAACTTAGGCGCCGCAGCGCCTGGAATCAATACAGCACCGACAACTAGATCGGCTTTGGAAGAATAATATTCGATTGCATCAACTGTACTGAATACGGTTTTTAAGCGGCCTGCAAAAATATCATCCAGGTCTCTTAAACGAGGCAAAGAGCGATCCAATATGGTCACATCAGCGCCCATACCTAATGCCATTTTAGCTGCATTGGTGCCAACAACACCACCGCCAACGATTAATACTTTACCCGGAGCAACGCCAGGCACTCCGCCTAATAACGTACCGCTGCCACCTTGTGCTTTTTCCAGAAAGTGGGCGCCTGCCTGCACAGACATGCGGCCTGCCACTTCACTCATAGGCGCTAACAGTGGCAAAGCACCATTTCTGTCGGTTACTGTTTCATAAGCGATACAGGTGGCGCCGGATTTAACCAAAAGCTCAGTTTGTGTTGGGTCTGGTGCCAGGTGCAAATAGGTGTACAAGGTTTGACCTTCTGACAGCATTTTACATTCATTGGGTTGCGGCTCTTTTACTTTTACGATCATTTCTGCTTTTTCGAAAATCGTTTCAGGACCCGCAGCAATAGAAGCGCCAGCTTCTTCGTATTGCTCATTGGTAAAGCCAATCGCCGCGCCACCGTTATTTTCCACCATTACCTGGTGTCCGTTTGTGACAAACTCTTTTACAGCCGCTGGTGTTAAACCAATGCGGTATTCGTGATTTTTAATTTCTTTTGGTACACCGATTAACATGATAGTAGGGTCCTGTTTTCGTAAAAAATATGTTTGGTGAGTATAGGTAAAAATTTAAAGAATGAATCACTTTATTTTGCTATATTTGCAGGATATAAAACTAAAAACACTTTATTTGCGATATTTTATATGCTGGTAAAAACCCCCAAAGACCTTGATCGCATCGACCGCAAAATCCTTATAGAATTGCAAAACGATGGACGCCTCTCCAATGTAGAGCTTTCCAAGCGCGTGGGGTTAAGTCCAACGCCTTGTTTAGAAAGAGTCAGGCGATTGGAAAATCAGGGTTATATTACTGGCTATATTGCCCAAGTCGCACCGGAAAAACTGGGCGCAGCCATGTTAGTGTTCGTCGAGATAACCTTGGTAAAAACCAGTGTTGATATCTTTGAAGAATTTTCAGCAGCAGTTAAAAAACTGGAAGACATTCAGGAGTGTCATTTAGTCTCCGGAAACTTTGACTATTTGTTAAAAACCCGTGTTGCTGATATGTCCAGTTACAGGAAGTTATTAGGTGATATACTGCTAAGATTGCCGGGGGTAAGTGAATCACGCACTTATGTGGTAATGGAAGAAGTAAAGCAATCATCTTATGTTAAGATAAACGTGAAATAAAAAGCTGTGCGCAAAAACAGTAAAAGTTAAAAATAAAAAAATAATAATAGATTTAAAGGGAAAATAGCTTAAACCATGGCTCGATTAAGTGGTATGCAAAGACTGATGGAAGTCGGCATGATAGTGTCGGCTGGCTTTGCGTTGTTTCTATTTCTATCTGTCGCCACCTTTAACTCCGCCGATCCCGGCTGGAGTCAAACAGGGTTTTCTTCAGGCGTAAAAAATGCAGCAGGGCCTGCCGGAGCCTGGATTGCTGATATTTTATTTTGGTGTTTTGGCTATCTGGCCTGGGTTATACCTTTTATTACCGCCTTTATCGGTTGGTTCATTTTTCAAACCAGTAAATCCATTTACGACTTGGATTACCTCACAATAGGTTTACGCCTTATCGGTGCATTGTGTCTTCTTGTTGGATTAACCGGCATTTTAAGTATCAATGTTGATGATATGGTTACCGTCACCTCTGGCGGTATGATTGGCGACGCGATCAGCCATGCCCTGATCCCATTTTTTAGTCTGATAGGCACCAATCTACTGCTGCTTTGTTTTGTTTGCACCGGTTTTACCTTGGTAACGGGAATTTCATGGTTGTCCATTATAGATAATTTGGGCTCTTACAGTATCTGGTCTTATAAAAAAACGGCGCAAGTCCCATTATTGTTAGGATTTAATGGTGATAGCGGATTGCGTCTAACCGACAAGCTATCTTCATCTGATAAAAAAGAGAACCTGCCGGCAAAACGCAGTAATACCCACAATATCGAAATCACCAGTATGCGCCCTGAGCCTGAGCTTGATGGCAACCTCGCGAGTAATACCGACGATGAAGTTATTCAAGAAGATTATGAGGCGCCACAGCGCAAGGAAGAAAAATTAGAAGATACCAGCGATAGCAAAACTAGCTCTTTTTCTGCAATAACTAACTTATTTAAGCCGAATCCAGTGACCGTAGAAGTGGTGTCAGAGCAAGCCAGTGAAGAACCGCCAATAACAGCAGTAGAAGAAAAACCCTGGGCCGCTTCAGAATCAGCTAAACCAGCTCAACACAGCGATACATCCGAGCCTCAGAAAGCTGCAGTTACTGTTGGTGTACCGGGTGCCAAGCCACTTAAAACCTTCAAAGATTTAGAGGATGTGCCCGAGGGTGACGTCCCTTCATTTGACTTGCTAGACAGACCCAATAAAAAAGAAAACCCCATATCAGAAGAAGAGCTGGAAGGTATTGCGCGTCTGGTGGAAGCCAAACTTGCTGACTTTAACGTTGAAGCACGGGTTGTGGGCGTCTATCCCGGCCCGGTTATTACGCGCTTCGAGCTAGATTTAGCACCAGGCGTAAAAGTCAGCAAAATTACCGGTCTTTCAAAAGACCTGGCGCGAGCCATGTCTGCGATGTCGGTGAGGGTTGTTGAAGTCATTCCCGGTAAGTCGGTAATCGGCCTGGAATTGCCCAATAAGACCCGAGAAACGGTATTTTTAAGTGAAGTGATAGGTGGCCCTAAATTTCAGTCGAACCCTTCAAATCTAACCATGGTTTTAGGTGCAGACATTAGTGGCAACCCGGTAGTGGTTGATTTAGCCAAGATGCCACATTTGCTCGTTGCTGGTACCACAGGTTCAGGTAAGTCAGTTGGCGTTAATGTAATGATCTTATCATTACTCTATAAATCCACACCGGAGGATGTGCGCTTTATCATGATCGACCCGAAAATGTTGGAACTTTCAGTGTATGAAGGTATCCCGCATTTATTGGCCGAAGTGGTTACCGATATGAAAGAGGCCTCCAATGCCCTGAGATGGTGTGTCGGAGAGATGGAGCGACGTTATCGCCTGATGTCGGCATTAGGGGTTCGGAATTTAAAAGGTTTTAACGCAAAAGTTTCCAAAGCAAAAGAGCAGGGCACACCTATTAAGGATCCTCTCTGGTCGGCAGAGCAGAGCATGGATACGGAAGCGCCAGAGCTTGAAAAGTTGCCGTCCATCGTAGTGGTGGTAGATGAGTTTGCCGACATGATGATGATTGTTGGTAAAAAAGTGGAAGAGTTGATTGCGCGTATCGCCCAAAAAGCGAGAGCCGCGGGGATACATTTAATATTGGCGACTCAAAGACCATCTGTGGACGTAATAACGGGACTAATTAAGGCCAATATTCCTACGCGTATTGCGTTTCAGGTGTCATCAAAAATTGATTCAAGAACAATCTTGGATCAACAAGGCGCGGAAGCCTTATTAGGAATGGGAGACATGTTATACCTCCCTCCAGGCACTGGCGTTCCAACTCGCGTGCATGGTGCTTTTGTAGATGACCATGAAGTCCACGCCGTTGTTGCCGATTGGAAAAAGCGCGGTGAGCCGGAATATATAGATGAAATTCTCAATGGTGAGGCTACAGCAGATGTGATGCTACCGGGAGAGCAAGCTGAAAGTGAAGATCAGGAATACGATGCTTTTTATGATGAGGCTGTCGCATTTGTTACCGAAACCAGAAGAGCTTCGGTGTCTGGGGTACAGAGAAAGTTCCGTATTGGGTACAACCGCGCGGCACGCCTTGTAGAACAGATGGAGCAAAATGGCGTGGTTTCACCGCCGGGCCATAATGGTAATCGCGACGTATTAGCAGCACCACCGCCTAAGGATTAAATATGTTAAAAAAATTAGCTTTTTTGTTGGTATTTAGCGCCGTGAACAGCCAGGTGTTCTCCAGTGAAAGCGACAAAAACAAATTGCAAGAAAAGCTGGCGCAATTGCAGTCCTTCAGTGCCAGCTTTGAACAGATAGTATCTGATGTTGCTGGCGAGACGCTGCAAACTGCGCAAGGTAAACTGTATCTACAACAGCCTCAAAAGCTGTATTGGGAATCATTTGAGCCCAATGAGATGCAATTGATTGCCGATGGTGAAACCCTGTGGCATATCGATCCGTTTGTGGAACAAGTGATTGCTATTAATCAGGCGGATGCGGCTCAAAATCACCCGATCATGTTATTGGCCGACCAGCAATCTGCAATGTGGCAAAACTACCTTGTAGAAGAAACCGCTAAAAGTCAATTCAAAATGCTCAGTTTGCTGCCGGATAGCGACTTCTTGTCGCTAACATTAGTATTTGAGAGTGACCGCCTCACCCAGTTAACCATCGTCGACAAAATGGAACAGCGAAACCACCTGACTTTCAGTTCTGTAGAGCAAAATCAGACCATTCCTGCGTCCTTATTTCAATTCGATCTACCAGATGGCTACGAATTGGACGACCAAAGATAACCTTTGATACCAAAAGTGAAAGCTCAAAACGATATTCCACTTGCCGCCCGGTTGCGTCCCAAATCACTAACTGATTACATTGGGCAATCTCACCTCTTGGGTGAAGCTATGCCACTGCGGACAGCATTAGAGGCTAACAACCTGCACTCCATGGTGTTTTGGGGGCCTCCCGGTACCGGAAAAACCACCATGGCAGAAATGGTAGCAGCCCACAACGATGCCGATCTCATTCGCATATCGGCAGTAACTTCCGGCATAAAAGATATTCGGGAAGCCGTAGAGTCTGCGAAACAAAACCTGCAGCAGTTTCAACGCAAAACCATTTTATTTGTGGATGAGGTGCACCGCTTTAACAAGTCTCAGCAAGACGCTTTTTTACCACATATAGAAGATGGCACCATCGTATTTATTGGTGCCACTACTGAAAACCCGGCGTTTGAACTCAATCGCGCACTGTTATCCCGAGTACGCTTGTATATTCTTGAAAAACTCAGTAAAGAAGAGATTGGCAAGGTAATAGAAAGAGCCGAATCCTTTATCAAAATTCCAATAGCTGAAGCTGCCAAGTCCTTATTGAGCGAATTTGCTTCCGGAGATGCCAGAAGAGCGTTAAATTGCCTGGAACTAGCCTCCAGTGTCGCTGATGCCGAAATTACCCCAAAAGAAATCAAGTATGCCGTGGAAGGCAAGGTGGTACAGTTTGATAAGCAAGGAGACCACTTTTACGACTTGATCTCGGCCTTTCACAAATCGGTTCGAGGTTCCAGTCCGGATGCTGCGTTATATTGGTATTGTCGAATTTTGGAAGCCGGAGGAGAGCCCCTTTATGTGGCCAGACGCTTGTTAGCTATCGCATCAGAAGACATAGGTAATGCCGATCCAAGGGCACTACAAATTGTGGTGAGTGCTTGGGATATTTTCCATCGCGTGGGCCCCGCAGAAGGAGAAAGGGCCATTGCACAGGCCGCAGTCTATTGCGCCAGCGCTGCAAAAAGTAATGCCGTTTACACCGCTTTTAAAGCCGCAAGACAACTAGCAGCAGATACCGGGGACCTGGACGTGCCCAATCACTTGAGAAATGCCCCCACCCGGATTGCCAAAGAGCAAGGTCATGGCAGTGATTACCGCTATGCCCACAATGAGCCATTTGCTTTTGCCGCAGGAGAGAATTATTTTCCAGAGGCTTTAAAGGAAACCCAGCTCTATCAACCGCAGGAGCGGGGGATGGAAAAACAAATTAAACAAAAGCTCGATTGGTTGACCGAATTGAATAACAATAGTGACCTTAAACGCTATGACTAGCTTAACCACCTATTTACTCGTTGGGGTTGGCGGAGCCTTTGGGGCGGTTTTGCGATTTTTTATTTCACAATTAATGCTGCAATGGTTTGGCAAGGGCTTTCCTTTTGGTACACTTCTGGTCAATGTTTTGGGTTCGTTTCTCTTGGGCTGGGTTTACAGTCTGACTGAACAAGGACACCTGGACATTGTTCCCTGGCGAACGCTGATTGCCATTGGCTTTTTAGGGGCATTTACTACTTTCTCAACCTTTTCTCTCGATAGTTTATTGCTAATACAGCAAGGGGATTATGTGAAAGGTTATTTAAATATATTTTTGAATTTATGTTGCTGTCTGGGAGCCGCCTGGATAGGACTAAACATTATTAAGGGTTAATAACATACCATGTTGGATGCAAAACTTTTGCGCACCGACCTGCAGGATACTGCCGAAAAACTGGCAGCTCGTGGGTTCGAATTAGATGTAGAGGCGCTGGCCGCATTAGAAGAAAAACGTAAAACGCTACAAGTTAAAACACAAGAATTGCAAAACGAACGCAATGTGCGCTCCAAATCCATTGGTAAAGCTAAAGCCTCCGGTGAAGACATTCAGCCTCTTTTGGCCGAAGTCGGTAAATTAGGTGATGACCTGGATGCCGCCAAAAAAGAATTAGAAGAGTTACTCAAAGAAATCCAGCTTATCTCCCAATCGGTACCTAACGTACCTGATAGCTCTGTTCCGGCCGGTAAAGATGAATCAGAAAACCTGGAGATCTCAACTTGGGGCACGCCTAAAACCTATGATTTTGAAGTGAAAGATCACGTTGATGTAGCTTCAGGTCTTGAAAATGGTGCTGATTTTGAAACCGCAGCAAAACTCACAGGTTCTCGCTTTGTGGTACTCAATGGCAAAGTCGCTCGCTTACACAGAGCATTGGCGCAGTTCATGTTGGACACTCACACAGGTGAACACGGTTATCAGGAATGTTATGTGCCACTGCTTGTGAACGATGAATCCTTGTTTGGCACAGGTCAACTGCCTAAATTCGGCGAAGACTTATTCCACACCAAACCTGCCACCGAAGAAGGACAAGGATTGGCCTTGATCCCAACAGCGGAAGTGCCGCTTACTAACATCGCCCGGGATCACATTTTTGAAGCCAAACAATTGCCAGTTAAAATGACTGCACATACACCTTGTTTCAGAAGTGAAGCAGGCTCTTATGGACGTGATACCCGTGGGCTTATTCGACAGCATCAATTCGATAAAGTTGAGTTAGTCCAGCTTGTAGAGCCAGAAAAGTCCATGGAAGCCTTAGAAGAGCTTACAGGTCATGCCGAAAAGATCCTACAAGCACTCGAGTTACCTTACCGCAAAGTGTTGTTGTGCACAGGCGACATGGGCTTTTCCAGCACCAAAACCTACGATCTGGAAGTGTGGTTGCCAGCACAGAATACTTATAGAGAAATTTCCAGCTGTAGTAACATGGGAGATTTCCAGGCAAGACGCATGCAGGCCAGATATCGTACTCCTGATATGAAAAAGCCGGAATTAATCCATACCTTAAATGGTTCTGGTTTGGCGGTTGGACGCACACTTGTTGCGATTCTGGAAAATAACCAGCAAGCCGATGGCAGCGTAATCGTGCCGGAAGTATTACGTGGTTACATGGGTGGACTGGAAAAAATTACAGCAGCCTAATATTATCTAGTAAAAATAATAACGAGGGGGCGTTATGGCCAGAAGCAAGGAATTTAAACAGATGATGAGATGGATCTACTGGTTGTGTGTTTTCGCAATCGTCTGTTTTGTTGGCTATATAGGTTGGGAAATCTTCCTCACCGTGAACGAAGGCATGGGCCAAAATTAAACACTTATAAACACTTTGCTGGTTTGGGTAAGCCTGCCAGTTTAGTGGCTTGTTTAGCTGCTCCTTTGGGGAACAGCCGATGTAAATAGCGGCTGTTTCCTTTATCTTCACCTAATTTTTGTTTCATGGCATTAACCAAGGCTCTAATGGCTGGACTGGTATTAAATTCCAGATAAAAGTTGCGCACAAACCAAATCACTTCCCAATGATTTTCCGTTAATTCTATATTCTCAGATTCCGCTAATAGTGGCACCATTTCAGGCTGCCAGTCTTGTACGTTTTGTAAATAGCCATTTTTATCTAATGGCACTTGCTTATCATTAAACTGCAATGAAGACATAACGTAAACTTCCTTATAATTAATCGCTTACCAAGAGATTGAGCGAGAGAACTGAGTCAATAAACCAATTAACTCATTGTAATCAATCAATTTGCCTGAAATATCCCGAGGATTGAGCCCTCGCAAACTCAAATCGCTGTTGAGAACATAAACAGGTCGATGCAGATTTTTACTGGAAAAAGCACAATAGACGCCTTCAGCCATCAATACTATGGCATCGTCAGGTCCCACGAGAAAAGCCTGCTCAGTTAATCTATCGAAACTCTGATTTGATGTGAGTAGATGTAACGTTGTCAAAAGCGCACCACCTGTTTGTATTCTGCTAACTTATCTGCAAGAGCCAGAGGCGCTAGAGGGGTGACGAAGTCGGGTAATCCGCTGGCGTCTATATCGCGCCGTTCCAAATCCAGTTCGCTGACGTAAATCTCCTCGATATCGTAAAAGGGCAATGCCGCAAAAGATTTGGTGAAGTCCTTTATGCCTGTCTTCGCAACATTTACAGTTTGTAGCTGATACACGGCATCAGAAAGGAAAAATAGCGCGCTGGGAATTTCAAACGTACCCAGCACCATAGCCATATCTAGCGCATCTTGGCCAGCAGAATTAGCAAAGGGAGATTGAGTTAACAATAGCGCGAGATTCTTATTCATATTAAAACTGGATCAGATGATCGCTGGTTTGTGTTAATTGACTGAACTCCGCCAATCCACCAGCCTCAAAGGGTGCTTTAAGATTAAAGGCATGCGCAATCTCAGCGTCATCTAGGGTAATAACACCACGTTTTATCGCTGCCGTAGCACACACCAGCAGTTTTACCCGATGGCTGTCAGCGAGTTGTTGCCAGGCTTTATAGTGATTTAGTTCGTCTCCGGGGGGCTGCATAAAGCTATTGGCATTGTGAATACCTTCACCGTAGAAAAACACGATTACATTATGCTCTTTAGCCGCAGCATTCGCGAACGCCAAAGCCGACCAACAATTGGCAGAAGCGGTAGGGGAGCTGGTTACTAACAAAAGAAATGTTTTCATATCCAATAGTTTACTTTAACAATCCCCAAAAACAAAACACCCCGCAAAAGCGGGGTGTTTAAAAATCAAAAGAGGTTTTGATTAGTCGTCGCTACTAAACGCACCTAATAAATGCAGAATAGAAGTGAACAAATTATAGATGTTCAGGTACATAGAGACAGTTGCTCTGATGTAGTTTGTCTCACCACCGTGAATGATACGGCTGGTATCAAACAGAATAAGACCTGACATAATGAACACGATAGCTGCACTCACTGCCAGAGACAGGGCAGGAATGCCCATAAAGATGTTAGCTATGCTCGCGACGATGGCCACAATTAAACCAACCATTAAAAAACCACCCATAAAGGAGAAGTCTTTTTTGGTAGTTAATACGTAACCTGACAAAGCGAAAAACACCAGTGCTGTTGCACCCAACGCTTGCATTATCAGAGCGCCGCCACCGGGAAGTCCAAGGTAGGCATTAAGCATTGGACCTAATGAACCGCCTAATAAACCGGTGAAAACAAAGATCCAGATTAAACCAGACGCTTTGTCAGCTTGTTTGTTAACTATAAAAAGGCAGACGAACGCACCAATAGTCATGCCTAAAGCCGCCATTGGTGAAAGATTCATACCCATAGTAATGCCAGCACAGATAGCGCTGAATACCAGCGTCAAAGCAAGTAGCATATAGGTATTACGCAGAACCTTGTTGGTCTCCAGTACTGAAGGCCTTGAACTGGCAGAATACACTGAATTTTGTTGCATCGTTAAACTCCGTAGTTAGTCAGCAAAAAATAGATATTATTATCTAACGCTAGTTTTAGGGTTTAGACCAGAATTTTCAACTAAAATTCGCGTCCAACTACCAGAAAAAGCGTAAGCAGATATTCGGAATTTCCTGATTAGCCGCAGAAATGAACAATTTGATTAAAGAAGAAGCAGTCAGACAAATTAATGAAAATAGCCCTTTACAAGCCCGAATAACACCATTAATATGCGCTCCACAATTTGGAGAGATGGCAGAGCTCGGTTGAATGCACCTGACTTGAAATCAGGCGTGGGGTTAAACCCACCGGGGGTTCGAATCCCTCTCTCTCCGCCAAATTTAGTAAAAAGGCTGCCCCCGGGTGGCCTTTTTGCTTTGTACCGATGTCCCGTCCTGAAATGTGTTTACACATTTAGGACTTATTATGAGAAACCCAGATAAACAACGCGTTAAACGAACTCAACGTGATACACCTTAGGCTTTAAATTGGCCGTTGTAGCGCAAGTCGAAAAAGGCGACTTCACCTACAAACAAGCTCAAAAGCACTTTGGCATTCAAGGCCGAAGTACAGTTCTCGTCTGGCTACGAAAGCATGGTAAGCTGGATTGGTCTGAGCCTTTGATGCATTCACTTATGTCTCAATCCAACGAAACACCCGCCCAAAAGATTAAGCGTTTAGAACGCGCATTAGCTGATGCTGAACTCAAAATTGATGTTCTGGAAGAGGTAGTAACCCGTGTTGATAACGAGTGTGGGAGTAACTACAGAAAAAAGTACTACGACAAGCTCTCTGGGCGGGAAAAGTTGAAAAACGAAGAAAGCTAGCTCGTTGTTGCCGCCTGTTCGGATTTACACCTCAAGGGCTTTATCAGTGGATTAAGCGGTTTAACGATAAGCAGCAGGTGCTAATGCCGGTTAAGGACATGGTGCTGTATTGGCGCCAGTACATGCCGCGGATTGGGACTCGAAAGCTCTACCAACTGATGAAACCAGAGCTTGATAAACTTGGCATTAAGTTGGGGCGTGATGGACTGTTTGATTATTTACGCGCAGAAGGCATGTTGGTTAAACCCAAACGTAGTTACACAAAAACAACCGACAGCCGTCACTGGATGAAAAAGCACCCGAATCTACTGAAGGACTATAAACCTCAACAGGCTGAGGATGTGTTTGTGAGTGATATTACCTACGTGAAGTCAGATGCGGGTACGCACTATTTATCATTAACAACGGATGCATATTCCCGAAAGATTATGGGGTATGAACTCAGCGATGAAATGAAAGCAACAGATGTGGTTAAGGCACTCAATATGAGTATCAAGCATAAGTACTATAACCATCCAATGATTCATCACTCAGATCGAGGAGTGCAATATTGCTCTGAGGAATATCAGGCTGTCCTGAGAAATCACAACATTACTCCATCTATGACCGATGGTTATGATTGCTATCAGAATGCCTTAGCAGAAAGAATCAATGGCATACTAAAGCAGGAGTTCTTGTTGCATCAGTGCAAGAATATGCGGGAATTAAAGCAACTCGTGGATGAATCGATATACATCTACAATGAGATGAGGCCGCACTTGAGTTTGGGAATGAAAACACCTAACCAGGTGCATTACGAAAAAGGCCGATAGATAAAATCTACCGGCCTGCATAAAACGTCAACGTATTTTAGGACGAGACACGAACTAAAATGGCGTCGGTATGGCAATTGGCACCTTTTGCGAGTTAATTGTCACCTCTTGCTAGTTACCAATAAGCTAATCTTACCTATCATTATGTCATCAGATAATGAACAAGAGATGACAATAAGTGGGCGTAGATTACAGTGCGGACTAACTGCTGAAGCAGAGATTTTTTAGTGAGTTTTAAAGACTATCCGTTTGGAATTAGCCGATCATTACTTATAGAAGTCAGAAATGTCACTGGCTGAAATTTCATTTTTATTGGGTTTCCAAGAGTCTAATTCCTTCATACGTGCCTACAGCGGTTGGAAAGGGCGCTCACCTGCCAGTTTCAGAGAAATGCAAAATCAAACAGAGGTTTTCACTCATTAGCAGGTTGCGCTCTTCGCAGAAGTTTTTACAATGAAGCGGAAACTAACTACGGCTCTTTATTATTCGTCACCGGAATAGATAATACTCGCCGTTTGATAAAAACATTCGCCGCAATTAAAAAGAGTTCAATGGATAAGATCAAAAACTGTCGCTGTGGCTGTAAAGCAACACTTCCCGTTCAATCTAAAACTTGCCCGGATAGATGGATGATCAAATGTACCCACGATCTCTGTAAAGCCGTCAATTACGGTATTGGATTACCCGACACAATTACGGGCTGGAATCGCCTTAGCACCAGCTTTTATCGGTAAAAGGCTTTCGTTCCACATGCTAGTCTAAATAAACAACAGAATGCAGCAGATTTGGTCTATCCTCTCATAGCAAGGCATGAAAACCGATATTTTTACTTGCCCAATTAGATACGGTTTATTACATTCTTAGGTTATAAATTGTTACGGTGCATCCCGTTGTAACTAGTGGAGCAGTTGTTTGGTTAAACTTCTTTTAGTAGATGATCACGATTTAGTCAGAACCGGGATCCGTCGCATTCTCGATGATGTTGATGGCTTCCATGTAATGGCTGAAGCCGATAGTGGTGAACTCGCTGTAAAATTGTGCCGCAAGGATCCGCCCGATATAGTGCTTATGGATATGAGTATGCCCGGCATAGGCGGTCTGGAAGCCACCAAGCAGATTTTGCGCATCAGTGAAGGCATAAAGGTTGTCGCCCTGTCAGTACACAAAGAAAACCCATTTCCAGCAAAGGTGATGCAAATGGGGGCTTTTGGCTACCTTACCAAAGATGCCGACCCGCAAGAAATGATCATTGCTTTGCAAAAGGTTTCTCGTGGTATTAAGTACATAGCCCCTGAAATTGCACAACAGATCGCACTCGGTCAGCTGGATTTGAATGAAGATGATCCGTTTAAGTCTCTTTCTGAAAGGGAATTGCAAATCATGATCATGTTGACCAAAGGAACAAAGGTGCCGGATATTGCAACGCAACTCAATATCAGTGCCAAAACCGTCAACACCTATCGTTATCGTATGTTTGAAAAGCTCAATGTTACGTCGGATGTAGAACTGACGCACCTTGCGTTGCGACACCAACTGATTAAATCTGATAATTTATAGGTCACATGTCCGATTCTGAGACAGAACAAACTCCCAAATTTGATTCTGGCAGCTTTCTGAAAAACCTGACACAACAGCCTGGCGTTTATCGAATGTACAACGATAAGCGCGAGGTGATTTATGTAGGAAAAGCAAAAAACCTGAAAAAGCGGGTGTCCAGCTACTTCAAATCTAATCTGGATAGTGTAAAAACCATTACCCTGGTCAAAAACATCGCTCATATGGATGTTACGGTCACTCACTCTGAGACCGAAGCTTATATTCTTGAAAATAACTTCATCAAGAAATACAAACCCAGATACAACGTTTTATTGCGAGACGATAAGTCTTACCCTTATATCCACCTGTCCGGCCACAAACACCCGCGATTGACCATTTTCAGAGGTAGCAAGAAAGACAAGGGGGAGTACTTTGGACCTTATCCGAGTGCCTGGTCTGTGCGAGAAAGCCTGCGCTTAATGCAAAAGATATTTCCGGTTCGACAATGCGAAGATAGCTATTACCGGGCACGCTCTCGCCCTTGTTTGCAATATCAGCTAAAGCGCTGTTCAGCGCCTTGTGTCCCTGGTTACGTTTCTGACGATGAATATCAAGATCAGGTTAACCTTGCGCGTCTATTTTTAAAGGGCAAAAGTAAGGATGTGATCGCGTCGCTGGCAGATAAAATGGAGCAAGCCAGTCAATCACTTAATTTTGAACAGGCTGCGATTCATCGCGACCAAATTACTATATTAAACCGTATCCAGGAGCAACAGTGGGTAAGCGGTAGTCAGGAAGAAATGGACGTTTTTGGTCTGGCATACCGCAACGGCATGGCCTGCATTCAAGGCTTTTTTATCCGTGATAACAAGCTTTTGGGCAATAAAAGCTTCACCCCTAAAGTGCCTGCCAATTCAGAACTGTCGGAAGTGTTAGAGTCCTTTGTTGTGCAGTATTATTTGTCGGGCGGCAAAAGCATCCCTGCACAAGTAGTATTGCCCTTTAAACTAGAGGATAAGGCTTCACTGGAAGCCGCTCTGTCTCAAGAGGCAGGTCGTAAAGTTAGCTTTTTTCAGGGGCTCAGAGATGAGAAAAAGCGTTATTTGGAGCTGGCCAATACTAACGCTGAAACAACCTTGACCACCATGCTATCACAACAAAAATCCATCCATGCTCGCTATCTTGAGTTGGAACGGGTATTAGAATGGCAAGAGCCTATACAGCGCATGGAATGCTTTGATATATCCCACACATCCGGTCAACAGACAGTGGCTTCTTGTGTGGTGTTTAATCGGGAAGGGCCATTTAAAAATGATTACCGGCGCTACAATATCGAGGGCATAACACCGGGTGATGACTATGCCGCCATGGCACAAGCATTAAAGCGCCGTTTCAAACCCGGATGCGATCCCGCAAAAATACCCGATATTTTGTTTATTGACGGCGGGAAAGGGCAGTTAGCTCAAGCTGAAAACTTCTTTGAAGACTGGCAAGGTGAAAAAATGCCTCAGCTCATCGGGGTTGCCAAAGGTACATCCCGAAAGCCTGGACTGGAAACCCTCATTATGGCGGGGAGTCACGAAACCATTCCGCTGGAAGCCGACTCCATTGCTTTACACCTAGTCCAACATATCCGCGACGAATCTCACCGATTTGCCATAGCTGGCCATCGCAATCGTCGTCAAAAAGAGAAGAGTCGCTCCAAACTGGAAGATATTCCAGGAGTAGGTGCTAAACGCAGGCAAAGCCTGTTAAGATATATGGGTGGTTTGCAGGAAGTGCTAGGCGCAAGCGTAGAACAATTGGAGCAAGTCCCCGGAGTCAGTCGCGAACTGGCGGAAAAAATTCACGCCTGGTTGCGCTCAGCCTGATGCAGAAACAATTCAAACAATAACAGGACATTCATGTTTACCATTCCTAATATGCTCACATTCTTCAGAGTATTACTCATCCCGGTTTTTGTGGTGGTGTACTTTCTCGACTGGAAATGGGCACATCTGGCCGGTGCTTTTATCTTTTGGCTGGCTGCGATTACCGACTGGTTTGACGGCTATCTAGCCCGAAAACTGCAGCAAACCACCAGTTTTGGTGCTTTCCTTGATCCGGTTGCTGACAAACTCATAGTGGCCGCCGCATTATTAATGATCACCCATACTTACAATACATTGTGGATCACTATCCCGGCTATTTTATTAATGTCCCGTGAAATATTCGTCTCAGCGCTCAGAGAGTGGATGGCACAACACGGTGAATCCGACACGGTTAAAGTGTCTTTTTGGGGTAAAGCAAAAACCACAGCCCAAATGTTGGCATTAATTGGTCTGCTTTCAGAGCTGGAAATCTTTTACTGGGTAACGCTTGGTTATATTTTATTGTACATTTCTACAATTTTGTCAGTGTACTCAATGGCGCAATACATGATGGCGGCCTGGAAAACTATCAGACGTCACGCTTAGTATTTCAGCATTTTGTTTGAAAATGACGCACATAAGTCAAAAATCAGGCATTCAGTTTAAAAAGGGTATTTTTTCTGTTGACAGGTGAGCCCTTAACTGTAAAATCCTGCTCCACGTTTTGAGGTGCTGTCACTCAACTGAAACATCCCTGAAACGTAGCAAGTATTTGCGGGAATAGCTCAGCTGGTAGAGCACAACCTTGCCAAGGTTGGGGTCGCGAGTTCGAATCTCGTTTCCCGCTCCAAATGCTGGCGGGTTGGCAGAGTGGCTATGCAGCGGATTGCAAATCCGTGGACCTCGGTTCGACTCCGGGACCCGCCTCCATAATTTGGAAAATCCAATAGTGCAATCGCACTAACCCCCTAAGCCCGGGTGGTGAAATTGGTAGACACAAGGGATTTAAAATCCCTCGATCGTAAGATCGTGCCGGTTCAAGTCCGGCCCCGGGCACCATTTTCGGATCTACCCGCGTAACTGGGGGTTCAGCGTTCATTTCTGTCTATTGATTGCAACTTCCTTGATTTAATCAGTAATATCTGAAATTTACCACTGTAGTTTAAACCATCCATGGTAAGGGCTTCCAGCCTGGCCCTCTGTTGGCCAGTCGTTCAGAGGGCCGGACCTTCGGTCCTGTAAACACCCTCTTCACCCATCCACAATGAGTCATTATTCTTAACCTGTAATGCGATTAGTTCTAGAGTTATTGTTGAACATCTTTATTCAATAAATATTCTGCCACGGCTTGATAAGCGGGCAATGAGGTAGGGTCAATGTTCGCATTTTTTGCTTCAGGATATGAGGCAAAACGCACAATCACCATCTCGGCTGTGGGATCAATATAGATAGTTTGTCCATGGACTCCTCTGGCGGTGTAGGCATTGTGTTTATTGTGCAATACCCACCACATACTGCGATAACTTCCACCATTAAGCGAAGAGTAACCAGCTTTTGCAAAGGCTGCTTTGTCTCCTCCTCTGATTATTTGCTCAACGACAGACTCCGAAAAAATTCTTTCACCATTAATCACCCCTTTGTTAAGCATCAAGAGGCCAAGACGGGCTAGATCCCGTAAGCTTGCACTTAGTCCACCTCCGGCAAAGGGTACACCACGCCCATCAACCGTCATGTAAGCATCTTGTTCAGCCCCAATTCTTCTCCAAATCTTTTCTGATAGTAGGTCTGAAATCGATCTTTGACTAATGCGTGATATTATCCAGCCTAAGGCATCGGTGTTAATAGTTTTATAACCAAAAGCATGACCATGTTCACCAGATTTATTAACAGTTTGAAGATATTGATAATATCCGTCAGGCCCTGAATAGCCGATGTTCTTGGGGAGGGGGCTTGCAGCTTTGGAATACCTCCAGATATCCGCCTCTGGATTTGAGTAGTCCTCGCTATAATTTAGAGCTGTAGTCATATCCATAACCTGACGTACAGTAGCACTTCCAAAGGCACTTGCAGTGAGTTCCGGAACAACAGAAGAGACCAGTTTAGTGTCATCGAGCTTCCCTTCCGCAATAAGTATTTCTGCCAACAACCCTGTTATAGACTTTGTCATCGACATTGCAGCGTGTTTACCGAGTTCATTTAAACACCCGAAATACTCTTCATACACTACTTTATCTCTATGTAGGATTAAAATACCATCGGTGTAATTCGCCGAAAGTGATTCCCGCCAACTCATCTCCTTGTTTTCATTAGGTGTTCTGAATTGAATACTATCGATACCCGGATCAATTTCATACTTGAAGGGATGAGGATTGCCCAGCCCTCGGCTCACTTGTTTGGTTGGTAATAGTTCCCGAATATGACACACCGACCAACGTAGCTTGGGGAAACCAAAATAATTCGATTGTGGTTGCATTATCAGTTTGTCTTCAGGTGGTGGACTACCCATCATCCACTTTAAGACACGAGGGTCAGAGTCTTCTGCAGTAAGCCTCTCTTCTTGTTTTGCCCAAGTATTCTCGACAGGACAAAAGGTTAGTAAAAAAATCAGTAACAAATAAGGATGTGCTGCTGTATTTAATGCCATTGTTTTGCCTTCTTGGTGCTGTACTCAATTCATTTAATAACAACTTACTTAAGAGATAATAATATACTCCAAAGACAACGTGACAGGATCACACTGATACTGACGCTCCAAATTCAGTTAATAGCATGAGGATTTTCAACGCTTGAGCACGACTCTCTGTTAAAGGATGACAAAAACTCAAGCGCAGGTAATTGGAAAAGTCATTGTGGGAGGTGAACAGTGCGCCGGGGGCTAATACAATGCCTTGCTCTAAAGCCTTGTGGTAAAGAGAGACGGTGTCCAATTGTGCAGGTAGCTTCACCCAGATACAAAGCCCGCCAATCGGAGAAGTATATTGTATCTCCTCAGGCCCCTGATTTTGCAGGTAGCTTAACAGTGCATTTCTGTTTTGCTCTAGCTGCTGTACTCGTTGTTTTAAATAGCGCTGATAATCGCCTGAGGCCATAAATTCTGCTAAAGCCAATTGTACTGATGAGTTACTAGCTAGCAGGGTGACCAATTTTAAGCGACAGATAGCATTGTGCCACCTGGCTCCTGAAATCCAGCCCACCCGAAGCTCACGAGACAAGGATTTTGAAAAGGAACCGCATAGGATCACCCGCTCATGATTATCAAAATGCTTAATCGGCTTTGGTCTGAAGTGAAACCCTAAGTCTCCGTAAATATCATCCTCTATAACGGCGAAGTCGTATTCTTCTGCCAGCAGCGCCAGAGTTTGTTTGGCTTCATCTGGCATACATGCCCCTGTTGGTGTAGAGAAGGCAGGAGTAACCACACAAGCCCGAACATCGTATTCTGAAACCACACGCTGTAGCGTATTTACATCAATTCCTGAGATGTTGTGGCAGGGCACTTCAATAGCATTTAAGCCAAGCTCATCAAGCAGCTGAATAACACCATAAAAGCCTGGCGACTCGATGACCACATTATCCCCGGGCTTACAGGTGGCCATGAGTGCCATGAACAAGGCGTGTTGGCAACCGCCGGATATGGCGATTTGATTGCGGTTTAACGATACGCCAACCTTACTATAATGCCTGGCAATTTGCTCTCTCAGGACTACAGCGCCTTCTGGCTCATCATAGTATGAAACGTTACGGGCACTGTTTTTGCGCATCGTTTTATTTATCAAACGATAAAGTTTGCTGATTAAACGGTTTTCTGGTTCGGGCGTTTCATCCGGCTTAATGTCAAAAGCCGCTCCCTTGGTGATAATCTCTCTCAACAGTTCTGGGGTCTGGACGATTGCAGGACTAATTGTCTCAAATTCAGGGGATTCCGGGGGATTAGGATGAATAACTGAGCACACGGTAAAACCACTTTTAGGCTGCGCCTCTATCAGGTTTTTCGATTCCAACTGGTATAGCGCGGCAATCACTGTATTTTTCGCCACCTTTAAATCATCAGCCAAACGCCTTATAGAAGGCAGCTTATCCCCCGGACAATAAACGCCTTTGGTAATAGCCGCTTCTAATTCTTGCGCAATCTGCTGATATTTTTTCATTCGCAATCTGTACCCACAAAAAAACAAATAACTGTAACTGTACCCAATAATATTACCGGATATCATTCTGGTGTTCAAAGTCAGTGACAGTCAGGGCGAATAGATCATGAATGGTGTGCAGCAACAACAGCGTATTGAAATTAAAGATATTACTCAGGTGCCTAAGCCGCAGGAAAGCACGGCAGTGCAGCCTCGCGATGCTTCTATCAAGAGAAATAAGATCTATATTCGCTCTGTTAGGGGAAAAATTGAAAACCTGAGACGCTACACCGGGCTGTATTTTTTACTGATGTTTCTGGCGTTACCTTGGCTACAATACAATGGTAAACAAGCGATTTTATTGGATTTTGTCCAACAAAAGCTTCATTTTTTTAGCCTGACTCTTTGGCCACAAGACCTCACCATTTTGGCCTGGCTCTTTATTGTTGCCGCATTTGCACTGTTTTTTGTTACTGCCATTTGGGGCCGGGTCTGGTGTGGCTTCATGTGCCCGCAAACGGTGTTTACTTTTTTATTTGTATGGATTGAAGAAAAAACTGAAGGGGCACGTAATAAACGCATTCATCTAGACCAACAATCGATGTCCAAACAAAAAGTCCTTAAAAAGGGCCTGAAGCACAGCTTATGGTTAGCCGTTTCAGCCCTGACGGCGATAACTTTCGTCGGCTATTTTACCCCGATAAAGCCCTTGTTGTTGCAACTCAGCCAGCTGAACATAGATTTTTGGACCGGGTTTTATATTGTGCTTTTTACCGCCTGTACTTATGGTAACGCGGGCTGGTTACGAGAAATCATGTGTACCCATATCTGTCCATATTCTCGTTTTCAATCATCCATGTTTGATGACGATACTTACACGGCAACCTACAACGCGTATCGCGGTGAGGGTCGTGGACCGCGTCCTAAAAGGCTTAGCCAACAACAATATAAGAGTAAAGGGCTAGGGGACTGTATTGACTGTAACCTGTGTGTACAAGTGTGTCCTACCGGTATCGACATTAGAAACGGACTGCAATATGAATGTATCAACTGCGGTGCTTGTGTCGATGCCTGCAATGGCGTTATGGCGAAAATGGGCTATGAATCTGGCCTGATCAGCTATACCTCCGCTAGCAATCTCAAGCAAACCGATAATCAAGCTGTTAATCACAAACAATCCTCTCTACTGCGTCCCAAGGTTATTGGCTATTTTGCGGTATTGCTGGTCATGACAGGCTTATTGATTGATAGTGTTGTTAACCTTGCGCCTCTTGACTTAAATGTGATCCGAGACAGAAACATACTTTACAGAGAAACGCCGAATGGCAATATCGAGAATGTGTATACCCTGGTAGTAATGAATAAAACCCAATCAGCCCAGCAGGTTACGCTTAGCACGGAAGGATTGTCAGATGCCAAAATAAGAGGTGAAAAAGTAATAACCATCGAACCTAATCAACTTGTAAAACACCCCATAACGATAGATGTAAACGCCAGTGTACTCAATGAACGCATTACACCTTTTCAGATTAAAGTGATGAATAGTGCTGGTGAGATTGCCATTAGTGAAGCAACATTTTTTGGAAGATGAACAAGCCAGGATGATTGCGAAGTGCAATTAACTCGTTATGATAAGAATGACTTCTAATCATTATTCTTATCGTAACGAGCTTTCCACATGAATGAGACCGCCAGCGAACAATTAGAACAGGTTCAGCAGATTTACAACATTATTGTCAATTTCCTGGTGAACTATAGCTTCCAGCTTCTGGGGGCTCTACTGGTATTTATTATAGGGCTGGTCATAGCCAAACGCATTGCTAAAGGTGTTGTCGCTCTGTGCCAACGCAAGAACCTTGATATTACACTGTCGCAGTTTATTGGTAATGTGGTGAAAATCACCATCTTGGTGATGATTGCCATTATCTGTTTAAACATGATAGGCATTAGCATTACACCGTTTGTTGCTGCCATAGGTGCCTTGGGTCTCGGTGCTGGTTTAGCAGTACAAGGATTGCTGTCTAATTATGGCGCTGGCTTCAATATTATCCTGGCGCGCCCATTTGTGGTGGGTGACACCATAAAAGTTGAAGGTGTCGCTGGTGTCGTAAGAGAAATCACCTTGGCTTTTACCAAGCTAGAGGACGAAGACGGTGTTGAGATCCTCATTCCCAACAAGCATATCGTCGGCGAAATCCTGCATAATTCCAAGCACTTTACTCTGACGGAAATGCAAGTGGGTGTGGCATATGACTCAGATATGGACAGGGTGGTTGCTTTGCTAAAAGACGCCATCCTGAACTGTGACCTGGTAACCCAAGAACCGGCACCACTGATAGGTATCGCTGAATTTGCAGATAGTTCGGTGAATATCGAACTGCGTTATTGGGTTGAAACCGACAAGTTATATGCGTCCCGTTATCAAGTGAATAAGCTCATCTGGGATACACTCAAAGCGAACCAAATCGCTATCCCATTCCCGCAAAGGGAAATTACCTTTTTGAATCAGGCTTAAATCAACATGAGACTGCGACTACTATGTCTTTTGTTTTGTTTATACTGTGGTTTTGCCTTTGCTCAGGCTACGCCGAGGCCCGGAAAAGTAATGGAGTTCGCGGGCGAACAAAAAGCCTGGCACGCAAAGTCTAAACAATGGTTGGACTTGCGGGAGTTTTGGCTAGCTTATGCACAAGAAAATAACGGTTTAACTTGGGGTATCAGAGATTCCTATCCACCATTCGAACAGGTTGAGGAATTTGATACCATGATCATGCAGACTCCCGATGGTGAATGTCTGCTGGAGTTTTTTCATCAGCGCTGGCGCAAAGCCAATGATGTGCGCCGCTGGGATAAAGCATTCGATAGCTTTAGCGGTTGTGCTACGGTATTTGAGTATTAACCAAAAATATAATTCAGGAAGTAACATTGTACAAAATAGAAGTAGAAGAAGTCTTAGATATGCCGATTGACGCGGCGTTTCAGATGTTAACAGACCATGGTAATTACAATTTGTACCCCGGAATTAAAGCGGCTCAATTACTGAAATCAGGTCGAGATGAGCCCAATGGGGTAGGCGCTGTGCGTGAAGTAAAGCTCAATGGTGCTACACTGCAAGAAGAGATAGTGCGTTTCGAAACCAATAAGGTCATGGAATATCGCATTCGCGATGCAAAGCCCTTAGGTATTTATCATCCCATGGGGCGAATGGAATTTAGTGAGGTAGAGGGCAAAACCAAGGTTTATTGGACTTCTGAGTTTGCCATGAAACTACCTTTGTTGGGGCAGTTATTAGATAATTATCTGGGCCCGAGAATGGCAAAAGCCTTTTCAAACTTACTACAGGGTGTTGCCAGTCGTTACCGCTTTTTTAATCGATAACAAGGATGCTTATTCACTAGCTAAACTATGGTGTATTTATGGGCTACCGGGGGTCAGTTTGTTTACTTCTGTCATCAATGATGGCTCTCTCAGCCTATTGCCACCAAGCTTTGGCTGATACTGGCTCAAATTCAAATTCGCTCAAACTCTACACGGAAGTTTTTCCGCCTTACAATTTTAAAAAACATGGTGAGTTGCGAGGTATCAACTACGAGATTGTCGCAACGGCTTGTAAACGAGCAAGGATCCAATGTGATATAGAGCTTGCCCACTGGAACCGCGCTTACAGTAATGCGTTGAACAACATCAATACAGGGGTGTTCACCACTGCAAGGTACCCAAAACGCGAACACCTCTTTAAGTGGGCAGGGCCTCTGGTTTACAGTAATGCGTGCTTTTATCGCTTGCAAGAAAGAGCCGACATTGTGGTAAAAAATAGCGAGGATTTGAGCAACTATACTGTGGGCATTCCCCGTGGCGATATCTATCAAGATGTGTTGCATGATCTTGGGTTGACTGAAGGCAAAGAATACATCACCTTTTCCAATAAACATGAAGACACCTTCATGTTTGCCCAGCAAAAACTGGATTTGATGATCGGCTCTTCACTTACCCTCAGTTTTCAGTTGGAACAGGTGGGATTGACGCCTGATGACGTCATGCCAGTGTTGGAGCTCAATGATGATGCCTTGGGCGGTAATTACCTTGCCATTAATAAAAATACCAGCCCTGAAACAATCAAAGCACTACAAGTGGCTTTTGATTCGATGTTAGCCGATGGAAGTTATGGCCACATAATCGAGCACTATGTACAAAAGCCAGACCTCAGTAAGTTACCCGAAAGAGCACTTATTCGCTGTCTCAATGGCTCCACTAATATCACACCAGCAAGCAACTAAAAAAGGAGAGCAATGCTCTCCTTTTCTGACCATTAAATACTGATACTGTTGGGTATCTTCGAAGGATACTGGAATGGATACTCCATAGGTCGAGTTTTATTGCGCTCTAGTATTGTAGATTCAATCTCTTTCAGGCTTGCCTGGAATTTTTGCAACGGCGCATTTACACGACTATCGTCAAAGTAGGGGCCTTGTTTTTTCTCGTCACCTTCATCGTAATGACCAAACGTATCGTACTGTAGGCTGGATAGCAGATATTCAAACAAGTAGGTATACGAGCCCACATCTAATGGTGGATAGTATTTGCAGCAATCTTCTTCATTGTTAATCACCGTATCTGCGCCGGGCGCCGGCTCATAAATGGTACCAGCAACACCAGGCATAAAGGACATTAACGGATATTGTGCGAAGTTCACCGATGCATGCTGCGGCCCAGCAATGTAAATAATCTGGGCAAGAATGCGTTTCAGATAATCTTTTGAGGCCAACAACCATGGTAGTGACTCCGAAGCTGTGTTCTTTTGAAGATGCTCAAACCCTTTAAAGCCAGCATAATCGCCAGATACCATTTCGTTTATCCAGTTTTGCACCTCAAAGTCTTTTACTACGTCTTCGTCGTTAGCGTAATAAATATCGATGTAGTCTGAAACCCAATTGAAAGTAGCTTGCCACAACAACATGGTGTCATCGCGGAATGGAAAGCTGGGAATAGTATCCACTCCGCGTCGGGCAAACACAACCTCGGGGTTATTGTCATCAAACTTCCAGGCTTTATGTGCCTCAGCCACCAGATCCCAGGTATCTTGTATACGCGGTCCTACATTTGTAGCGACAACGCCACCGGGAATGATAAGACTGTGCAGAGCACTCTGATTGATATTAATCGTGAACCTGAAGTGGGGCTTGAGTAACACCATTAACGGGTGCACTTTTGCCAGGTTTCGGTTAGCAGCAACCACCATAGGATCAATTTCCAGGTGGCAATCGCCAAGGTGAGCGACAGACTCGTGTTGTATGGCGTTACTCACGTTAACAAAGTACTTGGCAATCTGCCATTTAAAACCGTTTTCATCATTGGCGTTGCCGGCATCTTTAGGAGTAAAAATAGGGGCCTTTACCGGATCCGGCCTTTGTAATAACTGAATGGCAATGGGCTGCAGCGCACCGCCTTCAGTTTGTGGATAGCCTTCAGGTGGATTGGGATTTAAATAAAACAAACACATTGGTGCGCCCAAAAAGCGTTCTTCACCGTGAACCGGCACACAAGTGGCCCCCTCAAGACATTCGTAATCCACAACGTAAAGGCGATTTTGTTCCGCCGCAGCTTTCAGTGAAACAGTGTCATCCCCCAGCTCCGTGCGCAATATAGCATCAGTTACCGGAAATTTGGTCAATAACTTGTCCAGCTCCACAACATCGGAGTTCTCTGGAGCCTTGACCCGTACACCGCGTAGCATGGTGGTGTTAAAACCACCTACCTGCAGGTAGCCAATAAACCAGTCTTCCATACACTGGAATTGTCCACCTGACATCCATGGCTGCTTATCATCATCGATTTGCAGCATCAATGGCATGGGGATTTTCTGAAATAGCTGCTTATAGCGCTCCCAGGTCTCTGCTTCGAGGATTTCTCGTCGTTCGGTGGTAGACAACAAATCCCACATAGAGCTTTTAAGAATGGCTGTAGGCCCATTTTTCTCTACTTCTTTGGCCAGCTTTTTAATTGCTTTTAAACTTTCTTGTAATTTGTTCGGCAAACTTTCAAGGGCCACACCAATAGCCTCAGGGATATCATCAAGGGCATCAAAAATATCGCTAATTGCGTCTACTTTGTCACTGATACTGGTATCTTGAAAATCAATCAGTTCTTTGGCTGCATCTTTTATGCGGTCTAATATCGAGTGTTTTTTGGTCAGCTCTCGCTCTTCCTCTAGCATGTCCTCAAGATTGGCAATCAGGTTAGCCATCATCGTAGCCACGATGGGGATGAGTTTTAACTTATAAGGTGTATTGAATTCCTCACCCTCAGGCAAGTCAGCCGATAAGGCCACCCCCAGCATGTAAGTATTCATGTAGTTGAAAGATGTACCTGCAACCGATAGCTGAAAAGCCCTGGCGGCTTGCTGAGCAGAAGAATCTTTTTGCGGGAGTGTGGGCATTACTGAACTCATATTAACCTTATCCTTATGTGCAGGTTGTTTTGGTGCTTCTCGCCGGTAAAACCGGCAAGAATTTTTTTACTCTTGCAGCAGAAAATGTAGCAAATGCAAATGAATTTACCAGCAATTTAGCGGGAATTTTTTGTCAGAAAAGGTAAGTTACTTCTACACCATAACGGCGAGCTTCGCCCTTTAAGTCCTGTAGCAGACCAAAAGAGGGCCCCATATCGAAGTGGATTTGACTGTACTCCTCATCAGTTAAGTTTTTACCCCACAGGGATAACCTCCAGAACTCAGACTCCCAGCTAATGTTGCCGTTCCACAGGGTGTAGTCATCTTGTTTAGCATACGGGTTTTGATTCTGGTCAAAGTAAAATTCAGACTGGTGGTCAAATTCCAATTGTAAACTCAGAGTCCCGTCAAACAGGTCCATTCGATAATTTGCAAGACCATTTAAGTTCCACTCAGAACTAAATGGAAGACGGTTGTCGCGAATGACTTCCCCGTTGAGATTAATAAATTCATCCAGATTTGCCTCAGGCAAGTAACCAATACCGGCCATCAATAGCCAATGATTGTCCGGGGTATAACTAATATCCAGTTCCGCACCATAGATTTTTGAATGACCGACATTATCCAGTACCTGTGCCGGTGCAGCTAATTGCTGGGACGATTGCTGATTCATGAACACCTGTTGATTGTCGTAGTCGTAATAAAACGCAGCAAGATTCAGGTGTAAATCGTTAAGATGGGTTTTCATACCAATTTCCCAGGCTTTCAACGACTCAGGCCCATACTCAGCTAGCCGGGCTTCATCGGGCGAAAAGGCGAGGGCACCATTGTAACCGCCGCTTTTAAAGCCGCGATTGAAACTATAGTAAACACTTGTTTGTTCGTTCAGTTTCTGTACCAAAGCTATTTTGCCAGAAACATCATTGTCCTCAATATCGCCTTGAAAGTTCCAGCCCGGTACAGTAACGCCATCAAAATCTCCTGCAAACGCAGGCACATTGATCGTAGAGGTAGCCACATAGTCAATATCTTCTTTGGTGTACCTCAATCCGGTCGTTAAGGTAAAGCGTTCACTAATTTGAAAATCAAATTGTCCGAACAGCCCAATAGACTGAGTATCCACTGTATTGTCATAAAAAAAGTGTGCAGGACCGGCAGTTAGCAAGGCCCTGGCATCATAAAAAAGGTCTATTTGGTTGTCTTGCTCAATGGCTTCGTCCAGATAAAACAGCCCGGCAATAAAATAGTGTTCGCCCAGCTGTTGATTCAGGCGGAATTCTTGCGTTACCGTTTGATTGTCGACCCCCAAACCACCATCACACAGGCGAGCTGTGCTGGCATCACAATTGAAGGTATGAAGTCTGTCTAACTGATTGACACTGCTAATGGAAGTGAACGTAGTGTCTTCAGATAGTCGATAATTGAACTCAACACTACCACCGAAACGCTCAGTGGAGTGGGGGCTATTGTCATCCAGGCGGACGTCGTGAAAAGCATCACTGCCCACATTAAAACCAAAGTTATCGGTACAGGCAGTCGAGCCCGCCAATTCTGGGGGACACAATTCCCCTGTACTCAAATCAGCTATGTAACCTTTACTTCGAACGGGCTTAACATTACCTTCCCAATCGGCACCATGTAGCTTGAATAGCACATCCAGTTGTTCGGTTTGATGGCTTAACAGGAAACGAAAGTTGTTTTGCTTCATTCCCGATTGAGGGTAACCTGGGGCGAGATTATTGGATGAGTAATCATAATCTTGCTGGCTAAACCCCAACCGGATTGCGGTTTGCTCTGTAAGTGCGGTATTGAATACCCCCTCAATTTTGTGGTGGTCCTGATTAGCCGTGCCCAAGGTAAAATAACCTTCAGTAAAAAATTCTGGACGTTTAGAATTGATTAACACCGCACCACCTGTAGTATTGCGCCCAAACAGTGTGCCTTGTGGTCCTTTTAACACTTCAATTCGTTCCACATCAAATAAGTAGAGAAGGGAGTTGCTCAATGCCCCCCCCCACTACATTATCCACATAGAAGGCCACGGGCGCTGTGGTAGTGTTATTGTAATCAAGGCTGCCTACGCCACGAATATTGACAACAGGCGGAGCCCCTTCACCAGTGTTTGCGGTTATCTTTACGTTGGGGATTTGTGCGGAAAGCTGCGTTGTATCTTTGAGATTCAGTTGTTCCAGCACTTCACTGTGCAACACTGAAACGGCAACACTAACATCCTTGCTGTCTTGTGCTCTTTTTTGAGCATAAACCGTTATGTTCTCAATACTCTGTTGCTTTTCAGAAGGTGCAACATCGGCACTGCTATTGGCATGGCCTTGAGTGTGCAAACAGATGCACAGTGCCGCTAGCGAGAGCGTGGTTCTTTTCATTTAATCCAAAGTGTCTCATCAAATTACTCTCTTAAATGTACAAGTCTGACGGCAATTTCGCACAACAAAATTAGAAAAATTTGAGTTTTTTTAGCAACCAGGTAGTTTATAAGACCTTAATGTGAATACTGTGACATTCCACTCAAACGATTAGTCTTCACTTATTAAAACTCTGTTGCGACCCTCACGTTTTGCTCTGTACAAACCTTGATCAGCGACGTGTAATAAATGTTCCAGGGTGTGCTCGTTACCAGTGTAACTGCATACACCAATACTGAGTGTCACTGAGAATTGGTGAGGGGGGCTTTCAATTGACAATTGCTCTACAGAGCTGCGCAATCGCTCAGCAACGTTTGCACTTAACTGAATATCCGTGTCGGGTAGGATGACGGCAAATTCTTCACCGCCCAATCGACCGAATATGTCACCGGGTCGCAAGGTGTCCATGCAAGTCTTGACGACCTTTTTAAGCGCTTCATCTCCTGCTGAGTGCCCATAGCGATCATTAATGGCCTTAAAGTGATCGATATCTATCATCATAATGCCCAGCGGCCGTCCAGAGCGCATACTGCGGGACATTTCCGTATTAGCCACTTCAATAAAATGACGTCGATTAAATGAGCCTGTCAGAGAATCAAGTGTTGCCAAAAGGGTGAGTTTTTCATTAGCCTCGTGTAGCTTGTGAGTGCGCTCGGCAACACGCGCTTCTAGCTCTGCGTAAAGCGTGGCGTTGTCCATAGAGATAACCATTTGTGAGGCTAATAGTTGTATAATTTCTATCCTTTCTGGGGTAAAAGCATTGCGCAGTAAGTTGTTTTCCATATAAAGCAAACCTGTAACTTCATTGCGATGCAAAATAGGAACACATAATATCGACTCAGGCTGATATTTAACTACATAGGCATCTTGTGCGCAGAGCGGATCTTCTGGCGCGTAGTGTATTGCCAAGGCTTTCTGCGTACGAAGCACATACTGCAGCACCTGCAAAGGCAAACGCTCATCTGTCATAAAGCTAAAGTCATCGTCAAATAGCTCCACTTTTTTACCTTCCATCTTAGCACTGGCTGTCCACTGCCAAAGCCCTTTGTTTCTGAGCAAAAGTGTTGCGTTTTGAGCGCCCGCATTTTCAACCACTAACAGCATCATGGTTTGAATCAGCTTCTCTTTTACGATTTCCCCAGATATCGCCTGCGAAGCTTTCATTACTGAATTAAAATCAAGATCCTGATTTTGAGTAAATCCTGAATTGACTGTTGTTGGCGTCTTCTCCCAGTTTTTTTGTATGGTTTCAAAGTTTAATAATTGCTGGAAGCCTTGGGAAAGCTTGGCCTTTTTGAGTTCACACCCCCACAAGTCATACAAGTGATAAGCGCGCCTCAAATATATTTGAGCAATCTCTGATTTTTCATATTTTAACCAAAAGCGCGCCAGAAACTCGTTACCAAGAGCTTCTTCGTGAAGTTGACCGGAGTCTCGGGCAATACTAATCGCTTTTTCATAGAGTTTAATATTCTTCAGGTCGAATGAGCTACTAAGATGATATATCTCGGCTTTTAGCAACATTGCTTTGCTGCCAAAGTTCGCTCTGCAATTATCTGCCCAAAAATCCAGTTTCGCTGAATACTCCTTGAGTATGGCAAGTTCCTGACTTGCCAATTCCCCTCCTTTGAGGTTCATTATCAAGGTCAGTGCGGCGTAAAAGTAATATTGGGGGACGTAAATAGAAGATACGACCCCTGGCAGGAGTGGTTCTAACTTGTCTGTGTAGATTTGTGCTTGTTGCCATTCCTCCGCAAAAAAAGCGATAAACTGTTTAAAGCTATATAATTTTGCCAGGGCGGTATGATCACCTACACTTTCGTGCATTGATACGCGACTGCTCTCTTGATAATAGTCGCCTTCAAGGATCCACGGCTTTTCGCACTGAGTTTGCAGGTTACTGATGGTTTGAGACAACATACAAACGTAGTGGTGAAACACCTCCTGGCCAGCCTCATCGATACTTTCCAGGTAGGCCTCTGTGGTACGCCCCAAATCTGTTAGGTTTTGTCCTTGATAAAAACTATGTACTTTTTCCATCATAGCCGACATTGCTGCGTACTCCAGGTCTCCCCTGGTCAAGGCTAACTGGAAATTATTGCGCAAATCAACGATGGAGGTTTTGAGAGGAGCCTGCCAAATTTCAACAAATGTTTTGATTACGTATACGGTTTTAACCTCGATATCTGTGGCCGAAAAGCGACGATTAAGCTTTTTGGCCACTTCGGCATAGCGCTTGCCACTCTTTACATCCCCTACAAGGCCACATAACAAAATACCGAGCGTGGCAAATGCAAATGAAGATGTGCCAGTACTGCCTTTGCGCAATGAGAGTTGTATCATTTTACAAACGAGCAATGCGAATAACATGGGTTGGCTACGAAATGCCGCAGCAGTAAACACATTGAGTACATCAAGTGCTATTTGGATTTCCGGTCCTATGGCATCATTTTGGTAAACAATCCAGTCATCTGACACCTTAGACAATTCCAGTAAAGTGGAAGAGATAGACTCTTGTACATCTAATTCATCCGGCGCATCAGGCAAGGAGATGTCAAATAAAGAGATGGCCTCCAACCCGACGCTAACCGCTTTATCTGAATGGTTTTGTGCTATTAAAGCCAGTATCCTGATTTTCATAGCACTGAGACGTGCAAACTTGTCTTCTGTGCGACTCTCTAGCTGCAACAAAATACTTTCCATTTCCCCATAGCTGTTATTTATACAACAGACTTCGGCAGCCTCGAGAAAAATGCCGATAATGATATCGGCTTTATTGCTCCAATCTTGCTCAACTATAGCGCCGATCGACATCGTAAAATAAGACTGCGCAGTGGAAAATGCCGCACTGGCTCGTGCTTTTTGACCTGCAAGTCGATTTTTATGAATAATATTGAGCCGCTCTTCGTCATCTTTAATATACTCCCGTGCCACATTGAAATGATTTACCACTTCAAATATCCGTTCGCTAAGTTCCCCACCACTGAGTTGATTACTCAGTTTCCTGCCGATCTGTATGTGTAATTGTTTACGCTCATCTTCAGACATTGAAGTGTATGCCGCCTGTTGCACACGATCATGCAAAAATCGATATTCAGCGCGGGTTTTGATGGCCGTGGTGTGGGTTATTTCAGTTTCGGGGTCAAGATATTGTGCCCACTGCCAGGCCTCATCAACGGGCACTAAAAAACCCGCTTTTAACGCTTCCATGAGCAGTTTTGCTACTTGCTGTACTGTTCGACCGCTGATGGTTGCCAGCGTGTCTAACTCAAAACGATTGCCGATACAGGCGGCGCGTTGCATTAATACCAACGCTTCATCCGACAACCCGGTCATCTTTTTCAGCATTAAGTCTATAACGTTGTCTGTGCTGTCTGCGGCCACCAATGTCGCAATATCCCAGGTCCATTGCATACGTTCCTGACTGAAGCGAATTTGGCCAGCGTCATATAGAGACAAAAGAAACTGATTCAAATAAAAAGGGTTACCGAGGGTTTTCTCATAACACAATGAAGCCAGTTGGCGACAAGATTGCACCTCAAGGCCAGTTGAATCGGCGATAAAGCGATTCATATCCTGAGCGGAGAGGGGGCTCAACTTTAAATTATTAGTAATAGTTTGGGTGTTCTTAAGCTCCTCTAAAGCTTGGGAAAGTGGATGAGTTTCATTCACTTCGTTATCGCGCCAGGTGAGAACAAGATAGAGATGTTTGATATGGCTATCATTTAACAGTACCTGCACCAGCTTCAGCGTAGCTAAATCGCACCACTGCATGTCATCTAGAAAAATGACCAAGGGTCTTTCGGTATCACATACAGCTCGCATAAACCGTTGAAACGTTCGATGAAACCGGTTCTCTAGCTCTGTGCCCTGAACATTTGCCAGTTTGGGTTGCTCACCAATGATGTGTTTCATTTCGGGAATAACGTCAATAACAAGCTGTCCGTTACCCTCCAGCGCTGTGAGTAAACGAGTTTTCCAGGTCTCAATCTGTTGTTGTGACTCGGTGAGTATTTGTCTTACTAAGGAGGTAGAAGCCTGAAGAATTGCAGAGTAGGGGGTAGAGCGTTCGAATTGGTCAAACTTACCTTCGGTATAATAGCCTTGGCGAGACACTACCGGCTTTTGAATTTCTCTAATAAGAGATGTTTTGCCGATACCGGAAGCGCCAGAAACTGTAAGCAACGCATTCTTACCCCGCACCACTTTATCGTATAACCCCAGCATGGTGGCAATTTCAAGCTCTCGGCCATATATCTTCTGCGATAAGTTTAGCTCTCCAGAATGATCATTGGCTCCTAGAATAAAATGGCCAATGTCACCCGTGGTACTGTGCTCGCGGCGACAAATCTCAAGATCTCGGCGTAATCCTGCAATCGTAACGTAACGGTCCTCAGCATTTTTGGCAATCAGCTTCATTACCAATTCAGACAAGGGTTTGGGAATACGAGGATTGAGCTCATGAGGTGATTGTGGAATTTTCGCGATATGTGCATGCACCCATTCAATGGCATCTTCAGCAGAGAAAGGGAGTTTATTGGTTAGCATTTGGTAAAAGGTAATGCCGAGGGAATAGAAGTCGGTTCGGTAATCCAATATGCGATTCATACGCCCGGTCTGCTCAGGGGAAATATAGGCAAGGGTGCCTTTTAAAACACCGGGCTTTTCAGCATCTATATTTTCCGAAGCCAACTCAATCGATATGCCAAAATCGATGAGCTTAATTTTTTGAGTTTGGGTATTGAGCAAAATGTTGGAAGGATTGATATCTTTATGGATCACCCTTTCACCATGCACCAGCGCCAGACAATCCACTATCTTAAGTGCAAAGCGCCAAAACTCCGGCAAGCGCATAGGACGGTCACGATAAACGTTAGATAGAGAATCCCCCTCGAAATCCTCTAATACCATAACCAGACTGTTTTCATGGCGTATCAAATCCAATGCTTCGATAACACCTTTACCTGAAAGCTTTTTGGTGAGTTCGAACTCCCTACGAAATCGAGCCAGTTGCTCTGAAGTCGGAAAATCTTGATTAAGCAGCTTCAGGATAACCGTTTGCGGAAAACCATTAGATTCAGAATCAGCATTTTGAACTCGATAGACAATTGTGCCAGAACTTTCGAATAATTTTTCTCGAACTTTATAACAGCCAATTTGGAACATGGAGCAGATCCGTTTTCTTCTAACTTGTCAGAACAAGCAACACAATGTTTCAGTTCTTTAAAACTAGCAAATATTGAAAGTTAATACCATTTAAGATTTACCCTGAACATACACCGAAATACCGCTTAAAACAGGGTGTAAAAGCGGACTACTTGTCCCTATGCCACGCAATCAATTGTAAATAAAATGTTGCTAATCTATAGCCCTAACCCTATGATTAAATTCAAAAAACAAACTACAACTTATTGTTTTCTGATGCTTGGCGAAATTCCTTACCCAATTCGACCAGTAGTGATAGACAGGCAAACCTGCTTTTTCTTGCCATGCGACTTCCAGTCTCAATACCAAAACTCCGAACAAGCTTTAAATGAGTTTATGCTAATAGACATTTACAGCTATGCTGGTGGAAAGTATATGCCTCAGTCTAGTGCTTTCCACGATGTGGTTGAATTTGCCAAAAGCTATTTGCGCAGTGACGAGGAGAAGCTGAGCAAACTTTATTTTCACAATGAATGTCATACCTTTCATCCTGTTAAAGGAGTGTTATCCGTCGCTCTCAAGCTCGCTATTATTGATGGTATGTCGTACACCGATGAAGCTTATGAACGCATTGGACTGGCGGCTGCATTGCATGATATTGGCAATATTGTGGAGAGACAGGAACACGAACAGATCAGTATCGATGTCTCCCGTAATAAGCTCATCCAATTGGGTTATGACCGACAGATGATAGAAGCTATCGCCTGTTGTATTTACAGCACTGCGATAGACTACAGTGATGGCCTGGTGCGTCGCACGGTTGGCTCGCGAGAAGCTAAAATCGTCTCCGATGCAGATCTGAGTAACCCGGGGTTTCTTGATGTAACCAATTTTGCTGCAGAATCAATTAAGATTTGGTTAGAAATGGATGAGTTTGGTATTGAAGATTTTTCCACTACCGGGGTCGCACTTACCAAAACTTTCTTTAATCAAATAGGCGATTACTACACAGGTACTGCCCGTCATTTGTTCTCTGAACGACGGCAAAAAAATTTAGCAGGCTTGGAAAAAGCCGTTGAACAACTGCTTAATAAAGCCAACTATAGTGAACAAACCCTCATCCAAATATTATCAGAATTGGATAAGACGCTGTCTTGAGCGCAAAATTTAACCAATCAATATCACTAAAAATAGTGGCAAATATTTGCCGTCAAACGGCACTAACAAACGCTTTAAAACCCAAATATTTCCGGTTTATTCTCTTTACCTAAAATTTACACATAAATCACTGATTATATTGAAATTTATCTCACTAACTTTGGAACATTCATTGCTGTTAATGATTGCGAATAAACGCATGTTAGGAGAAAAAAATGAATTCAATTTCGGGGCTTTCGGGTTTCGACCCTCAAGCGATGATGCAAAAAATGCAGGAACGAGCTCAACAAGCTGATACCGATGGTAATGGCGCCTTGTCTAAAACGGAGCTTACAGAGTCGATGGAAGAGGCAGGGCGGACACCACCAAATTTTGACAAGATGTTTGATAAGGCTGATACGGATGGTAACGGTGAATTGTCAGCTGATGAGCAGCAGGCCATGCATGACCACATGCAGCAGCGTATGGAACAGTTCCAATCAATGGGAATGCCCGGATCTGCGGGGTTTGGTTATCAACAAAACAGCTCTTTTGACAGCTTATTGAAATCATTAGAGACAGACGATGAGCAAGACAATGATTTGAAGTCAGCGATTGAACAAATCCAGAGCGGGAATTCATCTGGGAACCAACAAGCGTGGCAAGTATTGAATGAAAGCATACCTGCGGTAAACACATACGCTTAGCGAGCGTATTACTAAAGCTAAGAACGTGAGGCAAAGACCGTAAAGTAGCGTTAATTGCCTCACTTTTTAGGAGCTCACCTTCACAATCGTTACGCGTACCAGTTAAGATCCAATAAAATAGGGGTTAAACTCATACTTACTCAGAAACTTTATTAGCAATGCCATGTTCTAATAAAAGTGCATGATGCTGACTTAATTCGGTCAAAAATTCTTTATTTACAACGATTCCTAACTCTTGTTTGAGATCATCCGGCAACAAAAACGGAAATACAGACAGACTCAATGTTGAAATCAAAATATGTACCGGGTTAAAGCTTGAGGAGATATTACTGTTGTTTTCAATACTGTTTTTTAATTGCGTTGCTCTATAGGCCATAAGCTCACTAAATACATTGTTTACTATGTCATGTTCAACTGCATCGGGATCGTGTATGGAACGGAATATCAGTTTAGGTAAATCGGGGGTCTCTGAGAGCAACGAATAATAAAGAGCGATTAATTCTTGCGGAGAAATGGTTTGCCCCTTGGACTTATCATCGCGAATTCGGGTAAGCAAAGGCTGTACGGTTTCTTTGATAACTGTCCGAAACAAATTTTCCTTACTGCCGAAGTAATATCTGATCATGGCAGCATCGGTTTTGGCAGCCTCGGCAATCATACGTGTGGTGACTTTTGCATAGCCTTTTTTTGCAAATAGTATCCTTGCTTGCTGCAATAATTTTAAACGTACGTCTTTGTTGTTTGAAGGACGCCCGGGCATTTTAGTCATTATTAATCCTTTGTTTTAAGTCGCTGATGTTTCTGTAACACCGTGATAAGCATTACCAGAGACAAAACAGAACTTACTGATAAATTCTGAAAACAAAACTATAAACTGATTATCCACAAAATATCAAATGTTCCCATAATGTATATTATGTTAAATTAGATATTTATCCACAGGTTATTATTAAGTTAATAAAATCAATATCTTGTGTTTTTTCTTAGGTTTTTTGATATTGCGCCCCCCTGTTTAATAAATAAAACATGTAATCGTGCGCTACGTGCATGAAAATGAATTTAGTGAAGCTGAGTATTGTTTTATTCACGCAGCAACGCTGAGAAACTCAGGTAAAATTCTGGTACTTCCAGACTGGCTCTTCTATGCTCTGAAAGTAATCCTGCTAATGTTGGTTCGTGTAATGCTTTCAACAATCATTAAGTTCATTGCGCTTGGTTGTATTGTCTTTCTATCGATTGGGATTGGTGCCAGCGAAAAGTATTCGGTAATGCTCTATGAGCCGAACAATCCTCCTTATGTCATTTTTGATAATGCTGACACCAGCGGGATTTTTCTGGATGTGTTTGCCGGTATTGAGCAACACACGAATCTAAAGTTTGAATTTGTCTATATGCCAATTGCACGCGCCTTACATGAATTTGATGCCGGCAATATTGATATCGAACCCGGTGTGAATCCGGACTGGCGTCGTCATATGAAAGTACTGGGTGAATATTCTGTCGCTTACGCGATATCCGAAGAAGTCGTCGTTTTTTCCCCCGGTAACTATAAAGATGTTAAGGGTCCTGGTGATTTACTGGATGAGATTGTGGGTATCGTCCGAGGATTCTCGTATCCCGAATATGACGCCGCATTTAGCTCTGAAATGATAATCCGCATCAATAATGTGTCTCAAACTAACCTTCTACAACAATTGTTAAAAGATCGATTCAAACAAGTATTTGTGGGGCTCAATACCATCCTCTATTTCCAAAAGGAAATGCCAGAGTATAGACACTTGCAAATTGGCAGTGTTGTAGACAAACGCGATGTTATGATGCGTGTTCACCCTAATCAAAAAGCTATTCTTCCCGTCCTAAATGATGCTTTGATGCAAATGATTAACGAAGGAGAAATACAACGTATTTATGCGCGCTATCGCTAAAACACTTCAAGAACTCAAGAGATTTTTTGCGACGTTTCGCTATCTTTATAAGTAGCCAAACAAGAATAAGTGCTTTCATGAAAATACCTTGTCAGACATTATTATTGATATCCATCGCTCTATTAACATCGGGCTGTGTACATTTTGGCCCTCAAGCTGTGCAGACAAGTCGATTGGATTACAACCAGTCATTGCGCGCCACAGAAGATGAACAAATGCTGCTAAACATTGTTCGTTTGCGCTACAGAGACCGTATGTACTTTCTGGAAGCCGATACCGTTACGACTCAATTCTCTTATTCGGCTTCGATTCAGCCTGGCATTAACTGGATACCCGGGCTCGGTAGCAATGAGTCATTAAATAATCGCTTGGCCATTGAAGAGCGCCCCACCGTAACTTACAGACCTCTGCGGGGAAAAGATTTTGTTGAACGGATCTTAACACCAGTCAACGCCGAAACACTGATCTTACTGAGTAACTCAGGCTGGCCAATAAGCCGAATACTGCGTACCTGTCTTGAACGCATAAACAACCTCGAAAATAATTATCAAACCGACCAACAGGATTTTACCGTTGATACAAAGTCTCACCAAACATTCATCGACGTTGTATATGCCTTGCGAGAGTTGGAGTTGGCTAATTTAGTCGCAGGCGCAAAAGATCCTGTGTCAAAACAAATCGTGCTGCAATTTAAAAAAAAGGCACACAAGCACCCTGCTTTCATGCGCCTAGCAAAAATATTGAGTTTTGATCCCAGTTTAACGGTTTTGCCTTTGGTAAATGCAATAGAAACCGAAAACAAAGATGTGCTTACGATTCAGGCACGGTCGTTTGACAGTATTATGTTTTTTCTGTCCCAATCAGTAGAAGTTCCTGACTCTGACCTTCAAGAGCGGCGTGTCCCTCTGCGCAATGATGAGCAAGGTACTGTTTTTGACGAAGCGCGAGTCACTAAAGATTTATTCAGGATCCACAGTTCCATCGAAAAGCCAGACAAAGCTAATGTAGCCGTTTTTTATCGCAACAACTGGTTTTACATAGATGATAGTGATTCAGCCAGCAAATCGACATTTAGCCTGCTAACACAGATATTTGCTTTGCAATCAGGCTCTGTTCAACAAGCGGCGCCGATTCTGACAATTCCTCTGGGGAACTAGGTTGAATTGTTGTTTAGTTGCCCCGAATGGCCATAGCCACATTGTCCATCTTGCTTACCGTATAAGCCATTAGCGATGATGCTTTTTGGTCCGCGTCATTTTGTGGTGGTAATGAGCAAGTAATAAAACTATTGGGCATTGATTTGGAGCGAGTGGCCGCTAACGATTTAGTTTTTAAAGTTTGTGCCCCTACTCTGTTGCTACTTGCGGTTTCTCCCCAGTAAGCCGCAAAGCCTTTTTCGGTATAACTAGACTTACCCAACTGACAAATAACATCTTGTTGTTGATTGAGATCAGAAACCTGGATTTCTGCAGAGAGATAACCATCAAAGTTTTTATCATCGAGTATCGGACAATAAATATAACTACTGCCACTGAGCTGATCTAAATAATCGCCTCGATTGTTGTAGTTGAACAGCGCTCCTGAGCGATCCATGCGCAATTCTTTTGAGCCAGAAAAATAATGGCAATTATTGGCAAGATACAATTCTTTTGGAGACGGTTGAGTGTTGTTCGCCAGACAAATAATGGCATCGGCCTGGGTAGATGCAAATAACAGTAGCAGTAAGTTTGTTTTTACAATTTTTCTGTAGTTCATCTAATTAACCTCTTTTTAAGGCAGTATAAATCCGTCTCTCGCAAAGAAAATTGCCCCTTCACCATCGTATTCAAACGATACAAAGGATTCCCCTTGCCAAGGCCTATTCACCATTAGCGTTTGTACTTTTTCTTCAACACTTTCCCCCTCTTCCACATACACCTCCAATTTACACAAACTCGTGCCGCATTGGCTTTCCTGTAGGTGCACCCCGGAAAGCTGTGGCGTATCATTCAATAACCTCATCACTTTAGTTTCTATTGTGGTGCTCCATGTGGGATCGGGTGTTTCTTCAGATAATTGACTCTCGTAAGCGTTAATTTGTTGCTGAACGGCAAAGTGTTGATTTTGAGCATATTGATCGTCGTAATGGTCTTCAGGAACGGCTTTTGTTTGCGCGCTTTTGAACTCCACCTCCGTGCTACTCAACACATTAACCTGTCGAGTTTGAGTCACTTGAACATCGGTATCTCGATTAACCAGTTGTAGCAGTTGAGTTTCGATATCGGAAAAGCGCTTCTCGTAATCTTCCTGACGTTGAACGAGCAACGCTAACTGTTGATTCACTCTGTCTATTTCACTGAAATAATCAGATTTATTACGACTATTCTCGTCGGCTATTGCAATGCTTTTCAGTGTTGCAATTTGCCTTTGAAGCCGCGATTCCATGTCCATTAATTCCGATAGCAATTGATGATCGCTACCTTGTTCTTCATTCTGAATGAAGTTGTTATTAGGCTGAGATACCAAATACGCAACAACTACGACAAGCATCGTACTTAATGCTAGTAGGAGTTTTTGTATGGTTCCAACCTGATTCATTTATGCTATGTCCTGAATTCGCCTGGCGGTATTAGCGCAACAACTCAGTTACCTGATATGAAACCAGGGAAACCGGATTGTATTCTGAGTATGGAGGTAATGAGCAGCTCAGGCTTGCTTTGGTGTAGGAGCCAGAATGCGTTTTTACTCGGCTAAGCGTGGTAGTCAGTTCTTGCAATCCTGCGCCTCCATCGCTGGATGCGGTGGTCCCCCACCTGGAGGTGAGGCGTTGGCCGTACTGGGTGCCAGAAACCTGACAAGACACCCCGTGACCTCCAGAGTTATCGTCAATAACCACGACGCTGACTTGTAACCCCGTCAAATCTTTTCCTTCGGAAACGACAACTGGACACATCAACGACACAGATTCCTCATGATTAGAATTGGAAACGTTGCCGATGTTACTCAGTTTTACGCTATTTAAAGGACCTGATGATTGATAACAAAGTGAAGCTGGATAGGACTTAACATTCGTCGCAGCATGCAGCGATGCATTCGCCGACAAGACCAAAACTGCAAAAAGTGTGAGGCGATTCATTTCTTACCCCTTATTGTAAATGTTCTGTAAATCCCTGACTTTTTTGTTATCTATTATTCCGCATAAAAAATCAACCACTTTTCGTTCATAGCTCTCAGTAAAATGCTACATAATCGGCTACAAGACAGATGAAATAAGGGATGAGAAAATGAAAAAAATATTACATTAGCTTGAGGTTTAAAGTGATTGTTGTGCACTTTATTCAACATTTAAGTGAGAATATCCTGTAACTTATCTTTGTATCGACGAGATAACATCAACTGTTCTCCGGTCGTCAACACTACCGTGTAATCACCTTGATAATTTGGTTGTAATTCCGCAACAGAAGAGAGCCTTACTATAGTGGAACGATGTATTCTGCGAAACTCTCTGGGGTCTAGGTACGCTTCCAGGTTACTCAAAGTTTCTCGATAAAGAATAGACCCGGTATCTTGCAAGTGTAATTCCGCATAATTTCCGGCACCTGAAATGTATTTGACGTTACTGACCTCCACAAATCGAACCCGCTTGGGCTCGCGAATAACGATACGTTCTTTGTAATCTGTGGATTCTTTTTTGAGCTCAGAATGTAGTGCTGATATATTGCGTTGGTCGAGAAAAGACTGTTCTTCCAGTAATCTTTTTGCCTTATCTAACGCCTCGTAAAGACGAATGTTTTTAAAGGGTTTAAGCAGGTAGTCTATGGCGTTTAGTTCAAAGGCTTTCACTGCATATTCATCATAGGCAGTAGTAAATATTACCACTGTTTCTGGAGGCAGTTCCGCCGCCACTTCAACACCAGTTGCTCCCGGCATTTGAATATCTAAAAATAAAACTTGCGGACGCTCTTGCCATGCCAATTCCAAGGCTTCCTGGCCATCTTTAGCTTGAAAAATCTCGTGCGTCTCATCCTCTTTATTAAGCAACGCAACGATACTCTCTCTCGCCAGCGGTTCATCATCGGCAACCAATATCTTTAGCATTTTTTTAGTCCTTATTATTTATGCCTACTAGACCACATTAACAGGAATGATCAGGCTAGTTAAAAAATATCGCTCAGGTAAGGCTTTGAGTTCGAGGCTGTAATTCTGCCCATAAATTCTTTCCAACCTTGCTCTATTGTTCCCTACGCCAATGCCAAAACCACTTTCAGAAGTGTTCTTTGGCACTCGATTGGTGACTTCAAAATGGAGTTTATCCTTTTCTTGAAACAGCTTAATATCTATCACATTACCAGCAGTTTCTAATTGAGCGCCATGTTGAATAGCATTTTCCACCAACGGCTGCATCACCATAAAAGGTAATTTGTACTTTAATACCTGATTGTCGCAATTGATATTCACTTCTAATTTATCATTGAAGCGCATTTGTTGAAGCGCCAGATAGAGTTCGATAAAGTCCAGCTCATCTTTAACCGTTACTAACTCCGTATCCCGGTTTTCAAGAATTGTGCGCAACATAACACTCAGATCGCTCAATGAATCGGTAGCGTCCTCATGCCTGCCGACTCTTATCAAACCGCTGATACCGTTAAGGACGTTAAATAAGAAGTGAGGATTGAGCTGAGATTTCAAGGTTTGTAATTCTGCATTTAGCAACTCAGCTTTTAGTCTTTGTTCTTCGAGTTCTTTATTTCTCAAGCGCTGTGAATAATCAAACGCATAACCAAACGCAAACAGTGCAAAAATCAGGATGAGATCGGCATGCCAGGGCGTATTGCGGTAGAAATACCCCACCATGTTGCTGAAACTGCCCTGCTGCCAGTCTTGTGCCAAACCATAATGTAAAATTGCCATTGATGAGATTTGAATCAGCAAGGTGGCAGAAACCACGAACAGGCAGTTAAAAATTGTAAAGCGCAACCATCCCAGTTCATTGGCGCGAGTCAAAGGTGCAAAAGCCACCAGGAACGGTGCTGCTAAGATCGCAGGAAAATACCAGTAAAACACAGTGGCGGCTGCATTTAACCAACTATCGAGTGACTGTAAAAATATATTTTCAGCATGAAACTTGAGGTTAAAACTCAACAACGCCTGAATGAGCAGTATCACACTACTGCCAATCAAAATCCGCCAGTTTTTTAATCGACCGATTGCGTCATTCAAGTTTAAAATCCCGGAATCTTCAGGTTTATCTAGTGAGGCTTGCGCCAAACAAAATAGTTAAGTGGAGTTATAAGCCCCTTCATTTAAAATTATGAACAAATCTGCTGAATTGGGCAATTTAACTAATCAGTTTTAACCCTGTTATCAGCTAAAAACTCATTACTTTTAGGCTTATAAGTGCCTGATTTTCGTCATTGTGACTAAAATTACATTATAAAACATACTGTTCGTCCCAGAAACAGGTGCATTCGTCACAAATCAAGCAATCTCATCAAGTTTTTGGTGCCTTCATGGCTCCTTCCCTAACGACAGTTTATCCCTGTCCACCCTCCATTTACTGTATTTTTCCTGCAATTGGTAACGACCCCAATACTTTCACCCCAGAATTAAGGCCGCTTATCACTTCCATTCCATCGGTAGCGGATCGCCGCTGGTGCAACCTGTTGCCAAAACTTAGTTTTGTCTTGCACAAACGCGGAGATAACTGCGGTTATCCCTATTAAAAAAATAAATATCTCGGGGAGATTCAAAATGAAGAATCAGTCTAAAATAGCCAAATCTATTCGATTGGCTCTAACCATAGGCGCAATAACGACAGCGCTTCCAGGGGCGTTTGCATTCGCTCAAGAAGCGGAAACTGAAGAGGAAGCGAGCGGCGTTGAAAAGATAGCAGTAACAGGTTCAAGGATCCGTTCTGCCAATTTAAACTCAGTTTCACCCTTGCAAAGTTTCGATGCTGGCGACATTGATGCTTCCGGTGTAGCCAACCTCCAGGAATTGTTATTAGACAATCCAACGTTTGGTACACCCACTATCAGCAGAACCAATTCAAACTTTAATACCGCCAGTGCCGGTATTGCCACTGTTGACTTACGTAACTTAGGGACCGCCAGAACACTGGTTTTAGTCAATGGTCGTCGTTTCGTTTCCGGTCAACCAGGTGAAATGGCAGTTGACATGAATACCATTCCGGCACAATTTATAGAACGTGTTGAAATCTTAACGGGTGGCGCGTCTTCAGTCTACGGTTCGGATGCAGTAGCGGGTGTTGTAAACCTTATTCTTAAAAACGATTTTGAAGGCGTTGAGTTTGAAGGACAATACGGTCAAAGCTCTGAGGGTGATGACACCGAGCGCCAATTTAGTATCACGACAGGTGCGACAACGGATAGTGGCAAAGGAAACATCATGTTCCACCTGGGGTATACCGACCAAGGTGGCGTATTTTCAAGAGATCGTGAGCGCTCTGCCGTGGATCAGTTCTCTACCTTCCGTTTTACTGGTGATCCTGCTGATGCGTTTACCCCTACTCGTCCTTTTTTCTCGTCGTTTCCACCACAAGGGCGATTTGATGCTGGCGGTGTAAGATATACCTTTGACAGCAATAACAATTTACAAGAAGGCTTCAGTACCAACGGCGACGGAACTATTGGCCCCGATGGCTTTAATCGCAGTGACTATCGCAGAATTGCTATTCCTACTGAGCGCTATTTGTTTGCCTCGAAAGGAAGTTATGAGCTTTCGGATAACCATGCCGTATTTTTTGAGGCGAACTATGCTGCATCGCAAACGGTAACCGAACTGGAGCCTTTCCCTTTTGCCTCTGATGACATCTATGCCGATGGTGCGGTACCTTTAGAGTTTGATGTCAATGGTACAATTTTAACTAACCCCTATGTACCGGATGAAATCCTTAACTCTGCCGTAGATGTTAATGGTGATGGCTTAAGAGATTTAGATTTCTTCGCCAAACGTCTGTTGGGTGTTGCCAATCGTGGTAATATCGCGGATCGAGACACCTTCAGATTCACCTTGGGTTTTGAGGGCGAATTGGTTAATGACTGGTTCTATGACATCTATTATGTATACGGTCAAACCAAAGAAGCACAGATTTCCAGTGGTCAGGTTAATGTTCAAAACTTCCGTTATGCTCTGGAAGCGGTCACTGATACGTTGGATTTGGATGAAGACGGTATTACCGATGAAGCCATCTGTGTGGACGAAACGGCTCGTAGCTTCGGCTGTGTTCCCATCGATATCTACGGTTTTGGTTCCATTACGCCAGAGGCCGCGGCCTACATCAACGCACCGGGCATGCTGTCATCCTTTATCTCTCAGGAAATCTTTGGTGGTAACATAAGTGGTGATGCCTTTGAACTTCCTGCAGGCCCGCTAGGCGTCGCTGTAGGTTTTGAATATCGCGAAGAAACCAGTCGTGACGAGTTCGATGCCTTACAACAAGCAGGCTTAAACGCAGGTAACGCTATTCCAGCCACCAAAGGTGAGTTTGACGTTACCGAGTTCTATATTGAGGCGAATATCCCTATTATTGAGGATGTTACAGCAAGAGCGGCTTATCGAACTTCAGACTATTCTACTGTGGGTAGCACATCCAGCTGGAATGTTGGCTTTGATTGGCAGATTACCGATTGGATGCGTTTACGTGCTATTGAGGCAGAATCCGTTCGCGCACCTAACATTAACGAACTGTTTTCGCCACCGAGTCAAACCTTCCCACCGGACCTGAACGATCCTTGTGCTGGTGTAACGGCCTCTGATACAGGCACTGTTGCCGATCGTTGTAAAGCCGACCCAGGTATAGCGGCAAACATCGCGGCCAATGGCTCTTTCACACTCAATCAAAGTGATATTCAGGGTATCAGTGGTTTCAACCGCGGTAACGCCAACCTGATAGAAGAAACGGGTAAATCAACAACCATTGGATTGGTATTTACACCTGATGGCATGTTAGAAGATTTTGGTTTGACTATCGATTACTTTGATATCGAAATCGAAAACGCCATCGTACCTACACCAAGACAATTCATTCTTGATCAGTGTTACGGTGGTGACCAGAGCTTCTGTCAGTTTATCACTCGTCGCGCAGCACCTTTGGGCACTAACAGCGCCGGCTCGTTGGAGTTCATTGACAGTGCTGACTCAAACAGCGGTGGTGAAGTCAACGAAGGTGTGGATTTAACCCTAACCTATTCTGGCAACGTCGGCCCAGGCAGATTAAACAGTCGCCTTGCTTATACTTATGTAATTGAAGGTGGTGTAGTACCTCTACCCGGTGCTGCGGCCGACCCATACGTGGGTGAAATTGGCGCTTCTGAGCACCGTGCCAACCTGAATGTATCTTACGACTGGGACGCATGGTCTGTCAGTATGGGCGCAACCTATATCGGCTCTGCGGCGTTTGATGATCAGTTCCTGGCTGGTTTTGATCTTGCCCCGGGTGCAATAGAGGTAGGTTCAGAGGTCTACGTTGATACGCAGGTAACCTATCAGCTGACAGACACTGTAGAGTTGTTTGCCGGTGTAGACAACCTGTTTGACCCTGAGCCGCCAGCAATTTTAAGTGGCATGGCTAGTAGCGATACTGGAACGGAAACGGAAGCCGGTACCTATGATCCTGTAGGTCGACGCTGGTACCTGGGTGCACGTGCTCGTTTTTAAAGGTTCCTGACGATTTCGAACAAAGGATTGTTTGTATTGCAAGTCGACTGTGAAGTTGGTCTTGTACACCCCCTGACAGAGTCCAGGACGGACTCGCCTCAGGTTTCATTAAATGTTGAATGTTGTGTTCTTGCCCCGCTTCACTGAATTCGGGGCTTTTTTATTCCTTTAAAAAATTTCCGGAACCCAATTTAACTCTCGTGCCGGGGGTCGTTTATAGGCTTCTCTATCAATCTCCGGAAGAATTATCTCCTCATGATTTATCTTTCGGTAATCAATTTGTTCCAGTAAATGCGAAATACAGTTAAGGCGGGCCGATTTTTTGCAGTCGGCGTTCACGATATACCAAGGAGATGATTCAGTATCAGTATGTTCCAGCATTGCATCTTTGGCTTTAGAATATTCCACCCAGCGCTTTCGCGCTTCGAGGTCCATTTCTGAGAATTTCCAGCGCTTTAGCGGATTAGAAAGTCGTTCCTTAAAGCGTTTTTCCTGTTCCTCATCAGAAACAGAGAACCAGTACTTCACCAATACAATCCCTGATCGCAACAGCATGTTTTCGAATACCGGGCATGAAACTAAAAAGTCCTGATATTCCTGCTCAGTACAAAACCCCATGACTTTTTCAACCCCGGCCCGGTTGTACCAGCTGCGGTCAAATAGCACGATTTCACCAGCTGCCGGCAAATACTGAGTATAACGCTGAAAATACCATTGGGTTTTCTCTCTGTCCGATGGCTTACCCAGTGCGGCGATTTTCACCACTCTGGGGTTAAGGCGCGCCGTAATGGCTTTGATTGCACCGCCCTTGCCCGCGGCATCTCTTCCTTCAAATAGCACCACAACTTTCAGGCCAGTGCGTACCACCCAATCTTGCAGATAGGTGAGTTCCAACTGAAGTTTTTTAAGTTCTTTCTCGTATCTTTGTTTCTTCATTAGCCAATTAATCTGTGGATAAAACAAGCGCTTTGCAATTGTGTAAGCTTAGGAGCTCTTTAGATGAGAAAGCAAGTTCAATTAAATAGTAAACACCACTAACTTTTTTCACCACTCTGATCTAACATTGTGGAAATTGATAAGGAGAGCCTTTATGAAATTGGCAATATTGTCCCGTTCCCCAAATATTTACAGCACTCGAAGATTAAAAGAGGCAGCCAAAGACCGTGGTTTTGACGTAAAGGTGTTGGATACACTGAAGTTTGCCATTGACCTGAAACAAGGTGACCCCGACCTGTATTACAAACAAAAAGAAATCGCCGACTTTGACGCGGTTTTGCCAAGAATTGGCGCTTCCATTACTTATTATGGCACTGCGGTCGTTCGTCAATTTCAAGAGATGGATGTGTTCTGTGCGAATACCGCCCACGGTATCAATAACTCGCGCGATAAACTGCGCAGTTTACAAGTGCTTGCCAGACATCATATCGGGATCCCAGAAACCACCTTTGTGCGCGACAAAAAAGATGTTTTACCTGCCATAGAGCGCGTTGGTGGCGCCCCGGTGATAATCAAACTCATCGAAGGTACTCAAGGCATTGGAGTACTATTGGCAGATACCGTAAAACAAGCGGAAGCCATCATTGAGCTTTTACAAAGCCAAAAGCAAAACGTACTTATTCAAAAGTTTGTGGCGGAGAGTCGGGGTAAAGACATTCGAGCTCTGGTGGTTGGTGATCGCGTCGTTGCCGCTATGCGCCGTGTGGCTCAAGGTCAGGAGTTCAGAAGTAATGTGCACCGCGGAGGTCGCGCTGAACAAGTGGAACTCTCAGAGGAATATGAACAGGCAGCCATCCGTTCAGCACAGATACTGGGCTTACGCGTCGCAGGTGTTGATATGCTTGAGAGCTCTACCGGGCCACAAATCATGGAAGTGAACTCTTCCCCGGGACTTGAAGGCATTGAAAACTGTACCCAACTGGACATCGCTGGTGCCATTATTGATTATATTGCCGCTCAAGTGGATTTCCCGGAAATAGATATTCGTCAACGCCTTACCGTCAGTAAAGGTTATGGGGTAAGTGAGATCTATGTGCCCGAAGGTTCAAACTATGTGGGTAAAAAGCTGGCAGAAATCGGATTGTCAGAGAAAGACCTCAATGTACTGACGTTATACCGTGGTAATAAGGTGATACCTAACCCCAAATCCGAGCGTGTTCTTGAGAAAGAAGACAAATTGCTCTGCTTCGGTAAACTGGAATCCATGCGCGGCATGGTGCCAGTAAAAGCCCAGCGTAAACGTTCACCTAAAATTCAAGACTTGCCCGATACTGAAGTTACCAGAGACAGTAACGGTTAGTGGTTTTTATAACGCAGCAGTACCAGTATAGAGCTGGCACTGCTGCGGTTTTATTTCCATGCACTTTATTTCTTGTAGCCTTCGAAATTATCTGGTCTGAATTGCCATTTAGCCCATGACAGCAGCAACGGCTTTGTTTACACTAGCTGCATCAACCGCTTGCCACCCTACTAAGCGCACAAAATCCAAATAAACCCAAATATCTCTCAGTGTTAAAGGAGACATGTAGATGTATAAACTCGTACTTATTCGTCATGGTGAAAGCACATGGAACAAAGAAAACCGCTTTACCGGCTGGCATGATGTCGATTTGACTGATACTGGCGTAGCTCAAGCCAAAATGGCTGGTAAGCTGCTAAAGGAAAACGGTTTCAGCTTTGATCTGGCTTTCACTTCTGTGTTAACTCGTGCCATGCGCACACTGTGGATTGCACTGGACGAAATGAACGAGCTGTACACTCCTGTAGTGCGTCACTGGCGTTTAAACGAGCGCCACTATGGTGCATTAACGGGCTTGAACAAAGCTGAAACGGCAGAAAAGCACGGTGAAGATCAGGTAAAAATCTGGCGCCGTAGTTTTGATATCCCGCCCCCGGCAGTGGAAGAATCTGATGAGCGCTTTCCCGCGCATGACAAGCGTTACGCCGGCATTGATCCACGCATACTGCCAAAAGCGGAAAGTTTGGCATTAACCATCGACCGTGTTTTGCCTTACTGGCACGACACCATCGTCCCTGAAATCCGCGGCGGTAAGAAAGTCATCATTGCTGCCCATGGCAATAGCTTACGTGCGTTGGTTAAGTACCTGGACGATATGTCGGATCAAGAAGTGCTGGAGTTGAATATCCCGACAGGTGTGCCACTGGTTTATGAGTTGGACGAAAACTTAAAACCGCTGAATAAGCAATACCTTGGCGATCCTGAAGAAATCAAAAAGATGATGGATGCCGTTGCGAATCAAGGCAAGTCTAAATAATCGAGCTATACAATAGAAAAGCCGCTTCAAATGAAGCGGCTTTTTTGTTTCTGAGTTAGCTCACATTTAGTTCACTTTAAAGCGAGACAGGTTGCCATCAATCTGTTCACTTAGCACGTGCAACTCGTCTGACTGCGTTGTGGCCTGGTGAACATTCTCTGCCAGCTGGTTGGAGGCATCGTGAATGGCCGTAGCGATACGATTAATTTCTTCTGTTGAGGTATACTGCTCACGAGATGCGTTGGCAATGGTATTGGCTCTACCAGAGATATCCTCAATCGCTTCGGCAATACGCATCAAACTACTGGTCACTTCCTGAGCGCTTGTGCCGGTTTCGGCAGTAAGTGCTTTGCTATCCTCCATGATGCTCACTGCATTTTGTGTTTGTTCCTGAAGCTCTTTTATCACGTTCTGAATTTCGCCAGTGGCCTCATGAGTTCTACCTGACAGGGCCCGAACCTCATCTGCTACCACAGCAAAGCCACGTCCCTGTTCACCAGCACGCGCAGCCTCAATGGCAGCATTTAAAGCCAGTAAGTTGGTTTGCTCGGCAATACCTTGAATTGTGGCCAATATGCTGTTGATTTGCTGTCCTTGTTCGTCGAGGCGATTAATAGCAACGGTAGTTTCATCAATCTGTTTGGTTAAGCGCTCCATACGCATCTTGTTTTCTTCCGCGTTTTTCATGCCATTATTCCCCTCTTCCGCGGCACTTTGTGCTGCAGTTGCGGTATCTGTGGCATTGTCGGCAACGTGAGATGAAGTGGTGGACATTTCATTGATGGCCGCGGCCACCTGACTGATTTCCGACTGTTGTAATTGAATCGCGCTGTTATTGTTTTGCGCATTATCTCTGGCAGAATTTGACAGGGCCGTTAGTTGTGTCGACGATGTCATGGTATCGGCCACAAGGTCGTGAATGATAGAAACAAAGCGGTTAAAAGATTGACTCAAGCGCCCTATTTCATCGTTACTGGCTACATCCAGACGACGGGTAAGATCGGCATCACCTTTACAGATATCAGACATGGCTTTATTCAGCGTAACCAAGGGTTGTAACAGATAAGAGATCATGAAACCAGAAACCAATACAACCATGGCGATGGTAACAGCAGAAATCAGCACGTTGGTAAAGGCAATCATACCTAAACCAGACATCGCATCAGACTCTTCCATCGCTAACAGTAACTTCCAGTCAACACCATCAATCTCAAAGGTAGCCGCAAGCCAGTTTTTGTCTTTTATCTCTATTTCTTGAGCTGTATTGTTTAAGCGAACACCACGCCCCATGCTAGACAAGGATTTACCTACCATAGATTTATCCGGGTGCACCAGGAATTTTCCCTCACCATCAATGAGCGCGGCATAACCTGACTCACCGATTTTGACACCAAGCACCTCATTCACGACATCACCTAATTCAACGTCGGCAGCGATAACATCGGCATCCGCAGGTTGAGCAAAGGTCATCACGATATTACCGGAGCTGGCATCTTGATATGGCGGAGTGACGATTTGTTTGCGAGCTTGCTGTGCCTGTTGATACCAAGGGCGCGAGCGCGGATCATAATCTGCGGGCAAATTAATCGCTGGATAAGTCAGCATCCTGCCGTCTCCGGCTCCCACGTACATGACTTCAAACTTTCCTGCTAACTGGCCTTGCTGCACGGTATTTTGGATGTCATTGCCCATTTGCAACGCTTCTGCAGCACCTGAGACTATCTGGCTTTTAACTTTAAACCAGTTTGAAACGAATCTTGTGGTGTTTTCGCCTGTCCTTGCGATGATTTCCGTGACACTTTCTTTCAGGCCAGAACGGGCCTGCATATAATTGACGATGCCGTTAATAGTTACCAATACGAAGACGGCAACCCCGACACTCAACATAAGCCTTGCTCGGATACTTATGGAGTTCATTGCTTGTTTCCACGTTACATCAGCTTAAGCTGATTATTGTTGTTTTATTATATGGTTATGTGTTGATTTGTCTTTTTTGACAAATACGAACTTGGCAGATTACTCAAAGGGCGACAGGATTAAAAGGCATTCCTGGCAAAAAAACGCTTTTTCCATCTGATTTCATCCACCATCCTTATTATCTGCTGATTTAAGTCTTTTTTGATAAGCGCGGCGCAAATTGTGCTCTATAACCTCAGACAAGGTGAGTCTGCCACCATCCGATAACAGGGTTAGCATTTGATGAGCTTGCTTTGAAACAGTGATATTTTTGCCCTTGTCGCGCATCCGGGCTTTGCGAATTGAGCTATTTAACTTTTGTTTTTGTTCATCATTTAAATGGACGGCAATCCAGTCTTGCCAGGCAGCAAACTCATCGGGTAACTGATGCAAGCAAGCTATCGCATCATTTTTAGTTTGATAATCAATACCAGACCAAAAAGAAGGCCGGGAAACTGCCCGCAGCAAATACTGTTGCACAGAAAAAAGTTCAGATGCTTTCAAAGTTAGGACCTCAGCAGAATATGTTACCTGTCACAGATTGTATTGTGTGACAGGTAACACGTGCAACTCAAAAATAAAATACTGAACAATACCAGTAGAATGCGTAGGTGTATTTTAGTTATTGTTTTTTATAGTCAGGTATTGAGTTTTAAAACTCATTTTGAGGGAATGACTTGCACAATTATGTACTCATGTTCTGACTAAACACAGCGCAAAAACACATTGTGTAATCAATTTTTTACACCAACAGTGAGTGCACCCTTTATCGCTACTGGGGTTAGTGACAATTAATCGTTAAATGCACGCTAAAAAATCAATATTGGCCTCCACATTCTCCATATTTATCCGCGCAGTATTTATACCCTTATTAGTATATAAAGGTACAACTCAGCCCCTCATAGGTATGAGTTTTGATAATTTTTTTAACCCAAGTCCTGACATAGGATCCAGTTATTAACAACTGAATAGGTTTAATTGCCATGTGTCTCGTCCTAAAATACGTTGACGTTTTATGCAGGCCGGTAGATTTTATCTATCGGCCTTTTTCGTAATGCACCTGGTTAGGTGTTTTCATTCCCAAACTCAAGTGCGGCCTCATCTCATTGTAGATGTATATCGATTCATCCACGAGTTGCTTTAATTCCCGCCTATTCTTGCACTGATGCAACAAGAACTCCTGCTTTAGTATGCCATTGATTCTTTCTGCTAAGGCATTCTGATAGCAATCATAACCATCGGTCATAGATGGAGTAATGTTGTGATTTCTCAGGACAGCCTGATATTCCTCAGAGCAATATTGCACTCCTCGGTCTGAGTGATGAATCATTGGATGGTTATAGTACTTATGCTTGATACTCATATTGAGTGCCTTAACCACATCTGTTGCTTTCATTTCATCGCTGAGTTCATACCCCATTATCTTTCGGGAATATGCATCCGTTGTTAATGATAAATAGTGCGTACCCGCATCTGACTTCACGTAGGTAATATCACTCACAAGCACATCCTCAGCCTGTTGAGGTTGATAGTCCTTCAGTAGATTCGGGTGCTTTTTCATCCAGTGACGGCTGTCGGTTGTTTTTGTGTAACTACGTTTGGGTTTAACCAACATGCCTTCTGCGCGTAAATAATCAAACAGTCCATCACGCCCCAACTTAATGCCAAGTTTATCAAGCTCTGGTTTCATCAGTTGGTAGAGCTTTCGAGTCCCAATCCGCGGCATGTACTGGCGCCAATACAGCACCATGTCCTTAACCGGCATTAGCCTCTGCTGCTTATCGTTAAACCGCTTAACCCACTGATAAAGCCCTTGAGGTGTAAATCCGAATAGGCGACAACAACGAGCTAGCTTTCTTCGTTTTTCAACTTTTCCCGCCCAGAGAGCTTGTCGTAGTACTTTTTTCTGTAGTTACTCCCACACTCGTTATCAACACGGGTTACTACCTCTTCCAGAACATCAATTTTGAGTTCAGCATCAGCTAATGCGCGTTCTAAACGCTTAATCTTTTGGGCGGGTGTTTCGTTGGATTGAGACATAAGTGAATGCATCAAAGGCTCAGACCAATCCAGCTTACCATGCTTTCGTAGCCAGACGAGAACTGTACTTCGGCCTTGAATGCCAAAGTGCTTTTGAGCTTGTTTGTAGGTGAAGTCGCCTTTTTCGACTTGCGCTACAACGGCCAATTTAAAGCCTAAGGTGTAATCACGTTGAGTTCGTTTAACGCGTTGTTTATCTGGGTTTCTCATAATAAGTCCTAAATGTGTAAACACATTTCAGGACGGGACAATGTTGGGATCGAAAAAGCCTTCAGGTATTCGATGCTTATTATTGATGGGTATCGTATCAAGTAGCTCTGGCTGGGCTGCACAATGTGAATTTAACGTAGAGAACGAATGGAACTCAGGTTTTACCTCCTCAGTTAAAATAACTAACGATGGAGAGCAAACCATAACAGGATGGCAGGTGGGACTGGCCTATTCACAAGGCTCAACAGTCACTGGAGCCTGGAACTCTAGCTTCACCGGAAGCAACCCCTACACTTTTACGAACGCCAGTTACAACCAAACCATTAACCCAGGAAGCAGTGTTACCTTTGGCTTTAACTCGCAAAAAGGAACGCCAGGAGTAAATGCTGAGAGCCCAATCCTGTCCGGTGTTTGTGATACTGATAGTGTTGTAATGGCACCGGAAGCCGTCATCGAACAAGATGTTGTAGAGGGCCAAATTCCGCTTACGGTTACTTTTAATGGCGCTTCTTCGGTATCTCAAAATAGTGAGATATCCCAGTGGCATTGGAATTTTGGTGATGGGCAATCTGGCAGCGGTGCTGAAACCTCTCATACATACGAAAGCGCTGGCAGTTATCAGGTACAGCTCACCGTCGTTGATGACAATGGCGAATCATCTCCGGCTAGCGTTACCATTGTTGCCACAGAGCCCGAGCCTGAAAACGGCATGTGCGAATTTTTTGTTGAGCACGAGTGGAATTCAGGCTTCACCGGCAAGGTACGCATAACCAATCAAAGCCCCAATACCGCTAATTCATGGACAGTGATCATGGCTTTTTCAGACAATACCATGGTAACCGGAACTTGGAACTCTGCGTATACTGGTAACAATCCTTACACCATTAGCAATGCCAGTTACAACAGCACTATTTCACCAGGTAATTTCGTTGAGTTTGGCTTTAATGCCCAAAAAGATAACAATCAAGGAGACGTAACCATTCCTTCGTTAAGTGGTTTTTGTGATGGTGTAGCACCACCTCCAAATACCCCACCCGTTGCCATTGTATCTGTATCGGAAACTTCCGGTAATGCACCACTGACGGTGAACTTTTCAGGTAGTGATTCCTCTGATGCCGATAACGACCCCATAACCTTTAATTGGACTTTTGGTGATGGTGGCACTGCAACAACCAGTGAAGCCACTCATATTTTTACGGAGCCTGGAGACTATCAAGTACAACTGACTGTCAGTGATGGTAACAGTGAATCCCTGGCAGAAGTTATCGACATCAGGGTGTTTGATACCATGACGGGTGAACCGCAGGATTACCAACTTGATTCGGCTAACTCTGCACTGTGGTTCGTTTCAACGAAAAAACTCCATACTCTGGAAAGTCATACTTTCACTGAAATAGCTGGAGAGTTAACCACTCAGGGTGATGCTAGTTTGAGAATTAGCCTGGACAGTGTCGACACAGGCATTGCAACACGTGACCAGCGCATGCGAGAACACCTGTTTGACACTGCGACATTCAGTGAGACCGAAGTACTACTCAGTTTCGATGCCGAGCAAATCAGCGCTATGGCTGTGGGTACCAGTGAGTTTTTAACTGTTGAAGCCCTGCTCAATATGCATGGTCTATCAGTTGCGGTCTCTGCCAGCTTGCGCGTCAGCAAGTTAAATAGCGGTAGTTTACTGGTGGTAAATACTCAGCCCATCATCATCAACGCTACAGACTTTAACCTGGACGCAGGTATCGAAACGCTTAAAGAATTGGCGGGCCTTGCTTCAATCAGCTATGCCGTGCCGGTGAACTTCCACCTGCTGTTTCAACCACAAGCTGCACAGGAGTAAGCACCATGAAATGTTTAGCATTGCAAAATAAAACGCTGCGCCTGAGTTACCTTGCGGTTAGCTTGTTCGCTTTACCCGGGTTAGGCCAGGCTGCCACTTGTTCCTGGGATGTCGTTGACGAGTGGAACAACGGATTCAAAGTTGAGATCACCATAACTAACCAAAATGAACCTGCTTTTAGTGATTGGCAGTTAACCTGGAAATTTAGTGATGGCAGTACGCTTGTTAACAGTTGGAATGCAACATTCAGCTGCAATGGTAGTGAATGCTCTGCAACACCACCTTCATGGCAACCGGTGATCAATGAAGGCCAGGCATATACTTTTGGCTTTGTTGCCAACAAAGGCGGGGCTAGCGCGGATACCACTATGGTGATAAGTGGTGATGTTTGTAGTGATGTGCCGTTGTCAGAATCCAATGCAAGCCAGTCTGATGATTGGTTATTAAATGCTGAAAACTCTCAGTTAACCTATGTTTCAGTTAAAAAGGAACATACCGCCGAGATCAATAGCTTTACCTCGCCTCAAGATGAGCCACCGGCAATATCGGGCTCCATTGATGAAAACGGAGAAGCGCTGTTGCGCATCGATTTAACCGATGTTGCAACAGGAGTGGACATCCGCAACAGTCGCCTACAATCTCTATTGTTTGAGACACTATACCTGCCAGATGCCTGGTTTAGCTTGCAACTAGGAGAGGACTACCTTAGTCAACTCCAGTCGGGTGAAGTATCACAAGATACCATTACCGGAGAGTTGTCTTTGCACGGGATTCGTCTTGATGTCAGCGCTCAAGTGTTGGTGAGCAAAATATCAGCCACTGAGCTATCCGTAAGCAACATTCAACCTGTCATCATTGATAGCAAAAGCTTCGATATGGATGCCGGTATCGAAGCGTTGCGCGTTATCGCCAATCTGACTTCAATCGGTGAAGCTGTTCCCGTCTATTTCAATTTAGTGTTTGAAAAAGCCAACTCTGACAATGGTCCGTTATTGATACCCACAGCCCCGGCAGAGCCAGAGTCACTCACAGCTAACTTTAATACTGATGATCTGGAGGCTGAATTAACCTGGCAAGATAACAGCACCAATGAATCGCAGTTTCTTGTGCGTCGCAAACCTGCAGATGGCCGTTGGCAAACGATTGCCGAACTGTCTTCCAACGTGACTCAGTTAAGTGAAGGTTTACCTGATGAAGGCCAATACAGTTATAAGGTTATTGCACTCAATGACAGCGTGCCCTCTCTTGCTACAAACACCGCCACGGTTGAAGTCACCCAGGGCAACCCAATTGTGCGCGGACAGTCCATATTCATGGAGCAATGCGCGGGGTGTCACGGCGTTAATGGTGAAGGCGTTGGCAGTTTCCCGGCCCTTAACAACGAAATGGATTTGTCTACCATGATCAATACCATTGTTACCTCCATGCCATTTGGCAGCCCAGCCTCTTGCGATCAGAGTTGTGCCGAGGATGTCGCTGCTTTTATCGAAACCTTATGGGTAACAGAGCTTACTTGCGACACCAGCTTAACCCCTGTGAGTTATGGCGCCAGACAGCTGAAGATATTAACGCAACAAGAGTATCAAAACAGTGTTGAGGACCTTATGGGTATTGATTATGTGGTGGCAGATGGGCTCTCTGCTGATAATAAAATTGGCTTTTTTAGCAACAACACCCATGCTTCTTTTGTGCCTTCCTCATACAGTAACTTTTTACTGGTTGCAGAAGAAGTGGCGCAATGGTCGGCTGAACAGGATTTTGCCCCTGCACTAAGCTGCGCCGCTATCGATCTGGATTGTGCACAATTGATGATTGATGAATTGGCCCCCAAAATATTCCGCCGTCCATTAGATGCTAATGAAAACTCTACCTGGCTTAGCATTGCCAATGGCAGCGAAACCAATGGTGATATTCAAGCCGGAATGCAACTGGCATTAGAGGGGCTGTTGTCGTCTCCGCAATTCTTATACCGACATGAACTCGGTGAGCCGAACCCTGAGAATCCGTCATTGGACGCCGACGCATTCGAATTAACCTCTTGGGAAATGGCCACCTTTTTAGCATACACCTTCACCGGCTCCACTCCCGATGAAATATTGCACGAAGCGGCTGCAAAGGATGAATTGCGCGATACAGCAAATATCATTGCGCAAGCCAACCGACTCGCTGGCCAGGCCGAAGGTATTCTAGGGCAGTTTATTGGCAGCTGGCTTGGCACTGGAGAACTTGAATTATCCGCAAAAGATACGGATGTATGGCCGGGTTTTGCCAATTTAGTGCCTGATATGAAGCAAGAGCTAAATCAAACCTTTGCCTATGTGATGCTGGATGATGAAGAATCCTTTAACTCACTGTATGCCGGAAACTTCACCTTCCTTAATCAAACATTGGCACGGCACTATGGCATAGATGGGGTTAGCGGTGACGAATTTCGCAAAGTAACCACGTCCGATAGAGGTGGGATCCTGGCTAACGGCGCCTTCATGTCTCGCTGGGGCGAAGCGGTTGAAACCTCCCCTATCCTTCGCTCCGTTCGAGTCAGAAGAAGAATGATGTGTCAGGAACAGCCGGATCCGCCAGCAGGGACCTTTGCTGCCCGTGAAGCAAAACTGGCCGAATTGTCCGAGTTTCTGCAAGACCCTGAAACGACGAATCGGATGAAGTATCACCGACTCACTGAAGATGCACCTTGTACAAATTGTCATACTCAATATATCAACCCACTGGGGTTCGGCATGGAAGATTTTGACACGACTGGTCGTGTCAGAAGCAACGATTTACAAGGTAACACCATAGATGCAAACGGCGAACTCTATGCGCCTGAGAGATACAGTGATATTGACCAGTTTCTACCGTTTTTGGGTGCCAAAGGCCTTGGGCAAGTGCTGACAGGATTAGATTCTGCGCAATCATGTTTACCCAAGCAAATGTTCCGCTTTGTGATGGGGGTTGGTCACCAGGAAATAGACCCAAGCAATCCTGACACCAGTGCCATGAGTGAGATGGAGCAGGCTGGCTATGCTTGCGAGGTGGAAGATTTAACCGACGCGCTGATGAATGAAAGTCCCCGCGCCATGTTCGAACGTTTTGGTTCTCTTGAATCAGTGCGTTACCGAAAAGCCTGGGCTCGCGACTGAGCCCCTTTCAAATCAAGGTAGACGTAAAGAGGATTAAACCATGAAACAAGCAAAATTCAGATCAAACATATTTAATCGCCGTGACCTGTTAAAGTCCATGGCCGCAACAGGCATAACTCAAACACTGTTGCGGGCATCGCCACTGATGGCGGGTATTCTGCACGCGCGAAATGTGGAAGCCCAGGCAAGCAGCACACCTGATAAAACCGTGGCGATCTACATCCCTGGTGGCGGCGTGCACAGATTATGGGCGCCATCAGGCAGTGGTGAGGATATGGTCATGGCACCCATGTCAGCGGCCTATGACTCGGTTAAAACCGAATGTAACTTTTTACTCAATATGTCTCATGCCAATGCCGGCCATGGCCGCATGCCTGTGGTACTCGCCAATAGCTGGGGTGGTGACAGTTATGATGTGGTAATGGGACGAGCCCTTGGGCCCGCTCTGCCTTTTACCTATGTTAACTTGGGCGTGCATAGTAACGGCCAGGGCGCGTTGACCAAAGACAACCGGAACCAAATTCCTTTTGAAGACAACCCTTTTACCGCGTTTCGCCTTTTGTTTGGTAACGTCAACGCCAACCCGAAAACCTCGATTTTGGATGCCCATGCTGAGGCGGCAAATGCCATTAAAACTAAATTAGCCGGTTACGAGACTCAACGCCTGGATGACCATCTGGATGCCATTTCAGACACGCAACGGCGTTTAGATGATTTGTCCGGCGGCAGCACCTGCTCCATCGCACCAGATGCCACAGAGTTTACCTTGTCCCATGATACGTTTACCCAGCAGGCGCACTTGCAAGCTGACATCGCGGTCGCCGCATTATCCTGCAACCTGACATCCTCGATTTCTATTGGTTTTGGCAACCACCAATCCGAGTTCCGACTTCCAGGGCTGAACTACCAAGGCATCTATCACCAGTCTATTCACGGCGGTAGCAACGGTCAGGCAAATTATCCTTATTACGTTGAAATGCGTAATCACCTGGGTAGTTTTACCGCCTATCTCATCAACAAACTCAGAGCCGCAGGGATATTAGACAGCACGGTCGTGGTAGAAACCACAGATATGGGCCATGCAGATTTACACAGTAATAGCGATGTGCCCTTAATGATTGCTGGCGGTGGCAGCGCCATAAATCGAGGCGTTACGACCGCGGCAGGCAGCAGTTACGATCATTGGGATTTACTGCATACAGCGGCCAAGGCCTGCAATGTTGATTTAGGTTACGGAAAGGAAATTCCTGGCGTACTAACTTGATCTTCAAAGTCCTGAATTTTCAAACACTTGGAAAAGATACAGTATGGTCTACAATAGGCCATGCTGCGTCGTTTATTACTACAGGAACATCGTTTTGGAAATTCTTGACTCCATTATTTCACTTACCCTTGTACTGCTATTTGTAATCGACCCATTCGGTAATGTCCCCATTATCCTTTCTGTATTAAAAGATGTGCCCAAAGAGCGAAAACGCAAAATTATCTTTCGCGAAACCATCATAGGTCTGTGTTTATTACTTATTTTTCTGTTCTTCGGAGAAAGCTTCCTGAAATTGTTTGGCCTTCAAGCTGAAGCGGTAACTATCGCCGGTGGTGTGATCTTGTTTGTGATTGGCATAAAGATGATTTTCCCACCGCCAAAAGGCCAGAGCATTTTTGGCGGTCAGGGAGAACCCTTTGTGGTACCTATTGCCATGCCCATGATTGCCGGTCCTTCAGCACTGGCAACACTCATGGTAATGTCGAAAACCTCACAGTTAAGCCTGCCCATGTTAACCCTATCCGTTATGATTGCCTGGACCATCACCATGCTGGTTTTGCTGTCAGCACCATTTATGCTTAAAGTATTAAAAGACAAAGGGTTGTTAGCGCTTGAGCGACTGATGGGGATGTTACTACTCATCATGTCCGTGCAAATGTTTATCAACGGTGTCTTTGGGTTATTACAAAAAGCACCGATTTAGCGGAACTAGCGGCACACCACCAATTGCGATAACCAGTTGCCGTTTTCCATCGTGTGACGAATGGCCAGTATTTGATAGTTGCCATCAAACCAGGCGCTGCAGTTTTTTAGCGCGACCTTTTGCCCCGGCAACAAGTGAGCTTGCCCCTGCACCGTTAATTCCACTTCACAGGGAAAAGCACTTTGCTCAGTGGAGCTGCCTTCAAAATGCGTTACACCATTAAAGTCCAATAATGATTCACCATATTCAAAGCAAACAGAAACTTCGTTTGCCTCCGGATAATCTGCGTCATTCACGGCGTTCAATACCACCACGGTGCCCAAGCCTGAAGCCACTCGCGCTTCAAGTGCAATCAGGGTCCCGGAAAATACAGTGGCTGCAGTGTCGTAGCCCAAAGCAATTTCGATGTCAGAATGAGGTTGGATGCTATCAGGAAAATGAATGCTATCAGTTGCCTGAGAAGACTCATTGATGGTTACCGTTGCCAAACTCTCGTCATCGGCATTTAAGGTGATTTGAATACTATGGACTTGATGGCTTGCACTGAGGGCTTTACCGTCAATGGTGACTGCCGCCATTACACTCAGCTCTTTATTGCTTTCCTTCATTTTTCTTCACTTTTTACTTTTATTATTATTTCATTTTCACTTAATGGTAAATATATTATTTACCGCTACACTTGAGCCTGTTGAATTAACTATCCCTTCACATGGAATATAAAAAGGAACAGTGCCATGACTCAATCCAAAAGACTCAATATTTCTGCCACTACCCCTGTACTTCATTCTGTCGAACACATGGAGCCTGATATTAAGGAACCGATGCAACAGCGACGAGAAGTACTTTATGTGTTCTCCGACATTGTAAACAATGCGCAGTTGTTTTTTGAAGCCATGATAGCGCAGGGCTTTGATAAAAACAGACTTTTAACACCAACAAACAATGGTACCAGCCAGGTAGCAGGTTTGAATACTTATCAAACAGAGTCGCTGGTATTTAACACTCGATATCAGTATCACCCATTTGCTATTGCCATGTGCCAGTCTACTCAAGACGTAGTGATGACCTATAAAACCGCCGTCAAATATAACTTGCCTGTGCGGGTGAGAACAGGCGGTCATGATCATGCAGGAGAATCCAGCGGTGACAATACAGTGCTTATCGATGTCACTGGCATAAAACCCGAAATTTCCATAGATAAACACGGTGTTGCAACCATTGGTGCGGGTTATCGATTCTATCAGCTGACACCCGCTCTGGCTCAGAAGGACAAAATGCTCCCCCATGGTACCTGTGCAACTGTAGCCCTTTCTGGCTTTATCCAAGGCGGAGGCTGGGGACCATGGACCCGAAAACACGGCATGTGCTGTGAACATCTAAGAGAAGCCACCGTTGTATTAGGCGATGGTTCGATTATTCAAGCAACGGAAGATAATCACTCTGAAATTTTGTGGGCCCTGCGGGGCGGCGGCGGTATGAGCTATGGCATAGTTACAGAATGGAAAGTACAAACCTTCGATTTACCAAAAGAGATCCATCGCTTTACGATTGAGTGGAATACTCCCTGCACCACCAAGCTTGCAGATGACTGCCCCACTCCGAGTCACGAATATCCGACAATTGACATATTGCAGGAATGGGAAGAGGCCATCAATGGACAAAATGAGGCGCTGCTGGGCACTAACCTGAAAATTAACGCCATTCCCTTTGAAGGTGATTTTGATAAAGAATATGAAAAAGGGTTGTATCATCACTGCCTGATGTACGGTTATTGGGAGGGCGATGATAAAACTCTGCTGGACTTTATCGACCAGGCTTTCTCTAAAACCGGTGGAAAAAATGGACATATTGTGATCTACCCCGCTAATGGTGCAGGCCAGACTGATCCGGCCGCCAAATATCCGTCCAATCTGATGGGCGATTGGGGTAGAAACTCACTGGCCGATGTCAGCCAATACTCGGGATATGGTTTGGGTAAGACCGCACTTTTGGAAGGTACCCCCTTTACCCCTGATTACGATGCTCCAGCACCACACAAAATTAGCTCTAAACTGGTACCCTCTTCGGCTTCTGGTTTATGGACTGATACCAGCAGAAAACAACTCATTCAAACCTTGTCATCAAATCTGTTGAGCCCTCAAAACGAGCAACTGGGATTGTTTAGTTACGTCACCTTAGGTGCAATCACCGGTGAGTTTTATCAAAACATGAATATTTCGCAAGAAGACGCGTGTCAGGGGCCGGAAAAGGTTGATGGTGTTTTAGGGGTAGCGTTCCCCTATCGCCCTTGCCAGTACACCATTCAATATCAAACCTGGTGGAATGAATCCATCAAAAACAAAATCGAGCTGCAAACCAATGAAGTGTTTGTGGATACCAATCGAGCGATGGACTGGATTGATGTCTCTCAGTCCACCAAAATTGATGGCGCCTATGGCGCGTTCATCAGTTTTAAGGACCCTGGTATCGCCACTAAAATATACTTTCAGGAAAATTATGAACCACTGAAAGCAATTAAAAAGTCATATGTCAAAGACATATACAACCATCTGCGCACTCGCAAGACCATAATCTAGCGCAGCATGACAGCCACCACCCGACATTCGTGTGCGGGTGGTTACCTTTTCTCGTTTCTGATTTTCAAATAGTTCTAATTCAATTAAAAACTGTTATATTTCTTGGAAAAGATAATCCGAGTAAACGATGTTAAACACCTGGCAGATAAGTAACCAAAACGGCAATCAGGCGACCATTCTCAACTACGGTGCCAGGCTGATTGACTGGAGTGCTGAGGTGACGAATGGCCGAAATATTATTGTCGGTTATGATCACGTAGAAGATTATCTGCAAGACGGTGCTTGCATGGGAGCCATTGCCGGTCCTTATGCCAATCGAATTGCAGGGGCACAGGTAAATATTGATGGTAAAACAATCAACCTGGGTGCCAATGAAGGCGTCAATCACTTACACGGTGCACAAGATGGCTTGCAACTGGTCTATTGGCAACTAGAGGCCAGAACCGAAAACGCCATCACATTAGTGCATCAGCACCTTGGTTCATCTGATGTGGGTTATCCGGGCAACATTATCTTTAAAGTGACCTACACGGTGACAGAACAGGATGAACTCATCATTGATATCAAAGCACAATCTGAGCGTATTGTGCCCATAGGCCCTACAGGCCACGCCTATATTAATCTGGGGGAGCACAGTAAAAATATCAACGACCACACTTTGCAACTGAATGCGGAAAGTTATACGCCAGTAGATGAGCAGAATATCCCCAATGGTAGTATTGAGCCAATGCCAGAGGAATATGATTTCCAAAGCGCAAAAGCTGTAACTGCAAGTTTAGATAACAATTTTGTGGTAAAGCATGGCCAAAACTCAGTACCTGTGGCCACGCTAGTTAGCCCCGACGGCAAGCTTACGCTTGAAGTTTGTTCTGACTACCCGGGTATCCAAGTGTACACTGCTGATCACATGAGCACGCCATTTGTATCGCGTAACGCCATATGCCTGGAGCCACAATACTTCCCTGATGCGCCGAATAAGACCAACTTCCCTTTTGAATTCACTGAGCCTGGAAAACCATTTCACAAATTTATTAAGTATCAGCTCAAGAACACGGAATTATAGTCTCAGAATGTTTTGTTATTGCGCTTCTTGGTGAAAATTTTCGCTAGCCAATAAACTATCAAAAAAAGCAGTGCCACACTGAACTGTATAATTAACAGTATACCGGCGGCAATTGATGCTTGAGGGTCACTTGCTATGCCAAAGACCGTTAAAACGCTAATTACAGCCAAAAGAGCCAAGACAAAACAAGCAATTGTTTTTACTATTCGGCTATCGCTTTGTTTTAGCGTGAGAAAGAAAACACTGTAGGGTATTGCTAAAAGCAGAAAGGTGGATGGATTGTAGTAAGAGGTGATCATTGCACAAACCAGCGGAACAATTACGGCCCCCGTTCTTATCAAATTCAAAAATGACAGCTGCAAGTATTCGTTCCTTCTCCGTGAGACCAACATTTAACATGACCGTATGAGTTAAGAAAATTAAAACACAAAGCCCGAGTTTTTCTCTTTCTGGCCTTCGGCCTTCATTTGGGTTTTGTGTTTGTCCAATAATTTTGCGATTGAATCATTAACTTTAACAGAGACAAATTGTTCGACCTCTTTACTGCTAAAAGCACTATAGGCTGGTAATTGGCACCCCATTTCGATATAGCCGTGTGCCTCATTAATACCAAAGTAACGAGCAGCAGCATCGCTGCGGTAGTAGGTGTTCTTTACCTCAAACTGACACTGTGCCGACTTAACATTAAATTGAATAGCGTGTTTCCCCTCAAGCACGCGTTTTTGAGTCTTTTTATTCAAGCTACTGAAAGCATCAATATCCACTTGATAGCGTTTTGCAATGGCCGCAAGAATAACGTCAATTCGCTCAGCATCCAGCCTTTCCACAATCTGTTCCGCTGTCAACGCCAGTATTTTGCCTTGATGATCGACGCTAAAGGTTAAGGTTGCGAGTTTATCAATTCCGGATTTTGATTTGAACTTCGACACCACGGTAGGTGTTTCAGCATCGGCATAAACAACAGAGTTAAAAGCCCATTGGCATTGGGGTTGAGCATATTGTTTACTGATAGTGTTAACTAACGAGTTTTGCGCAATAGTAAGATCGTCTTTTACTCGACGTTTCAAGGCTTCTTTCCTGCTGGATAAATACTCGTCTGCGCTAACCAGTTTTTGATAAGTATCGCTTACGATTTCTGTTATACCAAAACCCGTTTGCCGACAGGCGATTTGGTGCTCTGCTCTCTCTCGTGCTGTTGCCGCAGAACTTAGTTGCTGGTTACCATCTTGCAGATAAAAACTTTGCTGCCCGACACCAAGTTGTTGTTGCAGGCTTTTATTGCCCCCCAACTCCAGGCCATAAAGCGTCATCGGGCTGTCTTTGGCCAGCACTGAATTAGATAAAATAACGAAGGTGAGCACCACGGAAAGGGATTTAATGTATTGCATGAAGACTCCGTCAAAAAAATGTAAACCTTGCTTGAACTTGTCATGTATTGAAGAAATTCAGCAGTTTTATGTGGTTATTGAGTTTTTAATGCAACTTTTGCACCTGAATCAATAGCGTCCTTGCAAAAATCGAATGGGTGTAAAATCCCCTTCTTCCAAAAGAGGTAAACTGCCATCTTCCAGGCATTTAGCAATCCACAATTTTGTAGGTTGTGTTAGCGCCAAAGGGGCAGCTGCAGTTACTTCAGTTATAAGTGATGGATTAATGTCAGCAGTGGCCAAGGCAATCGCTTGCCACACGTTATGTTCGGCTGATTCAATTTCCGCTAGTAAGGTTTGATGAGCCGTTACATCCAAATCATTTTTGCGCTCAAATTGTCGTTGTAATTGCATGGCACGACGAAAAGCCGGAGCCACCAACTGATTGAACAGGGACTCTTCTACAGGGCTGAGATGATGATTATTTTTTTGAGACATAATTCCTCATCTTACAAACTAACCCGTGTGGGATAAACTGTTTTATCAGTGGCAACTTTATCGGTTTTGTCTACACTGAAGCAACGCAAGTAAACAGGGTAACAAAATGACCGAGCCGGAGCTCATTGGCGTAGTGTTTCAGATCAGGGACCAAAGATAAATTTTACGCCATTTGCGGTTTATTCATGGTTTTCGCCGTTATTAATGTTTCAGCGATTAATACTGAATACGGCCTGTTAGAAACCGCATTACACGATTTGAATAACCAAATACAAAACAGTGGTCGCTTTGCTACCCAACTTGCAAACACCCCCGGAATGGGTACCTTCGGCGCGATTGCCATTCACTTAGTAGTAGATTTAATGCTGTTACGGCTAATACATTACCGTTATACACGCAAACGCATTGATACTCAGGTTTGAGAGGTTATCGCAATCGCTTTTCATATAGAGCCATATAAGCGGGCATAACCTGCTCCACAACCTCCTGTTGCCAATCACTCAAAAGGATTGTCTTTTCCTGGTATGGTGCGAATCCTTTGGAGCGTTCAACAGAATGATACCAATGGCTGGCCCAGACACCATCAGAGTCACGTTTTCCCGCAGGCCAATGCAGCATGTTTTGCTCAAATGGCACGCTTAACCTGTCACACAGTTTACGCAACATCCCCTCTGGAGATTTGAGCACGTCATTGGAATCAATAATTGGGATTTCCTGACCGGTTTGCTGGGTCAGCAGTGTGTAGATTTCTGCTTGTCGGATGATGCCAATCTCCTCAGCAGTGCAGACGCCACGACTGTTTGTGTAGGAAGCCACTACCTCTTTGGGGTTTCTTATTAAAAAACAATGTTTTAGTTCTATTGCCCAATCGAAACAGTTATTCAGCATGTGATGGGTCATGTGTTTTTGATACTGCACTGGTGTTGTAACATTTCCCGAACTCAACTGTGTGGCAACCTCTTCATACTGTGTGGACTGAGAGGCCAACACCTGTTCAAACATGGGATGAGGGCTCTGAGTTTGAGCCAGGTAAAAGGCATAAAATGGTTCATCCACGACACTACAATCGCTGCGATTTTCCCAACTGCGCATCATGGCGGTGGAAATGTTGCGCGGCCCAGACCACATAGCAATTCTGATGGTCACGTTAACTTTCCTCACACGCACGCTCGATCATATCAACATAAAGTTGCTGTAAACGAGCTAATAACGGTGTTTCGTCGCCATCACCGATAGAGCGGCCATCCACCTGTTTTACTCGAGTCAACCCCGCGAAAGTGCCAGTAACAAAGGCTTCATCCGCCCCATAAACATCTGACAAGGTAAAATTTCGTTCGTAAACGGGTATATTGTGCAGTTTACAGACATTAATCACATTGCGCCGGGTAATGCCATCAAGGCAATAATCTCCGGTAGAAGTCCAAACTTCACCATGGCGAACGATAAAAAAATGGGTGGAATTGCAGGTAGCCACAAATCCATGAGGATCCAGCATCAAGGATTCATCAGCGCCCGCTTTGGCTGCCTGAATACAGGCAAAAATACAATTTAATTTGGAGTGCGTGTTTAACTTGGGATCTTGCACATCGGAGTAGCCCCGACGGACGTGACTGGTAAACAGATCAATACCATTAAAATCGTCCTTTATCAGCGGAGTTTTGTGCTCTGCAATAATCACAATAGTGGCTGGCGTAATCGTTACTCTGGGGTCCTGATAGGGAGTCGCCTTAATACCGCGGGTTACCATCAGGCGAATATGGACACCATCGTGCATATTATTGGCAATGCAAGTTTGCTGTATCCTGTCAATCAACGCTTGTTTGCTTATTCCCGGCTCCATATCCAGTGCTTTAAAGCCATCAAACAGCCTTCTCATATGTTGTTCTATAAAAGCTAACCGCCCGTGATGTAACCGGATCCCTTCCCATACACCATCCCCTAAGATAAAACCGCTATCAAATACAGAAATTTTCGCCTGCTCTCGAGGAACAAGCTCTCCATTGATATTGATGAGAATATCGGCATTACGGGGATCATCGACATATTCATGCGTGCCTTTGGCCATATTTTTACTACCCAAGTAAACTGAATTTACCTAGTATTAGTCCAAAAATTGAGGAAGAACAACATGTTATCCTGTTTTGAGTACAAACAATGGGCAGACAAACGCACCATAGAGGCGATTAAATTACTGGCTTTGGAGAAAAAAGATAGCTCCGCGTTTTGTTTACAACAGTTAAATCATATGACCATTGTGGAAGAATTATTTATCTCCCGTATTGAACAACGCCAAGCCCCTCATGAATCGACAAACACAGTTACTATTCCACTCATTGAGGAATTGCAAGAAAGAAACAATCGCAACAATCTGTGGTTGCAGGAATATCTTAAAAACAACAGCGAAGTTCAACTGCAAACCCCAATCAGTTTTGTTTTTACCGATGGTAAATCCGGTAGATTAACCGTTCAAGAGATCTTAATGCATCTTTTGACTCATAGTAGCTATCATCGCGGTAGTATTGCTCACGCCCTCGACCTTGCAGGCACTGCGCATCCTGTTGATGGCTTAGCGATGTATCTTCATCAGGCACAACCCGACAGAAGAGAGCCGGCTGAAAACTAACAGGACTATGCCGCCGCAGTTTGCGACGGGGGAAAGCCGAAAAAGCGTTTGTATTCGCGACTGAACTGAGAAAAACTGTTGTATCCAACATGGTAACTGGCTTCATTGGCTTGCATGCCCTGCACCAGTAAAGCCTGTGCTTTTTGCAGTTTAGTGGCTTTAATGTATTGATTAGGCGGCACATGCATCAAGCGTTTAAAGGCATTAAAAAAAGCGGTTTTACTCATATTGGAGAGGCTGGCCAATTCACTTACCTGTATGGTTTTATTGAGGTTAGCATGGATAAAGTTAACCGCTTTGGCAACGGGTTGAATTTGCCCGTATTGATTCAATAATTTCCGCAAAGCAAATCCGTGATCGCTGGTGAGTATACGATAGTAAATTTCATCAACAATGGCATTTCCCAGCACTTTCGCATCTCGTCTATCACTAGCGACTATCAAGAGACGATTAAACACATCAATAAGCTCTTCATTGGCGTCCCCCACTAAAACACAAGAGCTTTTTTGCAGCGTTTTTTCTCCGGTTTCTTCTTCCACCCGCTCGATTTGCAAGATGATATCCGCCAGCCTCACTAAATCAATATCCAACGCAGCAGATAAAAACGGCTGTTCCGATGATGCTTCCACTATCTCAGTTTGTACCGGCATAGGTAAGAAATTAATGAAGAAGTTACCCGCCTGATAGCGATATACCTCTGCACCAACGTGACATACCTTTTCACCCTGAGCTATCAGGCAAATAAGCGGTTCGTAAAGGTATGGGCTTTTGCTATGGATGTGACTCGCCTTGTAAACCCCAACACCGGTTACGTTGGTTGCAGTAAATCCCTCATGCAATGTTTGTCTCTCAATGTGACCTTTAAAATCTTGTAACTTATTTTGTTTTTCGATGCCCACAACAAGTCCCGACTAAATAAAAATAGTGTAACTGCAGTTTACTCCAATCTCCTCTCAACAAAACACTAACAGTACACAATTGAACGATTAGGCATAAAACAGGCACTATTTTGTATCTTCTTACCCAGTTCAAAATACTATAGTGAACACGTAACCACTTGGTATCAAACAGGATCAATACATGCAAGATTTTAACTACCACAACCCCACCCAGATTGTATTCGGGCAGAATCGTTTTAATGAAATAGACAAACTTGTCCCCAAAGATGCCAACGTCATGATCACCTATGGCGGTCAGAGCGCTAAAAAATACGGCACTATCGATAAGGTTATTAAAGCATTAGGCAGCCGAAAAATAGTGGAGTTTTCCGGTATTGAAGCCAATCCCAAATTTGAAACATTAGTTCGTGCTACGGAATTAGCCAAGCAACAGCAGGTAACCTATCTACTGGCAGTCGGTGGCGGCTCGGTAATGGACGGCACCAAATTCATTGCCTTGGCAGTACTGAAGCCAGATTCAGAATACCAGGACATTTTGTCTCATGGTTTCGCTCCCGTTCCCCAAAAGGAGGCACTACCCCTCGCCTGTGTTGCCACCCTGCCAGCAACGGGATCTGAGATGAATGGTTTTGCCGTGATCACGCTCAATGAACAAAAGTATCCAATGTTCTCTCCTGAGGTCTACCCACAGTTCTCTTTACTCGACCCTGATTTGACTTTGACGTTGCCCAAAGAACAAATAGCCAATGGCGTGGCTGATGCCTTCATTCACGTTATTGAGCAATATTTAACCTATCCGGTGAATGCTAAAGTGCAGGATAGAACTGCGGAAGGGATCCTGAAAACGCTTATTGAAGACGGTCCCGTTACTTATCTTGATAATAACAATATTGAAGCGCGAAAAAACTTCATGTGGTCTGCCACATCCGCTCTGAATGGCAATATTGGGGTCGGTGTCCCGCAGGATTGGTCGACCCACATGATTGGCCACGAAATGACTGCGCTGTTTGATATTGCTCATGGTCGCACACTGGGTATTGTATTGCCGCATTTACTGAGGGCGCGTAAACAACAAAAACATGCCAAGCTGCTGCAATATGCTGAAAGGGTTTGGGATATACACAACGGCACGGAAGAGCAAAAAGTTGACGAGGCAATTACCAAAACAGAAGCCTTCTTTAACTCTCTGGATATAGTTACGCGGCTATCTCATTACAATATTGATGAGCAAGGAATAGAAAAAATCATATCCAACCTAAATAAAATGGGCATGACAGCTTTGTCGGAAACGCAAGATTTAGGACTAGATGAAGTGAGAAAAATTTTGCTTTCTGCATTGTAAAATTAAGCTTTTTGCAGGCCGCCATAGCGGCCTGCGTGACTTTTTCAAATAATTGTTATGTGAGCCTTTTCACAATTAACAAAACCTTCATTTGTCGCCATAGTTCCTTAGGGGTTCTTCATTTTTCTCCAGCCACAACCAAGCTTCAAAGCGCTAAGGTACAGCTAACTAACGTAGTTTTGCTGTGACATTACCGACGCAAATTACATTTTTTTGTCAATTTTGTAATTATTGTGTCAACCAACTCAACTCCACTGCGTTGTATGGAATAAGGAACGTGATGCTGTACTTCATGTTCTGCATAAAAATAACGCTGCGAAGCAGTAGAGAGGTTGATGATGAAAAAGGCAATTGCGATAAGTTTGGTGTTGGCAACAGCATTAGCAATGGATGTTAACGCACAACAAGGTCCTGTTAGAGAAGACGGCCCCCGAACACCCAATCCAGGTCCCGGTAATCCTAATCCAGGTCCCGGTAATCCTAATCCGGGCCCTGGTAATCCTAATCCGGGCCCTGGTAATCCTAATCCGGGCCCTGGTAATCCTAATCCGGGCCCTGGTAATCCTAATCCGGGCCCTGGTAATCCTAATCCGGGTCAGGGAAACCAAAACCTGGAGCAGCAACTACAACAATTAGTAGAGCAACTAGAACTCGATAGCATCAGTGCCGAAGGCCTGCCTTCCATTGAAGATCCTCTCCCTCAATTGGGAAAATCATTGTTCTTTACTAAAAATCTGGGTGGCGAGCAAAGTGCAGCCTGTGTTTCATGTCACCACCCGGTTTTAGGCGGCAGTGATGAATTGTCTCTTTCAGTGGGAGTCGAAGCAATCAATGAACTGAATGAATCGGCTCACGATCTGCTTGGCCATGGTCGCTTTAACGGTAACGATTCAAATAATCTCCCCTCGGTCCCCAGGAATGCCCCCACTATCTTTAACGCCGGATTAAATGAGCAACGGATGTTTTGGGATGGTAGAGTAGAAAGACAAAACAACGGGCAGATCATCACGCCAGACTCCGAAGTCAACCGTCGAGGTAATCTGAGGGCAGACAACAATCTTCCTGAAGGTGCCACCCTCGCAGCAGCTCAAGCACGCTTTCCAGTTACCTCACCAGATGAAATGCGTGGTGATTTCGAATTTGACTTAGATAATGAAGCTTATCGCCAGGTTTTGGCTGAAAGACTAAATGATACCGATACCTTATGGTCCGCGTCATTTGAGCTGGCTTACAATGATGATGAGGTTACCTTTGATCGTATTGCAGAAGCTATCGGTGAATACGAACGTTCAATGGTATTTATCAACAGCCCCTGGAACCGCTATCTGTCCGGAGAAAGTGATGCACTAAGCGATGAAGAAAAAGCCGGCGCGGTGTTATTTTTCAGCAATGCCAATCAAGGCGGTGCAGGTTGCGGTACGTGTCATTCAGGCTCAACGCTTTCTGGACGAGGTTTCCAACTCGTGGCCTTCCCACAATTTGGCCCCGGTAAAGGTAACCCGGGTGTAGCAACAAACAATCAAGATTTCGGTAGAGAAAATATTACTGGTGACAATGAAGATCGCTACCATTTCCGCGCACCTAGTTTGCTCAATATCGCTGTCACTGCGCCTTACGGCCATACCGGAGCTTATCAGACTCTTGAAGAAGTCGTGCGACATTACAGCAACCCAAGGCAGTCCATTAATAGATTATTTGCAGCGCGTAATGGTGAGCCGTTTACCAACAACAACGCACCATTTTGTGATTTGCCGCAAGTTGCCGACTTGATAAATAAAACAGGGCAAACTTGTGAATCTCTCTACCCTGACGCCTATGACAACTCCATCCAGGTAGTGGAGCACCTTCAAAATGTGAGAAACGGGGATGTGCCTGCGCGATTCCCCTTGCGAGGCTCGCCTAATTTGAACCAACAAGAAGTAAGCCAATTGGTCGCGTTTATGGAGGCTTTAACCGATCCTTGTGTGTTAGACAGAGACTGTTTAGATCCGTGGATCGTAGACCATGATGAAGAAGCTAACTTTCCAGATGACCTCCCTTTAATTGCTGAAGATCGAGATGGGCATAGTCTTTAATCCAATCCATCCAACGGCCGCATCATGCGGCCATTTTTTACCGATGACTATCTTCTCTGACGCAATACATAACAGCATTTCAATATGGTCTAGCAGCCAATGCGATAGGAAGAGTTTGAAAAGCGATTGTGGGAAAAGTTGTATGCAAAGGACGATGAATTTAGGGAGAGACTGTAGATGTATGGAAGTTCTCTCAGTTTAAGGTAGGTGTCAAAGCTACCTTAAACTGAGCTTATGTCATTTTAGATAACCCATTTTACTGAATATCGAAAAATGACTTGATGTACTCCGCCCATTCCTTTTTAGTGAGAGGACAAAGCTTATCCTCGCAGGCAATGTACCAGTTTTTGATAACATGAATCTCTAAGGTGTCGATAGAACCCGGCGCGCCATTCTCAATATGAAGCACGGTTTCGCGACTTAATCCCAAGATATCCCCTAATTGTTTTTGTGTAATCCCCGCTTCCTTGCGCATATTTCGCAAGCGCTCGGGGTTAAATTTTTCTTCTTTATCCAATGCTTGTAGTCCTCTGTCACGATGGAAACGCACCGAATAGTATCATTTAAATGACAAAGGTGTGAGTTCGAAATTTCAATTTTTTTGAAAATAAAGTGGAACCCACCCCACAATATGTAATCTAATTAACACTGCCTCCATTTTACATTTAAAAAATGGAGATATTTTCTGGATGGTACAATTTAAAAGGGCTGCGGGGCTGGTAGAGATTAACACCCAAAAATGTTGTTTACATACCACATGATGTAATTTGATACCTAAACCTTAATTTATCAGTTCTATTTTTTAGAAGGTTTGAACGAAATAGTGTCAAAAAGTGCACACACAGAGAAATGTTTTGCAATTTTTATATTTGCTACATTTTAAATGAGCCTCGCGAATCCAAACGGGTGTTTTTTACCATCACGGCTGTATATTTAAGGTAAGAAAAGAAAGTGCTTGTTGACGGTCTTCGAATATTTGGTAGCGAAGTCCAGTCTCTTGGTACACCGAATGCCACCACTGTACAACTTCATCTGATGAACCAGGCTCCAGCACCAACGCCGTTACCTTCAGTCCAAGCTGTCTGGCATCTTTAATTGAAGCGATTAAAAAAGACCGTATTGAATCGTTCAGTAACGACTCGCCTCCCTTTAAAAGTGCTAAACTTCCCCATGATATTGGTTTTAATGCATCTCGAAGCGGCAGGATTTGCGCATGGTATTTTTCACCGAAATCACTTTCAAAGGGCCCTGTAGCCTCTATGAATAATATCCTCTGAATAGCATCCAGTGATAAGCGCAATGTCCCTTGAACCTGTGTGTGATCACGAGTGTCAGTCATAATCACTCCCCTAACGAACTCTTTAGTTCAGTGAGTTCTTTAGTTAGATACTCAACCTGGCTCTCCAACATACTGACTCGTTCAACCAATTCAGCTTCGGTCGGGCTCGTTTGTGGTGCTTCAGTTTGTTCAATGGATGATGGCTCTGCAAAGGAAGCCACACCGTTTTGAGGAGCATCGCTAAAGCACTGCCTGTACCGGCTTTCCCTTTTACCTGGCTCCCTGGGTAACTTTTCGACAAGTTGTTCCTGATTAAAATCCATCAAGGATTGCAGTGTATTTTCTACTTCGTTTACGTCAGTAAATTCTGCAAGTCTGCCACTACGGGTTCTCAGCTCCCCTGGTGTTTGAGCTCCTCTGAGTAGAAGTAAACAAACAATCGCTGTTTGTTGAGGTGTGAATTTCAGACTGCCAAACTCGGTGTTACAAAACTTGTGCTTATATTTGCTTACCCGACTGCCCCAGTTATCTTCGATGATTTGTCTTTTTTCTTTTAGAGAATCCAAGGCAGACTGCACTTCAATTTCGGAAAGTTGCATTACCGGCTCTCGATTGCTTTTTTGATTGCAACCAACCGTTAAGCCATTTAAAGAGAGAGGATATTGTTCCGGTGTGGTGATTTCTTTTTCCAACAAAACACCAATGATACGGCTTTCTATTTCATCGAGTTGAACGATCATTTTACTTCTCCATTAGCAGAAACTGGCTGCAATAATTCCAGCTTGAATTCAAAAGTAATCATTAAAGATTTTAAAGCTAATAAACGCGCTTTATTTTCTTCTTTTATGCTCCAGTAATAAGGCGTCATCATCAGTAAAGCCTCCAGGTGCTGCCCGGTAACTTCCACTTTAGTGCTGCAGGTTGTCTCTGAAACCTTTTCCAGTCCACTTTTGTGAATATTTTTAGTGGGATTTCCCTGATGTGGTTGAACCTCTGAATATACAAATTGGGCGAGTTCCTTTAAATGGCCGGCACCGGGGCCCACTAACAAAAAATGGCCTTGCTCTTTCGTTACCCTTACAATTTCAGTTTCATTGTAAGGCGCGAAAACATTCAGAACAAAATCAAAAGCATTATCAAGATAAGGTAAATCAGCCGCACTGGCGACACAAAACTGGCTTTGTTTGTGTTGTTTAGCCGCCATTTGCACCGCGGGCTTTGAAATGTCGCATCCAAAATAACTCAAAGAAGTAAGCTCCACGCACCGCTTATTATTGAGCTGATAACCGTAGTAACCCTCCCCACACCCCAAATCCAAAATTCGACTATGCTCAGATTCAAGTAGGGTATTGATGAGAGCGCCAATTTCATCCAGCAAAAAAGAATAATATCCCGCATTCAGAAACTGTCTCCGAGCCAAAAGCATTGCCTTACTATCACCCGGTGCTTTTGTGCGTTTTTTATGTACAGGCAATAAGTTTACATAACCTTCTTTGGCCTGATCGTAGCTGTGATTGTTACCGCATTTATAGGATTTTTGCTTCTGCTCTAGTGGTAAACGACAAATCGGACATCGATAAATTGACTGTAACTCCAAGGTCATCACTCTGTTTTTCACCTTAAACCGATTGCGCGGTTGATTCTCGGGATTTTTTTACTTAGATATGGTACTAGTTTACCTGTAAATCAGGAACTTACTACAAATTCCGGAACATAACACTAATCATGAAATACGATGTAAAACCATGGCTATTTGCTTTTTCCCTAACGATTTTCTGCCCCCAAGGCCACACAATGACAGAAACATCTAAATCTTTGCGCATTGCCACCTTCAATATCGGACTTGACCAGGCAAGACAAAAAGGCGAACTAAAATACAAGCTAGAAAACGGAGGCTATGCTGCGGCGAAAAAATCCGCTGAAATTATCCAGCGCATTAATCCAGACGTATTACTGATAAACGAAATAGACGGGAATGATAATGGTGAGACACTAGCTCAGTACTTAGAAAAGTACCTTGGTAAATCCCAGTCTGATCAGCCGCCACTGGAATATCCTTATATTTACCAACCGGATTGTAATACCGGGGTTTCATCTGGAGTTAACTTTCGAGGACTTGAAAACTCGATTGATAACTACGGTTTTGGGCATTACCCCGGACAGTATTGCATGGCGCTTTTGTCAAGATATCCAATACTCGACAACGACATACATTCCTTTCAAAATCTGCTTTGGAAATCTATGCCCGATGCTTTGCTTCCGAAATTAAACGGTAAAAACTGGTATTCGGCTGACGGGTTAAACAACTTCAGATTGTCCTCCAAGAACCACGTAGACGTACCAATTTTAGTCAATGGTAAAAAGGTAAACTTGCTTATTTCTCACCCTACTCCACCTGTGTTTGACGGAGATGAAGATAGCAATGGCAAGAGAAACCACGATGAAATCAAGTTTTGGCAACATTATATCAATGGCAATTCTGCATGGATGCGAGATGATAACGGTAAAAAGGTTAACGGGTTAGGCCCAGATAGTCGATTTGTGATTTTAGGTGACTTAAATGCCTCGACCGTCGAAGGCGATGTTACTGAACATAATGGTATCAGAGCCATAACGTCTCTCTTGCACGACCCACTAATGGCAGAAGGGTTCTCAGAACTTCAAAAAAGTCATTTAATTCCGAAGCGTAACGGTAACATCACTGAATCTGACGAAAATCAATATAGTCAGTACCACACTGCTCACTGGGGAATGCGAGCAGACTATGTATTGCCATCACGATTTGGCATGAAAACATTAACAAGTGGTGTGTATTGGCCTGACCAATCTTCACCACAGAGCTACTTAGTAACAGGTAGCAGTAACACCCCAAGCAGTTCCGATCACAGACTTGTATGGTTGGATTTGGCAATAGTTGAATAAGCCAGCGATAAATAATTTTTAATAAGGGCAGCGAATAAATAGTGAAAAAAGTCCAATATCACAGATTTTTTGTGCATTATTTACTTTTATCTGTACGTTTTTTGACTTAATATTGACAAGATTGTATTAACATTTTATTAATGTTCGATGTATTTTTAGCCGATAACCTTGATACAGGTACGCTAACAATCACGCAGTAAGTAACTTGAATGACGTGTAGCCACTATGTTTAATAAAAAACTCCAGGTTGAAAAAGTTGAAATGGTGAAGAAAATCATACGCAAGTATGATTACGGCAATTATGAAGCCACCCATAAAGAGTGCGTGGAGTTAGGGCTTAATGTTAATCGCCCGGCATTGGACAGGCTTGGTGAGAAGTTGCAAATGCTCGACTCTCAGGCCAAAAGCAAATCGAAATTGCTATTTGACGAAGTTGATGCTTCTGACGATAAGGAGCCCGCTATCCAGCTTTCCCCAGAACCTCCAACGGCAATGGATGTGTCTAGCAATGTCTCATCTGGAGAGTATGGTCAATTTAGCAACAGAGCTGATGAGATCACCTATGAACTCGGTGCTTTGCGTATTCGCGAAAACGAGTTACTTAAAGAACTTAGTGTGATAAGAAAAAAGACCAGTAATTAAAGTCGCCAGCCCTGTTTTCCTTTACAACTGAGCGTAGTGTTCTATATCTGTAGATAAGAACCTCTTGGAACACTTGCTATGTCACCACTAGCTGAGCAGCTCAAGCAATACAAAAGCTCATTTGATGCATCCACACCAGCAGATATTCTGGAAACCATAAATCGCAGTATTTCTCTGTTTCAATCTAACTCGGTGTGCAGTAGTTGCCTTCCAATAGGCTCTGAGTTTCCGGGCTTTAACTTGAGGTCTCTGTCAGGTGAAATGGTCTCCAGCGAGACGCTGCTTGCCAATGGACCACTAGTGATCGTGTTTATACGAGGTGGATGGTGTCCCTATTGCATCCTGGAGATGCAGGCCTGGCAACGTCATTATAAGGCATCATTTGATAGCTTTAACATTGTGGCTATTTCACCAGAGCTACCAGAGTATACGAGTCAGGTTAAGCAAGATAACAACATAGGTTTCCCGATATTAATTGATGAAAACATGGATTACGCTGAAAGACTGGGCCTTATCTGGCAACTGGATGAGGAGATGAAAGCATTACTGCTGAAGTGGAATATCGATTTGACCGAGCGCACTCAAGAAAAACAGTTTCAATTGCCTGTGCCAGCAACCTTCGTCATTGCCCAGGATCACACAATTCATTTTCGATTCATAGAGGAAGACTACACCCTAAGGGCTGAGCCTGCTGAAGTGCTAAAAATCTACGATAAATTACAAAAAGTAGATAACTGAAAAAGTATAATCTTATGTTTTTAAAAAGCTTTATCCATTCTTGAACGGTTTTTAAACAATAAAGTTTTTTTAACGACATATTTACTTCAAATTAGCAAAATTTATGATGTTTGGTGAATTTTCACCTCGAGCATGTTGCAAACTGTAACATAATCATCTACTTATAATGTCTAAACATAACTATTAGCGTCGTTATGATAATCAGGGACACACAAATCAGACTCGTTTCGTTTACCGACGAGTATACAAGTTACTCCGTGGCAGAGTTACTAGGTTCGGGACAAGTTATTACCCGTTCATATGAAACAATTAGTCACGATGAGGTAGATACCAGCATTCCTATCATTTGGCTCGTTGTGGTCAATGAATGGGAGGCCATCAAATCCTTGGATATTCGTAAGTACCACGGGACTAACGAACAGATATTGTATTTAGTCGTAGACCAAAAGCCTCAGATTTTGCCGCCATACTTGAGCGACAACACGGTTTTTTGGCAAGCAGGTGCGAGTCAGCTAGTCGACAATCTTCATTACGCCGAACAGCGTATTTTGCAAAGACAGCATTTTTATCCTAAAGAATTAAATGACACATTTTTGCGTCTTAATTTTTATGGCCGTTCCCCTTCCTTTATTAAAGCCGTTCGCCTGATAAAGAAGGTTTCTTTTGCCAATACCAATGTTTTTATTAAAGGGCAAACCGGTACCGGTAAGGAATTGACGGCCCGCGCAGTACATTATATGAGCGACCGCGCCAATGAAGCCTTTGTACCTATCAACTGTGGTGCGTTTACTGATGACCTTATTCTAAGCGAGCTATTCGGTCACGAGAAAGGCGCCTTTACTGGTGCAGCTAAAGCAAAAACAGGTTTACTGGAAATTGCCAATCGCGGCACGGTATTTCTCGATGAGGTTGACAGTTTATCTCCAAAAGCTCAGGTTGCTTTGTTAAGGTTCTTACAAGACAGTGAAGTACGCCCTGTCGGTGGCAGTGATGTTAAACTAGTAGACGTGCGTATTGTTGCGGCCAGTAACAAGGACATGAAAGAGCTCATTAAGGCGAAAGACTTCCGAGAAGACTTAATGTATCGCCTTGACGTATTGCAAATCCCTTTACCTCCTCTGAAGAAACGCGGAGAAGATATTCAAATTCTGGCACAACACTTTTTGTCTACTCTTAGCTTGCAAAGCAACAGTGAAGTTAAGGTATTTTCAGCTAATATGATCACCGCAATGCAAGCCTGGAATTGGGATGGTAATGTTCGAGAGCTGGAAAACTTCGTTAAACGGGCTTGGTATCTGACCGAAGGATTCATTATTTCCGATACCTCCCTGCTCACCGGGTCCAATGGCACAGACAACGACGTAATAAATCGTATCAATGGTGATCTTGATGCCTTCGATGGTTTTCAAGCCGCCAAAGAAGAACTTATCGTGCAGTTCGAGAGAGATTACCTGACCCGAATCCTCGTGAAAACAGAGGGTAACATATCTAAAGCCGCTCGTATCGCCAAAAAAGAACGTCGTTCTTTTTGCCGACTGATGGAAAAGCACGGTCTGGAACGCAATCAGTTTTCCACCTGATACCTGTACCACCTCATCAAAGGCGTGCTCTTCATCACGCCTTCTTTATTTATCCCGGATAATAAGCTGCCAATCTATTGGTGAAAACTTCCTTGTGGCTTGGTCCTTGAAGCAATCTAACATGCACAATTAATCCTGACCTTTCTGTTTGTTGTGATTCAGAGGCTCACCCGCAGGTCTGTGTATACTCAAAAGCATAAACCAATACAAATAAACCCAAGCGCGTTAATGAGGCTCAACAACCGACCAGGGCTTTGCGAACATATCCGGGCAATTCTACCCAAGCAATAAATTCCAAATAAAAAACCAGCATGGTAACCGCAGTTAGCAGATGCGCAATTCAGTAAAGAATATTCCTTAATCCCAGGCAATACAGTCACTTATCTATAACGCCCTTAGAATTAGTCATTTGAAATGATTACGCGTAACCTGGTCATTTATACTACAAACCCCTGTATGAATGTTTAGGGCCAAACCGCCACGTGTGTCTGATTTACCCTGGATTGAGCTATGCCCTTAGTTTATCTGTACTGCAGAGCAATTAGTTAATTTTTGCCAGGGCAAAATACCCCTACAAGGGTTTTCTCCACAATTCAAAAAACATTATATATCAACAACTTAAAAGACATTTAAAGTTGGCACGCATAATGCGCTCTATTTTGTCGGACAGTCCTGAATTAACGAACAAGTGGATGAGAGATATGGCATCACAACCGGTCAAAGTAGAAAGCATTGCCAAGGACATTAGGGAATACTTCCGTGGCAATCCGCATGCCGGAGACACAGTCGAAGGTATCGCGAGTTGGTGGATAACCAAACAAAGTATGAACAACGCCAGGGATCTGGTTATGGAGGCTCTTGAAATGTTGGTCCTGGAAGGGGAACTGCACAAAAGAGTATATGGAGGGCGCGTTATCTATGTTCGAGAGGCGCTACATTAGTAGCTAAACGAATTAACGCTTAATTTTTATCAACGGAGGCTAGTCGAATGTCGAATAGCATACAACATAAACTAAGCAGGGTTCGCCCACCTCGGGTACAAATTACCTATGACGTAGAAACGGGCGGCGCGTTGGAGAAAAAGGAGATCCCATTTATCGTGGGTGTTATTGCTCCTCTTTCTGCAAAATCTGATAAAGTTTTACCCCCTCTCAGGGACCGTAAAATGGTTCAGATTGATCGCGATAACTTCAACAAGGTACTTGAGTCAATCGAACCTCGAGTGAAATTCAGTGTACCGAATACACTTCCAGACGAGTCAGGCGAATTGTCTGTTAATGTGCCTTTCATGCACATCGACGACTTTGATCCTGTAGTCGTTGTTCAACGAGTACCTAAACTCAATGCAATCTACCTTGAGCGTAGCCGCTTGCGTGACTTTATGGCTAAGTTGGATGGTAACGATGGCCTTAATGGCATCCTGTCAGAACTGTTATCAGATTCTGAAAAAGGCGATGCGTTAAAAGCTTCAGTTGCTGGTGCCAAAGAAGCTGTAGAGACTGCTCGCACTGAGCGTGCAGCGGGCAAAATTGACCAGGCAGCTTATGAGGCTGCGGTTCTAGAAGCATACGCTGCAGAACTAGAAGACGGTCAAACCATGGCTCGCATGCTAAGCGAAGGCCAGATGATTCTTGAAGATGCTCAAAAACCCTATGCAGTTGAACTGATTGCAGAATATGTTGAGCAAATCATGGTGAAAGACGATTTGATCCCAACAGGTGACAATCCGGATTACAACCATGGTGGTATGTTGACTCATCGTATCGCTGAAAAAGATGTCACTATCAGCAAGCAACTTAACCTAATCATTCATCACGATGATTTTCAGACGCTGGAAGGCAGCTGGAGAGGTTTGCACTTTCTGGTAATGAACACAGAAACTAACAACAAGCTTAAAATCCGCCTGTTGAACGTGTCTTATGAGGATTTGTTCAAAGATTTGGATAAAGCGGTTGAGTTTGACCAAAGCGCCCTATTCAAAATCATTTATGAAGAAGAATACGGTACCTTCGGTGGCGAACCCTACAGCGTATTGTTAGGTGACTTTGAATTTGGTCGTACTGCACGCGACATTAAATTCCTGGAAATGATTTCAGGTGTTGCTGCTGCAGCTCACGCACCATTCATTGCATCAGCTTATGCGAAATTATTCGATATGGATGATTTCTCAAACCTTTACAAACCTCGCGACTTAAGCAAGTTATTTGAGAGTGCTGAATTAATTCAATGGCGCGCATTCCGCGAAAGTGAAGATTCTCGCTACGTAACACTAACCTTGCCTAAAGTTATGATGCGTCTGCCGTACCATCATGAAAACAACCCGGTTGAAGGCATTTACTTCGATGAAGATGTCGCAGTAACCCTGGTCGATACCGACGAAGATGGCAACTCAACAGAGAAGACGCTTAAGCAAGTAGACGCCCGTAAGATTTTGTGGAGTAACCCCGCCTATATCTTAGGTCAGCGTATTACAAATGCGTTCTCCCTACACGGCTGGACAGCTGCTATTCGCGGTGTTGAAGGTGGTGGTTTGGTAGAAGGTTTACCTGCTTACACATTTGAAACCGAAAGCGGCGACGTCGAATTGAACTGCCCTACTCAGGTAGCTATCACCGACCGTCGTGAGAAAGAGCTTAACGACTTAGGCTTTATGGCAATTTGTCACTGTAAGGGCACTAATAAGGCTGCATTCTTTGGTGGACAAAGCACCAACAAACCTAAGATGTATCTGACTGATTCAGCCACTGCGAATGCGCGCATCTCATCAATGCTGCCATACGTAATGTCTGCATCGCGATTTGCTCATTACATCAAAGTCATCATGCGTGAAAAGATCGGTAGCTTCATGACGCGACAAAACGTTGAGAACTATCTAAACACCTGGATCGCACAATACGTACTGCTAGACGATACGCCGCCCCAGCACATTAAGGCTAAGTATCCGTTACGTGAAGCACGTATCGATGTAACTGATGTACCAGGAAAGCCAGGCGCCTACAGAGCGACAGTATTCCTGAAACCCCATTTTCAGTTAGAAGAACTATCCACGTCGATTCGACTGGTTGCAGATCTTCCTTCCTGATAACTAGTTAAGAGGAAATCGTTATGGATTTAGTATTATTAAAACCAGGTTTGGAAGACCTTGCTGGCGCCAGCTTAATTGATGGTGAGCTGGTAGACGCAGGTGATGATCTGTCGGGTTGTATTGAACTGGTATCCATGCACTTCGGCATGAAACAGCAAATGACAACCGACGTGAGTAACGCAGCGCGTACATCAGGTCGTCCAAACTTAAATGATATTACGGCGGTTAAGTACCTGGATAAAACATCTCCGCTTTTGTACAAGCATTGCTTGTCAGCAGCGCCGATTGATGACGGTTCTGAGCCGACTCAAATCTTCCTTTGCCGCAACGCAAATATGGATGGTGACGGTAACTCAATCATCGGTAATATCATGACCGTTAAACTGTATAACTGCATGATCAGTTCAGTAGAAGCCCAGTCACATCCAAATGACATGGCTACTGAGCAAATCACGCTTAACTTTACCGATATCGAGTGGACGACTTCGCATCAAGACAGTCAAGCTCAGATCACCGGTAGCTTTGTATACAGCTGGAGCGTGGCGCGTAACAGAGGACCAATGTAATGCGTCGCTTTCTCTTTGATCGGCTTTGTCAGCCTGACCTCAAAATGCCAGAGGATACCTTTGGCAAAATGAGTGTCCTGCGGGAGTCGATCAGAGAGGAGCTTCAACGTTTAGTATCGGGTCGTTCTTGGTTTGATGGCGTTAGAAAAGGTCATAAAGGTGAGAAATCGATACTTAACTTTGGCATTGATAGTCCGGTAGACTACGCAGCTAACAGTCAAGACAGTACCCTGCTGATGGAGCAAGTACTCGAAATGGTTAAGAACTACGAGCCACGAATTATCAATCCCAAAGTTAGCCTGACAGGCAACAAAAATCCGCTAAGTCCTAAGAGAATAGCGGTATCAGGTCAAATTAAAGTAGCAGATGTAAGAGAGGACTTTAGTCATACCCTGAGCGTCGCTGGAGTTAAGTAATGAGCAACTCACGAGATCAACTAACAGATTATTTTAAATCTGAGCTGGCTGAATTGCGCAGTGACGCCTTAGAGTTTGCCCGCGATTATCCCGCCATTGCAGACGAACTGGCGCTTAACCAAGGCAAATCCAGAGATCCGCACATTGAGCTACTGTTGCAATCTTTCGCTTGGATGACCAGTCGCCTGCGCCAAAATATGGAAGCAGAGACTAAACAGCTTCCAGCGATTCTATTGCAACAACTCTACCCTCAGCTTGTATCATCAATTCCCTCCATGGCGATCATGGAATGCGATGTTGATGGTTTTTCTGCCGATTTTGACAACGGCTATTTGTTCAATGGCCAACGTCAATTTGAACCCATAAACGTCACCGGTAAAACGGAAGCGACCGCACGTTTAAACCAGTGCCGTTTTTCTTCCTGTCATCCCGTTAACTTGTGGCCTCTCAAGGTTAACAGTATTGCTAAGTTTCCCATAAATCAGGAAGACTACATTCGCAATCACTTTAAAACTGGCCAATCAATTATTGATATTAACCTGGTGCCTTCACCAGAGGCGGCAGCAGATGGCTTGATGATGAAAAAGCCGCTGCGTTTTTTCATTAATCTCGATGATAACGCCAAGCACCAGTTTTATAATGTCCTTGCCAAAGGTTTTGTCGGTGCCGTTGTATACGACGCTAATAATGAACGGGTGGCAACGCTGGGCAAGGACAACCTCAAATTCTGTGGCTATGAAGACGACGAACGCACTATGCCTTGCACAAATCAGCAAGACTTAGGTTATTCACTGTTATTTGACTACTTCCACTTCCCAGAAAAATTCTTGTTTTTCGAAGTGGATGGTATGGAGCAAGTACAGTTCAATCAATCTCTGCGTTTGATGCTGGTATTTGATGAGCCGGTTCCAAAGAATATCAACCTGTCGCGCAACAGTTTAAAACTCAACTGTATACCTGTGGTAAATCTGTTTAAGAAGACCTCTGAACCATTACCGCTTACTCACAAAGACTATCGTTACAAGCTGTTCCCCAGCAGAGAAAACTACGACTGTCTTGAGATATATCGCGTTGACAAAGTGTTTTCCATGAATCGCCGCGGCGAATCTAAAGAACTACAACCTTATTTTTCTATTGTAAGAAGTGATCACAAAGATTCAGACTTTCGCTGGTTAGCGCAAACAGAGGCCAGCCACAAAACCAAGACACCCGGCACGGAAACCTGGTTGTCGGTATTTAGTGAAGCCTTTGTAAGAGACGTGCCCATAGGCGAAACGCTTTACGCAGAGACACTTTGCTGTAATCGCACCTGGAGTGAACTATTTAATATTGGACAGGAGTTCTCGGTTATTGGCAGTTCACCGATTAAGTCGGCCAAACTACTTACCCGCCCTACCCGATATCGCTCGCAAAAGGCCAACTCAGAACACATGTGGAAGGTGCTTTCTCACCTGTCCTTGTACTATGTGTCCTTAACTGACCCCAAACTAGCACAAGACTCACTGACGTCTATTCTTAACCTTTATGCCGGCAAAGACAACAACGTTGCACAGCGCCAAATCGAGAGCATTGAAAATTTTACAGCTGAAAATGATATGTTTCCGGTTCAAAAAAGTGGTTGGCGAGGCTACTATCATGGCGTTAACTTCAAACTCACCCTATACGGTCGTAAGTTTGAAGGCAGCAGCATGATTTTATTCGGCTCTGTATTAAACCAGTTTTTGGCATTGTTTGCCCATATCAACTCGTTCGTCCGACTGGAATTAATGGTCGGCAATAAGAAGGTTTATCAGTGGAAACCCCTGAGCGGTCACAAATATCTTGCCTAGATCTGTTAACAGGTCAGGCAGAAGAATTCAATTTTTATCAAGCGATTCGCGTACTTGAGTGTGTTGTACGGGAAGAAGAAGGTATCCCACAAATAAGATATAAAGCGGTCAACGAACAGGCATTTATGCCCAATTTCATCGCCAACCTGAAATCCGATGAACAGGTTACCGAAGTTAAGGTAAATGGCTATGCGCTAACGGGCCAGCAAGGCCCACTGCCCGACGTATACAACGATTTGTTGCTGGAACAAAAGTCGCGTGGTAATCGAGGCCCAGAAGCGTTCCTGGATTTGTTCAATAATCGCCTGTTGCATCTGTTATTTGATATCAAAAAGCAGCTGGATCCGATGCTGTTTAACGACATCAGTATCAACAGTGAAATCTTTAATATCTTGGAATCTCTAACGGGGCTAAGTACTTTTGATTTATTCAAACGCTTGCCCATTACTCAAGAGAAGTTACTTACTTTCTCTGCACTGTTAATTGGCAATCGTCAAAACTATTCATCATTGAAACAAATCATTGAGTGTATGTTCGATTGCAAAGTAGAAATTGAACCCTGTAAGGGTGGCTGGCGCAAATTACCAGAAACCTGGCAAACCCGATTGGGGAAAGACAACGCTCGCTTAGGCTCAGGTGTTGGCTTGGGCAAAAAACACTGGGATAACCAGGCAAAAATAGGGTTATTGCTTACTTTAAAAAACATTGATCAATGCCGTCGTTTGATGCCCAAGGGCAATCTTCACGAAGTTCTAAAATCTATGCTCGCTTACCTCACCGATGGTCGCTACGAAATAGACGTCAGACTACAACTGGATTGGGAATGTTTACCCAAATCGCAACTCAGCCAAAAATCTTCAATGTTTTTAGGGCAATCCAGCTGGCTAAAATCTGATGTTGGTCAGGGTAAAACATTGAATCTGCCTAAATTTACGGTGATCCCAACGCTCAAAAATCAATTTTGGGAGGACATCGCGTGAAATTCAACACGGGAAAGAACACTACCCAAATTGCAGAGAAAATTGATTACACAGAATATCCCGGCACCCGACAGGCAGATACCCCGCCAGCTCCTCGCTGTAGCCTGGATTTTTATATAGAGCTGGATGACGGCACCATTATCGATGACCAGACATTGCGACTGCAGAATTTTTCTGGTCAAGAGTCCCTGTCTCAAATGTTTGATTTCACTCTGAATCTCAGGGCCAACACCTATTTTTCTTCTGGCATCAACAGTCCTTGGGGAAAAGAACTGGCGGGTAAGTATGGCTCTCTACTAAGTGAAGGCGGTGTTACTTCTCAAAAACTGGACTTTCAAAAGATTTTAGGAGCCAAGGCCTGTATTCGCATGGGCCTGCCGGAGACCCAAAAAGACATGTACGAGGGAGAGTACCCCAACGACCGCCCGGTACTGTATTTCAATGGCATAATCAGTAACTTCTCCATGGCTGAGCGCGGTGTATATACCGCTAACCTGAAACCAGCAATATTTAAACTTTCACTGCAAAACAACTACCGTCTTTTCTCACAAAAAACGATTCTGGATGTCATTATCGAGATCCTCAGTGAAAACAGTATTGAGTTCAACAAAGAAGAATTGGAGAAGAAACCTTCCAGAGTGGTTAGAGGGCTTGCCAGTTATCGCAAACAAGACTGGTTACAGGCGGGTGAAACCGATTTAGATTTTCTCAACAAGCTGATGCAAAAAGTCAGTTTGTTTTATTATTTTGAACATGATGATAAACATCACAAGATGATTATCACCGACCAACCCTACTACACCGGTATTTACAAACACAAAGTTAATGATGCCGGCAAAGTAGAAGAAACCCACGATTTGAAAGAGCTGTACCTGAGCTACACCCATCAGCAATCACTGGAACGGGATGACTACATCACTCAGTTTAGTTACAAGCAGAACCTTACCTCATCGGGGATCACCACCGTACTGGCTCAAAAAGAAGCTACCTGGGAATCGCAAAACACCGCGATGGCCACCCCAGTGTTCATCAACAAGGCCAACAAGAAAGAAAAACTCAATATGGAGTTTCTCAACATGGTGCAATACGGTGCATCAGAAAAAGAAATCAATACCCTGACCGACGAGCACATGAACCGGCTGGTGGCGTCGCGCTTTGAGTTTTCAGGCTCGTCATCATGCCCTGAGCTTAAAGCGGGTCACAAATTCATCGTAAAAGAACGCTATGACGATGACCCGGATATGCCGATTTGTCCAACACTAGATGGCTTAGAGTTTGTTGCGACACAAGTACAACATCAGGGTAGCGCCGCTGGCGACTATTCCAATACTTTTCAGGCCATGGATGCAAACGGCCTCGCAACCCCCTTTACTCCACCACAAGAAAACCAAGGCAGTATTCTCGCACTGGTGGTGGATCACGATGGGGAAACAGATTACGAAGGCAGCTCAGCGAAGTACCTGGAAAAAGACGGTTTTGCCTACGACAAAAAAGACTTTCAATACGATGACAACGGTCAGCAAAAATTCAACTGTCGTGGGATATACGTCAACTTTATCGATGATCCTGACTCTATCCATTGGGTTAAGCTTGCTGAGCACATGCAAACCATTCCGGAAACCGGTGCATGGGTAACCGTTTCACGCAGCCAGGATAACAATGAAATCCCGGAAGTTACCCAGATAATGCAGAACAAGGGCAATAAAACCATCATGCCCGAGGACTACACCTGCTCCACCAATGTTGGCAATAATTACAGTACCAGCTACGGTGACAATACCAGCATTAGCTTTGGAGCCAACGTCACAACCTCATTGAGCAAAGCCCGAACCATTGTAGAAAAACACCGGAACAGTGGTAACTACAATAGTGTTAACTACTCTGAGAGTAGCTCATACGGTTATTCGGTGACAGAGCGAAGCCATTCGATTTCTCGTATGGGCGCTGGCGCCGACTTGGGTGATGATCCCGGCGATATGATGGCATACGTCAATTACAGTGACTCTGCGATTTACGGTAATACCTACAGCAAGAACCTGCATATTGGTAAGTCTGAAAATTACTCAGTACAAACCGGCGGCACCTTCTCAGAATCCACCCAAACCGGTGGCTCTATTAGCATTTCCACCATAGATACCAGCGAGAGTACCAGCACAGTAGGGACTACAATAAGTAACAGTACCGTTGGCACCTCGACGAGTATCAGTTCAGTAGGAACCTCCAACAGTACTAGTACGTTGGGCACCAGTAACAGTATGAGTACCACTGGCACCAGTAATAGTATTTCCATTACGGATATGTCTAACGGCATAGGCATCACCACGATGTCTAACAATATCTCTATTACTGACATGTCCAGCAGTATTGGTATTACCAACATGTCCACCTCACTGAATTTAACCAGTACCTCAAGTAGTCTAAGCTTAACGGGCGTTCAGGCGGGTCTTTCATTAACTGGTGCATCCAGTAATTTGTCACTAACCGGTGCAACTTCCAGTTTATCCCTAACCGGGGCTAGTAGTGGCCTGTCATTGACAGGCTCTTCGAGTAATTTAGGACTAACCGGCTCAAGCAGTGGCCTGAATTTGACCGGTTCCAGTAGCTCACTAAATCTAACGGGCAGCAGTACATCTCTTAATTTAACGGGCAGTAGTACAGGAATTAACCTCACCGGCAGTGCTACCGATGTCAATATCACAGGTGGCGGCGCAACCCTGAGTATTGACAACAGAGCGACCTTATCTATCGAGGGTGCCATGCTGGAAATTCTCAGCGCCGCAAAATTGGTGTTATAAACAGATGAAAGTGATCAAACCTCAAAAAATCGGTTTATTACACAAAGCTTATACCTTTAAGTTCAAGCATTATTTTGTGTCTGCGCCGGTGGTGTTTTTTGAGATGGGAACACAACCTTCCGAGCCAGATCCCCACAACCCTTATGGCGTATTTACCGAAAACCTGCAGTGGCCGTTGGTGCAAGAACAGCTCGGCACTCAGATTTTAGACATGGTGATGCCTAAACCTACTGCTGAGTTTATGTTAGCTGGCAGCGCCTGGAATCCTGAAGCAGAATCCAATAAACCGGCGATAGCAAGTATCAAGTTTGGAAACATAGAAAAACGTCTGAAAATCAACGGCAATCGCAACTGGCACAAAGGATTAATGGGCTATAAGTTGACCCAAGCCGAGCCTTGGGAATCGGTGTTCATCAATGACCAGGTGGCCTATGGTGGCGAAGGTTACAACGACAACCCGGTCGGCACCGGCCACAAAATTGAAGACAAAGTCGTTGCGGCTCCGAATGTCGAGGATGAAAAAGTCAGCATCAAGCGCATCGGTAAAAAGTACCCCCCTGCAGGGTTTGGCAGCTTAACCATTAATCACTCTCAGCGCAGTCAATACAACGGTAATTACAAAACTAAAGACTGGTTGGAAAACCACTTTCCCAATCTCGCACCAGATACCGACTTTCGACTTTTCCAAGCTGCCAGGGAAGATCAGCAGCTTAATGGCTATTTGCGCGGTGATGAGTCCTACACCTTAACGAATCTGCTACCAGGTACTTCGGTGTTTAACGGTAAATTGCCCGGTGTCTATCCCCGTAGTTTTATTCAGACCAGCGACGCAGAAGATAACTTTAAAGAAATACCGCTCTATCTGGATACCGTTTGGCTGTTTCCCGATATTAATGTCGGTGCGGCTATTTGGCACGGGCAACTGGAAGTATCTCAGCTTGATGCTCGCGACATTAAAGCCAATTTAATCGCCTATGAAGCGTTACAAGACGAAGCCAGAGAAATCGCTCATTATGAGCAACAGTTGAAACTCAGAACAGACCCGGATACGGCTTTACAGGCCATGTCAGATGAAGCTCCTCTTGCACCGCTTAAAACACCAGAGCAAATTGCTGCTGAAGAAGCTGAAATAGCACAAGAGCAAGCCGCGGCGGAAGCGCTGCAAAAAGAACAACAAGAACAGTTTCTGGAAGATGCCAAAGAAGCCAATGGGGGTATCCTACCTCCGGGATTTGTAATACCTGAGATGGAACAACGCAAGGTTTTAATCAGCAAAGAAGCGATAAAACGGGGGTCGTTTAACGCTGGCCCTATGATGGAAGAAGTGGCAAAACAAAAAGCTGAAGCGGAAAAATTGCAATTGGAGATGCAGCAACAGTTAGAAGAAGCACAGGAGCTCAGTGATAAACAGTTAGAACAACTGGATGCCGAGCAGGTGAAAGAAATCAAGGCCAAAGGCAATGCTTCGGATAAGATTGAAGAGCTTCAATCACTGGCTAAAGGTCAGAGTCTGGACCTTGATGAAGAGCAGTTAAAAATGCTCGAAGAGCAGCAGTTTAAAGCTCAACAGTATAGCATGACGCCGATTTCAGAGTGGCCGCAAGATAAATATGCTCAAGAAAAAAGAGCCATCTTCCTCAATGCCCTGAACAATGGAGAACTACTGGCGGCCCGAAATTGGTCCGGTGCAGATTTATCCTTTTTAAATTTAAAAGGCATCAACCTGAGTCAGGCGAACCTCGAAAACTGCAATCTCGAGGGGACCGTTTTAGACACGGCCAATCTGGCTCAAACAGCGTTATTAGGGTGCAAACTCAGTAACGCCTCCTTTAAAAAGGCTCGACTGAGCGAAGTCAATTTAAGCAGTGCTGTGGGTCACTATCCCGACTTTTCAGGCGCAGACATGAGTCAGGCCCTGTTGATGAAAACAAACTTCGAGAATGCCAACTTCACAGGTTGTGATATGCGCATGGTTGTGGTGTTTGAAGCCAACCTCGTTCGAAGTCGTTTTGTTGCCAGCCAGTTTAGCAAGTTAAGTATGGTTAATAGTCAATGTAACGACAGCGACTTTTCCACTATTACGGGTGAAATGTTCATCGCCATGGCTTGTAACTTCAACCTCAGTCAATTTTGCAACGTCAAATTGAACCGCTGTGCGTTTCTGGAATCCTTGTTCCGCGTGTGCAACTTCGCGCAAGCAGAATTGGAAAAATGCCAATTCAGTGGCGACGGTGACTTGTCTGGTTCTTGTTTAACGCAAGTAAAAGCGGCGCAATGCGGTTTCAGACGTATCAACGGAAAATATTGGCACGCGCCTGATGCGGCTCTAAACCAGTGCGACTTGGGAGATTCTGATTTCCACTTTGGAAATTTCAAACGTAGTAGTTTTATTCAATCAATATTAAGTGAATCGCGATTTGTCCATTGCAACTTTGAACAGTGTAATTTCTACACGGCACTGATGCGCGCCACCCTGCTAGATAATTGCCAACTTAAAAATGCCAACTTTTATCGAACCGATGCCATTGCTGCAGCGGTTTTCGACAGTAATTTCAAAGACGCCGAAAACCTTGAACCCATAATTAAAAAGAGGTGGCGTAATGCCGACCGAAAAGCTGCTTAAACTGGCTCGTCTCAATCGTATTATCAGCCAAGAAGAAATCGAAGGTGTGGCATTCGGTGAGCTTGAATTGTCTATGGCTACCTTTCAGGATGTTGTGTTTAACGCCCTGACTTTTAGTAAAACGCAGTTCCAACAATGTACGTTTTTAAGTTGCACCTTTATTGACTGTCAGTTTGTTGATTGTCACTTTGACACTTGCACCTGGCATGCTACTACCCTGCAAAACTCTCAATTCGACAACTGTACCCTCATTGGAAGTTCATTCGCATCTTGTGCACAGCAAAATGTAACCTTTGAAAAATCTAAAGCTCAACGTGTTGCTCTGACTCAGGGGGAAATCAAATCATTTACCTTCAAAAATGGAAAGTGGTTAGACAGTGCATTCATGCAGGTGCAAAGTGAATCCGTTTTGTTTGCAGGCTCTGAAATGAATAACTTTGTACTGAATGAGTCCGATTTTGAGCAAGTAAATATTGAAAACTGTAAGGTACAACGTGGGTTGTTTCTGAAATGCTCTTTTAAGGATAAAGATTGGAATAACTTGAGCTGGCAAGCCTGTTCCTTTAATGAGAGTCAATTCAGCAACTGTGTCATCACTGAAGCACAATGGCAAACCAATAATTTTATCGCAGCAAGCTTCGAGAAGTGTCAATTTAATCACTGCAACTTGCAGCAAGCCTTGTTTCTAAAAGCTAAGTTTAATCAAGTTGTTTTTAATACGTGCCAGCTAACAGAAACGATATTTAACGAATCTAACGGCCAGCACACGCGTTTTGAACACGCCAATGCAGATAAAAGTTTATGGCAAGACTCAGAATGGCTAACTTCAACCTGGCTGGATTGCAAGCTGGCATTTAGCGACTGGTCGCGAGCGCAAATCAACGGGTCTACTGTGAAGAATTGTGATTTTACTGCCGCAAACTGGCATAAGCTGGCAGAAGATAATACTCTTTGGAAGAAAAACAATAAAAAAATGCTCAGGAAAACTGACGAGTTACAGGCAAAATCGGAGGCGGAAGCCTGATATGGGAACACAAATAAACGACAACATTGCTATAGAAAACACTTTTGAGCGCCCTCTATTCGCCGGCAAAGTCACGGCGGTAAACAAAGATGGAGGCTGCGTAATTAATGGCCATATCAATACTCAAAAAGCACTTAGCTGTTTGATTGTACCAGTTGCAGGCGACACGGTTTTGTACTGGAAAGATGATCAAAACAAAGGCTGGATCATTAGTGTGCTGCATTGCGAGCAACAGCAAGAAAGAGAAATTTCCCTGCCCCAAAATGCCAGCATTAAAATCAACACAGACAATCTGACAGTGAATGCCTCAAATAGCATTAGATTCAATGCAATTAAAGAAATTAACTTGAATGTCGCACTGGGAAAATTGAACGAATGTGCACGCTCTGCCTGCCAAATGATCCATGGAACACTGGTGCAGTTCACAAAACACCTAATAAACAGGTCAGAACACCTTGATTTCCATGCGGAAAAATTGTTAAAAAGTCATGCTACTCAACAACTTATCACTGCAGAAAAAGACATCAAGATGGATGCGGACCGGATTAACATGGGGTAAATGATGTTTTGTAAGACTCAAATGTTTGCTCTTAGCCTCGGCTTTCCCGATGTGTGTAAAATAATTACGCCTGTTGGGCCTATCCCTATTCCGTTGCCAAATTTTGCTTTTTCAACCTTGGCTATTCCCACTATCTTTAATCACTTCATTACTTGCATGCCGGTGCACAATCTATTGACCACGACAGCATTGAGTAACGGTAATGAAGTATCAATTCCATTAGGGGGAATTGTTTCCCAACAGTTTATGGGGTCAAAACGCAACCTGTTGGGCAGTTTCAGAACCTATTTTCAATGCATGCCTTGCACCAGAATGCTAGACTTAAGTGGCCAAAACGGGTTACTTTCCAACATTCCCGGGCTAAATTTATCACCAAGCCAGGTGAAGGTGATGGTGTTGACATGAAAAACCTGTTTTTAGCAGCTTTGACTTTGGTATTTGTTAGTGCTTGTTCTACTGTAGAGATGGTGAATGAGTACATGCCATGGTATAGCGGCAACTCAGTAGAAAGCGTTGGTTTAAAAGTAAACACTGGAACAGCAATGAATTATGCCGTGTCAGTCGATATCGTTTTTGCCTACGACGAAAACCTGGTTACCTTGCTCACCAGCACATCTTCTGATCAATGGTTTAAGGAAAGACAGGGTTATATTGCGAGTTATGGAGTCAATATGGATGTAATCCAGCGGCAAATTGTGCCCGGATACAGTGAGTTATTAGACAATTTTTCCGAGAGAAGCGCTTTGGCTAAAGGCGTTTTTGCGTTTGCCTACTATCCCAATAACCCCAATGCTAAAGCAGTCCTCACTGAGGTTGCCACGCCATGGTTAGTTTTTGATGCAGCTCAAATGACTATGGTTTCAGCAGCTCCCGGCGGCGCCACAGAGGACCAAGAATAATGAAGAATATTTCTCCCATGCCAGATCCGGTTCAATGGTTTGAAGGAATGCTGTTATCTCCGCAGCATTTTCAACAAAATAATATTTACATTGAACAAGCACTGTTCCATCAACTTCAGCGCACTAACCCATTTTATTGGGGTGTTTGTGAGCTGGAGATAGACCAAGACGCCGTTACTTTCGATCAGTTGATAGTGAATAAGGTACACGCAGTAATGCCTGATGGCACTGTGGTAAAACACGCAATTTCAAAACAACAAAGCATGGAAAATGAAGGGTTAAAGCAGCTTTCAATTCAGTTGTCAGAAATTCCCGATATTGAGCCTCAAAAACCATTTCACGTGCATCTTGCAATCCCTGCGCTAAGTGACGGCTGTGCCAGCGATGTCGATAGTGAATTAAAACGCTATGACAGTGTCAATGAAGGCAAGGTTATCGACCAAAATGATATTCAGAACAAGATAGATCTGGTCAGACTCAGAGCCAGATTGCTATTGCTTGTGGATTCGCAGCTGTCTCCGAACTTTCGCTCATTCCCCATTTTAAAGATGGAAAAAACCTATGATGGTAGTTTCCAGATATTAAATTACACACCACCGACTCTTTATGTGCCTAAGGTCGATGCGCCTTATCAGGTTAAGTTGGGTAAAGACATAGAAGCGCTGCTTGGTGATATTCGAACCAAAGCCACTGGATTGAGAAACTTCTTCACCGATACACAAGGGCAAAATAGCATTGTTAGCGCCGTTCAAAGACAAAGAATTCACTATCTAACAGCTTGTTTGCCAACGGTAGAAGTACTGCTAAATAGCCAAGTAACTCACCCACAACAACTATACCTGGCACTGGTGAATCTCGCTGGTAATATGGCCATCATCCACCCGGATTTATTGCCACCGTCGTTTTCGGAATATCGTCACAACGATATTGATGGTACTTTCAAAGCACTCTTTAGTTTCATAACCGATATTACGGAAAGTATCAGGCTAGACTTCACCTGTATTCCTTTCGAATTAAACGATGATCACGAGTACTCAGTAGCAATTGATCAGTTACCTGAGGATGGCGTGTTTTATCTGTCATTAAAACAAGCTCAGGGCTCCAGCCCAGACAAACTGAAGCAGTGGATTGAAAATGCCATGATAGCTACAGACAACAATTGGGAGTTATTGTTGTTGTCTCGTACTCTAGGGGCGGACCGCTTACCAGTTAAAGAATTTAAGAACCTGAAACTTCTGGCTGGCGATGAAGAAGTTTTTATAGAGATAAAAGTAGACAGAGAATTTATTGCACCGAAACACCGATTAATGATCAGCGGTTCTGACCAGTCCTTGGCTGAGCATCAACCCACTGTCATCAATTGGTTTATACCGCGTAAATCAGGGTGATGGAGAGATAAATGAGTATTTCACCAGCATCAATTAAGCAGAGTCAACTGATCCTCCGGGCGTTCGAAGAGAGCCTGGCGTTTTGGAATCAGCTGCGGGTTGATGTTGAAGCTCATTACAAAGACAGCTCAAACCTCGCGGATCGTGAAGGCAAAGAGATTAAAGATGTACCGCGCTACGTACATCGCGAAATTACAGAACATTTAGCCGCTCAAGAGCAGAGAATAAAAACTATCGCCTCTTCTGGTCAGTACATAATTTACGTACAAGCTCAATATGCACTCGTTGCGCTCATTGACGACCAACTGCTACGTATGGTTGCCTGGCCCCATCAAACCGATTGGTTAGGTATGCTGCTAGAGAAAACCCTCTATTCGAGCCGCAATGCTGGGCATAAGCTGGTACAGCGGATTGAAGAGATGATCGAATCAGACGTAACGGGTAAAACCCTGTCGCCACAGGTGAAGCAGTTGGCCTACATCTATCTAACCGTGTTATGGCAAGGTTTCAGAGGCAAGTTAATTAACAATTCATCTCGCGTAGAACACTTGATGAACTCGCTAGTGGAAATTTCTGATTTCAATAGCGTTGATTTGTCTCATAAACACTTATTCCATCAACCCTATTTGCACAACAGAAATAATGATAAAGCCGCAAGGCTGGCACCTTTATCCAAATGGCACCGTGTCACCCTGTTTGCTTTTATTTTATACTTGGCTTTAGGTGCCGGAATTTGGGGGGTCTTGACCATGGATTTGAGTCAGGAGCTGTCCTCGGTTATCAGTTCGAGTACCAAATAACATGAATTTAAATGAATTAAAACGCATGTTTGGCAAACTGGATGGCTTCTTTGGGGAGTACAACCTCATCTGGCTGTTAGTACTGATAATTATTGTTGTCTTTCTGCTGATTCTGGCCAGCGGAAAACAAATCAAAATCGTTATTCCCTTTCTACCTCGGGGTTTTAATCGTATCAGTTTTTCCCGTGACGACCTGTTTCGATGGAAGAAAAAAGCAGATGATGCTACAGCAGAGCGAAAAGACAAGCAGGTAGCAAAACCCAAAGTTAACGTCGTAGGTGGCTTGGTCAATGCCGTGCAACTGCTTAGTGGAGGGCATGAGAAACGCTACAACTTGCCCACTTATCTAATGATTAGTGGTGGTGAAATAACACCAGACAAGCAGCTTCTCAGCGAACTGGAATCGCTTTTAGGCAAGAAAGAACAACGCTTGTTGCAAAAAAAAGATGACTCTGACAGCTGGTACCTGTTCCAACAAGGTTGTGTTGTTCATCATGAGAAGACCCCAGAAATTGTCTCCGAGTTAAAACAGTTTCGTCCGGAACGTCCCCTGGACGGCATAATTGTTACATTACCCATCAGTAAAATTAACGAACTCGATAAGCTGGAGCTTGAAAACTGGGCAACTGAAATCTATCAGGAAGTCTGGCAGACACAACAAAAAGTCGGGTTTATTTTACCTGTTTATCTCATCGTTACCGGGGCTGAACAACTACAAGGTTTTGACGCTTTTTGGTCCCAAGACAGAGTAAAGCGCTACATTCATCAACAGTTTGGTTGGGCGAATCCCTATAACGATTCGCAGCCCTACCAATCCAGCTGGATTTCAGAGGCGGTCAACGCGGTTTCCCACCAAGTGCGCAGCGCGCAAATGTCGATAATCAGCAATGACAAAGCGCTGGATAAGGCGAAACCCACAGAAGCATTGCTGTTGGCCAATAGTATGGATGCCATGGAATCCCCGCTTACCATCATCTGTAATGAACTGTTCGGCAACACAGCTCTACAAATGCCACTAATGTTTCGCGGTGTTTATTTTGCAGGCCAGAACACCCAGACCAATGCCGAATCTGGCGAGCAGGAAAAACACTTTATTTGTTTACAGGAGCTGTTTGAACAGAAAATATTTGCTGAAAATCGACTGGCCTTCCCACCACAAAATAAACTGCTATCCAGCAACAGTCGTCTAAGAGCCTATCAGTACACATCCATTTTCACCTTTGCCGCGCTCTCAACCTTGTTAGTAATGGATACAATGGCGTTAAATGAGCAGACAGATAGTCTTGTTAGAGCTATTGAAAACGAGCCAAAAATAGAAGAAGTTACCGGACTCACGCACGTAAATCGAGTGTTAGATCACATCGCAGCAATGGACGCTAGTGAGATCAACTATTTGAGTATGCCGCTGTCTTGGCACAACTCTTTTAATGATCGCATTATGGATTATTTTTCTTCGCATGTATTCGGAGAAGTGGTGTTCCCCGCCTTCCAGTGCAAGATGCAAAGCAAGTTGCAGGAAAAGCTCAATAATGTACAAAACCTCGGCAAAGCCAGGGAATTTACTGATTGGTTAAAAGATCTTTCCTTGGGCTATGCCCGCTATGATGAGTTATATGATTTGATCACCAATGATCATCAATCCTCACTTGATACAGAACGCAAGATCACGGATATCGTAGATTACTTATACGAAACCAAATTGCCCGATAGCTTTTATGAACACTCTTCTCTTTACATTCGAGCCATATCCAATAACAACAATGACATTGGATTTAATACTTTCTGTGACATCACGCCGTTGGAAACCCAACAACAATGGAATGCCATTATCGCCCTGGCAAACCAGGAAATAAACGTTATCGCCAACGAAGTCGCTGCGCCAAAGGAGTTTTTCGAGTTGAGCGCCCAATTGCAGAGCCTTCCCACGGTCATTAGTTGGTATAATAAGATCCCGGAGTTTGCACAAAGTTTAAGTACTTATAAAGAGTGGTTGAGTCATCTTGAAAACTATTGGCTAACGTCTCACGCCACCCCTAACGAATGTATGTTGATACACGATTCTTTGACCTCTTTGAGCGATAATTTCGGTAAAGACAAATCAGCAGCAAAAGAATTTTTGAGCAACTGCCAGCAAGCAGTTTCTCAGGTGATGGAAAGCGACAATCAAGAGCTTTACATGTCGATTTACGCCAAAACAGAATACCCAATGGCTTTAACACCTGATGCCGAGGCACTGTTCGAGTCAGTAGAGAAAACCAATGCTCTGAGTTATATGGATGTGGTGGCTGCTAATGATTATGTGAAAACCGGCGAAGATTTTTTCTGGTCAACAGAGCAGCTTAATCGCGCAATAGAGCTTTATGACGAATATGTGCGTTTTGCTGGCACAGAATACCAAAGCGTATGGTTGCCTAACAAAAAGGTAAAAGACAACCAGAAATACTTTGCTCAAGGAATTGCCCTAAAGCAACTGCAATTCGCCATGAATCGCCATGTAATGCAGGCGCAAGTGGAAGAAGTGGCAGAATTCAGACCAGAATCATTACGCCCTGTAAGTCAGCAGGAAGCATATTTGTCCGCCGCAGTGGGTAACTTTAGAAAGTCCATGGACTCCATTCTCGCGTTGTTGCTGGCTTATCAAAAACTGGAATTTGAAGAAAGCCACGCCTGGCTGTTGAAAATCAGTCAGGATCACGCCTTTAAATTGTTAGAACGAGTCGATAAGCTTTATCGCGACAATCGCATTTTTACACCGCTTAAAAAGCCCAAATGGAGCGCCCACCAGTACAATGCGGTGCTGTTTGGTATCAATGGCGACGGACAACTACAAGATTATTTATCCGCTCAGGCGGAGCGAGCCAATAATATTGCCTTTGAGTATGCTGAACCACTGGTTGTATTTTTGCTTAATACCAAAGGCAAATACGTGAACTATGAGCTGTTTGGTAAATGGCAAAATACGCTTATCGAACTCAATAAAGAGCAAAACAAAGATCCATCTAACAGTCTTGAACAACTAAACCAATTCATGACCAATCAATTAGCAATCGTGGATCAATCAAATTGCTTTGCTACTACCGCAGAAATGGTGGTGCCCGAAGGCAGTGATGCATTTTCTTTAGGTCACAAAAACATTATCGAGCGTGCCATTCAGCACTGTAATAGTTTTAAAGCCGATCAAATCAAAAAAGAATACGCTCAAATTGCTACCCTGTTTACCGATTTATTGGCTGACAAAGCGCCCTTCACTGCTCGTGCCAAAGCGCGCAATGTTTCACCCAAAATAATGCGTGAGTTTTTACAACAATACGAGCCACTGGCAGATGGTCTGGTGCAACGCATGGCAGTATTGGCCTGGAAAGATAAATCCTATAAAGAAGCGCAAGATTTCATTCGTAAGTTAGATTCAACCGCATTGCTTTTTGAAAATATCTTATTGGCTTCCGGTAAAGATGCTGCCGGTATAGAGGTAGAAGTCGAATTCAATGTTATGAGTGAATACGCGCAGTTTACCGAACATCTGTCTTCATGGAGCTTTACCTCAGGGCAATACAGAACGGCATTTCCTGGGGCTCCAACAGCGGTATTTTGGACGCCAAACGATCCAGTGACTATGTCACTTGGTTGGGCAACGCAATCTCCTTATCGTGGCTTTGCTGTCGATGGTCGCAATTCCGGACAAGGTTTCCTCAACTACAGAATTGATGATATCTGGGGTCTGTTGAGCTTCCTGAATACCTATCAAGCCAATGAAATAGACAGTGAATCTCTGGTAGCTGAGTCAAGATTACTTAAGTTTGAAGCCAGTGTTTCTGCCAAATCGGGACAACACCCCGCTCCGCAACCAAACATGATGCGTGCTTTTGCCAGATTTACTTTGTATGGCATCGATCCAGAGAGCAAACAAAAAATTGCGTTGAGCGTGCCAGAACATTTCCCAGAATTTGCACCGAAGGTTTTAAAAGGAAACAATTGATGAGCGATGAATATAACAACATCTTACAAGAGCGCTTTGGCCAATTGTGCGGTGTTCCCGTTGATGCCTTATTACAACCTATCCCCGGTGACAATCCTTCTGGTGAATACCTAAAGCATCACAGTATATATTCATCACTTAAAGCGGCACGTACTGCTGATGATGCATCAGTCCCCATGGGACAATGGGAACACGACCTCAAATCGGCAGATTGGGACGAGGTTACCCGTCTATCGCTTGAAACGCTGGAAACTAAAAGTAAAGACTTGCAAATTGCCATCTGGCTGTTAGAAGCACAGATAAACAAATGGGGATTTGCAGCAATTGGCCCAGTCGTGCAATTCATCCAGGTATTATGCGAGACGTTTTGGGATACACTTTACCCCGAAATTGAAGACGATGATCTGGAGTATCGCACTAACCTCATCGTTTGGGTAAATCAAAAGCTACTGCCTACCGTAAAACAGCTGTCCATTACTGCTACTCGAGGTGACGCCTACTACAGTTGGTCTGACTGGGAGTTAGCAGCGCAACATGAGCAATTGCCACCAGAAACACGCAAAAAATTGCAGAATGACCTGCTGCAAACCCAGACTATCGTAAGCTCCGTTATCGCTACACCGATAGAATTTTACAAAGAAGTATTTACGGACTTAAAACTTGGTATCGTAGCACTAGAGCAGTTTTCTGCTTCTCTGGACGATTTGTGTGGTCGTCATGCTCCGTCTCTGTCGGCGCTAACGACGCTGCTGGAAGAAATTCACGATACGCTCTATAGCCATGTGAAACACCGTGGTCTGGAAGCGGCTCAAGCTTCGGAAGAAGAAGAATTAGATGAAGCCAGACCCGATACGCAATCTTATGGTTCAGGTGGACCAATCCGAAATCGCGAAGCTGCTTATGCTAAATTGGCCGAAGCGGCGGAATACTTATCCCATGACGATCCCCATAGTCCTGTTCCCTACCTGGTTTATAAGGCCATAGAATGGGGGCAAATGAATACTGCTGAGCTTTATCAAGAGCTGTTCATTCAATATCAGGGACAACTCAACATTTTCGAAGTCATGGGACTTGAGTTAGATCCTAAACAAGCTCAAAGGCGTTAAGCGCATTGAAGCCATTGGTAGTAGAAATCATTGTTATTTATAAAAAATGACTTCAACTGACCCGAATGAACAATATTTTGGTGAATATCAGGAGGTGTTTGATGCACCTCAGCAAAAGCTTTTGATTGATATAGGCTTTAAAGCGCTGAAACCCCGCAACCATCCTCTGGAAGCTAAGATAGCACAGCACGAAGCCAATTTATTAGGCTATTACGCTATTGAGTACGAAGGCTACTTGAATGTATTTGCCGATGATAATGAGCTCGTTGGTGGCTTAATCCTTCAAAGGCGCTGGAACGCGGTATATATATACTCTTTTTACATTATCGAATCTTTGCGAGGTATCGGCTTGGGGAAACGCTTGCTGACACTGGCAGAGCATTTAGCATTGCAGATGGGAGGAAAGGCTTTAGTACTAGAGACCAGTACTCTGCATACCTACCAGTTTTACCTGAACAATGGATTCCAAATTCTGTCAGAGGTGTCGGGATATATAGATGGCGAAAACTGGCTTCATATGTTCAAAGAAATAAATCCTGAACAATAAAGCGTTTGGCTTTGTATATGCTTTGTTATTAGAGCTAGACTTCGCCAACGACGCGTCTAAGACCCGAAGGGCCATTAGGGCTTGCAGCAACCGCGACGGTTGACGCACGTTTCTCACTACTGCCTATGGCTTCACCCAAATGCACAGAATCCAGCTCAGCAGGTTTAACTTGCGTACCCCGCCCTTTATTTTCTATAGGACGTAAACCGCCACGCAGGATATTTTGCATTTGAGGAGTGAGTTGATGAGCCAGAGCCGTTTGCTGACGAGTAGGTAAAGGCTCCTGAATAGCATTCCCTGAACTGTTACGGCCTTCCATATTAGCCCCCCCCCAAGACTGACTTGCCCGAAGTCTGGGGTCGTCATTTGCGGCATATTCTCGACCAAATTGTAATGCCGGCTGAAAAGGCGCATTAACACCAATTAACCTAACCGGATTTCTACCAAGTCTTTGTTCACCGTATCGCATAAAATTCTAGTTCTGAGTTGCTGGTTTTCATGATTGAGTATTCATCACTTACACAATCGAACAAACAGAAGTCAATATTCTCTGTTTCGTGGCTAAACTGGCCGCTACCCCCTCACCATAGGCCCAAAACGCCTGTTTTGCAAACACTTATTGTCTTCATCGGATATTTAATTTCCAGTGATGAAATGATAGATTTTTACCAATCAAGAACTAAAATAAAGGCACTTTAAAAAGGAAACTACATGCCTAAAATCCAGCAAACATTTAGCATGAGTGAAGCGGATATCATTGCCGATATAACACAAGATAAAGGCAAAGCCGACTTATGTGTTTTCGTCGTAAGTTCCCCGGGTATGGCCTGGAGTGACGAACGTTGGTACATCACTAACAATGATTTTGATGCCAGCAGCACAGTTTATTTTGGTAAAAGCGGACGAGCGGCATTAACCGTTTATTTCGTCAAGAATCCCGGCGATGCAGGATGGCAAACTAACCACAGCCTCAAAGGTAAGCTTTAGTTACTTTCCTTTGTAGTGTCTGGATTGAGAATTTTAGCAAGCGCTTCTGCGGTTTCTTCAGCTTGCTGCTTCTTGGCTTCTTCTTCAGGATCTGGCAGTACTGGTTTTTTAACCACCTGTAAGTTCACATCATACTGTGACTCCCAGGTTTTTTCCTGAATTTGAGCACTTTGCTCGTCTTTAAACTCCCCAAGCAGCAGTAACAACGCTTTATTACCCAGCGGATTCTTGTAAGGGATATAAACAGGAGCGACATCTAGAATACCTATCGATTCCAGTTGGGCATTACCAGCCTCTTGAGATGCATATTCGCCCAACAAAATAGAGAATGTCACGCCGCTTTCCATGGGACTAACGAGAAGGTCTCGCTGAGTAGCATACTGCGTTTTATCTTCCTCCTCTGCCGCCGCCTCCGCAACCGGGTCCTCCAAAACCCCAACCCAATCTCCAACAAAAGAGCCTCCGATTAAGCCATCGGCTTTAAAGGGTGCCTTTACTTCGTCTTGCCAGGCGGGTTGCATCGGCCAGAACACAGATAGCGTGTAACCGAAGCCAATTAAAAGCGCGGCGATAATTATCTTTTTCAACATGCTATCTACCTATATTATTAGAGCGTGTTGACCTTTGCTGTGCAATTTTGCAGCAGTCTGTGTGCAATTTATTCGCTACGTCCTTGTAGCTCACCTGCTTCGCAGGCCAGCTAAAGCTGTTCTATTCTGTTCCTACAGCATTTGGTAGACCAGGCGAATGCTTGAAGGTCTAGTGGTTCTCGATAACTGCTCCTGCGTTATTCTAATCACCTACATCCATGTAGGGATAAATCAAAAGCATTCAACACAGTATAAATTGCACACAGGCGCTGCCCGAAGGGTTCGTCATACAAGCGCTTTACTCTTTGTCACAGCCCTTTGACTTAGCACCACTAGGCCTGTATGACTGTTCCGCGATTAAAGCGCTTTTATATAGAACAAATTTCGTACAGTAAAGGTCAACACGCTCTGGTCTTTTAAATCAGAAGTTTACTCCCCAAACAAGTAAATACAAACAAAAACACCTGTTGCATTAATGATGGTCAAATGAGCTGCACAGTTGCGCTGAAGACAAATAAGAAAAGAGAACTAAATAAGAACCATTAACACTTACTATCCCATTGTTATATAAGGATTTTTCTTTATTTTTAGCAATTCTACAACTATACTTCCTCTCATTAAATAGCATGGGACTTAAGTAATGCAAGGTAATAAACAAATAATAGGCTTATTAAATGAAGTATTGACCATTGAATTGACTTCAATTAATCAATACTTCCTGCATGCCCGTATGTTCAAAAACTGGGGCTTCGAACAACTCAATGGAGTCTGTTACAAAAAGTCTATCAAGGACATGAAACAGGCTGACAAATTAATGGAACGCATCCTGTTTCTCGAAGGCCTGCCTAACTTACAGAATCTAGGCAAGCTTTTTATCGGTGAACATTGTGAAGAAATGCTGTCCTGTGATCTCACCTTCCAGCTACAACAAATCCCTACCCTGAAAAACGCAATTGCCGAGTGCGAATTGGCTAAAGATTTTGTATCACGGGATCTGCTCACAGATATTCTGGAATATGAAGAAGAACATATCGACTGGATTGAGGCACAACAATACCAAATCAGCCAAATGGGTATTGAAAACTACTTACAAGCTCAAATAGGAGACGAATAATGCAAGGCAAACAAGTTATTATAGATGCACTAAATCGACTGTTAGCCAATGAGCTTACAGCCATGGATCAATACTTCATTCATTCTCGCATGTATCAAGATTGGGGCTTCAATAAGCTATACGAACGCATTGATCACGAGTTTGATGACGAAAAACAACACGCCTCACTACTAATAGAACGGATCTTATTTCTTGAAGGCGTACCAGACATGACCAAGCGCGACCCCATTATGGTGGGTAGTGACGTGCCTTCAATGCTGAAAAATGACCTGAAAATCGAATATCACGTGGATTCGCTGCTGAAAGACACAATGGCATTGTGTGAGCAGGAGCAGGACTTCGTGACCCGAAATATGTTACAGACCTTGATTGATGATACTGAAATGGATCACGCTTACTGGTTAGAACAACAAATCGGCTTGATTGATAAAATTGGCCTCCAGAATTATCTGCAAAGCCAGTTGTAAGTAAACAACGATAATTAACTCCTGGAGGAAAATTCAGCGATACGTTGGATTTTCTTCCCTGATGTCAACCGCACATCAAGTATCAACTGCCAGCGCATGACAGGCTCGCTGCAACTCCCCAACATAAAACTGCCGATAGTTTGTCCAGATGTATCCGCCTCTGACCAGATGACCGGAATCACTCCCATATTCATATTAACGCCCTCTACCCGAGCTGAAATACTCTCTATTTTCTGCTTTTCGGACATACTCAGAGTAAATAGCAACGTGATTTCTTCTTCGACTAAAACAGGCCATGGGCTGATATCCAACCGGAATTCTGGCTCCGTAATAAAAGCTTGATGTAGCTCAATGTTGCTTTGATCTTTTCCTGTAAAGTAAGACACTGCAACAAGCAGCAGTATAAGCGCGGCAAATGGCGTAAATTTGGTCAAATGTAAATACCAAGTTAACAATACTAATCAATGGCTTAGCCTAGATTAAAGGATATTTGATCAAGATCAAGTTAGTTGCTTTGTAACTATCTTTTTGGCGACAAAACCCTTATTATTTGCGCGCCTATACAACCTGTTACAATTATGTAGCTTAATGTTTGTACGATTTGTACAATTTTCATTAGTTATCTATTGTTAATCGGGGACGGCTAGCATTAATTGCATAGAAATTAACACTCAACACATGTGGAAGACGGTATAAAAAATGAGTGAAATGACTCAAACACATCCAGAATATAACTACGACGTAGTCCGCAAATTCGCTGTCATGGCAGTAATATGGGGTATCGTTGGCATGGGCGTTGGAGTTCTAATTGCGGCACAGCTTATCTGGCCTGCATTGAACTTTGATACGCCATGGTTAACCTTTTCGCGCTTAAGACCACTGCACACCAACGCAGTAATATTTGCCTTTGGTGGTTGTGCGTTATTCGCGACATCTTACTACGTGGTGCAGCGCACCTCACAAGTAAGGTTGTTCAGTGATAAATTGGCTAATTTTACCTTTTGGGGGTGGCAAGCCATTATTGTCGCAGCTGCGATTACCTTACCATTGGGGATCACAGCTTCAAAAGAGTATGCGGAACTTGAGTGGCCAATAGACATTCTGATTACGTTGGTTTGGGTGGCTTACCTGATAAACTTCTTCGGCACAGTCATTATCCGGAAAGTGTCACACATTTACGTAGCCAACTGGTTCTTCGGCGCCTTTATAATTACCGTCGCCGTACTTCACATTGGTAACAGTCTTGCTGTTCCGGTTTCACTTACCAAGTCTTACTCTATTTACGGCGGTGCCGTAGATGCCATGATGCAGTGGTGGTATGGCCACAACGCCGTTGGGTTCTTCCTGACTGCTGGTTTCCTCGGCATGATGTACTACTTCGTACCTAAACAAGCGGGTCGCCCGGTTTATTCTTACCGTCTATCTGTTATCCACTTCTGGGCACTTGTTTCGCTTTACATATGGGCTGGTCCTCACCACTTACATTACACCGCATTGCCTGACTGGACACAGTCAGTGGGTATGGTGATGTCGGTTGTATTATTCGTTCCTTCTTGGGGCGGTATGATCAACGGTATCATGACGCTATCAGGTGCATGGCATAAACTTCGCTCAGACCCGGTATTGCGCTTCTTGATTGTTTCTTTGTCTTTCTACGGTATGTCTACCTTTGAAGGCCCGATGATGGCAATCAAAACGGTTAATGCCCTGTCTCACTACACAGACTGGACTATCGGGCACGTGCACTCTGGAGCTTTAGGTTGGGTAGCCATGGTATCTATCGGTTCACTTTACCACCTGATCCCTGTGCTGTTTAACAAGCCAGGCATGTACAGCTTAAAACTGGTTAATGTTCACTTCTGGTTAGCAACAGTGGGTGTTGTACTGTATATCGTAGCAATGTGGATTTCTGGTGTTATGCAAGGTCTGATGTGGCGTGCTGTTAATGCCGACGGCACTTTGACCTACAGCTTCGTAGAAAGTCTTGAAGCTTCAATGCCCTTCTACTTCATTCGATTCTTAGGTGGTTGCTTCGTAGTTGTTGGTATGTTGATCATGGCTTACAACTGCTACAAAACCATCACGAGTGATGAAACAGCGGACACTAAAGAAGCCGACTCTGCAGAAGCTCAGCCAGCATAAGGAACGATAATGAAGAACGTACATGAACTTGTAGAAAAAAATGCTGGCTTGCTAGCGGTATTTATCTTGATTTCTATTTCATTTGGCGCGTTGGTTGAAATCACTCCTTTGATGTTTCAACAGCAAACCATGAAGCCTGTAGATGGCCTTAAACCCTATACGGCTCTGCAATTAGAAGGACGCGACATCTACATCCGCGAAGGTTGCGTAGGATGTCACAGCCAAATGATCCGTCCGTTCCGCTCAGAGACTGAGCGTTACGGTCACTACTCCGTGGCAGGCGAATCTGTTTGGGAACACCCGTTTTTGTGGGGTTCAAAGCGTACAGGTCCTGACCTGGCGCGTGTTGGTGGCAGATACAGTGATGACTGGCACTATGCACACATGATGGACCCTCGCGCTGTGGTTCCAGAGTCTAATATGCCCGCCTTCCCTTGGTTGGACGAAAATGTGTTAGACGGCAAGTACACTGCCAAGAAGATGGAAATCTTCAGAGGATTCGGTGTGCCATACACAGATGAAGATATTGCAGGTGCCCAAGAGGCTGTCGCTGGTAAGACTGAAATGGAAGCTCTTATTGCTTACCTTCAGTCGCTAGGTACAGCTCTTAAGTAGGTGTCATTATGGATTACGGTACTATAGGCAGCATATTTACAGTTGCAGTATTTGTATTTTTTATTGGTATTGTGCTTTGGGCGTACAGTAAGCGCTCCAAGCCAGGGTTTGATGAAGCGGCCAATTTAGTTTTCGACGACGAGCCAAAACACAAAGCATCAAGCACAAAACGGGAGTCTTCTGACAATGAGTAGCTTTTGGAGCATTTTCATAAGTGTTATTTCACTGGGTACAATACTGGGATGTTTCCTGCTGTTACGCTGGTGTTTAAAGAATAAAACGGGTGTTGAGGAAGGCGATGATATGCATCATGAATTTGATGGCATCGTCGAAATCAACAATGGTTTGCCGGTATGGTGGACCTACATGTTTTACGCGGTTATCGTTTGGGCGCTTGTCTATTTCGCCTTATATCCCGGACTAGGAAACTTCCAGGGTTTACTAGGTTGGAAAAGCTCGCACCAGGACATCCGCTCTCTTGAGGAGTCAAGAGCTGCGGTAGCTGCGGCGAAAGAATCTGGTGAGCTTGTGCAATACGACCGTGAAATGCAGTTCGCGGCAGAAAAATTCGATCCGGTATTCAAGGCGATTGCTAGCCGCCCAATCAGCGAACTGGTTAATGACCCTGAAGCATTGAAAGTGGGACAAAGATTGTTCTTACAAAACTGTTCTATGTGTCACGGTTCTGATGCCAGAGGCTCAACAGGCTTCCCTAACCTGGCAGACGATGATTGGTTATATGGTGGTTCACCTGAGAAGATTAAGGAAACCTTACATCTAGGTCGGCAGGGCGCAATGCCTGGTTGGATAGATGCCATGGGTGAAAAAGGCATCGAAGAAGTTGTCGCCTATACCTTAAGCCTAAGTGGTCGCAGTGTAGACCAGGGCTTGAAGGAAAAAGGTCAGGCGCGCTTTGCAGTGTGTGCAGCTTGTCACGGCATGGACGGAAAAGGTAATCAAGCCTTGGGCGCACCAAATTTAACCGACAACATCTGGTTGTACGGTGGCAGCCACAAAGCGGTAACGGAAACCTTAACTTACGGTCGAAATGGCGTTATGCCAGCATTTGACGAACGTTTGGGTGAAGATAAGATCCACGTTGTAGCAGCCTACGTATATAGCCTATCTAATCAAGAATAAGGGAATTATATTCCAGCCAAAAGCCTCGGGTAACCGAGGCTTTTTTATGAGTAATTTTGAGCTTGAGGGTTCTTCAACTGTATGACTGAAAAATGGTATAAGCAATTTTGGCCTTGGTTTTTAATCACCGTTCCAGCCGTCTCCATTGTGCTTGGATTTACTATTGTCTACCTTGCTATCACTTCAGAAAACTCCATGGTGTCTGATGATTATTACAAAGAAGGCAAAGCCATAAACCAATCCATTAGTAAAAAACGCATGGCTAAACAACTCAACCTCGTTGCCGGGCTAACTATTGAAGAGGATAGCGTTAAAGTAAACTTCAAACAGGCCCTTCCACCGGATTCTGCAGCCATCAAGTTAGATTTTTTCCATGCCACGCTGGAAGATCGCGACTTCTTTGTCATGTTGACCCGCAATGCAGAGGGAGACTACAGTGGCAACTTACCTGGATCAGTTGACGGCAAGTGGCGCGTAACCCTTACCCCTTTTGATGAATCCTGGAAAATCCGACAAACCGTCGCATTTCCAAGAACTGACGAGATTATTTTGGAGCCCTGATGTATCAAACGGCACAGGGCCATTGTTTTCATTGCGATGAAAACATACCCCAAGGTGAAGTTTACAATGCGAACATATTAAAAAGTGAAAGACACTTTTGCTGTCCCGGTTGTAAAGAAGTCGCCTGCTCTGTTGTAGAAGCGGGCCTGGAAGACTATTACAAGTTTCGCACCGAACCCGCTGCTAAAGCGGATGCTGTCCCCACTGAATTACTGCAGCAAAATCAAATTTATGACCTGCCTGAACTCAGCGACGAATACATCAGTAGCAACAAAGAACTGGCGGAAGCACAGCTAACGGTTGAAGGATTAAACTGCCCCGCTTGTGCCTGGCTCATTGAGAAAAGGCTCAACAGCCAAACTGGCGTTCGTCAGGTAGGTGTGGATGTCAGTGCCAGACGAGCCACTGTTCGCTGGTTTAAAAACCAATTAAGTTTAAGTCAGGTTCTTAATCTGTTCGCGGAAATTGGTTACCGGGCACGTCCCTTTCAACCTGATCAACACGAAGCCATATTTCAGGCGGAAAACAAAACGTTCCTGAAAAAGCTAGGTCTTGCCGGATTATTGACGATGCAAGTCATGATGCTGGCTTTTGCCTTATATTTTGGTGTGTTTGGCAATCTCGATGACGAAACTCGGAACTTTTTACACTGGGTAAGCCTGGTGCTGAGTACACCAGTGGTGTTTTATTCCGGTTCAGTGTTTTTTATTAGCGCCCTCAATGGACTCTCTGCGCGCACACTCAACATGGATCTGCCCGTGAGTATCGCTATTTTCATTACCTGGTGCAGCAGCGCTTGGTCAACCTGGCAAGAATATGGCGAAGTTTATTTCGAATCTATTTGTATGTTCATCTTCTTGCTGTTGATTGGTCGCTATTTTGAGCATAGAGGCCGACAAAAGGCAGTGATCACTGGCAACAATATCACCAAGCAATTACCGCAATTTGCAAGACTAATTCACGACGACAATGCGGCGCTTGAAGTACCGGCTAAATCCTTAAAAGCAGGACAACAAATCTTGATAAAAACCGGCGATACCGTTCCAGTTGATTGTGTATTACTATCAGAAGCGGCTGAGCTGGATGAGGCCTTGCTGACCGGCGAATCTTCCCCCGTGGTTAAAAGTAAAAACGACGCACTTTATGGCGGTAGTATCAATATTTCAAACCCCATTAATGCCCTGGTCTCAGCGACTTTAACCAACTCTACTATTAATCAGATAAGTCGCGCACAGGAGCTCGCTTTTTCAGAAAAGCCTCGTTTTGCCATTGCTGCCGACAGGTTAGCCGGTATTTTTGTCACGGTAGTATTGATAATTTCTGCCCTTACCTTCAGTTATTGGTATCACACATCACCGCAAGATGCGCTTTGGATCACAGTATCAGTATTAGTCGCCACCTGCCCTTGTGCACTGGGTTTGGCCACCCCTACGGCTTTTACGGCCGCCATGAGTAAACTTAATGAAGTGGGTTTAGTGATAAAGCGTACGGACCTTTTGGAAACCATTACTAAGGTGGATGTCTTTGCCTTTGATAAAACCGGGACCTTAACCCAGGGAACTCCCGGCATCGTTAGCTGGAAAAACCACAGCTCCCTTGCAGATGAGCAAGTTTTGAGCATTGCTGCATCGTTAGAGGAACACTCGGAACACCCTATCGCCAAGGCATTTACAAGTGATGAAAAGCTCCCCTGTACAGGGATAGAAGTTCACCCGGGAGCCGGCATCGAAGGACAAATCGACGGTGAGATATATCGCATTGGCAATCGGGCATTTACCACACAGCCTACTCAACATCCCGATGCCGATGTTTATCTGGCTCGTCAATCTGGCGAGCACTATGAACTGATAGCGAGCTTCTCCCTAGAAGATTCTCTTCGAGAGGCAGTGCAGTCATTTTTCAATGAATTCCAAAACAAAAACACACTGCTGCTCAGCGGTGATAATCAACGCAAAGTGTCGGAACTGGCCACAAAGCTCAAACTTGGCAGCTTTCAACACAGTGTGAAGCCGGAGCAAAAATTGGCCTGTTTACAAAATTTACAGCACAACGGTAATATTGTACTAATGGTGGGTGATGGCGTTAACGATGCTCCGGTACTGGCTGGTGCTAATATTTCCGTGGCCGTTAACGGCGCCAGCGACTTTGCGCAAAATGCCGCCGATATCATTATGCTAAAAGACAACTTCTTTGCTATTTCAGCACTGTTATCGGTTGCCCAAAAAACCCAACGTATTATCAAGCAAAACTTCGCTTGGGCATTGGGTTATAATTTACTGGTGTTGCCTTTTGCAGTATCCGGACTGTTGCCTCCTTGGGGTGCAGTAATTGGTATGTCGTTGAGTTCACTCATTGTGACATTTAACTCACTTAGAATTAGCAAGAAAAAAGAGACTTGATATGAGTATTATTTACGTTTTGATCCCCCTTGCCATTATTCTGGTGATTGTGGCCATCGCGATATTTTTCTGGGCGGTCAAAAGTGAGCAATTTAAGGATTTAGAACGCCATGGACACAGTATTTTATTTGACGATGATGTAAAGGACGCCCGGGCCTCTCGACCAAAAGACAAACCCTAAGTGCATCCTGAATTCGTTGCTGCCTTTCTCATTGGCATTGCAGGTAGCGTGCATTGCAGCGCTATGTGTGGTGGTGTTATTGCGGGATTAAACTATGCCATTCCAAATAACAAACCTCTGCTACCTTACGCTTTGTCTTACAATCTGGGTCGCATCCTGAGCTATGGTGCGGCGGGTCTGATAGCGGGTGCACTAGGACAAATATTCAGCCACCAAATAGGCTCTGGTATCGCGCTACTCAAATTACTCAGTGGCGTTATGCTTGTGTTACTGGGGGCTTATATCGGCAACTGGTGGCGAGTACTTTCAAAGCTTGAATCGGCAGGCGCGCGGTTATGGCGCAAAGTATCCCCCCTTGCAAAACGCTTTGTTCCATTTAAAACACCATTTCATGCATTTCCCTATGGCCTGATTTGGGGCTGGTTACCCTGTGGATTGGTATATTCAACACTGGCATGGAGTATGGCAACAGGTGATGCCGTAAATAGTGCGTTTTTGATGATCTGTTTTGGTTTGGGCACATTACCTGCCACCTTATTACTGGCGCTGTCCGCCAAACAACTGCTGGCAATAACACAAGCCCCCCGAACAAAACAAATAATTGCACTGGCACTGGTTGCTTATGGTGGCTTTATCATTGCACAAAGCCTACAGCATCATTTATAGTACGCTTAAATTATTGCAAGGAGCCTTTTGTTTAAATGGTAAGTCAAGCTCGCTATCCTCTAAATTGTCAAAACTGTAGTTTCAGTCAACTCTGCTTACCTTTTAATTTAAGCAATAACGAGCTGGATAAACTCGACGACATTATTCAACGTAAACGCCCCATCCAAAAAGGCGAGCGTTTATTCGAAACCGGGGATAAGCTTACCTCTTTGTTCGCCGTCCGTTCAGGCTCCTTTAAATCTTATGCTATCAGCCAAAGTGGTGAAGAGCAGATCACGGCTTTCCATTTACCCGGTGAAGTTATTGGTTTCGACAGCATGTCTGAAGAAGCGCATCAAACTGTAACTCAGGCACTGGAAACCTCCATGGTATGTGAAATTCCCTTCGCTACACTAGACAATCTGGCCGATGAACTGCCCGCCCTGCGCAAACAACTGATGCGCTTAATGAGTGCTGAAATTAAACAAGACCAACAGATGTTTATGTTGCTCAATCAACGTACCGCAGAAGAACGACTGGCCTATTTCTTACATTCACTTTCACTGCGCTTCAATCAACGAGGTTTTTCCGCCACCCAATTTCGCTTAACAATGACTCGCAGCGAAATTGGTAACTTTCTCGGTTTAACGGTAGAAACCATTTCTCGCTTGTTATCTAAATTCAACAAGGAAGGTTTGCTTTCGGTGGAAGGTAAATTGATCAATATTGTTGATGCGAATCTACTGGAAGAAAAAAGTAAAACCTTCTCTCCTGAATGCAAATGAGAAAAAGTTAGCCCCAAATTGATCCAGAACAAGGCTCATAGTGGCAAATTTTTGATGCTTTTCTTACACTAAGAGTGTTCGTTTATTACATCAGGAAATGGCTATGAGTGGTTTTAACAAGATTTTGGCTGTTATCGATCCGACCCAAGAGCAACAAAAATCGCTAGTGCGAGCGCTTGAATTGGCTAACAAATGTGACGGTAGCGTTACTGCTTTTCTCAGCATCTACGATTTTTCTTATGACATGACGACCATGTTGTCTGTTGAAGAGCGCGAAATGATGCGACAAGCAGTGGTTGATGATCGCACTGAGTGGTTGGTGGCGATGATTGAACAGCAACCTAACGCGCAAAACATCAAGGTAGATGTCAAAGTTGTCTGGCACAACCGACCTTATGAAAGCATTATTGTAGAAGCTATGGCGGAGAACTATGATCTCATCGTCAAAGGCACGCAGCAACACGACACCTTAAAGTCTGTCATTTTTACCCCTACCGATTGGCACCTGTTGCGCAAAGCACCTGTATCTGTGTTACTGGTTAAAGACCATGCCTGGCCAGAAAATGGTGTTGTTCTTGGTGCGGTCAACGTAGGCACTGAAGACGAGGCTCACCAATCACTGAATAAGCGCATCACAGAAACCTGTAAAGACATGGCTACCGTTCTTAAGGGCCATGTGCATCTGGTCAATTCCTTTCCGGGCACGCCCATTAACATCGCTATTGAGATCCCCGAATTCGACCCGCAAACCTACAATCAATCAGTCAAAGACCATCATGTTGCCTGCATGAAACAACATGCTGAAAATTTAGGCGTGGATGTGGCACATTGCCATGTGAAAGAAGGTTTACCGGAAGACGTGATCCCAGCAATCGCGAAAAAATTTGATGCAGAACTCGTTGTTATCGGCACAGTTGGCCGTCAAGGCATTTCAGCCGCCCTGATTGGCAATACCGCGGAGCATGTCATAGATATGCTGGGCTGCGATGTATTGGCTCTTAAACCCGAAGGTTTTGAGTCTCCAGTAAAGCTCTAATAAATTAAACGACTTTGCAATCCCCCACAGTAGCAAATATGTTACTTTGGGGGATTTTTGCGTTATACTCTGCCGCCATTTTTACAGCACATTTTTCATACAAGTATAGAGTAGCGGTCGATGTCCGAAGCAGTAAATCACCTCACCAAAAGTAAACAGCAATACAGTTTCAACAAACTACAGAAACGACTGCGTCGTTGTGTTGGCAAAGCCATCGCCGACTTTAATATGATTGAAGATGGTGACAAGGTGATGGTGTGCTTATCAGGCGGAAAAGACAGTTATACTCTGTTGGATATTTTGATGTTCTTAAAGAATATCGCCCCCATCAATTTTGATATTGTGGCTGTGAATCTGGATCAGAAACAGCCTGGTTTTCCGGAACACGTGCTACCGCAATACCTGAATAAAATCGGCGTCGAGTATTTAATAGTAAACGAAGATACTTATTCGATTGTCAAAGAAAAAATCCCCGAGGGTAAAACCACCTGCTCTTTGTGCAGCCGGCTAAGACGCGGCATTTTGTACCGCACAGCACAGGAACTTGGGGCTACAAAGATAGCTTTGGGCCATCATCGTGATGATATGCTGGAAACCCTGTTACTCAACATGTTTCATGGTGGCCGCATGAAGTCTATGCCGCCCAAGTTGGTGAGTGACGATGGCAAGAATATCGTTATTCGTCCATTGGCTTATGCCTGTGAAAAAGATATCGCCAAATACGCAGAAAAAATGGAGTTCCCTATCATTCCCTGCAACCTCTGCGGCTCACAAGAAAACCTGCAGCGTAAGATGATTAAAAACATGCTACAGGACTGGTCGAAACAATATCCGGGACGCATTGAGAATATGTTCCGCGCATTACAAAATGTCACCCCTTCTCACCTGGCGGATCCCAACTTGTACAATTTTGTCGATATCAGTACCACAGGCGAAATACCTGAAGAAGGTGATATCGCCTTTGATACGCCGGAGTTTTCCGATTCAGAGATTGAATCAGCGAATTCAGAAGTTGAAACGATCGAGTTAAGTTAGGGTATTAATTGGGCATCAATGCAGTGATCTGCTTGATGCCGCTCAATTTAGTATCGAGCAATCGCTCAATATCTTCTTGTTTTATCTGCCAATGTTCACCAACAAGTTTTGCGCTGGCGCTAAAGGCTTTGGGCACTGTAGTGGGATCGTTAAAGGTAATTTGCAGCCCCTCTGGTGATGGCATCATAAAAGACAAAAAGCCCCCCATTTTGTCAAAGAATGCTTCAAAAGAATGAAAATAGCTAAGCAGTTGCGAAGCATTGACGGGCTCAGCAAACAGCTCGGGTTTCACTTCCAAAAGCACCGATAAATCACATTGGTTTTGCGGCTCTTCAAGCTTGACCAGTAATCTGGCTTTAGCCATTTTTAGGGCTTTTTCATTGGGCAATACAAAACGGCGATTAGACTGTACAGGAACGTCGATATCTTTTTTATCAGTATCAATCAACACCGACGATACCCGGCACAAGTCTTTGCTTTGCACGTGTAAAAAACCAAAGGCGAATTGCAGTGACTGAAGTTCTTCGCCGTTTAGTTTCCTCAGGTGACTATAAAAATCGGCGTACTCAAGATGCAACTCGCCCGCCCATAGAGAGTTACCACTTAATCCAATAACCAACAATAGGATCCATCTAACCATTTTCAACTTTTTGTTCCTGTGCATATTTCATGTGTTTTCGGTTAACGCGGATCATGGCTTGTAGCTCTTCCACATAAGCCTGGCCGCGCTCTGAGTAATGGAGCAAGCCCTCAGCCAACATTTCAGCCGTAATAGGTTGCTGTGTTTTGCGTAATACTGCGCGTATATAGCGTAAATCCTGGTAAGCAAAATGTCGGTTAAGCGTATTCAAGTATTTCGCCACCCCTTGGGACAAGCTTCTGTATTTTGCCACTTCGTGATTCATGTCATCATCCCGCTGGCGCGGCACAAAACCACAGCCTTTGCGATAACACCACATACCAAAAAAATTATAGCCCTGGCGCGCAAAACGAGATGTTCCCCAGGCTGACTCATTCGCCGCCTGAACCAATACCAGTTCCTTGGGGATAATGTCGACTTTAGTCAGTAGTTTATTAAAAAAAGTAGCGCTGAGGCCCGGAAACTTAACATTGTACTCTTGTGCTAATTCCGCCAGCCGTTCGTGCTGTGCCGGGTTGAGTGCATCAGGTTTTTGATCTTTGGCAAGCCATAAACTTTGTAATGCTAAAATAAATGTACGTTGCGACAGTATGATTTCATTTTGCTTTTCTATTTCTGGTAGCAAATAGCTGAAAAACGCCCGCTTTTTTTCTGTCACCTGCTGAAAAGATGAAAAATCGGGGATTGGCTCCGCCCTGACTAACCGTGTAGTAACGACTTCAGCAGGCGGTTGGGGGGGCAGCAGGAACGGATATAAAAACGCTACAACCCCAATCAGCGTCACGCCTCCAATCCACAACCGAGAACGCAAAGACTTATGCATTGAAGTGGTCGTCTTTACCGCTCTGATCAGGTGTTTTAAGCTCAGAAGATTGAGTGTCTGCGGATGTCATAACCTCACCTTCTGATTGAGAAATCGTTTCTGCATTTTGTACTCCAAAAATATCCCGATACAAAATTCCCTTCACATTATAATAGAAGGGAGCTACCCAGATCATGGCAATACCGAATGTTAATGCCACCAACAATAACAGCGCAAAAAATACAGCGTATAATTTTACGAAGTTAAGCCATTGATGATTTACCACTTTAATGGAGGTAAATATCGCTTTTGCGGGCAACATGTTTTTTTCAAGCACTAAAGGTATCGCAAAGCCAGTGGCTATCATTAAATATAGACCCGGCAACACCAGGAATAAAAGACCAATTTGCACAATAGCCGTGGTCATGACCACAGTAACGGTAATGACCAGCGTGCGATTAATGAAACCAAACAGATCCGCTAAATAATTTTTGCGCCCCACGCTGGACTTTATCCCCATCATCATCAAAGCAGCAGTTAATGGAGCAATCAGTACTGCCATGATGATATCGAGACCGAAACGAAAGCCAGGCTCCTCCCAAGAGATGCCTTTGGCCTCAGAAACATAAGCGGCCATTAGCATAATGCTCATGGCAATCACAATCACCACCAACATGCCCTGTACTATTGACGATTTATCAGCCTGAGTCAGTTTCCATCCCTCATCAAAAACCGCTTTTAAATCAAACTCATAATCACCATTGAGAGCAGACTCAACACTGGCTTGTCTTTTTTGCGTGTTTTTTTCTAACAACGATTTAAACCTTTGCTATTTTGAGGGCGACTAGTATAGCAGCAAGAAATTGGAATGCATTGTCTGAACAGCTATGACGATAAATTAATATTTTACGCTTGTTCTTATTGTTAGCGAAAACTTTAGTTTATTAGTCATATTAGCCAGAAATTAGTATTTGGATTCCATAAGACGTCTGCTAAATATCATATCTTATTGTTTTTACTGGATATTTCAATTGGCATTCAATTTGCCATAGTTAAAACTAAGTTAGAGCACATACGCGTTATTTACGAAAAAAGGTTCTGGAGAACACAATGAAAACCAAAATCGCACTCGCCATCGCTGCAACCTTATTCACATCTGCCAGTTTCGCCAAAGACCGGGTTAACCTGTCTGAGTCCATCGACTTATCTGAGAATGCTCAAGTTCACTTTGAAGTTGCAGTGGGTAGTATCCAAATCGAAACCTACGACGGCGATACCATAAAGCTGGATATCGAAGTAAAAGAAAGTGATAACGATTGGTTCAGCTCAGCAGACCTGGACGATGTAGAACTCAAAGTCCGCGGTGATGCTGATGATATTTCTCTGGAAATTGACGTTGAGGACGTAGTGCAAACTTGGATTGTCAAACTACCCAAAACGGCCAATATTGAGATTGATCTTGGCGTCGGTGAAGTCGAGATTGAAGACTTTGAACGCAGTGCCTCCATTGATGTTGGTGTCGGTGAAGTGGATATTGAGTTAGCCTCTGATAACTATCGCGAAATTGAATTAGAGTCTGGCGTAGGTGGCGCAGATCTGGATGGTTTCAAAGGCGCTGATCGCGAGCGCAATATCGTTAATGAATCCATTGAGTGGCGTGGTACAGGTGAATATGAAATTGAAATCGATGTAGGCGTTGGTGACATTGACGTACGTGACTAACCTTCACATCGACTAAACGGTTGTCTCCCGTTATGCGCTAATTGGGCGTGTTCGCCCCCGAATTACGGGGGCTTTTTGTTTTTTCGGTACAAAAATCAGAGTGTCAGCTCACCAAATTTACCAGATTGATAATCTCGAACAGCTTGCTGCAACTCTTCCTGAGTATTCATCACAAAGGGGCCCATGTGAGCAATCTTTTCTTTGATTGGCTGTCCCTTAAATAATAATATCCCGGCACCATCATTGTTGGTCTCCAAGGTATTAACTTGCTCAGCATTGAGGATCACAAACTCCCCTTCTTTGGCTCCCCAGACACTACCCTTATAGATATAAGCCCCTAAGAAGCCCTCTTGCTGTGCATCAAGGCTCACCATGACATTGGCCTGCAGTTGCAAATCTGCTATGGCGCCATTGCCAGCAAGACCGTTCAGGTTTCCGACACAATGCTGTCCGTGCAATTGAAATTCGCCTGCCAAAACACGCACTTTGCCTTGAGGTAAATTGTATTCAGCAACCGGTTTTTCAGTACTATCTTGATACTGCGCTGGTCGCAGTTTTTCACTTGCCGGCATATTGAGCCATATTTGAAAGCCATGCATGCCCTCATTAGCATCAGCCAGTGGCATTTCAGAGTGCACAACCCCAAACCCCGTGCTCATCCACTGCACATCCCCCGCCTTTATAGCCTTTTTATTGCCCATCTGATCTTGATGCTCAAAGCCACCTTTTAAAATATAGGTAAAGGTTTCAATGCCTCTGTGGGGATGTGGCGGAAAGCCACCGATGTAGTCTTGCTCATCATCGGATTTAAGCTCATCAATCATCAGAAAAGGATCCAATGCGAGAAAATTGAAATCCGCTACACGACGTATTTTCACCCCATCGCCATCTTGGGTGTTTATCGAGGGACGTTTTGAGAGTATATGCATCACAGTCTCCAGAAAAATAACTGTGACTATTATTGCGCTAAAAATGAAATAAAAGAGCGCATAAATTGCGCCTTTTTATTCGATAAAATTGAACGAAACTATTGTTCAGGAAGTGAGTAGCTTAATCGCCAGGGCTATCAAGATGGCCCCCATTACACGATCAAACCAGTGACTGTTGCTGCCAATGAAGTCTCGTACTTTGCGAGAACTTAATACATACGAGAGAAAACAAAACCAGACACCCGTTGCTATTGTCAGATATACGCCGTAAACCGCTTTTATGGTCATCGGCGTATCCACGCTGACAATAACTGCAAACAAAGAGAGAAAGAACAACGTCGCTTTTGGGTTCAAACCATTGGTTAAGAAACCTGTCCAAAAGGCTTTTTTATCGGAAATGGTGAGTTGCGATGCTACCGGGGCTTCGGTTTCAGATGGTGCTGCTGGGGCACTTCTCAAGGCATTAATACCAATCCAGATAAGGTAAGCCGCTGCAGCATAGCTGAACACGGTAAACAGCCAAGGTGTCGTTTTGATCAACAACCCTATTCCAGCCAAGGAATAAGCCACATGCAAAAGTATACCTAAGCCGACTCCAATACTGGTAATAATGCCGGCACGCCGTCCAAAGCTCACACTATTTTTTAAAACGATGGCAAAATCTGGCCCGGGACTGGCCACGGCGACGAGGTGTGCAACAGCAATAGTGAGAAACTCTACCCAGTAGAGATTAAAAACATCCATTAGCAGTGTGTTCCTTATACAATTATGGTTATCAAAGTGAACTTAAAAACTCCGGAACTCGCTCAGAAGCCAGCCCGTAGTATTGTTCATCAAAATGCGATTCTACCGCGCTGGGCTCCATATTAATTTCCACAGTACGAGCGCCAAAGTTGGCCGCTTGAGAAACAAAACCAGCGGCCGGGTATACATGGCCAGATGTGCCAATGGCAATAAATATATCTGCATTGTAGAGGGCATCATATATGTCCTCCATGTGGTATGGCATCTCTCCAAACCACACGATATCGGGTCGCATTCTTCTGGCTGGATAACAACAGCTGCAAGCATTCCCTTGGTCGAGGCTCTCAGTCCAGGGAATCGATTTTCCGGTTTTGCAGCACTTTGCCGCTAACAACTCACCGTGCATATGTAACACATTTTTGTTGCCCGCTCTTTCATGCAGATTATCGACATTCTGAGTAACAATCAGTAAATCGCGTCCTAACTTTTTTTCCAATTCTGCCAGGGCGTAGTGGGCTGTGTTGGGTTGCACTTCAGGGGATTGCAGTTGTGCTCTGCGCAGATTGTAGAATCGGTACACGAGATCAGGGTTCAGCGCAAAAGCTTCGGGCGTTGCCACCTCTTCTACGCGATGCTCTTCCCATAATCCGTCATTATCGCGAAACGTTTTCAGTCCCGACTCCGCCGATATTCCAGCGCCGGTTAATACGACAACTTTGCTCATTTTGACTTCTTGCTCATTTATTTTCCAAAGTTGAGGATCTGTCAGCCTTTGTGTTCTAATAATCCAAAAGGCTAACGAGAACAGGCATTTGAACAACACTTTGCCCTTTTTGCAACGTATAGAGCAAAACTATGGGGAATTACCCCCTAGTGCACGGGATATCGCCACCTTTTTGCAAAACGATCCACTGTTGGTGCTTAAACTGTCTACCAGTGATATTGCCGAGGCCTGTAATACTTCAAAGGCAACTGTAAGCCGCTTTTTCAGACAGCTCGGTTATGAAAATCATTTGGTGGTGAAACAAGAGCTTCGCGCGCAAGGGCAACCAATCGCATCCAACAAGGGTGACAAACGCTTTCTGGAAGGTGAATACCAACGCATTAAAGCGGCTTGGGAATACTTGCAGCGTTATGGCTTGGAACAAATCACCGAATCGATTTGTAACGCTGATCGCATCAGCATTTTTGGTTATCGCAATAGCTACCCTATGGCCATGCATTTGCAACGACAACTATTGCAACTAAGAGACAGGGTCAGGCTCCTGCCGCAACCTGGACAAACTATCAGTGAAGAATTACACGGCATCGTAAAAGGAGAAGTGGCCATTGTAGTGGGTTTCAGAAGACGCCCCAGGGTATTCAAGTCGCTATTAACCGAGTTAAAAAAATGCACCAGTATCATTCTGCTTACCGACAGTACTGGCCAAATATACAAAGACGATGTTGACCACCTGTTAGTGTGTTCCCTTGGAGAAGAGCTGGCTATGGACAGTTACGCGGCACCAATGAGCATGATCTCCATGCTATGCCACTCCGTCTATAATACACTCGGCGAGTCAGCTGCTGAGCGCAGTGCCGCCATCTCAGATGGTTACCGCACCCTCGGTGAATTAGAAGATATTTAAACAGAGACTTTTGTCGCTGCCAAAAGGAGCGGCTTTTTTGTGGAACCTGACAGGTCCAACCAATGAAACATTTGTTTCACGATAAAAACAATTTGTAACTTTCATTAAATTGTTCTATTGTGAGTAAATCAGATGCGCAAGTACTCTTTCTTCGATTGCGTGAACTATTCTTAGCTCTACCGCTAGCCCTTAGTTGTTATATCACCGCCAGCGCATTTATTTTTTTAATTTGAATTAACGATGAAAACCAATACAGATCCCTTTATTTATCGGCCCAGTAAGCAACACAGTGCTTCAGACAGCCAACAAAGCGACAAACTCTCGGGTTTAACTCTGGCAGTTAAAGATTTGTTCCATATTGCCGGAATACCCACAACAGCAGGTAATCCTGACTGGTTAAAAACCCACCCTACACCTGACTCAACAAGCTCGGTAGTGTCCAAATTGCTCTCCCATGGCGCTATTTTTGTGGGTAAAACCATCACTGATGAGCTGGCTTACAGCCTCAATGGACAAAATGTGCATTATGGGACGCCCGTCAACGTAAAGGCTTCGAACAGACTACCCGGTGGCTCCTCTAGTGGGTCGGCGACTGCTGTTGCCAATAATCAAGCGGATATTGGTTTGGGGACAGATACAGGTGGCTCCATAAGAGTCCCCGCTTCCTACAATGGTTTATTTGGTTTACGACCAACTCATGGTGTTATCGCAACGGATAATATGGTAGCTCTTGCCCCTCGCTTTGATACTGTGGGCTGGATGACCAGAGATTTAAAAACACTCAATGCCGTTGCAGAGGTTTTGTTGTCCTCATCCTCCAAAGGCTTAGATGGTCGCATTTGTACCGTGCCAGCATTAATTAACCGCGTTTCTCACGCTGCGCAGATAAAGTCCTTTATCAAAAACTGTGGTTTCACCGATTTTTTCGAAACCGCTTTTGAGGAAGAAACACTCACTCAAGCCAGTGAAGCTTTCAGGATATTACAAGGTCGAGAAATCTGGTTGCAGCACGGAGATTGGATCACCGAGCACAGCCCACATTTTGCGCCAGATATCCAGCAGCGTTTTCAGTGGTGTAGCAACTTAACCACCGAGCAAGAAGCTTCGGCACAGGAAAAAGCTGATAAGGTTAAGCAATTGATGAATACGCTTTTAGCTGACGGTACAACGCTTTTGCTGCCCACAACCCCCGGACCTGCGCCACTACTCAACACCAGTGCGGAAGATTTGGGCCATTATCGCAATTACTTATTGGGATTAACGGCACTTGCAGGACTTTGTGGCCTGCCGCAATTGCACATTCCACTCAATTGTGAAGACTGCGCCCCTGTCGGGTTTTCACTAATTGGCCCTGCAAATACTGATTTAGCATTAATTGAGTTGGCGGCAAACTTAACAGGAGAGCAAGCGTGATAGGATTTACGGCCCCTCATAGTGCTGCAACCGAAGCGGGCAGCGAAATATTACAACAAGGCGGTACCGCAATCGAAGCAATGGTGGCCGCAGCAGCAACCATTGCCGTGGTGTACCCCCACATGAATGGCTTAGGTGGCGATGGTTTTTGGCTTATTAGTGAGCCGGGCAAAGCACCAGTAGCTATCGATGCTGCAGGCTGTGCGGCACAAAATGCCACACCAGAATTTTATGCTGAACAACAGACAATCCCATCTCGAGGCGCGTTGGCAGCACTTACCATGGCGGGTGCGGTTTCAGGCTGGCAAAAAGCACTCGAAATAAGTGCGGGATGGCAAGGTGCTATTCCCCTCCAAAGCCTAATGAGTAATGCAATCAATCATGCAAAAACAGGGATTGAAGTCACTCAAAGCCTGGAGGATGCCAGTCGAAAAACGCATCCTGATTTCAAAGCGTTCAGCGAGTTTACAAAAACCTTTTTATTTGATGGTGCAGTCCTTAAAAAAGGACACACATTAAAACTTGCGCAGTTGGGTAACACCCTTTCACAACTTGCAGATAGTGGGCTTAATGACTTCTACCAAGGTGATATAGCCCAGGCATTGGCCCATGATTTGAGCGCTGCTGGCTCGCCAATCAATATTGAAGATTTTCAAAGCTACAAAGCTAAATTGGTTCAGCCACTGTCAGTAGACACCAGTATTGCCCGTTTATATAACTTGCCCGCCCCCACTCAGGGGTTAGCGTCCTTAATGATCCTGGCGCTATTTGACCGGGTAAAACAACAAGCCAATAGCGAAGCAGAGGCCATTCATCTGCTCGTCGAATGTACCAAGCGCGCTTTTATCGTGCGCAATGCGACGATTGGCGATGCGCAAAGACTCAAACAAGCGCAACAAGATTGGCTAAAATACGACTACCTTGACCAACTGGTGAGCGACATATCCCTAAACAATCCCCTGCCATGGCCTCATGAAGCGAAACCCGGCGACACCATCTGGATGGGTGCCTGTGACAATCAAGGCCGCATGGTGAGCTATATTCAAAGTCTCTATTGGGAGTTTGGCAGTGGTATAGTGTCGGGTCAAACGGGCATTGTTTGGAACAATCGTGGTACCTCGTTTTCGTTACAGCCAGATTCATTGCAATACCTGCAACCGGGCTTAAAGCCTTTTCACACCCTCAATCCAGCATATGCTCAATACCACAATGGTAACCGTATGGTGTATGGCACTATGGGGGGCGAAGGCCAACCCCAAACCCAGGCTGCACTATTCAGCCGCTACAGCTGGCTGAATCGTTCTCTATCAGAAGCCGTTGCTGAGCCTCGCTGGCTATTGGGCAGAACCTGGGGTGATGTCAGTCACAACCTAAAAATAGAAGACAATTTAGGGGAAAGTGTGATCAAGGAGCTCAAGGACAAAGGCCATGATATCGCCCTTGCCCCAGCTTTAAGCGAAATGATGGGGCACGCAGGAGCCGTGCATCTCGATACGAAAAATAACGTTACTGCGGCTACCGATCCGCGCAGTGATGGTAAAGCCATAGCGAAATAACGTAAGGAAAGTATGTTGGAATTAATCATAGAAAACTGGAGTACCATCGCCGCATTGATGGTCACGGGTGTTTTTGCCGGTTTATTGGCCGGGTTATTAGGCGTGGGTGGCGGAATAGTCATAGTCCCCGTGTTGTACTTCCTGTTTCAAAGCTTTGGCGTGTCAGCCGAAACCGCGATGGTAGTGGCTACTGCCACTTCACTGGCAACCATTATCCCCACTTCCTTGAGTTCCATTAAAGCGCACAGCAAAAAAGGTAATGTGGATAGCGAACTGTTAAAAGCCTGGTGGCCCTTTATCTTGTTTGGTGTTTTCGCTGGAAGCTATCTGGTAACGGTTGTATCCGGCTACTGGTTTACCTTGTTATTCGGGGTGATTGCCACATTATCAGCACTCAACATGCTATTTCGTACCGCCAATTCTGCTATTGCAGACTCACTGCCCGGTAAAGCCGGACAAAGTCTAATGGCTTCAATTATCGGTTTCTTTAGCTCTATGGTAGGTATTGGCGGTGGCACACTTTCGGTACCCATGTTAACCGCCTGTAGCTACCCCGCCCATAGAGCAGTGGGCACCGCTGCTGCCATAGGCCTGCTTATCTCCCTACCAGGTGCGTTAACCATGTTAATACTAGGCCAAACGCCTGAAGACGCGCCGATGGGGACATTTGGCCTGGTTAATCTACCAGGACTCCTTTGCATTGTTCCCCTTACCGTATTGTTTGCGCCTGTAGGTGCGAACATCGGCAGCAAATTGGATAGTGCCAGGTTGAAAAAAGTATTTGCCATCGTGCTTTGTATCACAGGCGTGCGCATGCTCGCACAGTTGGTCATGTGAAGCGCGATAGAGTTATTGGAAGGAGCAATATGAACAGACTAAATCCCCCACCGAGATTGTTAATGGGTCCCGGCCCCATCAATTGTTATCCAAGAGTATTATCAGCCATGTCAACGCAATTGATTGGTCAATACGATCCGGTAATGACGGGCTACATGAACGAAGTGATGTCCTTGTATCAACAGGTTTTTAAAACCAACAATCAGGCGACTTTATTGATTGATGGCACTTCACGCGCTGGTATCGAAGCAGTGTTAGTTTCCTGTATCGAACCTGGTGACAAAGTGCTGGTGCCGATTTTTGGTCGTTTTGGACATCTGTTGCAAGAGATAGCAGAGCGCGCGGGCGCTGAGGTACACACCATTGAAGTACCATGGGGGGAAGTATTCCAACCAGAACAAGTGGAAGACGCCATCAAAAAAATCCGGCCCAAAGTATTGGCCATGGTACAAGGCGATACTTCTACTACTATGTTGCAACCGCTGGAGCACTTAGGCGAAATCTGTCGTCGTTACGACGTGCTGTTTTACTCCGATGCCACCGCTTCGATTGGCGGTAACCCCTTTGAAACCGATCAGTGGCAGCTAGATGCCGTTTCTGTGGGCCTGCAAAAGTGTTTAGGCGGTCCATCAGGTTCCGCCCCCATCACACTGAGCGAACGCTATGTTGAGCTTGTCAGAAAGCGTCACCACGTAGAAGCCGGTATTCGCAGCGAACATCATGAAAATGGTGAAGCCAGCCGTATTCGCTCCAATTATTTTGATATCCCTATGATCCTCGATTATTGGGGAGAAGAGCGCCTGAATCACCATACAGAGGCCACATCCATGCTTTATTGCGCACGAGAGTGTGCCATCAACTTGCTGGAAGAAGGCATCGAAAACTGCATAGTGCGACACAAACTCCATGGTGATGCTATGGCCAAAGGCGCTCAAGGACTTAATCTCAAACTGTTTGGTGACCAAAGCAACAAAATGACCAATGTGGTGGGTGTCTACATTCCAGAAAATGTTGATGGTGAGAAAATCCGCAGCCAACTACTGGAAGATTTTAACATTGAGATTGGCACCAGTTTTGGGCCTCTGCACGGCAAAATCTGGCGTTTGGGTACCATGGGTTACAATGCTCGTAAAGATGCGGTATTGCACACCCTGCAGTCTCTGGAAACGGTATTGCGTCGCGCAGGGCATTCAATGTCCGCTGGAGCAGCTGTAGATAATGCCCTGGGAGTCTACAGTGGCGCCTGATATTAAAAACCTCGATATGAGCGACTATGCACAGCAGGTTTTTAGCCGCTGTGACGCTCTCGCGCTGCACAGTCAATCTTATGAAGGTATGGACAGACGTTATCTGACCCCCGAGCACAGTATGGCTAACCTTCAAGTGGCGCAATGGATGGCCTCTGCGGGCATGGAAACCTGGGTTGACCAAGCGGGTAATCAGTGGGGCCGCTATGCCGCACCCGATCCCGACGCCAAGAGTTTTGTTATGGGTAGCCATATTGATACCGTGCCTAATGGCGGCATTTACGACGGTATTCTGGGCATCATATTACCCATATCACTGGTTCAGTACTTATACGACAACGATATCAAGCTCCCCTTTCACCTGGAAATTGTCGCCTTTGGTGACGAAGAAGGCACTCGCTTTGGTACCACACTATTGGGTAGCCGTGCCATCACTGGCCTTTGGCAACAACAGTGGTCTGGTCTGATTGATGCCCAAGGGGTAACCATCGAAGATGCCCTGAAAAACTTTGGCTGCGATATTAATCGGGTCAATGAAGCTTCGCGGTTGAAAGACAAAATCCTCGGTTTTTTAGAAACTCACATCGAACAAGGTCCGGTACTGGAAGCTGAGCACATCCCGGTTGGAACTGTATCTGGCATTGCTGGAGCAAAACGCTTTACCCTGAAAATCCTGGGCGAAGCCGGACACGCTGGTACAGTGCCTATGAATATGCGCACCGATGCGCTGGTCGCTGCCGCAGAGATGATTCAAGCTATTGAAGAAGTCGCTTCGGAATTGGGTGTGGTGGCTACAGTGGGAAAAATCACTAACTATCCCAATGCCGTCAACGTCATTCCCGGAGAAGTGCAGTTTACCCTGGACATTCGCAGTGAAATCGACAGCCGCCGAGATACGGTTATTGAGATCCTGCAGCAAGTACTTGGGCAAGTCAGCGAAAAACGCAAGGTAACATTGGAATGGAAAATGACTCACAGTGCCAAAGCCGTTGCCTGCGATGCCAAATTGCAGCATCTGGTGTCCAATAGCATTAATGCCGCAGGATACCGGCAAATTTCCCTGCCATCCGGTGCCGGTCACGATGCCATGGCACTGGCCGACATCTGCCCGGTAGCCATGTTATTTGTACGCTGCGAAAAAGGCATAAGCCACCACCCGGCTGAATCCGTATTGGTGGAAGACATCGAAGCCGCCCTTAAAGTACTGGTTAACTTCGTTGTCTTTTATCAACAACAATTAGATTAGTTACAGCAAATCTATTTTTACAGACTACACCTTCTCAATAAGATGGTATGTTTTAGCTTTATTAATGTCAGCACCATGTTCAGCTCAGAGCACTATTCGGGGTTCCCTTTACACGCAGTAAGCTATGTATTCAGGTCACACAGCAATGAGAGGTATCAGGGAAGATACCTCAATCAATGCCAGCACACGGACGTGCTGTCATTGATGGTCATTGTTGTGCTGAATACGAAGATTACGCTTTGCGTGTCAAGGGCTGCGGAGGATTCTTAAGGAGTGCCGCAGGCAGCATTCCTTAAGGCGCGCCGGCGCCCCGGCAAAATCTACATCAAATATTGAAATATTGTTGCACTATTCATTAAAGATAATCTTATACGAGTAAAGTGGCTTAAAACTGTAAAGTACAAAAACTCAGTGTCCTGAGCCGGCTTCCACATTTTCCAGTTTTTCTTCTGTCACCCCGAGCCAACACACGGCAGAAATCGCCAGGCAAACACCACAGATAATAAACAGCACATTTTTATCTTCAGCGTTGCCTACAATCATGCCTACCCCGAGACTGGCTACCAACTGGGGTAACACGACAGACAAATTAAACAGCCCCATGTAAAGGCCCATTTTTGATTGCTCAACTTTGCGAGACATGATGGCAAAAGGCAGACTAATTGTTGCAGACCAACCCACGCCTAGCAGTGCCATTAACATGTAAATGCCATAGGTATTGGCGCCCATGAAGGTCATCACAAAATACCCTACCGCCATCGAGGCAATGCACCAGCCGTGAGTCTTAACTGCACCGAACTTGGCCGACAGCGGTTGCAATAGCAGTACCGGTAACACCGCGGCAATGGCATTGAAGATCATAAAGCTGTACCCCACCACGGAACCTAGTGCATTATCATCAATATCTGGTTGGTTAAAGCGCACAAACGGCGTCATATAGATAAACATCGACTGGATACCCACCCAGGTGAATGAGTGAGCGGCTAACACTTTTTGAAAACCCAGGTGCTCGGTATTGCTACCACCCTGTTGCTCTTTAGTGAGTAGCGTTTTGGCCACAAAAAAGAGGGTTAAAACAAAACACACGATTTCAATGTAGTAATGATCAAATTTGATATCGGCAAGGCGTGCCACTAACGCGTACAAGCCATAAATCAAAAAGCCCCACAACGGCTGAATTACCTTCAAACCAGCCCAAAACCCCATTTTTGTTTGCTCTAATTCGGGGTGTAACTCAGATTTGAGTTCTTTCGGCTCTTCGATAAACAGGTTGGGAATAACGGAAAATGCCAGTACCAAAAAGACACTGAAGTAAATCAGTGCAAAGTTGTTCCAAATTGCCCCTATAGCATAGGCCAACACCCCAAAACTGCCGGACACGGTTTGCATCCAGGTATAGCCCTTGGTGCGCTCTTCTCCTTCCGGCGTCACATCAGCAATAATACTGCGGGTTGGGTTAAAACTGACGTTGATAGATAAATCCAATACCAATGCCACTGTAATGGCAACACCCACGATACCCTCTATACCCAAAGAGGTAGATATAACATCGATATTGGGTAAAGCCAGTAAACTCAGTGCCGCTAGTACACCACCAATCAGTATGAAAGGACGGCGCCTGCCACCCCAAAACCAAACGTTATCACTGATAGCACCGACAATAACCTGTCCGATAATCCCGGCCAGAGGACCGGCAGCCCAAACAAAACCAATATCATGTACATCCAAACCAAACTGGGTTTGTAAAATCCAGCTCATGGCGGCTATTTGCACTGACAGAGCAAAGCCCATGGCTGTGGCGGGTAAACTCAGAATTGCGTAGAAGCGGTTTGACAGGTTTCTCTGGATATTTAGCATTTTGATTTATCTTGGTATTTTGTGCTATTGAAGCACTTTTTTTTGCTTGTTGTAATAGATAGCCCATCTGCATACGTTTGCAAACTAACAATTTTTTAACACCGAGCCCGGAACGGCTGGCGAGCACTATGATGGAGGGTAATTTTGACAACTCAACTGGTTAGACATCGGACCACTTATCTGTAATACTTTTCCCTTCTTTATTAAATGAGCAATTTTCCATGCAACCAGATGATTATATTCAGCTCATCAATGAATCTGATGATTTATCGCAATTACAACTGACAGTGCCGGGTGACTGGGCACAAGGCCGTACGGTTTTTGGTGGCTTGTCTGCCGGGCTTCTTTACCAGGTTTTAAAGTGCATTGTTCCCTCAGAGCGAGTGTTGCGCTCTATTACCTTTAACTTTGTCGGGCCGTTAAATACTGAGCAGCCCTTCGGTTTTACCTGGCAACTACTGAGGGAAGGAAAAAACGCCACGCAAATTACCGCCAGTATCGTGCAGAACGAGCAAATATGTTTAACTGCTCTTGCTTGTTTCGCCCAGGACAGACAATCTAAAGTGTTGGTTGAAGCTAATGTAAAACCACTTCCCGAACCACCTAAGAAAGCCAAATTTATTCCGCAAATCCCCCGCATCACGCCGAAGTTCTTGCGCCATATTGATTTGTCAATTTCTGAGGGAAAAGTGCCCTTCACCGGCAGTAAACAATCCAGCTACAAAGGCTGGATGCGCTTGAAAAAAGCGCCTAAGGTATTTACCGACGCGCACATATTAACGCTGATTGACGCCTGGCCACCGACCATCTTGCAAATGCCCTTAGGTCCTGCGCCTGCCAGTACCATGAGTTGGAATGTAGAGTTTGTGCACCCACACAAACCATTGGCTCCTGAAGCCTGGTTAGCTTATGAGGCCCATACGGTGCAAGCCTATGGTGGCTATGGCCACGCTGAAGCACAAATCCACGATGAAGAAGGCGAACTGGTTGCGATCAGTCGTCAGCTGATTGCGATTTTTGATCAATAAGCTTCGTGAGTAGGGGCATTGCAAAAGTGCAATGCCTTTAATAGCAGCAAATTAGTTTTCAAATGTGCCTTTAACCAGCGCTTTGCCACCGCGCACCATGCAGCGCCCTTTGGCATAAACTTGCTCGAGCAACAACCGATCTTTTGTAGCCAAAATAAAATCGGCATCGGCACCAACTTCAATTCGCCCTTTGTGCTTCAGCTTTAATAACTGAGCGGGTGATAGCGTCACGGAACTAATGGCATCCACAATACCGACACCGTATTCCAGCACTGCTTCCTGGAATGCTTCGTAAAGACTGCCCACTCGCCCAACTTCCAATCCTACCAACTCGCCGGCATCATCAAACACAGGCAGACTGGCATTCCCATCCGAACTCATAGTGAGCTGAGAAACAGCGACGCCCGAATCAAGGCAATCCGCCAGCGCTTTAGCCGCGGGAACTTCCCCCTCTTCAATAAACTTTTCATTGGTGCTGGCGGTAAAATCGATATAACCGCCCTGCTTGGCCCACTCCATGCCCGCCTCTAACAACGCGCCATTGCGGTTAATGTGAGTGGGATAAAACTGAGTAACGGGTAAATCAGACTTTTCAATTGACTCGTGCAGCAAATACAGCATGGAGTCACTGTCCCCAACATGAATACTAACGATACCCGCTTTTCCGGAAATCATACCGCCAACTCTTGCCTCCGAAGCAACCCGCATCAGCTCACTAGAGCGCAATTGCGATGAGCGATGATCAGCAATAGCTATCTCACCAATACCAATAAATTTGTCGATTAAAATGATATCGTCGGTAACATTATCCAGCACCGTTCTGGCGGGCAATTGATAAGAACCAGTGTGGCAGTAAGTACTAATCCCTTCTGTTTCCAGCGCATGCGCTTTAGCCAATAAATCAGACAAGGTACGGGTAGTGGCATCTGTACCCAACACACCGATAACGGTGGTCACCCCACCCAAGGTGGCGTCAGTTAAATTCATTTGCGGCGTGCGGGTATGAAAGCCCCCTTCACCACCACCACCAGAAATGTGAACTAAGGAGTCCACTAAACCGGGAAACATAAGTTTGCCGCGGCCATCGATGATTTCCATAATGGTGCCGTCAGCCGTGATTTTGTTTTTCAAATCCGGCGCAATGGCTGCGATGCGTTTATCTGCAACCAGAACATCCACTTCACCCATTGCTGCTGGAGCATAGAGTTCGACATTCGTGATAAGCGTTAACATAAAAGATCCTTATTGATATCCAACCATAACGGCGGTCACCATGGTGGCAATAGACAAAAAGAAGAAGATTAAATAGAGACGCCAGGCAAATCGTACCCAGGTACTCCAGTCTAAACGCGCCACACCAAGACAACCAATTAAGGAAGCAGAGGTTGGAATAATGATATTGGTTAATCCATCGCCCAGCTGGAAGGCAAGCACTGCTATCTGGCGGGATACTCCCACAAGATCAGAAAGTGGTGCCATTAGCGGCATGGTTAATGCTGCCTGACCTGAGCCGGAGGCAAGGAAGAAGTTAAAGATTGACTGAAAAATATACATGAAAATCGCTGAGCCAGTCTCAGACACACCCGACATAGCGCTACCGGCATGATGCAGTATGGTATTGAGCACGGAAGGACTGGTGGCATCATCCCCGCCCAGCAACAACACGATACCTTTGGCCATGCCCACAATCAGGGCCGCCGGTAACAGCTCTTTCGCCCCATTTTGAAATGACTCGGAGACATAGTTCACTGACATTCGTCCAGACACTACACAAATGATCCCCACCACAATACCCATGGCGAAAAACTGCGTTGCGATCTGCGGAATGTAATATTCATGGACAACAACTCCCCATATTACCCACACTATGCCTGCTAACAAGGTCAATAAGATCAAGGTATCAACATTGTTGTACTGGGATTTAACTTGGGAGCTCTGCTGGCGGCGAAAGTGAAAATCTGATTGATAACTCAAAGAGATTTCCGGGTTAGCTTTAACTTTCGCACCATAGCGCATTGTAAAAATGATACCAGTTAGGGTGAATACTACCCACATGGCGATCCTGAAATCAGCACCAGAGAGTACCGGTACATCAGCAATGCCTTGGGCTATCGCGATACTGAACGGATTCATCCAGGAGGTGGCAAACCCCACCTGCGTGGCAACATAAGTAATGAGTACAGCAGTGATGGCGTCATACCCTAGTGCGATCACAAGGGGCGTCAGCACAATACAGAAGGCAATCGCCTCTTCTCCCATGCCAAACACAGCACCACCCAGCGAAAACAGAAAGAACATCAGTGGAATAATCACTACATCCGCACCTTTGGTCTTACTGATCAATGCCATGATGCCGTTGTTCACAGCTCCAGAGTGCATGATGATGCCAAACGCACCACCCACAATCAGAATAAAAGCCACAACCCCCACGGCCGAGCCCATCCGGTCACCAGACACCATGCCCTCAAACGCATAGTTGATAAAACCGGGCTCCTTGCCACCGCTGAAAATAGCAACACCGGCGTCATCATCTTCAACTGTTTTAAAACTTTCCGGTTGAATTAAGGTTCTGGTGACTTCCTTGCCATCGATAATGCGGGTGGTTTCAGCGGTTTCAAAATACCCGGCAGGCACAATGTAGGTCATCAGTGCTGCAAGTAATACCACAAAAAACAAAATCACAAATGCGTCAGGCATCCTTGTTGCAAGATTGGATTCATCTTTCATAAATTTTCCGCCGTCAAGTTTCCGGTGTTGGCTTGGGGTTTAAACTGAACAAACAGTTAAAACATGAGATTAACGCGCTATTTTAGCAGAACATCACAAATATCGGCACTATGGGTGCGACTCAGATCTACTAATCAGTCGACAGACAAATACTCTACTCGTCGAACCATTCCGACAAATAAAAGCTTTGATAGAATAAAGCTGAATGAGAAAGTGTTTTAGTGTTCACGAAATTTTATTCACTCGTTTTTTAAAACAATCCGAATAATTTCAACATTAAATTGAAATACCCTTTGAACAGATACTCAGAATCAGTTTCAATGTCAACACTTTTGCAACAATCATCGGAAGACATGAAACGCTTTTTAACTCAATTATCTCTCATAACGCTGCTGAGTTTTTCATTTTCAGACTTGCTACAGGCTCAGTCAAACATCTCCACCAAAAAAAACCAACCCCCTGATTTTAAAGAAAATTCATGGCAACTTTTGATAGCGGGCGGCGGTCTGAAAATTTGTTCCAGCAGCCAACCTGAACACTGTATCGACAACGATTTTCCCGATAACGCGCTAAAGAAACAAAGCTATAGCTTAACCACTGAAACTTTGTCCAAGGTGCTTGAATTAAATGCCTATCAAGAGCTTGATAACCAGAGAAAATCGCAATTAAATACGCTATTTGAGTATTTTTATGCAAACCCCACTCAGGTAATTGGAACAGCCGGTATTCGCGATGCCTTTGAGCAGGCCAGCAATCAGTTTGATGGTGCCAGTTTTTTCACCAATTTACCTAATGCCCTTTATTACGCCATTGTGGATTTCACCGAGCAGGTCAATGCGCAAAAAGAACAGGTCAAATTTCTTGCCAGTAAGAGCAAAGCCAGCCAGGACATTTTTCTGAAGTTTGTTGAGCAAGCCAACAGCAAACGTGAAGACGATGAAACATTAACCTTGTTATTCACAACGGCTTCAGCAAGGGACCCCTTCGCCGCTATCGATTTTTATCAGCAAACTTTGGAACAAGCCGCTCGTAATCTATATCCCACGCTAGACATTGAGGTGAACTGGCTGCCGCTTGATGAATCCTTGGCGACCCTGATCAATAATACCCGCTCTTGCGATGAGCTTTTTGCATTACAGGCCAAGTCTGAGCTGTACAATCGCAACCAACGTTACCCGGAGTACAGTAGCCGTCTAATCAACGCCTGCCAACAGCCGCAAAGCATCACAAATCAGATAGTTCAGGCTCATGGTTTGTTTATCAATGGCGGTGATCAGATGAGAACCCTAAACAGTTTTCAGATGAAAACCAGCCCCTCCACTACACTGGCAACTTTGTTAAATTCAAGGATCAGTCAAAATAAAATGCTCCTTGCAGGTACCAGTGCCGGGGCTGCAGTTATGAGCGGTGGAGTTCGTCAGAACAGGCCCGTCCCCATGATCACAAGTGGCCAATCAAACTTCGCTCTGGTGAGAGGTGCCTTTGCATTACCACCCGCACCGTTTGGCTGTGAAAAAGATGGAAACTGTCCTAATGGTCTTCTGGAAGATGATCTAACCTATCGCCCCGCAGGTGGGTTAGGACTGTTCAAAGCCGGTATTATTGATACCCACTTTTCCGAACGAGACAGACAAGGTCGACTGGTGACCCTGGCCGCCTTCACCAAAACCCAGCTTACCTTTGGTATTGATGAAAATACGGCGTTATTGTTCAGAGAAAACCAACAGCTCGAAATGGAAGTATTGGGTGCAGGTGGTGTGTTTATCGCAGACATGCAAGATGCCATTTTCAAAGCCCAATCTGGTAAACACCAGCTCATTGGGTTGAGTCATTACCTTAATCACGGCGATCGCTTGAGTATTACGCCAGAGCGGCAACTGCATTTTTCGTTACATAACGAAGCCCAAAAAGTGTCAGATAAAACCATGGTTTTGATCACTGAACGTGGCGAATATCGCCGTCAGGTAGGGCTAAATTGTGGTACACAACAATTTCATCGCTGGAATTCAGACAATGTCGCTTGGCTGGTTAACCCAAGCGAAGATACAATCTTTACCCTTAGCCAACAGTACGATAGAGAAACTTGCAGTTATATCAACTTGTTATTTGGAGTTGAGAATTAGAGATCCCAAAGCTTCCACAACTTGTACACAATTTAACCACCGAAAGAGAATAAGTTGTGATTAAATGAACAAAAACTGTGTATAACTTAACCAAGGCAGCTTTCAGGTGCTTGAAAATTAAACTAAAAAGTTTTTTTGAATAATCACTTTATTAATGACCGGACTTTGCGCTACACTAATATTCCTCCGGTTAATTTTTAGCAACCCTCTATTGCTAATCGGTAAAGATTTTAGTTAGCGCACGGCTCTTATGAGCCATTCCCCTAGCCCAGATGGTTTCATCTGGGCATTTTTCTTTCTGGCCCCGAATAATTGGTCATAATCAATGGCTAACTTGCTCGCCTGGCTGTGAAGTCAGTGAAATTTACAATTTTTTTAACTTTTTTCAATTGAATATCTATTCGTGTTTTTCCCTAATGCATAGGTATGTATTCGCATTTCATGCAAATAATTAGCATAAATGCCCTATTTCTTGGGTCATCTATGCAATAAATTGGTTAACAAGCTATTTACCTCTAGTTGGTTTTGCGGTATTTGTTTAATAAGCAGCCGCTAATTTTCGGGTAATACCGAAGGTGCTGTAAGTGCAATGTTTTAGACTTAACAGAAAAACCAGTTATGTTAAAAAAAGCAATTTCATTATCACAATATACCTATTCTCCTTGGTATCTCTCTGAGTGGTTTGACGAATAAACCCCGCCTCTGCTCGGCTGTGCCCCGTGTGGCTCTCTAGTCGAACTCTCAAATAAAAATCAATCCAGCAAAACAATAACAATAAAAAGTTAAGCAACTTTTTTGTTGTAGGAAAACGATCATGAACAAAACATTTCAGATGCTTTTGGGGCTTTCCTGTGCCCTGACGCCTGTCGCAGCGGCAATTGCGCAAGAAACTCAAGCCACTTCAGAAGAGCAAAGCGTAGAGCGAATCCAGGTAACGGGTTCGAATATCCGCGGTGTTGACCTGGAAGGCACTCAACCCCTGCAAATCATCAATGCCGAAGATATTGCTCGCTCGGGCGCAAACTCGGTGTTTGAGCTACTGCAAAACCTAGGTCAGACGCGCGGTGGCAGTGGTACTTTCAGCACAACCGAATCAGGCAGTACCTCCAATTCAACGCCGGCAGGTCAGGCAGCAGCGTCGTTGCGAGGATTAGGCCCGTCTTCAACCTTAACCTTGATAAACGGTCGACGAGTGGCTCCCAGCTCTTTTGCCGCAGGTACCGAGAACTTTGTGGATGTAAATAGTATTCCACTGGCAGCTATCGATAGTATAGAAGTGCTGGCCACGGGTGCCTCGGCAATCTACGGCGCCGACGCCGTTGCGGGTGTTATCAACTACATCCTGAAAAAGGATTACCAGGGCGCGGAATTGAATATCTCCTTTGAGGACAGCGTTCAAAGCTCCGATGAATCGAAAAAGAGTGTCAACCTGGTTTGGGGCGGTGAAGTCGCAGGTGGTAATCTAACCCTGTTTGCGGACCTATACGACAAAAACGCTTTTGAAGCTACAGACCGCCCGATTTCTGCCGAGCCTTTGCTGGTGAACAGCTATAGCTACTTACCTAAGTTACCCTACCCCAATATCTATTATTTTTCTTCCAGGGATGGCAACGAATTAGCCAATCCAGACTGCCCTTATGCAACAACGCGCACCCAATTTGGTGAAGACATTTGTGCCTACTACCCCAACCAGGATGTGTTGCTGGATTCGGAGTTGGAATCACAGTCGGTGGGCGCAATTTACACCCTGGAAGTCGGTGATCTTGAATGGAATACCGACTTCTTTTTAAGTCGCTCTAAGTCGGTAGCAGTATCCACACCGGCCCCCATTAATGATGAATTTGATGAGGAAGGCCCCTTTGCCTTATACAGCGCGTTGGATATCTACAGCGAAGCAGACCTTCAAGCATGGCAAGGGGTTTCCAGCCCATTTGACATCATTTGGGACGACCCCTTTACCTCGCAAGCAGGACAACAGCTTTATGGCTTTCGTTACGATGCTCGTTTCCAAAATCCCAGGACTATCGAAAACGAAACTCAGTCCTTTCGTTTAGTGTCTTCATTGGCTGGTGATATCGGCAGTTGGCAATGGGAAGCGGCGGCCACCTGGTCAGAATCCGAATCGGAGCAAGAGGCCATAGCAGGTATTTACAACCGCTATAAGTATAACGCCGCAGCGCATGGTGAGTTGTGCTCAGACGGTAGCATCGCTAACTACAATTCCGATACCGATACGCTCAGTTGTAACGGCGGCAATTTGTTAGGTGCCTTTAACCCGTTCCTGATAGGTGATAGCAACAATGATGCGATTCTTGCTGTTGCGCAAGAGCGCCCCACCCGAGACGGAAAAAGTTCAGTTTTCGGTATTGATGCCCGCTTTAATGGCGAGTTAATGGAGTTCGGTGATGACTATATTCGCGCCGCCTTCGGTGTTGAATATCGACGCGAAGAGCTGGAGGATATTCCATCGGATAACTCCCGTGCCAACTTCGAGAATCAGTTTTTGGTGGATGTGATGGGCTTTGGCTCCAGCCTGGCAGAAGCGGATAGAACTCAATATGGTGCCTTTGCAGAATTTTATGTGCCGTTACACGAAACGGTAGATATGCAATTAGCTGGACGCTACGACCATTACGATGATTTTGGTAGTACCTTTAACCCTAAAATCGGTTTATCCTGGCGCCCAAGCGATGATTTGATTTTACGCGGTAGTTTTGCCTCTTCATTCCGCGCACCTTCGTTAACTCAAGCAGGTATCGAACTGCGCACTACAACATCCACTTACGATTGTGCTGCTAATGCTGCAGTGTCTCAGTTCTATTGTGATGGCCAGGGTTTTGAATCCAGCCCTAACACCCTGGAATTAGGTAATCCCAACCTTCAAGCAGAAGAATCAGACTCGTACAGCGTTGGTTTTGCCTGGAGTCCCGGTGACGATACCACCATCACCTTGGATTACTGGAAATTTGAACATAAAAAAATCGTGGATACCAATATGACAGGTGTGATGGCCCGGGCTCTTGAGGATGCATCGTTACGGCATTGCGGCGCTTTATCACCGGGTGAATTGGGTATTTCTTTTGATTCCCGCTTATGTACCGGTTGGGACGAGAATGATGACGGTGAAATATCGGAAGAGGAAGCCATGTTGTTCTTCGACGACAATGGTAATAACATTGAAAGCGCCAACGCCGATCTTGAAACCATTCTGGAAAACTGGGACGCTTCTGGATTGGCCAGAGACGGTGGACTTCCTTTGTTCCGCGACCATGTGATCCTGCTTGATAACACCGGGACTCAAGATGTATCTGGTATAGATTTAGATATCGCTCACGATATGGATTTATGGAATGGCGTATTGTCTGTTGATTTTGACTGGACCCATTACATCAGCTTCGAACGCAATAAGCCTGGCTCAGATGAGACCGAAGAACTGGTAGGTACTTATCGCTATCCTGAGAATATCGCTAACCTTTCCGTTTTATGGGGCAACGATGACTATTACGGTGGTTTAACTGTACGTTATGTGGATGGCTATGAAGATGACATTATTGGTTTACGCAGTCGCGAAATTAACGAGCTGGTAGACATCGGTGCAATTGCTGATATTGATAGCACCCGTGATGTATCGTCGTGGACAACAGTGGATGCGCGTTTTGGTATTTTGTTCAAAGATGCCACACTGAAGTTGAATATCGACAACCTGTTTGACCGCGATCCACCTCTGGTATACGGCTCAAGCCGTGGTTTTGACACGATAAACCACAACGCCTACGGCACAACCTATCGTATCTCTTACACTCACTATTTTGAGTAGATAGTAGAGCAACTAAGAGCAAGGCGCTTCATCAATCGATAAAGCGCCTTTTTTGTTTCAGTTTCTCTTTGCAATACTATCTTTGTGTACCGGCCATAAACTCCGCTCTCATGGCAGCGTTTTTCAGAAATTCTCCCCCCAGAGCCGTGGTGCGGGTATAGGAATTATTGTCTCTTATTCCACGCGCTTTTACACAGTAATGTGTTGCATCAATTAGCACGGCCACATCATCGGTTCCCGCCAGAGCCTGCAAAGCCACCTTTATCTGATTAGTCAGGCGCTCCTGAACTTGCGGGCGCTGTGCAAAGAACCCCACCAGGCGATTTATCTTGGATAATCCCACCACTTTATTTTTAGGGATATAAGCCACAGAGGCCGAACCGTCGATAGTCACAAAATGATGTTCACAAGTACTGGTGAGGTTGATATTGGATACCTGGACTGGTTGCTCCATCTTCATTTTGTTTTCGATAATAGAAATTTTGGGAAAATGGCTATAGTCCAGGCCGGAAAAAATTTCTTCAACATACATTTTGGCGATGCGCTTCGGGGTATCGCAAAGGCTATCATCAGTTAAATCAAGCCCTAGTACCTCCATGATATCTCGCATATTGGATTCTATACGCTGCTTTTTTTCGTCACAGCTGTAGCCGTGCTCCAGCATTGGCGTTTCCAGTCCATGAGCTTCAAGGGCACTGCGCACCAACACCGCTTCGTTTGAAATCATTAACCGTTCCTTTTATTGAGTTTTGAGGGTTATACGTAAGGAAAAGTCATTTTAGATTAGTTTTCGCTAGTACTTTTTGAGGGCATTCATCCTGCAATATCAGGGGATTACTGCATTGCGCCGCAAACTTAATCGCAAAGCAATCAAACAATAAGCCACTTTGGCAGGAAAATATTACACAGATGCAGGCGCCAGCATGTCGAGCAACACCTGGCATTCTTTTTTTGTTAGCTGAGTCCAATCATCATTAATAACAGGCGGTTTTTCTGAAGGTAGCATTAAATACCTCATTGACCAGCCGGGAAACATTCGATGATCAGCCTGTCGAGTTGAAATGACTTTAACGCGTTCATGGCGGGGGTCTGTTTTAATTTTGTCGAACAGCATTTGTACCAAAAGGTCAGGTCCCTCTAGAACCTGAAAAAAGCAGTCGAAATTGCATATTAATAACCCCGTGATAGCAGCTCGTTGGTTATAGGCTTGGGAGTTCACAATGATATTTTCCATATCGCCAGCGCTAATCGAACTGGCGATTTTACTGGTGTAAATTAATCTCATCATAGTGCGCCTCCCCAATCAGTATTGATTGCCACAATGCCTTATTAGTATTGTTGTCGCGCTCTGCCTTGCAAATCTCGGTTACAAACGCCTACAACAAGGGTAAAGTAGCACGAATCTTCACGACAATACGCAAGATTACAAATTTGTAATCTTGCCAAGCAGTACCCGATGTAAGGCGATGCTTCGGTATTTACTAATAATTGCAGAACAACTATGGCTCAAGATAGAAAACACATTGTCATTATAGGTGGAAACTTCGCCGGCATTAGCGCCTTGCAAGCCATAACCAAACAACTGCCCCCCAAGGTGGATGTTACTCTCATAGACAGCAATGACAACTTTAGCTGGACACCCAACATTCACGAAATTTTGTCTGGCGTAAAAACGCCAGGTAATGTGCAAATATGCCGAAAAACGCTGGTGCACAGTCTTGGTGGACGCTTTATTCAGGACAGGGGGACGCACATTGATCACCAGAAGCAGACAGTAACCTTATCCTCAGGTGCCACACTGGCGTTTGACGCCCTAATAAAAGCCACAGGCATGCCAACGAGTGCCAATAATCATCCCAGTACGTACACATTTCGCAGCGCCTCAGACGCTTTGAAAATCAGCGCTAAAATAGATCTGTTAACGCGTATCAAAGAGCAAATTAACATCATCATCATTGGTGGCGGTTTTACCGGCGTTGAAGTATTAGGTGAATTACTCAGACAATATCAGCAATCGAATAAGGTTAAGCTGGCATTGGTAGAAGCAGGTGACAGACTGGTGAAAACCTTACCCGAAGTGGTATCACAGGATATTGTCCGGCTATGTGACAAAAGCAGCGCCAGCCTTTATTTTAATCGCCGCCTGAGTAAACAGGACAATGACGCCGTTTATCTTAGTGATGATACAAAACTACCATCCGATATCACCATCTATACCAGTGGTGCATTGCTGGCATCGATGAATTCAGAGCAATCTCCTACTATTGCAAATTACAATCAGGTTAATGAATCTCTACAAAGTACTGAATCTAAGCTTGTTTTGTGCGCTGGAGACAGTGCCAGTTTTTCCATGAACGGATTACCCTTGCCCAAGCAATCTTATTATGCACAGGAGATGGGCAAAATAGCGGGAGTTAATGCACTGCGTTTACTCAGTGGTAAACCGTTAACCTCTTTCAGCCCTAAAGTAAAACCGGTGCTGCTTTCATTTGGCGATATGAATACCTACCTGGTTTCTGGTGAGTTAGTTTTGGCCAGTCCGGCACTGGTCTCCATGAAAGAAGCCCTATATCAATTAGGTAGCCAAAAAGTGATGTCCTCGATGCCATTATTGCAGCGAGGCACCGTATTGCTAAATCAATTTAAACAATCCGCTCAAAGTGCGCTGCAATCTGATGGGAATCCTTATTTGCCTGGCAAGGTTTTACACAACAGTAAGGTGTTGCAGGCCGGCAAACACAGCGATGTTCAAAGTCTTGCCCAAAGTGCCTTCGCGACGCTACTGGAGTAAATTAGCCAACTCCTACTCCCTAAAAGGGAGTTCCTGAAAATCTGTACTAAGTTTAGTTCGAAGTACTATTCGGGGTTCCCTTTACACGCAGTAAGCGAAGTATTCAGAAGACACAACGATGAGAGGTATCAGGGAAGATACCTCAATCAATGCCAGCACAGGGAAGTGCTGTCATTGATGGTCATTGTTGTGCTGAATACGAAGGTTACGCTTTGCGTGTCAAGGGCTGCGGAGGATTCTTAAGGAGTGCCGCAGGCAGCATTCCTTGAGGCGCTGCCGGCGCCCCGGCAAAAACAACATCAAGCGTTGAAATTATTGTGCTTTATGAGCAAAGCCTCTCACTAATGATAATCACTTATTGAAGTAAGTAGTTTTGAGTGAAAATAAAACATCATCGCGACGTACTCGCCAGATAACAGCCAGCCCCAACAAAAGTTGAACCCAGTATTTTACCCATCAATTGATTGGATACCTGTCTTATCGTGAGGGTCTTAGCTTTTTGTGCCAATAAGGCATAACTAGATAGACAGATAAGCGACAACATCATAAAACTGGCCACTAACAAAGAAAACTGCGGTATCAGAGCTTGTGAAATATCAATAAATTGTGGAAATAAGGCCGTGGTAAATACTATGGCTTTGGGGTTCGTTAGTGCAACCAACACACCTTGCAGATATAAACTTTTTCTCGATTGCCGCGAGTGAGCTTTCTCCGGCTTTATGTTCACCACGCCATTTTTCCAAAGCATGACGCCCATATAGGCCAGATAAAGGGCTCCGATGACCTTAACCAAAGTAAAGGCCCAGGCTGAATGTAAAACCAGCGTGCTTAAACCCAATACCGAAAAACCGGACATGACAAATAACCCGGTAACATTTCCTAAGATAGTGAAGAGGGATTTTCTGAAACCATAAGATACAGTGTGAACTGACACCAGCAAAGCTGCGGGTCCTGGGGTAGCCGTGGCCAGTAAAGCTATGGCGCAAAAGGCCAACCAACTTTCAAACTCCATTACAAATTCCTGTAATAATAAATAAGCAGTTCAAGCGAAAATACACCTCATCCAAACCAGATAGCTTTTAAATTATTTCCCGCGTCTAGATAAATATGCCACAGCAACTCCTCATCAGTGGCCTCAAAGCTTACCTTCCACAGCACCATTGTCTCGCCTGCCTTGGCTTTGTTCACCTGCCCCAGATAAATCAATTCGCTGGATTTACCCAGTGGCGTAATCGCTCTGTCTACCGCATCATAAAATTGCGCTTCGCCGGGAATATGGGCGTCTTTGCTGTCCGCAAAGGCCTCAAGTAAGAGGTTATATTCTCTTTTAGAATGGGCAAGCCAAACGCGATCCATTAACTCACGAGAAGCTTGTTCAATTGAGTCTTGTGTCATAATGTTGAATCCTGAGCTTGAAATGAGTAGCCGTATTACTCTAATCCAACCAAGCGATTAGGCAATGAGATAAATGTAAGCAAAATGAACCGGGCAGTGATCAGCACTCCGAATTGCTACAACATCTCAAGCTAAAGTTAGCGCACTTCCTTTTCGATGGCATAGAGATCTTCGTCTATCGATTGCAATCGCTCTTCTAATACCACTCTGGCGTCCTGCAGGCCTCGATTGTAATAATAAGCGCCCATCTCGTTTGAGATAAAATCCAGTAAAAACTCCCCATCAAACTGACCTAACTCCTGATCCAGCTCTCGCTCAAACCAGGATTGCAATTTAGACACCAAAACTTCTTTTTGCTCTTTATTGAATTGTATATCTGACATTGACGACCGGATTCCTGTACTACTTATTGTTTAACCTATACAGCATCATACCGCGACTAAATCCGGGTTACTAAATTTCTTACCTGAAACACATCCACGTATTACGAGAATGGCTTTTAATTCGTCTCTTCTCATCCTTTCTCGATTTGGGCATGAAAAACCTCATACTGATAGGAAAATGAGAACTGCTTCACAACTCCTTAAAAAAGCGACTCCTCAAAATCAGGCGCAATCCGTCATTGCAGGAAAACGTGGCAAAAAAACAACTAACTCATTTGATTTAGCCGCGTTTATTGAGAGTAAACCCGCGCATTTAAGCAAGTGCACAAACCACGATGAATTTGAGCCTCAGGAGGTGAGAAGTGAAAGCCATCAACAAAACAACAAATATTACACCGGTAAAGTTTCAAAAAGCTTATTTAGATGTTTCGATGTTAACCAAACCGAATTTCAGAAAATCCACATTAAGAACGGCAATGCTTGCCGGTTTGTATTCTTCGTTAACCGTATTTTCCTCGCAGTCATTAGCAAGTGATGTTCAATCGGTAGTGATGCAAAAGCAAGCTTCCAACGGCACAGCTGCCGCAGATGTACACAATGTACTTAACAGAGTTAACAATAATGATTTTGAATGCGACAGCAACGATGCACTTTGCGAACAAGTATTAGAAATTTGTGAGGATGAAAACCTTTGTGATCTGCTGGTTCAATTATGTCAGGCCGACCAGGAACTTTGTCAGGAAATCATCGAGGAAGAATCTGGCGAAGATGAAGACTCTGATGAAGATGAAGACTCTGATGAAGATGAAGACTCTGATGAAGATGAAGACTCTGATGAAGATGAAGACTCTGACGAGGATGGAGACTCAGAGGAAGATGAAGACTCAGAGGAAGATGAAGACTCAGAGGAAGAGGAAGAGTCTGACGACGATGAAGAATCTGGCGAGGATGAAGGTTCTGACGAGGATGAAGGTTCTGACGAGGATGAAGGTTCTGACGAGGATGAAGGTTCTGACGAGGATGAAGGTTCTGACGAGGATGAAGACTCTGACGAAGATGAAGACACTGAGGAAGATGAAGACACTGAGGAAGATGAAGACACTGAGGAAGATGAAGAATCTGACGACGATGAAGGCTCTGACGATGGAGACGATACAGGTAGTGAAACAGGCGATAATACAGATCACGGCGATCACTCAGGAACAGAACACCAGAATCATTGCATGATGGAACCTGATTTTGTGGCAGTAAATCAGATGACGCACACTGCAACCCAATCAGGAAGATGGTCTGACGCAACCACCTGGGGTGGCAATGCACCGGGTAATGGCGCACTAGTCCAGATCCCGGAAGGTATCGAAGTAACCATAGCGGGTTTGATACCGGATCGTCTGGAAACCGTTCGAATAGATGGCACCCTCAACTTTGCAACGGATAGTAATACCGAACTGCAAGTGGACACCTTATTCAGCGCCTGTTCTGGGCACTTACAAATCGGTAATGCTGAAAACCCGGTGCAGCCGGATGTATCCGCCAAAGTAATATTCATCGACGATGGTGCAGTGGCAGATGAGAAACTGTTAAGTCGCGGTGCTATCCTCATGGGTAGAACAACCATCCATGGCACAACCAAAACTCACCGGGCAATCATCTCTCCGCAAGCCAAACAGGGAGACAGTGTCATCAACCTGACCACCGCCCCAACCGGCTGGGACTTTGACGACAAACTGGTGATCACAGGGACCATTATCAACGACCCCACAAGTGATGAAATTCGTGGCATTAGCGCCATTAATGGCACACAGATCACCTTAGACGAGGCTTTGAGTCTGGATCACACAGCCCCTAAAGCAGACTTAAATGTGTATGTGGCTAACATCAGCAGAAATGTGGAATTCATCTCAGAAAACACAGACTTACAACACCGCGGTCACGTGATGTTTATGAGCCATGATGTGGATGTTCAAAACGCTAAATTTACTGAGCTTGGCCGCACCGATAAAACCCAACCATTAGATGATTTTCGCTTTGATTTCCACGACGGCGGCGATGGTGATGACGCCCCTGCTACAGCAGATGTTGTTGCTTTAGGCGGCAGTAACGTGCGTGGTCGTTATGGCGTTCACTTCCATCAGGCAGGCACAGACCCAACATCAACACCTGCATTGGTTAAAGGTTCAGTGGTATTCATTGGCCCAGGCTGGGGATTCGTAAACCATTCATCTCATGTGAATTTTATCGATAATGTATCCTACGGTCTTCAAGGCGCGGGCTTCTATACCGAAGCGGGCAATGAGATTGGTACCATGCAAGGCAACATTGCCATCAGAACCGTTAACACTAGCTTTAACCTGGATGACCAGGGGGCAATTGATCCGGACCCGGGAGCCAATTTTATGGACTATGGTAACGATGGAGACGGTTTCTGGCTCACAGGCAATCAAGTAGCCATGATAGACAACGTTGCCGCGGGCGCTTCAGCACACGGTATCATCTACTGGACAGATGGTATCATGGAGGCAGGAACCAGCAGCGCAACGCGGGTAACCATTCCAACCTCAAATCTACCCAAGGGCGAACTTATTACTAATCGCAGCGCAGTACCGGTATGGTGGGCACCACTTGCCCAAAGCAGCGGTAATGAATCTTACGGTGCAACAGTGGGATTCAGAATTCGCTACATCCACGCTGAAAACTATCTGGGTAGAGATCAACAAAGCGATTTCCATCGCTCCCCCACTCAGGCCTATATCGACACCTTGTCACCTGTTATCGAAAACCTGACAGTGTGGGGTTCACGCGATGGTCTGCTACTCAACTACAATGAGCGTTTAAGTGTCAACGGTGCGCGCATTGTGGGTTTTGGCAAAGACATCAGCCAATTCAGCTTTAACGATGGTACGGCAAAATCAGGCGTGGGTTTTGACATTGGCAATGATGCCACCCATGGTCCGGCCAACGTGAGTAACATTAGTATTGAAGGTTACGCTATGGGATTTGTTACCCCCGTCAACGGCAACTGGACAGTGGATGGCATGATGCTGAATGACAATGGCACCGATATGCTCATTCAACCACCAGAAAGCGCGGCTCAAGTGAATATACAAAACATCACCTACTCCACCTTCGAAGTAGTGGACGGTGACAATGACCAGCTACCTGAGCATATTAATATCGGTAACTGATACCTGATTTAAGGTACTTACTAATAAGGACAAGCCGGGCTTGTCCTTTTTCACTAAATGCGAAGGTGATTAACCTTAAGACCCCCGATTGCCAATAAAATCGCTCTACTCTGAATTAATCTGACCGCTTTAACTTCTTTGGCACTTCCACCAATTTTGCTGAAGTATGGAAGTCCTCATCCGACTCGTATATAAAAAGGCCTCTGACAAGAAGAAAACCATACTCACCACCAATACTTGTCACATGAGTGTACCTAGTCCTAACTCCGGGATAAACAAAAGTGTGGTTCCAAGTATCACTCAGCCATCGGGCATCTTTAACTTTGTGTGGTAATTTCAGTTGCCTATTTATGCTTTTATCACCCTCTATTAATTTGTCATCATGCTTTAGACCTCTAAGACTAAACTCCAATTCAGTCAACTTAATTGGTACAACACCTTTATTCTCTAAATAAGCAACCACTTCGATTATATGTTGCTCACTTTTCTCACCAATAAAATTGATGTCCACATCAAACTGTACCCGTGGAAAATGCTCATCACGCTTGTAAAATTTGTAGACTGCCCATAGGCCACCGAGAACAGCGACTAAAGCACTTAATGATTTAACTAACGATGCTACATCCATTATTTCTGCCTAGTTTTTTAACAATAGGGTTAGGTGGTAAGGCATGATGGCCCAGTTGCCCTGCGTGCGAGTGTCCCAGCAAGCCGACTCAGCAGATTGAGCCTGATAAATGGGTTCATGATAAATGGGGTCAGAGCCCTTTTATTCAAAACGGCTTTGACCCTAATTAATAAAATGTCTGGCAAAAAAATATTTTCAGAACTGCTCACAATAATTCCTCTTTGAGAAACATAACGCCCGCAGCACGGGCAAAAATGGAGCGCAGCGGAAATTTTGTCCCTGTGACTGCGCTTGTTATATTTACAGTTCTATCATATCCGCAATTTGGTATCCCAAATTACTGACTTCGAAAACCTCACCTTTATGCCCTCGCTCAACCAACAAAACTTTATATGTTAACTCTTCAAGAGCGGCCTCCCATTTAGCTAGTTCTCTTCGTTCGTTTGATGGAATCAAGTTCTTACCATTAGTTTGTATGTCTGTTCCACCGATGTAACGAACATGCAAAATATGACCATGAGGGTCTAGACTTGCTTCTTTGAGCATGACGCGAGCTTCTTGACTCAACTCTGGTAATTGAGTCGAAGACTCTACTGGCGGAGAGATACTCTCTGAATTTATGTCTTTAAATAAAGAATGTTCGTTTAATTTAAGCTGTAAATGGCGATAGAATTTTTCTTTAAAGTCGGCGTGACTATCATAACCTTCGTAAAGGCCACGACTTTGACAAGAACTTTTAAATTCTTTCAATTCTTCGACCTGTTTTAGATCTACTGTATCCAATGCAACAGGTTGGCTAGAAAAATAAAGCATGGCTGGCTTATCAGATGATATGTGTTTTTCAATCTCTTCAACTGTTCCACTCGCATATTCAGATGTAGCGGTTCCAATACGAGTCCAAAACACACCAACTAGAAAATCACACTTATCTAAAACTTGTTTATTGATTATTTCTTGGGGGTTTGCCCCCATTTCAGGAGAGGAATGTGACTCCCATCCAATTGGCATTAATACTATATTCCTTGATTCAGAGTGCACTGTGTTCCACTCATAAATTACATCACGAATGATAGTTCTCTCTGAAGCCACATCTCCAGGAGACGCAATCATTACATTAAAAACTCTGGATATGTAGCTCATAGCGGAAAACTCTCCATGTAAATATAACGTTCCGGTAACAGGCCGAAACGGAATTGATTGTTTGGTGCCAGCGTAGCTGAAAAGCGCAAAACGAGTAATGGAGTGGAGGTCCTAGCCAGCTTGCTGGCGTCGTTTACCGGCTTGTTATGCAACGTTACTCGTTAAAACGCCTAGGGCCGGGATTATTGTTTGACGTTTTCGCAGCTGACGCACCTTTTGCAATAGCAAAACCAGAAATACCAGAGAGTATTGGTAACCCTGCTTCAGCAGAAATAGTTTTAGTAATTAACAAGATTGCTAAAACAATAACAATTAAAATAGCCAACAATACTTGGCCATAAGCAGTCCAAAAGTCATTTCGTCGTTGCAAGTATTCAGAATAGGAATCCGATATTAACCTTGGGATGAGATCATAATCTTTGTATTTATGAAGAGCCCAATGGTGAAGTAAGTCATCAATAGCTGGATGATAAAACTCTTTTTCATCACTACGCTTATTTTGTTTAATCAGAGTGTACGCAAACCAAACAAGGCCGAAGGTAAATATTATTCCAATAACAGCTAACAAAACACTCAAAACTATTTTTTCATGCATCTGCACGTACTTCCTATATGTTGCATAACATTTTTATAGACGACAAATGTCCAACAAAAACAGGATATGAGTCGTTTTTCACATTCAGATACTTTAAGGGTGTTTTTTGTCCCTGTAAACAAAACCTTTTAGATTCGGTCCAATAACGATTTTGTAGAAAAACAGCAACCGTCTTTCATCAAGAGAAATATAAAAGAAACCGTCCTTAGCAAGAGCAAATTTTTCATTAATTATTATTAGGTAGGATTGAAAAAAATTTAATGTTTTTAACCAAGCTGTCCAGCTGAAGCTGAACCTACATAAAAAGCCTACACACCACAGCCTGTATACCTAAGACAAGTGTGTTGATGAATGCTTCTGCAAAATCTGAATTCACGCCATCCATAGCGTTTACGGTGTCCCTACTCCGCCTTCAAATCACGCATAAATCGCTTGGCATTTTGCACATAGTGAACAGCGGAGAGTTCCAGGTGGGCTTTTTGTTTGTCTGACAGGGTTTTGATGACTTTACCGGGTGAGCCGACAACGAGGGAGCCGTCCGGGATTTCCATGCCTTCGGTGATCAGGGCATTGGCACCGATAACACAGTGTTTGCCGATTTTCGCGCCATTGAGTACCACGGCATTAATACCAACCAGTGAATAATCACCAATTTCGCAACCGTGCAGCATTACCTTGTGACCAACAGTTACGCCTTCCCCGATGCTTAGCGGAATGCCTTCATCGGTGTGCAGTACACTGCCGTCTTGAATATTGCTGTTCTTACCGACGGTAATTTTATCGCAATCACCACGCACAACGGCGTTAAACCAGACACTACTATTTTCTTGTAGTTCTACATTGCCAATCACATGGGCACCGGGTGCGACAAAAACCGATTCGTGACGGTTGACGGTAAGTTCTCCTAAAGCGTAAATCATGCCTGTCTCCATAAATTAAAATTATTCTTTTACGCGCAGCAAGCCTTCTTGCGTCGCAGAGGCTATCAGTTCACCCTCTTGTGAAAATAACTGGCCTCGTACGTAAGCTCTGCCATTGGCGCTGCTTGGGCTTTCTGAAACATAAAGCAGCCACTGATTAAAATCAAAACTGCGATGAAACCACAAGGCGTGATCCAATGAGGCCAGGCGCACATTTTTATCTGATGCGGATAAACCGTGTTTACGCACGGCACTCATCAAAAAATAGTAATCGGAGGCATAGCACAAAGCCCGCTGATGGAATCCCTGTTTATTCTCCACTACGTCATCTTCCGACAAACGCAACCAAACATATTGCTGTGCAGTTTCACTGTCTGAGGGAACGGTGCGAATTTCAATGGGTTTGTGATAGGGCAATGCCGCTTGCATACGCTCCGACAGTGTCACGCCCGGTTTTTCGTATTTATCGATATCATTGCTGAAGTTTTCCGGTCCGGGTACGTCGGGCATCTTTGGAGTTTGATGGGACAATCCGGCTTCATTTTTCTGAAAAGAGCACATGCAATCAAAGATAATATTGCCCTTTTGAATGGCTTTTATTCGGCGCGTGGCAAAGCTGCGCCCGTCCCTGACCCGCTCCACCTGGCAAAACACCGGGATATCGGCATCGCCTGGTAATAAAAAATAGCTGTGCAGTGAGTGCACCTGAAAATCGTTATCCAGCGTGTGTTGTGCTGCACTGAGAGCCTGTGCCATCACCTGTCCACCAAACAAAGCTCTGAATCCTAAGTCCCAGCTTGGAAATCGAAAAAAGTTTTCTTCGATTTTTTCGGGTGTCAATAAGGTGTTGATTTTTGGTTGTTTATTCATTCAATTTACTGCTTAACTTTTTACTGAATTTTAGTCAGAAATCTAATTGAAAGCTGTTCATTTTCTCAGCACTTAGTTCTGACGCTGAGACCGCGGGTCCTTCGGATAATACTTTTCGGGTAAATGATCATGATGCTCAAAGAAACGGGTATCTTTATAGGGCAACTTCATAAATCCGGAAATCCCCTCTCCTTCGATTTGTGGTATTAATGCGACGATCTGCTGCAAACAATCACGAAACTCGGCCTCTTTGCTGTGATCTAATAATTTATAATAACTGTGCACTTTAAGGTGCAGCGTTAGTGCTTCAAAAATAATACAACCCGTGTGGTGAATATCGTTGAGCCGCTTGATCACCGCTAACATGGGGTCTGGCAGGCGCAATAATTCATCGGGATCGTCACCGTCTTCAAAGTAACTGTGGGTACGGCCTTCTTCTTCAACCCCGGAAATGCGGCTTTTTTCGTAAAAAATCGTATCTCCCGGCTCAGGCACAAAGGGCTGCTCCACTGATGAACGCTCCACGTGCAGAGTATCTCTGGCATTAAACATACAGCTTTTAAAAATACCGACACGATGAATCGCTCGCGCCAGGCGCACAACATTGTTTACCGAGGCAGTAAACGAAGGTAACAATGCCGGACGATTGATATTCAGTGATGAATCGATGTAAACCCCGTCCGATTGCCAGCGCACAACAATACCCCCCAATACCGGGAATTTACCCAATCGAGATACGGCGCTAACAAAAGCCTTTTCGGTTTCTCCCATGCCTTGCATGTAGTTTTTATAATAACGTTCAAACTGAGCATCGTTAAGATAGCGCAAGTCGCTGCTATCCCCCTCTTCTCTCAAAAACGACTTACGGGAGCTGTATACGACGGTGTCGATTTCTTTTTGATCTTCGTGGTGCCAACAAGGGATCATGGCCTGTTCTGCAGCAACTCCTGGGTCGCCAAATACCAGGTTCGCCATGTAATGCATGTTCCTCAAGAAATAATCACCGGCCTCACGCTTAAGCGCAACTTCGTCACTGAGCATTGCAGTTAGTGTATGAGCCAGCTCTTTGGGCAGCCCAACGGAATTAGGGGTGATCACACTTTTACCAAATCGACAGGACTGTCCCGATGCCAGCGCATATAAAGTGCTGGCCAGCCCTTGTTCATCAAATCGCGGTGAGGATAATTCGCCATTGAGCTGCTCTTCACCGATAAAATAAACATCTCCGAGTCTGGCGTTAGTTTGCTGCAAGTCCCCCGACATTAAGTCCATAACATTATTACTGACATACTGGCCGCTAGCATCCACTTGCGCAAATACCGAGGAGCCCCAATCGATTAAGCCAACACGTTCATTTTGAGGGTTATAAACGATATTGGAAGGCTTGATATCACCATGCACAATCGGTTTATCTTGCCCTTGCTGTTTAAAGTTCCTCAAGGCATTGAGTACATCTGCCATTTGCAGTGCAATATTGATGATTTTTGGCACGTTTAAGGGGCCATCTTGTAAACTCACCTGCTCCAGATCTTTACCCATAGCGCGTTCCATCACTAAGATGGCTTGTTTGCCAACGCGCTGAAACTCCACAAGCTGCGGCACATTGGGATGATCCACATGACTGAGCATAAAGGCTTCTTCTTCCAGCCGATCTTGTACGTGCTGCGGTAAATTGGCGCGGGAAAACTTAAACACCAACTGTTGCCCTTCAGGCGATAATCCCGCAAAGGCAAAACCAAAAGCCCCTTTACCGATCAACTCGATATCCGCATAACCCAATAACTGCAATTGCTCCTTACACAGTTGCAACCAATCTTTGAGTTTTTGCGCATCCTGATGGGAAAGCAGATAAATGGATTGCTCTTCAGGGATGTAGAAATGTTTTAAATTTGAGGTGGCCATGAAACGATAAGCGCTGCCTGAGTGAAAATCCGTTGTGCAACAAGGTAAGCGATAGCGCCTGTTGCATCAACCCAAATTCACTCAGACGCACCTTCACGTCTTAATAACGCTAGGCACAATGCAGCACCACTGCCGTGCGCAAGCGTGCCTTGCCGTAGCGAGACAAGGTGACAAAATCCTCCAGCGCAATAGGAATGTGCTGACAATCGATTGGCTGCTCCTCATCCTCATCCAAATCTGGGTCATGCAGGTACAGGCACTTATCGTCTATTCCGGTTATCGTTACCCAGTGAGGCACCTTATTACCGTTTAACTGGTAGGTGCTAATCAAGCAAATCACGCGTCCGCCCTGGCGATAGATATCTGCAATATCATCAACACTTAACTCGCCATCCTCGATGGGAATATCCTGCTCTGTTGCCCGTGCTAAAAACTGCGCCTCGACGGTAGCTAGAATGTTTTTATTACGCTCATTTCTGACCCCATCAGTAAACAAAGGCAGCGCCTGGTTTATGAATACCTTTGCCTTAAATCTGCGTTTTACCGCAGCCAGGGCCAACCCTAACGGGTGACAACCACCGTGACCTGAAGTCATAAATATGGTGGTGGCCTCACGCCAGATATCCAGTTCTGACGATTGTGAAGCCTCATACTCTCTGTCCAGGGAAGCCATTGCCATCATGGTAGCAGCGGGTCCGCAAGTAAAATCCGTGGTTTGCTGGTACCAGGGAAAAGGCTTCATGGCATTAGCGCGATGCACCTGCAATATCGACTTTTGCATGCGCAGCGCATCTGAGTGGTCTTCGTAGTAGTTTTGATAAATACCGAACACCTTATAACCCAATTTGCGATACAGGTTTATGGCTGCCTCATTGCCTTTCGCCACTTCCAGGCGCATAAACAGCTTACCCATTTCCACCGACTGTTGCTCTAAGGCCAACAATAGTCTGGAAGACAAACCTGTACCTCGGGCCAACGGACTTACCGCGATGGAATACAAACGCGCAAGTCGGGTGCCTTTGCGCATAATCACCAGGCCATAGCCCAGTAACTCAGCGCCTTTTTTCGCCACCAGAAACACACGATTATTGGCTTTTAACCAATGTTGAAACTGACGTTTACTCAGCTTATCTGTGGCAAAACAGATGTTTTCAAGCGCCACCAGGCCATTGATATCGCCCCTTTGGGCCTCAACAATCACAACATCTGACGCTAAGACTTCAGTTAACTGCTCTACTGTATTCACGCTTGTTACTCTTTACCGCGAGCTTCAAGGCGGTCGGCAAATTCCTGCATAATTTGCATGTACAGCTCATCACCTAAATACTTATCTTCCACTTTGCTTTCGATACTGGGGTTATCGTTAACTTCGATAACATACACTTTGTCTTCGATTTGCTTCAAATCAACACCGTAAAGGCTGTTACCGATAAAGCTACAGGCTTTAATGGCGGCATCCAGCACAATTTTAGGCACTTCAAAGGTGGGCATAGTATCAAAACCACCCGAGGTGCTGCGTTTTGCGCCATGATTGTAAATCTGCCAGTGATTGCGTGCCATGTGATAACGACAAGCGTACAAAGCACGGCCATTTAACACGCCAATGCGCCAGTCAAATTCGGTGTAAAGGTATTCCTGAACCAACACCAAAGCCGATTCTTTTAAAAGCTTAACCAGATATTCTTCCAGCGCTGCACGATCTTTGGCCTTAAACACTCCCAAAGAAAAAGAGCTTTCCGGCAATTTAAGCACCATTGGATAAGCAAAAGTTTGCTCCAACTGGCCAATAGTGTCTGCGGTAAAACGCGTTACAAATTGGGTTTTCGGAGCCGGAACTTTGTTGTAGCTAAAAGCATCTTGCAAGAACACCTTGTTGCAACAACGCAATATGGAAGTCGGATCGTCCATCACCACCAAACCTTCCTGCTCAGCCCGGCGAGACAAGGCATAGGTATGATTCTGAATCGCCGTGGTTTCCCGGATAAATAACGCATCGTATCGGTTTAACAAATCAATTTGCTCATGGGTAACCAATTCAGCGCGAATACCGTGCTGTTCTGCCGCCCTGACAAACTTGTTCAATGCCACTTTGTCGCTGGGTGGCGTTCTTTCTTCCGGGTTAACCAAAATAGCCATGTCCCAGCGGTATTTTTTACGACTCTGGCTGCGCCATACTTTGCGGGTAAACACATCAAGCTGCTTAAAAAACAATTGTTGTTGGCACTGACTCAAATTCTGAAAATACACGTCCTGCACTATCACCTGCCACTGCCCGTCTTTTTCATCCAATAATACCCGCAAGATGGGACTTGGAAACTTAACGAATAAATAGCTGGCTAAACGGCTGGCAGACTCTTGCTCGCACCAGCCGAAATACACCATCACAGGCTTATCTGTAATGACTTCCTTAGGTTTAATCAAACCCCGCGGTAAGGTTAATACCACTCTACCGGCTTTATTATCAACATAAGCCAGGTCGTTAATGGTACTGACCGATGGCATCACCTGATGTTGTCTGGCTTCCGCCAACAGTGAACAGTGATAGCCCTGGCTCAAATAGGCTTCGGTATTGCACAAGTTAATCACCCGAGTTTTACCTTCATTAATTTTGGGGTATTCCGAGAGGTATTGAGCGAAATCCACGACAGTGGCTTCCAGCGTGGGTAATTGCGCAGTGTCATCAGCAACGACAATGGTTTTGGCCATTAGATTAGTTTTACCTGTATAGATTAGAAAAGTGTTTAACCCCGGCTTTTTACAGGGTTTGAAAAACAAACAAAAACGACATTTTTTTATCGTTACGAACAAATTTATTCGTTTTTCAATTGTTTAAATTTAGCCCAATATTTCTCCGTCAACAATTTACCAGAGAGGCAAATGGCAACTTCAAAAATGACTTTCGATTCCGCAGACGATAACGACCAGTGGACACGTAAAAACAATACAAATTTGTACTTGTTAGATCGCAGCCTGTCGCGTATCAGAAGCAAAGATGGTCGTTCCAAAATTCGTAAAATGCGCAAAGAAAAGAATTAACTGATTGGTAATCAAAATGAATATAAAAACCTTGTTACTGGCCTCGTTAATCGCTGTGCAAGCCAATGCCAACGAAACCGAAAAAGCCCCTAAAGATTTAATCAGCGAAGTGATCGGCTACTGCAAAGACATGGCAGCCGACGAACAGATTGGTAGCGCATTACTATCAGCCTGGTTGCTGGAGTGTGTGAATGCAGAGCTGGAAGCAGAGGGCTACGCGCCCATTCAAAAACTGCCGAAAAAATAGTCTGCATTAATATTTTTTAAACAGAAATGGGCGTCTTTGACACCCATTTGTTTTGTTCAACTTGTAATTCCGGGCGATCCGAGGTATCAACACATGAAAAGGTTTGAGATGTTTGATGCAATGGATATACGCTTTTTAAACACCTTTATTGAAGTCGCCCGCACACGCCATTTTGGCAAAGCGGCAGAAAACTTATATTTAACCCAATCGGCCGTTAGCGCCCGCATTAAACAGCTGGAAGAATACTTCAATACTGCGCTGTTTATTCGTCAGCGCAACAGTATTAAGCTTACCCCGGCAGGTGAAAAGCTATTACCATTTGCTGAAAATCTCAGCCATACCTTAGGCGAAGCCAGACGCTCCTTAAATGATGCCGAAATTCAACACATTGTGATCTCCGGCACTCCCAACGCCTGGGAGTTATTTCTACAAGATGAGCTACCGGATATCCAAAATCAATTCTCGGATTTGACGGTACGCGCTGAAGTTATTAATAACGAATCAATGGTGCGCTTGCTACACGAACGACTTATCGATTTGGCCTTTAGCCTCGAGCCCATTAAATCCGATGACGTGGTAAGCGATTGTATTCTCACCTCATCACTGGCCCTATACAGCGATAAAAGCCAAAGTGTGGAAGACGCACTGGAGCAATATATCCATATCGACTGGGGGGTAAAATCCTCCGAAGCCATCGAAAAACAGTACCCAAAAGTGCGCCGGGCGAATTTCAGAACGGGCTCAATACAGGTGGCTTTATCCTATTTTGCGCGTAATGGCGGCAGCTTGATTTTACCCGATAAAATAGCGGAGTGTTTTGGCAGTACCATGCACCGTCTGGAAATGGTGCCCATTGAAATCAAAACCTACATACATTATCTGAGCGATACTAACAAACGCGGTATGCAGGAAGTCATTAACTATCTTTCTGGCGAGTAAATTGAACGGCTCTGACACAGGCAAATGACCATGTCAGAGCGACCATAAAACGAAACAAAACCACTCAAATTAAAGCAAAAATGCGGCACTGGCGACTGCGACAGGCAAGATGATCAGAGTACGCAGGATAAACAAGATCACCAAATCCATGACCTTTAGCGGAAAGCCCAGTTTCAGAATTACTACGCCGGTTTCCGACATAAATATTAACTGACCCACCGCCAGAATTGCGATGATAAAACGCGTCGCCTCAGAGCTAAGTTCGGCACCAATTAAAGCCGGTAAAAACATATCGGCAAAACCGATCACCATGGCCTGACCCGCAACCGCAGCATCAGCCACTGAAAACATATCTAATACCCACACCAAGGGCATAGCAAGCCATTGGGATATGGGCGTATATTCTGCGAGCAATAATCCGGAAGTTGCAATAAACATAGCGGCAGGCAAAACCCCCAACCAGATTTCCAGAATATTCAGGCCAATGCCTTCTACCACTTTGCTGAGCTTAGGGGCTTTTTCTGCACGTCGCATTGCCGAGCGCCAGGCCTTCTGGTGCGTCGTCCCGGTAATTTCCGGCTCCAATGCTTGATACTTAGCCAGGCAAGTGTCGGCCTTATTAGATAGGGGTGGAATACGCGGCAAGATAATGGCACAGGCCACACCGGATACAATTAAGGTGGCGTAAAACAGGTAAAAATGCGCCATCAGATTCATGGTATCCACAACAACAAAGGCGAAGGTAATAGAAACAATAGAAAAGTTAGTGGCAATCACTGCCGCTTCCCGCTGGGTGTAAAAACCACTGCGCATCTGATTAGCGGTAACCACTAAGCCCACCGAACTGCCACCTAACCAGGAAGCAATGGCATCAACGGCACTTCTACCGGGTACGGTAAACAAACGACGAAACCATTTTTCAGCATAAGAGCCTAAAAACTCCATCAGGCCAAAATCGGTAAGAAATGGAAGAATGATGCAACCTAGCCCAATGGCTACCATTACACTAACCAGTAAATCGTTTAGAACCAGGCCTCCCATGTCGCCATGCCAGAGCCATTCTGGTCCCATTTCCAGCCACACCATAATAGCCATAATGGTGCCGGCCCAGCGAATTATTGACCATATTGGCGAGGTATGAAAAATACGGGAAAAAGTATTATCGTTTTGGATGTGTTTGCCTTTCTTTTGATACAGCAAAGCGCCGCCACAAGAAATAATGCACAGATATACTACAAAGGCTGAGAGGTAATTGCCCACAAAGTCTTTAATAAAATTACTGGCAATGCCCAAAGGAACAATCAGCGAGCCATCCTGTGGAATGGGCGCTAACAGTGCGGCAATACCCAGTATTGAAGCGAAAATAAAATAAAGTGCGGGTCGACGATTGTTGATAAATTTATTCCTTATTTCCCTGACAAAAGCGCATCCAGCCCTTGAATTAGAGGCAATGGCGGTAGCGCATGGCAATAAACCAAGATATGCCGCAACAATCAAGTTTTTTCTATGGAAATCCCCCCCAAGTTTCGCAGAATCAGTGAAATAGCCGTCTGTTTTGCTACACTGGAAAATAATCAAAGTAACACAGATGGTTAACCATGAATTTTGAAATGTTGGGAAACTTTGGTGATTTTGTCGGTGGCATCGCAGTGGTGATCACCCTCGCTTATCTTGGCTATCAAATCCGGCAAAACACCAAAGAAGTGCGGAACAATTCCATTCAGGCTCTGCTGGAACGCAGTATTCACCTTTTTGAAGACAATATTAATTCACCTCTTCCCGAGATACTGGACAAACTGGACAACGGCTTAACCATTAATCAAGCTGACAGATGGCGACTGGAGATGTTTGTGCGCAGGAACTTTCAGCTTTACGAGCTAGTTTATCTAAAACACAAAGAGTGCCGAATTTCGCAACAAGTTATGGATGCCTACAAAAGACGTATGCTGGCCACGATGGAGCGCCAGTATTTTGCTGACTGTTGGCCCATGGTGAAACAATTTTATACAGAGGACTTCGCAAACTACGTAGATTCCCTGGAGAAGTAAATTAGCTTACTTTAGACTCGAAGCCAATCTTATTGATAACCATTATCATTTACATTCTTATTATTAACTGATATCTTGCCCGCCTCTTGGGACCTTCCCTTGTTTTTTCACTCAAAAAAACACTTATGGATATCACACAATGAAACGTTTACCTCTATCTCCTGTTTTTATTGCAGTTAGTTTTGCTACTGCCGCATTAGCCGAAGATGCAGCGATTGAAACTATTGAAGTAAAAGGCTCTTACATCGAAGGTTATGGTGCCCATGACGCCAGTGGCGCATCGAAATTGGATTTGTCTATTCTTGAAATTCCCCAATCAGTATCCGTTATCACTGCAGCACAAGTGAATGATTTCCAACTAAACAGTATTAATCAGGTTTTGGATACCGCCACAGGGGTGCATGTAGAGCGCATTGAAACCGACCGAACCTATTACACCGCCAGAGGTTTTAATATCTCTAATTTTCAGGTTGACGGCGTTGGCTTGCCACTGACCCGAGATAATAACCATGGTGAAATGGACACTGCCATTTACGAACGCGTTGAAGTGATCCGCGGTGCTAACGGCATTATGACGGGCGTTGGTAATCCCTCTGCTACCGTAAACTTTATTCGTAAGCGTCCCGGTGCGCATAACTCGCTAGATTCTACGGTAACCTTGGGTAGCTGGAATAGCCAGCGCCTGGAGCTGGATGGTACTTACCATTTAACAGATACTTTGGCAGCGCGCGCGGTTGTTGTAGAGCAGCGCAATGAGTCTTACCTGGACCGCTACGACAAAGACAAAGCCGCTTACTACCTGTTTTTACAGCAACAAATCGGTGAGAACAGCACGCTTTCTTTGAGCCACAGTATCAATGATTCTCAAACAGACAGCGTAATATGGGGGGCTAACCCACTCTATTATACTGACGGCACAGCCACAGATTTTGACCAGGCCATTAATACCTCTGCCGATTGGTCCTATTGGAATATTCGCCAGTCCGACACAGTATTGGAGCTAAAGCATTATTTTGCCAATGATTGGCAATTGCGCGCCACTTATTCCCATAAATCCACCAATGAAGATACGGAATTATTTTACGTATACGGCACACCTGAACGCGAAACAGGATTAGGCCTGACGGGTTATGCCAGCGAGTACGACAACGATGACAAGCACAACCTGTTTGATATGTTTTTAACCGGTGGTTTTTCACTGTGGGGACAGGAGCACGAGTTTGTGGTGGGCATCAATCACTCCACAATGGATTTCGCGGAAACCTCACTGTACGACTACGAAAATGGTTTTCCTGCCATGCCCTCCTTGCTGAACTGGGATGGTATTACAGATCTCAACGGCAATACCATCGCACCAGTATACGATGATGGCCTGACAGGCTCTGATGTAGAGCGGGAACAGCGAGCCGTTTATTTTTCAACTCGATTGCATTTAAGTGAACAATTTACTGCCTTGCTGGGAGGCCGACAAAACGATTGGCAGGTTACGGGCGACTCCTACGGAGCCTCACAAAACACCGACGATGACGAATTCATCCCCTATCTCGGTTTGGTTTACGATGTAACAGACAACACCATGGTTTACGCCAGCTACACCGAAACCTTTTTAGGCCAAACTGAACTGGATATCAACAATCAGCCGTTAAAGCCGATTACCGGCGAGAGCAAAGAGCTGGGTATTAAGTCGCAGCTGTTCAGCGATAAACTCATCGCCAGTTTTGCCTGGTTTGACGTAGTACAAAACAACGTTGCAGTAACCGACCCGGCAACGGCTGACCTGCCACCAACAGAGCAGCGTTATATCGGTGTTGAAGGAATAAGCTCTGATGGCTTTGAATTTGAAATCGCCGGAGAAGTACTGCCCGGTTTACAAACCAGTCTGGGCTACACCAGCTACGGCATCGAAGGTGATGAGCAAGTTAAAGCCTATACCCCAGAGAAGTTGTTCAAGGTAGCAGCTACCTATTCCCTACCACAAGTGGAGGGCTTAATCATCGGCGCCAACTATCGTTGGCAAGATGATATTTCTCGTATTCAGGGGGTTGTCGCAGACGGTTTTGACAATGCAGGGCAAACCATTGTAACTCGCCAGGACGCTTACGGTGTGCTGGATTTGATGCTGCGTTATGAAGTCAATGAGCAACTGGCGGTAACGCTTAACGCTAACAATGTCGCCGATGAGAAATATCTGAATAGCCTGTATTGGGCACAGGGCTATTACGGTGCGCCAGCTAACTACTCAGCCACCTTGACCTACAAACTTTAAGGATGAAAGGCGCCAGGGATGGTGCCTAACTACAGGAGTTATGCATGCGCAAAAAACTGTTTAAGTGGCACTCAATGAGTGCCCTTGTGGCATTTATCCCTTTGATGTTGATCTCCATTACAGGCAGCATCCTGGTATTTAAAGTGGAGATTGACAACCTGCTACGACCTGCGCAAATGCAGGTCCAGGTCGCCTCTGATGCCCAACGCCAACCCATGGACACCTTAATAGCACAGGTGGAAAAAAGTCATCCGAACTATTTATTGGGAAGCTGGGAAATATTTGATGACAAATCTCGCTCAGATACCGCCTATCTGATTGAAAAAAGCTCAGGTGACTGGTTTAAGATGTACATCGATCAGTACCACAATACCCCGCTCTCGCAACCGGTATCCGTTACTCATGATCTAACCGACTGGCTGTTGTCTCTGCATTTTACTTTTTTACTGGGCGTGGCAGGCACTGCGCTGGGTTTTGTTTTCGCTTTGCTTTTATTGTATTTGGGGATCAGCGGCATAGTCCTGTATAGACAGTTTTGGAAAAAGCTATTTACCCTGCGCGTCAAAGCAGCCAGTCGCATATTTTACAGCGACGTGCATAAGTTTATTGGCATTACTTCCTCACCCGTTTTGATCATCCTGGCGTTTACTGGTGCCTGGTGGAATATGTCGGAAGTGCTGCACGAAACCATTGAACACGGCGCTGAAGAACATCAGGTATTGCAGCAGCCCATCTACGCACAGCACCTAAACTTTGAAGCCATGCGGCAGCAAAGTACGCAGCAAATTACCGACTTTCGTGCCACTTACATGGTGTTTCCCTTTGAAGAAGAGCGGCATATTACCTTTTTTGGTGAAGTGCCCACCTCAAACCCGTTAACCAGCCAATACGCCAGTACCGTAACCTGGCACCGTGATACAGGTGAGCTAGTGCACAAAAGTGATGTACGCAATGCCGGATTCATGCATGTCTTTGTGGATTCGTTTCGCAAACTGCACTTCGGTTATTTTGGCGGCCCCACAACTAAAATTATCTGGTGTATTTTGGGCCTGAGTCCCATATGGCTTGCCCTAACCGGACTGTATTTTTATTGGTTTCGAAAACGCAAACAAACTAAAAAGGTAAGAGTTAGTAGCACATTGTCGCAACAACAAGTTTAAACCTAACGATTGAGCCTGCTAACTCCTGGCAGGCTCAAAGGCTTCATAACGGGGTATAGGGGCGTCTAATTCATCCCAATTGGCTTTAGAGCCCATAAAATTGTGAGATCCAGGCCTTTCACTGATATCAGAATCGAGAATACCTAATCGCAAGCGCAATCGCTCTGGATTTTGTGCATTGGAACTAAATACCGGAGAAGCACAGCGGCTGCAAAAATGGCGTTTCTTACCGGGTTTAACCTCGTAAAATCCCAATAAGTTTTCCGGATCGAGCACCTTTAGATCATCGCTCTGAATAAAGCCGTTAGTGGCATAAGCCGTACCACTGTTTTTACGGCACAAAGAGCAGTGACAATGAATGATGTCGCTGATACGTCCGGTGAGCTCAATTTTGATCCCACCACACAAACAAGAACCTTGATACATATACCTTCCTTGAGTCATTTCAAAACAAACCTGATTCTAAAGCTTAATCACTTTAAAACAACAAGTTATCCCCCTCAAATGCGAAAACAATGTTACGCAATAACCTGTGCTTTAATCAATCAGGGGGTGTATTCACCTGGGTGAATTTTACCCGGACCGCTTATGCGCTCCCATGGCGCTTTGGAGTCTGAAAACAGATGATGTTTAACCTCTAGTTGCTCGGCGCCACTGTCTAACAAACCCACAGGAATACATTGATGTTGTGCATCATTTTCTCCGGGCAACGGTGAGCCGCAGCAATCACAAAAGTTAGTCAACCAATCATGACCGGGTTTTCGCCATTGAGTGATATGGGCATGCCCTTGAGTTATCTTAATTTCCTCGTTTGGTACAACGGTTACAGCAATACCGCCACTACCGGTTGATTTTCGGCAGATAGAGCAGTGGCAGAGAAACACAGAATCCAGCGCCTGAGTCACTTCAAATTTAACCGCTCCGCAGTTACAAGAGCCGGTAGCATGGACCCTGTCATTGCTCTCTGTTGTCATAGGTTCTCCTTAATGTCCGTTTTGCTGCTGATTAATACTGGCTTTGATTTTCAGGGTATTACTAAACGCTTTGCCATTATCCAGAATATTTAAAAAACCGTCTTCTGGCAGGCAGCTTTCATCAACAAACTGCAACAGTTCAGGGATGGGGTCGCAAAACAGAATATCCAATGCCAGACGATCATTGCCATATAATCCCCGGTGGATCATATTCGCATTAAAAACCAGTACATCCCCAACATTCAAGGGCACTGCAAGCCCGGAAGACAAATCCTCATGGTTTTTATGACCTTCTTGCTCCAGGCGCACTTGTAATTCTTCTTGAGTATCCCATTGACGATGGCTGCCTGGCACCAGCTCCAGACCGTGTTCTTTTACTAAAGGGATGCGCACATGCATAACCCTTGGTCCCGTCAGAGCTTCTTGTTGTTGCTGCAACGTTAAATGATATTGGGGATCTCGGTGCCAATAGTTTTTCTGTTCGTTTTGTACGGGGTCGAAAAACAGCTGGGTATTCATGAAACAAACGTCGTTAGCCAGTATTGCGGTTACTATTTCCATCAATTTGTGAGAAGCAAGGAAATCAAATAGACGTTTTCGTTGTGCTGATTGTAGATACTTTTTACCGGTCAGATACGCGGAATTAATAGCGCGCTGTTGATAAAAGTCGCGATTATCTGCAATCCAATTGTGATGGAAAATGCGTAAAATCTCATGAAGCTCCGTTAGCTCATCAGGCGTGTAAAAATTCGGTAGCAGGCAATAGCCTGTTTTATCCATGCCCTGCAGTTTATCTTTATCCATAGCGTTCACATTCAGAAGATGAAGGTCGATACTAAACCAGTTGCACCAGGTTTGAAAATCGAAGCGCTTTTATTAACTTTTATGAATTATGAAGCTCAGTAATTTACAAGTGCGGAAATATTTTCTATTTTTAGTCAGTTACGGTGATATCGTCAGGACAACCCTTTGGATTTAGTACTCTTAAAACCCGGACTGGAAGAACTTTCAGGTGCCAGCATGATTGATGGCGAACTGACTGAGTCTGGTGAGGATTTATCCGGCTGTATTGAACTGGTTTCTTTGGGCTACGGCTTTAAACAGCAAATGACCACCGATGTATCCAATTCGGCGCGTACTTCAGGTCGCCCCGATATGGAAGATATTACCGCAGTGAAGTACATCGATAAATCATCGCCGCTATTATACAAACACATGTTGTCAGCCACGCCCATCGACGATGGTAACGAACCGACCACATTGTATTTATGCCGTAATGCCAATATTGACGGAGATGGTGGCGCGTTAATTGGTAACATCGTAACAATCAAGCTGTACAACTGCATGATCAGCTCTATCGAAACCCAATCTCACGCCAACGACATGGCCACGGAGCAACTTACCCTCAACTTCACTGATATCGAATGGACCACTTCTGAACAAGATAGTCAGGCCAGAACCGTGGGTAATTTTGTGTTCTTTTGGAGTGAGACTTGAAGCTTGAAACAAAAAGGCTTTAGGCCTAATCCACAACAGTTAACTCTCTAAGCTATTTCCACAAACTATTTCATTTTTGAACTTAGAAAAGTCCGAATTCCATAGCGACCAAGAGAAAAGATTTGGCTGACATTAAAAAATATTCTTCTGTTGGCGGAATAACGAACAAAGTAGGGAAACAACTATTGATAACTATGTCACTGAAGAGAGATTGGAAAATCTTACACCTGCATGCTGCAATCAATAAAAAATAACTTTATTATTAATCATAAGAGAACTTTATAAGTTGATTGCAAAGTACAGCTTTATTGGCTTTTGCGGTAAATATCAAACGTGCAAAAAAGCAACCTTTCAATTTCAAATTTAAGTTAACCACTGTTTATTTTGCTATAACCATCCGGTATAAAAAACATTTAGAAAGATTTATTTCACTTCAAAAACCACTTCTAAACTTAAGAATCGTACCAAATATTCTCAAGAAAAAGCAGAACTTAACCATCGATCAATTGATTGTTACTGAAATTTAATGTTTCATGTTAAAAATACCAGCCAAAACCATTTTTTACACGGACACAAACATGAAAGTTACCCAGGCTATAAAACACGCCCTAAATGGAGAGTCGATTTTATTTTTAGGTTCAGGATTTTCTTTAGGTGCTAGCAATTTAAGTGATACTGAGTTCTCGACTGGTGGAAAACTAGCAAAAGAGCTTTGCGATGAACTAAATATTGATGAACCCATAGATTTAGATATTGCCAGTGGAATTTATATTGAAAAAAATGGCACAGAGAAACTAATTGACTTACTGTTGCAAAAATACACGGTTAAAAGAGTAAGTAGAGCTCAAACTTCATGCGCAAAGATCCCGTGGAAAAGGGTTTATACAACTAATTACGATACAGTTTTCGAAACTGCGGCCAAAGAAATAGGCACTAAATATATTCCTGTCGAGCTATCCTCTAATGTAAAAGCCCATCTAGAAAAGCGAAACATTTGCCTTCATATAAATGGCCACATAGACAATCTTAATAGAAATACACTAAACGATAGCTTCAAGCTGACAACAAAGAGCTACTTAACTGATTATTTTACGCGGTCTAAATGGTGCAGTGTATTTAAGCAAGATGTCAATCTTGCAAAATCGGTGATCTTCATAGGCTACTCTATGTACGATCTGGATATTGCGAGGGTAATTGGGAGCGTCAGTGATATTAAATCAAAATGTATATTTATTACTGGCGATAATCCCAATTTGGCTGAATCGCACGTTATACGTCAAATAGGAAAGTTAGAACCCGGCGGTCTCGATAAGTTTATAAGAAAAGTTGATGACATCGCTCAAACCCACGATAAATTGAACCGTGAGTTTGTGACTAAGTCTTTCACAGAGTACAAAATTTCCGATAGCGAAAGTTCGCCTGAGGACAGGGATAGGTATGACTTATTATTAAGGGGTGATTTAAAAAGAAATTTGCTATTTAAATCACTTTTTAGCTCTGAAAGAAAGTATGTAGTGCCCAGAAAACAAGTTGAAGTTTTTTTCGATAAGTTTGAAGATGGATGTAATAATTTTTTGATCCATGGCAGTTTAGGAAATGGTAAGACGATTACCGTAGAGCAAATTTGCTGCAGAGCAATCCGCACTGGCTGGCGGGTGTTTATTTTAAACGAATATGATAGATATGCTATTGAGGACCTTACTGCGATACTAAGGTTGGAGGGTAAAGTTTTGTTGGTTATCGAAAACTATAGTAGACACTTAGATTTCGTTGACCAACTTTTGATGAGACAGTCATCGAATGTGATTAAGCTTCTCACAGAAAGGACTAGCATCAATGAGTACTACTACGAGTCGGTATTAAGTTCACTCTCCAATGAATCAATGACGGTACTTGATTGCAACATCATGAATGATGATGAAATTGAAGAGACAATTTCTCTCCTTGATTCGACCGCATTGTGGAGTGGAAATAAAGAAGTTGGTTTAGAGTTAAAAAAGAAACATGTTTCGAGACATCTAAATGGTGAGTTTCAAGGGATTCTTCTGGAAATTTTAAAGTCACCTGATATTCGCAATAGATTGACAGCCTCCTTTGACGGGCTTACTCCCGACAGTGATACATACAAAATTCTAATATTGTCTCTAATATTGAGAGCATTAGGTTACTCAGCAACAATGTTTGTAATTTCGGAACTGTTAGAAATAGACAACCCTCTTGAGCTAGTAATGGCAAAAAAAATGGGACTTTCCGAGGTATTTTCAGTTAATGGTAGCTCCTTTGAGGTTAGATCTTCGGTTTTATCCAGTTTTCTGTTGACGAACATGATGCCCGGCAGTTTCATAGCTGATGTAATGACCACCGCTTATAAAAAATGTGATGCTTTGCAAGATATCGATACCACATACAAGAACATGCAAAGAGAATTAAGAAGATATAGCGTTATACAGACATTGCTGCCAGATCAACAAAGACGCAATCTGCTACTTAACTACTATGAAGAAATAAAAAACTTGGAGAGTAGTAGGTCCAACCCATTTTTCTGGGTCCAGTATGGAATCGCGAGATTAACTTATAGAGACTTTGAAATAGCTGAACAGTGTTTTTCGAGGGCATACTCGATCGGAGAAAACTTTCTTAACTTTGACGGATACCAAATTGATAACCACTTCGCGCGCCTATTACTTGAAAAATCTATTTATGAGCCAGCGAGTGGCAATCCAATAGAGCTATTTAGGGAAGCTCACCTTCTCTTAGCAAAACAAATAGGAAACGCAAGTCAAAACAAACATTATCCATATAGAGTCGCATCTTTATATAGAGACTTTTTGGATATTCATGAAGACAACCTACAGCCTGATGACCTAAGTTATATCAAAAGAGCAGCCAGAAAACTACATTCAACGGCAATTAAACTACCGCAAGAGTTGCGCGATAATAAGTATGTTAAAAGGTGTATCGTGATTATGGAGTCAATTAAAGCTTAGTTAAATAATCTTCAATAAACTAAATCCGCGTCGAGAGTCAACTGTTTTTCTACATCGATTTAGGTCGAAATGGCAATGAAAAAAATCCCCGCGGTTGCGGGGATTTCAATCATTCAATAAAAAGCTTTGAGACGACGAACTACTTCATCTCAGCTAGTAACAAATACGGATTTTCCAGGTAGGATTTCCACAGATTGTTAAAGCGTACCATAGTAGCACCATCAATAATGCGGTGATCGCCAGACCAGCTGACTGTCATGATGTTCACGGCCTTCACATTATCGTTTTCATCAAAGCGTGGTAAACGTTGCATCTTACCCAGCGCCACAATGGCTGATTCAGGCTTATTGATCACCGGCGTGGCCGTAGTGCCGCCCAGTACCCCAATATTGGAGATACTGATGGTGCCGCCTTTCAAATCATCCTGACCTAAACGGCCTGCTCTGGCTTGCTCTACGATGCGATTCACCTCTTGGGCGACTTCAAACAAGGACTTGTTTTGTACCTGTTTAATATTAGGCACCAATAAGCCAATCTTGGAATCTACCGCCATGCCAATGTTGTGATCGTCAAAGTAGGTAACTTCCGTGCAATCATCATTCACTTGCGCATTGATGATAGGGAACTGCTTAAGCGCCATCGACATTGCCTTAATGAAGATGGGCATAAAAGTGAGTTTCACTTCTTGCTTTTCAAACTGCGGTTTCAGTTGTTGACGCAGTGCAATCAAGGCATCCATTTCGATTTCTTCGCTGACGCTGAAATGCGGAATGGTAAATACCGAGTCGGTCATTTGTTTAGCCATGGCCGCTTTTACGCCGCGAATGGGCTCAACACGAGTACCACCTGAAACAGGTGCCGCTGCTGTAACTGGCGCGGCTTGTGTCGCCGCAGTGCTTGCACTATCGCCTGCTAAGAAGGCCTTGATATCTTCCTTCATAACCCGGCCTTTTTTACCCGTGCCGGGCACTTTGGCGATATCGATGTTGGCTTCTCGAGCTAAACGACGCACCGCCGGGCTTGCTAAGGCTTTGCCTTGACGAACCGGGGTTTCATTTTCAGGTTTTTGAGGCGCACTCGCTGTTGTGGCAGGAGCTTCTGCTTTAACAGCCGCAGGTGTCGCAGTGCCTTCAGCCTGAATGGCGTACAATGGCTCATGCACCTTAGCAATTTCGCCCTTAGCATAATACAGCTTAACCACGGTGCCCGCATCTTTGGCAGGGATTTGCACCAGGGCTTTATCGGTCATCACATCTGCCACCGGCTGATCTTCCGCTACCACATCCCCTTCAGCCACTAACCATTCAACCAACTCACATTCAACTATACCTTCACCAATGTCCGGCAGAATAAAGTCGATGATTGCACCGCCATTAGTTGCTGCTGGAGCGGCTTGTGGCGTTTCGGTATTGGCTTCAATGTTTTGCGTTTCCTGAGCTTTTTCAGCGGTTTGCTCTGTGCTGGTCGCGTTACCTTCAACACGCATGGCAAACAATGGCTCGTGCACTTTGGCAATGTCACCCTTTTGATAGTGCAGCTTTTCCACAATACCGTCATGCATGGCCGGGATTTGCACTACCGCTTTATCGGTCATCACTTCCGCAACGGGTTGATCTTCTGCAATACGATCACCTTCTTGTACCAACCACTCTAATAGTTCGCACTCTACAATGCCTTCGCCGATATCAGGTAAAATAAATTCTGTCGTCATGGTTATTCCCCGATTAAAAGTGCATTGTGCGCATAATTGCTTCGTAGGTTTTCAAGTGGTCTGGCATATATTCTTTTTCGTGTGCCAGCGGATACGGCGTATCCAAACCACAAACCCGAGCTATCGGTGATTCCAGATTCAGGAAGCAGCGCTCTTGCACGGTGGATGCAATTTCAGCAGCAAAACCGCCAGTTAGCGGTGCTTCATGGCTTATCAACAAACGGCCAGTTTTTTCAACCGACTGACAAACCGTAACGGCATCCCAGGGCTGAATGCTGCGCAAGTCGATGATTTCACTGGAAACGCCATCTTTTTCTGCCATTTCAGCGGCTTTTTCGATGATTTCCATCTGAGCGCCCCAAGCAAGCAGTGTGATATCGCTACCTTCTTTAACGATTTCCGCTTTACCTAATGGCAATTGATAATCTTCTTCTGGTACTTCGCCCACAGAAGCACGATATAAACGCTTTGGCTCCATGAACAACACCGGATTGTCATCGCGAATCGACGCCAATAACAGACCTTTGGCCTGATAGGGGTTACGCGGAATAACAATCTTAATACCTGGACAATGGGCGAAAAAGGCTTCTGGCGATTGCGAGTGATAATGACCACCGGCAATACCACCGCCGTAAGGTGTACGAATGGTCAAACTACCTACTGAAAATTGACCACCGGAGCGATAACGGAATTTAGCCGTTTCATTCACAATCTGATCGAACGCCGGAAAAATGTAATCACCAAATTGAATTTCTGCCACTGGCACTGAGCCTTGTGATGCCAGGCCATTAGCAAAACCAATGATACCCTGCTCTACCAGCGGCGTATTGAATACGCGGTCGCGGCCAAATTTTTCCTGCAGGTTACTGGTGGCACGAAAAACTCCACCAAAGTGACCCACGTCTTCACCGAATACCATGACTTTTTCATTGTCTTCCATGGCGATGTGCAGTGCATTGTTCACTGCCTGTAGTATATTCATCTTAGCCATTAGTCGATTCTCCCTGCGGTTTTCGGATAAGCTTCAGGATACTTTTTGATGTGTGCTTTGAGGTCGCTAAGTTGCTGTTGCAATATGGGCGGCACTTCGGCATAAACATCCGTTACCAACTCGTCGACTTTGCAGATAGGTACCTGTTCAACGCGCTTAAGTTCTTGCAATACTTCCTGACGCATCTGCTCGACTTCTTTTTTGTTAGCTTCTTCGTCTAACCAGCCTTTGGATACTAACCAGGTTGCCATGCGGGCGATGGGATCACGCTCTTGCCATTTGGCTTCTTCTTCTTTTGAGCGATAACCCGTAGGATCGTCAGAGGTTGAGTGAGCTGCTAAACGGTAGGTCATAGCTTCAATTAATACAGGGCAATTTTCCGCCAGCGCAATTTCGCGCGCTTTCTGAGTTGCTGCGTATATCGCTAAAACATCGTTACCATCAACGCGGATAGTTTTAACGCCATAGCCGATGCCGCGAGAGGCAATTCCATCACCTGCAAACTGCTCTTCTGCTGGTGTAGAAATGGCATAACCGTTGTTACGGCAGAAGAAGATAACCGGACAGTTTAATACAGCTGCCATATTTACCCCGGCGTGGAAATCCCCTTCAGAGGCGGCACCTTCACCGAAATAACAGATGGTAACCGCTGGCTCACCTGCCATTTTCTGACCATAAGCATAACCTGATGCTTGGGGAATTTGCGTACCCAGCGGTGATGAGATGGTCATGAAGTTCAGTTCTTTAGCACCATAGTGAATTGGCATCTGACGGCCTTTATTAGGCTCTTTTTCATTGCTGAACATCTGGTTCATGAATTGCTCAGTGGTGTAGCCGCGATAAGCCAATGAACCTTGCTCGCGATATTGCGACATGATCATATCTTGTGATTCAAGGGCGGCTGCACTGGCAACCGATGCGGCTTCTTCACCGGTAGAGGCCAGATAAAAACTGATTCGGCCCTGACGCTGTGCAGCCACCATGCGTTCATCCAATACCCGGGTAAACTGCATTGTAGTGTAGATCTTAAGCGCGGTTTCCTGATCAAGTTCTGGCTCCACGGCTTCTTTATGCACTGTGCCATCTTGAGCGAGGATCTGTAACATCGGAATATCAATCAAGCCATTGCTGATGATATTCACTTCGTTCACAGTTCCAACATGTGAAAGGTGGTTTCTGGTTTTCATCTTATCGCCTTCTGGTAAGTGTCCGCTTTGGAAATTGGTAGGGTAATTTCAAACAGACCAGCGTTATTTTGTGGCACTAAGTGTAGTCGTGTTCGCTTAAAAACGTGTTGCGATTTTCAGGAGAAATTTGCCAGGGCAATAAGATTTTACCCTATACAAACAGAACAATTAGGATATCCATCCTAGTATTTACAATTTTGTTAAAAGTCAGCTACAAGTTGCCAACAATCGTGCAGCTTTTTTGCCTTAGTGCCAGAACTGTGGATAAATCTAAATATGCTGGTCAATCAAGATGGGGTTGCCATCGGGATCAACAATCATAATACTGCCCGGGCCAGCGCTATCCTCATCAACGGTATCCAATAACTCCAGACCTTTCTCTCTTAGCCTACTTTGTATCTCACGTACATCTTGATATTCAGGCAGAGTACTGCAATCTTGATCCCAACCTGGATTGTAAGTCAGCATATTTTTATCAAACATGCCCTGAAACAGGCCAAGAGTACTGGAGTCGTTCTTAAGTATCAGATAACCGTGCTCGATATTACCGCCGGCCTCTTCAAATCCCAGAGCCTGATAAAACGCCAGCGATTTTTTAATATCTTTTACATTCAGGCTGACTGAAAAAGCGCCTAGTTTCATAAGTTATGCTCCTCGTTTTCGTCATCCGCAAAACTTGAGTCGTTTTACATCGCTCTACAACTAAAGTATTAGCCTTTTACAACTTTAGTCTAATTCACCAAAACAACCATGTTCCTAGGGTAAAAAAGTCTTTAAATTTCGCCACATACAACGTTTATCGAAAGTTGCGGGTGGATCCACTCGCAAACTTATTCTTAAGGAAAAACATGAAAAAAACTATCGCGACTTTGTTCTCACTGATGGGCTTGGCTGCAGCTAGCACGCAGGCCGCCACGATTGAAACTTGTACAATGGATTATAAAGGCTCCATCAACGCCGTGTACCTAAATGGGGATAAAGTGACTGGTATTGCCAAGGTGTTTGCTAGTAGCGATAAAGACGACCCGTTCACGCTTATTGACAGCAACGGTATAGAGCATGTTCGCCACGGTACCATTACCACCACGTTAGATTTAACTGATTTTGCCCTCAATGGCACTTGCCATTTTGAAAATCGCTTTACACCGCTACACTCAATCGATGAAGACAGCCCTTGGCGCCAGTTTCAGATGCATAGAGGCAGTTACTACGACAGTACAATACTGGCTAAGTATGATCATGCTGGTGTGCAAGCTGATTTGCTAATCGCCAATGGCTGGACGTGGGGCGACGATCTATCTTCTATTCACGTGTTCGAAATGGTAGATGGCAATTTCAGCCCGGTTAAGTTTGACATTGATACTGGCAATGGTCAGTTACCCCCTTATAAAGCCGGAAACCGCACTATGAGTATGGCAGGTGACGGCGGACACTGGCGCTACAGAGCCTCGGCGGTAAGTGCCGACGGCAGATTGATTGTAGGTTATGCCAAATTGGATGAAACCGTCACTTTCAGTAGCGGCACCAAAATCAGAAGAGGGCATAAATTCGGTATGATGTGGCAAATCGCACCAAGTTGCGATATCAACAAAGGCAAATGCAACAATGAAAGCGCCAGTCGCCTGACCAGCGGTAGTTCAAAAACGGGCTCCATACAGGTGCAAATGCTCAGTGATACACAGCCCACAAGAAACTCGTCAGACAAAGCAACTGACCCTGAACTAAACCAGTTTGACTTAATCGAATACCAAAAGAAAAACTTGCTGGAGGATGTTTACAGTGTCACCGACCTGGGCGACAGCAAATACCTCATCAATGGCAGTTCTGCTAATGGTAAAGCAATGATAGTGAGAGTGACACTCTAATCGAGTATCAGGTACACAAACAAAAGCGGCTCTATGCCGCTTTTTTATTGCCTGAACAAAAGATTTTAAGTAGGCCATCGGGCTTACTTTCCTGTATAATCGCGCGCTTTTTAACTAAACTTCCCCCAAATCCCTTAAGACCAAAGGCAGAGTATGACCGTAAAACAATTTGATCCTACACAAACCACCACCATGGACACCCCTAAAAAGGTGATCGAACAGCAGTCTCAAGAGAGCACCGTTATCGAAGGTGGCAATGCACGTGTGGGTTTTGTTTCTTTGGGTTGCCCTAAAAACCTGGTGGACTCAGAGCGCATTCTTACCCAACTGCGCACCGAAGGTTATGACGTGGTACCCACATATAACGACGCGGATCTGGTGATCGTAAACACCTGTGGTTTTATCGATTCTGCGGTTCAGGAGTCTTTGGATACCATCGGTGAAGCCTTAGCAGAGAATGGCAAGGTCATAGTAACCGGCTGTCTGGGTGTTAAAGAGGATGAAATTCGGGAAGTTCACCCCAATGTATTGGCCATCACTGGCCCCCATGCTTATGAGACGGTGGTTGAGCAGGTACACGATAATCTACCTAAGCCTACTCATAATCCCTTTGAAGATTTGATCCCGGAGCAAGGAGTCAAACTCACGCCACGTCATTATGCCTACCTCAAGATATCCGAAGGTTGTAATCACAGATGTACTTTTTGCATCATCCCTTCAATGCGTGGCGACCTGGTCAGTCGTCCTGTGGGTGAAGTATTGAGCGAAGCCGAACGGTTAAGTAATGCCGGGGTAAAAGAGCTGTTGGTTATATCCCAAGATACCAGTGCTTATGGTGTGGATGTAAAAAACAAAACCGGATTTTGGGATGGCATGCCGGTTAAAACCGGAATGACAGAACTGGCCGAGCAACTGGGCCATATGGGCGTTTGGGTGCGTTTGCACTACGTATACCCCTATCCTTCCGTAGATAAGGTTATTCCGTTGATGGCGCAAGGCAAAGTCCTGCCTTATCTGGATATCCCCTTCCAGCACGCCAACAAGCGTATTTTAAAATTAATGAAACGCCCGACTGCCGCTGAGCGCACTCTGGAGCGCATCAAAAAATGGCGTGAGATCTGTCCGGAATTAGTGATCCGCTCCACCTTCATTGTGGGCTTCCCCGGTGAGACAGAAGAAGAATTCCAGGAATTATTGGACTTCCTGGACGAGGCGCAATTAGACAGAGTGGGCTGTTTTAAATATTCAGAAGTGGAAGGCGCTGTGGCCAACGACCTGCCAGATCCGGTTGATGAAGCTACCAAGCAAGACCGTTACGAACGCTTTATGTTGAAACAACAAAAGATCAGTGCTGATCGTCTGCAACAGCGTGTTGGTTTGATCATGCAAGTATTGATTGATGAGGTGGATGAAGAAGGCGCGATAGGCCGAACCTATGCCGATGCACCTGAAATTGATGGCGTGGTGTATCTAAACGGTGACACTTCAGTGCAGCCTGGCGATTTTGTTGACGTGCTCATCGAACACGCCGATGAGTATGACCTTTGGGGTAGTCGCGTAGAAGAATAATTTACACTACACTCAGGGCATCTATTCGCTGAGATGCCCTGACAGTGTTGCTCCTCACTAAGATAATAAACAAAAACAGCATTTTTATCGTTTTAATCAGTGTGCTGCTATCCGCCTGCAGTACAAATCGCTTTATTCAGTGGCATTCGCACCATAACAACAATAATTTACCAACCGCACTCAATCCTCAACAAATAGCGGCAATAAATAACTTTCAGTCAGAAGATACAACTGAACTAAAACTCATCTGTTCCAACGCAAGCAACACACAGCACATTTTTGCACGTATTATTGCCTGTCAGCGTCTTATGGAAGACGCCCTTTCAGACATCTCAGTTGCAACTCAACAACACTACAACGACAGTCTTTATGAGTTGTTGTCCAGTGCACCAATGGATTTGCTCAACCAGCACCCTAATATCAACTTGAATATCGATGTAGACCGCCTCGGGCAGATATTTACCGAGTTTAACTTTACGCGACAAATGCAGGCCAAAGAACCCTGGTTGCAACCTCAGACCTTCCAAGGTGCAGGTATTACCGCTTCGGCGTTCAGGGCCAATTCTTATAACATTGATGATCAAGAATACCCGTTGGAGGGCGTTTACCGCCCTTTTACCTTCTACGTGGAAGAAGTAGTTGACCAAAACAAAACGCTGAAAATACACATTCATGGCAAGCACATGAGCCACAACAAACGACTACTGGACTCAGGCGTAAAGCTTGCCTATTCGCCCGGAGCACCCTTTTTAACTTTACTCAACAAGGCCAATATTGATGACTCTTCCATCACCGGGCTGCTTAAAGCAGAAAGCGCCGAACATCGCTTTGGCATTTTTGCCCTTCAGGAATTTTCTGCTGACCGAATTCCCATTTTTATGATCCATGGTCTTAATTCCAGCCCATTAATCTGGCGCAAAATGACAATGGCCATCATCAATGATGAACAGCTAAATTCTCGCTATCAGGTATGGCACGCCTTTTACCCTTCCGGACCACCGCCGTTTTACAACGCTATGCGTCTGCGTAAGAAGATGACCATGATGATGGGGCGTTTCGCTGAAAATGATATTGCCAGGCAACAAATGCATGTCATAGGGCATAGCATGGGCGGTATTATTGCTAAAACCTTTGCCATAGACACTCAAGATGTCCTGTGGAATACGGTGTTCTCTAAACCGCCTGAATACATGCAAGAGGCTTTGACAAAAAATCCTGAGATGCAGGATATTTTCATTTTTGAGCCGCCCGTTCCTGTTAATCAACTGTTTTTCTTAGATACACCTCACAGAGGCAGTGAGCTTGCCAGCAGTTGGATAGGACGACTGGGTGCAGGGTTAATCAACCTGCCAAAGCGCTTTACTAATATGTTTGCCGACTTGATTGAGCAGTTTGGCGTAGAGGTAATTACGCCACCAATGCGCCCCTTTCTGGCAACACATGGCCCAAACAGTATTGAGGTATTGCGCCCCAATCACCCTATGATGACCGCCTTAAATGAATTTCAGCTGCCTGAGAACACCTTCTCTATTGTTGGCTCTGATGGCGATTTAACCTGTCCTGATGGAGATTGCAACCAGATATCAGACGGTGTTGTCGCCTGGACAAGCGCCACTAAAAAGGATTTGGTCAAAGAAGAAATTATTGTGGCCAGCCAGCACGACTCATTCAACAATGATGAAGCTATCGCCTTTATTCTGCGCCAGTTAAGAAGCCAAATTGATAAAGCCCATTTACTCTAGCGATTTCTTTTTCGACCCGGTAGGCGGTTTTCTGCTTCAGCTTCATAGTCGGCGATGCGCGTATTTAGCTTGTCTATCTCTTCGTCTTTCTTATAAACCGCTTCGTTGAGCTGCAAAGTTCTGTCTACTAAACCAGAAATGATCTTGTCTTTGATAGATTCTCGAATACGCACCGGGATTTTGCGAAACGCTTCATAGTCGATTTTCATCACAACCATTTCGTCTTGCGCCATTACAGAAGCGGAACGTGGCTCTTTACAGATAAAGCCCACTTCACCGATAAACTGCCCGGGTACCAAACTGCCAATATTGCGCCCTCGATGGGTTACCGTGGCTTTTCCGGCAAGGATGATATAGAACCACGGCTCATGAGCGCCTTCTTTGATAAATACTTCTTTGGCTTTGATGGGGGTAAATACTGCACGCATCTTGAGTACAGACTCCCGCTCAATAGGCTGCAAATCCTTGAACAAAGGAACCCTTGAGAGTATTTCCATTAACTTTAAGTTATTCATAAACGCGAGTGTATTCAGCTACCTAAACCATGTGCTTGTAATGATTGTAGGCTACCTTAAAGATTGTGCCTAGTGGAATTTCAGTTCACTGGTTGTAACCCGGCATTAATTTGTTCATTAAATTTGGGGCGGCTCTTAAGCAGGGTTAAAGACTGGTTACCCTCTCTTAAGCGCGCCACCAGGCCAGCAATGATTTTATCTTTAATGCGCTCTCGTATAGAGCCTGGAAGCTTGGCAAAACCCTCAGAATCAATGCGCATGGCCATGACTTGCTCTTTGGCTACTACCGTGGCAATGCGCGGTTCGTTGCAAATAAAACCCACTTCACCGACAAATTGCGGCGGCAGCAGCGTCGCCAGTTCCTGACCATTGACATAAACGTTTGCGATACCGGTGAGCAAGATATAAAAGCAGGCTTCTCGCTCGCCTTCACGCACTATCGCTTCACCGGCAGAAAACACCTCAAACGCCTTGGGCATGGTAAGTATGAGCTTGCGCTCTTTATCATCCAGCTCTTTAAACAGGGTGATCCTGCCCAGGATCTCTAATAACTTCGCATTATCCATACAACACCCGATATGTGATTCTCTAAAGAGGTTATCGGGTGTCAATAACAAACACCGGAGAGTGAGTTTTGTGAACCAGCTCACATATCGGCGTTTTTGAGCATAGTTTCGGTGAGTTTTTTCGAGGGTTGCACGCCAAGAGCCTGGAACTCTTCCGCTTTTTTAACCAGGTTGCCACGGCCTTCGTACAATTTACTGTTGGCATCTGAGAAGCGTTTTTGCACTGTATTTATCGCATCGCCAAGCTTTTCCATGTCCACTACGAAGCCGTAAAACTTATCGTATAAGTCGGCGGCTTTTTTGGCAATTTCTCGCGCATTTTGGTTTTGATATTCATATTGCCAGATGTTGTGGATAGTGCGCAGCGCCACTAATAAGTTGGTTGGACTAACCAGTAAAACATTATTGTCCATGGCCAGTTTTACTAATTCAGGTGACTCATCCAGCGCCAGCATAAAGGCCCCCTCAACCGGGATAAACATCAGAACATACTCCAGACTTTTATCTCCCAGCAGCTCATGGTACTCCTTGCGCCCCAGCTCTTTGATATGAGTTTTCACTGAGAGAATATGCTCTTTTAAGTGCCTGGCTTGCTCAATTTCACTGTGGGCATTGTAAAAGCGCTCATAGGCGTTTAGTGATACTTTAGAGTCAATAATCACTTCTTTTTGTTCTGGCAGATGCACCAAAATATCCGGCTGTAATAGCTTGCCATCTTCCCGGCGTTTGCTCACTTGTGTGTCGTATTCGTGGCCTTCCCGTAAACCACTTTCCTCGAGGATTTTTTGCAACACCATTTCGCCCCAATTACCCTGTTTCTTATTGTCACCTTTCAGGGCTCGGGTTAAAGCAGAAGCTTCTTCCGTAATCTTTTTATTCAATTGTTGCAGGTTAATGATTTCAGTTTTAAGGGAGGCGCGCTCCTGACCTTCGCGGATCGCTTGCTGACTGACTTGAGAGCGAAAGCCTTCAATTTGTTGTTTCAACGGGTCCAGTAACAGCGCTAGTTTTTGCTGACTGCTCTTTTCAAACTCATTAGAATGGGTTTTAAAAATCTGATTGGCCAGGTTTTCAAACTGTTTTTGCAATTGTTGTTCGGCATTTTTAAGCATATCCAGCTTTTCCTGAGCCGCTTTATTCTCGTGCTCTCGTGCGGTTTTTTCTGCTTCCAATTGATTCCGGGTTTCGGAAAAACTGTTCTTCAAATTATCCAGCTGCTCTTCCAGTTCCTCGTTCTCTTCCTCAATTGCCGCTAACTGCTGCAATTGCTGCTCCATTCGGGCATTGCGCATTTTAAATTGCCCCAGTACCTCCGACTGTTCAATCAATTGTCGGTTTAGCTGTTCATTTTGCACTTTGACCTGGTTGAGTTGCTCACGGCTGGATTGCTCTTGCTGCTTTAAAAACGCCGCCTGCTCTTGCAGTGTTTGCAATTGTAACTGATGAGTAGACTGCGCCTGATGGGCCAGTGACAGCTGTGCGTTATAGCGCAACTTCAAGATAACAAATACCAATACTGCTGAAACTAGTGCTGCGAGAATCGTCCATACTAGCGGGTCATTGATCATATGAATCCTTTGTAACGAATGACAGTCGAGTTGTTTAAACCGTTATAAAAAAGGCTGGCAGCAAAAGCAACCAGCCTTTTAAACTATTCCTGCATTTAAATCTACTAAGGGCTACTCTACTAGCACTAGCTTAGGGCTTTATCCAGCTCAGCGATTTTTGCTTTCCAGATAGCCGGGCCATCAGCATGGGCGTTGTTGCCCTTACTATCCACGGCCACTGTAACTGGCATGTCTTCTACTTCAAATTCATAGATGGCTTCCATCCCTAAATCCTCGAAGGCCACCACACGGGCTTTTTTAATGGCTTTAGACACCAGGTAAGCTGCACCGCCTACTGCCATCAGGTATACCGAGTTATTTTTAGCAATACTGTCCACTGTAGCAGGGCCACGCTCCGCCTTACCGATCATACCGATAAGCCCGGTTTGCTCCAGCATCATATCGGTGAATTTATCCATTCGGGTTGCTGTAGTAGGACCTGCAGGACCTACTGCTTCATCACCTACTGCGTCCACCGGCCCTACGTAATAGATAAAGCGGTTAGTAAAATCAACGCCATCCGGCAGCCCTTCACCACTTTCAATCATGCTTTGAATTCGCTTGTGAGCCGCATCGCGGCCAGTCAACAATTTGCCTGATAACAGCACGGTTTCACCCATTTTCCATTCCTGGATAGACTCTTTGGTTAACTCATCCAGATTAACGCGGCGGGTATTTTCACCCACTTCCCAGGTGACTTCAGGCCAGTCTTCCAGTTTTGGTGCTTTTAACTCGGCTGGCCCAGAACCATCCAGATAAAAATGCGCGTGACGCGTGGCTGCGCAATTGGGGATCATGGCAACCGGTTTTGAAGCGGCGTGAGTGGGCATTGACTTGATTTTAATATCCACCACCGTAGTTAAACCGCCCAAACCTTGAGCACCAATTCCCAACTTGTTAACCCGGTCAAATATCTCAAGACGCAATTTTTCTTCGGTGGTTTCAGCACCGCGTTCCATTAACTCCTGAATATCCACCGGATCCATTAAACTCTCTTTGGCCAGCACCGCGGCTTTTTCCGCAGTCCCACCAATACCGATACCCAACATACCTGGTGGACACCAACCCGCGCCCATGGTGGGTAAGGTTTTAACTACCCAATCAGCAATGTCGTCGCTGGGGTTGAGCATTACCATTTTGGATTTATTTTCTGAGCCGCCACCTTTTGCGGCAATCATGACTTCAATTTTATCGCCAGCAACCATGTCCAGGTGTACAACAGCAGGCGTGTTGTCTTTAGTGTTTTTACGAGCACCAGCTGGATCAGCCACAATCGAAGCACGCAATGGATTGGACGGGTCCATATAAGCTCTGCGTGTGCCCTCATCCACCATTTCCTGTACTGTCATGTCGGTTTTATCCCAGGAAACGCCCATACCGACTTTAACGAAGCAGGTTACGATGCCCGTATCCTGACAGATTGGACGCTTGCCTTCTGCGGACATACGAGAATTGATAAGGATTTGTGCCATTGCATCTTTTGCGGCCTGACTTTCTTCTTTCAGATACGCCTGTTCAACGGCTTTTACATAGTCAAGGGGATGATAATAGGAAATGAACTGCAGCGCGTCCTGAATGCTATCGATAAAGTCTTGCTGACGGATAACGGCCATGATTACCTCATTTGAATATTTGATTTTTGGCAACGAGTTTCATTTCTGCCACCACTGCCATCGATGCTAAGAAGTCTAACTTAAATGTGTGTTTCTGCGAGCGCTTTTGTATATGCGAACTGAAAATTCCACTAGAAGAATATAATTTAAGGTAGAAAATCGGGTTTTATGATAACCTGCGCCGCTAATTTACAGCAACTTTCTGTCTTTAATTACCTGCAATTTTTCATGTATCACGTTATAGCACAGCCATTTTCACTGGAATCTTTTACATCGCTCGAAGACTGGTTTGGCGATCTACAGTACCTTCCCGGCGCCATGCTGCTGCATTCAGGCAGATCCAGTCACGAAAACGCCCAGTTTCACATTGCCAGCGGCTTTCCCCTGTTAACCCTGGAGTTATTTGCTAGCGGCAAAGTTAACATAACCGCGTTTGATGTTAGTGAGTATCAGTTAAATGATGCCGCCCGAGAACGCCTTGCAGATGTGGTGTCAGAATTACACAGCAATCCCATGACAGGGCCTGACATATTCGAACGGGCTCAGCAGGTGCAACAAGCACTGTTTGCCGATCACAGAACGCCAAATAACGCTTTACCTTTTCAGTGTGGTGCTATGGGTTTCGCTGGATACGACTATGGGCGCTTTTTGGAAGACTTACCGCAACAGGCTAAAGACGAATATCAGACCCCCGTGTTCAGTATTAGCTATTATGGTTGGAGCCTGGTGCAAAACCAACAAACGAACGAATGCTGGTTGTGTTATAGCGATTTATACTCCCATCCCGGATTTACTGAGGTTACTATTCCCTCAGCTGGTAAGCACTATTTTACGGCAGCTGAAAAATCCAAAGCAGAGCCAATTGAATTCAAACTCACCTCAGACTGGCAAAGCAACATGTCCGAGCAGGAGTACAAGGACAAATTACACGCCATTCACGAATACCTACTCTCAGGCGATTGCTACCAGGTTAACCTGGCTCAGCGTTTTGAAGCAAGATACCAAGGCTGCGAATGGCAAGCATTTCAGGCACTCAGTGAAGCCAACCAGGCACCATTTTCAGCCTTTTTACGCACTGACAAAAGTTGTATTGTCAGTTGTTCTCCAGAGCGCTTTTTATCCGTTCGACATGGCCTGATTGAAACCAAACCGATTAAAGGCACAAGGCCCAGGTTTAGAGATGCAGAACAAGATAAAGCATCCAAAGACGCCTTAATTAATTCTGAAAAAGACCAGTCAGAAAATCTGATGATTGTGGATTTACTACGCAACGACATTAGCAAAAATGCCTTGCCTCACAGCGTTAACGTGACTGGATTGTTTGAGATTGAAAGCTTCAATGCGGTGCATCATCTGGTGAGCACTATTCAAGCTAAACTCAAACCAGCCAGCCACCCTTTTCGTTTATTGCAAGATGCTTTCCCTGGCGGTTCAATAACTGGCGCGCCAAAAATCAGAGCGATGGAAATTATTGATGAACTTGAGCCTCATAGGCGCAATATCTATTGTGGCAGTATCTTTGTTTATGGCGTCAATGGCGATTTTGACAGCAGTATCTGTATCCGTACTTTGCTGTTTGAAAACCAGAAAGTATTTTGCTGGGCGGGCGGCGGTATTGTCGCCGATTCGGTAGATCAGGCAGAGTATGAGGAAACCTTCCACAAGGTGAACAAAATCCTTCCGGTATTGGCTGGCTTCAGGAAGTGTAAATCATGAATTTAACGCAGTTCAATCAACGATTTTACCACGCTCGAAACGTGCGACCGGAGCCAGATTATCCTTTGAGAAAAAAGGGCAAAGCCGCCGCGGTATTGTTGCCACTGGTAAAAAGAGAACAGCTTACCCTGCTACTCACGCGCCGCTCAGATAAGCTCAAACATCACGCAGGACAGGTGAGTTTTCCCGGCGGTCGATTCGATGAGAGCGACATACACCTGAAAGAAACAGCCCTCAGAGAAACCGAAGAAGAGATTGGTTTAAGCAGAGACAAGGTAGAAATTATCGGCCAATTACCCGTATTTCGCACTATATCTCGCTATGAGGTTACTCCCTTTATCAGTATCGTGGAGCCTGAATTTCAATTACAACTGAACCCAGATGAAGTAGACAATGTTTTTGAAATTCCGTTGGCTGAAGCCATTAACCCAGCAAATCATCTGACTCATCAGGTAAAACGGCACAATAGCACCTACCCCGTTTACTTTATTCCCTGGCAAGGGCAGATGATTTGGGGTGCCACCGCGGCGTTTATCAAGGCCTTGTCACGACACCTGTTGTGAAGCGTTAAATCCCCTTTACAGTAAAACGCTGGTAAGACCTCTTCTTTGCTTTGCTTTACGCGCAATTCATCAGACAATATCTACTAAGTAAAAAATAATAAAATCCCTACGAGAAACACATGATTAGTGTATTTGATATGTTCAGTATTGGTATTGGTCCTTCCAGCTCCCATACCGTCGGCCCAATGCGCGCCGCAAAAGATTTTAATCAGCTTTTAAAGGCAAAAGGCTTTTTTGAGCAGACTGATGCGGTAGTAACCGAACTGTTTGGCTCATTAGGACAAACAGGAAAGGGACACGGAACCGGCAAAGCGGTCATTTTAGGACTTCTGGGAGAATTACCGGAAACCATTGATGTGGACAACGTCGATGCCATGCTGGCGGAGGTGGATTCTACTCAAAAGTTATTACTCGATGGCGACAAAGTCACCGCTTTTCCAAGAAAAGATGCCATTGTATTCCACCGCCGTAAAACGTTGGAGCTACATGCCAATGGCATGACCTTTCACGCTATGCAAGGTGATACAGTGCTGTTTAGCCAATCTTATTATTCCATTGGCGGTGGATTTATCATTAAAGAACAGGACTTTGAAAAAGAAAAAGTAACGGCTTTGCAGCATGCGGAACAGGAAGTGCCCTACAACTTCGATAGCGCCGCAGAACTATTGCAGAAATGCCGTGATCACGGCCTGAGTATTAGTGCCTTGATGTTGGAAAACGAAAAAGTATTCCAGCCCAAACAAGCGATTATCGATAAGCTGTGGGATATCTGGCAAGTGATGCAGGCTTGCATTAAACGCGGTATTGAAACTGAAGGCATTTTGCCGGGAGGACTTAAAGTCACCCGAAGAGCACCGGGACTTTATCGACGTTTAAAGTGTGAGCACAGTCAGGATCCGATGTTGGCTATGGACTGGGTTAACCTGTTTGCCCTTGCAGTTAACGAAGAAAACGCCGCTGGCGGTAAAGTCGTTACAGCGCCCACCAATGGTGCTGCAGGGATTATTCCTGCAGTGCTTAGCTATTATGACAAGTTTGTGCAAAAAGTGGATAAAGATACTGCCTATCGGTATCTGCTTACGGCTGCAGCTATCGGTATTCTGTATAAGAAAAACGCCTCTATTTCTGGTGCTGAAGTTGGCTGTCAGGGAGAAGTGGGTGTTGCCTGTTCTATGGCGGCGGGAGCGCTCACTGAAATCATCGGAGGCTCTGTGGCAGCGGTAGAGAATGCCGCGGAGATTGGCATGGAGCACAACCTTGGGCTTACCTGCGATCCCGTAGGTGGTTTGGTTCAGGTGCCCTGTATAGAGCGCAATGCCATGGGCGCGGTAAAAGCCATCAACGCCTCTCGTCTCGCCCTGCGTGGTACAGGTGTACAGAAAGTTACCCTGGATAAAGTCATTAAAACCATGTGGGACACGGGTAATGATATGAAGTCTAAATACAAAGAAACCGCGCGAGGCGGTTTAGCTGTGAATATCGTCGAGTGTTAAGTCTTTTGTTTGTCCGGCTTCAGCCGGACAAACGCTTCAGCGAACTGGCAGCGTCAAATCCTTAAACATGCGCTCGATATCATCATTACTTTTCTGCATCATTGCACGCTCAACCACATCTTTGGTTAAGTGCGGCGCAAAACGCTCAATGAAGTCATACATGTAACCGCGCAAAAATGAACCTTTACGGAAGCCAATCTTCGTGGTGCTGTAATTAAACAAATGGCTGGCATCGATTTTCACCAGGTCAGTATCAAGATTTTCGTCAATCGCCATCGAGGCAATCACACCAATACCAACTCCCAACCTGACATAGGTTTTAATAACGTCGGCATCAGTGGCAGTAAATACAATTTTAGGATCTAAGCCTGCTCGACTGAAGGCTTCATCCAGTTCAGAGCGCCCGGTAAAGCCAAACACATAAGTTACCAGCGGATATTGCGCGATATCCTCGATTCTGATACTTTCCTTTTTCGCTAATGGATGTTCCTGATTGACAATGATACTGCGATTCCAGTGATAGCACGGCAGCATCACAAGGTCGTTGTACAAATGGAGCGCTTCGGTGGCGATGGCAAAATCAGCTTCCCCTTTTGCCGCCAGATCACTTATTTGTGAAGGCGTACCTTGATGCATATGCAGGCTAACCCGTGGGAACTTCTTCATGAACCCTTTAATGACATCAGGTAACGCGTAACGCGCCTGAGTATGGGTTGTGGCGATATTCAGCTTGCCTTGATCTGGCAAGTTGTGCTCTCTGGCAACGGATTTAATACTCTCAACTTTGGCCAGAATTTCTCGGGCAATGTTAATGATGTCATTTCCAGCTTCCGTTACGTGCGTCAGGTGCTTGCCGCTTCGACCAAAAATCTGAACCCCCAATTCATCCTCAAGCATTCGAACTTGTTTACTGATGCCTGGCTGGCTTGTGTAGAGACTTTCTGCGGTAGCGGAGACATTGAGATTATTGTTCAATACTTCAACAATATAACGAAGCTGCTGTAGTTTCATGAGGAGGGCGACCTACCTTTTATTAATTTGCATATGCAAAATATATATACCTATGGCGACATTAATTCCATAAAATTTTAGAAAAAATAGAAAAAAAGATTGGAGTTAGGGTTCACAAAAGCCCTTTTTTTCACTATTAAGCTATTGTTGTAGTTTAAATTTTCTGATTTGATTAGAGAATATTTCCCAGATCCCGAGTTAAAGCCTGTGAAACAGCGAAAAGACAAAATAGATTTTTCTTCAGTTTTGGCAGCTGCCGTACATGACATGAAAAATTCCCTGTCGTTGATGATTCAGTCTATAGAAGAACTGGAAAGTACTCTTCGTGAACACGGCGTGGGAATTAAAGAAGCCGCGTCCATTCATTACCAGGCTGCCCGCCTTAACACCGGGCTCATCCAGCTTTTATCACTATACCGCACGCAACTGGACAACCTGCCATTAAATATAGATGAACATTACCTTGATGACTTCATTGATGATGTGGTGGCCTACAACCAAAATCATATCAATACCAGGGGAATCGACTTAACCATAGAGCAAGAAGAGGATCTGCACTGGTATTTTGATCAGGACCTGGTAAATGTGTTGATCAGTGATGTTATCGTCAATGCTATCCGTTACGGCAAACACAAGCTCATAATCAGCGCCAGGGAAGTAAACAATATGCTCGAGTTAATAATAGAAGATGACGGTCCGGGTTATCCCGACAAAATGCTAGATATCACCAAAGCCGAGATCAGCCAATTAGATATCAGCACAGGCAGAACAGGACTGGGTTTGTTCTTTGCGCGGCTTATCGCCGAAGCGCACGTATCTGATGATAAGAAAGGTGCCATTGAACTTGCCAATGGCGGTCGCTTAGGTGGCGGAGTTTTTGCCTTGCGACTTCCCTGAAACAAGTTTTTTTAGCGACCGCTTTCCATTACTTAGCCCGCTGGAAAGCAAAGGAGATGCATTTATGCGTTTCACTTTGGCGCAGTAGATTGCTGTTTTACCCAGTGATTTTTAGCAAGAACACATAGATAAACTTGCAAGGTTTGTTGCAGAGCATGTAAAGTATTGAGATATTTGGGGATAACTGGTGGCTGATGGCCTATTCCGGCACAACGGCATATAATGTGTTATACCTCAACTCAGAGTAAAAAAGTTTAAGATAGCTTGCGGTTAAGAATTAAAATCAAAAAAGGCAACTTCAGCGAATGATGTTTACTATTGTTATCGTTTTAATTGTTGCGCTGCTGGTAATAGCAATCATGATAAATGCTATTCAGCAGCACAAAGAAAAAATTGAGTCTGAGCGCAGAGTCGAAATCGCCAAGCAGAAAAATATTCTGGACGAGACTGAGGATGTCATCATGGCCTCAGCAAACATCCCTACTTCTCCACAACTTTTACAAATATTACAAAAGCGGGTTTTAGGTGCCTTAAAGGTGATGTACGAAATGGACCCAAAACAACCCGGCTTAAAACAACGCGTTAGAGACGCAGAACAGCGAGTTAAAGACATCACTCTGGATAACGGTCAAGGCGATGACCTTATTCAACTGCCCGACTCTGACAAACAAATTATTGTATTCATCCAGTGCCTGAAAAAGCAACGCGCATTGTTACGTGCTGAACACGGCAGAGGCAAAGTAGATACTCAAGCATTTGCTACGGAAGATAAGCGTCTGGATAAGCTACAACTCAGGGTTAATATCGAAACCTTGAGCCGCAGAGCTAATGCCGCAATGAAAGCAGGCATGATGGGTTCGGCGCGACAATACTATGAAAAAGCTGTGGCCGCACTTAATGCATTTCCAAATCAAGATGATTACACCCGTGGTCAAGCCGCCAGAATTAATGAGAAACTAATGAACATCCAAGAGTCTCTGACCAAAGCCAACGCTGAGGACAGAGCAAAACGCGCTGAAGAAGAGCGAGATGAGTTAGACGAGTTGTTTGCGCCCAAGAAAAAGTGGTAGTTTTTACTTCTCCGCTCGTAGCATAGCCAGCAAAAGCTGCCGCAGAGCATTAGCTGATGCCGATAAACTGGCATCAGCACGCTGAATTATTCCCACCTTACGCACCAAACCACTGTCAATAACCGGTACGCAAACTAAATCTTTCCTTAACATTTGAGTTTTACACAATCCTGGAACAATAGATAATCCCAGATTGACCTTTACCATCTCTCCCAGCGTATCCAGTTGCCATGCTTCCGCGGCAATGGATGGTGCAATTGACTGACCTTGAAAAACTTGTTCCAGCCAAAGTCTAAGCGAAGAGCCCCGGTTCATCATCACCATAGCATGTCCCGCAAATTCTGTGATGGTCAGGCTTGTCTTTTCAGCTAATGAGTGTTCCGGGTGCATAACAGCGACAAAATCGTTTTGCAACAGCGGAATAAACTCTAACTCCACCAACTTATCGGGCTCAAAAACTATCCCTAATTCAGCCTCACCTTTTTTCACTGAAGCAATAACGGCCTCCATAACCACGTCAATAACATCAATGCGAATGTTGGGATACTGTTGATTATATTGCTTCAACACTGGCGGTAGTAAAGATGAGGCAAACGAGGGCATAACAGAAACCGTGATACGCCCTTGCTGCAAAGTAAACATCTCATTCACTGCCTCGAACGTATCAAACCAATCAAGTAATAGCTTTCTGGCTTTGGGATAAAAAGCGTGACCTTCGGGCGTTAACTCAACACTGCGAGTAGTGCGGCTAAAGAGTGTGCCACCCACTTCGGTTTCCAAATTTTTGATACAAATGCTCAGTGCTGGCTGGCTCAAACTCAGTCGTTCAGAAGCCGTGGCATAACTTTTACTGCCAGCCAATTCAACAAAGGCTTTAAGCTGCTTAAGAGTAACATTCATATATAAATAATATTAATCAGTTGTTTAATATATTAAATTTTACAAATTAAATTATGTCAACGATACTGAATTAACATTTTGTTAACTCAGGAACTCAAATGGCAGGTTTTGATAAAGTGGTTTCCAGCTTCGAAGAAGCACTGGATGGCCTGAAAGATAACATGACAATCATCGCGGGTGGTTTTGGATTGTGCGGAATTCCGGAAGGTTCTATCGCGCAAATAAAAAAATCAGGTGTCAGCGGCTTAACGGTTGTATCGAATAACTGTGGTGTTGATGGTTTTGGTTTGGGCATTCTTTTAGAAGATCGCCAAATTAAAAAAATGGTGAGTTCATATGTAGGTGAAAACGCCTTGTTTGAACAGCAATTACTTGCCGGAGAATTGGAAGTTGAACTTACCCCACAAGGGACACTGGCAGAAAAAATGCGCGCAGGCGGTGCGGGCATTCCTGCTTTTTATACTGCCACTGGTTTTGGTACCCCTGTAGCTGAGGGCAAGGAGATCCGCGAATTCGACGGCCGCGGTTATGTATTGGAAGAATCCATCACTGGCGATTTTGCCATCGTCAAAGCCTGGAAGGCAGATCGCTACGGTAACTGCGTATACCGTGATACAGCGATGAACTTCAATCCCATGGCTGCCACAGCAGGTAAAATTACTGTCGTAGAAGTAGAAGAAATCGTGGAGCCGGGTGAAATCCCTCCTACACAAATTCACACACCAGGAATTTTCGTCAATCGCGTCATCAAAGGCAGCTTTGAAAAACGTATCGAACGTCGTGTAACTCGCAGTCAGGAGCAATAAAAATGGCATTATCAAGAGATCAAATTGCTATGCGTGTGGCAAAAGAATTTAAAGATGGTGATTATGTAAACCTGGGTATTGGTATCCCAACACTGGCTGCCAACTTTGTGCCTGACGATATTGAGGTGATGCTGCAATCCGAAAACGGCTTATTGGGTATGGGCCCTTATCCCACTGAAGAGCAAGTGGATGCCGACATGATCAATGCTGGTAAAGAAACCGTCACAGCTATCACTGGTGCCTCTATTTTTAATTCTGCCGAAAGCTTTGCCATGATCCGTGGTGGTCATGTAGACATCACTGTTTTGGGTGCATTTGAAGTAGATGTTAATGGCAATATTGCTTCCTGGATGATCCCCGGCAAATTGGTTAAAGGCATGGGCGGCGCAATGGACCTGGTGGCGGGTGCAAAGAACATTATCGTTACCATGACTCATGCTAACAAAAAAGGCGAATCCAAGCTGTTAGAGTCATGTACCCTGCCCTTAACCGGTGTAAATTGCATCACACGCATTATCACCGACCTGGCAGTATTAGAAGTACACGACGGTGCTTTCCACCTCAAAGAACGCGCACCGGGTGTTTCTGTAGATGAAATCAGAGAAAAAACCGCAGGCAAACTCGTTGCTGAGGGTGAAATCCCTGAAATGCAGTTCTGATACTTGCAACTGAGTGGGCTAACGTGATTAGTCCACTCATTAATTTGCGTATTGTGGTATATTTAGCTCATTAATCGTTTATTGAGTTATTACCTTGTTATTTAGCGAATTACCACTGGACCATCGCCTGTTAAAGTCCATTCAAATCCAGAATCTTGAAACAGCGACAGATATTCAGGCCAGTGCCATTCCACATGCCTTGTTAGGCAAAGATATCCTGGCGTCTTCTAAAACTGGCTCAGGTAAAACCCTGGCCTATCTTGTTCCGGCTGTACAACGCATATATAAAGAAAAAGCCTTAAGTAAAAAAGATCCCAGAGCCTTAATTGTTGCGCCAACTCGAGAACTAGCTAAACAAGTATTGGTTGAACTAAAAAAATTGTTGCCGCCTCAAGCAGGTAAACCAGTACTTTTGATCGGCGGTGAAAACTTCAATGATCAGGTAAAATTGTTAAAGCGCTATCCCGACTTTGTAATCGGCACACCGGGGCGCGTAGCGGATCATATTGAAGATAAGAGCCTCTATCTGGAAGGCTTGGAAATGCTGATTCTGGATGAAGCGGACCGGATTTTAGATCTGGGTTTCAGTAGCCAACTGACCATTATCGATCAGGCGGCAAACCACAGAAAGAGACAAACGCTATTGTTTTCAGCAACCTTTGACAATGCTGATTTGGCTCAAATCTCAGAATTAATGCTAAAGGCACCTCACCGAATCACTCTGGACGACCAGCATATCGCTCATGCAGATATTGAGCAGTCGTTTTATTTTGCCGATCACATTGAACACAAGGAGACACTGTTAAAGCACTTTATTAAACAGGTTGAGACACGTAGTCAGATTATCTTGTTTACCGCCACTCGTGCCGATACAGACCGTATAGCGAACTTGTTAAACGAAGACGGCTATTCCAGTCTGGCGATACACGGAGAAATGTTACAAAGTCAGCGTAACCAAATCATGGCTGATTTTTCTAACAATAAGGCCCAGGTACTGGTAACCACAGATCTGGCTTCAAGAGGCCTGGATATTCCTTCCGTCAGCCTGGTAATCAACATGGACTTACCTATTAAAGCTGCGGAATATGTTCACCGCGTTGGGCGAACCGGACGGGCCGGAGTAAAGGGTAAGGCGATATCGTTAGTGAGTAAAAAGGACTGGAAAAGCTTTATCTTGCTCAAGCAGTTTCTTGCTGAAGCGCCAGTGTTTAAAGAAATTGAAGGCTTGGAAGCCAAGTTTAAAGGCCTGTCTGATAAGGCGGCACAGCGTCCGGCCAAGAACCAAAACAGCAAAGCGAAAACGCAAGAATCTCCCTGGCAAAAAGCCGCCAAGAAGAAAAAGTTTAATGCCCTTGCGGGTGAAGAAGTGGGTCACCTACCCTTTAAAAAGAAAAAATAAGGTCGCAATGTTTTTTGCGAGCACAAAAAAACCGGGAACGTTCCCGGTTTTTTAGTTTTTAAAGCCAGCTTACAGCGAACTTTCTAACTCTGGTAAAACTTCAAACAAGTCACCCACCAGACCATAATCAGCCACCTGGAAAATAGGCGCTTCTTCGTCTTTGTTAATTGCAACAATCACCTTTGAGTCTTTCATACCGGCAAGGTGCTGAATGGCACCAGAAATTCCCACTGCGATATACAGCTGTGGCGCTACAATCTTACCCGTCTGACCGACTTGCATATCGTTTGGCACAAAGCCGGCATCAACAGCTGCACGTGACGCACCAATGGCAGCCCCTAACTTATCAGCAATACCGTTCAACAGTGCGAAGTTTTCACCATTTTGCATGCCTCGGCCACCAGAAATAATCACATCAGCCGCGGTTAACTCTGGTCTTTCAGACTTGGTCAGCTCTTGAGAAACAAAGCTGGCTTTTTCAGAAGCAGTCAACGCAGCAATAGTTATGACTTCTGCACTACCCTCCGCCGCAACAGCATCGAATGCTGATGCACGCACGGTAATCACTTTAATCGCGTCTTCAGACTGTACTGTCGCAATGGCGTTACCGGCGTAAATAGGACGCACGAAGGTATCTGCAGACTCTACCGCAATAATGTCGGAAATTTGCGCAACGTCTAACAGCGCGGCAACGCGAGGTAAGAAGTTTTTGCCTGTGGTAGTTGCAGCAGCAACAACATGGCTATAATCGTTTGCCATACTCAGCACAAGAGCACTGACATTTTCAGCTAACTGCTCTTTATAAGCGGCATCATCAACGTGAACAACCTTAGCTACACCACTTAATTTGGCCGCTTCTGCAGCAATGGCACCGCAATCAGAGCCCGCAACCAAAACGTGAATGTCGTCACCCATAGCCTTTGCAGCGGTGATCAATTTTGCCGTTTCTGCTTTTAGATAAACGTTATCGTGTTCGGCATAAACTAATACTGTCATTTAAATCACCTTCGCTTCAGTTTTTAACTTTTCAACCAATTCAGCAACATCTGCTACTTTAACACCGCCCTCACGGGTCGCGGGTGGTGTAACTTTGAGTACCTTCACTTTAGACGCTAAATCAACACCAAAGTCAGCTGCAGGCTTAACATCCAGAGGCTTGCGCTTAGCTTTCATAATATTGGGCAATTTAGCATACCGCGGCTCATTCAGACGCAAATCTGTTGTAACTACCGCAGGCAATGTCAGCTGTACGGTTTGCAACCCCCCGTCAATCTCACGGGTAACACTCACTTTACCATCAGCCACATTGACTTCAGAAGCAAAGGTACCTTGAGGCATATCTGTTAGCGCAGCCAACATCTGGCCAGTTTGATTGTTGTCAGAATCAATCGCTTGTTTACCCAGAATCACCAGATCAGGATTTTCATCAGCAACTACTTTAGCCAGTAATTTCGCCACTTGCAGTGAATCAAGATTATCTTCAGTATCAATTTGAATACCGCGGTCAGCACCTAATGCCAATGCTGTACGGATAGTCTCCTGAACGCTTTTATCACCGATAGATACCACCACAACCTCAGTGGCTATGCCTTTTTCCTGTAGACGCACAGCTTCTTCGACTGCGATTTCACAGAATGGGTTGATAGACATTTTAGTGTTACTCAAATCAACGCCTGTATTGTCAGTCTTCACTCTGACCTTGACGTTGTAGTCGATAACACGTTTAACCGGGACAAGTATTTTCATTTCGACCTCGTTTAATTTTTATCGCGTCTGTATAGACTATGACACGCGCTTGTAGGATACAAATCAGCACGAATATTATTGGATTCGAAATGTACTTACTGTTAACGTAAACGTCAACTTCTTGTTAACAGTTTATTAATCGGTTAACAGCAATTTTTGTACACATTTTGAGACCAGCAGTTATAGTTCTTACCTGATTTGAAAAGTATTACTGCGGTACAGTTTAACCCCGAGGAGGAAAAATGGAACGCGAATCGATGGAATTTGACGTTGTCATCGTAGGCGCAGGACCAGCGGGTCTGTCCACTGCCATAAAAATAATGCAACAAGCAGCAGAAGCTGAACAAGAACTCATGGTATGTGTGGTAGAAAAAGGCTCTGAAGTAGGCGCCCATATACTCTCAGGTGCGGTATTTGAAACTCGGGCACTGGACGAGCTAATTCCGGATTGGGCCGATAAAGGTGCCCCAATTACCACTAAAGTCACTGAAGATCATATTTACTATCTCAAAAACGAGTCCTCATCCACTAAGCTCCCGGGCTTCATGACCCCTAAAACCATGCACAACGAAGGCAATTATATTGTCAGCATGGGCAATGTTTGCCGCTGGTTGGCAGAACAAGCCGAAGAGTTAGGTGTTGAAATATTTCCCGGCTTTGCCGCCTCTGAAGTTTTGTACAATGAAGATGGTAGTGTTGCAGGTGTGATAACAGGGGATATGGGTATCAGCGCCACGGGTGAAGAAAAAGATTCTTATATGCCAGGAATGGAGTTACGAGCAAAATACACGGTATTTGCTGAAGGCTGCCGTGGTCACTTGGGTAAACAGCTTATTGAAACGTACAAGCTCGATGAAGGCAAGTCACCACAGCACTACGCCATAGGGTTCAAGGAAATTTGGGATATTCCTGCCGATCAACATCAAGAGGGTTTGGTCGTACACTCTGCAGGCTGGCCGCTAACGGATACCTCAGGTGGTGCTTATCTTTACCACGCTGAAAACAATCAGGTGCTTGTGGGTTTAATCGTAGATTTGAGTTATGACAACCCACACCTCAGCCCGTTTGATGAATTCCAGCGCATGAAACACCATCCGGTATTTAAGCAATATCTGGAAAATGGCACACGCGTAAGTTACGGCGCCAGAGCTATCGCCAAAGGCGGCCTGAATTCACTGCCCAAAATGCATTTTCCCGGCGGCTTTTTGGCGGGATGTAACGCAGGAACATTGAACTTTTCCAAAATTAAAGGTAATCACGCGGCCATGAAATCAGGGATCATGATTGCTGAAACCATTTTCGCAGAGTTAAAACAAAATTTAGATTCCGCGGGGAAAGATCTTTCTGATTTCCAACAACGATTTGAGGCTTCATGGTTATACGATGAGCTTTATAAATCCCGTAACTTTGGCCCTGCTATTCACAAATATGGTACGTTTTTGGGCGGTGCGTTCAATACCCTGGAGCAAAACTGGTTAGGCGGCAAGTTCCCTGCCACGTTAAAAGATGACATTGCAGATCATAAAACCTTAAAAGAAGCAGGCAGTAGCAGTGTAATAAATTATCAAAAACCCGACGGCAAACTCAGTTTTGACAAACTCTCTTCAGTATATCTTTCCAATACTAATCATGAAGAAGACCAACCCTGTCATTTAAAACTGGCTGATCCTGACCTGCCAATTAAGTCAAATTTGCCAATGTTTGATGAACCCGCCCAGCGATACTGTCCCGCAGGTGTATATGAAATTATTGAAAATGAAGCTGGAGAAAAACAATTCCAGATCAATGCTCAAAACTGCGTACACTGCAAAACTTGTGATATCAAGGAACCACAACAGAATATCACCTGGACGGTTCCAGAGGGTGCCGGTGGGCCGAACTACCCCAACATGTAATAAGGCTAACAGCAGTAATACTCAAACAATTTACACGCTCTAAAAGGCGATTAACAAAGGCCAGTGTCTACGCTGAAAGCACTGGCTTTTTTTGTGTCTTTTATCCAAACGCTCAAAACGTGTCATTTATTTACCAAACAATTATAATGTGGGACTCATACCACACAACATATCTGTGCAATTGAAAAATATTGCTCAAACAATGATTTTTTATATATTAGCCAGTGACTTTCATACTTTATGATTGATAAAGTCTGCTAACTAATGTTATTTTTTGACTCATAAATAAGCTTAGTATGTTAACAAGGTTTTAAAAATGAACGAATTTCTAAAAACATTAACTCATGGTCGAAAACTGCAAGGTGCAGTTAAAGAGTTATCGATTCAGGAATTAGAAGAGATTGTAGTAAAGCTGAGAAATATAATTGAAACTCGGAAACAAAAAGAGTCAGAGAAACTCGCAGCCGAAAAAGAAAAGTTAGAAAAGATTGCTGAAATACAAAAACAATTACAAGACGCAGGCATCACTTTCGAAGATTTGGCGTCAAATAATGTCATTGCTCCTTCCAAAAGAGTCGGTCAAAAACGTCCGATAAAATATTCCTATACAGATGGCGACGGTGAAGTTCACAATTGGACAGGGATAGGAAGAATGCCACTTGTTTTCTCTGAACAGTTGAAACAAGGAAAAAACCTGGAAGACTTCAGCGTCAACTAGATTATTGATAGTTCTGAAAAATCTATGTGCTTCAAATAAAATTGGGGCACATACGTTTGTGCACACGCTACTTTTCAAAACCTCACATACCATTTTAACGCATCCAAATACCCACTCAATTCCACACACATAATGTCTGGCATACAGAGTTATTTAAAATCCACTTTAGATTCGTTGTTATTTACTTATTGGCTTTTTTCAGATTTTTGCAGTTATTGAGAATAATATTTGGTGAACTATTTCACACAATTAATCCTCACCAATATTCGATTTTGAGATTGGCATCTGTAGTATGGTTCAACTACATTTACTATTCTCAACTCTCAAAGACAGACACTTTAAATGCACAATCAGTTAGATCAAGCCATAAGCAACATTTCACAGGTTGTGCTAGGTAAACGCCATCAAATCAAACTGGCATTAACTTGCCTGCTTGCGCGGGGTCACCTGTTACTTGAAGACTTACCGGGTATGGGAAAAACCAGTCTTTCTCACGCCATTGCAGGAGCAATTAACCTCGATTACAACCGAGTTCAATTTACCTCAGATCTTTTACCCGCAGACATAATTGGAGTCAGTATCTTCGACTCTACTGAAAAGCAATTTTCATTTCACAAAGGCCCATTGTTTTCGCAATTGTTGTTGGCCGATGAAATCAATCGTGCCAGTCCCAAAACCCAAAGTGCTTTGCTAGAAGCAATGGAAGAACATCAGGTGAGTGTTGACGGCAACACATGGACATTACCTGAGCCCTTTTTTGTCATTGCGACTCAAAATCCAATTCATCAATCAGGCACTTACCCATTACCAGAATCCCAACTAGATCGATTCTTTATGCGTATCCAGTTGGGCTATCCTGACTGGAACTCCGAAAAGCAAATGTTGATGGAGCTAAATAGTGTAGCAGAGACACCATTGCAACCTGTCATTAACATAGAGCAATTTATAGCGGTACAAGACAAGATACCTCTTATAAACAGTTCTGATGCGGTAATTGACTATATTTTAAGACTCGTTACTTACAGCCGAGAGTCGGAAGATTTTCCCAATCCACTATCCCCAAGAGCCAGCAAGGCAATACTGCTGGCGTCCAAAGCATGGGCATTCTTGTCTTCCAGAGATTACGTAATTCCCGAAGATGTCCAGGCGATACTGCCATCAGTAGCTGAACACCGACTACGCAGTGGCTATTCATCTCCTGGAGTGGCGGCCAGTTTGTCTAAAAAGCTGTTAGATAGCGTTGATACCTTGGCCGCCTAGCATAAGCTTACAGGACTAAAATGACCAAAATAAAACGCTGGTGGCAAGGTCGTTTGGAAAATTGGCTTACCAAACGCATTCCAAGTAACAGGCAGTTCCAGATGGATATGAGTAATGTATTCATCTTCCCATCTAAATTTGGCATTGCCTATATACTTTTATGCAGCTTGCTTTTTATCCTTGGCACCAACTATCGCAATAACTTGATGTTGCTGCTTGCCTATTTTTTATTGGCCATGTTTCTGGTTAATTTGATGACCAGTTATGCCAACTTTGCCAAACTAAAGGTGCAGTTGGGCAAAGTAAAATCTACACACGCGGGTAATGATTGCGCTCTGCCCCTTTGGTTGGGTGACAGTGATGACAAGACCATTGCAGGCCTAAAATGTTATGGCAAACTGCACTTTCGATTGTGGCAAGGTCCAGTGCAACGCTCAATAGAACCAGAAAGCCACAGTAACCCTGTAGTGCTCAACATTCCTACCGATAAACGCGGCTATCTGACACTGCCGAGAGTCACCATTGAGAGCTTTTATCCATTTGGCTTATTCCGTTGTTGGACACATTTGCACTTCAAAGCGCAAATTCTAGTTTATCCCAATCCGATTGCCAGCAAACTGATGCGACAGTCTTTTAGAGACGGTGAAGAAGAGGGAGAAGAATCCAGCAGTTCCGTAGGTGGCAACAACGATTTTGATTCTCTGAAAAATTATGTTCCCGGCGAATCCCTGAATCGCGTTGCCTGGAAACTGGTGGCCAAGGGCCAGGAAATGATGACTAAACAGTTTGCTGATAATCAACAGGGGGTCATCTGGCTGGATTTGAAGCATTATCTGAAATCTGATCTCGAGACCGCCATTGCTCATCTCACCTGGTTAGTCATAGAACTACACCGAAAGCAAATCTGCTTTGGTTTGACCTTAGGTGCCATAGAAATACCTGCTGATAGCGACAGCCAGCACCTTGAGCTTTGCCTCAAGTCTTTAGCGCTTTATGGAATTGATCAGGTTGCAGTACCACGCGAGGCGCAAGTTTTATGAAACGTAACGCCAATAGAGCACACCTGTTGTTAAGCCTGAATTTATTGTTTCTCTGCTTCAGCTTATTTGAACCATTAATGCTTTGGGTTTCTTTACTGGTGATCACCAGTGTTCTGATCAGAATTGCTTTATATCTCGAGTGGCACAAGCACTTACCCAAAGTATCCACCATCAACCTATTGGCGCTGTTGGCTGCAATAGTATTGGCTTATACCGGTTGGCAGCTGGGCTTGCTTTTAAGCATGGTTAATCTTTTGGTGATGTCTGGCGCATTAAAGTTAATGATGATGCGCAAAGTCAGGGATTACTTCATATTGGTGCTGGTTGAAATATTTATTATCGGATGTGGCTTTATCTTTAACCAAGGATTAGGGTTTGCTTTGACCTACGGCCTCTCCTTGTTTATCGTTTTCTTGTCACTGGGCTTCCACGTTAGTCCCGGCAGTAGCCTGAGACAGCAAAGCAAAAGATTACTTGGATTACTTTTGCAATCAATCCCTATCTGCATTTTGTTTTTCTTAATCTTGCCGCAAATTGGTCCTCTGTGGAAAATGCCAAGCAATAAGGGCGCTAAAACCGGAATTTCAGATACCATAACGCCTGGGGATTTTGCCCGTCTCTCGATGTCTGACGAACTGGTTTTCCGTGCTTCATTTCAAGAAAGCATTCCAGAGAAATCCGAGTTGTATTGGCGCACCTTGGTATACGAAGCCTTCGATGGAAAATCATGGACAATTTCCAAGCTCAGACGCCGGGAAAAAGAACGAATGGAAGTGGGGAACTATAACTTCACACCACGACTTTCTGGTGACACATTAGACTACGAAGTTATCCTTGAACCATCTAATCAAAACTGGTTGTCTGTTTTAGATATCGCCAAGTCCAGCACCGAACAGACATGGCTCAGTCACGACTATCAATTGCAAAGTCGCTTTCCAGTTAACACCAAATTTAAATACAAGGTAACCTCTTATCCCGATAACCCGTTAAATCAAACCTCACTTTATTCCGATACCAGCATTAACTTGATGTTACCTAAGTCGGGTAACTCTGAAACGCAAAGATGGGTAGCGCAATTACGACAACGATATCCTCAAGACCAGGTATTTATTCAAAATGTAGAACGTTTTTTTCTGACGGAAGGATTTGCTTATACATTAAAACCGGAGCCTATGCCGGTTAACCCCATAGATAGCTTTTTATTTGATTACCAGGCAGGGTTTTGTTCCCACTACGCCAGCGCATATGCTTATATCATGCGCCTGGCTGGTATTCCGGCTCGTGTTGTTGGCGGATATCAAGGTGGAGAAGCAAGACAAAACAACTACCTCAGTGTCTATCAATATGATGCTCATGCTTGGGTTGAGATCTACCTGGAGGAGAACGGATGGGTACGCAAAGACCCTACGGCACTAATATCGCCAGAACGCATTAGCCTGGGATTAGAAAGTGCCGTTGCACACGAAAACTCATTTCTCCAGGATGCCCCCTTTTCCCTGACCAAATTAAAAGGCATTGAGATATTCAATCGACTCAGATTACTCATGGCTGATGTGGACTTTATGTGGAGTAGTTGGGTGTTAGGTTTTGATCAGCAAAGACAGTTTGCCTTATTCAAACTATTGGTGGGTAAACTGAGCCCAATGCGAATTGCATTATTAAGCCTCGCAGTATTTTTCGTGATCTGTATCCTATTGCTGATTTTTAATTACCGGGTTTGGTTTCCCAAGATCGAAAACCAGCACCTGCACTACTACAATCAAGTATTAAAAACGTTAGCGCGTCATGGATTGGTGCGTTTTGCTAATGAAGGACCGGACAGTTTTAGTGAACGCATCAAACTGGAGATTTCAGAGCAGTGTGCCGAAGATTTCAGGCACATAACAAAGTTGTTCGTTTTCCATGAATATGCACCGCGAAGTCAAACTAACCCCAATAGACTGCCTGAGCTGAAGTTGGCAGCGCGCTCCTTCAAACGGCGTTATCGATTTTCAATAAAATAGGTATAAAACGAGGTTAAACTTACCGCCTGTATGTCCGCAGCTTGAAAGTTCTGCTGATGTGAATGCTCGTTTGGTATGGCAACACAGGTGATACCTGCGGCTTTGGCAGCTTCAACGCCATGTTGTGTGTCCTCAATGGCAATACAAGCTGAGGCAGGCAAATTCATTTTCTTTAACGCCTCAAAGTAAACATCTGGGGCTGGTTTATTATTCGGGACTTCCTCACCTGTGGTAATGGTCTCTATGTATTTTGCGAATCCATTCCCTGATACTGAGCGATCTACGGCAAACCGCTCAGAGCCAGATACTATCGCCATACGGATACCCAATTTCGCAAAATTGCGCATAATGCGGTTTGCACCCGGCATTGCAGGGAAACAATGACTGACTAACCACTCCTGAGTCACTTTGCGCTTTTTACTTATCAGACTTTCCGGATCTTCGGCCAGATCAAACTGTTCAACCAGGTACTGAGCATTTTTGTCACCGGGAATTCCAACGCAATACATTGTATTCATCTGTTCCGTAAACACATCGGATTTAAGCCCGGTAGCTTGTAGCCACATCTGATAGTGCACAAATTCAGAATCAACAAGCGTTCCATCATGATCGAATAGCACTGCTCTAACCTGCCTCAAATCCATGTCCGAACTCCTATTGCTTTCTCAAATAAACCGTAATTTCGTCACGATCGTGATAGAGGTGTTTCGCCTCGCAGTCAAAAGGTTGCTTCAACTCTTGAGTGATGATCTCCATACACTCCAGGACTGACTCTAATCTGCGTTTCATGGGTAACTTTAAGTTAAACATCGCCTCTTTACACCAGCCATCATTTACCCATTGCGCCATCAGTTTTGCCACTTTCTGCGGCTGTTCAATCATATCGCATACCAACCAATGCACATTTTTTTTCTTTGGCTTAAATTTGAAGCCATCAGCCTGGAAATGACTTACCTGTCCGGTTTCCATTAGTGAATCGTCCATTAAACCGTTGTCTACTGCCTGAACAAACATTCCCCGGCGCACCAATTGGTAAGTCCAGCCGCCCGGACAAGCTCCGAGGTCTACGGCATTAAGTCCTGCTCTTAAGCGCTGCTCTCTTTCATTTTGGGGAATAAAAGTTAAAAACGCCTCATCCAGTTTCAACGTTGAACGACTGGGTGATTCAGCGGGAAACTTTAATCTCATGATACCGCCGGGCTGCGGGTTCATATTCGAAACAGGAGCAATACCAACAAAGCACTCAGTGCCGCTGACAAAAAAGGCGGTTAAACAGTGGGCAACTTTTTTCTCGTTATAACATTTTTGGCTTTTCAATATCTGTCGCAAAGGTACGCTGAACTTTCGACAAAAACGCGACAACTCTTTTCCGGGCTCAGTATCGGGATGCTCTACTCTTAGTTCAGATATCAGAGGAAGCTCCAGCAGGCTAGGTTTTAAATCCCCTAATCTGTCATCACGGCACATATCTACATGGTGACCAAGAACAAGAAACCACTGACGTGTAAAAATGAGTTGTTTTATGTTGAGCCTATCCAGCAACGAGTTCGGGCTTTGTTGCACCTCAAACAAATAAAATCCCGTGCCCTTATCTGCTCGAAAGAAACCATAAAACCCGTTTTCTGCGGCTCTGGTTTGAATTTCAAGCCCGGCATCTGCTTCAAAGCCCGGGCGACAATAACCGAGAACAACTTCCGACATCATTGATAACCCTTCAACGCTGCAATGACAAACACAGCCCATCCTGCAATGAACATCATTCCGCCCAGAGGCGTGATGGGACCAAACCACTTAATGCCAGTCAGAGCGAGCGCGTAAAGACTTCCGGAGAAGCACAGCACTCCGGCAATAAAAAGACCGGCACACCAATACCACAAAGAATTCGGAAATAACTTCGCCAGTATAACCACCAGAATCAAGGCCAGAGAATGCAAAAACTGGTACTCCACACCGGTACTAAAAGCATGCAACAAAGGCTCTGATAATTTGTTCTTTAATCCATGAGCAGCAAAAGCCCCCAAAACCACAGATAGTAAAGCCAATGTGCCGGCACTTAATAATATCAATTTCATGTTAGTGTTTTATCCCATAACCTTATCAATAAATCTGACAGCGCCAGTAATTGCCTGCTGCATGTTATCTTGCCAACTTAGTCCACTTGCCTTGGTGGTTTTAAAACTGTGCTCACCGTCTTTTACGTATTCTACTTGTATATTCCCCGGTAATTCATAGCCACAGATTTCTGCAGGCTTGCCAAAGGGATCTCTTTCACCTTGCAGCACCAAAATGGACTTTTTAATCTGTGAAAGATGCTCAGTTCGCGTTTTTTCGGGTTTCCCCGGAGGGTGGAAAGGATACCCCAAACAAATAGCGGCAATAGCGTCACTGTCTTGTAGTATATGAGTAGCAACTCTGCCTCCCATCGACTTGCCCCCCACAAAGAGTGGTAAATCTTTGTCATGCGGCAATTGCGCTTCGAAACACTGTATTAACTTGGGTAATCTATCCGGTGGACGCCGTTTTCCGGTTTCCTCAGCAATTGCCATATAGTCAAAATTAAACAAAGTGCACTTTATTGCATTTATTTCAAACAACCTTTTGCATTCCTGCATAAAGTCGCTTTCCATTCCCTGCCCGGCACCATGGGCCAATACAATGTGGGCTTTATACACTCTTAATCCTCACTCACCTGCGTTAATAGCCAGTCTTTAAAGGCCTGTATCTTACCTAATTCAGCATGAGATTCGCGACAAACAAGGTAATAGGCTTTTTGTGTTTCAACCCGTTCTTCAAATGGGCAAATCAAACGTCCAAGTGCTATTTCAGGCCTTGCCAGGGCGCTGTCAACAAGCGCTATCCCTTGTCCCAGTGCTGCAGCTTGCAAAATCAACATGGTGTGGCTGAATATCGGCCCTTGGTTAACATTAACGCCGGGTATATTGAAATGCCGTATCCACTGTTTCCAAAACTCTCGTGATGTGTCATGTAACAGTTGATGATGTTTCAGGTCATCTAATTTTTCCAATGGCTTATCGCTCTGAAAGAGCATGGGAGAACATACTGGGGTCAGGTATTCAGCGTAAATTTTATCCGCCTGTAAACCACTCCAGCGCCCTTTACCATAGTAAATCGCCAAATCCACATCATCAGTAATAAAACCATCATCAAAATCTACAGCTTTAATTCGCACATCAATGTCGGGGTTTTTACTGGAAAAGTCAGAAAGTTTAGGCACCAGCCATTGCACCGCAAAACTCGGCGGCAACGCCACGGTAATAGAACCTTTAGCACCCATAGCGTGTAAACGCTTGGTAGCATCGTAAAGAGCAGCAAAGATCTCTTTGATGTCTAGATAATAACTTTGCCCTTCTTCGGTCAACAACAGGGTTCTGTTTTTACGCAGAAATAGTTTCATCCCTAAAAATTCTTCCAGTGCTTTAATCTGATGACTCACCGCAGCCTGAGTAACAAACAACTCTTCTGATGCACGAGTAAAACTTAAATGCCTTGCCGCAGCTTCAAAAGCTTTCAAAGCGTTCAGTGGTGGTAACCTTTCGTTCATAATCGCCTGATTTCTTTCATAAATTCTTCATAAACAAGGTTTTTAAAGCACTTTTTTATGAATATCTGCAATCTTTGCAATTCGGATTAGTTTTTCTAATGCGTTAGACATATTTTTTCTCGTTTTCAAGAGGCAAAAAAAAACACTATAGTACACACATCGACTACAATCGCTTGTTATACAAGGCTTATGTAAATAGCAAGTAAATATGTTGATAATTTACGTGTCTTTTTAACATTAATTTAACTTTAGGTAAATCACATGAAAAACATTAAAACACTTTTCGCAGCCAGCGTCTTCACATTTGCACTTTCCGGTAACGTTTTCGCCCAAGAGCAAACCGTTAATACAGTAGAAATTCAAACAGAAATTGCTGATCAAATTCAATTAGCAGTTTCTCAAATCAACACACCTGTGATTGAAGATATCGCAAAAGCACAGCTTGATGAAATGAGCTTAAAACAAAACATTGAACAGTTTTTGGCAATGGCCAGATTCAACGAAGAGACTGCAATCGTTAACACTCAAATAATTGCAGAGTAATCTAATAACGAAAAACTTTTGGCACCCTGCCTAAAGCTTACGTTATCAGTAGACACTCATTGCTCCTACGCTCCGTAGGAGCAACTGAATGCCTCAATCAAGAAATATTCTCTCTAAGCTGTAATTAACGGCTCAAATCCTTTCACCAGCTCATCAAGTTGTTTCATTTGCAATAAATACGCCTCTAGCTTATCCAACGGTAATGCGCAAGGACCATCACACTTAGCGTTATCAGGATCTGGATGAGACTCAATAAATAGCCCTGCTAAACCTAGCGCCATTCCGGAGCGTGCTAATTGTGCTGCTTGTGCCCGCCTACCATCAGCCGAATCACTGCGTCCCCCAGGACGTTGCAGTGCATGCGTCGCATCAAAAATAACCGGAGCCATGGGTTTCATTTCATCCATTCCCAACATATCAACGATCAGATTGTTGTAACCAAAGCATGAGCCGCGCTCACATAAAATGATTTTATCGTTCCCGGCTTCCAGGAACTTGTTGATAATATGGCGCATCTCGTGAGCCGCCAGAAATTGTGGCTTTTTAACATTGATAACCGCATTGGTTTTTGCCATTGCCACCACAAGGTCAGTCTGACGCGCCAAAAATGCAGGTAATTGAATAACATCGGCAACTTCGGCGACTGGAGCCGCCTGATGAGGCTCATGTACATCCGTAATCACCGGGACGTCAAACTGTTGTTTGATCTCTTCAAAGATCTTTAATCCCTCGTCCATACCCGGACCGCGAAAGGAATGCACTGAGGAGCGATTTGCCTTGTCAAACGAGGCTTTGAAAACATAAGGGATGTTTAATTTGGTGGTAACTTCTTTGTATTGCTCAGCAATGGTGAGCGCCAGATCACGTGATTCCAACACATTCATGCCTCCGAAAAGCACAAAAGGTTTGTCGTTATTGACCTGAATAGAATCGATGGAGATCGTTCGCAAATTATTCATTTATTCTCCGAAAAGGAAACTTTAGACTCAAACGCCTAAAGTACCCTATTTCAGGAGCGTATTCAGCTTAAATGCCTTTTTTGCATTAAATTAAAAGCCCTGCTTCAATGTTGTGTAACGATCCTTTCTCGCAGCTTTTGGATCTGAGCCCGTAAGATATCGGTGGAAGGATCTTTAGGGCAACGCTGAATGAAAAACTCATAATCAGCAGCAGCAACTTTAGGACAATCTAATTGATGCAGTAGAAATCCTCTGTCTCTGATCTCAAACGGATCGTCAGGACATAAGCTGAGCAAAATATCGATAGTGGAAAGCGCAAAGTGATATTTTTGCTCATTAATAAAAGAGGCTTTTAAATTTTGTAGCAAGCGTAAGACAGTCTCTTCACATCCCGTCGGCTCCAGCACCTCCAATGGCATTTCAGATTCCGCCTGTTCTCCTAACACGCTGAAATAACTTTTCTCCAGATGTTGCCAGGATAAACAGTCTCCATTTAGTGGATCGATAAACAATACTTTTGAATCAGACACCTGGAAGCGCACAAGAAAATGGCCGGGGAAATTAACGCCTTGCATTTTAAGGCCAATGGCGTTGCCAATTTGACAGAAAACAATGGCCAGTGTCACCGGGATACCGGTGCGATATTCCAGTACTTCGTCCAGCAAGTTATAACGTGCCGCGAAGAAATTTTTGCTATCACCACTAAACGCCAGCTGGTGATAAAAGTAGTTTCTGAGGCGCTCAAATGCGGCAAACTTATCCTGCGTATCTCCCACCGCTTTGGCACATTGATTGATGAGCTGTTCCATCTGCGTCAATGGCTGAGCAATATCTAAATCATCTTTATAGCAACGGGAAATTAATAGCGCAGATTTAAACAAATTGTGTTGTTTAATGGCATGTTTAAGCTCAAGCACGGGACGTTTCCTTTTATACATCACATCTAATGATGTTATCGGAACATCCCGCTAAAGCTTTATCAGAAATGCAGACTAATTATTTATAAAATGAGAGGAGTTTTAGTCACCGCAATTTTGCCCATCATGGCAAATACGGCCACTGCGGCTACAAACGCTCCGGCTTTAATCGCTTTGGTCTTACCCAGTTTGAGCGCAAACAAGCCCAGCACGATATAGGCGATTAAACCAAACATTTTTTCCGTTAACCAGGCGTTATACAAAGGGTACTGAGTAAGGATGATACACAAGGTAACTGCACTAGCCAGTAGCACAGTGTCTACAATGTGGGGAACCACTTTAACCCACTTTTGACGCATCATGCCACTATTGGACATGACCCAGATAAAACGTAAAACGAACAAAAGAAAACTGAGGGCAATCGCCGTCATATGGATGTGTTTCACCATCATATACATGGTTGGTAACTCCTGTTGAACTTAATTATAATTATTGTTGAATAGCTTCGGGACTGTCCGGATAGGCAAATATGATAGCTTCAAACTTGGTAATGTTATCCAGCAAGGTATCCACCAGTGCCGGATCAAAATGCTTACCACGCTCTTGCTGAAATTTCTCAATCACTTGTTCTACTGACCAAGGCTCTTTGTAACAACGCGTACCTCGCAAGGCATCATAAACATCGGCAATGGCGGCAATCCTGGAGAACATATTAATGTCCTTGCCGGATATGCCTTGCGGGTAACCAGTACCATCCCAACGCTCGTGGTGTTGTCTGGCCAGCATTGCTGCGGTTTTAATGATGGGTTTTTCACTGTCTTTCAATAAATCATAACCGTTATCAGCATGTTCTTTCACCAAATCAATTTCTTCAGGTGAAAGTGGACCGGGCTTAGTTAAGATTTCCACTGGAACACGCAACTTGCCAATATCATGTAAAGGTACCGCGAGTTTCAAGACACTAATTTCGTCTTCAGAGAGGCCATGTTCCCGGGCCAACAATTCACATAGAATCGTCATACGTTCGATGTGCCGTCCCCCACTTAGCTGACACTCCATCGCCTGACCGACACGCTGCAATATTTCCTTTTGAGTATCTTCAATGTCTTTCGTTAGCAGCACATTTTCAAAGGCCACCTGCACATGGCTGGCAAAGATCTCAATCAGATGTTTGTCATTTGAGTTTAGCTTGCGTGGAATACCGGATAAATATAAAAGCGAACCTGGTTCGGTATTGCTGTGACAATAAGCCACGACATAATCATCAGCGTAAACTACATCTTTTTCTCTTAGGGCTTTTTTGCAAGCACTGAGAATTTCGCCTTCCACCACTTCTTCAAGGGGTCGCACCGCCTTTTCAACCTCAGTAGCTTCATCATCCATGCCAGAGAACACCACAAAACCACTTAGATCACTACTATTGCCACCTTGGGCTGACGCCAGCGCGCTAGTGATATAAGCCGCGTCAGTGGCACCGCCCAATAACGAGTTGAGCTGTTGAATGATGCCATCAATAAAGTTTTCAAGTGAGTGAATGCTGAACAGATCTGCAGAGGCGGATATGATTTTTTCCAAGCCCTTACGACTCTCCTCTATGGAGATAATATCGCGATAGGAGCGCAGCGTTGCGATAATAACAGTAAACAGCTTTTGTGCGGTCAGTTCTGTTTTGGATTTATAGTCGTTGATATCGTAATTAACAATAACGTGTTTTTCTGGTGCCTGACCAGGCTGCCCGGTACGCAAGATAATGCGAGTGAAGTGATTGTTGGCCTCATTGCGAATAAACTCTGCGACTTTTAAGCCTGCATCGTCGGTTTCCATCACAACGTCGAGCAGCACTACAGCAATGTCGTTGTGTTCAAGAAATACTTTTTTGGCTTCTTCACCACTGTGGGCGCTAATGAATTCTAAATCCTTGTCCTGAAAAACAAAATCGCTCAGGGTCAACTTGGTTACGGCGTGCACCTCGGGCTCATCATCTACTACCAGTATTTTCCATGAGCCCCGCTCTTCAAATTCTTCTTCTTCAGAATCATCCGCGAAAAGAAAGTCGTCAGACATCCGGATTCCCTCAATCACTACCAAACTTAGTTTTTTATTTCTTTTAAACTAGTCGTTTATGAAGGGTTATGCAACACCGAATTGCGCCATTGTCACCCGATCGTGCCCCGCATAATCTAATTTTGTAGTTACCTTATTGAAGCCCTGTGCTACCAATAAAGACTGAATTGACTTGGACTGTTCAAAACCGTGTTCTATTAATAGCCAGCCTTGTGGATTGAGGTAATCAGAAGCCATTGCAATAATTTGCCGGATATCATCCAGGCCATCGCCACCGGCTACCAAGGCGCTTTGAGGTTCAAAGCGCAAATCACCGCGGTTGAGATAATCACTATTAGATTCAACATAAGGAGGGTTTGTAACAATAACATCGAACTTTTGCTCAGGTAGTTGGTTAAACCAATGACTCTCAATGAACGCAACATTAGTTATGTTATTTCTGCGCTTGTTTCGCTGTGCAAGAGCAACAGCGTCAGCCACCCGGTCACAGCCCAAAACCTGCCAATCCGACTTCTCGCTGGCTATGGCCAGTGCGATAGCGCCCGTTCCTGTCCCCAAATCTAAACAGTGAGAATTTGCAGGCACAGGCAATGAAACTGCCAGCTCCACCAATAGTTCCGTCTCTGGCCGGGGGATCAAGGTAGATTCATTTACTTCCAGCGATAGGGTCCAGAAATCCTGATGCCCGATAATATAAGATACCGGATGCCCGAGTTTGCGCTGCTCTATAAAAGCTAAAAATCGTGTAATTTGTGAATCTGAAAGCGATTGTTCGGGATCGATGATCAATTTACTGCGGTTGCACTGCAGCACTTCACACAGCAGTACTTCGGTGTCCACTTTAGGTGATTCGGAGCTTAAGGAGAGAACCCCTATCCCATAGTTTAAAGCTGTTTTAATAGTGAGCGCGGTAGCCATATAAGCTTATGAGTCGTCAGACAATGAGGCTAATAAGTCTGCCTGATGCTCCTGTCGAATAGGCTCTAATACCGCATCCAGGTCACCTTCGATAACATCGTCCAACTTATATAGGGTTAAGTTAATTCGATGGTCGGTTAATCTGCCTTGCGGGAAATTGTACGTGCGGATACGCTCCGAGCGATCACCACTGCCCACCAAACTGCGTCTGGTACTAGCTTCTTCAGCGGCGCGCTTTTCATCTTCAATTTGGTTCAAGCGAGCTTGCAGTACCGACATGGCTTTAGCGCGGTTTTTATGCTGAGAACGCTCATCCTGACACTCCACCACTAGCCCTGTAGGTATATGGGTTAAGCGAATCGCAGAGTCAGTTTTGTTAACGTGCTGACCACCGGCGCCACTGGCTCTGAAAGTATCAATGCGCAGATCAGCAGGATTAATTTCGATGGCTTCAGATTCGGGGATTTCTGGTAACACCGCAACAGTGCAGGCTGAGGTGTGAATACGACCTTGTGATTCAGTCTCAGGAACACGCTGTACGCGGTGGCCACCGGATTCAAACTTCATGATGCCGTAAGCACCATCGCCCACCAGATTGGCGATAACTTCTTTATACCCACCGTGCTCACCTTCATTGGCGCTGATGGTTTCAATACGCCAGCCCTGCTTTTCTGCATAACGGCTGTACATGCGGAACAAATCACCAGCAAAGATAGCCGCCTCGTCACCGCCAGCTCCGGCTCTGATCTCCAAAAAGCAGCTCATGTCATCATTGGGATCTTTGGGCAACAGCAAAATTTGTAATGCCTGCTCCAGCTCTGCTATGCTGGCTTTTGCTTGCTGATACTCTTCCTGTGCCATCTCCTGCATTTCGGGATCGCTTTCTTGTAGCATCTCTTGTGCGGTTGCCAGGTCATCTTCCGCTTGTTGCCAGGATTTAAAGCATTTAACTAATTCTTCTAACTGCGAATATTCCTTTGAAAGCGCACGGAATTTATCCTGATCGGCAATGATTTCAGGTGCGCTTAGCATCACCTGAATCTCTTCAAAACGTTCCATCAGGGTTTCTAATTTAGTAACTACAGATGCTTTCATGAGCAGTGATTTCTCTTTTATTTATTAGTTTCTAGTTTATACGCTTCTGACAATTTTTTAAGCAGTGTCGTATCCTGCTCTTCCGCCGCCTTTTTAATGGCATGGGTTGGCGCGTGACTGAGGGCGTTAGTTAGCTTGTTGGCCAGTTCGGTCATTACCGCTTCCGGTTCCGCGCCCTCGCTTAATAAGTTTTTTGCGCGTTGTAATAATTTCTGTTTTTCAATTTCGTGATTCGCCCGCAATTGCTTGATCAAATCACTGTGTTGCTGACGATTTTGCCATGAGACCCATTTCCCCACTTCTTCTGCGATCATGGATTTGGCTTCATCGGCCGCTTTCTGCCTGGAAGCTACATTTTGGGCCACGATACTTTGCAAATCATCAACCGTATAAAGGTAAGCCCCATCTAATTCTTCACACTCTTCTTCGATATCCCGGGGAACCGCCAAATCTATCAGTAGCATGGGTTTGTAACGGCGTTGTTTTAGAGCCGTTTCTACCATGCCCTTGCCCACCAGAGGCAACTGACTGGCTGTAGAGCTGATCACGATATCCGCCTCAGACAGACGAGTGTGCAATTGCGACAGTGTTATCGTGCTTGCATTGAATTGCGCCGCCAACTCCTGACCACGCGATAAGGTTCGGTTCGCCACCACCATTTGCCCTACGCCTTGGTCAGCCAGGTGTTTTGCTACAAGCTCGATGGTCTCACCTGCACCGATCAACAGAACTTTACTCTCGCTCACATCGGTAAAGATGTGTTTAGCTAGCTGCACTGCCGCAAACGCAACAGAGACGGCATTTTCACCGATGTCAGTTTCAGTACGCACCCGTTTGGCTGCAGCAAATACCGTCTGGAATAAACGCTCGAAATTACCAGAAACCGTGCCGACGTGTTTGGCACTGGTATAGGCTTGCTTTAATTGCCCCAGAATTTGTGGCTCGCCCAAAATTAATGAGTTTAAACCACTGGCTACCGACATCAGGTGTTCAACGGCGGCAACTTCGGTATGGGAATAAATCATTTCATTTAGTTCTGCCAACGGCAGAGAATGAAAATCCGCAAGCCACTTTACCAGCGCTTCTTTATTGATGTCATCTACATCTATATAGAGCTCAGTTCGATTGCAGGTGGACAGGATCACGCTTTCGTTCACCTGCTCTTGCTCACCGAGCTCAGTCAAAGCCTCCAGCAATAGCTCAGGTGAAAAGGCGACCTTCTCCCGGATCTCTACTGGAGCAGTATCATGGTTAACGCCTATGGTGAGTAGCGACATCGAATCCCGATTTTAATGTTTCTGGTTAAAACCATCGCCAAACTGGCGACAGCGCAAAAGGCGCGACATTTTACGCAAATCCAAGGGTATTTAAAAGTACTGCGAGCTGAACCTCAATACGAAATAGTTAATTCAGTGCATTTAAAAATCAGATTAGCGCACCGGATACAAATTTTGGGTGGTAAAAAATGCCTGTTCTGCGCTAACCTTGCCTCTCTATTAAAAAACGGCCTTTATTGAGTCAGGTCACACCTGGGATGGTTATTTTGCGAAAACTGCTGCTGTTAAGCTTGGTATTGATGTTGTCAGCCTGTGCTACCCCCCCAAAAACCAGTTATCAACAAGCATCGTCATCAGGTAAATTTCCGCAAAATTGGCAGGTAGAAGGTCGTATTGCTTTTAAATCGCCAGAGGAAAAATTCAGCGCGTTCCTGGATTGGCAACAACAACAGCAAGATTATCAATTGCGCTTATCTAAATTGATCGGTGGCACGTTGTTGTTCATGGAACAGATAAATGGTCGGGTTTTATTGGAAATCGATGATAATACATTTACTGACAGCAACGCTGAGCGCCTGATTTATGAGAAAACCGGGTGGCAAATTCCGGTGGCAGATTTTAAATATTGGATAACAGGCCGCTTAAATCCCAACAGCAACGCGGTTAGTGAGCTCAAACGCGATGAAACAGGCCGCATCTGGTCTTTTTCTACAGCCACGGGCTGGCGAATAAAATACCAAAACTACAAAGTTTTTTCCGGGACCGCACTGCCCCACAACCTGGTGTTGAGTAAAGATAATTTGCAGTTAAAATTGCGCATCAGTGAATGGTCTTTTAACAGCCAGTAAAGTAATACCGCAATTTATGAATCAGCAAAACGTTTCTCGGAACTGGCCAAGTCCAGCCAAACTCAATTTATTCCTGCATATTAATGGGCGTCGTGATGATGGCTACCACGAGTTGCAGACATTATTTCAAATTCTGGATAAAGGGGATTTGTTGCACTTCACTATCACGGACTCTCCCGACATCAGGCTACTGACGGATTTTCCCGGTGTGGCACATGAAGACAACCTTATTGTTAAAGCTGCTCGACTATTGCAGTCAGTATCCGGTACCAAACAAGGCTGTTATATAGAAATTGATAAACAGCTACCCATGGGTGGTGGTATCGGTGGTGGCTCTTCCAATGCAGCCACCACATTAATTGCGCTTAATCATTTGTGGCAGTGTGGACTGTCGAAGCAACAATTATTAGCCTCAGGACTGCAATTAGGGGCTGATGTACCGGTATTTATCAACGGGAAAACCACTTTTGCCCGTGGTGTCGGTGAGCAATTTGAAATTGCCGATATTGCGATGAAAACCTATCTGGTAGTAAACCCTGGTGTACATGTGTCGACCGCAGAGGTATTCGGTACCTCGGATTTACCTCGCAATACCCCTTTAATTCAATGCCAAAGCTATCAATTTGAGCACACTCACAATGATTGCCAGGCGCTGGTATGCAAAAAGTATCCAGTTATTGCAAAATCATTACAGTGGTTGTTACAATACGCGCCGTCAAGAATGACGGGGACAGGAGCGAGCATTTTCGGTGTATTTAATGACCCGAAAAGCGCACAGAGAGCTCTGTTTGATTTACCTGAGTATTGCTCGGGTTTTATCGCGCAAGGTTGCGCTACTTCGCCTCTTGAAGCGCGATTAAATCAGACCGTTCCCGAAGTTTAAAACCGAGTTGGCAGCAGGTTTTTACCATGAACGATTGGCGAAAAGTCACGCTTACCCGACCATAACACAATTACATTACAACGGAGTTGTTGCATTTAGGGTCGGGACACACACACGTAATACGTTTACTTACCCTAAAATAGATCAACGCACTCCACCTACTTTTCTGAGGAAAAACGTAGTGCCCGATATGAAGCTTTTTGCCGGTAATGCGACGCCTGACCTGGCGCAAAAAGTCGCTGACAGACTTTACACTAAACTAGGTCACGTAAGTGTTGGCCGATTCAGCGATGGTGAGATCAGTGTCGAAATCCATGAGAACGTTAGGGGCGCGGATGTTTTTATCATTCAGTCCACTTGTGCACCTTGCAACGACAACCTGATGGAACTGATTGTGATGGTCGACGCGCTACGTCGTGCATCATCAGGCAGAATCACCGCCGTTATTCCTTATTTTGGTTATGCTCGTCAGGACCGTCGCGTGCGTTCAGCGCGTGTGCCAATCACTGCCAAAGTGGTGGCAGACTTTTTATCTAATGTAGGTGTTGATCGCGTATTAACTATCGATTTACACGCTGAGCAGATCCAGGGCTTTTTCGATGTACCTGTGGATAATGCCTTCGGTACCCCTATCCTGTTAGAAGATATGCGCAAACGCGATTTCAACAACCCGGTTGTGGTTTCGCCCGATATTGGTGGTGTTGTGCGTGCACGTGCCGTTGCCAAACTAATGAATGATGTAGACCTGGCTATAATTGATAAGCGTCGTCCAAAAGCTAACGTTGCCCAAGTGATGCACATCATCGGTGAAGTGGAAGGTCGCGATTGTATTATCGTAGATGACATGATTGACACTGGCGGCACACTGGCAAAAGCGGCAGAAGCCCTCAAACAACACGGCGCAAATCGCGTTTATGCCTACGCCACCCACGCAATTTTCTCAGGCAATGCGGCGGCTAACCTGGAAAATTCAGTAATTGATGAAATCGTCATTACCGACAGTATTCCATTATCTCCTGCCATGCAGAAAGTGAGCAAAGTTAAGCAACTAGGTTTATCTAAGATGTTGGCTGAAGCGATTCGACGTTTGAGCAACGAAGAATCTATTTCTGCAATGTTTGATCACTAAAAGCTTATTCGTTTTCAGCGGTTCGTACCAAGCGAGCCGCTTATTTGCTGCCAAACTCAATCTCTGTGCAATTATTCCTATATTTATCAAAGTATTGATTGTGCTCCCCATTCGCTAATGTTAGAATTCGCCGCCCTTTTTTGAGGGTAAGTCCGATTTTTAATTAACAAAACGGGCGTTCGACGAAAATTTTGGTCGCGAAGTTTTCGTAAATTTATTTGATACATTGGAGTAATTTATGCCAGAAGCAATTTTTAATCTGGATGCAGAAGTCAGAACAGACTTAGGGAAAGGTGCGAGCCGCCGCCTTCGTCACGCTGATAAAGTACCTGCGATCCTTTACGGTGCCGACAAAGAGCCAGTAGCGTTAACTTTAGCTCATAACAAAGTTTTCCAGGCGCAAGAGTTTGAAGCTTTCTATTCTCACGTTTTAACACTGAACATCGGTGGCGAGAAAGTTGAAGCTTTGGTTAAAGACATGCAACGTCACCCGTACAAGCCTAAGATCATGCACTTAGACTTTTTACGTGTTGATGCAACTCACACTGTAACCACAAACGTACCTCTGCACTTCATCAACGAAGAAAAAGCACCTTCTATCAAGACCCAAGGCGGTCACGCTGAGCACCACATTGCTGACATCGAAATCAGCTGTTTGCCAGCTAACCTGCCTGAGTTCATCGAAGTTGATTTGATGGACGTTGAATTAGGTCAAACACTGCACCTTTCTGATCTTAAATTGCCAGAAGGTGTTTCTTCAGTTGAGCTTGCCAAAGGTGAAGGCCATGACGTTGCAGTTGTAACGGTTAAGGCTGCTAAAGGCGGTGCTGCTGAAGACGCAGAAGAAGAGACTACAGAGGAATAATCTGCTTGTCAGATATTCGTCTTATCGTGGGCCTGGCCAATCCAGGCCCCGAATATCAAAACACACGCCATAATGCGGGCAGTTGGGTAGTAGAACAACTGGCTCGACAATCAAACATCCCTTTAAAAGCTGATAACAAATTTTTTGGTTTAACCGGGCGCGGTATTATCGCAGGTAAAGACGTTCGTTTGCTCATCCCCACTACTTACATGAATAAAAGTGGTCAATCGGTGGGTGCAGTAATGAACTTTTATAAGTACCAACCAGACAATCTGTTAGTAGCTTTTGACGAGCTGGACCTTGAACCAGGCATCGTTAAATTCAAACAAGGCGGCAGTTCCAGTCAAAACGGTATACGTGATATTGTCAAAGCCTTGGGCAATAACAAAGATTTTCTGCGTCTGCGCGTAGGCATTGGCCATCCGGGCTCTAAAGACAGAGTTACCGGGCATGTGCTGGGCAAAGCGTCTGCTGAAGATCAAAACAAAATCGATGCTGCTATAGATGAAGCAACGCGCTGCATCGATATACTATTTAAACAAGATATAAAAGCCGCGATGAATCGTTTGCATTCATTTAAAGGCTAACTCTGCTGATAAAGGAAAAACAATGGGTTTTAAATGTGGCATCGTTGGCCTGCCAAATGTAGGTAAATCAACACTGTTTAACGCGCTGACTAAAGCGGGTATCGAAGCAGCTAACTTCCCTTTCTGTACCATCGAACCCAATACGGGTGTGGTACCAGTGCCGGATTTACGTCTGGATAAGCTGGCAGAAATCGTTAACCCGCAAAAAGTGATTGCCACCACCATGGAATTCGTAGATATCGCAGGCTTAGTAGCCGGTGCCTCTAAAGGTGAAGGTTTAGGCAATAAATTCCTGGCTAACATCCGTGAAACGGATGCCATTGGCCACGTGGTACGTTGTTTTGAAAACGACAACATTGTGCACGTCTCCGGTAAAGTCAGCCCTCAAGATGATATTGAAGTTATCAATACCGAGCTTGCCTTGGCCGATTTAGAAACCACTGAAAAAGCCCTTATCCGTGTAGGTAAGCGCGCAAAAGGCGGTGACAAAGACGCTAAATTCGAAATGACTGTCCTGGAAAAGGTAAAACCACACCTGGACGAGGGCAAGGCGTTACGCTCTTTATCACTGAGCAAAGAAGAAGCCGCCGCCATCAGCTACATGAATTACCTGACGCTGAAGCCCACCATGTACATTGCTAACGTCAATGAAGATGGCTTTGAAAACAATCCATACCTGGATAAAGTGCGCGAAATCGCCGCAGAAGAAAACGCGGTGGTAGTACCCGTGTGTGCTGCTATCGAATCTGAAATCGCCGAACTGGACGATGAAGAAAAAGCTGAGTTTATGGAAGAAATGGGCTTAGAAGAGCCTGGCCTGAACCGTGTTATCCGCGGTGGTTATAGCCTGTTAACCCTGCAAACTTACTTCACTGCCGGTGTTAAAGAGGTGCGCGCCTGGACCTACCCGGAAGGCTCCACTGCCCCACAAGCCGCTGGTAAAATCCACACCGACTTTGAAAAAGGCTTTATCCGCGCTGAAGTTATTGGTTATGACGACTATGTCGCTTGTAACGGTGAATCCGGTGCCAAAGAAGCCGGTAAATGGCGCCTGGAAGGTAAAGATTACCTGGTTAAAGACGGCGACGTTATCCACTTCAGATTTAACGTATAGTCTGAATACAGATACTAAAAAGGCGGTTTGATACCGCCTTTTTTGTTTGTGAAAAATGAGTGAACTTGTTCAGTGTTGAGCTAAGTAAAACCACAGGATCTAGATGAATAAGTTATCTATGCTTGTATTGAGTTGGACAGTATCCCCGGTTTACATCAGCCCCCCGCAACTTCAAATGTTTTGTTTTTCGACCAGAAACCCTTTCTCGCCAAAGTTTAAAACTGCCGGATTTGAGCCGCTGCCGCATAAAGCGAATGGTGTCGGGTTCTTTGAGGCCAAATTGCATTTCGATTGATTCAAACGGGGTGCGATCTTCCCATGCCATTTCAATAATTCTGGATTCGCTTTCTTTATTTAACTTCATACTTAATTTCCAGGTAAGCCTGAAAATGATACGCAAAAGTCTGAATTGGGTTCAATGGAAAATGTAGTTAGAAAAAAGAGACAGGACCCTGTTATTTAAAAAGGTGCTGTTCCTTTTATTCCTATTTATTCTGCGGAGTCTGCCATCAGGAGCCAACGCAGGCATAAATATTATTCTCTACTTCCTGTGCACCAAAATAAAAACGATGCTCTCCAATCTTATTAAAGCCTAATCGCTCATAGAATGTATTAGAGTCATTTTCAATCCAGGTATAAAGCCAAAATCTGGTGCCAATTTGCGCACTAATAAAACTGAGCATCGCACGACCATAACCTGCTTTTCTAAAGCCCGGATGTATGTAGAGGCGTTCAATCTCAAAGCCATGCTCTGCAGTTTGATAATGTGATTCTAAATTGATTACTGCCAGTCCAGCCAATACATCATCACTGAATACTGCAATAACTTCATGGCTTGATGAGTTGATAAGTTTCTCAAATGATTGTGCTGTAAATGACGAGAAAACGTATTTTGCGTGCTCTTCTGTTACACCGTTTTTTGCATAGGTTTCCAACCACACTTGCATTGCAAGCGCCGCCAAAACACCGGCATCTTTTGAAGTTGCAAAACAGATCAAATTACCCTCATTGGTTTTACAAAACTATTGAGACACCCATCATAACTGTACTTCGGTACAGTTTCTATTTTGTCTCATTCGTGCAAAATGGGATTTAAATTGAGTGCTCAGGAGGAGTCATCATGCCAAAAGCCAGGAAGGCCCAAATCAGCCTTGAAGATACGCCCTATTACCACTGTGTTTCTCGCTGTGTGCGCAGAGCGTTTTTGTGTGGGGAAGACAAGCATACTGGAGTAAGCTACGAACATCGTCGGCAGTGGGTGCAGGACCGAATTCATTGCTTATCACAAGTATTTGCCATTGATGTGTGTGCCTATGCGGTGATGAGTAACCACACTCACTTGGTATTGTACATACACAAAGAGCTATCTGATAATTGGAAAACAGAAGAAGTTGTTCGACGCTGGCATCAGTTGCATAAAGGTACGCTGTTAAGCCAGCAATACCTGAATCCACAGCGGCGGCAACAAATGGTTGAATCTCAGCTTCAGGCTGTGGAAGAAACAGCGAATATCTGGCGACATCGATTAACGGACATAAGCTGGTTTATGCGTTGCCTCAATGAATACATCGCCAGAGAAGCAAATAAGGAAGATGAGTGCACCGGACGATTTTGGGAAGGTCGATTCAAATCTCAGGCATTGTTGGATGAAGCCGCATTGGCAGCCTGTATGGCCTACGTAGATTTAAATCCCATCAGAGCCAAGATGGCGAAAACACCTGAACAATCGGACCATACCAGTATTCAATACCGTATCAACGCTGCCAAAGCCGGGAAATCACCAAAATTCCTGATGCCTTTTGCCGGTAATATCAAAGCAAACATGTCTCATGGTTTACCTTTTCACCTGACTGACTATCTGGAGTTGGTGGATTTCACTGGCAGAGCCATCCTGCCAGACAAGCGAGGAGCAATTGAGCAATCAACTCCTGCGATTCTTGAACGACTCAACCTGAAAATGGCCCAATGGCAGGAACTGACTACTCAATTCGAAGCATGTTTTCATCATGCTGCAGGTGGAGAATCTTTTCTAGAAGCTTATCGGCAACGACACAAACTAAAACGGCTTAGGGATAAAAACGCCTCAATTCGGCTGTTTGGCTGATACAAAGCCACACCAAATTAGACAGAACACAATTACTGCAAGGTAAGGTAGCCTTGTAGCCAAATTCCTTTTTTAGGTTCTCTTAAGCTTAATATCTACCTCTCACACGCCAAAACTCAGACCCGAAAAACACATTTAGAGTGCATCTCTCCATTACAGTGGCAAGCCATCAATAAATAGATAACGTTAAAAGTACAGGAATATTAAGATGGGTGTCTTTTATGTAAGATATTAAGATGGGTGTCTTTTATGTATTTTTTTTATGTATTTTTTTCATTGATACAGCTATCATCAAAGAATGGGACGTTAGAAAACATACCCACAATTCCGATATATCGAGTGTCCTTAACTTTCAATGCTTGCTTTGCATCTTTGATTGGATCGGCATGAAGCAACCAACTTAAATCCTTCTCAACATTGTTCTGGTCTTGGCAGCCGAAGATGACCAAAGTAAATATGAAGATGATTTTAAATTTCATGAACGTAGGCTCATAACGGCCCGGTTAAACGAGCATAAAAACGTTGGCGAAATTTTGTGAGGCACGAACACAGCCAACGTTTTTGTGTCCGTTTTAAACCGATTTGTTAGGCGGCATGCAGATCTATCGGTTGTACATTATCTAAGTTGACTTTTTGTTTTGCTCGCCAGAGTTCGTAATTATCTTGCATGCTTAGCCAACTTTCAGGACTCCGGCCTAGTACCTTTGATAGTCGCAATGCCATTTCCGGAGTTACTGCGCTCTTACCTTTTACCACCCGGTTTAGTGTTGAGGCTGCAACACCGAGGTGTGTTGCCAATGTTCTACAACTAATACCGTGTGGTTCCATAAAAATGGATTCAATAAACTCACCAGGATGCGGCGGATTGTGCATGTTCATTAGTGATAATCCTCATAATTTAAGATGTAAGCATTACCATCTTTGAATTCGAAAGTAACTCTCCAGTTCCCATTAACTGATATAGACCAAATATTGCCTTTCTCGCCTTTTAATTGATGAAGAGAAAAGCCGGGTAGATTAAGATCATCTACGTCCTGTGCGGTATGAATAGCAGCCAATTGCATGCGGAGTTTTTTCGCGTGCTTGGCCTGAATGCCTGATGTTTTTCCTTTTTCGAAAAACAGTTTCAGGCCCTTATGCTTAAATGACTTAATCATCGATATAGTGTAGCGCATCGCGCAACGCGGTACAACTTGACGCCTGACATTTTTATAGACGACAAATGTCCAACAAAAACAGGACATTTGTCGTTTTTTATCGTTCTCGTACTTTAAGCGAAATTTTTATCCCCGTAAATACAAGGTCTTAGAATCAATAGCAGTTGCTCATTTGTAGAAAAGCGAAAAATGTCGTCTATCAAAGCAATAGTTGTGCACAAATCGCTTGGAATAAAAATAATTTACCCCAACGGATGCTCAGCCAGCCAATGCCTTGCGATTTGTTCACGGGTGCACAGCCAGACATGATCTTTGCTTTTTACGTATTCCACGAAACGCTGCAATGCGGCGAATCTGGCGGGTCGGCCGATGATGCGGTTATGCAGGCCGATGGAGAGCATTTTAGGTTGCATTTGCCCTTCGGCGTAGAGCACGTCAAAGGCATCTTTGAGATATTGGAAGAACTGCTCGCCACTGTTAAAGCCCTGCGGTGTGGCAAAGCGCATATCGTTGGTGTCCAGGGTATAGGGCACCATTAATAGCGGTTTGTCGTAGTGGCAATCGTAATAAGGTAAATCGTCAGCGTAGCTGTCGGCACAATAAAGAATATCGTCCCGTTCGGAGATGAGTTTTAGCGTATTCGGGCTGGTGCGGCCGGTATACCAACCAACGGGAGCTTTCCCGGTGAGTTGTGTGTGCAGCTTAATAGCCTCGTCGATTTGCTGTCGCTCTTCTTCGATGGGCATATCCTGATAATGTATCCAGCGTAGGCCATGGCTGGCGATTTCCCAATTGGCTTTTAACATGGCTTCAACCGCATCGGGATTGCGCTGCATTGCCATAGTTACCCCAAACACGGTGATGGGAATCTGATGCTCCAGAAACAAGCGATGCAAGCGCCAGAAACCAGCACGGCTACCGTATTCGTAGATAGACTCCATGGACAGATGTCGGTCTCGATAGGCCTGGGCGCCAATGATTTCCGAAAGAAAGATTTCCGAATGTTCATCACCGTGTAGCACGCAGTTTTCACCGCCCTCTTCATAATTAAGTACGAACTGTACGGCTATCTGCGCCCCACCCGGCCAGTTGGCGTCAGGCAGATTGGCCCCATAACCAGCTAAATCGCGGGGATAATGCTTATCTTTCGTATGTTCCGACATGCAACGCCTCTTTTTATTTTTCCGGCGTTAAGCCACAACTGCTCAAAATGGACTGGCAAAGATAGTCCCCAACTTCCTGAAAACCTCTTTTGTTCAGGGCTTTACCGTCTTTTAAAATGGTGATCTGAGCAGAGAAGTCGGCGTAATGCTGTGTGGTAGCCCAAATCTGGAACATCAGCATGGTAGGATCCACATCTGCCATTTTACCTTGTTTAATCCACTGACGAATAATGGCGATACGAGCGTCAAACCAGGACACCATGCCCGCCTTTATTTCATCAGAAAGCTGCTCAGCCCCTTTGATCATCTCCATGGCAAAGATTTTTGATGCTTCAGGATTAGTGCGAGAGATTTCCAGTTTTTCTCGAATATAACGAGATAAGGCTTCTGCCGGCTCGTCTTCAGGCGTAGCGTGATCAAAACTGGAATTCCACAAGGACAAAATATCGCTTAATACCGCCTCATAAATACCTTGCTTGGATTTAAAGTAATACAGCACGTTGGCTTTGGGTAATCCCGCCTGCTCGGCCACCTCTTGTACGGTAGCACCTTGATAGCCTTTATTGGCAAATACCGTCACCGCAGCTTTTATAATTTTGCCGTGATTAGCTTGCCGGACACTGCCTTTAACGTTCTTTTTGACGTTTTGTTGCACTAGCACTCTTTATTCCTCTGATTTCTATTCCAATACTGAAAAACCTTTTCAGCAAACTCTTTAAAAACAGCCATACTTTACTCAGAACACCCCTAAAATGCAGTCAATAAGCATAGTTATTACTTTTTTTCGCATAACTATATTTTTTGCTCACTTGCATGACGGGATAAATATCAATATATTGACCAGATGGTCAGGTTTTGCAAATAATTTTTATCCCGGAGGCTCAAGATGATCAGCTTTATGCTGAATGATGAACTCGTCCATATTAGCAAGATTGATAATAATTGCACCGTATTGGAGTGGTTAAGAGAAAATCAATCGCTGTGTGGCACCAAAGAAGGATGTGGCTCCGGAGATTGTGGCGCCTGCACTGTGGTATTAGCCGAGCTAAACGACAGCCAAAATGGCCTTGAATATCGCGCCATCAATAGTTGCATTACATTCTTATCAGCTCTGGATGGCAAACAGCTAATTACCGTAGAGCATCTTGCTGATGGCAATGCGCTGCACCCGGTGCAGCAGGCCATGGTGGACAAACACGGCTCGCAATGCGGTTTTTGCACTCCTGGATTTGTGATGCCGATGTTTTCTCTCTATAAAACCCGAGAAAGCCAAGAGCAATCTAGTCCGACCGCTGAGCTTAATCGTCATCAAATCGACAACGCCTTATCTGGTAACCTCTGCCGTTGTACTGGTTATCGTCCCATTATTGATGCTGCACTGGATGCCTGTGAGGCTCCCTCCGCAGATAAATTTAGTGCTAATTCCACTGCAACTATTGAAAACTTAAAAGCCCTGCCGCAAAACTCAGGCACCGATGGCCTGCACCTACCCGATAGCCGAGCAGCCTTGGCCGATTTACTGGTAAAGTATCCGCAAGCCCGATTGGTGGCGGGCAGTACCGATCTGGCACTGGAAGTTACTCAGCAATACAAACAACTGCCACAGCTCATCAGCACCCGATATGTGCCGGAATTAAATCGTATTGAAGAAAAAGAGCAGGAACTTGTGATTGGCGCGGCAGTCACCTACAGCAAATTGCAAGATAAGCTGTTGCACTATTATCCTGAACTAGAAGAATTGTTGGCTCGCTTAGGTTCACTGCCTATTCGCAACCAGGGAACCTTAGGAGGCAATGTCGCCAACGCCTCCCCCATTGGTGATACACCGCCAGTGTTACTGGCTTTAAATGCCCAACTCACACTAGACAATGGTGAGCAGCAACGCACCATTCCAGTGGCTGAATTTTTCCTGGATTATAAGAAAACTACTTTAAAAAAAGGTGAATGGCTCAGCGATATCCGTATTCCGCTACCGCAGGAAAAAGCAACAACAGAGGGCTGTTTACGGGCTTACAAAATTTCTAAGCGCTTTGAAGATGACATTTCAGCGGTGTGCGCCGTGTTTAATATCACGCTTGAACAAGGTGTAGTTAAGTCCTTAGCCACCGGTTTTGGTGGTGTGGCGGCAGTGCCAGCAGTTTGCAGTGCATTGGAGCAAGCGGTTACAGGCAAAGCCTGGAATTTGGATACCATGAAACAAGGCAAAGCCATTCTGGCGGATGCCTTTACCCCCATTGATGATGTCAGAGCATCGGCACAATACCGAAAAACCATGTTAGTTAACTTATGGCAGCGCTTCTGGTTGGAATCCAACAATCAAACTCAAGCGGAACTGAGGGTCATACAACATGCGTAAATTAATCGACAAACCGCAACAGCCTCCCGTATTTCAAAGTAAAACCGTGGGCAGCAATAAGCAGCATGAAAGCGCAGAGCGCCACGTAACAGGTAAAGCCCGATATATTGATGATTTACCTGAGCCCGCGGGTTTACTGCACGCCGCAGTGTCCATGAGCATGGCAGCAAAAGGTAAAATACTGAGTAAAGACACCACAGCAATCCGTAATAGTGAAGGTGTTTGTGATGTGATCACTACGGATGATATACCGGGGCATGTGGATATCGCGCCGGTATTTGATGGCGATCCTATCCTTGCGGATAAACAGGTGTTGTTTCACCGTCAGCCCTGGTGCGCGGTATTAGCCACCTCGGTCAATCTGGCCCGCAAGGCTGCACTCAAAGGCACGCTTGAAGTAGAGTCTGAAACGCCTGAACTGGATATCCATAGCGCTCATTTAAAGCAGAACTTTGTGCGTCCTACCCACGCCATGCAACAAGGTGATTACGAAAGTGCAGCTAATGCCGCAGAACATCTCATCTCCGGTGAAGTCAGCATTGGTGGCCAGGAACACATGTATCTGGAGGGGCAGATAGCGCTGGCGATACCAGAAGAAGAAGATCGCATTACCATTTACACCTCCTCGCAACATCCCAGCGAAGTGCAAAAACTGGTTGCTGAGGTATTAGATATCAAACTGCACAAGGTAACGGTTGATATGCGCCGTATGGGCGGCGGTTTTGGCGGTAAAGAAACCCAAGCCGCACAATGGGCCTGTATTGCCGCAGTATTAGCCATGCGCAATCAGCGCCCGGTGAAGCTGCGTGTACCCCGAATGCAAGACATGATGCTTACCGGCAAACGCCATCCCTTTGACAACAGTTTTACTGTCGCTACCGACGACAATGGCCTGATCAAAGCCACACAAGCGAGAATCAATGGACTGTGCGGCCACTCGGCGGATTTATCAGAAGCCATCGTGGATAGAGCCATGTTCCACTGTGACAATGCCTATTATCTGGCAGATGCCGATATTGTGGGTTATCGCTGTCGCACGGATACCGTGTCCCATACCGCATTTCGTGGGTTTGGTGGTCCGCAAGGTATGGTATTGGCCGAGGCCATGATAGAAGCCATCGCTCGTAAAACTGGCGAAGACCCGCTCACCATACGCCAGCGTAACTTGTACGGTGGTGAAGGCAGAAACACCACGCAATATGGCATGACCATAGAGCACTTCAACCTACCGGACCTTATCGAAAAGCTGGTACAATCTTCTGATTATTGGCAACGCCGTGAAGACATAAAACAGTTCAACCAAAACAATCTCGTACTGAAAAAAGGTCTGTCGCTAACCCCGGTGAAGTTTGGTATTTCCTTTACTGCCAAACACCTAAACCAAGCCGGTGCGCTGGTGCATGTATACACCGATGGCAGCGTGCAGGTTAATCACGGTGGCACGGAGATGGGGCAAGGCCTGCATACCAAAATACAGCAAATTGCCGCCAATGAATTTGGTCTTGATACGGATTTTATTGAGGTCACCGCCACGCGTACTGACAAGGTACCCAATACCTCACCCACGGCCGCCTCCAGTGGCACAGATATCAATGGTAAAGCGGTGCAAAACGCCTGTCTTGTTATCAAACAGCGCCTGGCGGAGTTTTGGGCAGAGCAACAAAGTGGTGCCAGTGAAGAGGTACAATTCAGAGATGGCGTAGTAAGTTTGGGTGAGGCGAAGATACCCTTCCCTGATCTGGTGCAGCTGGCTTACATGAATAGAGTATCGCTATCCTCCACCGGGTTTTATAAAACCCCGAAAATTCATTACGACCGAAACACTGGCAAAGGCCGTCCCTTCTTTTATTTTGCCAATGGTGCCTCGGTATCGGAAGTCACGGTTGATACCCTGACCGGCGAATACAAAGTGGACCGGGTAGACATTCTGCATGATGTGGGCGCCAGCTTGAATCCGGCTATCGACATTGGCCAGATTGAAGGTGGATTTATCCAAGGCATGGGCTGGCTTACTACAGAAGAGCTGCTATGGGATGAGCAAGGGCGATTGTTAAGCAACAACGCCGCTACCTACAAAATTCCGGCTATCGGCGATACTCCGGCGATATTCAATGTGGATTTATACCCGCATCCAAATGAAGAAGACAGCATCTATCACTCTAAAGCCGTGGGCGAACCGCCCTTAATGTTGGCCATGAGTGTCTGGTGCGCCCTGAAAGATGCGGTATCCAGTCTTACCGACTATAAAGTGGATCCAAAACTGGACCCGCCAGCCACGGCAGAAAAAGTGTTAAAAGCCATTCAGCAATTGCCCGAAGAAGCATTCACATGTGAGGTGTTGGGGCGATGAAAATCACTAACTGGATGCAGGCCATTGGCCATTGTCAGCAAAAACAAAGCCCTTTTGTACTAGCAACCGTGATAGAGCACAAAGGCTCTGTGCCCCGTGATAGCGGCGCGAAAATGCTCATCACTTCTGAGCAAACATTCGACACTATTGGCGGTGGCCATTTAGAACATTTGGTTACGCGTACCTCGCGAGAAATGCTTTTAGAAAGAGATACCGCAATTCGCACCGAGGAATACCCTCTGGCGGCGAAACTGGGCCAATGCTGTGGTGGTTTTGCCAAAGTATTGCTGGAAAGCTATCAATTGAACACTCAAAATCTGGCGATTTTTGGTGCCGGACACGTGGCCAATGAACTGGTGCCAATCCTGCAACGACTGCCGTTGAATCTGCACTGGATTGATGAGCGTGGCGAACTATTTCCAACAGGATTACAGGAAAACGTACGCACGATTACCACAGATTGTCCGGTGAGTGAGCTTAAAGCCTTACCCGCTAATACCTTGGTACTCATTATGACTCACAATCATCAATTGGACTTTGATTTGGTGAAATGTGCCATAGTCAGAGATGATATTGATTTTGTGGGTGTTATCGGCTCTGAAACCAAAGCGAAGCGCTTTCGCTACAAATTACAGCAGCGAGAACTGAGTGACGTGCAAATCGCCAAAATGGTCAGCCCGGTAGGCGAAAGAGCCGTACCAGGGAAAACGCCAATTGAAGTAGCGATTTCTATGGCCGCACAAATCACTCAGTTGCTGCATAAGCAAAAGAACGAGTTACCTGTCAACGAGCAGGTTCAACGAACAACCATGAACACTGAGCCGGTATGACACTAGAAGAACTGAACCAACTGGAAGAAACCGCCTGCATTAAATGGTTTGAACAAACTTGCGCGGTACAAATCTGGTGTCAGAAAATGACCTCTGCGCGACCGTTTCAGAGTGCATCACAAATTAGTACCTACGCAGAGCTGTTCTGGCAACAATGCCGGGACAAAGATTATCTACAAGCGTTTGAAGCTCATCCCATGATCGGTAACGTAGATACACTAAGGGAAAAGTTTGCCGATACCAAAAACACGGCGGCGAGCGAACAAGCAGGCGCGCAGGCGGCAGACGAACAAACTCTGCAACTCTTGCACCAGCTGAATCACGAATACCTGAATAAACACGGTTTTATTTTTATTGTTTTTGCCACGGGTAAATCGGCAGCGCAAATGCTGGAAATTCTGCAACAACGCCTGCCCAACGACACCGAAACCGAAATTAAGCTAGCTGCAGCAGAGCAACTGAAAATCACTTTACTGCGCATCAACAAACAATTGCAAACGGAAGGTACACTATGACCAGCCTCTCCAAGATCAGCCTATCCAGCCATGTTCTGGATACCACATTAGGCAAGCCTGCTGCTGATATGGTTTTAATCTTAACCACACCAGACGGTGAGCAACATCAAGGCAAAACCGATGCCGATGGGCGTTGCCGCGATTGGGGAGTATCCGGGTATTCAGCTGGCGTCTATAGCTTGCGCTTTATGTGTAAGGACTATCTGAATAGTTATACCCAAGACAGCCTATACCCTTTTGTAGACATTCATTTTGAAATGACCGAAGACGGTGGTCACTACCACATCCCACTTTTAATTTCTCCTTTCGGTTTTAGCAGCTACCGCGGTAGCTAAATCACTCAGAGTAACTGGATATTATGACCATCAAACTAATTACCGGCCATGTCGTACACTTCCCCAACAGTACAGCAAATCCGCAGCAGGACACTGTGGAATTCAAGCAAGGTGCACTTGCAATAGAAGATGAGAAAATTGTAGCGGTTGATAGCGCTGACAAGCTAAAACAACGCTATCCAGAAGCCAATATCGTGGACTATGGCAACAAACTGATTGTACCGGGTTTTATCGACACCCATCTTCACTTTCCGCAAACAGAAATGATTGCCAGTTTTGGGGAGCAGTTGATCGACTGGCTCAATAAATACACCTTCCCCACGGAGCGACAATTTGAAGATCCGGCTTACAGCCGCAAGATCGCCGATTTCTTTTTACAACAGTTGTGGATGAACGGAACAACAACCGCTGCAGTTTGGGCAACAGTGCATAAAAACTCAGCCGAGCAGCTGTTTAGCGTAGCCTATGAGCGCAATATGCAACTATTAACCGGCAAGGTCTGCATGGACCGCCATTGTCCTGATTATTTGCAAGATACCCCTGAGTCTGCGCAAAAAGAGTCGGCCGAATTAATAGCACAATGGCACAATAAAGGCCGTTTGAAATACGCCATTACGCCAAGATTTGCCCCCACCAGTACGGAAAAGCAAATGGCCATGCTAGGCGAGTTGATGAGCAGTTACAACGATGTCTATCTGCAAACACATTTAAGTGAAAACCAACAAGAAATTGCCTGGGTTAAAGAGCTCTATCCCGATTGTAAAAATTATCTGGATGTTTACGATAAATACCAGATGGTGACTGAGCGCAGCTTGTTTGGCCATTGTATCCATATGGAAGATGACGAATGGCGGGTTATTTCGGAAAAAGGCGGTATTGTAGCCTTTTGCCCTCGCTCCAACCTCTTCCTTGGAAGCGGACTTTATAACCTCGATAAAGCCAACGCCTTTAACATTAAAACCACCCTGGCCACTGATGTGGGTGGTGGCGACAGTTTCAGTATGTTGCGCACTCTAGGTGAAGCTTATAAGGTGTTTCAATTGCAAAACATCACGATGGATCCGTTAGCCGGCTTATACATGATGACGCGCGGAGCTGCTGATGCACTGCAATTGCCTGACATCGGGGATTTTAATCCCGGTACTTATGCGGATTTTACCGTATTAGATCCGCATTTTAATGCGTTATCATCTTTACGCCTGAAAGATGCCGATAAGGCTGAAGATATCTTGTTTGCCTTGAGTATGTTGGCAGATGAACGCACCACCGCAGCCACTTGGATTGCGGGCAAGCCCGTTTGGGAATATCAACAATAATAATAATTGGGGGGGAGTTATATGTATGGGGACTGCTATGTGGGCTGATTGGGTAGCGTTATTTATTCGCTGGTTTCACGTTATTGCCGGGATAGCCTGGATTGGCGCCTCCTTTTATTTTATCTGGCTGGATAACAATCTGCGTCAGCCCCCTCAATGGAAAAAAGATAAGGGTATTAAAGGCGACTTATGGGCGGTTCACGGTGGTGGATTTTACGAAGTAGCCAAATACGAATACGGTCCGGAACAAATCCCCAAAACACTGCACTGGTTTAAGTGGGAAGCTTATGCCACCTGGTTGAGCGGCATGTTACTGCTGGGTTGGGTGTATTATATGGGTGCAGAAGCCTATTTGATAGATCCTGCCGTGATGTCCATGCCTGCTTCACAAGCCGTTATGATGGGTCTGGGCTTTATCTTCGTTGGCCTGTTTATTTACGAACTCGCCTGCCGCAGCCCACTGGCAAAATCTGCCACCCTGTTCGCCATTTTCCTGGTGTTGTTCCTGAGTTTATCGTCGTGGCTTGCTACGCAATGGTTTAGTGGTCGCGGCGCCTATATCCACGTGGGCGCGTTAATCGGCACCATTATGGCAGGCAATGTGTTTTTCAATATCATCCCATCTCAGAAAAAACTGGTGCAAGCCGTCACCGACAAACAAGCCATCAACCCAGAATGGGGGGCCGGTGCCAAGCTGCGCTCGGTGCACAACAACTATCTGACTCTGCCCATCATTTTTTTGATGATCTCCAACCACTACCCTATGACCTACCAACACCCTCAAAGCTGGTTAGTGTTGGTGGCGATTGCCATCGTTTCCGCCTGGATTCGACACTTTTTCAACTTGCGTCACATCGGTATTTTCAGGCCTTCAGTGCTGGTTACAGGAGCTTTGGGAATGTTGTTGATCGCTATCTGGGTATCTCAACCCCAAACGAAACCTCAGGTAACACAGCCCGTGGAAGTATCCATTCCTGAAAATGAAACCGTCATGGCCTTGATGCAACAACACTGCGCCAATTGCCATGCTGACGCGCCCACAGATGATATTTTTGTGGTGGCACCACTGGGGATAAAACTGGATAGCTGGCCGCAAATAGTGCAATGGGCCCCGCGCATCCATCAGCGCGTAGTTGTAACCAAAGATATGCCATTTTTAAATAAAACCGGCATGACAGACCAAGAACGGGAAATCATCGCTCAATGGTATGAGCATGAAGTCAAACTGAACAAATAGAGACATATTGTAAAGGCGCTGTACATTGCGGCGCTGATCCATACACTTATCCAGCGCGTAAACTCGGTAGCAATTAAAGGATGAGGTGTATGAGTTCAAAAGCAATTTCCAGCTTTCTAATTACAGGGCTGTTAACCATGTGTTGCGCCTTCAGTACCGAAGCACAATCATGGCAAGGCAGAGATAAACCTGCCAATATCGTATCCCAACCTGTCGCCTATCAAGCACTATCTTCATCTATAGATACCATTGGTACTGCCGAAGCGCAGCGCTCTGTCAGTATTTTCGCGGCGGCCTCAGATATCGTTACAGCAGTTTTATTTAAACCCGGTGATTACGTTGAAGCCCAGCAGGTATTGTTAACGTTAGACAACCGAAGACAAGTTATCGCGGTGGAGCGCGCCAAAATAGAATTGGCCGACAGAGAGCGAACCCTTGCTCGTCTTAGAGAAAGCAAAGGCCGTGGCGCGGCCACTCAAAGTGATGTGGACGATGCGTTAACCCAAAGAGATCTAGCCAAAGTACAACTGCAATCAGCAGAGGCCGACCTGGCTGACAGAATTGTAAAAGCGCCTTTCTCTGGCCATGTCGGATTAACTGACATCGAGCCTGGTGATCGCATTAATACCACTACCCTGATCACTACCATTGATGACAGAAAAAATCTGTTTGTTAATTTCTCGGCTCCAGAAGCCGCGCTTGCCATACTTAAAACACAAGCCCAGGTAATTCTCAGCCCGTGGAACAATCGCAATACAGAAATCACTGCTGACATTGCGGAAGTGGATTCTCGCATCAATGTCACCGATCGTACCCTGCGAGTCAGAGCACTATTAAACAACGAATCTGATGTATATCGCCCGGGCCTTAGCTTTAAAGTCACCTTGCAGCTGGCTGGCGAACGCTATCCTGTTATTCCGGAAGCAGCACTGTCATGGGGAGCCACAGGTGCGTATGTTTGGATAGTACGAGAAGGTAAAGCCAGTCGTGAACGGGTAAATATCATTCAGCGTTTGCGCGGCAATATTTTAGTGGAAGGCGCCATTCAAAACGGTGAAGAATTGGTGGTTGAAGGGATTCAACAGTTGCGGGAAGGACAAGCAGTACAGGCGTTTGCTACGCGCGACGCCAGACGGGCAGCAGAAGCCAGGAGCAAAGGCTAATGTCAGAGCTGCACGATAAAAACAAAGAAGACTTACCGTCACTCTCCATTCGCCGCCCGGTATTAATTGTTGTCTTAAATCTGCTGATAATTATTGCCGGACTCTCTGCCATTTTAGGTTTGGAAGTACGTGAATTACCGGATGTTGATCGTCCTGTTGTTAGTATCAGAGCGTCTTACCCCGGTGGTGCGCCGGAAACTGTCGACAGTGAAGTAACCAGCCGCTTAGAAGGGGCTGCAGCGCGAGTGAGTGGCGTTAAGAGTATTCGCGCCCAAAGTGAAGAAGGCTTTTCCAGAATTGTTATCGAATTTCGTCCCGGTATTAATATCGAAGATGCTGCCAATGAAACACGTGAGGCCATCAGTCGAGTACAACGCGAATTACCAGACGAAGTAGAACGCCTGGCCATTGTCAAAGCCGATAACGACGCAGGTGCAGTGGTGAGTTTAACGCTGGCCAGCGACAGTATCGAAATGGAAGCCTTAACCGAAATGGTGGAAACCGACATAGCGCCGCTTTTTCTTGCCATTCCAGGTGTGGCTGATGTGCGCATTAATGGCGAACGGCAAAAAGTATTAAGAGTGACTGTCGACCCTATCCGGCTGGCTAGTTTCGGACTATCATTTACTGACGTAGCCTCAGCGCTGCGCACCGCACCCTTTGACGTGCCTGCTGGCAGCTTGCGCTCCACCGATCAACAAGTGATTGTCCGAGCCGATGCCACGTCCATCACGCCTTCTGAAGTAGAAAACATTTTGATATCGGGTAATACCCGAATAGGTGACATTGCAACTGTATTTTTTGGTCCGGCAGACGCTAGCAGTTTTGTAAGATTGAATGGCAAACCCGTTATAGGATTGGAGATCTTACGCCAGGCTGGAGCCAACACCATTGAGATCTCGGATCTAACCCAAAGTATGGTGCAGGAATTGCGGGACCGATTTCCTGCTTTAGAGATCCACATTACCGATGATGATGCCCAGTTTATTCGCGGCTCCATCAGCGAAGTCTTAACCTCACTATCCTTTACTATAGCTCTGGTGATCTTTACGCTCTGGTTGTTTTTGGGATCCTTCAGAGCCACTATAATCCCCGCCATTTCCATTCCGGTTTCCTTAGTTGGCTCCCTGGCGGTGATGTGGATGTTGGGCTTTTCTATCAACATTCTCACCTTACTAGCTTTGGTATTGGCCACTGGCTTGATAGTGGATGACGCCATCGTAGTTTCGGAAAACATTCAACGCCGCAAAGCAATGGGATTGGCCAGTAAAGCCGCCGCTGTTATCGGTAGTCGCGAGGTGTTTTTTGCCGTAGTTGCCACAACAGCCGTATTAGTTGCCGTGTTTATTCCCATTGCCTTTCTCCCTTCCACCGCAGGACGTTTGTTCCGGGAATTTGGCGGCGTATTGTCCACTTCGGTGATCATATCCTCTTTTGTAGCACTGACATTGGTACCCGCTTTCAAAGCGAAAATCCCAACAAAAGATGGCAATTCCCGCTTTGCAGGATTCGGCAATGCCTGCCTCAATGGCTACAAAACGGCGCTTTCCTGGTGTTTGTCTCGTGGCTTTGTGATCTTGTTATTGAGTGTCTTAGCGGCCGCTGGTGCCGCTGGTTTATACACGACAGTCAAAAAGGAGTTATTGCCGCCTGAAGACCGGGGTAATGTGCGCATATTCGCACGAGGACCTGACGGTGTTGGTATCTCGTTTATGGACCGACAAGCACAAAAAATGGAAGACATCCTGTTGCCATATATGGAAGATGGCAATATCGACACCATCAAAACGGTGGTTGGTCAGTGGGACCCAAATATTGTCTACATGACGGTGAATCTAAAAGACTGGTCACAAAGGGATAAATCGCAACAAGACATCATTTCTGAAATTCGTCCTCAGTTAAGCGCCATTCCCGGAGCCCCTGGACGCGCCTTTGGTCCAAACTCGCTGAATCTTAGAGGTCGAGGGGGCGGACTTGAATTCGCCGTGACTGGCAACGATTACGATGCCATCTACGATGTCGCTCAGGACTTTAGTAAGGCCCTTGAAGCCCGCTTTCCTGAAATGGGCCGGGCGGAAATCTCCTATCAACCGACACAGCCGCAAATGCGTGTGCATATTGACCGCAGACGGGCTGAAGAGCTGGGTGTGCCGTTCAGTGATATTACCAATACCTTACGCTCTGCCATTGGCGGATATGACTTAGGGGATTTAAACGTGGGCGATCAGGCTATTCCCATCATGTTGCAATCCACTTATAAAGACATTGCCGACCCTGCAGATTTAACCAATCTCTACGTCGGCTCCAGCAACGGTGCACTCGTACCGTTGTCGAGTATCGCCTACATAACTGAAGAGGGCGTCGCTGCAGAGCTGGAGCGGCATGCTCAACGAAGAGCGATCGAGGTGGATGTAGATTTACCCGACAGCATCACCATGGAAGTGGCCGTGAATGGCTTGCGGGAATTGTCGCAAGAAATATTGCCAGATGGTTTTGGTTTGGTGTTTTTGGGCGAAGCCCGCACATTCAGAGAAACCGATCGACAAGTCAATGTGACCTACCTTGTAGCATTTGTCATTGTACTTCTGGTACTGGCGGCGCAGTTTGAAAGCTTTAACAGCGCTTTTGTGGTGATGATCACTGTACCTTTTGGTATCGCCGCAGCTATTTATGCTGTCTTCCTGACCGGAACTTCAATTAACGTATATTCGCAAATCGGTTTGGTAATGCTGATAGGGCTACTGGCCAAAAACTCGATTTTATTGGTGGAATTTGCCGACCAACTGCGAGACCAGGGACATTCCGTGAAAGACGCGATTCTCAGAGCAGGTGAAGTACGTTTGAGACCGATCATGATGACGTTGATGTCCACCATATTGGGTGGTATCCCGCTTATCATCTCCACGGGTGCCGGTGCAGAAGCCAGAAACGCCATCGGTTGGGTAGTATTCGGAGGGCTTGGTCTGGCGGTTGTATTTACCCTATTTTTAACACCGGTGTTGTATTATTGGCTGGCCCGTTTTGTTAAGCCCCGCAAAGACAACGCAAACCAATTACAACAGGAATTGGATTCCGCCGAGAGCGAACTCAAAACAAATCCGTAGGAAAATAAAAAGCCCGGTAAATGGATGACGCTTTGCATGCTTTTTGGTAGCCTTTAACTTTAAAATTGACCACAACAATAGGGAAATTGTCATGCTAAAAAGCTACTGGAAAGCGCTCTTGCTTGTTATTACCTTAATTTTTTCTTGCCTTAGCTTTGCGGGCGTTAGTGAATGGGTAGACTTCGAATTAAAAAATGGTCACATCAAAATTCCTGTAAAGCTTTCGGGCATTGATACTTATGCCTTACTTGATACAGGTGCACAGGGAAATTCCATTAACCCTAATTTTGTAAGAAAACACGGCTTACAGTTCACTAAAGGTCAGCGATTTCGTGTCACCGGCGTTTTTGGTGAAGAAATGCGCAGAGCTTACAACAATGTCCCTACGACTATTTTTGGTGCCGATTTAGAACTTGATGATCTGATCCCGGTTAATCTGGGCGGAACGGAAACAGGATTACTTATCGGTTCCGGATTTTTCTCGCGATTTATTGTGCAATTTGATTATCCGAATCAACGTATGCGTATCGTAACTCGTGACGTATTGCGCTTGGGCGACATTGAAAATATTAAAGTTGAAAGTCAACGAGGTAGCGGTGAACCACTGGTACGAGTGAGTTTTGGCGAAGACAGCGATCCCTTCTGGGTGCTATTAGATACAGGCAGTAATGGCGGCTTATTGATTGAGCGCAGTCTTGCCAGAAAACATAATTTACTTGAAAAAATCACCTCTAGCTCAATGAGCAGTGGAGTAAACAGTACTGCGATAACTGAAAACCTAAGAGTTGAGGAACTTATCTTTGGTCCATTTACTTTGGAAAATGTGCTGGTAAGTGTGCCTGCCGAAGGAGAGAGTGCGAATCTGGTAGACCAAAACAGGTTGACGGGTTCTCGGATAAAATCTCGTAAACAAGAAGGCATTCTGGGTTATGATGTCCTGAAACACTTCGTGCTCACTCTAGATTATAGAGCAGGACATGCTCACATCAGTTTGCCGGAATAACCACGGGCAATGTCGATGTTAGTGTTGGCCAGATAAATTCAAAAACATGAATAAACGCCTTTTTATCCTTCTTGTTTTAATTGCACTGTTTTACACTTTAAGCAGTCCACTGGCCCCCTATCCTTTTAGTCCATTTATAAAAGTGTTTCCCATTCTTTTATTGTTGCTTTGGGCATTGAAACAGCTTTCAGGCTCTGTTCGCCTGCTAACGCTTACCGCTTTGATTTTTAGTGGCTGTGGTGATGTGCTGCTAGCCATTCCTTTTGAACAAAGCTTTATTGCCGGTTTAAGTGCCTTTTTGGTGGCTCACCTGTTTTACATTGTCATCTTTGCCCGTTATGTGAACGAGCAACAACTAAGCAATGCCAGGTATCATCACCTGGCAGCATTATCAATGCTGGTTTACTCCTGGATAGTGGCACAACTTGTGATGCCAGAAGAGACCGTTTTAAAGTTTGCGGTAATCGCCTACATAGGTGTTATTAGCTTTATGTGTATCGCCGCTATTTTTTCAGCGCGTAATGCCCCCTGGTGGCATCTGGCGGGTGCCCTGATTTTCGCTCTGTCAGATACCTTGATTGCCTGGAATGCGTTTCGAGAATCTATCCCGTTAGCATCCATCTGGATTATGGCCAGTTACTACCTGGCCCAATACCTGATCATTAAAGGTATTATCCAGCTTACGGCAAACGCTCACCGCGAGACGTAACATAAAGCTGATACCACTGCTCTCTGGTGAGAGACACTTCCGTTGCTCTGCCGCAGGCTTTTATCCTATCCCCGTTAGTAGTGCCAATAATGGGCTGAATCTTCGCTGGATGGCGCATTAGCCAGGCAAGCACAATGGCCTCACGCGGAACGTTGTATTGTTCAGCTAATGCCGCCACCAGGCTCGCAGTAGCTATCACGTTGTCAGGTTGTCCATCAAGATTGCGTCCAGAAAACAACCCTTGTGCCAGACAGCCCCAAGCCTGAATTTGCACATTGTTGCTACGGCAATACTCAATAATACCGGGGGAAAAGTGATTTTGGGTGCCAGATGACATACCAGCTGTAACACTCTCGTTTAACCAGTCCAGGTTTCTCAGACTCATTTCCAGCTGATTGGCTACCAAGGGGTGCCCAAGACCAGACTGAAGATAGGCAATTTGATGAACGTGCATATTGGACACACCAAAGTGCTTAACTTTCCCTTGTTTCGCAAGCTGTGCAAAAACTTCAGCCACCTCATCAAGATCCATAAGAGGATCTGGTCGGTGCAATAACAGAATATCCAACTGCTCGATATTCAAGCGGGATAAAATGCCTTCCACTGATTGGCTAATCCAGGTCTTTGAAAAATCGTAACGTCCGGGGCCCATATCATCGTCAAACTTGATGCCGCATTTACTCTGAATAATCAATTGCTCACGCAATTCCGGGCGTTGTTTTATGACTTCTCCAAAAACCGATTCTGCTTTGCCTAAGGTATATATATCAGCGTGATCAATAAAATTAATGCCAGCTTCAAGTGCCGCATCCAATGCCCCATGCATCTCGCTGACATGCTCTGCACCGTATGGCTCATCGTTCCAATCGCCACCAAAGCCCATGCAACCCAATCCGATTGAACTCACAGATGGAAAGGTATTGCTCAAAGGTAGTTTGCTCATTATTAAATTCCTAATGTATAAAGTGTAAAGCAACAAAGGTTACTGACCTTCGCGGTACTCTAATACTGACTTGATTGAGGAAGCAAGCAACCTCATGATGATTTGTGCCTTGAATACGTATGGAGTACGTATGGAGTACGTATGGAGTACGCTTTGCTATCTGGATTAATAGTGTATTTACCAGTTTAAGTTAAACGCGTAAACGTATTGTGCAACATGAGACGGGGCCATCAATAAGGTATTGGAGGTAATTGCTTTTACAACATTAGCATTGCCATACATTTGTCTCATATCGGCGTATTTGGGTAAAAGGAACGACAATGGAATATAAGCTATGGTCAGGACGAAGTAGCCCTGCCATAAAGCTTGAGAAAAATAGCGCTCATCAAAAGCCAGACCAAACAAACCAATCAGGCCGAATAAAGCCAACAAGACATCAAAGACATCCTGTATCTTGTAACCGGTTTTGTGTTGTTGCCAGGTAGCATTAGAAACGTCAAACAGCCGTCCAATAATAGAAACCACCACAAGTAAAGACGTATACCAAAAGACGATTGTCCAACTCATTTTTGATTCTTCTTAAGCCATTCGTTTAGTAACTTTATTTGGCCGCACTTATAAGCCGCATAGGTTATTCTAAGAGAGTTACTGAGTATCTCGCTGTCGGTCCAGCCGGTTTTTTCACTTAACTCGGCATAACAATCTACCGCCTCAGGGTTAACGTAACCGCGGATCAGTTTTTTGCCTTCAGCTTTTTGCTTTTCCCTGAATCGTTTTTGTTTGTCTGCGTTAGCTTTCAGACGATTCTTAACATTGCTCATAGATCTGAAAAGTTAATACTTTCACACAACTATACCCTTTCCATCGGCGAATTAAAGTTTCATCGAAAAATTGCTTATTTTATCAACGTTAATAAAAGCTTAGCGTGTTCTTTGTAAGATTTTTGAGGTAAATAAAACAAATCAGACTTGTTTAGCGCACAAGTGTTCGCTAAATTAGCCCGCAAATTCAGATAGAGTGATAATCAGTAATGTCAGAAAGAAAGAATCAGTTCAATAAGGAAGACCTACTTAGCTGTAGCCGGGGTGAGTTATTTGGTCCGGGAAACAGTCAATTGCCTGCGCCAAACATGTTAATGATGGATCGTATCACGAGCATCACGGAAGACGGTGGAGAGAATGGTAAAGGCTACATTGAAGCTGAACTGGATATTACGCCAGATCTCTGGTTCTTTGATTGTCACTTCCCCGGCGATCCGGTTATGCCTGGATGTTTAGGCCTTGATGCGATGTGGCAGCTGGTTGGCTTTTTTCTGGGCTGGTGTGATGGGCCAGGTAAAGGACGTGCTCTGGGTGTTGGGGAAGTTAAGTTTACCGGCCAGATTTTACCTACCGCAAAAAAGGTGACTTATAAAATTACCATGAAGCGCGTCATTAAACGCAAACTCTTTATGGGCATTGGCGATGGCGTGGTTGAAGTGGACGGCCGCCCTATCTATGAAGCAAAAGATTTGAAAGTGGGTCTGTTCCAGGACACCAGTAACTTTTAAGTTACATAAATTAGCAGCTTATAAAAATACAAAAGCCCCTCTACTGGGGCTTTTGTTCTCTCTAGAAAAGGTTTAGGAAAAATTGTGGATTTATTTTACAAGACCTAAGCTTCTATCTTCCATCGCAGCTCTCCAACCACCAAGCCACTGAGATCGTGCCTCAACAGCCTGAAAGGGACAGTTGTCTTTTGCCCGACCAGAAATACCAGCTTGATACCCTTTTGCATGGGCTCGAGATAATTTATCGCGCTTTTGTCTTTTCATTTTCACCTCTTTCTCATTTGCTGTTGTGAGTTGAATACCCACACACTATGAAATAGAGGATCTTGACCAATGGTTCAAGGGTTAATTTTATTGAGTTGCTATTGACATCAGATAAGTTAATGAATTTTCGCTATCTTTTTCTTTACAACATTTTTGCATAATTATTACATTTTTAATTACGCGCAATTAAACACCCCTCATTGTTAAAAATATGGCATAAAAAAAGCCGCGACTGCGGCTTTTTAACAAGGATAAGTTTATCTTCTAAACCGTCTTGTCAGAGGTAAAAGCAACAGCATTAACAACCCCCAACCAGATGAGCCGCCTTGGCGTTCTTGGGTATCAGTTTGCGAGTCCGTATCGCTACAATCATCAATCTCGCCACCTGCGATAGGGTTCAGCACAACAGACACGAACTGGTCGGATTCACTTTCAGTGCCATCATCATTAAGACTGATGTTACCTTGAATATCAGTATTGGCGCGTCTTACACGAGCCAAAGCAACGATTTGTCCACTGTCATTAATACTGTGTGCCTGCACCAGAGTGTAAGGCGTATCACAACTGGTTAAATCATTCAGATTTTGGAAGGTATCGTCATTGCTATCATAAATAAATGCTTCGCGACGACGATCGCTGGACAGGGTAGTTTCAACCTCACCCTCACCTACAACCTGACCTAGATTGTTGATCCCTCTGGAGACACTGGAAGAGCCGGGGAAAAAGTCATCAGGAAAAGTGATTTCAGTGGAATTAACATCGTATACAAAAAACTTGGTGCGACGAATTCCATTCACGTCCTTGAGCGCATAGCCTGTCACCAGGTTGTTGTCATTAATGTCTGTGGCAATACTACTAAAGTACTCATTTCTGTCAGTAAACGAGACAACTTCTTCACCACTAAAAATAGCGGCATAAGTTGATTCAAAGTCAGTGTTATCTTCGTAAAAGTTGGTGGCAAGCCCCACTGCCAGTCCATTTTCATTGATGGCTAAAGCCTCACTGACAAATAGACGCTCATCGTCTTCTTCCCGCTCAAAAGGCAATCCAAATGTCTTTTTCTCCACCACATTACCGTCTGTGTCCAGCTCCCAGATAACCGCCCTACGATTGTGTGAACCATACAAAGAGCTGTGCAATATCTGCAAGCAGACTTCTAAAGGTTGATCACCACGCAACTCATCATCTTCACAATTTTCTGCGGCGTCACTAATAGTGTCATTTGGCTCGAACACTTCAATTCCAACCACTTGCAAACTGTTGTTCACATCGTGCGCTTCTGTGTAGCCACCTGCGAGTTCTGAATCTGATACCAATCCCACATTAATACCATTGAGATCCACAAAGCCACGTGCGCCAAACTCTCTGACTAAGAAGGTGAACTCATCACCGGATTCGTTAATATAATCCAGTTTCGTAGGGCGAGCTTGTGAAATTCCAACAACAACGCCATTGTCATTTATGGCACTGACACGCGTCTCTAAGCTTTTGGTGTAACCTGAGTAATCAGCATCAATTTCATCAAAAGCAGGGATGTATTCCACTACGCCATTTTCAACAACATAGCTCAACCATGGTACTAATCTTTGGGTGGTGAGTGAGCCCTGGCCAGAACGGATAAGGTTGAGGATGGTAGCGTAGTCTTCCAAGTTAAAGTTGCCATTTTGCGCCGCCTCAATGTCGGTTAACGCATCCTGAAGGTCTTCATTTTCAAAATCGATGAGGGAAAGGTCAATGGGAATATTGTATTCCGGTAAAGGGAATATACTGTCGAATGTCACTGCTACAACAACATCACCTGACTCGTTCATATCTGCCGGAAATGCGTTCTTAGAAACAGCCTGAGTATTCACCTCAGAAATCTGATACAAAGCCCCTTGCGAAGACTGTGAGAAAACCGCCAAGGATACTAATGCGACTTTGGCTAACTTAAAATATTTCATTAATTCGTTGCTTCCTGTTTCATACTCTCAAGCTCATCCCATCTGGCATAGGCTTGTTCCAATTGTTGTTCTGTCTCGGCTAACAAACTCAAGGTATCGGACACCTCTTTCGCCTCACGATTGTAAAAGGCTGGCTCACTAATGAGTTCCTGATATTCCTGGACTTTATTTTCCAATGACTCCAGTTTTTCAGGTAACTCATCTAATTCCAATTGCAATTTGTAACTGAGCTTTTTGTTTTTCGTGCCGCTCGAAACGGTTTTTCGACTCTCGGAACTGGCAGAAGTTTCAACCTTTACAGCAGATTTTCGATTTTTTTCCTGTTCGCCATACCAGCGCTTAATCTCTTCATAACCGCCGACAAATTGCTGAATCTGTCCCTGCCCCTCAAAAAAGCAGCTAGACGTTACCACATTATCCACAAATTCACGATCATGGCTAACCAGGATCAATGTTCCTTGATAATTGCTAAGCGTCTCTTCCAGCAGTTCCAGCGTTTCTACATCCAGATCGTTGGTGGGTTCATCCAAAATCAATAAATTGCCGGGTTTGGACAGGATCTTGGCTAACAACAATCGATTTTTTTCTCCACCAGATAATGAAGATACTGGCGATTGCACTCGTTCAGGTGAAAACAAAAAATCTTGCAAATAGCTGATAACGTGGCGACTGCGACCATTAAGATCAATCTCTCGTTTGCCATCTGCCACAACATCAATAACCGCTTTATCAGGATCAAGCTGTTCTCGATGTTGATCAAAATAAGCAATTTCCAGATTAGTGCCCTGGCGAACACTACCTTTGTCCGGCGTGAGTTGTCCTAAAAGGAGTTTGATGAGAGTACTCTTGCCGCAGCCATTTGGCCCTACCAATGCGAGTTTATCTCCGCGCATCACCTGTAAATCCAGGTTATTCACCAAAGGTGTGCCATCAATACTGTAACTCAAGCCCTTTGCTTCGAACACGCGCTTACCGGATTTTTGGCCGTCACTTAATTGAATGCTAGCATTGCCTTGCACCTTGCGACGCTGCGCATATTCGTCACGCATCGCTTTCAGCGCTCTAACCCGTCCTTCATTGCGAGTGCGTCGCGCTTTTATCCCTTGTCGAATCCAGGTTTCTTCCTGGCTAAGTCTCTTATCAAAAAGAGCATCTTGTGTGGCCTGTACTTCAAGGTCTTCCGCTTTTTTTACAAGGTATTTTGCATAATCACCGGGATATTCGGTTAACACACCTCTGTCGAGATCAACAATTTTGTTGGCCACTCTGCGAATAAAGGCCCTATCGTGACTAACAAATACCATCGCCCCTTGGTAATCCATTAACTGGTTTTCGAGCCAATTGATCATCTCAATATCCAAATGGTTAGTCGGCTCATCTAATAACAAAATATCGGGTTTGCGTACCAGGGCTTTCGCCAGAGCCGCTTTGCGTCGCCAACCACCTGAAAGTGATTCTAGCGTGGCATCCGCATCCAACTGCAATAGGGAAATAACTTGCTCAATGCGCTGTTCCAATTGCCAACCTTGTTTCGCGTCCAGCTGTTTTTGCAAGCCGTCAAGCGTCGCCAGATTTTGCTCTGACGGATCCTCTGCCACTACATTAACAACTTCATGGTATTGCTTAATCAACTCACCAATCTCTTGCAAACCTTCGGCAATATAGTCAAACACCGAAATATTTGCCAGTGCAGGCGGATCTTGAGGTAGCACGGCAATGACCGTTTCCGCATTAACGATTCGCTGGCCATCATCTAATGGCTGTTGTCCAGCGATTAACTTAAGTAATGTGGACTTTCCGGTACCATTTCTCCCCACCAAACACATGCGTTCACCAGGATTTAAGGTAAGGTTGCCTTTCTCCACCAGGGGTTTATGGCCAAATGCTATACAGGCATCTTTTAACTGCAGTAACATTAGCCTATAAACTCCTGTAATTGCTCTGGTTCAAATGGCCAGCCCAGCTCTTCCCCGGTGGAGACCTTTTTGAGTACCGGGATCCTGGCACCGTATTGGTGGTAATACTCTCGTTGTTCTTTGACATTAATTTGGGTCAGCTGCTGGCTGTTTACACCTTGTTGGTCCAGCATTTCTTTGGCCAGATCACACAAATGACAATCTGTGCCTGAATATAGAATTAGGTCGTTCATAACTACTTTTCTTATTGTACTTGCAGCAAAAAACAATGATGAATTTTACTATTGCGCTTGAAGTCTTCAGGGATTGTTTCAGCGGTGATATTAGTCACTGACAACCCCAATTTATCCTGAACCTCTGAAGACATTTTAAAATTGCGCAGATTATTCGAAAATACAATCACTCCATTTTCAGCAAGGCTGTTTTTTGCATCCGCTAATAGCGTCACATGATCTCGCTGCACATCCCAGGTGTTGTCCATACTTTTGGAGTTGGAAAATGACGGCGGATCAATAAAAATCAAATCGTATTTTTCCCGGTTTTGTTCCAGCCAGGTTGTCACATCCGCTTTGATAAACTGATATTTGCCACGCAACTTGTTTAACTCAAAGTTTTGCTTTGCCCAATCCAGATAAGTATTCGACATGTCCACAGTGGTAACGGATTGTGCTCCGCCCAGTGCGGCGTAAACAGAAACTGAGCCGGTGTAAGAAAACAGATTGAGAACTCGCTTGCCTTTACTCATGTCGCGAACTATACAGCGGGTATCGCGATGGTCGAGAAACAAACCTGTATCGAGATAGTCAAACAGGTTTACCAGAAACTTCGCGCCATTCTCTTGCACTTCCAGCATTTTGTTTTGCCTGGATACCTTTTCGTACTGGTTCTTTCCCTTTTTAACTTCACGAACTTTGAGGGCGACATTTTCAGGCGCAATACCCAGAACCTGCGGCGCGACCAGCAAAATCTCCTGCAAACGCGCTTTGGTTTTTTGCTCAGGGATATTTTTAGGCGCAGCGTACTCCTGAATAACCAGGCCGTCACCATACCTGTCTATCGCGACATTGTATTCGGGTAGATCAGCGTCATATATACGGTAGCATTCAGTATTTTGCTTTTTCAGCCAACGCTTGGTTTTGTCCCAATTTTTCTTTAAGCGATTGGCAAAATCACCATCCAGTTTCGCCTCGTGTTGCAACTCAGCCAGATTCCTGTCCACCATATGGAACAGCACTAGCTCACAATCCAGGTTGGCGTTTTTCAGCTTATAGCTGCGGGATGACGCGAGTTTCATTTGTTTTAACAATTCGCGGTTGGAAGTTAACAATGCCAGATGCCAATTCGCATAGTGCTGTTTTAACCAAGTGCCCCACTGCTGAAAGATAGGTAGTAAACGGTTGAAATCACTCAAGCGTTCGCCATAAGGAGGGTTACTCACTAAGTAGCCCGGTTTGTCGCAAGCAGGCACATATTCAGTAGCGTCTTTATGGGTAAACTGAATAAACTCATCCACCCCAGCAGCCTTTGCGTTTTGTTTCGCAATACTGATGAGTTTATGGCTAATCTCTCCGGCGTAGATCCCAATTGAAGGAGATTTTTGGCGCTTTAGAGCGGTACTCTGGATAACTTTCCATTGTGCGTCATTGTGCTTAAGCCAATGGCTAAAGCCCCAGCGTTTGCGTTGTAGTCCGGGCGCAATATTTGCCTTGTACAAAGCGGCTTCAATAGCAATCGTACCAGAGCCGCACATAGGATCGCACAAAGGTTGTTCTGTGTTTTGGGTCCAGCCGCTGCGCATTAACATAGCAAACGCCAGGTTTTCTCTGATAGGTGCTGGGCCGGTTTCTTGCCGGTAGTGGCGCAGATGCAAACTACCGCCAGACATATCCAGGTAGATAGCGGCATTGTCTCGATGAATACGACCTTGAATGCGAATGTCGGGGTTGTTTTTATCGACATTTGGACGGACCGACTGGGTTTCCAGAAATTTATCCACGATGGCATCCTTAATTTTTAAGGCGCCAAATTGGGTATTTCTAATCTCTTTATTACTGCCATAAAAATCCACGGCAAAGGTGTCGCGCAAGCCGAAATGCTTGCTCCAGTCAACTTCACTGGCCAGCCGATACAGGTCGTCCCCAGTTTCAATTTTGCCATAGGTAAGCTGCAATAGAACCCGGTTAGCCAATCGCGACCATAAACACAAAGTATAGATATCTTGCAATTCGGCTGCGGTTAATACCTGACCCGGCTTTTTCTGGCATTCGAGGTGGGGTAACAAACCTTGTATTTCTGTCACCAATAAGTCTTCAAGGCCCAGTGCGGAGGTAATTAATATTTTGTGCATGAAAGTATGCTTATCCAAACTGTGTCAGGCATTGGCCTGAGAAATCAAATAATCTGTCATCACTCACTTTTATCAATGTAAACATAGGCAAGTGTTTTTGCTCGTCTAATTGCAAAGCTTGTAACAACAAACAATTAAAAAAAGCGCCGTGTTGTGACAGTAATAGTACATCACATTGAGCATATTTACTCTCCACCGCCGCTAATTCATGGGCAGCAAAAGTCTGCTTCGACAACGCATTCACTTGATAATGCCAATTTTTGGCGGCGACTTCTTTATGGAAAAAAGCTGCAGCGATGGCATTAATAAGGATCAAAAATGCAAAGCCATCATTTTCTTGTAGAGGTGTTAACGCAGGATTTTCCAGTAGCTCCATATAAAGCTGAGTTTGAGCCACAGAAAAAGAAGCTGTCTGTAACCCCTTATCCCTTAAATGGCGACAACTAATTGCAGTAGCAATGGGCTGGCCATCACCAACATCCAAGACAAGCTCAGACGTCGCATCCTGCACCAACCAATGCCACCTGGAGTCCGGGATGGGAAATGTCACCCTTTAAATACCTTCAACAATGTCTTTAATCAGCTGTGGACCTTGATAAATAAATGAGGAATACACTTGTAGAACCTGTGCACCAGCCGCCAGACGATTTTTTGCGGCATCAGCAGAGTCGATTCCTCCGACGCCCATTATGGGTATTTCACCTGCCAACGCTTCTGCCAACTGTTCTGTCACACTCTGACTTTTTTGAGTTAACGGGCTGCCGCTCAAACCTCCAGCTTCTTTAGCCCAGCGCAATCCCTCGACGCCTTCTCGAGTGATGGTGGTATTGGTTGCAATCACCCCTTCTACCTGGGATTTTTTCAGTGAGTCGGCAATGCCAAGAATCTCTTCGTTAGTCAGATCAGGCGCTATTTTTACTAAAACAGGAACCTGTTTACCGTGCTTATCCCGTAGTACTTGTTGCTCTGTCTTAATGCCTGCCAACAAAGCTTCCAGCGCTTCACCATATTGCAAGTTGCGCAATCCGGGGGTGTTAGGAGACGAAATATTAATCGTAATGTAGCTGGCATGCTCATACACTTTGCGCATACATATCAAGTAATCATCCAGAGCTTGCTCTTCTGGCGTAACTTTGTTTTTACCAATATTGATGCCCAAAACGCCCTTGTATTGTGCTTGCTTAACTTGCTCCACAAGGTAATCCACACCTTTATTATTGAAGCCCATGCGATTAATGATGGCCTGTGCATCTTTAAGTCGAAATAAGCGGGGTTTGTCGTTACCAGCCTGTGGTTTAGGCGTGACCGTCCCCACTTCAATAAAACCAAATCCCATGGCGGCAAAGGCATCAATACATTCGCCATTTTTATCCAGCCCAGCAGCTAAGCCCAAAGGGTTGGGCAAGTCCAGACCGACAAACTGGCAGGGTTTGTTGGCAACGGATTGCTGATACAAACCTTGCAATGGAGTATTTTGCGAGCGCTTGAGAAAATTAATAGTGAGATCGTGACTAACTTCAGCGTCTAGATTAAACAGCAACTTCTGTGCTAACCAATACATTACGTATCCCTAAAAAATAAAAAACCCGGTCATCACCGGGTTTTTCTAATACTGATAGAATTAATCGCAGTTTAAACTCAACAAGCCCAGCTCTCGCAATGCAACAGAGAACTTAGCAAACTCATGAGTACTACTTGTTTTAAACTCGGCCATCATATGATACCAGCGTTCTAACAAGAATTGGTGCTCTTTAATCCATTTATCTAGAATTTCCTGAACATCGGTACTTTCTGTGGCGTTATTTAGAATACCAACCGTTAATAACCGTTGTTGCCAGTCCAGCTCCTCGCGATAAGAAGAACGTGCAAGCGCCTGCCAATGATTGGAAACCGTTTGCTTGTTGATCTGATCAAGGAACCAATGTAACTCCAACTCTGAGCCCAGCAGGTAGTAAAGTCGCGCAATCAATGCGGTATCTTTATCTTGCTCAGCAACGATTTGCGCCAAATCCAGACTTGAGAACAGGTTACCTAAGCTTGCTACTCTGGTGGCAATCGTTTCTGGCACACCCGCATTTACGTAGTTATCAATGTTCGCCTGCAATTGCTTGTATTCCGAAGGAACAAGATAAGATTTCAGATTCTCACTGACATTGACAAAGGTTTTAGTGTAGCTATCAATACAGGTTTGTAGCGCCTGTCCCTTCTTACCATGACGCATATACCAACGGGAGCCACGACGCAATGTGCGTCTGATAGTATCAAACATTTGCAACTGCACTTCTGCTGAAATTTTGTTATCTAGCTCTTCAACTGCAGACCACAGTGTTTCAACACCAAACACCCCTCGAATAACAGCATAAGCATTGGCAATCTCGTGCACTGCCGCGCCTGTCTCTTCACGCATGCGGAACAAGAAATTGAGGCCCATATCATTAACCATATTATTGGCTAATTTAGTGGCAATGATTTCAGCTCTAAGAGGATGTTCTTCCATTTTAGCTGCAAATTTCTTTTGCAATACCTCCGGGAACGCACTTACCAATAACTTACCGTGATAAGGATTATCTGTGATTTCAGGAATGTTCAATTGCTCTTTGAGCACCATTTTTCCATAAGAAATCAACACTGAAAGTTCCGGACGCGTGAAGCCCTTACCACGAGACAATCTCTCCGAAAGGTCATCATCTGAAGGGATAAATTCCAACTCCCGGTTTAACACACCATCTCGCTCGAGTGCATGTACAAAGCGCAGTTGCTCTTTCAATGAACCGACACCCGTTTGGTGAGTGATGGACATGCTTAGGGTCTGGCGATAACAATCCTGTAGTACCAGGTCAGCTACGTCGTCAGTCATGTCATAAAGCAGTTTATTGCGTTGCTTAACGGTTAAATCACCCGCATTCACTAACGAGTTCAACAAGATCTTGATGTTAACTTCGTTGTCCGAGCAATCAACGCCACCAACGTTATCAATAAAGTCGGTGTTAACACGCCCACCTGCAGCAGCGTATTCAACGCGTCCTAGTTGAGTCAGACCCAGATTACCACCTTCGCCAACAATCTTGGCTTTAACCTGACTACCGTTAACGCGCACATCGTCGTTAGCTCTGTCACCACATTCCGCGTGACTTTCTTTGGAGCTTTTAACATAGGTACCGATACCGCCATTCCAGATAAGGTCCACTGGCATCTTCAAGGCTGCATGAATAAGCTGGTTAGGTGTCAGACTCGTGGCCTTTGTATCCAACCATTTTTGCATTTCCGGCGTTAAGGAAATGGACTTAGCAGAACGAGAGAAAACACCACCCCCCTTTGAGATCAGGGATTTATCATAGTCTTCCCAGCCCAATTTTGGGTTGTCAAATAAACGCTTGCGCTCTACCCAGGTTTTAGCCGCATCAGGGTTCGGGTCGAAGAAGATATGTAAGTGGTTAAACGCACACACCAAACGAGTGTGCTTAGACAACAACATGCCATTGCCAAATACGTCACCCGCCATATCACCTACGGCAAGACAGGTAAAATCAGTAGTTTGACAATCAATACCCATTTCACGGAAATGACGCTTAACGGATTCCCAAGCACCACGGGCTGTTATGCCCATGCCCTTATGGTCATAGCCGACGCTGCCACCCGAAGCAAAGGCATCCCCAAGCCAAAAACCGTACTCATCAGAGATACTGTTAGCGATATCAGAGAAAGTAGCGGTTCCTTTGTCGGCAGCAACAACCAGATACGGGTCGTCTTCATCATGGCGCACTACATTTTCTGGGTGGACTATATTGCCATCGACAATGTTATCGGTGATATCCAACAAACTGCGAATGAAAATACGGTAGCAATCCTGTCCAGCCTTAAAGATGGCATCGCGACCTTCAGACAAAGGTAGTTTCTTACAGACAAAACCGCCCTTGGCACCCACTGGCACAATAACGGTATTTTTAACCTGTTGAGCTTTTACCAGTCCCAGTACCTCGGTACGGAAATCTTCTTGTCTGTCGGACCAACGCAAACCACCACGCGCGACTTTTCCACCGCGAAGGTGCACACCTTCCACCAGTGGTGAATAAACAAAAATTTCGTACTTGGGCAGTGGCAATGGCATATCAGGAATAAGTTCTGGTAAGAACTTAAAGGAAATGTAGGGTTTCTCATTACCTTCTTTATCAGCCTGATAGAAGTTAGTACGCAAGGTAGCCATGATCATATCAAGATAGCGACGGATAATTCTGTCGTCGTCCAGATTAGCTACCTGATCAAGCTGCAATTTAATTTCTTGCTGCAGAGCCTCAACCTTATCGTTATCCGCGTCTTTCGCAGGATTAAATCTGGCTTCAAACAGACTGATAATTAACGTCGCGATATGAGGGTAACGGTCCAGGGTGCGGGCAATATAGCTGTTGCTAAAAGAGCTGCCCGTTTGACGCATATACTTTGCGTAAGCACGCAGTATTGTCACTTTACGTCCCGTTAATCCGGCACCTAAAACCAATCGGTTGAAGGCATCGTCTTCTAAATCGTCGTTCCATACTTTTGAAAACGCATCCTGGAACAGAGATTGAGCCTTAACAATATCCATTTTTGAAATGGTGCTATGTAGCATGGAAAAATCCATCACCCAATTGACGTCGCCTTCAGCACACTTGACTTCATAAGGTGTTTCGTCAATCACTCGCAGACCAAAATTTTCCAGAACAGGTAAGACTGCGGACAAGTGGATTGGCTCTTTTTTGTGGAACAGTTTCAAGCGAACAGCTTCGCTGTTCTTAGACTCTTCTTGTGGACGATAAAACAACATATCCAGGCGATGCTCATCGCTAAGCAGCTCCAGCTTCTCAATATCTACCACTGTTGTCCCTGGCAGATTTTGCTCTTTGTAGGAACGAGAAAACGCACTGTCGTACTTTTGTTCCAATGCTTTGCCTTTAGACTGCCCGTAGCTGGCTCTGATGGCAGACCCCAGCTTGTCATCCCAACTTTTTGATAGTTCCACGATGTTCTTCTCTATTTCCTTCACGTTTACTTCAACATTGTTGTTATCAACCCGAACAATGTAGTGTGTGCGGGCATATACTGACTCAGAGAAATAGGTAGTGAACTCGACTTCTTTGTCGCTACCAAAAGATTTTTTCAACAGCGCCTGGGTTTCTTTGCGCAATGCGGTGTTGTAGCGCTCTCTCGGCACAAAAACCATGCATGAGAAAAAGCGACCGAAAATATCCTTGCGTACGAACAAGCGCGAAATACCCCGCTCCTGCATCTGAAATATTCCAACAACGATCTTTAACAACTCTTCATCTGTCGTCTGCAGGATTTCATCGCGCGGATAGGTTTCCATGATGTTCAATAACGCTTTGTAAGCGTGCGTGCCACGCTCGAAACCAGAGGCATCACAAATACGCTGGATCTTATCTTTCAAAACCGGTAACTGCAGCGCGCTGCTATTGTAAAAAGACGCAGAATACAAACCGAGGAAACGGTCCTCCGCGATCACATTGCCCTTTTCATCAAAACTCTTTATACCGATGTAATCCATGTAGGCAGGACGATGTACTCGGGATCTTGAATTGGTTTTAGTTAAAATTAAGGGCTTGTGGCTAAGAGTTTCCTGACGTGCAGACAGCGGCAATTTTGAAAGCACTCTTTCGCGGTCGCTAATAGAATTTTTCATCAGGCCCAGGCTCGAATCATTGTCAGCTATCCAACGATAATCACCTTTGATGCCTTTAGCAGCATAATGGCGATAGCCCATCAAGGTGAAATTGTGATCTTCAACCCAAGCAAGAAAACGCTCTGCTTCTTTCTTTTGCTCATCGCTGCATGGTACTGGTGCCTTTTTAAAGCCTGCGATAATGGACTTAAGACGCTCACGCATTGCTTGCCAGTCACTCACCGCTAGAGAGACTTCATCTACAACTGATTCAATTTCTTTTGCCAGTGCATCCAGCTTACGACGTGTTGTTTGTCGGTCTACTTCGATTAGAAATACAGTTTCTTTATTGCTCTCATCAGCTTTTCCAGATTCGCCAAACTTCAACAACTTAGAGTCGCCGTCTCTCTCGATGTATACTGGGCTGTGAAGAAGCAGGTGAGAAGTAATACCAAGGCGGTTTAAAGACATGCGCACCGAATCTACAAGGAAGGGCATATCCTTAACAATGATTTCCACAATAGTGTAAGTAGATTGCCAGCCGTGTTTAGCCACATCCGGATTAAATACCCGGATAAAAGACTTTTCACTATTGAAGTTGGCGAACTCATTCCAGAGACTCAGAACCGCGCCATAAAGGTCGCTATCACTTCGACCATCCAGATCCGTGTTAGCGACGTTTTGATATAAATTTTTAGCAAACTGGAATACCAGTTCTTGTTTGTCTTTATCTACTTTGTTTTTTATAAGTTGGTACACGTTATCCAGAAGGACAGAATGTGCGTTTGTAGATACCGTCATTTCAATACCTTGTAATGTTGGGCTTAATGTAGGGTTTTGCCAATCTCTGATAAGCCTGGTTCAGAGACCAGATTTTGCAATATTTTCCATGAATATAACTGAATATTAAAGAGAAATTTACACCTGGCCGAAGTGCAAAAAATAAATATTCAGGCATTACAAATAAAAAATGACCTGAAAGGCCATTTTTTATTTATTTTGTGCATCTCTATGCAATATATTATTTTTGCTTACGCCAGAACAGAGCGGCTATTGCTGGTAATACCAGTATGGCACCCAACATATTCACAACAAACATAAATGTCAGCAGTATTCCCATATCCATTTGGAACTTAAGGGATGAAAATACCCAAGTACTGACGCCAACTGCTAGCGTAATACCAGTGAAGAGTACCGCACTGCCCCGCTCTTTTAAGGCTTCAAAGTAAGCATCTTGACAGCACATACCTTCTTTCAGTTTTTGACTCATGGTAGACAAGATATAAATGCCGTAATCGACACCAATCCCCACACCCAATGCTATTACAGGTAAGGTTGAAACCGTTAAGCCAATTTCCAGGTAAGTCATTAAGGCCTGCGCCAGGACGGATACAACATACAGTGGAATGACCACCGACAAGGTTGCTCGCAGCGATCTGAAGCTCATCAAGCACAGTATGATAACAGCACCAAATACATACAGCATCATTGGGTCTTGAGCAGCATCCACCGCTTCATTAGTGGCCGCCATAACGCCTACAGGTCCAGATGCCAGTTTAAATTGCAAATTTTCGGTTTCGTATTCAGCCCTGAACTCTTTAACGGCCTCCACAACTCGGGTAATGGTCTCAGCTTTGTGATCTTCCATAAACAGAATAACAGGCATAACCGAGCAATCACTATTGAGTAAGCCAGATGAGGTAGGCACTCTGCCTATGGCTTGTACCATGGTCTGCTCATTACGGGGTAGCACCTTCCACTTAGAGTTACCCTCGTTGTAACCAGCATTAACGCGCTTGGCCACAGACGGCAAACTGATGGCTGACTGCACGCCTTCTACGTTAGTCATTTTCCACTGAAACTCGTCAATGGCGCTCATAACGTCATGTGATGTACAGGCTTCTGCAGTAGTCTCCACAAGCACTGACATATAATCTACAGTGATTTCAAATTTATCAGTAATCAAGAAAGTATCCTGATTATAACGGGAAGATTCATGCAGGGCGGGAGCACCGGCATGTAAATCACCGATCTTCATTTCCTTGGATTGGATCCATCCCAACACAAATAACACTGCTGTTACCGCCAGAATGTACTTGGCAACCTTCATTGAAGAACAACCAGATACTTTTTGCCATATGGCATCCACACGACTTTCCGTAATCTCTTGTGCTTTCTCTGCACAACCGGGTTTCAGCTTAAGGTAAGACATCAAAACAGGTAGCAGCATTAGGTTAGTCAGTATGATAACCGCCACACCCATTGATGCTGTGATGGCCAGCTCTCGAATAATGCCGATATCAATCACCAGTAGCGTCATAAAGCCTACGGTATCAGAAATTAATGCCACACCGCCGGGGATAAGCAATTTTCTGAAGGCATTTTGCGATGCGACTTTCGCCGTTGCGCCATGAGCCACTTCTTTGCCAACTGCATTAATCATCTGTACGCCGTGACTCACACCAATAGCGAAGACCAGAAACGGTACGAGGATAGACATGGGGTCAAGGCCAAAGCCGATAACGGTTAACAACCCTAACTGCCACACCACTGCAATAACTGAACACAATAGTGGCAAGAAGGTCAACATGATGGATTTAGAGAAAAAATAAACCATTACGGCAGTGATTGCGATGGCGATGGTAAAGAACATCACAACGTCTTTGGCACCGTTGGCAACATCGCCAATCATTTTCGCAAAGCCAATGATATGAATACTGATCTGGTCGCTTTCGTACTGCCCTCTCAATTCTTCTTCAAATTGACCAGCAAGTTTTAAGGTATCGAGCTTTTCACCAGTTTCAGGATCCAGCTCCAATAGCTGTGCGGTGACCATGGCACATTGAAAATCGTTTGAAACCTGACGACCAACTATTCCGGCTTTAGTAATATTCTCGGATACCAGTTGCAAAGCCGCTGGAGAGGAAGGCGAAAAGTCAGCTGGAATAACGGGACCGCCAGCAAATCCCCCTTCAACGATCTCAGTAAATCGCGTTGAGGGTGAATATAAAGAGGTCACCAGACTTCTATCCACTCCCGGGATAAAAAACAACTGATCGTGAACATTCTTCAACGTAATGAAAAAGTTTTCGTTAAATATATCACCATTCTTATCGCAGACAGCAACGAGCACATTATTGGCACCGCCAAAATCCTTTTGGTGCTTCATGTAATTGACCATGTATTCATGGTTTAGCGGGATATTTTTAGTAAAGGCTGCATCCAGCTTTAATTGCATTGCCTGCATCAACAAAAACACGGTTGCTGCAAGGAAAAGAACAATCACCGCCATACGGTGTCTGAATACAATTTTTTCGAGAAGATCAGTTAGTGAATTCATATCAGGTGAATGTCCTTAATTCAGAGGAAAAGATTTAAATCCCACGGCGGATACCGCAATTGCTTCGTTATCCATGGTTACAGCATCTATGACATTTTCACCATCTTTTTGTTTAGTTACTTTGATGGCTCCATCGTTGTAATAGGCTACCGCTCCGTTGTTACCAACAAGTAAAGCATTGTGTTCCGTTACAGGAATAACTGAATTAAAGGTGGCAGTAGTATTAGCTTCTGCCCTGGTCCAATTTTCCATATTATCTTTCGAAAGGTATAAACTCCCTCTGAGCCCTGCGGCCATAACAGTACCGTCGCTCAATTTCGCCACACCGAAAAAGGAGCCATAATAATTTGTTTCTACTCGCTGCCAACTTTCACCAAAGTCATCACTGAAGGCAACCAAACCGGATTCTCCCACCACGATCAAGCGTTGCTCGTCCGCTGTGACACGATTCAAATGAGGTAGGATAGACGCCATTTCCTGGCGGTAAAACTCTTCGTCTTCCGCTTTTAGCTCTTCTACATAAGCCTGATCATCGGGATGTAAAAAAGTTGGATGATATTCACGTTCCCAGGACTGTCCACCGTCTTGAGTTCTGAAAAACACGCCATAAGCACCGATTGCAATCCCCTGTTCGGCGTTAAAAAAGTACACATCCAAAAGCGGGCGCTCTAATTCTGGTAAAAACTGTTGTTGCGACCAGGTCTCGCCCTTATCAGCGGAATGAAGAATAACCGCATCGTGCCCTACCGCCCAGATATTGTCATCTAATGCAAATGCGGCGGTTAACGTTGATTTGGTAGGAACCACCTTTTGCGTCCAGGTGCTACCAGAATCATCTGAAATTAAAACATGCCCCCTCTCACCAACAGCCAACAAAGTTTGCTCTGTAGCAGTAATATCCAACAACATGGATTTTGAGGCAAGCGGCGCGATATAGGAGGATTCGGTTGCCGAAATGGCGGAGCAACAGAGTAGACAAGAAAAAAGTAAAGTTTTTGCTGATTTCATAAACCCTTCAACACAGAAATTGGTGGCCCTTGCGGACCACCGAACATTAGAAGTTTTTAACGACGTCCTTCTCTTCTTAACGCTTGAGGAGTGAAGTCTTGATCTTGCAGTTCAACTGAGAAGTCGTACATGCTTTCTTCGTTATCAAGACCCACCGCCAAGTAGCGACGTGAATTAAGGTCATGGTTAACATCAAGCGTAGACCAATGCGTAGGAACTTCATAATAATTTACGCCATAAGCGATATTTACACGATAAAGCTCGTTACGGTTGTCGTACATATCAGCAACCTGGATTTGCCAGCTATCCTCGTCCAGGAAGAATACGCGCTTCTCATAAATGTGACGCACGCCTTCTTTTAATGTCGCTTCTACCACCCATACACGGTGTTTCTCAAAACGAGTCAAATCTGGGTTGATGTGGCCTGGTTTAAGAATGTCATCGTATTTAACCTGGTCGCTGTGCAGTTTGTAGTTGTTATAAGCAACATACATTTCTTGCTTACCTTTAAGCTCCCAGTTGTAGCGATCTGGTGCACCGTTAAACATATCCAGGTCATCACTGGTTCTCAAACCATCAGCTGCTGTTCCGGGTGCGTCATAAGCTACGTTAGGTGCTAAGCGTACGCGTCGCTGACCAGTGTTATAAGTCCAGGCTTTACGCGGCTCTTTAACCTGGTCCATGGTTTCGTGAACCAAAAGTGCAGTACCTGCAAGACGCGCCGGCACCGTTACTTTTTGCTTAAATTTGAATAGTACGTTCTCTTCAAACAAAGACTCAGGTGTCGCGTCTCTTTGTGAGTATTTGATCATCAATACATCATCGAAGCCAATCACGGTATAACTACCTGTCGCCGTAGGCGCTGCTTGACCACCGAAACGCTGTACGCCCTGGCCGCGATAACGCAACAAGTGGTTCCAAATCGCCTCTAAACCATTGGATGGAATTGGGAATGGAATCGCACCGGAGGCATTTTTAACCCCGTTACCACCTTCAACTAATTCAGCGTTTACAGCATTCACTTTGGCCTGGTCGTAAATCCACTGAGGGTTAGATGCTGTTCTACGAGTTTGATAAACAGGCATTCTATAAGTATCAGGGTAAGTTTCGAAAAGTTTTATCTGACCTGGAGACAAAAACGCTTTGTATTGCTCCAGGTTGGCTGAAGTAATTTCAAACAAAGGTTTATCATCTGAGAAAGGATCCGGGTGAAAATCGCCCGGCGTATAGCCTGCAGGAGGAGTGGTAATACCACCTGTCCAGGCTGGAATGCTGCCATCAGCATTGCCTGCCTTTTCACCACCTAATGGAGTTAATTCAGTACCTAACTTGGCAGCTTCTGCTTCAGAGACTTTGGCATTGGCTACGTTTACTGACAATGCCAGGGTAATTGCAGATGCAATAAGGGCCAGTTTTTTCATTATATTCGCTCCTTAGATAGCATAGTTGAAGGATAGAGAAACAAAGTCACGATCTGACAAATCGTTCGCCTGACCACCACCCCAGAAGGCGTTGTAGGAGAATGTGGCCGACATCTTGCTCAGATAATCAAACGTGAAGCTCACGTTGCCGGACTTTCTGTCTTCCGTGAACAAGAACAATGGATTAGGTGTAGTACCATCAACATCGTGCGCAAAAGTAGAGCGAACACGCAAGTTCACACCGCTGTATACGTTGTTGAAATCAGCTACCGCTAATAAACGATAACCCCAAGCGCTATCGGTAGCGAACTGTGCACCTGTTTCAGGACCATTAGACAGTGCCACGTGCAAGCCTTCACGGGTATTACCATTAATTGGTACTAATGGTACTGAACGGAAGGTACCAGGCGCTTCCAGTGCTAAGACACTTGGATCTGGCATATCGTTGATTTCAACGTAACCTACTTCACCAAGGACAATCAGATTATCAATAAAACCCACTGGACCAAACAAATGTGAAGCTGTTAGCTGTAGCTGCAAGCTATCTAACTCGATGACACCGTCGATAAAATCGCCCGGCTGCGGCGCACCACCTGCCCATGCATCGTACTGTGAGATTCCCGCAAGATCAGGGCGCGCACCCGACGCTGCCAACTGTTCCGGAAATGCCGCGTACAACAATGTTACATCATCAATCTGCATCGGCTCGTCAGGACGGAAGGAAATTTCACCAGCAATGGAAGTTTCACCCACACTAGTGTTAAAGCTCATGCCGTACAATTTGATATCTTCAGGGAAATAAGCCGCCGCTTTAGGAAAGGTCTGCAAGTCTGTAATGTTAGAAGCGGTGATTTCATTTGTCGCCAGGTAACCTAAGTCATGGGCGATCGCAGCACCAGTGTAATCGGCACTGATACCAGACAACAACGGACGACTGCTGTGGTAATTCAGGTGATAAAAACTGAATTCGGTACTATTTAACTCTTCAGAGAAATAGGTAAATTTCAAACCGTATTGACCGCTATCGCTGGCGTCGTTGTAGAAGGCATCACCTTCAGCACGAATAGCCACTTTAGTCGCATGTGCAATCAAAGCGCTGCCCATTGCTCCGGAATCCGCACCTGCTCTTAAGCCAGCACCAATCTGATTTAATGAGTCGATCAAAAAAGCCTGGTCGATGTCAGGGTTGCGTGTAAAGCTCAGCTGAATGTTATTCAGGTGACCACCGTCACCAGCAAAGTCGTTGGTGCCAAAGTAAGTACCTGAAACAGGCAGGATACTGCGCTCGAACTCATACTGATAGTAAGCATCGATACTGAACGAATCAGTAAGACCCAAAGACGCAAATACGGTTCCTACTGGAATGAAGACTTCTTTAAGTTCTGCACCCGGAGCTCTGGCACGGGCGACATCAACCGGGTTGATGGTGTTGATACCGTGTTGGATGAATGTACTTTCACCCCAGGAAATCACCTGATCACCGATACGGAAACTAAATGGTTTGTCACCAATGTAAGTATCCCAATAGAAGAATGCATCTAACAGACGCACATCGGCACAAGCATTTTCTTTCGCTCGCGGATCATCACAAATGTCACGGCGACCGTCATTGCCACTTAATTGGCTACTGAGTGGATTTTGCCAAGGACGGTCATCATCCATCAATTCGAAGTCGTAGTAATACATACCACGCACGAAGACCCCCCAATCACCTTTATTGATGTCTAATTCATGCACACCCTTAAAGACAGTCGAGAACGCTTCGCCGCTATCAAAGTTGAGATTCCCCAAATCACCGTTGGCTGAATATGAGCCAACACCGTCATTCAGACGCCAGATATCTTCGCCTTGATAAATTACGTTGGTTGTCATGTTATAACCAGTCCAGTCCAGATTTGGCTGACTGCTGTTAGAAATCTTGCTGAAATCTCTGTCTTCGACACGATAACTGGTACCAAGCGAAAAGGTTGAGTCTAGCGTAATGTTAAAATCACCTACTTCCCAACTGGCGCTGTGTGCTGGAACCGACATTACGGTGGCAGCAGCCAATCCGATGGCGAGAGGCGACTTTTTGAAGATACGAGGCCCTTTGATCATGATTTTTATTCTCCCCTGTCTCTGCAGGCTGGTGTTGTGTGTACCCTATAAACACATAATGCATGCTTATAATTAACAAAATGATTACATCATTTTAAAACGGACGCAAGAACTAATCGTACCAGTTAAAACGATGGTAAGATTCGGTAATATCAAGAATTATTTATTTTGTGTACAGGAAGTAATAGCCTGGCTAGGCAATTTTTTCAAAGGATTTGATCTTGTTATTTTCATCAACAAGCAACCGGAATCTTCCCTGTATCCCGGTTTTCGTCACAAATGGCCGCAAGTTTTTGGTTGGTAACTGCACCCGCTCGCCGGAATCTGAGGTCATCATGCAGGTGTTCAGCTGCGGAAGATAAAGGTTTTCACAGTCGAGATAATTGATGTTCAGGCTGAAAAAATAACTTTTCATATTTACGCAATTTTTACGTTAAATGCTGATTATTCAGCCAAACTCTTACTCACCTTCTCAAACAAGTCTTTGCTTAAGTCTGGTGTGTCAGCAATTCTCAGCAACTGATTTTGCATCTTGTCTCTGCGCTCACCCATTAGCTTTTTCCAGCGCAGCATTGGTGTGACAATACGCGCAGCCACTTGCGGATTAACACTATTGAGTCGAATTATGTTATCTGCAACATATTGATACCCCGAGCCATCAGCCTTGTGAAACTGTGGAATATTGTAAAAAGCGAAGGTTCCAACCACTGAGCGAACCCGATTTGGGTTGTCAAAATTAAAGCGTTGATGACTGGTAAGTAAATCCATCGTTGCGAGAATATCGTCTCTGTCAGTACCCGCATGCAGTGCAAACCACTTATCTAACACCAAGACATCTTGACGCCAGCGCTCTTCAAAAGCCACCATGTGTCGTTCAAATTGAGGCAGTGTTGCTTCCGTTCGCATTGCACTGAGCGCACCAAGGCTATCCGTCATATTTGTGGCGTTTGTAAATTGTTGCTCAGCGTGGCCAAATTCTTCGGTGGCTAGCACATGGTATTGCAACATCAGGTTTTTCAATCGTCTTATGGCAACGTCTTCCGTAGCATAACGGTATTCCGATGAAGAAACTTCATTAATAACCCTGGCGGCAAAATCTGTTAGCGCTGATGCCAAAAAGTGTTTTACTTTCTCTCTCGCCTGATACAAGGCCAGAACATCGAGGGTTTCTCGCTGCTCAGACAGATAATCAAATCCCGGTAACGATAGCAGCTCACACAACAAGCCACGGTCGGAAATGTTGGCACCGGTGAGCTTTTGTACAATTGCATTGATCGCCGACTCTACTTCAGCGCAGCTGTTGTCCGGAGAATCGTTGATTTGCCAGATTAAATCAGAGTAAACCGTTTGCGCCGCATCCCATCGTGAAAAACTGTCATGGGCATGCAACATAACCTCAATGGCAGATTCGGTGCTGGTAGTCTGCTCAATCTTTACTGGCGCCGAGAAATCGGTAAAGAGCACGATGTCCTGCTGCTGCTGTACATCGTCAATGATTAATTGATCGGCTTGCTGTTTTAAGTCAAAGACACCTGAAGAGTGTTTGTTTTCAGTTTTGTCAAACAGCTCCCAAGCCACCGGAATATGCAAATCTTGCTTTTGTTTTTGATCTGCAGTGGCAGGAGTGCGCTGCTCCAGTTTAATCACCAGTTTTTTAGTGTCTTTGTTATATTTTTTGCTGACTGTGACTACAGGCGTACCAGACTGCCTGTACCAACGCCTGAACTGCTCAAGGTCGACCCCGCTGGCATCTTGCATTGCAGCGACAAAATCATCACAGGTAACCGCCTGGCCGTCGTGTCGTTTAAAATACAAATCCATGCCCTTGCGAAACCCTTCGGCTCCCAATAAGGTATGGATCATTCGTATGACCTCAGCTCCTTTGTCGTAAACCGTTACCGTATAAAAGTTATTCATTTCAATAACTTCTTCAGGGCGAATGGGATGTGACATGGGACCGGCGTCTTCAGCAAATTGGTGCTCTCTCATTACTCGCACCTGCTTAATGCGGTTGCTGATGTGAGAGGACATGTCTGAGCTAAACTGCTGATCTCTGAAAACCGTCAAACCTTCTTTCAGGCTCAACTGGAACCAATCTCGACAGGTAACTCGATTCCCCGTCCAATTGTGAAAATATTCGTGAGCAATAATGGATTCAACATTAAAATAATCTTCATCAGTGGCAGATTCCTCATCCGCCAAGACAAACTTGCTGTTAAATACATTAAGACCTTTGTTCTCCATAGCCCCCATATTGAAAAAGTCAACGGCGACTATCATGTAAATATCCAGGTCGTATTCCAAACCAAAGGTATCTTCGTCCCATTTCATAGACTTTTTCAACGACTCGAGGGCGTGACTGCCTCTGCCAGCATTACCTTTGTCGACATAGAGTTCAAGGTTCACCTTGCGCCCAGATTGTGTTGTGTATTCATCACTGAGTAAATCAAAGTCTCCCGCCACAAGCGCAAACAAATAACAGGGCTTTTTGAAAGGATCATGCCACGACACCCAATGTTTACCATCAGGCAAAGTGCCTTCTCCAGTTTTATTGCCGTTGGACAACAAATAGGGATATTTGTGCTTATCAGCTACTATCTTCACTGACCAAACTGACAGTACATCTGGTCTATCTGGATAGTAGGAGATTTTTCGAAATCCTTCAGCTTCGCATTGAGTACAGAAGGTGCTGGCCGCGTAATAAAGGCCTTCCAGGCTTTTGTTTTGCTCTGGATTAAACTGAGTCACGATTTCAACATCGGCGCTCTCAAAGGGAAAAACCACCTCAAGACCAGACGCTGTTTTTTTATAGGACTCGTAAACTTGCCCATTTATTTTAAAAGAAACAAGCTCCAGACCAGAGCCGTCGAGATACAGTTTGTTAAGACGTAAGTTTTGTTTCTTAACTTTGAGCTTACTCGTCACCCGCGTGTTTGCAGGCTCAAGTTCAAAGGTCAGATCAACGGAGCGGATTTCAAAACCATAAGGCTTATAATCCGACAGCCTTCTGGCTGTCGGAGATACAACAGAGTTATCCATAGCTATCCTGTCTTAATTACTGGTCGAGACACTCGACTGTTTGTTCTCTTTTACACCTACGTGTATATGTTCAGGTGGATCTAATCTCAAGATCTTAATGCCCAGGTAGGCATAAATAATAGCTAATATCGGATTGATGAGATTGAAAAAGGCGAACATCGCGTATTCAAACGGATGTACTAACAAAACGCTGTGCATGTAGGCACCGCAGGTATTCCAGGGAATTAAAGGCGACGTTATCGTGCCGCCATCTTCCAGGCTACGTGATAAGTTTAACTGGTGTAAACCACGCTTTTTAAATTCCTCTTTGTACATTCTCCCTGGCATTACAATAGAAATGTATTGATCCGCAGTAATAAGATTGGTGCCGAAACAGGTTAGTATGGTGCGACTCACCATATCTCCTGCAGATTTGGCCCCTTTGAGAATGGCGGACACAGCACGCTTCAGCAAGCCGACTTTTTCCAGTACTGCACCGAAACACATGGCCGACATAATCAACCAGATGGTATTTAACATGCTGGACATACCACCACCGGATAACAAATCATTGAGATTTGCATCAGGGGTTGTAAAGGCCACACCGTCAAACAGCGCAATCCACACCACCTTCACAGCAGCGAAGGTTGAAGGCTCACCCTCTGCCATGGTAGCCACTGCTTCCGGCTGGAATATGAGAGCCCAAACACCTCCCAGCAGCGCGCCGATTCCCACTGAGGGAAAAGCAGGCACTTTTTTAACGGCCATTGCCAACAGGATGAAAAATGGCACCAACATGTGAAACTGAATATTAAACTCTTGCTGCAATAGAGACTGCATTTTAGCTATATTTTCCGCGTCTACATTATCTGACGCATTAAAGCCCAAAAAGGCGAACAGCAAAAGCGCTACCACGATACTAGGAACGGTGGTCCACAACATATAGCGAATATGCGAAAACAAGTCTGTACCCGCTACAGCTGGCGCAAGGTTTGTTGTTTCAGAAAGTGGGGAAATCTTATCACCAAAATAAGCTCCGGAAATAATTGCTCCAGCGGTGATGGCCTCTGACATTCCCATACCATTGGCTATACCAATAAGCGCAACACCCACGGTAGCGGCAGTAGTCCAACTACTGCCGATGCTCATAGCAACAATGGCGCAAATAACCACTGACGCGGCATAAAACACCGTCGGATTGAGCAGTTCGAGGCCATAGTAAATTAATGTTGGTACTGTACCGGATAAAAGCCAGGTACCAATAAGTGAACCCACTGCCAATAAAATCAAAATGGCACCTAAGGATATGGAAATTCCATTGATCATTCCCTGTTCAATTTCTTTCCAGCTAAAGCCATTTTTAAGGCCGACAATTGCCGTTACCGCCATGCCCAATAACAAGGCAATTTGATTAGGGCCGCTTGAAGAATCGCTACCAAAAACCCATACGGAAGTACCCAACAAGGTAACCAATACAACTATCGGAATGATGGAGTCCAGCAGAGACGGTTCTTTATATTGTGCTTCTGACATCTTAAATACTCTTTGGAAATACGGGCTACATTAAAAGAATGAGCGAACAAACATGACGATAATAATCACCGGACATACAAACTTAATGTACCAAGGCCAAACGCGCCAGAAAAAAGAGTGCTCCGCAGCTTCATTGCCGTTCTTAAGTTCTTGTAAGATCTCATTGCGTTTCCATACCCATCCCGCATAAATAGAAAGTACTAGCCCAAGCAGAGGTTGGCTGTATTCAGTTGTCAATGACACTACCAGACCAAACAGCCAGTCGAAGTTAAAAATCAAAGTCAGGCTTATCAAGAATATTGCCGCAGCAATGAACCATACAGCTTTGGTTCTGGCCACATTTTTACTTTCCACCACATAGGCTACAGGCACTTCCAGCATTGAAATAGATGAGGTCAATGCTGCAATAATCATCAGAGCAAAAAAGGCAAACGCCACCAGGTTACCAATATCTCCCATGGTATTAAACAACTCAGGAAGCACGGCAAATATTAGGTTTGAGCCCTCAATGAGCACCCCGTTTTCGTTGAATATGGTAACGCCATTATGCATGGCAACGTACATGGCAGGGATAATCAACAAGCCAGCTAAAATGGCCACGCCGATATCCACCAAAGCAACCGATACCCCCAGAGAAGGAAGGTTTTCATTTTTGCTGATGTAAGAACCATACACCAACATGGTCCCTACCCCGAGCGACATAGAAAAGAAGGCTTGCCCCATAGCGCTGATGAGCAAGTCTGGATTTGTGATTTTACTAAAATCCGGTAATAAATAGGCGCGCATGCCCTCACTGGCACCATCTTGCATCGCAACATAAAGAATAAGTATCCCCACAATAACAAACAACGTAGGCATCAAGCGCACGGACCATTTTTCAATACCATCGCTAACACCTCCAACAACAATGGATGCGGTTAATGAGATAAAAATGGCACAAAACAGAAGGTTGCGAGTCTCCGATTGGGTAATCAACCACTGCGAAGCTGCATCTTGGCCCAGAAATGAAAACAGTGCCTCAATACAATGAGAGATCATCCAGCCTGCAACAATGGCGTAAAAAGACAGAATTAATGAAACAGTGATAAATCCCCAAACACCTGTGGCGCGGCCAATTTTATGCCCAGTGATTTTACCTAAAGCATCTACCATGTTTGAACGAGTGGCTCGCCCGATGATCAGCTCGGCCATTAATACCGGGTACGCCAGTACAAAAGCCAGAATGATATAAACTAATACAAATGCAGCCCCACCATTACTGGCTACCTGCGTGGGGAAACCCCAAATATTACCCAGGCCCACAGCAGACCCAGCAGCGGCAAGAATAAAACCTATTCTCGTTGAGAACTCGCCTCTGTTGTTCATGTAAATTCCTTGTTGTTATTTTTTTAATTAATTTGCAATCTTCACCGGGTACGCGTTTTTTTGCAACCAATAAAAAAGGGCCTCAACGACCCTTTTTAGGAAATAAATTAGTTTAACGATTTATCGCATACTTACCAGTGTTTACCACATCCAGGGTAATATTTACCGCTTCATCCAGGTAAGGATCGATTTCATCCATATCCTCTGGCACATCATCCAGAGAAGCAATTTTCTCTTTGCCCATGCGAACTAAACGCTCGTTAACTCTCGCTAATTGCTTAGCTTCTTGCTCTTGCTTTTCTTGTTTGCGCTCAGACTCAACGATACTGATAAAGTTTTTATCTTTGTTTTCTTTGTAGCGTTCAATATCATTGAATATGTAAGCGAACTCCGGATCGCTGGCAATGCGCTCTTTGTATTGGCTATTTACCTGGGTCACCGCTGTGCTTGTTTCGCCAAACGTGGTGTATTTCGCCCGCGAGATGCTGTCCCACGGTAAAGCATTGTCTTCCTGGCTTTCTCCCCACTCAGATGCCTCTACTGGCGATGGGAAGAGAATGTCTGGCACTACGCCTTTGTGCTGCGTGCTACCGCCATTAATTCGATAAAATTTGGCGATAGTAAATTGCACGCTACCCAAAGGATTATCGTAAAAATCGTATATTCTACCCAAGCCTCGGTGTTGCTGCACTGTGCCTTTGCCGAAGGTTTGCTCACCGACAATTAACGCACGTCCGTAATCCTGCATTGCAGCAGCAAATATTTCTGACGCTGAGGCACTATAACGGTCAACCATCACGGTGAGTGGACCATCGTAATAAGTAATGCCATCAGTATCGCTATTTACGCTGATTTTTCCGGTGCTGTAGCGCACCTGTACTATTGGTCCTTCATCAATGAACAAGCCAGACACCAGCGTTGCTTCCGTAAGCGAACCACCGCCATTGCCACGCAAATCCACAATAACAGCCTCGACATTCTCTTTTTCTAAGTTTGCCAGTTCTTTGCGAACGTCCTGATGTAAGTTGTTGTAAAACGACGGAATGCTAATCACCCCAACCTTTTTACCTTGGTGAAGACCAGATTCGGGAACGTATACTTTAGATTGTGCAGCGCGGTCTTCAAGTTTGATCTTGTCTCTGACAATGGGAACAACTTCAGGCGCTGCAACATCACCAGCAGCTTTCACCACTTGCAAACGCACTTCAGTGCCCTTAGGCCCCTTTATCAACTCTACCACTTCATCCAGACGCCAGCCGATAACATCAATGAACTCTTCACCTTCCTGAGCAACACCGACAATTTTATCTTCAGGTTTAATTTTCTTAGATAAATCCGCAGGACCACCGGGTACGATACTGCGAATAACCGTAAAATCATCCTCCAGCTGAAGTACTGCGCCAATACCTTCAAAAGACAAGTTCATTTCCATCTGGAAACGCTCTGCGTTGCGCGGAGATAAATAGCTTGTATGTGCCTCAATGCTTCGGGCAAACGCATTCATAACCGTTTGGAAAACATCTTCACTTTTGGTTTGATGTAACCGCTTAATCGCTCGCTCGTATCGCTTGGTGAGTAAATCTTTAATTTCTTCTTGGTTTTTGCCAGCCAATTTTAAGTTCAAAGCATCGTATTTAATGCGTTGTCGCCAGATTTCATCGAGCTCAGCTTTATTGGCAGGCCATGCAGCATCTTCTCTGTCGTAAAAGTATTTGTCGCCCTCTTTTTCAAAATCAAAGGGCTTGTCCAGCAGAGTTAACGCAAATTGAAAACGCTCCAGGCGTTTTTCCAGGTTCAGCTCATACATATCGTAAGCCACGGACATATCCCCCTTTGACAAGGCTTCGTCAAAGGCATCTTTGTGGGCTACCATTTGGTCTATGTCTGATTTGAGGAATACCGACTTGTTGGCGTCTAATGAACGCAAATAACGCTCGAATATCTTCTCTGAGGTGCTGTCGTTGAGATACACCTCTTTATAATGTGCTCGGGTAAACAGATCCGAAATTCGTTTTGCTGCTACTTTGTGCTGTCCTTCAGGATTCAACTCTGGCAGAGCTTGTGGTGCATTTTCAGAAGCCGACAATACACCGGGGATCATCGCTGCCATAATCGCTGACAGCACGGTTACACGAACACATTTTTTCATACAACTACCTTTTTTTCGCTGCGAGTCTCAGGTTGTCCTGTTGCACTTTGATTTGCATACCAGAGTTTAAAACCACTTGTATGCCATCTTTGCTTACCTCGGAGATAGTACCAGGCATCGGTGATTTGCCAACCTTGACAGTAACCTCTGTACCTGCGACCAAATCAGAATCAGTGAGCTTTTCTGGCTTAGGACGATTCGCTGTTGCTTTTCGTTCATTAAGCTTAGACCTATCTGCACCCGATTTGCTATCAGGTTTTGCTTTATTTTTGTAATTTTTCTTTACACCGTCTTGTGGCTTTGCTTTTGCTTCTGCCTTTTTGCGCTCTGCAACCTTTTGCTTGCTCTCTTTAAGCTGTTGCTGCGCGTGCTCTTCGTGGTCTTGCTCCACTTTAGCATCTGCACTGCCATCCAGACCTACGCGGTCGGCTCCAGCCTTAATAGAATACAAATAACGCCAGCTATTGGTGTAATGTCGCAATGATGAACGCAACAGCGTTTTACTAACACGAGGTTCTTCCGCTAGTGCTTCTGCGAGATCTTGAAAAATACCAATCTTTAGTGGCTTGGCATCACCTTCAACAGTGAAGCAAGCGGGAAAAGTATCGGAAAGAAATTGGATGACTTGTTTTGAGTCAGAAAATTTTTCTGGATTATCCATTAATGGAGAATGTCTTCTGTTATTGGTTGTTTAGATGTGCGCATCATCCCAAGTTGCCAGCAATTGGTCAACCCAATCGCTCAAATCCTGCAGATCTATTGACAATAAATCGCCATCTTCACGCCAATTGTCCCAAACATGCTGCACCATATTCTCTAATTTTTCCACGGAGGTGTCTTCATCTGCTTTGTCGTAGAGCATGTGCAGAATTGTATTGAGCTGCTCAGCAGCCTCCTCTGCTTGCTCATCATCGAAGATATCCATATCTTCGGATGTGGCTAGTACAACATGGATGTCAAAGAACTCTTTCAAGCCAGTGCCGCCTCTACGCTTTTAACCACTCGTTGCAAACCCTCAAGATCGGTTTTATCAAAACGAGCAATCTCTGGGCTATCCAGATCCAAAACGCCGATTAGCTCATCGTTTACCAGAACCGGAATAACGATTTCTGAGTTAGAAGCTGCATCACAGGCAATGTGCCCTTCAAACTGATGCACATCCTCTACCAGTTGCGGAAATCGAGTTTTTGCAGCGGCACCACATACGCCTCTGCCAACGGGAATACGCACACAAGCAGGTTTGCCCATGAACGGGCCAAGTACCAGCTCGTCTTCTTTTAATAAGTAAAAGCCAGCCCAGTTAACTGCAGGAAGTTTATTCCAAACCAAAGAGGCCACATTTGCCAGATTGGCAATCATATCGGTCTCACCTGCCAGGATAGCATCCACTTCCTGCGCAAGTTCGTCATACAATTGAGATTTTGTTTTAGCCATAATTTTTCCAGGTAATGCTATAGAACGCTAAATTAATCGCTTTTTTATCAATTTTAAATAGATTTTGATTTGCATTCGTATGCGTAAACTATCACTCATAATAAAAAATAATGAGTTTGCTTGTTCACATAATTGAAACGGGGATCTGATATTGGGGATAATCGCCTGACTTCAAGCCAAAAACAAGAAAGCCATATATCGAAGTAAACTAATCTATAGCAAACTGTACTTCAATTACTGCAGTTACCGTAACTTCGCCGGGCAAAAAGCTTTCCGAGCCACCAGAACTTCTCATCATAGTTCTCATTTCAGGCACAGTGTTTTGACTGTTTAATTCAATCAAGGAAACCACTTTTCCCGGTTTGGTATCTAATTGTGCAGCCATCAACGTGGCTTTTGTTTTGGCATCATCTAACGCTTTAACCAGCGCTTCTCGGTAGTAGTTCTCTTGTTGCGACACCAATAAAGAGATATCTGTAATTTCCAGGTTGCCAATGCGAAAAACTTCATCAAAGAGCACGGCTACTTTTTCAGTATTGCGCACGGTTACCTGAATCTGACGAGACAATTCAAACCCTCTTTGCTGTCTTGTTTGATTTTCGTAAACAAACCAAGGCGTCACTCGCATTTGCATACTTTGAATGTCCTTGGGGTTTACTTTTTGTTTTTGCAGCGTATTGACGATGAGCGTTGTTTTCTGATTTGCAGAGGCAAAGAGCTTGCTCACCAACGGACCGCGTTCTCTAATATGAATAGAAAACTCAAGTCCGTCCGGTTGCACGTTCATCTGGCCACTACCCACCACCTGTATGATGTTTTGCCCATTAGCAGCTGAACAAAAAGCAGCAAGCCAAACAATTGTCAGAATACGCAACAACTTCATGTCTGTTACCTTTACTGTAGACCGTCGTTACTGAAGGTAGTCGCGTTATCGCCAATAAAGGTGATCGTGATATTTTTGCCCTCTTCACTGCCCCATATACAAGATTTCGTTCCCAAGGTTTCTGAACAATTATCGGGTTTACCGATTACCGCCTGTATTTCCTCTTGTGACATGCCCATTTCCAGTAGCTCGTAATTTTCTTTAGTTAACTTAGAGCATGCGGATAACAACAACCCCGCCCCTAAAATAACGAATAGCTTTTTCATATTGTTTTCTCGCGTAAAAATTTAAACAGTAAACCAGTATTTTAACTATGTCTAACTTCAATGTTGAACTTGGCCCTAGCAACTCTCGCACTTCTCCAAAAGATGATAATGTAATTAAGACGAAGATTTGTTGTCGGTTTCCAAGCCGTCGTAGCGATCATATAGACCATTATCAAACACGTTTTGCCACATGTCGTAAACAAGTTGCTCATCTTTTTCAGTGTAATAAGCTGCCACCTTGCCATGACGGCTGGCATTTTTATGGGGGAGTTTCGCTTTGCTATCGGATACCCCGAGCTGTTCAGCAATAAAACGATTTACGTCTTCTTCCAGTGTCTCGTAGCGGGCAATCGTTAAATTGGCTGGTATGCTGCCGTTGATGCATAAAAAATCCTGGTAACGACCGTAATGGCTTTGTTTCCAGCGCTGTTTCTTTTCTGCCGTAACTTTTTTCGCTAGCGTATTCAAATATCCCGAAAACGTTTTGTCCAAATCTTTTATTTTCTTACCCCATTTTTGTTTGAGGTACATGTATTCAGACAACATAAGGCTGTATGGATTGCGAATACATACCAGCGTCGGTAATAACGAAGGGTTAACACCACTCTGTCTGGCGTATTGATGGCACACCACTAACGATTGATGCATCAAATTTACTTGCTGATCCCGGCTCAAGCGAGGATCTGACATAGGAAGATAATTATCCGGGAATAAACGGGACAAATGATTTCTAACTGAGGTACCGCCCGTGCGAGGGTAATGAATAAAGATAAACTTTTGGCCAATAAGCATATTTTTCTTTTTATGATTTACTGCGGGCCGTCAGTATAACAGACTGATGAGAATTTCCTGAATCACAGACACAAAAAAACCACCCTAAGGTGGCTTATGTGCTTTCAAATTAGTAGCTTCGGTACCGGGATTATTCCGTACATCCTGTAATCGAGTTACCGGGATGTATGAGATAAAAATGTTCCCTACATTTTTGCCGAACCCGCGACCCTCGATAAAAAACGGGAGTTTATCATCAATCTGCTGTAACACCCTTAGTGGCAGAATAAGTCGGGCAGGAGTAATCACGATAAGTTTCACAATTAAACATTGAGGTTTAAAACTTCCATGTTAATGGAGCCGGCTCGACGTCCACTTGTCTCGCGTTCATGGCTGAACCCGCTCCAGGTATTCGCTGGTTCCGGGCGTCATTCACCCAGGGCTAAACGAAAGCCGACAGTGAAGGAACGAGACGAACGGTTAGCCTTGCCGCGACCGGCCGAACGCAAGAAGTCCGAAGTGTTGAAAAAGGAGCCGCCGCGATGCACAGCTCTGTCACAATTACCACTCATCCAGGCACTGCCATCACCGGGTGCACCTGAATAAGAATCATTGATGCAATCCTGCACCCACTCCCTGACATTACCGTGCATATCGTAAAGTCCAAAAGCATTGGGAGAAAACGATTTGACCGGGTATGCAGAGCCTTCTATGTCGCACTCATCAAGTAAGAAGCCATATCGGGCTTTATTACAATCAATTGAATTACCCCAACTGTATTTTGTTGTCGTGCCTGCCCTCGCTGCGTATTCCCATTCCGCCTCCGTGGGTAACCTGAAAGTTTGACCTGTTTTTTGGTTTAACCAAGGGATATACTTTTGGGTAATATCATTCCAGCTGACATTGATCACCGGACGATTTGCCTTGCCCCAGCCTTCATCTTTTGCTTCTGGACACACACCGTCATCGATACAGGGCTGGTACATCGCCCAAGTCACTTCCGTCTCCATCAGTTTAAACGATTTGATGGTCACCCGGTGTACTGGCTTTTCATCACTCTCACCATCATTACTGCCCATCATAAAACTGCCGCCGGGAATGCTCACCATGCTGTCCAGTACCGACTGTACGCCTGCTGTGTAACGGGGTTTTGCTTTGTTCAGGCTAAACTCAAACTGGCTATGAGTGGTATTCAATGACACCCAGCGCGTCTCGCTTTCATAACCCTCCGCACTGACCTTAACCTGATAATCACCCGGCTCAAGCCTTATACCCTCATAGTACACAGGCTGAATGTTTAATATCTGTACTCTTGCATCCGATGGACTGGTATTAATGGTCAATGGCAACCTGACCGGTGCACTACGGGAAAGGCTCACATACTCGGTTTTGTCACCGCGAAGCTCCACGATTTTATTTACGGTGTTATAACCCGCTTTTTCCACACTCAGCCGATAACTGCCCGGCGACAAACTAATGCGCTTGTTGCTCACCCGTTTACCATCCACACTCACCTGAGCATCTGAGGGGGTGCTTTCTACTCGTAATGTATATTCTGAAGCGACGGAAGACTGACCGGAGGATTTTGTCGATGTGCGCGCAGGCTGGCTCTGTTGGTTTTGCCATACACCATAACCCGCCAGTGAGATAACAATCAACAACGCCCCCATGATGAAAGGCAGTTTAGATGACGTTGATTTGGTTTGGGTTCTGGCTTGAGTGTCGGCTTTTTTATTTTCCTTTTTTATGTCTGCTGTCAATTCATCTTTTGTCTGGAAAACCTGACATTCTTTCTCCAGCTTTTGGTCTATCTGTGAACCGCTCAGACCTATCGCTCGACCGGCTGATACCAGTGCACTTTTTGTTGCTTCACTGAAACGGCCTTGCTCTGCGCTGGCTCGCTCCCGAACCAGTTTGAGCCAGTTATTCAGCGGTTGCAGTTTATCTTTGTTGCGCTCTTTAATATGCGCAATAAACGCATCCAGTTCCGCTTTATCCAGATTACCCACCGCCGCCAGCGCTTCAATGGCAAAGCGTTCTGATGCCGGTATATCGCCCTCACTTAACAGCACCTGCTCGATTTTATCCTGTAGCGGTTTAAGCTCCGCTTTTATCTCCGACTCACCGCCCACCCAGGTGCCCGTGCCTTCGTCTTCCACTTCAATTTCATTGCTGGCTTTTACTGCCTGATTAAAACGCCTTAAAAAATCGCCCGCATCGGCAGGGCGTTTTGTTTCTTGCTGTGCAATCGCAATATCTATTAAGTCGTTTAGAGGTTGTCCAATACCAGGGGAAAACTGAATGGGAGGCTCATAAGGATGACTGGGTAACTGACCGGTTAACATGCGATAGGCCAGTACCCCAATGCTGTACACATCTGAGGCGGGGCTTACATGCTTGGCGCTTTCGCGTTGCTCAGGTGACATGTAATTGCGGCTACCCATGCCCACACCCGACTGGCTGTGCTCGGCATCGGGTGATTTAGCAATGCCAAAATCACAGATTTGCACATTGCCTTGTGCATCAAACAAAATATTCGCAGGCTTGATATCCCGGTGAATGAGCCCGGCACGATGGACTTCTCTCATGCCTTCCAGAATTTGCTTGAGAATTTCAGTAGCACGGGAACTGGCTAATTTTCGAGGATGCAAGGCTTTGGGCGTCTCTTCTAATTTCCCCCTTGTGAATGCATCTTTGCCAATCTCCTGCTCAAGCGACGTCGGCAAATACGGCATCACGTAATAAGGTGTGCCATCGTCCAGTTCATCATAATCCCGAATGGAGACGATGTAAGGGTTATGAGAAAGCTGCTCCAGAGTGCGGGCTTCGGACAAAAATCGCTCCTTTAACACCCCGCTGGCATCTTGCGAAGCACTCGTAGCGACGCATACCAGATTTTCGTCTTTCACCTGAAAGATTTTGATGGCCACCTGCGCGTTGGTGATGGGCGCTTCAGCCAGATACACCGCGCCGAAGCCACCGGCGCCGAGTTGTTTTAATACTTTGTATTTGCCGATAGCTTCCACTTAATCGCCCTTTGCTTATTCCCAACCATCCACATCAAATTTAGGCTTTGACGATTTTGTGATGGTTACCCGTTTTCCAGACAGTTTCATGACCGCTTCTTTATTCAGTTCATCCAACATGCGATTAAGGTTTCGAGAAAGCCTGGCTTCTGTGATGTCTGACTGATAATCAATTTCCGCATAATCTTCATTTGAACTCACAAAGCGATGCATTGCATAGCCGGAAAAAATTACCAGATATTCCTCAATAGCGGATAATTCGCGACGAGAGAAGCCTTCAAAAATCAATTTGTAATCAGCCCTATTTGCATCAGAGAAATCATCTAATTCATCTATATTTCCAATACTACTTCTCTGAGAAGTTACCTTTTCACCCGGGATGTCCATTAAGATTTGTGCAGCAATTTCTGCTGCAATACCGCTAAGGGAGTCAGATGCTGCGTTGACAAGACAAGGGCGCTGACAATCTTTTGCTGTGCTGATTTTACGACCTTTGGCTTCAACACTTCCCATCACTTTGCCGGATTGCACTGCGATGATTTGGCCGTAAACACGCGTTGCAACACGTCCGCCAGATACATGGGATGAAAAAGAGGCGTCTAAGGTCAAGATAATCGCATAATCGATAGCGACTGATTTGTAACTTCTGACTTTGTCCAACAACATCGCTTTGTCGCTTTGCTCTTGTCTGCCGCCAAAATCATCCAGATGCAATACCACATCATCGTAAACATCCAACCCTGCAGCTTGTAGCTCATCGCTAAGGCGATTAACCAATCGGTTACTGGCTAAACTTCCTGCTGGCAACGCCCCACCTGAGTCATCCAATAAGATCATGACGTTGGTATTTTGTACCGGTTTTGGCGTATTGGAACAAGCTGCCAATAAAAGGGCTAATACAAGCGAAAAAATGGTTTTCATGATAAATCCTGTTAATTTGTCTACGCCTTGGTTATGCACAGATCAGCACACTTTTTCCGGCTACCAATCAATTTTTCGTTCATTTGATGCACTTTTTTGCATCGACTTATTTGAACTTAATGTTTTTTTACAGGCCTCTGGATCAACTAACGACACTTCCACGCGACGATGACGTTTATCATTGGGTGCAATACCTGCAATTAATTGGGTTTCACCTACGCCTTTGGCAGAGAGCATGTGGGGATTTACATCGAATTCTCCTAACAAAGCTGTTAACACAGACTTTGCTCGTTTATCTGACAAGTCTTGATTATGTGCGGCATCACCAGACGCATCTGTATGCCCTACTAATGCGATGTTACATTGCGCCAATTTACCCTTTAATGCCGTGCTTAGCGCTTTAAGTTGAGGTTTCGCCGTTGCCATGATTTGGGCTGAGTTCAACTCAAAGGGAATATTTAAATCGATAGAACGACGAATGCCGTCATGATTAGCGATTACGGCTAATGGGTCCAGTTGTTTTTCGATTTCGCTAATAGATTTAAAGTTTTGGCCAAATACTGTGAAAGTGAAAGCGCTCAGCAGAATGCTGAACGCTAATGTTTTGAGAATTGTCATCGTAGACGTGCCCTTCAGCGCCGCTTACCAACCATCCGAGGCATCAGGCTTTTTCTTCTTGCCGCGCAATGTGATTTGTTTAACCGTAAAGGTATTACCTTCAAAAGTTACTACACCGCGCAGATCTAACTCCTCCAGCATTTTCTTAAGGTTACGATTCAGCTTGGCAGAGGTAATGCTAGAACGATACATTACTTCTGAGCGAGTATGACGCTGTTCTGTTGGGCGATGGCTTTCGTAGCCTGAGAAAATCACCAGATATTCCTCAATATCCATGAAGTCCTCGGCACTAAAGTTATCAAACACCAGGTAATAATCCGTTACCATGCTATTAGAGCCTGCTCTATCTGCACTGGTATTGCTGCCACCATCTACCATCCAGGCCAGTTTTTCAGCAAGTACGGCACCCAGATCGTTGCCCAACACACGTGCTTTGTCTCCCACAACTTCTAAAATACATTCACGCTCGCAATTACGCGGTGCATTCCAGGTCTTGCCGCTGTCCACTTCAAAATTACCCAGACGTTTTCCGGTCTGGACATTTAACAAACGCCCCTCAATTCGCGCTTTCACTTTGGTGGTGTAACCCGTATCTTTCGCACTGGCATAAATAGTGAATAATACAGCAACATCAATTGGGGGGCGTTTAATAGAGCGAGCTACATCGATAACCTCAGCGTCCGTGCGTCTTACGCGGCCCTGCTCAAAATTGTCCAAAGTAATCGCCGTTTCATCATAAACATCAAAGCTTTCATCGTGCATTTGATTGGCTAAAGCACCCAGAACTCGCTTAAACACACGACTGTCACGTGGAATGCTATCTTCATCGGCATCTTCGCCCAGCACCAATAGGTTGGGGTTATCCGCAGCGTATGAAGTAGAAGTTAAGCCCAGCATCAGGCCAAGCATGAGTGTTTTAATAACTGAACGCATCAGTGTCTCCTTAGTTTTATATAAATCAACTTGTTATTGTTGACTATGAACAGCTTAGAAAATTTTTTTAGACTTGGCTGATTTTTTTGAAAATAGAACCGACTTTCACATTTGTGATGTAATTTACGTCACTTGATGATTCACTAACAGCGTTTATTCGCTAACTTCCATCGACCACTTATATTCATACCGTTAAGCACAATGTGTTGGGCAAATAGTCCGGCAGAACTTAACTGATATTGCGCACTGAAGGATAGCAGTTTATGCCCTTTTAAATGTTGTGCAATATCATTCGCCAGGGTCTTGTCCATTGACATAGGGAACAAGCGAACTGGCTGGCCGGGTTCCGGTGATTCATGCCACCATTGTTGTTCTTGAGGGCTTAGATAATGGTTTGCGATCCGCATCCAATCGCTGACAGGTACATACCTTTTGGGGCTAATTTGGGTTACCTGGTCATTGTGCCAAATACCGAATTGCACGCCAGCGCATTGATATAACCAATCAAACAATATCGCTTTGTCGTTATCTGAATCGGGTAATCTTAATTGTACCTGCACTGTTCTATCATTGCTTAATTGCTCATAAACCTGAGACGCGTTGATTTTCCCGTTAAATGGGAATGGAGTTGTGAGTGTTTTTTCTGCCTGGGTATTATCTGCATTGTTTGATACAGAATCGTGCATCGCAGTGGTGACTTTGGGAGGCGGTGGAGGCAGCGTAAACTCGATAAATTTTGCACCTGCCAGCGGGCTAGTTTCTTCAAGAGCCGGTTCTACTATTGGCTCAACATCCTGTTTCTGCGGTTCTGAAACAGACATACCTAACCAAAATAACCACCACAACATCAATATCAACGCGGTTAAAACTCGTTTTTTAAACATACAAAATCTCTAGGCTCTGTTGACTTTTGCAGTACACATTTTGTTCTGTGTAGGCGTGTTTTTTGCTCTTGATTAACTATTCAGTCATACCGTTTAATGCGGCCATGTGCTGCTTTTCGGCAATCCCCTGCAATAACAATTGTCTTGCGCGTTTGGTGTCCAGTTGAGCATTTTCTTGTTGAGCATTTACCTGTTGAGTAGTATCAACTTGATTAATTTGCGCAACGTCAGTGTTAATTTCACCGTTCAGGTCAACTGGCTTTTCCACAACCGTCTTCTTCTGTGAATTTTGAACCGAATAGCCATTTTTTTGTTGAGTTAAGTGCGCCACTTGGTGCTCTAAATAGACCAATCGTTGCTGCAACTCGTCCAAAGCTGGTAAGTTGAAAACTTGTAAAGGGCCATTGCCTGACTTACGTTGTCCAATTTGTTCTTCATTATCGTTGGCATCAGACTTTGCCATGTAGTCCTTTGCAGGCTGCTGTGCCGATGCTGTGATCTGTTGAAACTCTTCAGTTAACCTTGCCAGCGGCAAGTAGTCCTCTATTAACTCACGCCCCTTTGGCGTTTGAAACATCAAGTATCCGGCGGCAATCGCCACGGCAACGATAAAAAAAAGCGTTTTCATGATCCCACTCCTCAATAGAGTTGCTGACTCTACCCAGCAACCTGTTGTTGTTTGACACTAAAAATAGCTCTTACCAATGTAGCTGATGGCAACCCCACTACAGTGGTCATAAATGCCATCGAAAACTGTCGGGTAAGCTCTTGGATTATGCTTTGAATTGTTTCTGGTGTAAGAGGTTGCTCTGAAAGGACGCCAATACCCAAACTAATACCGAGCAACGTAAAAGTGAGTGCCAGGGTCGCTAAGCCATTGCCACATTGTTGACCTAACTCGAACCAAAGCGCACTTTGCTTTGATTTATTATTGCCTTTCGATTGTTTAATCTTGTGCCATGCGTAAGCAGCAGTCCCAATCAGTACCAGATAACCAATTACAAAGCTTGCACTAAATACCTTTTGCCCCCAAAGCAGCATCTCTTGCACATTCATACTGGAATACCAGCTAATGATCGCTAATGAAATCACTAGTATCCCAAAGATGCCGCTGCCCAACCTGAATGTTGAACTTATGGCTGAGGCGCTCATCGGTAACCTGCCTTTGCCTTTTCGATACTGAGTGGCGCGAGTCCCAACTCATCTAGATAGTGATCCAATACGGGGCATTTAGCTTCTGCACTGGCGTGAACTAAAAAGGTTATCTCGTATCGCTCAAACGCTTTTTTTGCCAACACACTGTTTTGCTCAGTTAAACGATCATCCCTCAACACCATGCGCTCGGCATCCACCATACGACGCTGAATACTGTCCGCTTTGTTTTGCCTGGCCGACATAGATACCTCCGCATCGAACAAGGTTTTTAATAGACCGGCCCTCTCTCGCTCCAGATTTTGTAAACTAAACAAGGATTCAGCATGGGCTTTGGTACAGATTGCCCCAGTTGCCAGACTAAGAATTAATAACGATGTGTGCATTTTCATCTTTGTAGCTCCTATAAAATGGCATCAACAGCTTGACGAGTTTGGCCACCAAAGTTAGGGGACTGAGCAGTCTCACCGTAAGCCAGTTCATATTCCAGCGCCTGTGCATCAAGCGCCACAAGTCGGGACATGTAACTCAAAATCAAACCTTCCTGGTCTAACAAGGCAAAATCTTGTGCCGAATTTACCATGAGTTGACGAATATATTCTTCGGATGTCACCACCTCCCCATTCCAAACGGGTTGCTGGCCAATATCATGGCGAGCAATAGCAGCTTTCAACTTTTCAATTTGCGCTAAGTTGGCTGCATATTCATCGCCATAACGCGATGTTTCACCAAATTGTGTATGCATTAATGTTTGATCGACATTACTCATCACCTTTTCCATTCGCTGACGTGCTGCTTGTTGCTTTTCACGCAACTTGAATTGCTCCGACGCTGATACACTGCCCGATTGATGACGCAATTTTGCCAGCACATCTTCGTACACTTGTTGCTTTTGCAAGGCCAATTGCTTTCTTAGTGCATGGCTTTCGTGCAAAACATCCAAATAGGCGGACTTTTCTTTAACCAGCTCAAATTTAATGTCCTGCGCCACCTCACTAGCGGCCGATGAGAGATCTCGCTTTAAGGCATCAATCCGGTTTTTATGTTGTTGCAACTGACCATCGGCTTGCACCAGTTGTGTCGCCATAGGGGACATACTAAATTCTTGTTCAATGCGTTTTTCCATGATGTTGGCAGGCAGTTTTAACAGCGTTTCACTGGCCACTGGCGACCAATTACTAGCTCCTGAGGCATCATCTTGCGCTTGAACCGATAAACAAAGCGCTGAACTGAATACTAGGGCAGTCAAACTGGATAATAAGATACTATGTTGTTTCATTTTTTTATCCTCTAGTTAGTGACTAAGCCAATATTGCTGGCGTTCTATTTCGTCCCGTACTGTTCTGCTGATATTAAGTGCAGCAAGCTCAGAAACCGACAATTTAGGCCCTTCAATCAACGCCGTTAGAGTATCTGTAAACGAGGTAAAATCTGACAGGTACAAATCACGTCCGTGGAACCGGGAACGCATATCAGCTAAGGTAGTTTTTGCTTTTTTAACCTGTCCCCCTTTCACAAAGTTCAAAGTGGCCAGCGCCATCATTTGCATGCCATCTTGTTTGTCTGCCTCGCTCCAATCCAACATTGCCCCATGCGGAATACAACGCAGATAGAGTTCAGCCGCATAGTTGAACTGTGCACCATTGGCCGTATCACTGGCACTTTGTTGTACAGATTGCGCCTGGTTTCGACATTGTTGGTCGATGCGATGAACCGGCAACTCGGTGATCGTTGGTGTAGAAGATGTACTGCTACACGCAGAAAGCACTAATACACTGGCCAACACGATGGCGTTAGAGGCACGGTTGAAAGAATTTTGTTGATTTTGAGGTTGCTTCATAACCCTCTCCGATTGTTGTCTACTGAGGGTTATGAAAAGAGTTGGGAAAATTTTATGGGAGAATAAAAAAATATTACTAATTGCTTTCTTTCAATACGTGGAAGCGGTCAAGGTTTAGGTTTGTGGTCACCTCCATTCGGCTAATGTGTAGTAGTTGACCATAATTAATCTCCGCTATCACTTGTGGGGTGGCATCAATCACTTTATGAACAATCACCCCCTGTTTTTCCAGTTCCGCCACAAACGCTGTTTTATCTGCAAATTCGTCAATACTGATGATAACTCTTGTCATCCCTTGGTTTTTAAGTGCTTTACAAACCGGCTCGTAATCAATGCACATTTGGGTCTGCTCCTGGCTCGTGCAGGCTCCCAACATAACTGCACAAATTCCAGTTAGCGCTAATCGTATTACCATTGTATTTTCTTCTCCTTTGCACAATCGCCTGTGGTTTTTTCCACCAAAATACCGTCGATACGCTTTTTGCATTTCTCTTTTTCTGGCTCTGTGGGCACAGGTACTGGGTTTAGAGGCGCTGTTGGTAGCGATTCGTCAACAGGTATTACATTTTCTTCTAGCCAGTGAATTGACGAAGGAATATGTAACATCGCAGAACGCACACCGTTTCTCGGATCACGAAATGATTTACCCGCCTTCAAAGCGCGTCGAATTTGGGCGGCTGTTGCCTCTGGAAAAGCTGATTTGAGCACAGCTACTGCACCTGCGACATGGGGAGTGGCCATCGAGGTGCCCGATTTAACACCGTATTTTCCTCCGGGCACAGAGGAATTAATGTCTGAACCTGGTGCCACAATATCAAGTTGCCCGTAAGAATTTGAATAGGATGCGATGCTGCCGTCTTTTTCCATTGAACCCACACTCATAGCGGAGGAAATACATGAAGGTGTTCCCACCCCATCAGTGGCGCCATCATTGCCTGAAGCCACCACGGTTAAGACATCTTTTTCCAACAACTTATCAATGATGTATTTGGTGGGCGAATCATCACAATGTTCACCTTGCAAGCCCCCGCCTAAGCTCATATTTACCGCAGCCACATTGTACGTTTCTGCATGCTGATACACCCATTCAAGCCCTTGTATTATGTCAGAATCAAAGGCCCCCATTTGCACACCGTCGTTGGAGAATACATTTAAAGCCAAAATTTCAGCCTTTGGCGCAACACCGTGCATTTGTCCATTGTTACCTGCGATAATACCTGCCACATGCGTACCATGGTCACATCCATAAACGGGGCATGGTCTCGCCGCACTTACCCCCTCTTCAAATACAGCCCCACTATCACATGAGCCATATGCTGAATAACAAGCGCCGGCAATTACCCGCCCTTGAAAAAACGGATGCTGGTAATCAACCCCCGAATCTAATACAGCAATACTCACTCCCTCTCCCTTGGTATCCACTGATTCACCGGAATCAAGGATAATGCTAGAAGCGGAACCAATGGAACGAATACTGGTATCCAGCGACAAACGATGAAACTTATCTTCATGTATGCTGGCTACAGTGCCGGATTCTTGCAGCTTTCTGAATTCATTCAAACTGATACTTTTTGCCATTGCAGGCACTTGTTCAAAATTGACAACGTCATTGAGATTGCGCCACCCCATTTCCGTGGCCAATTTTTTCTGTGCCGCTTTAATGTATTGATTCAAATTGAGCCATTGCCCACCGCCTATCCGCTCAGAGGTACCTTTAGGTGGGGCTTTCACATTTAACGTCACAATCACCCGTTTCTCGGAGTCGCCATCCAACAGCCGGGAAAACGCTTGTTCTGATTGTATTTGAGCTAGTACGGGCTGACAAAGTGCAGTCAATACCGCCAGGCCTGTTAGCCTCTTCTTAAACGCCATGTTATTTCTTTTCCTGATTCTATTTGCAACACCTTCATTGGTATCGCTTATGCGTAAGCGAGTAAAACTTATTCTGTTTTGGATTATAGAAAGGTTTGAAGGGTTTTGTGTTATTTAAGTGGATTGATTCGATAACACAACGCTGTTATGCAGGCCTGATGCATCAGCGAGGTCACTCCTGTCTCCATCAGCATAAAGGGCCTGATATTGACACGAAATACTGGCTTTTCATCATCGCTAGTGTCGCCAAATCCTTAAACAGAATAATGGATTCCCGTATGCTTGTGCTTTTTCAGCGTTCGAGCCCATTAAAACTATTGAATTTCCTGAACAAATCATAGAGAACTCTTCCTGGTCACAGTATCTTTTCAACAAAGACCACAATAATGAAAATTATCCATGCCCCCCCAAAAAGTAATTTTAAAAGGGTTAAGAAGTCATTAGAACTACTTTGCTTTACGGCATAAGCATAAGCTTTTTGTTTTTCTTTTTCGCTCACTTTGGATTGTATTGGTACCCTCGGTGCTGTGCTCTTTTTCGAAACAGTTGTTTTGTTGCTGCTGGAGAAGGTCGGCCTCTGCGACGACTTAAATTGCGAGTTTGTGGATATTTGCTTTTCGGTTGCAGGCTGCTTTACGGGTTTTGTTTGCGTTTGGTTTGCAACAGGCGATTTTTTGTTGTTTTGTGGTAACTTCACCCTATCGTCTTTATGGCGAGCACACGCACTACTTATATGCTCCCGTAATGTCTCTTCTTTTTTAGTTAATGTTTGCCCAGCCATCAATAGTGCGCTAATTGCTTGCTCATCAAGTGACCCTCGATGCTTTTTCGCCTGAACATCGACGAAAGCTAACCAGTTGCGCAAAGGAGTCAAATCGCTCTCAAGTTGTTGCTCAATTATGCTTATAAAACGACTGAGTTCATCTCCTGATATACCGAACACAGCTGCCATTGCCTCTATGGCAAAGCGTTCCGAATCCGGTATCTCACCTGTATTTAAGAGTACCTGCTCAATTTTTGTTTTGAGGGGTTTGAGCTCTGCTTTAATGTCTGCCTCGCCACCTACCCATGTGCCAGTAGATCCATCTTCCTCGTCGATTGCCTTACCTGTAAACTTCAACGCTTGATTTAATTGCAGTAGAAAAGCTCCAGCATCTTTTGGACGCTTTCGCTCCTGCTGAGATATCGCCTGATTGAGCAAATCATTCATCTGTTCGCCGATCTCCGGGGCAAAATGGATAGCATCCTGAAAACGCCCGACAGGTAATTGACCGGTAAGCATTCGATAAGCCAATACCCCAATGCTGTATACATCTGAGGCTTCCGAAACATGTTTGGCAGATTCACGCTGCTCAGGGGACATATAATTGCGGCTGCCCATCCCAACACCTGACTGGCTGAACTCCGCATCTGGCAATTTAGCAATACCAAAATCACAAATCTGTACATTGCCCTGCGCATCAAACAAAACATTGGCTGGTTTGATATCTCTATGGATGAGACCCGCTTCATGGACTGCGCTCATGCCTTCCAGGATTTGTTTGAGGATTTCAAGGGCGCGGGCGCTGGCAAGCTTTCTCGGGTGCAGCTCTTTTGGGGTTTCTTCTAATTTGCCACGGGTAAATGCATCTTTGCCAATTTCCTGCTCAAGCGATGTCGGCAAATAGGGCATCACATAATAGGGCGTACCATCGTCCAGTTCGTCATAATCGCGAATGGACACAATATAAGGGTTATGGGATAGTTTTTCTAAGGTGCGAGCTTCAGACAAAAAACGCTCTTTTAAAACCGTACTAGCGTCCTGAGAAGCACTCGTGGCAATACCTGCCAGATTATCATCCTTTACCTGGAACACTTTAATAGCTACCTGCGCATTGGTAATGGGCGCTTCAGCCAGATAAACCGCGCCAAATCCACCCTGCCCCAGTAATTTAATTACCTTGTATTTGCCAATCTGTTCCATATTTAGTCTTTACCGTTCAACACAACAACAATGGTGATATTGTCTTTGCCACCAGCATTAAGAGCAGCGTCGATCAGCGCAGCAACACTACCTTCAGGAATATTGTTTGTAAGTAGTTCAGCTATTTTTTCATCATTTACCATATCAGTTAAACCGTCACTGCACAGCAGCAGTATATCGCCAGGCTGCCAATCAAATGTGCCTGTCTGCGGCTCTATCGGGTTATTAACCGATTCAACGCCAAGGCAATACATTAAGGTATTTTTGTCAGGATGATTAGTGAGCTCTGCTTCGCTGATACGGCCTTCATTAAATAAACAGCGAGCCACAGTTTGATCTTCAGTTATCTGCTGCAACTGCCCTTTTGAAAAGTGATAAAGACGACTATCACCTACGTTGACCCATCCCACCCGGTGTTCATCAGCAATCACCGCCACTGCCGTACAGGCCATCCCTGAATAATCTTTATTTTTAGTGCTGGCTGCTGCAATATCCTGATGCACCCGACGCACAGCCATATCCAACATAGGGGTTCGCATATTGACATCAGCGGTGATCGCCAACTTCCCTTCTGTCACGAGTGATTTGAAGATGTCTACCGTCATACCACTGGCGACTTCACCGTACTCTTTTCCACCCACACCGTCACTTACCAGGGCCAGAGAACAATGCTCCGTTCCTGCAACGGGCAAATGCAGCAAGGCATCTTCATTATTTTGTCTCACTTTGCCTACATGCGTTGAAGCGAAGATCTCTATCGCCACTATTTAATCTCCTGAATTCCAAATGTTATTGCACTTATCCCAACATTCGCATTTTCCACAAGCGGCACAGTGCTATATTGGTCAACTCCATTGATGGTGAGTTCGGTAGCATCCATCGTGACACCCATAGGTGTAATATAAAATCCGTTTTGATAACTTAGCTGCGCCAGCAACTCACTGTTTTGAAATCCGCCGACGTCCAATTGTCCGTTTTTGTTGACCCCAATAGGTACATGACCATTAACGAGTACCCAGGTTTTCTCAAAATCTTCATCCATTGATGGCCAGCTCTGCCCTGTTGACGTATCGTCGATAAACGCCAGACCATCGCGCTTGAGCCGTAATACAAGGCTGGACGATTCATTACTGCCCATACACTGTAAACTACAGATGCTACCCCCGCCTGTTTTACTGCCGCCCAAAGCAATAACCCCTTCATGCTCTAACTTAACCCGAGCTTCCCGGTCAACGGCCATGCCGTTATAACGAGTACCGTTAGCGCTACCGAGGTCGGTCACATAAAAGTCGTTGCCTGACTTCGTAATCGCAGACTGTTTTTTAAAGCGAGAAATACGTTTAAAACCCAGCACAATGCTGGCCGCTTCGTCTTCAGTATTACGAGCAAGTTGAATCGTATCATCGGCCAAAAATATAAAATTATTTAACGCGCCAGTGCCTCTAAAAGCCCTCAAAACAGGTTGTTGCCGCTTCAATATTTGTTCACGTAATGTCAGCAGTTCAGCCTGTTCCTGCGCAAAAGAAGTAAGGTTACCAATTTGTAACTGAGTTTTATCTATGACGCTTAATACCTCAAAATCCCGGCCTGCTTCAAAGGCAGCACGGGCATTTTGTAATGCGTTATTACCCAGTTGCTCGTGCATCAAACGTTCACATTGAGCGATTTTTTCTTGCACTTTTTGTTCTAGTGAAGGGTTTAAATGCCGGGCCTCTTGTAACAAAGACAAAGCTGACGCGGGATGGGATTGTAATTCGCTTTCTGCCATAACAAAGCGCTTGTAACCGCGCTCAAAATCGCTTACTTGTTTTTTTAAATCACGTGCTCTTTGATTATCAACGTTCTCAGACAACGCCTGTTCAAGCTTTTGGATGGCGGCATCATACTCATGTTGATCTGACAAAAGCCAGGCCTCTTCGGCAAGCTGCTCAGAACGTTTTACTTTATCCAACCAGTTTTTTTGTTCTTCAAACCAGGTCTTTTTTCGTGGGGCCAAAGGAATTTTTGTGGAATCAAAGTAATCCAACCATTGCCCTGCATGTTGCCCCATGGCATAGCGTTTTAACACACGATCATGTTTACGCCGTTGGGTAAATGCATAGAGCAAATAAGAAAGCATTGATAGCAATACAATAAAAGACAGATAACCAGCCAGATAAGGCATTTGGGTACGAGAAAAAACAAACTGCCGATTGCGATCTGCATAGCTCACCACCATCGGAATACCATTGGCCAGCATAAATTGTTCAAGATTATCTCGTAATGTTGACCCGGGTATTTCCGAAACAAAACGATACTCATGACTAGAAATCTGATGTAAAAATTGTTTACTGGCACGTTTTTCGGAAAGTAATTTATGGGAAACATAACCGTCGGTTTGCTCTAAAAACCGATTTATCTGATTTAGCTCTGAAGGCAAAAAGTCTTTTGCTTCTATGCGATAACGAAAGCGCCTGGTTTGCGCGGCGAGTTTTTCAGATAAAATCGACCCCACGTCTTGTGCCAAAATACCAGCCTGCTGTGCCAACCAATCTTCGAAACAAAACCCTGTGCAGCCTGAGTTCAAATCCGCTTGTGTCGATTGCGCAGGGAACGCCCCAAGCTCCGAACCACTTTCCAGATCGAGAATGCGTCCTTCCACCCGAATACGATATCGAGTAACCGAAGGTCCCTGCTCCTGCGCCACAACCACCTGATAAAGGAGTGCAAGGTTTATATCACGCCCGGTTATGTCTATGAGTTCTTTTATTTTTTTGTCGCTTAAGTCGCTACAATCCTGGCTGAAGCAGTCGGGTAAACCTGCATAGTCCGTACTGAACACCTCAAAATTTGCATCGCCCATTTGTTCGGTTAAGCGTCTGTGTATCTCGCGATGAATTTGCGGCAAAACCGTGTTTGAGTCGTAGCGACTATCCGGGACCACTACCAACTGCCACTGCTCAACCGCTTGTTCCGCCAAAGTGTTTGAAGCGCAAAAAAGTGTACAAAGGCACAAAGCCCACCCCAAAATTGTTCTTTCCATAGTATGTGTCTTTTAATAATTCTGCATCGAAACGGCGTTGCGCCCTCAGTGTATGTAACAGAGTATGAACAGGTTTAAAGGATTTTCCAAACAAGGCCGTTATAACGGTTCCAAAAATATGCTTTGTCTCCATTTTTGAGAGAATACTTATTAATCAGCTTATAATGAAGGAATTATTCAATGACCGGCCCCCTCTAATCACGGCATGCCCAAAGATTAATATGTGTGTTGAATGAGAAAATAAATTTATCAACTCATTCAAAAAAATATAGCTCAGACGGCTCACACTCGGCACGACAGCTCTATTTTGGGGTAAACCCGATGAGCAGACTAATTGCCTGAGGTTTCAGGCGAAAAAGGAAGATACACACCATTTTCTGATGAGGCACATAAGCGCTGGTAAGATTGCCAAAACAGCCTAATCTGTTCTGGCATGGCCTGAATTTCACGTTTTTGAGGCAGGTACAGAGACTTTAACCATAATTCAGCCGTTGAGCATTTTGGCATCAAGGTAAGCCTGTCAGGAAAAATAGCGTAAACCGCTTCGAACTGCAAAAGGTAATTTTCTAATTCAGGATCAGGGGTGAATTGCTCACCTTCCCGGTCCACCGAGTGATTTGAATACAGCCCTCGCAGCGATCTCAATAGCCTTTTCAGTTCCTCAAATTGCAAAACCTTGTCTTGTAACGTCGAAATGCGCACGAGTTCATTATTGATGTCAGTTGGGCTACTAATAGCCAAGGGCTGTGCAAAAGACAAAGCTGACAGGGTCAAGAAAAAGAAGCAAAACAAGGGGCTCAAACAACTGCCAATCTCAGTTAATAACTTCATATCAACTCTCTAAGGTCACGCAATAATACACCGCTTCTCCGGCACGCACTAAAGCATAACCTGAACGACCGGCCATCATCTGCCACATTTTTTGAGGAGTACAGACTGATACTGCATTTTTAAAGACTGCCATTCTCGATGCTGGATAATTTTGGGATAACGGGCCTCCACCGCCTCAATAGACGGAATAAAATTAATTAATTTATACATGTTACATTGCACTTGTACATTTTGCTCTTCGAACTATCTCAACTTGCCAGAAGACATCCAAAATCATTGATAATCATACGTTTTGTTACAGGCATCAGCATGAGCCGTTGTCATTTTTCTGAGGTGAATTAGCCAAGTAATTTACAGACATTTTCATCAGAAGATTTTTCCCATTCCTGCTGCTCAGAGCTGAGGTACATAGCTGTTTTCAACGTTAAATCTGGATTAATAAAGTCAGCTCTATCGTCAACGGGAAAGTACCTGGACTCACCAGCATCTCTTTTATGTCTGTTGTTGGACCAGGCCAACCAGGCGGCTCTCACAGCTCCCCATTGAATAGTTCGATTGATTTCACTGACCAAACTCTCTTTGAGCACTGATAAATAGATTAAATCCGCTAAATCTCGCCCATTGCCGTGGCAATGTGGTTGTACCCAATATAAGTAATCATGGACCAAACCTGCTGTGGCATATGTCGCGTAACTGGCAAAGATCACATTCACCGGACGTGGAATAGTGGCCAAATTTGTTCTGAACCCCCTGGGGATTTTAAGGCGGTAGGACTCACCATTTGATTGGTTTTCAAGCTCAATGGTAAAGTCTTTCATCAATATCCAATAATTGTCCCTTATTGGACTCAATTGAGGTGAACCAAAAAACTTAACATCAAGAACGTTGCTCGTACTTGCTCCGTTTACAGCACATCCCGTTAATACAAACAAACCGGCAACGCTCAAGAGCAGCTTCAAGCTTAGTAAATTCTTCACTGTCAACCTCGGTTTTTAATCTTGGGCTAAACGAAAGCCATAACTGTTGTGACGACTCGATCGGAGGTACACTTCGCGATAGGCAGAACGCACGTAGAGCAGATTATTGTTCCAGGAGCCGCCGCGAAGCACAGCGCGGTCACAATCACCCTGCATCCAGGCACTGCCATCACCAGGTGCACCACTGTAGGAGTCATTCCAGCAGTCCTGTACCCATTCCAAGACATTGCCATGCATATCGTATAGGCCAAAGGCGTTGGGCTGGAACGATTTGACTGGGGCAGTTTTACTGTTATCCCACTGGCTACCACAGCCATCACAGTTGGCTTTATTTCTGCCGATATTATCTCCCCAACTGTATTTTGTTGTCGTACCTGCCCTCGCTGCATATTCCCATTCTGCCTCCGTGGGTAATCTGAAAGTTTGTCCCGTTTGTTGTTTTAACCAGGGGATATACTTTTGCGTTATATCGTTCCAGCTGACATTTATCACCGGACGATTTCCCTTGCCCCAGCCTCCATCTTTGGCTTCTGGACACACACCGGCATCAATACAAGGCTGATACATCGCCCAGGTCACTTCCGTCTCCATCAGTCTAAAGGGTTTGATGGACACCCGGTGAACCGGCTTTTTATTACTGCCCATCATAAAACTGCCACCGGGAATGGTGACCATGCTGTCCATTAATGCCTGTACGCCCGGCGGGATATTGCGTTCAAGCTGGTAGGTAACAGTCTTTGTCTGATTCAAACTGATGCTTGCTGTTTGAGTGTGAAATCCCTCTTTTGAAAGTCTTATTTGGTAGTCCTGATTGGGTAATAACCGCATACCCGGTGTGTAGGCTTCTTTGATATTCAGTATTTCTATCTTTGCATCTGTCGGTGTTACATTGATGGTCAGCGGCACTTTGCTGTTTTCAAGCTCAATGGCAGCTATCTTGTCTTTTGCCTGATTAAGGTATTGGCCTGATGGTTGGGCTTTTTGATAGGCTGTATAGCTTGCTATGCTATCAACGCTTTTTGCCCGCTGCCATTCAGCTTCATCTTTGGCTTTTGCTTCTGCCTGTTGTTTTGCCAGTCGGGCAGCTTCTTTTAAGCTGGCTATCTGGTCAGTGGCCTCAATGCGGTATTGCCCTTGCGGTTTTGCCTGTAAGTATTGCTCATAGGCAGTTACGGTATTTTGCTGTTGTGCTTTATCAAACGCTTGTTTATCAGCCCGATTTATTGCCTTGTCTAAATTGGCTATCAGGGTCGTATCCACTGCCCCCGTTACGATTAACCCTTCCTGTGCTTCAAAGGCTTCTATGGTCTTTTGGGTACGGGTGTCTAAGGTGCCGGTGACTGATAAACGGTAGCCTAACTCTGTCAGTTGCTGTTGTACCTGTCTGACCCGTTCAGCCTGTTGCTGCTCGGCACTGAGAGTGGCCAGTCGCGCTGCTTCTTCTAACGCTTGTTTCTGCTTTTTGGCCTCTTTAGCATTAGCGCCATTGGGCCAGTTTTTAAGGTACAGTTGATAACCCTCAAGCGTGTTTAAACCTTTTGCTTGCTGCCAGGCCGATTGTTCATTGCGTTTTGCGATTCTGGCCTGCTCTTCCTGTTGCTGTTTCAGCTGATATTGCTCGTAACCATAATAACCACCACCTGACAGTGCCAGTAATACCGCTGCAGCTATCAGCCAACGGCCTGTATTGCCCTTATTCTCAGCCGCAGTCACAGAATGATTGGAGGACTTCAGTTTTTTAGTGTTAGATTTACCTGAGTTTGTTCTATCTGTGTTGGCAAACCCTTTAGCAGCTAAAAGCGCCTGCAATTCAGTTTCATTTTTACCCGTTGTTTTGCCCGCAATAATAAGCGCAGCCTGTGCGGTTGGGCCGGTGTTACCCTCCGTAACATACCGATTGACCGTTGCTACCCAGTGGATAAAGGCTTTTAAACTGGGATTGGTCTGGATTAACCCCTCTGTGGTTTGACCAATAAAATCTTCCAGCGAAGCTTTATCCAGCCCTGCAATATCCGCAAGGGCATTAAGCAGTGTATTGTTTTTTTCGGTTAACTCGCCCTGCTCAGTTAGTGCTTTTATAATGACTTCCTGAAGCGGTTTAAGCTCGGTTTTAACCTCAGATTCACCTCCCACCCAGGTGCCGGTGCTTTCATCTTCAGGGGCTTGCGACTGCAATGCTTGCTCAAAGGCGCTAAGCATTGCACCTGCATTGCCGTAGCGATTATCAGCATCCTCACTCATGGCAGTTAAAATGAGATCATTAATCCCTTTTGACAAACCGGGAGCATGCACATTTGGATCAGCAAAACGGCCTTTAGGCAATTGCCCTGTCACCATGCGATACGCCAATACCCCTAAACTGTATATATCAGCGCGGGCATCTACATGTTTTGCGCTTTCTCGTTGTTCCGGTGCCATGTAGTTGCGGCTACCCATGCCCAAATGCGATACCGTAGATTGCCCGCTATCTGGCGCTTTAGCGATGCCAAAATCGGCAATACGCACTTTATCGTTATCCGTTAGCAGGATATTGGCGGGTTTAATGTCCCGATGAATTAAGCCTTTATCATGGGCGGCGCTTAAGCCACGCAGAATTTGTTCGAAATAGGCCAACGCAAGATTAAGTGGTAACGCTTTGGGGCGTTCTTCCTCAGGAATATCTTCCAGAGCGCGTTTATCGAAAACATCTTTACCTAGTTTATCCGCAAGCGAATGCGGTAAGTAAGGCATGGCGTACCAGGGCTGCCCCCCCTCTGTAGTGCCAAACTCAATGATATTGACAATGGCGTCTTCGTGCTCGAGGCTTGCCAGAATCCGCGCTTCGTTGGTAAAGCGTTCTGCCAGTTTATCCAGCCCTTCTGAGCCCGTTGAGGCAATATAAGCGGCGAGATTCTCGTCTTTAGGCTGAAAGACTTTAATGGCCACCTGGCGCTGGATACTGTCGTCTTGGGCTAAAAACACTTCGCCAAAACCGCCGCCACCCAGGCGTTTTAAAATGCGATATTTACCAATCTCCGTCATGTTTTAACCAATAATGTATGTGTATAAAAAGACCAGTCTAATTGCGACTCAGACAAACAATTGCTTATTGTCCTTTCTGATAACAGCAACTCATCGGGTAATTGGGATAAACAGCGTTTGATATTGCTCTGAGCTTCTTCGCTCAATGCTTGTTCAAACAGAGCCAAACCATATTGGCGATTTTCATTTCGCATCGAAGGTGCGGGAATAGTGAACGTAGCATGAGTTTCGTCACTTCCCGAGCGAGTGGCTCGCCCCCAAAAGCCCGAATCAAAGGCAACAAAATACACCGCAGAAACAGACTTTACAGTTGTTAATTGGAGCTTACACAATTTATCCAGTTTAGTGGCTGCAAATTGCTTCTCAGTGAGCGCTAATGTGCGCTTTAACGAGGTATTGGCGCAATCCGTATTAGGACGAAAATCATCTAAATTTGAGGTTTTCTCTCGATAAACCCCCACTAATTGTGGCAGCTCCAGTACAGCATCAGCATGTGCGGGTGTGTCTGATTGCTCGCCCGGTTTAATCTGATGAGTAAGCTCTGGTTTTTTGGGTGAATTCCCAGCAGGTTCACTCACAGCAGGTTTTGATGACTTATCTGGCTGCCACACAGCTACAAAATCAGTCGCATTAAAAACAAAGGCTGCAAAGGTTACTGCTGCCAAAAGCGTTAATGCAATTGACCCTGATTTGCTTTTTTGGTTTTTATTGCCTGTGTTTTTTTTCGCTGATGCCGCCATCGCGGGCAGCAGTGACGACGTGTCGTTAAGGTACTGGATGTAACGGGTGGTAATCGGGTATTGTTCAGGTACATCTGCCTGGTTTTCTTCTGCAAGCACCCATTCGCATTGTTCGGGAGAAATGCCATGTTGCGCGCAATAGGCTTCAGCTAATTGGTATTTAAGGGGGATTTCCCCTACCCGGTGCACAGTTTTATCACTGGTGTTAATTTCGCCACTGGCTATGATCATTTTATCGTTGGCCTGCAACTGACCATTGCCCAGCAGCCCAAGATGATGCACAGCATGCGCAATGTAGATCCCCAATTGCCAACTATTGCCTTGGTTTATTTCATCAGAGACATCTGCCCGGTAACTGGTACCACCAAAGTTCTGCTGAATGATCCCAGTGCCTTTCCGTACCAGATTATGGTACGCCGTGCTGATAGGCAGTACTTGCGTAGTGCCCCGGACTGAAAAAAACGACTGCAATTCTTCATCATCCAGATCTGTGATTTTTTGTACTGCCACCAAACCTTTGGTGGTGGCAATAAAAACATGTACTTTCATGTTTAGGTTCTTTTTATTTTGGCATGATCAGAATATCTGCACGCGGATCCATTAATGCCTGCACCTGCGCGTCTTGTTCGTCGAACAATAACTGTGTGCGATTCTCAGAAAGCGGCGGGAATGTCATGCGATAAAACACATCATTTAATATCACATTCACTACGACTCCAAATTCCTTTTGAAATTCAGTAGGATGATGCAAGGTCAACAATGCATACAGATGTGCGACATTGGATTTATCGCGTTTAAAACTGAGTTTGAGTAGTTCGGTTTCTCTAACAATTGATTCCGCTGCTTGAACCTCTGTACTGGCAGCCGCTTGATGCGGGCTTTGTACATAACACAGTTCTTCTATTAGCCTTTTATAAGCCCGACACCAGGTTAGCGATTGATTAATGGCCTGAAGGATGGCATCAGCATCTACTTTTTTATTGCCGTTAACTAACTGCACAACATCATTAAACACCAGTTGCTTTGGGGCATCTTCGGATAAAAGATGATGATACTGGCTCAACGCGATGTAGGCTTGTTCAGTAAGGTTGTTTTTATCAGGTTGCATTAGCGCCCCCGTATAACTGCTTCATTGTCTGTTGGAATATGCAAAGATCAGAGGCAAAATTTTCTGAAAAAGTGAGTTTTAAAGGTTGTAATCGTTTAATGGTCGAGGCCAAGAGTTGATGGCTTTGTTGCAGTAAGTGTGCTGATTCAGTGTATTCATCCAGTAATGCAATATCAGGCAAGGTTTTAAATCCCGCTTTATTATTTGCTTTAAAAGCCCGCTCAGCTTTATGGAACAAATCGCGAATTTCCGCAAATTGCAGCGAGATTTCGCTGATAACATTGGAAAAGTCTTGGTCGGCATCATGGCATGTTGTTAACACATCCGCTTGTATACGCTCTAAAATCGGTTCCGGCAAAGAAATATCCGCTAGCAAATGATTCAAACCCACCCAATGCAAACTTCCTGACGCTGAAAATACATATGTAAGACACAGTGCGGCATCAGCCATTACATCTTGTAAGCTTTCGAGCTCCTGGCTGCAATCGTGATAATCAAGGACATCCGGATGTTGCAATTTTTCAGCGATTTCCGTTTTGTTGCGATTCGCCTGGATCAGCACACCTTGCCAATAACCAAAAACTTGATAGCGCAGCAAGGTACGTAAAAAACGGGATTGAAACGGAGCAAAGTAGGCAAGCAAGTTGAGCTGTTTGCTTTGACTTTGCGTGAGGCACTTTGGCGTTTGTGCCAGCGCGCCATAATCATATTTCACACTCAATTCTTCAAACAAGCTAGCAAACAAAGTGTCAGCGGCGATCTCCCCCGCGTCTGTATCAGAACCAATCGACAGTGCATTCTGGCTTTGCATTTGCGCCTGTGCCGCTTTTGAGGCGTTGAGATAGCTCAAACATTCATCCATGGCAGACGTATATTTTACAAAGCCTTCCACCGGGCAAGCAACACACTGAGCTTGCCAAAAACGTAACAAGGCATCGTCGCATAGGGTTTCCGCGCACATTTCGTTTTCGGTGAGCCACTGCGTGATCACTCTAAACTTATTTTGCGCTTGCGCTGTTGGTAAATGTTCTGCGATAAAATGATAAATCAATTTTTGCAGCGCTGAGGCTTGTTGTTTTACCTGTTTTTCATCGCCATACAACAGAGCACTTTCTAACGAGTAAACTATTTTGGGATCGATGGTGGCCACAAAATCCAGCAGAGCGGCAAGAACGCCAACACGCGTTGGAGATATTTGAAACAGATTACCGCGTATATTGATATCGAGTGTTTGTTCGGCAAGGGTAATACTATGGTTTTGACTCGTATCTTGCCAAGGCTCGGCAAACGCCGCCCTAACCCGGCGAGGCTTGATACATTCATCTACCCAGAAAAACGACAGCAATTTACTGCCTTGTTCGCCAGAAACAGTCGAATGCTGGACGATTGCCCAACACAGATAGCTTAACTCCAGACAGGGGTTACCATAATTGCGACACACCAGGTATTGAGCTAAACGGTGAACATCATCACTGCGATACTTTTTTTCACCATCCAGCCCTTGCGTATCTTTTAATCCCTGAAAAACTCCCTGCAATGATTCACTAACGTCAAACACAATAAAATTAACTGTTCTGATGGGCTACACGTACTATTCAATGTACTGCACCCCACTGTTTTTGCAACAAAAATCCGGTTGACTAATGCTTAGTTAAATATCGACTCCCATTGAGCCACCTGTTTTTGCTTAGCGCTTGCGCCTTGGGACTGTGCTTGTAATGGTTGTTGATGCCCCATGAGTTGTTTATTGCTTACCGGTACGGCGCTGTCCTGGTGGCTCACTTTAAAACCTCGTAACATTCCCCTGGACAAATTATGTTGCCGTATAGCTTGTAAGGCCGCAATGCGAACCAGGTTAGGGTCTGAACTTTGAGTAAGGTCCCTATCGAATCGAACATATAAGTTCGATTTTGGTGAGCTAATCGCGCCATTATCACCAAAGTCATCCAGTGCCAATTGTTGTGCATAGGTCATGCGGTTAGTTGAATAAGAGGTTTGCTTATTGGCTGCCACACTCGCAACCGGAGCGATATCGACTTCAGGTAATTGCGTAAAGTCTGACAAATAAGCATACTCACGGCGCTGCTTCTGAACTTTGAACACGTAATCGCGTGTTGCCGGAATAACTTGCAAGCTACCATCTTTACGCCTTACGGCCGAACCACCATTGTAGTGACTCAGCGCGATATCTATACGGCCATCGTAAACGTCGATAAGGTGTTTTAAAAATTGTATTCCCAAACTAATGTTGAGTTTTGGATCATACAAGCGGTGGCGAGAAACACCGAACTCTCGCTCTGCTGTGGCTGGCATAATTTGCATCACACCTATGGCTCCCGCATGACTCACCGCCATGTTGTCAAAATCAGATTCGGTTTTAGCCAGCGCCAAAGCCAATGCCGGATCAAAACCCTGCCGCATCGCCTCGTCTACCACCATATCTTTAACAGCGCCTTTGCTGTGAGCGGTATACGCTAAAGTCGCGCAGGCAAACCCCATGATTAACAGGGTAAATAGCACTCTGTAAAGCATCCTTAAACCAGCCATTATAAATTCTCCAGGCGCTGTTGCCATTCTTCAGTCAATAAGGTTATGAACAGATTTGGGTGATTTGCTCGCTCACGCAGCGCCATAATGTCGGCAAACGGCAGACTTTTAGACACCGCGATGATCACCGGCTTATCCGCTCTAAAGCTGTCAGGTTCAACGCTTGCCAAAGTTTGGTCGTATAATCGACCAGCAAAATAAAAGCCCAGTTGCGGTGTTTCGGATGATTCACTACTGCCCTTGTGACTACTCACCTGCAATGTAGATTCCGTAGGCGGTCTGCTATTTTGCATTTGCTGAACAACACCATTCTCGCTGTTTTGCGGCAACTGAAACGATAACAATGCTAAAATCAGCAGTGAAAAAAAAGACATAGACAGGCCAAGGGCCACTTCCGTCATGGCATGGGTGGCTGAATCAACCATAGATTAATCCTGTGAATGAAAACTGCTTAAGGCTATAAGAGGATTTGGGGATTTTTTCGCGTCCGCCTTACGGGCGGAAAAGGGAAGGCAGGAGTGAAGTGCCTCCCTGAAATGCGTTACAAGTCTTGGGCTAAACGCAAACCGACAGTGTCGTGACGATTCGTGCGGAAGTAACTGATGCGACTTGCCAAACGCAAGGCGTCCGGACCGTTGCCCCAGGAGCCGCCGCGAAGCACAGCTTGTCCACAATCCCCCTCCATCCAGGCACTGCCATCACCAGGTGCACCAATGTATGAGTCATTCCAGCAGTCCTGCACAAACTCCCAGACATTGCCATGCATATCGTATAATCCGAACGGATTGGCCTTGTATGATTTAACCTGAGTGGTCTTTTCAAGATTGGTTCCGGTTTTCGCGCCACAATTGTTATAATCGTAATTGCCATCATAATTCGCCTGACGGATGTTAATACAATTACCTGTATTAAATGGCGTCTGGGTACCACCTCGGGCAGCATATTCCCATTCCGCCTCCGTGGGCAACCTGAAAGTTTGCCCCGTTTGTTGGTTTAACCACGGGATATACTTTTGAGTTATATCGTTCCACCTGACATTGATCACCGGACGATTTCCCTTGCCCCAGCCTTCATCTTTTGCTTCTGGACACACACCGTCATCGATACAGGGCTGGTACATCGACCAGGTCACTTCCGTTTCCATCAGTTTAAAGGGCTTGATGCTGACACGGTGTACCGGCTTTCCATTACTACCCCCATCATTGCTGCCCATGATAAAACTACCGCCAGGAATAGTGACCATACTGTCCAGCAACGACTGTACAGCTGTACTGGGCCTGGGAGTACTCTTATTTATCTGAGGATCTGCTGACTGGTCGCCACCAACAAAGTAGCTTATAAAACCAACCAGTAATACTATTGCCAGCGATCCTGCTAAGGCCGCCCCCAATATCCCGCCGGGCATTTTTGTTTCTTGCGGAGGTTGGGGTGTATCCTGAGCAGGTCGTGGTGCCTGTTGTGTCTTACTTTCTGCTGACTGGCGCTCCTGCCCTGCTGCAATGCCTTTTTCTTTCAGCAGTCTTTCAAGTGCACCTTTATCCTGGCCTGTCGTACTTATACCCACCTCGATAAGGGCGTCGTATTCTTCTTGAGTAATATTTTTACGAGGTGTTTTATTATCATCCGTAGCCCGGCGATTAATACCATCTACCCATTTTAGCAGTCCCGCATTTGCCACTGAAGACTGGGCATGTGCCGCTGTTGTTTGTACGATAAACTCAGACAAAGCCTCTTCATTCAGTCCAATCACTGAGGCCAGCGCATCCAATCCAGGTTTATCCTTCTCCCTGATTTCTCCCTGTTCAGATAACAGGTTCTCTATCCGCTGTTTCAGGGGTTTTAACTCCGGCTTTATCTCGGTTTTACCCTCATTAATCCAGGTGCCGGTCCCCTCTTCTTTCACAATATTTTCTTTGAAACCAGATACCGCTTGATTAAAACGATTGAGAAAAACGCCCGCATCAGCAGGTCTTTCTTGTTCGTTTTGCGATAACGCATCATCAATTAATACATTCAGCTCTTCGCCGATTTCTGGCGCATAAGCGATAGCATCCTGAAACTTTCCGAGCGGTAATTGCCCGGTTAACATTCTATATACCAGTACCCCGATACTGTAGACATCTGAGGCCGGAGAAACATGCTTGGCACTTTCCCGTTGCTCCGGGCTCACATAGTTTCGACTACCCATGCCCACACCACTTTGGCTGTGCTCCGCATCCGGTAATTTAGCAATGCCAAAGTCACAGATTTGCACATTGCCTTGTGCATCAAATAAAATGTTCGCAGGCTTGATATCCCGGTGAATGAGCCCGGCACGATGGACTTCACTCATGCCTTCCAGAATTTGTTTCAGAATTTCAATTGCACGGTTGCTTGCTAGCTTGCGGGGATGCAAGGATTTGGGGGTTTCTTCTAATTTTCCCTGCGTAAAAGCATCTTTGCCAATCTCCTGCTCAAGCGACGTCGGCAAATACGGCATCACGTAATAAGGTGTGCCATCGTCCAGTTCATCATAATCCCGAATGGAGACGATGTAAGGGTTATGAGAAAGCTGCTCCAGAGTGCGGGCTTCAGACAAAAAGCGTTCTTTTAACACCCCGCTGGCATCCTGCGAAGCACTCGTAGCGACGCCTGCCAGATTTTCGTCTTTCACCTGAAAGATTTTGATGGCCACCTGCGCGTTGGTGATGGGCGCTTCTGCCAGATACACGGCACCAAACCCTCCAGCCCCTAACTCTTTGATGACTTTGTATTTACCTATAGTATCCAACTCAATTTTTCCTTAGGGCGTTATAACTGGCCGTTCGGGTCTCTATAGTGAAAGTGACCATCAAGTAGCATTTTAAACATGTTAATAAAGCAACGAAAAACAATAAGTTAACACTGTTCACCTTTTTATCATCCTTTTATTTTAAGTCCAGTGATGACTATAAACAGATTAGTTTAATTTTTTACTTGTGAACATTTATTACACTGCACATTACTGTTTTGCGTTTATAGCACTATGACCCACAGCGAGCTAATTCTTTCAACATGTTGAGCCAATGCGAATCACCAGGCACGAGCTATCTATACAACGAACAGTATTCAAAAACTGCAATCATAAATTTTATCCAATACTGTCTCTTCGGCATATCTTTCATCAACAGTAACACTGTTAACTGCGCCCCAAGAGGATTGTTGAGCGAGTTCATGATTCCAATCAAATGTTAACACGCGAGTTACGTGTCGATAGAAGCTGTAGACAGTCAATGTAGAGGCTTGCCAATCTAAACAAGTCAGCTCTTCCGAGAGAGGTAATTCGAGCTTTACAAAACCGGGCATTCTGTTGTTTTTACTTAGTGCAACCACACATTGAATACCGGTAAACTGTGCTCTGCTTTCCGCCTCTGTAAAATAGCAGTACAACAAATCCTCATTTCTGTCACCATCAATGTCAAACCAATGCTTGTCATACAGGGTTTTCTTTGTCGGCGTTACCGTTTCAATCGCCGAGATTAGTTCAAGCCTGTTTTCGGTGATAAGTTCAGGACTACTGTTTGAAGGTCCGTTCGTCAGTATAAGCAGACTGATTACCGAAAATAACATACATCGCCCTTTGTCGATGGGCAGATGCACGGTATTCCATTTTCATCCAAGCATCTATCTATCATTGTTGTTCTCACTTTATACTCATTTTTACTCTACTGGCATTACTGGTATTGAAAGCCTGGCCCGCTCATACCCACTCTCCTGCGCTAAATCTCGAATACAGGCATGGTAGCCCTGTTCGCATAGCTTAACATTGGGATTGCTAACCGTCGCATTGATCATTCGAGCCAGGGCTTCTTGGGTGCGAATCTCTTTTTTTTCCATTAAAAGAACAAAATCACTAAAACAGGTTATTTCCTGACGACATTGACACACGGGAATGCTGCATCTATCCAACAGCACAACGACAAGTTGCGGTAAATCAGGATCAATCGCTACGAGCTTCTTATAAAGGTTTTCTACGTTCATTTTCTTTCTCACTTTCATCAAAGGGAAAATACCTCGGGCTCAGACGACTAAGCGTCTCTGGCATGTCTTCCCAACCTTGCTGACTAATCATTAAGTCCCTAAACGCTTCCAAAAACTCGCCATCTTCAAACATACGCTGGAGACCTTCTCCGACTTCAGGATCCGAATTGCAAATATCCTTCATCGCCTTGTATCCATACGCCATATGCGCCATAGCAAGGCATTCCATACTCTGACGCCCGACGAGTGCCCTCAAATTATATGTATCAACGGGGACCGGGAGTTCAAACGACTGTTCAATATATTCACCATCTTCATGCTCGTCCCCAAAATTTAACCAGCTTTTGATTAATACGCGTTGTTTCGGATAGTTTCCCCGATACTGCATTGGAAAGGTGACCGAATCAGAGGATGCATTGGTTGTTTCCTCTCGTTTCCCAGTATTGCTGCCAGACATGTTCTTTTGCCTCCTGAAGCTCAACACAAAACCTTGCTTTAAATCGTACTCTCGTCAGACAGAAGCACCTGCTCTCCAAATAGCCACAGTGTAATATCCTGTTTAATGGCGCTGACAATTTCCCGTTCCATTGCCAAAAATACTTTTGCTAGTTTGGTGCTGACCCATTCGGGCTTGTCAAAACCTGTGTTCATCAACAAAGTAACTATCCAAAGCTGTCGCCAATGCTCGCCCTCATCAGGATATTTTTGTAAAGCGCACTTAAGGTTATAAAGAGCATTCTCATCTACCCCCAGATTCAAAAGCATCGGAATATCTGGCGGACAGGTAAGGACATTCTCTGGTTTTAATTTTTGATTTAACATCTTTGCAACTTCTAACGCTTGTTTTTTAGGTGGCAAATCAATCTTTTGCACTTTTTGCTGGATTTCATCATGGCTTTTACGCAGGAAAGCAGGAATGTCGTAGTAATTATGCAGTGAGTCATCTCCACCGAGAGAAGTTGCATTTCTGGTGAAAGAACCTGAAGCCATGGAATGATTATCAACAACTGATTTTCGAAAATACGCGCTATGGCTATCACTACATACCTTACTACAAGGCTGCATTTGCGGAACAACATGCAATAAAGGGTAGCCATCGGCATTTTCTATTTCTGATTCTCCGATCACGACGTAACTCGTATAAGCTGTCAGTAGTTCCATTTGTAAGGACAGGGCTTCAGCCCGGTCCTCGGGTAAACGGATCAGTTCGAACATAGCACCAAGTTGCGCTGCTGCTTTTTCCCATTTTCCCTTTGTTCTTTGCGGCTCAAAAATCGTCTTTTGTTCAATGCCATCCATAAAAAGTGATGCACTTTGCTGCTCCTCACTCCTGCCGCATACAAACGCTGGTATTTGATGAAATACCTCAGCGGGCTTTTCCATCCAATTGACTTTCCCTTCCCAGGCCAATTCAATCGCAACACTTCTTTGTGTCAATCTGGTGATCAACTCAAACATAATGCTGCCCAATGGCTCTATCGGATTAATCTGTAGAAGGCTTCCACCGCTTTCATTGATGAGTTGACTCAAAAAGTGTGCGTCTGCGGCATGACCGAGGGCTAAACCATGAATGACACAAGATTGACGTTTCGACTTAAGTTGGAGGGCGAGCTTATCTTCCTTACTACACCAGGTTCGTCCATCGGTTAAAACGAGGATCTGTTGCGGCCCCATTTCTGGATCACACTGGTCTAATACAACATTTAGTGCATTAACAATTTCAGTCCCCCCCAAATCAGCATTTATGTGGGGAATATACTCCTGCAACGTCGCTTTGGTTTGGCTGTTGAAACTCCTGGGGCTGTCGAATAATACTTCGATACTTGAGCCGAACCGATACAAGTTGAAATTAAAACTCGCATTCAGCGATCTCAAAAGACGCTTTAATGCACTACGAACCTGCTGAATACTCGCCCCGGACATAGAACCGGAGCAATCAATCAAGACGTGCAAGTTAGCATTATTTTGATTTACCTGCTGCACCTCAAACGACGGCAAGTAACCCAACTGATAACAGCGATTGTTCAGAGTTCCACTGAACAGATAACTGCTATTGGGCAATTCAAATGAGACGATAATGTCTTTATCCAGCACTCCATGCATGTGGTACATGCCATCACTTTTGGCGGTAAGAACAAAATTGCTTCTGTTAATTGTCGCCGGCTGACAAAAGCGTATTTCTGCGTCAAACGAATAAATTGCATCAAAACTGTTTTTTGGCGCAATGGTTGGCGAATCCAGACCATATTTATTAGCAATCACTGTTGGTAATCGATATTGCCAATCCCCTGCCTGAGCTTGAATGATTGTAGCGATGGTCAATTCTACGTACCCCGTATCAGCAGGCGCAAGATTTCCCAAGCTGATTTGGTAAACCCCCTCACTCACAGACTCCACTAAAACACTTCGTCTGCCATTGGCGATACCCTCTTCATATTCATCGGCAGCCTTAACTCTACTGGTGATTTGACCAAGAAATTTTTCATCATTGATGCTTACACAGGTGGACATTAGACATGCCATTATTGGCAGTGGAAAGTGAACTAGAGCTTCGATGATATCCTGAGTATCATTGTGGAGATTCATTTTATACCGGGTAATTGCCAGTGGCGCATTGACTTCGATATTTATTTCCGAATTTTTAAGAATCTTGCTTGTATCATTCATTTTAATCACTTCTGCTGTGCTTTTATGTCAGTTAACACCTCATTAAGACGGTGCACCAGTGTTTGCACCTGCTCGTTATTGAGAGGGTTTTGTTCCGCGTCTATTTCCAAAGTAATGCCATCTATGATGTGCATTCGGCTTACCACTTTGGTACTGCCAAGTTTTTGAACTCCTGTCATCAAATTGGGCGCAGGTGACTCGCCACTTAGCAACTGTGAAATCCGTTCAAGGTTTAACCCCGATTGCTTCCACCGTTTTACCGCCAATAGTTGTTCCACATGCTGTTGGGTGTAATGAGCTGCCTTGCGCTCTCCAATTGGTCTATCCACCAGACCTTTTTGAATGTAGTAACGCACCGTTCGTTTGGGCAGGGATACTAGTTCCACCACCTTGTCCAGGGAAAATTTCATATAAACACCATTTAATTAACACTAACAGTGTTAATTAAACCAATATTAACTGTCAAATAAAAATTAACTTTAGTAATATTGGGAATCTGATGCAAAACATGAGCGAGGGTCCGATGCCGTTAGTACAAAAAAGCTATGAAGTGATCGCTGTTAACCTTGTTGTTACCTGCCTGGTTATGGCAATCCTGACGATAGCTTTTCTTATTCGTTATTTGATGAGCGCTACTGGTAAAAAGAAAATAAAAGTGAAACCCATTATTGGGTTTTGGCTTTCTTTTGTCACCGCAGGGTTCCTTGTCATTGCGGCATGGGAATTTCTATTTCGATGGCTAATCAATGATTGTGGGCTGACTTATGCCTTGTCTAACCCCTCACAGCTATGCCTTGCCGTTAACTCTCAAATAATGTCAATTAATCTAATTTGGCTTTTGATGGTTCAATGTATGCTTACAACTCTAATATTTTTGTTGTTTAAAAAAGAGAGGTGAGCTGGTCCACCAAATTAATTTCGCACACCTCAGTTACCTGTCCTTTAAAATTTTTGTCATAAATACCACTGCGTTTGTCACTGTTCGTTTAATGTGGTTATAAAAAGGTTTGAGAGTTTTTTCGCTTCCGCCCTGCGGGCGAAAAAACAATGCGTTGTGGCCCACAATAAAGGGCTGCGCCCTTAGAACGAGGCGCGGGAAGGAAAAAGCTGTAACACCCAGGTTGTGTTACAAATCTTGGGCTAAACGAAAGCCGATAGCGTCGTAACGACCCGTCCGGGAGTTTCCAACGCGATTGGCCGAACGCAGATCGAGTGGAGCATCGAGCCAGGCGCCGCCGCGAAACACAACCCGGTCACAATCACCACTTAGCCACGCACTCCCATCCGCAGGGGCGCCAATGTACGAGTCATTCCAGCAGTCCTGTACCCATTCCCAGACATTCCCATGCATGTCATAAAGGCCAAAAGCGTTGGGTTGGTAAGATTTGACGGGGGTAATCTCTCTAAGGTAGGTACCGATTTTAGCGCTACAATTCTTATAATCATAATTGCCATCATAGTTCGCCTGACGAGAGTTAATACAATTACCTGTACTAAACGGCGTCTGGGTTCCTGCTCTGGCCGCGTATTCCCACTCTGCCTCCGTTGCTAATCTGAAACTCTGGCCCGTTTGCTGATTTAACCACGGAATAAACTTTTTAGTAATATCGTTCCAGCTCACATTCATCACCGGAAGATTGCCCTTTCCCCAGTCTTCACCCGCATACTCCTGTTGATTGTCTGGACACACCCCGGCATCAATGCAGGGCTGGTACATCGCCAGAGTCACTTCCGTGTCCATCAGCTTAAAGGGTTCGATGGTTACAAGATGTACCGGTTTTTCATCGCTATCTCCATCATCACTGCCCATCATAAAGCTACCGCCGGGGATGGCGATCATGCTTGCTAATACTGACTGTTCGCTCTTTGTCTTCTCTGAACCGCTGATTAACGAGACGACCGCGCCGACAGCTACAACTGTACTAATCCCAATGAGGAATTTAACGATTTTGGTTCCACTATGCTCCACCAAATTCCCCTCTAAGAACACCCTGTCTTAATACTATGATTGATCTGTATTTTCCGATTTTTTCCATGTGTTTAAAAACGTACTTAGTTTAATAATTCGCTATACAGCAATTGAGCATTCAAACGAGTATGAAAGAATATTGGCGTAATAAAAAGCTCTGAATCTATCAAGCCACTGTGTATAGGTTTATAAGGGTATTCACGCTTAATCGACCATTATTGCATCTTGACTAATTTTGTTTCTCCTACTTTATAAAAGAACAGCTTTGTCTAAATGCTTACCCTATTACTGACTCATAACACAAGGGGATATAAAAAGGTTGAGAGTTTTTTCGCGTCCGCCCTGCAGGTGAAAAAACAGTGCGTTGTCGCCCACAAAAAAGGGCTGCGCCCTAAGACCGAGGCGTGGAAAAGTAAAAGCTGTAACCCCCTGGTTGTGTTACAAATCTTGGGCTAAACGAAAGCCGGTCCAATCATTACCAAACCTGCGTTCGTTCCTGCCGCGGAAAGCCGAAGACATTGACCCTGCAGGGAAATACCACCCCCCACCACGGATCACTGCTAAATGACAATAGCCCGTCATCCAGGCGCTACCATCTGATGGCGCACCAATATAAGAATCATTGTAACAATCCTGCACCCATTCCCAAGCGTTGCCGTGCATATCGTATAATCCATAGTTATTCGGTTCGTAACTTTTAACCGGCGCTGTTTTACCTTCGTCGCCGCAATCACTATTGTTACCCGACTGCCCAAATTGGGCCTGTGTACAATCCACAGTATCGCCCCAACTGTATTTTGATGTGCTTCCGGCCCTGGCAGCATATTCCCATTCTGCCTCGGTAGGCAGACGAAATTTTTGTGCTGTATTATCATTCAACCAAGGAATATACTATTGAGTAATGTTGTTCCAGCTAACATTGACAACCGGACGGAGGTCTTTGCCCCAATCCTCAGCTCCTCGAAAGATACCAGAATTGGTGCAAACTCCTGCGTCAATGCAAGGCTGATACATATCCCAGGTTACCTCATGAGACATCAGTTTAAATGACTTTATTTGAACCTCATGTACCGGTTTATCATCGACCAAGCCGGATTCTGCGCTGCCCAGCTCATCTTTGAGGGTACGCGGCAGATACCGCATCACGTAATAGGGCCGGCCATCCGGCAATTCATCAAAATCAAAGATATCCACAATATGTGGATTGCGACGCAGCTTGCTAAGCGTGCGCGCCTCGTTCAAAAAGCGCTCATTCAATACCTCAGAAGCATCTGAAGTGGCACTGGTGGCAAGACGTGCCAGATTCTCATCTTTGATATCAAACACCTTGATGGCAGCCTTCTCGTGAAGTTTGGTATGTTCCGCTAAATACACGGCGCCAAAACCACCCTGCCCCAGTAATTTGATGACCCTGTATTTTCCTATCTGTTCCATCATTTAAACAATGCGTTCTGTTGTCACTTACCTGGAAAGCTGAGTATGAAAGGTTTTGGCGAATTTATAAAATTAGAGTTATCTCTAAAAGACAACTGCGCCATAGAGGTTTTTACAGACTCTAAGTTTTAATCTGTTCTATTTCAGAGGGCTTCTTCCAGGATCATTGTAAATGGTGAGAGAATTTGGTTAATTCTGGGACGCAGCAGCAATTTATTAGTCACAGGTGACGTTTCGGTAAGCCTTTGGAGATAATGGCATTTGTGTTGACCAGGTGACTTATTTCGAAAAATTCAGTGATGATACCCGGCCATCAGATTCGAATGTCACCTTTTGGTCTCGATATGGTCACAGCGCGATACATTGTTGTCAAATAAGAATAGACTTTAATGAGGACAAAACGCACTTCAACAAAGCCTCAGGATGGGCTGTACATGATGAGTAATTAGCTCAAGGACAGGCAACACAAAGGTTTAAGATCAAATCCCAGAAACAAAAAAACCACCCTGAGGTGGCTTATATGCTTTCAAATTAGTGGCGGAGTGGACGGGACTCGAACCCGCGACCCCCGGCGTGACAGGCCGGTATTCTAACCAACTGAACTACCACTCCGCGATAATTTGAAGTTGAGTCGAAAGTAAATTGGCGGAGTGGACGGGACTCGAACCCGCGACCCCCGGCGTGACAGGCCGGTATTCTAACCAACTGAACTACCACTCCGCATTCAGATTTAATAAACTTGTAATAAATTTAATAAATCTTTTTACTTTCAACAACTTACTCGTTTTTCCGAATCCGTTGTCTCAACCGCGGCGCAGATGATACGGGTTCAGGTATATTGAGTCAACCGCTTTTTTTAAATTTATTTCTTAATTTTGTTTAACAGCTTGTTATTTAAACGATTACAGTTTTATTTCTGTTCGGTGACAAAAAAAACACCAGAAAATGCTCGATAAACCGCCACTAATCAGGCATTGATAATTCAATGATACCTGAATCGCCGGCTTCATCAGGGGACCTCAATTTTTTGCCATCCCCCTCTTCGCTTTTTTTCTTCGGCATAAGCCCTTTCAACGAAGCGCTAAGCTTAGCAAACAAAGATTGTTTCTCTTCATCCGCTACAGGCGTTGTTTGTGCAACCGGCTTTTTACCTCTCACCAAGAAAAACCATAGCAAAAACACGCCGGCCACCACAATAAATAGATTTATCCCCACCACAATACCGATTAGTTGCGAGCGCGGCATGCCCTCATCTTCAACTGGTGCTGCCTTGAGCCTCTCCAATTCTTGCAGTGCTAACGCTTCTGCCGATTGAGCATCGCCAGGTAAGGCGCTTAAGTCATCAAGTGTAGTTTCAAGCAGCGGCTCTTCGAAGACAAAGGTATATTCCGGCACATCCAGGATAAAGTCTCTTCCATCGACGGTATTCCCATATGCAGTCAACTTGACCCTGAATACCCCATACTCGAAATTGACGATCTCGTAGGTACGCACTTTGTCGGTAATATCTGTTATTGAGAAGTTCTGTACATCGCCATTGGGAAACCTGACCTTGCCGTCTACCAGCAAACTGGACATGTCTACCGTTGTGCGATCGGCATCCACTTGCAACAGGTGGAATCCGTCACCCTCCTCGTCCAGTTCAACATCAATGCTGATGGGATTATCCAACAACCGAATATCTTCTCCCACTTTCTGTCGGGTAAACATCGGGGTGACGATAGTAAATATCGGTGTCCACTCTCCCGAGGCAATTCGCAAATTAAACTGCCCTGTAAAGGTGCCATCTAACGGGCGTTCATCCAAACCTTTACCATCGTCCTGAAAGGTGGCAATGAGTTCCGTTTGGGCGCCAAAATTGGCATAGTTGGGATTGTTGGTACTTTTAAACTCCATGGTGAGCTGCACAACATCGCGAAATTCGTTGTAGTCAATGGGCTGGCCGCCATTAGTCAGAAAGGCGGTTTGTTTAATGATCTCACCCGAGAAGATGATGGGCGCTAACGGTTTGGTTTCCAGCTGAATGTCACTGATCACCATAACCCGGCTGTCTGGCAGAATTTGACCGACAGCCTGCCAAGGGCCTGGCATGGGATTTCGGATGCGGATCATATCGTAGGTTTGAGAATCAAACCAATCAATGCCCATATCATCAGCCTGATTCTGAAATATCTTACTACCGTCAGGCTGCACCAACACCACGGGAGTTGAGCCAAATTCGCGAAAGAAAATCATGGTAATTTCTTCCACTTTGTAGTCAATTCGAAAACGATTTTGCAGTAGCTTTATGCCGTTGTAATAATCATTGCCCAGCTCAACTAGCGGGCTGTTACCGTCACCTTGATTTTGTTCAGACGTGTTAATACCCTGCTGTGCCAGAACAGGCATAGCACTGAGGCAAATCAAAAATAAAACTACGACACGTCGTTTCATCAATGCACATTTCTCCAGAGGCATTTCCCACCCTCTTTTTCGACTATATCTAGTCGTTCTTCGTGTTGCTTTAATTCATCGGCTGAAGCACGCACAATCTTTAATGGTTTCCTGTCCCCCGACAAACGTCGGATGCCAGTATCTTCTCCTTCACTCTTATCGTTACCTGAGAGGTTTAAGCGCGTTTGCCCCCCCGTCATTTGCAAATAGACGTCGGCGAGAATCTCAGAATCTAATAATGCGCCGTGTAATTCGCGATGAGAATTATCGATACCGTAACGTCTACACAGGATATCAAGATTATTCTTTTGCCCTGGATGCATTTTCCTGGCCAGTGCCAATGTATCCAATATGGTGCAAACTTCATCAACCCGGGTGTTTCTGTGAGTTGGCAACAGTGATAATTCATGGTTTAAGAAGCCAACGTCAAATGGCGCGTTGTGAATAACCAATTGCGCGCCAGCGACGTAATCTAAAAACTCTTCCACGACATGAGAAAATAGAGGCTTATCTTGAAGAAATTCGTTAGTTATACCATGCACGTCAATGGCTTCTTGCTCCACTTCCCTCTCAGGATTGAGATAAACATGGTAATGGTTGCCGGTAAGGCGGCGATTTACCAATTCAACACAGCCTATCTCAATAATTTTATGGCCTTGTTTTGGGTCGATACCCGTCGTTTCGGTATCCAGCACGATTTGACGCATCAATATTTCCGTCTTTAAACAAACTAAGTATTACCTTGATCTAACAACAACCCACAACCAGAAATCAAGTGATACCTGTGTATTTACGTTGATTTACAGCTGAAGCCTGCCGCTATTCGGGTTAAGATCGGTGAAAAGATAAAATCTAAGAATCCAATGACCAAAAAACACGTCACTATTTACACTGATGGTTCCTGTCTGGGCAATCCCGGTCCCGGCGGCTATGGCGCTATTCTCATATACAAAGACAAACGCAAGGAGCTTTCCCAAGGTTTTGAACTAACGACCAACAATCGCATGGAGCTTCTGGCGGCGATTATTGCACTGGAAACACTGAAAACCAGCTGCCAGATTGATCTCACCACAGATAGTCAATATGTCAGACAGGGCATAATGTCCTGGTTGAAAGGTTGGAAGGCCAAAGGCTGGAAAACTGCAAACAAGCAACCTGTAAAAAACAAAGACTTGTGGCAACGCCTTGATGCAGCCTGCCAACCTCATAATATTCAATGGCACTGGGTTAAGGGACATTCAGGTCACCCGGAAAACGAGCGATGTGACGAGCTGGCGAGAACAGCGGCAGAAAATGATAGTAGCCGTACTGATGAAGGATATTTAGCTCAGGTCAACTAACTATTAACTCGCTCTGTCATTACCATTTAACGACAAATTTACCGATATTATCGTTTTTCGCCATGCGTTGATGGGCGATATTAATCTCGGACACCTCAAAAACCGTATCTATCAGGGGCTTTATAGCGCCGCTTTCTATAGCGGTGCCAAAGTCTTTGATGAATTCGCTCACCAGGAGTGCTTTGTATTCATCACTGCGGTTGCGTAACGTACTGGCAAACAGCGTTACTCTTTTCGCCAGCACTTTAGCCATATCCAGTTGAGTCACAAATCGTCCACCCAGCATCGCCAGCTGCACGATTTTGCCGTCAAGGGCAATGATCTGAAGATTTTTTTGCAGATGTCCTTCTCCCACAAAATCAATGATCACGTCAGGAAAGAATTTCGCCGACTTCAACCCTTCAGCAAAATCATGTGTTTGATAGTTTATCGCCAATTGCGCGCCCAAGGCCTCACATTGCTTTAACTTAGCTTGACTGGAAGCCGTCACCGCAACCGCTGCGCCTTTATATCGGGCTAATTGAATGGCTGCCGTACCGACACCACTGGCACCAGCGTGAATCAAGACCTTTTGCTGGGGCTTTAAGTTGGCAATAGAAAACAGCGCCTGATAGGCAGTAAGAAACACTTCCGGTAAAGCTGCTGCAGTGACGATGTCGAACTGTGAAGGAACAGGAATCAAATGCTCAACAGGAACACAAACAAACTGTGCATAACCACCTCCCGTTACCATGACACAAACGGGTCTGCCAATACACGATTTATCAACGCCTTGTCCGACTGCTTCAATAACACCGGAAACTTCCATCCCCAAGATATCACTGGCGCCAGCAGGTGCTGGATATTTGCCTTGTTTTTGTAGTAAGTCAGCGCGATTAATGCCAAAAGCTGTCACCGCCACCAGCACTTCATTTTTATCTGGTAGTGGCGGCGGACACTCAGCCACAAAACAATCATCCTGGCTTTCTATATGACTAACAAACTGCATTTGTCTGCTATCCAGATGCCTAATAGGCTAAGCGGTTGTAAAAGAGGTAAAGCCGGGCTCTTCGACCGTTTCCAGCAATGTCACTGCACTAACGTCAGATGCCGGTGAACCAGTCCAAAGCCATTGCATTAGTTCTTCTACTTTGTCACCTTCACCCTGAGCTAACACTTCCACAGAGCCATCAGAGAGGTTCTTAGCGTAACCGCATAGTTCCAACGATAAGGCCTTTTCACGGGTACTGGCACGATAAAAAACGCCTTGGACTCGACCTTTTACTATCGCCTTTTTAATTATCGCAGCCACACAAACTATCCTGTTGTTTTGGGGAAAAGAAAGCCTTGCCGCATTGCGCGACAAAAACCAGCTGTAGACAGAAGAAATTACTGATGCAGCGCTAACTACATCATTTGTACGACTTCTGTGCCAACCACATAGTTGCCTTCACCTTCTTCAAACTGGCGAACCACTTTAACAATGGCACACAGTGAAGAAATTTGAGAGCTAGTTGATTCAATATTGACTTCCATTTCGGAGCCAATCACAAGTGCTTGTGGAACTTCAAAAGACATTCCTGTGGCACTGATATCACGGCAAGTAGCAGATAACTTTTGCATCGTCCCGGCATCATTAACCAGTAATGTACAGGGTGAATTCATCATCATCCGGAAGAAAGCGCGTTTGTCGTCGTATCCCAGCATTGCATTACCTCTTGGCTAAGTGAAACATCGACTTATTATTATGTGGGAAGTCATTCCCATGCGAGCGCATTGAGCTTAACTGCGCAGCTTGCACGTTAAGATTCAACCCACTCAGGTCCTTAAGAACCGAAATTCATTCTATGTAAATTTGCTGTTAACTGCATCTGAAAAACTAGAACTTGTCTAAATAGTTTTCAATCCTTTTAGACGAAATAGGTATACTTGTTCCCAACTGCTGAGCAAACAGGGAAATCCTCAACTCCTCTATTTGCCAACGAACTTCCAGCAACTCCGCAGGTATCGTGCTTTCATGCGGATATTTCTGTAAAACCGACGCAAATCTATCCTGCACTTTTTCAATTTGAAGCTGCTGTGCTCTATCCCGGATGGGATCCACTGGTATTTTTTCCAGACGCTTTGCCAATCCCTCTACATAACGATTCCAGTCCTTTAAGCGATGAATACCAATATCAGCAACAAAGCCCGGATACACCAAAGCATTTAAATGGGATTTTACATCGGCATAAGCATTGATCATGTTCAGAGGCGTTTTACCTTTTAACTTCTTGCTAATACCGTGGGCAGTAGTCAGTCCTTTTTCAACTTGAATCGCTACCGCCAGCACTTTGTCATTAAGTTCACCAGCCAGTTGTTTGCAAAGCGTTTCAAACCCTGCTGCACTGCGTATATTCAAATTACTTTGACTGATTTCAGCGTCTACCACCGCATCAATGCAGTCACCAATCAACGCCCGAATTTGACCAAACGGGTTGAAGTACAATCCCAGCTTGGATTTATTGGGTAAGCGGTCCTGTAAATACTTGATAGGCGAAGGTAGTTGTTTAATAAGTAGTTGGCGTAAGCCGATGACGTGGGATAACTCTGCTTTGTTGGCATCGTCAAACAGTTTTAAATGTACTTTATTGCCGTCTTTAACCAAAGCCGGATAGGCCTTCACTGTCCAGGCAGCATCGTTGTTTGTCCACTGCTGCGGCAGATCTTCAAAGTCCCAGGAATCCAGATTTTGTTTTTCCAGTTCGGGAGTGGCAACTGCTTGCAGCGTTTGTTTTAAATGTTTTTTAAACTTGTTTTTTAAAGCGTGAAGATCACGGGACTCACCCAAAAACTGATCGTTTTCGTCGTACAATTTAAAATTGAAACGCAAATGCTCGGGCAAGATCAGTTCTTGCCAGATGTCATCAGGCAATACTACCCCACTCATTTTTACTAACTTCTTAGTAAAGGCTTTGACGAAAGATTCGCCATCGTTCTCTAAGGCGTTAACAGCGGCTTTGGCGTAATCCGGTGCTGGCACAAAATTTCGACGCCACTGTTTAGGTAGCCATTTGATCATGGTGGTGGCGAGTTCTTCCCTTAACCCTGGTACCAGCCAGTCACAGTTTTCATCACTAACCTGGTTAAGCAGAGGTAATGGGATCTTCAAACTCACACCATCATCCGCTGCCCCCGGATCGAAACTATACAGTAACGGCAACACCAGATTACCACTGCGCCATTGTTCCGGAAAGTGCACTTCCGAGGCTTGTGAAGCATCATTTTTGAGTAAAAAGTCTTTGCTGATAAACCAGCGTTTCTGTTCTTCCTTGTTTCGTTTCTGCCACCACTTTTTAAAATCCACTTCCGTACAAACGTCATAAGGCAGCTTTTCATCGTAAAAATCCACCAGCAACTGCTCGTCAACCAATAAATCTCGGCGACGAATTTTCTCTTCCATGCTCTCCACTTCAGCTATTTTTTCTAGATTAGCTTTTAAGAAGGCTTGATTGAGTTTGGTTTCACCATTAACCAACGCTTCAGCGATAAACAACTGTCGACACACCACAGGGTCGATTTTGCTGTACAACACCGTACGCTGGTTAACCACAGGCAATCCCAACATGGAAGCGGATTCTTTGGCCTTAACTGCCCCCGCTTTTTTACTCCAAAAGGGTTCTGCATAGCGGTATTTACACAGGTGCTTGCCGGCTTCTTCCAGCCATTTAGGCTCCACCTTTGCGATTGTGCGCGCGAACAGCTTGCTGGTTTCTACCAGCTCGGCGGCAATCAACCACTTAGGCGGTTTTTTATAGAGCGCCGAGCCGGGAAACACCATAAACTTATTGTTTCGGGTACCCAGATACTCTTTGTTCTGCTCCATGAAACCGGCATTAGATAGCAAGCCCGGCACCAACGCGCGATGTATGCCATCGTAATCGGCATTGCTATTGCGAATACCCCAGCCAAGAGAGGAAAATGCCTGCTTTAATTGGCTCACAATATCTTGCCACTCGCGCAAACGCAGATAATTGAGCATCTGCTCTTTGCACCATTTGCGTAACTGATTGCCTGACAACAATTTTTGTTGCTCTTTAAAGCCGCGCCAGAGGTTTAAATAGGCAATAAACTCCGATTCTTTATCGTGCCACTGACTGTGCAACTCATCCGCTTTTTGTTTGAATTCTGCAGGTCTTTCTCTGGGGTCTTGAATAGACAGGCCTGCAACGATAATCATCACTTCGTTGAGGGCATCTAATTTGTCTGCCTCTACCAGCATCCGGGAGTATCTGGGATCCACGGGCAGCCTAGCCATTGCCCGTCCAATCGGGGTTAGTCGCAAGATATTGCGTTTACCTCGACTTACAGCTTGCAATTCTTCCAGCATTTTTACGCCAGCGGTGATGTCTCTGGACTGTGGCGGTTGCACGAAGGGGAAACCTTCAATATCACCTAAGCGCAATGCCGTTAACTGCAGAATAACTGAGGCAAGATTGGTACGCAGTATTTCCGGATCGGTAAACTCCGGTCTGCGCAGATAATCATCCTCGTCATACAGGCGAATACAAATACCTTCAGCTACTCTACCACATCGCCCTGCGCGCTGATTAGCACTGGCTTGCGATACAGGTTCGATAGGCAATCGCTGTACCTTACTGCGAGAACTATAACGGGAAATACGCGCGGTTCCGGTATCAATAACGTAGCGTATTCCCGGCACTGTCAGACTGGTTTCAGCAACGTTAGTGGCTAATACAATTCTTCTGCCAGAATGAGATTGGAAAATGCGATTTTGTTCAGAGGCAGATAAACGAGCATACAGTGGCACAATCTCAGTGTGGCGTAATTTCGCGTTACCGAGATATTCAGCGGTATCTCTGATTTCTCGTTCCCCACTGAGAAACACCAAAATATCGCCAGGGGCTTCGCGATGTAATTCGTTGACAGCCTCCAGAATCCCCTCAAGTTGATCTTTAGTTTGGTTGTCTTCTCCCATCAAAGGGCGATAGCGGATTTCAACTGGATAAGTTCGCCCTTCTACCAGAATCATTGGTGCATCATTGAAATGCTTTGAGAATCGCTCCGGATCAATGGTTGCTGACGTAATGATGACCTTTAAGTCGGGACGTTTGGGTAGCAAGGCTTTCAAATACCCCAAGATAAAATCGATATTCAGGCTGCGCTCATGAGCTTCATCAATGATAAGTACTTCGTATTGGTTGAGATATCGATCTTCTTGTATTTCCGCCAATAAAATACCGTCCGTCATCAATTTGATATAGGAGTGCTCGGAAGTCTGATCGGTAAAACGAATTTTAAAGCCCACCGCTTCACCAATGCCGGACTCTAACTCTTCTGCAATACGGCTGGCGACACTGCGCGCTGCCAGGCGACGGGGTTGAGTATGACCAATTAGTCCTTTGCAGCCCAAACCAGCTTCAAGACAGATTTTAGGCAACTGAGTGGTTTTGCCAGACCCGGTCTCACCTGCAACAATAACGACCTGGTGACTAGCAAGCGCCTCCAGAATTTCTTGCTTTTGCTGGGAGACGGGTAAATCCGGATAATTTAGCTGGGGTAGATTTTCACGTCGCTGTGCCACGTGGTTTTGGCTTTTTATGATAGCGTTTAACAGATTGTCAGGGACATCAGCTTCACCAGCTCCCCGACCAGCACTACGCTCGGCTTTTTTGCGTAAGCCGTGCTGTTCACTGATTCGGCATTGAGATATCTGGCTTTGTAAGTATTGAAGAGACTGAACTTTGGGCAAAATCTAAAACCTGTCGCGATTAGTGCAACAGATCCTAGAAAATTGCGCCTTTCTTTACCAGTGTTTTATGGCGAGCCAGCCTTTAGCCGGCGTTTTTATAACCATCCTGAAGCTGGATATCGATGGCATTGAGTACCTGAGCACGACTGATGCTGCCTTTGAGTACACCATCATCGTCAACCACGGGGTAAACCTTTGGTTTCTCTGCAATCATTTTCTGGGCCACTTCCAACACAGAAGTGTAGGGTTTTACCGACAAAACCTCTTTCACCATGATGTCTTTTACGCGGGCCACTTGCTCTCGGTAATAACTGGATTCGATCATTTGACGCAGGCAATCCTGCTCTGATAAGAAGCCCACTAATTGTTTTCTTTCGTTAACAACCGGGCCACCAGTTTGATGGCTGTGCAATAATTTTTCCACCGCTTCAGCAACTGGCATTTCAGTGGTAAATGTAACAGGGCGTTGGCTCATATAATCGCAAACCTGTAATGACTCCATTCTGCCTCCTTAATTATGTGGACTTATAGTGCATTGGAGCTGGGATGTCTCCCTCTATTGTTAAAGATAGCGCTACTTTTCGTCTAATAACAAATATTTTTACAATTTAGTCCAGTGTAAAGCCCACTTTGATGCTCACTTGCCAATGGGCAACTTTGCCATCCACTATCTGTCCCCGAGTATCTGTTACTTCAAACCAGCGCAAACTGTGCAAAGATTCACTGGCTTTAGCAATGGCATTTTCTATTGCTGGTTGAATGCCTTCTGGCGAAGAACCTGTTAACTCTATCAATTTGTAGGTGTGATCACTCATTTTCAGTCCTCTGTAAAAAATCAAAATGCCTTAGATTAAGTTAACTCTAGAACAGTGCTGCGATTACACCAGAGTCTATGCTTGAAATATTTTACGCTCTCCCCCTTTCTACCCTTGCAATTGCCACCAGTGGAGCAACTATTTGTTTAAATTCCTCGGGTTCACACGAAAAAGGAAGCCGTCTGTCGCTGTGCGTAACCTCAATCACCTCAGCCTGTATTATTCCAGTACTTGTCCCTATTGCCGAATGGTGCTCAAACAACTTGAGCGCTTGGGACTAGAAATTGAGTTGCGCAATATTCATCAAAAACAAGCCTACAAAAAAGAACTCATAAACGGCGGTGGCAGGAAAACCGTTCCCTGTTTGCGCATACAATTAGACATGCTCAACACAGCTCCTGAATGGATGTATGAATCACTAGACATCATTGAGTACCTGAAAAAGCACTACGATGCCGGGCAAAATTAAGGCTTTGTGGTTGCGCTATATAGTGTTTTTTGGTTGAATCGCGGTCTGTTTTTACAAAGGCCAGTCTAAATTGAGCGCTGCTAATCAGTATACTTTCCAACCTTCGATTTTGTGGCATGATTACGAGAGCTGGGGCGCCCAACCCCAAAAAGATCATCCCAACCAATTTGCAGCCGTACGTACAGATTTGGATTTGAATCCTATCGGCGAATCGATCAATTGGATGTGTCAGATCCCCAACGATTATCTACCCCATCCTCAGGCTTGTCTAATTACCGGGATAACCCCGCAAAAATCACTGCGCGACGGCATGATAGAAGCGCAGTTCATGCGTCAGATCAATGAACAAATGAGTCAACCCGGTACCTGTGTAGCGGGTTACAACAATATTCGTTTTGACGATGAACTGACGCGCTTTTCACTCTATAGAAACTTCATTAACCCTTACGCCCGCGAATGGCAAAATGGCAACAGTCGTTGGGATATTATTGACATGGTGCGCGCTTGTTATGCGCTTCGCCCTGAAGGCATTAACTGGGTACACAATGACGACGGCAAACCCAGTTTCAAGTTAGAACGACTGTCCCAAGCCAATGAGATAGAACACCTCGATGCCCACGACGCTCTGTCAGATGTGTATGCCACTATCGCTATGGCGAAATTAATTAAACAGCAGCAACCCAGGTTATACGACTACCTGTTTTCTCTTCGACTTAAAAATAAAGTGGCAGAGCAGTTCAATATGGCTACCAAGAGTCCGTTGGTGCACATTTCCTCTAAATTGCCATCTGAAAATGGCTGTTGCACCTGGATAGCACCACTTTGCCCCCACCCCAGCAACAAAAACGCCATTATTTGCATTAACCTGAACTTGCCTGTCGAGCCCTTATTGGATTTGTCTGTCGAAGAGTTGCAGCGGAAGCTTTACCAACGTAGCGAAGATATGGCTCCAAACGAGCAGCGATTACCTGTTAAGCTTGTACACCTGAATAAATGCCCTGTAGTGGCTCCAGCAAAAACCCTCTCGCAGGAAAACGCGGAAAGACTCAACATCGACCGTGAACAATGCCTGAAAAACTTAAAATGGTTGCAACAACAAACGGGACTTGAACAAAAACTATCTGCACTTTACGAAACCAGTGAACAACAAGAATTAGATGCCGATCACGCCCTTTATTCTGGCGGTTTTTTATCCAACGCAGATCAGCAGGTTTGTGCGCAAATTCAAGATGCTGACCCCGCCTCTCTCGATTCATTCAATAACAAGTTTGAAGATCCTCGTTTGAACACACTACTTTTCAGATATCGAGGACGAAACTACCCTAATACCTTCACGGCTCAGGAACTGGAAAAGTGGCAAAGGCATAGACATTTCCGCTTAACCGACCCACAATCCCCAGCCAGCCTGACTCTGGAAAAGTACATGTGGGAAGTGGAGCAATTACTGGCCTCCAATAGTAATAATCCCGGCCACATAAGCATACTAAAAGACTTGTATCGCTATGCCCAACAGCTGTAATCTTGAGTTTTAGATAATGATGCCGATAGCAATTAGAGCGAACTGATTACTTCGGTATCATTTTATATGGTTAAAGAAGGTAAGCGCATCCGATGACGCAATACCTCTAGCGATGAATCTGAAGTCACATACAATTATTATAAACGATTAGCGGTACAACAGATGAATGGAATTTACTTAGAGATCGACCCTACCGACGAATACCTGGATCTGATGATCATGCCTTCGGAAATTGAGGGACGTCTGGAAGAAAAGGCGATCATGGCCTTTGTCAAAAAGAGTGAATACGGCAAGTTCTTCATTTTTGAAGAAGCCATTGCTTCAGCTGTCGGCACCTATAAGAACTCAGAGCGCATTGACTCATCGGATCCCATCACTGAACGCATTGGTGAGCGCAGAGATGCGCAGGTTAACTTTCGCCTTTCGGAAGATGAAATGCGCGCCAACCTGGTGATTACCGCCGCATTTGCAGGTAAACAAGCCTCAGTAAAAGCACTAATGAAACAAGCCCAAAAACTCGGCATAGTGCGAGGTTTGGGGAAAAAGAAATTGGTAGAAATGGTGGACAATGCGCGCAACGCAGAGCCCGGTACTGTGCTTGATGAAGTAGTAGCCAAAGGTTTGCCCGCCAAAAATGGTAAAAACTCAAGGATCAAACCCTTAGTTGACAACGCACTGGAGCGCATTCTTCGCCCGAAGGAGAAAGAAGGCCGCGTCGACATGCGCGACCTTGGCGATATTATTTGTGTTAAGGCAGGCACCGGTGTCGCTCGTCGCGTACCGCCGACTGATGGTAGAAAAGGCTATACTGTAACCGGTACGCCACTAGATCCAACCGCGGGTAGTTGGGTGAGTTTTAAACCCGGATCTGGCACGGAGATTAGCCCAGATGATGAGAATCTGTTGATTGCCGAAATAAACGGCATGCCCAAGTTTAAGCAGGAACGCATGTGGGTTGACGATACCTTTATATGCAAAGGCGTAAATGTGGGTACAGGTAACGTTAACTACGATGGCGCGGTATTGGTCAATGGTGATGTTACGGAAAAAATGCAAATTGTTGCCACCGGTGATATCACTATCAACGGCTTTTGTGAATCCGCTTTTGTGCAAGCAGGTGGCGATATCATCATCACTGAAGGTGCCACTGGTAAGCACCACGAGTCGTCCGACGAATACAGTACCATCCTGGAGGCTGGAGGTAGTGTTCACGTGGCTCATGGGCAAGGACTGGACATACGCTGTAATGGTAATGTAACTGTTGGGAGACAATTAGCCTACAGTAAAATTAACTGTCGAGGCACGGTAACAGCAGGGCCTCTACACAACCCCAACGGTAACCTTTTTGCCTGTCGCATAGAATGTTACGGAAAAATCAGTGCCGGCACATTAGGTGCAGTTTCGGGTAGTTCTCTGTCGGTTGATTTCAGCGGTGGTTTTAACCAGTTGATGGAGAAAAAAGACCAGCTGGATGAACTATGGGTGCAATTGCAACAAAACAACAAGTCTCACGAGAGCAAAATTAACTTTATAAAAAGTAAAAAGATCCCAAGAGCACTGGCAGATAAAGTTAATGAAGCAATTCATCTGTTCAACAATGAAAAGCGCACGCTTGATTGGCTGCAGCAAAAAATCATCGATATCAAAAAAGCGAAAGACGATTATGTTGGCGTAATTGGTCTTGAAGCGAAAAATAAAATCTACCCCGGCGTGGTAGTAAAGCTTAACAATCGCTCATGGAAAGCGGAGCGAGAGTATCCTCGCGCGAAGATAAAATACGAAGGTCATCAGTGGCAATACGAACCGGTTACGAGGTAACCGGTTCTCAAGTCTTTGCATTTATGACTTAAATCGGGTTAGCAAGGCAGACGTATCCCAGCGGCCGCCTCCTTTATTTTGAACATCTGCATAAAATTGATCCACCAAAGCCGTTAATGGCAAACTCGCCCCGTTGTTCGAAGCTTCCTGTAAAGCAATCCCCAGGTCCTTACGCATCCAGTCGATAGCAAACCCAAAATCATACTGGTCCTTAAGCATGGTTTTATGGCGATTTTCCATCTGCCATGATTGTGCTGCTCCACGAGAGATGACATCCACCACAGCTTCACAATCAAGTCCGGCTTTTTGACCAAATGACAACGCTTCAGCTAAACCTTGTACCACTCCGGCAATACAGATTTGATTCATCATCTTGGCTTTTTGTCCGGCACCGACGTCTCCCAACAAGCGATGATATTGAGAATAGGCATCCAGAACCTCAGTTACCGTCTGATAGACTTCCTCATTACCACCAAGCATGACGGTTAACTTACCATTTTCAGCGCCAGCCTGCCCCCCTGATACGGGAGCATCCAAAAACGCCACCGATTTTTCTGCCAGAGCTTGCGATACCTCAGCGGCTACCTCTGCTGACGTTGTGGTGTGGTCTATGACGATGGCATTCTCTGTGATGCCTTCTATAACACCCTGAGCCCCAGACAAACCTCTCTCAGGTCTTTATCGTTACCCACACAAATACAGACCACATCGGCTTCAACCACCGCCTCTGCGGGAGTCAGTGCCAGTTTACCAGAATAGGTTTGACACCATGTCTCAGCTTTGGCCGTTGTGCGATTGTACACGGTGACATCAAAGCCTGAGTTTGCTAGGTGTCCTGCCATGGGATAGCCCATAACACCTAAACCGAGGAACGCGATTTTTTTCATTTTCATATCTCTGACATTGCATTTTAATAATATGGACGCATTCTGCGTTACAGGCGGCAGGAAATTCAAGCGGAAATATTTTGACTGCATTCTACCTGCAAACGTTCTATGCTTTACCACGCAGACAAAAATAAGGGGCAAATCGTGTCGGATAACATTTATCAGTTTTCAGTGAAAAACAACAAAGGTGAAGAGGTAAATCTTGAGCAGTACAAAGGAAAAGTCCTTCTCGTGGTGAACACGGCCAGTAAATGTGGCTTCACTCCGCAATACGACGGTCTCCAGGCATTGTATGATGAATACGACCGAGAACAGTTTGAAGTACTGGCATTTCCTTGTGACCAGTTTGGTCATCAGGAGCCCGGCAGCGATGACGAAATCGAACAGTTTTGCACCCTCAACTTCGGCGTGAAATTTCCACTTTTCCAAAAGCTTGAAGTGAATGGCAAAAACGCAGCACCGGTATTTGATTATCTCAAAACGGAGGCTCCCGGTTTGATGGGCAGCAAAAGCATTAAATGGAACTTTACTAAATTTTTAATCAATAAAAATGGGCAACCCATTAAGCGTTATGGCCCCAATACCAAACCCGAAGCCATCAAATCAGACATAGAAGCGGCCATTAACGCCTGAGCTAAAGGAACAGAAATAGATATGAAAGTAGCGGTATTCAGTGCCAAGGAATATGACAAAAGCTTTCTTTGTCAGGAGGCCAGCGGTACTGATGTACAATTCACGTTTTTTGATACCACTTTAAACAAAAAAACCGTGTCACTTGCTGAAGGTTACGATGCCGTAAATTGTTTTGTTAATGATACGCTTGATGCTGAGGTATTACGACAGCTTAAGACGTATAATGTAAGCCATGCCAGTCTGCGCTGTGCTGGTTTTAACAACGTAGAACTTCACGCTGCCAAGAAATTGGGTATTACCGTAACTCGAGTACCAGCTTATTCTCCAGAATCTGTGGCGGAACATACTTTCGCACTCCTGTTGAGTCTGAATAGGAAGATTCACAAAGCATACAATCGCGTCAAAGAAAACAATTTCACTTTACAGGGCTTAATGGGCTTTAATTTACATGGTAAAACCGTAGGGGTTATCGGCACAGGTAAAATCGGTAAAGCTGTCATTCGCATTTGCCAGGGATTTGGTTGCAATGTGTTATGTTATGACCCTTACCCTTGCTCCACATTACAGCAACAAAACGTTGAGTATGTTGAGTTAGATACGCTTTTTACACATTCCGATATCATTAGTCTGCACTGTCCGTTAACGACAGAAACACAGCACCTCATCAACCAAGAGTCCATTGCCAAAATGAAAGACAGTGCAGTGTTAATTAATACCTCTCGTGGTGGACTGGTGGATACGAAAGCAATTATTGCCGCCCTGAAAACCAAAAAGATTGGTGGTCTGGCGTTGGATGTGTACGAGATGGAGTCGGAGCTCTTCTTCCAGGATTTATCCTGTGAAATTATTCAAGATGATGTGTTTCAGCGATTATTAACCTTTCCCAATGTGGTGATCACTGGTCATCAGGGTTTTTTCACCCAAGAGGCTTTAAAAGAGATTGCTCAAACAACGCTGAACAATCTCATTAATTACCCTCAAGGAAAGTTACAACCGGACAATATTGTTCAGTTATAGGCAAAAGCACTAGTCAAACAGACAACTGTGCAGATGCTCTACGATACCGGGCGCGTCTTCGCTTTGCACCAAAAAGCACAAGTTATGGGCACTGGCACCGTGGCAGATCATGCGCAGATTATATTTTTCTAAAGCCGAAAGTACGTTCCCCCCCACCCCGCGGGTTGCTTGTAAATGATTACCTATTACTGCGATTAACGATAAATTTTCTTCAACAGTTACCTCACCAACCGCTTTAAGCTCGTCCAGTAAAGTTTCAGTGATTTTTCTGCTATTACCGTTAGTGGGTTCATCCAAGGTAAGTGCCACACTAATTTCTGAAGTCGTGATCAAATCAACACTGATTTTATGACGCGCTAAAATCGTGAAGACATCTGCCAAAAAGCCCGTTGCGTGCAACATATCCGGACTTTTGAGAGTTAGTAAAACTTGCTCTTTTCTCAGAGCTATAGCGCGGTATGCGGGTTTATGTTCAGTTTTCCATGCAACCCAGGTACCACCAGCCTCCGGCTGTCTGCTTGACCCAACAAACACCCTTACACTGGCACGCATTGCAGGCACCAGAGTTGCCGGATGCAGAATTTTGGCACCAAAGGTGGCCATTTCCGCGGCTTCATCAAAACTGATCTCATTAATGGGACGCGCCTTTGCTGTTAAACGAGGATCCGTGGTGTAAATGCCGTTTACGTCCGTCCATATTTGCAGTGCCTCGGCTTTGACTGATTCCGCTAACAATGCGGCGCTGTAGTCACTGCCGCCTCGTCCTAATGTTGTTGTTTTGCCGTTATCACTGGCACCAATAAAACCTTGCGTCACAATCACGCTATGGGCCAATTCTGGCATTAGCAGGGTCTCAGCCTGATGTTTAATCAGGGCAATATCTGGTGTGGCTTTACTGTGACTGGCATCGGTTTTAATGACCTGACGCACATCGAAGTTTATGGCATGTGTGCCCTGCTCTCTGAGTATTTCGGAGAAAAGTAGCGAAGACATGCGCTCACCAAAAGACAGCAGTTCATCCTGTAACGCTAATGACGATGCCAATTCTGCGTCTCTAGCGCAAGCAGACAACTCGTTCAATAGATGCTCAAGTGCCTGTGCCATTTCTGGCTTATGGCCCATTTTTTTCAGTATGGAAAACTCAATATCAGCAATGTGCGCTAATATGGCATCCCTTTCGTTTGTTGGTAAGTTGCCCTTGGCAAGGCGTACAAGATAATTAGTGACACCTGACGAGGCACTCACCACGACGATTTTAGTTTCCGGGTTGCTGGCTACAATACTGGCACAGCGAGACATTGCGTCATAATCGGCAACACTGGTGCCGCCAAACTTCGCGACTATCAGTCCTGTCATATCAATTTATTTCCGAGTAAGCGATTAGAAAATTTCACACTGGCAGGAACGCATTGCTTCAACACGTCTCAATACCAGAAGCCCAACACTCCATTGTGGAGTGACAGTTACAGAGTTTCACCTCAAGTAACCGAACCCGACATTGTTTGCATAAATCGGATCCTCGGCATTGGTCCCCGTCACTCTAACAGCTAGTATTTGCTTGCAACAAATACCCAATATGCAAACTATTCCTGCTGAGCTATCTGGCCAACGCACCTCTTCTGATACACGCAGATAATGTCTAAAGATACAGACATATGGCTGGCGTAACATCTTTTGGATTAGAAGAAATTACGGGCTATCATGCAAGCACTTTTTAGTTCTTTCTTATCACAATATGAAAATATTTGCCTAGCCAGAGATAGGGCTCCTGGTCGCTATATTGCAGTTCGAGTTGCTTAATGTCTTGGTAATTGTCGGATTGTTGTTGTTTGTCTTTCAGGTAATCATGAAAACAACGTATACCAGACTTTTTCAGCACCTCACACGGCAATTCTTCCAACCAGTTCAATACGGTTTTAGGTTTGAGGGGGGTATGGTTGGCCAGTCGCAACCGATTTTTTTGCTTCATGCCATTGTTGATCAATTGAAAGTTGCCGTATAAAACGTTACCGAACAGATTGGCATCCTGATTGAAGAAACTCAACGACAGATAGGCGCCCGGTTTTAAAAGCTCAAACAGATGAGATAAAACTGCCTGAGGGTTATCCAGCCATTCAAATACGGCATGGCAGGTAACCAAATCAAACTGCGAATGGGCTGGAATATCTTGAATGGCGCCGTGATGTAAGCTCAAACCATCATAGTCAGCGAGCTTTTGTTCTGCAATTTCGAGGGTGTCCATAGAAATATCATTCAACAACACCTGATAGCCTTTGGCCAACAATTCTTTGGTAAACTCTCCCGTACCGCCCCCGGCATCTAATACGCAGGCATTTTCATTCAGCACTGGCCACAGGAAAGCCAGATTGTGCATTAGCATTTCATGTCTCAAGCGTCCTTTGGTGGTACCATATATATTCTTATCAAACTTATTCGCAATATTGTCAAAACTGATATCCTGTGACGATGGCGAATTGGAACTTTGTGTTTTTTTATCGGACATTTCAGACACTAACTTATGTTGAGCTTTACAATTAAAAAATGGCTTGGTGCCTTGTTGCAACCATTGCCGCTAATATTGATTTTACTATTGATAACCTTGTTTTTATTCTTGCGTGGCAAAAAACGTACGGCAATCGGGGTGCAAAGTATCGCGATCCTCTTTTTTATCGCAGTCACTACACCACCTTTTGCTAATTTTTCAGCAAGAGCCATTGAGGCCAATATTGTTCAGTTTGACAACGCGAAAGTACTGGATTATATCGTTGTATTGGGCTGTGGTCATGTCAACGACCGACGGGTTCCCATAACCTCTCAAGTAGACAGCTGCAGTCTATATCGGGTTGTAGAGGGTGTGCGAATATTTCAAAGCCACCCCAATACCAAACTGGTTTTTACAGGTTTCGGTGGCAACCAACCTTTGAGTAACGCTGAAACGAATAAAGAATTAGCACTGGCGCTGGGTGTGCCAGACTATCGAATACTCACCTACTCCACCCCAAAAGATACCAGAGAAGAAGCTCAAGTGCTGACACCTATTCTCAAGGATAAGCAATTTGCCCTGGTTACTGAGGCCAGTCACATGCCCAGGGCACTGCTCTATTTTCAGCAACAGGGACTGACCCCGATACCTGCGCCAACAGCTCACTTATACCGTGATGAAGGCCCGCTACTGTCTTATCAATATTTGCCTGATGCCCATTACTTACACAAAACCGAGCGAGCCGTCTACGAGTACATCGGCCAGCTATGGCAAAAAATAGCCCACTAAACTGGATTGGGTATATCGATAAACTCCACCTCTAGAGGCAACTCTTTTGCTATCTGCTGGCCAAGATACATGGCGCCATAGCGCTCAGTTGCGTGGTGCCCGGCAGCAATATAAGCAATGTCCATTTCTCTGGCAATATGCGTAGTTTGTTCAGACACTTCTCCGGAAATAAACAAATCTGCGCCTTGGTCTGCCGCCTGTTCAATAAAGCTTTGACCGCCACCAGTGCACCAGGCGACTCGCTCAATGGTTTTGTCGCCTTCCCCGATCACCAATGGTTTACGTTGTAATACTGATGCTAAATTGGCGGCGAACTGCTCGAGATCTCCTTTACCAGAATTGATTCCACGCATAACCACACCTTCCGGCTTTATTCCCTCTACGGGCTTAATGTCAGTCACTCCCAATAACTTTCCGAGCATGGCGTTATTGCCAAATACTGGATGTACATCTAAAGGAAGGTGATAAGCAAACAAGTTAATATCATGTTGCAGTAGAGCCTTAATGCGTCGATGCTTCATGCCCACAATGACGGGATTTTCATTTTTCCAAAAAAAGCCGTGATGCACCAAAATAGCATCTGCCTTTTGCGCAATAGCGGCATCAATGAGTGCCTGACTGGCTGTCACGCCAGTGACTATTTTTTTGATATCTGACTTGCCTTGTACCTGCAATCCATTGGGGCAATAATCTTTGATTAATTGTGGCTTCAATTGCTCATCTAGCCAGGCCAAAAGTGCCGTATTTTTCATGTAATTCCTCGATAAATGCAGTAAAAAATAGCTAATCCAGTACGAAAATTAGACTTTATTGCTAAAACCCTGTATAACAACTGGCTGTATTTTCGCATTCAAATATTAAAAACAAAATAGTTAAGATTAATATGAGTAAATTGGATAAAGATCAGGTAATTGCTAAGTTCACAGAAGCCTACACAGCAGCAAACGGCAAAGCGCCAGAAATTGAAGCTAAAGGCGGTTGGTATAGTGTAGATGGCGGCAAAAACATGCGCCTGGCACAATTAGACGAAATGGCGGATGAGCTGGCAGGAAACAAAGCGGCAGCACCTAAAGAAGCTGAAGCACCTAAGAAAGCCAAAAAAGCTGAAGCCAAGCCAGCAGCTGAAAAAGCACCTAAGACTGCAGCTCCTAAAAAAGCTAAGGCAGAAAAATCAGGTTTCTCTGTAAAAGCATTCTGGAATGAGAAACTGGATAACGAGCACCCGGGCTCTACCTTGCCTCGCTAAGCTCAAAAAATACGAGCAAAAGGCAGTGTACCGACACTGCCTTTTTTATTTATGCCGATGTCCCGTCCTGAAATGTGTTTACACATTTAGGACTTATTATGAGAAACCCAGATAAACAACGCGTTAAACGAACTCAACGTGATTACACCTTAGGCTTTAAATTGGCCGTTGTAGCGCAAGTCGAAAAAGGCGACTTCACCTACAAACAAGCTCAAAAGCACTTTGGCATTCAAGGCCGAAGTACAGTTCTCGTCTGGCTACGAAAGCATGGTAAGCTGGATTGGTCTGAGCCTTTGATGCATTCACTTATGTCTCAATCCAACGAAACACCCGCCCAAAAGATTAAGCGTTTAGAACGCGCATTAGCTGATGCTGAACTCAAAATTGATGCTCTGGAAGAGGTAGTAACCCGTGTTGATAACGAGTGTGGGAGTAACTACAGAAAAAAGTACTACGACAAGCTCTCTGGGCGGGAAAAGTTGAAAAACGAAGAAAGCTAGCTCGTTGTTGTCGCCTATTCGGATTTACACCTCAAGGGCTTTATCAGTGGGTTAAGCGGTTTAACGATAAGCAGCAGAGGCTAATGCCGGTTAAGGACATGGTGCTGTATTGGCGCCAGTACATGCCGCGGATTGGGACTCGAAAGCTCTACCAACTGATGAAACCAGAGCTTGATAAACTTGGCATTAAGTTGGGGCGTGATGGACTGTTTGATTATTTACGCGCAGAAGGCATGTTGGTTAAACCCAAACGTAGTTACACAAAAACAACCGACAGCCGTCACTGGATGAAAAAGCACCCGAATCTACTGAAGGACTATCAACCTCAACAGGCTGAGGATGTGCTTGTGAGTGATATTACCTACGTGAAGTCAGATGCGGGTACGCACTATTTATCATTAACAACGGATGCATATTCCCGAAAGATAATGGGGTATGAACTCAGCGATGAAATGAAAGCAACAGATGTGGTTAAGGCACTCAATATGAGTATCAAGCATAAGTACTATAACCATCCAATGATTCATCACTCAGACCGAGGAGTGCAATATTGCTCTGAGGAATATCAGGCTGTCCTGAGAAATCACAACATTACTCCATCTATGACCGATGGTTATGATTGCTATCAGAATGCCTTAGCAGAAAGAATCAATGGCATACTAAAGCAGGAGTTCTTGTTGCATCAGTGCAAGAATAGGCGGGAATTAAAGCAACTCGTGGATGAATCGATATACATCTACAATGAGATGAGGCCGCACTTGAGTTTGGGAATGAAAACACCTAACCAGGTGCATTACGAAAAAGGCCGATAGATAAAATCTACCGGCCTGCATAAAACGTCAACGTATTTTAGGACGAGACACGATTATGATTTAACGCCTGGATGGTGGGTCTATAATCGCGGCTCCCGGTATTTCCCAAAAACCACTTGCCACGTCCTCAATAAACCGGATGTTTCGAATTATATGGTTACCCACTATGCGCTCGTCAGGCTCAGGCATGGTGCGAAACGTCGCAGGAAACACAATGCCATCGACCGTTTGATATGAAGTGATAATTCGCCACAAAGGCCCAAACAGTTTGCGCTCCGCAGGCTGACCTAAGGCGTCCAGAAATGCGCGATTACCAATGGCATATTGATAGCCGACAAGGCGATAAGTTCGCTTATCTATGTACAATACAAAATAGTCTATAGCACTTTTACCAATCACCGGCTTTTCGCTGAATGTCATCTTGATCTCATGGTAGCTTTTGCCACCATGGCCTGGCCATTGAAATTCGGTCGCCTCAGACAACTGCACTGAATCCTGCTGAGTCAAAAACGGAAGATTAATAAAGTAATAGAAAAAATAAAGCATTGCTGTCGGTGGGTTGGCTTTTCGCCAGTTGACTGACCATACCTGCTCGCCATCAAAGCCAAGACTGGCTTTATCCAGAAACCAATTCTGATGAACCTGTAATGTTCTTTTATCAATGGTTTCTGTAGCAGCCCACCAGGCCAGTTCATTCTTACCGTGATAATTGTTATGCATTATCGCGTCAAACTGAATGATGTTTTTACTCTCCCAGTTATTGTAACCACCATGGGCTTCAAGCATTTTTTCAATGATGTTTTTTGTTTGTTCATTTGCATAGTCTGGGCTCGAATCTACAAAAGATGAAAACCCCACTACAAATAGTACAAAAAATAAAAACCGCATTTATTACCTTCTCCTCTGTTGAACGCAGTTAACAGAGATCTTTTTCTCATTTAATTTCAGGCAGTTGAAGGCTTGTGGGAGATTGTGACCTAATTTAGGGTGATTCGGTGGATTGCGCCAGCATGGCTAAACTGGCTTTCATATTTTTTCTGGAAAGCAAAACCGGAAAGTCCAACCAGGCGACTTCCAATGTTGCCTGCTGTGGGCTTTTATGCACGCCTTTTATATAGTCAGGATTCACAAGGTAAGACTGATGACAGCGGAAAAATTCTACATTGTACAACGCGAGCTGCGCTACCATTTTCTTCATACTTGAACGGATCAATCTTTTACTTAGCGAACCGGATTCATTTAGATAATAAAGCTGCAGGTAATTGTCGCAAGTTTGGAAGCAGATAATAGCCTTTGCTTCGATTCTGAATCTATCTGACTGGTTTTCGGAATATAAACTCAGGAATTGTGTGCTCTTTTCAGGTGGTTGAATAGGCTTGTGTCGCTGAAGCAGAATAACGTTTCCCCAACTCAGCACTCCCCAAGCAGCAAACATGACAAAAAACTGTGGCATTAATTCAAAAAAACCGCGCAAAGGGACATACATGTTTTGCCAACCACTAAGTGTATAGTGAAACAATAAGCTATAAGCCCAATTGCTGATACTTAGTAGTAGCACCAGCATCCCCCACCAAAAAACCTGACAGCCAAACACCTTTTGCCCCAAGTGACGCCAACAGAAAGGAAAAACAAAGCTCAATAACATCCAGGTTACTGCGCCTGTGACCAGGCCATAAGTGCTTAAAGTAAGGTGATAGACCGGATTGAATCCCTGTAATTTAATGGCAAAGGGCTCAAAAAAATTCAGTACAACAATAATGTAAAATGCGCTTGAAAGAGATAGCCATTTTTTGATTGCTGGAGAAATTGAATATAACTGTAATGAATCTGGCATCGAAAACGTTTAGGGTAAATGGCAGTATCATTATGATAGCAGTGACAAAAAAAAGCCCGTGAATAAGTCTCGGGCCGTGCATTGAAATGTAACTACCGCGTAGCTTAAGCGTGTAACCCCAGCTCCAAGGGGAAGGGTTTGAGGTAAGCCTGCTTTTGCAAGAACTCATTGGGAAATTCTCGCAAGTAATGATTGATCAGAGTTAAAGGTGCCAATAGTGGCACATAACCACTGTGGTACTTGTCAATCTCATCTGACAGCTCTTTTTTGTATTTACTGTCAAGGTCATTTTTGAAAAAGCCCTGAAGGTGCATTAATACATTGGTGTGCTTCTTGCGCGTTGTTGGCTTCGACAAAGCCAACATCATCTTACTGCGATAATTACTCACCGCCTGTTCAATGTCATTAGCGCATTGTGCTACTGTAGGTCCAAGTTCATAATAGATTTTCGGATTGTAGGCCAGTATTAAATATTTATAACGGGTGTGGAATTCAATCAAGGATGAGGCCTGAATATCTTCCATCACTAGCTTTCTGAACAGTGCATAGGCTTCTACTCGCGTGAAGAAACTCTCTCTGATGCCTTTATCGTTCAAACGCCCGTCTTCTTCAACAGGCAGGTCGGGGAAATTTCTTATAAGCGCTTCAGCAAACATACCGCGTCCGTCGCGATGTAAGAGTCGACCTTCTTCATTGTGGATCTTAATGCGCTCCATACCGCAACTGGGTGATTTACCAGCCAGAATATACCCATCCAGAGGTTCCAATGAACACTGTTGCCGTTCGAAGTAATTGGCCATTTTATCGCTGTAATCCGAACTACCCGTTTTAGAGTCAACGAGGCGAATCTCATCGTTAATTTCCCGCAGCTGTATAGCGGGTCTAGGCACAGACATGCCAATACCCACTTCAGGACAAAATGGCACAAGTTGATAATATTCTGAGATGTGGCTGGCCACAAAAGACGAACGCTTGTGACCACCGTCGAACCTTACTTTTTCACCTAACACGCAGGCACTGGTACCGATTTTTATCATTTTTTACCTCCAAGTGAAATTTACGAGCATTGCTCGCCCTGAGATCAAAAGGAAACTTTTATTAACATACATTATTTACAGTTTTCCATGGTTTTGTGAAACGCAATTTTTTCGATGCCATGAGAGGGTATCCAACGTTTTATTTCGGCAAACCCCAACTTTTTATACAAATTAATGGCAGGCACATTAAGCAGCGCGGTTTCAACATGGGCCCTTTCATATCCTTCCTGTTGGAGCACATAATGCATTAGTCTTTTACCAATACCCCGACCGAAAAATTCTGCTGCCACCGTTAAGCTGTGAATGTGCAGGACTTCATTTGCCAATTGGGTTTCTACAACTGCTGCTAAAATGTCATTTTCTAAAAAGCCGGTGAAGCAAGTATCAGACATCGTGATGTGCTCAATAGTGCGCTTTAAAGGCGGAAAATCTGATACACCAATAATCCCGGCTTCGACTTTGTAAGCGTTTTGAAACACCCGGTATATCTGCTCAGCAACTTTCACGGAAGAATTATCTAATTTGATAAACATATTTGACTACTTATCCTTAAGTATTTTAATCGATTCAAATGAACACAAAAAAAGCCTCATAAGAGGCTTTTTTAAGTGTCTATTTTTATCCTTATAAATCAGTTGGTTTAGAGCCTTCCACCCTGCTTTTCAGCTTCTGACCAGGTCTGAATGTGACAACGCGACGGGCTTTAATGGGAATGTCTTCACCGGTTTTGGGATTACGACCAGGTCTTTCATTCTTTTCCCGTAAGTCAAAGTTACCGAAACCCGATAATTTAACTTGCTCACCTGCTTCCAGCGCTTCTCGCATTTCTTCAAAGAAATGCTCCACCAGATCTTTGGCATCTCGTTTATTGAGACCCAATTTTTCAAACAGGTGTTCTGCCATATCTGCTTTGGTCAGAGCCATAGATTATTCCCTCAAGGATGCACTAAATTCTTCAGTGAGTTTTTCTACCACACCATTAACAATGTTTTGGATTTCACTTTCTTCGAGTGTACGCTCAACATCTTGCAGTGTCAGAGACAATGCGAGACTCTTTTTGCCCTCTCCGATGTTGTCACCGCGGTACACGTCAAACAAGTTTAGGCCAACCAATTGATTTGTGCCAAATTTTTCAATGACTTGCAAGACATCTGATGCATTTATTTGCTCATCCACGATGATTGCAATGTCACGACGGTTAGCAGGAAAACGCGATAATGGTTGTGCTTTTGGCAACTTTGCTTCTAACAGATGCGTTAATTGCAATTCAAAAACAAACGTTCTGCCGTTTAACGCCAACGGTTTTTCGAACTTAGGATGTATTGCACCAACATAGCCAACAAGCTCTTCAGCGCAATAAATCGCGGCCGTCTGACCGGGGTGCATGGCACTGTGCTGTGCCTTTTTAAAGGTATATTCGCCAGCTTTACCGGTTAGTGCCAATAATCGTTCTACATCACCCTTAATATCGAAAAAGTCGACTTTCTGACTATTTTCAGCCCAATATTCTGGTGCTTTATCTCCTGCGATGACACCCGCAATCATATTTTCCTGGCGCACACCCACTTTGAAGCTTTCATCAGGAACAAATCTCAAACCGGTTTCGAACAAACGAATGCGACTCTGCTGACGGTTTTGGTTGTAACTTACCGCTTTCAACAGTCCCGGTATCAGACTCAAGCGCATCGCCGACATATCAGCAGAAATTGGATGCGGTAACACCATGTCCTCTGCATCTGCAAATAACAGCGCTTGCGCTTTTGGATCAACAAACGAATAGGTTATCGCTTCCTGATAATCGTTGCTTACTAACACATCTTTAAACAGGTTCAGATCAAGTTCGCTTTCCTGGTGCTGTGGCATGGCAAGAGACGCAACCGGCGCAACATTGGGAATGTTGTTATAACCATAAATGCGGGCAACTTCTTCAATCAAATCTTCTTCAATAGCGACATCAAAGCGGTAGGCAGGAACGACACAGTGCCATGTTTCACCTTCAAAGCTGGTAGTAAAACCTGAACGCTTCAGTAACTCTGAGACCTGCTCTGATGCAATGTCGATACCCAGAACACGCTTCAATCTGGATTGGCGTAACGTCACGTTCTTAGCCGCAGGAATATAGGCTTCCGAGACGGCCTCAACAACAGGGCCAGCTTCGCCGCCGACGATATCGAGTAACAACTGAGTAGCGCGTTCCATTGCTGTTTTTTGCAACTGCGGATCAACACCGCGCTCATAACGATGAGAAGCATCGGTGTGCAATCCATACTGGCGCGCTTTACCCGCAATCGCCAGTGGTGCAAAAAAGGCACTTTCCAAGAAGATGTCTTTTGAACCTTCAGATACACCAGAATCAAGGCCCCCAAAAATACCTGCCATTGCCAACGGTTTGTTGTCATCAGCTATAACCAAGGTATTACTCTGCAATGCCACTTCGTTACCATCTAACAAGGTGAGCTTTTCGTCTTGCTGTGCGAAGCGCACTTTAATACCACCGTCCAGTTTTGCCAAATCAAAAGCGTGCATTGGGTGACCTAGCTCTAGTAAAACATAGTTGGTGACGTCTACTACCGGATCAATTGCCCGAATACCGCTGCGACGAAGACGTTCTGTCAGCCATAGTGGCGACTGTGCATCTAAGTTGATGCCCTTAATAACTCTGCCCAGGTAACGCGGACATGCCTCCGGCGCTTCCAGGGTAATAGTACGACTATCATCAATAACAGGGGCAACCGGTGCCGCTTCAACTTCGCAAACATCCGTATTGTTTAACACTCCGACTTCACGAGCAAGACCACGAATACCTAAGCAATCTGAGCGATTCGGCGTTAAGTCAACTTCAATAGCGACATCATTTAGATTCAGATACTCGCGAATATCCTGTCCTATAGGTGCGTCCACTGGCAATTCGATAATGCCATCGTGATCTTCAGAAATCTGTAGTTCGGAAAAAGAACACAACATACCGTGGGATGGCTGACCGCGTAATTTTGCTTTCTTAATCTTGAAGTTGCCCGGAAGCACAGCGCCGACGGTAGCAACGGCCACTTTGATGCCTTGACGACAATTGGGAGCACCACAAACGATATCCAATAACTCTTCAGCACCAACATTTACTTTTGTAACGCGCAACTTATCGGCATCCGGATGTTGCCCACATTCAACCACTTCACCGACGACAACACCGCTAAACTCACCCGCCACCGGATCAACACCGTCGACCTCCAGGCCTGCCATAGTGATTTGCGCAACCAATTCGTCTGTCGATATAGCTGGGTTTACCCAGTCTCTTAACCATTTTTCACTGAATTTCATACTGACACTTATTACTTAAATTGTTTCAGGAAGCGTAAGTCGTTCTCGAAGAACGCGCGCAAATCGGTTACGCCATAGCGCAACATGGTAAGCCTTTCAACCCCCATACCAAATGCAAAGCCGGTGTACTCTTCCGGATCAATATTGACGGCTTTTAATACATTGGGGTGTACCATTCCGCAGCCCAATACTTCCAACCATTTGCCGTTTTCTCCCATCACATCAACTTCAGCCGAAGGCTCAGTAAATGGAAAATAAGAGGGTCTGAAACGAACCTGTAGATCTTGCTCAAAAAAGTTACGCAAGAAATCGTGCAAAATGCCCTTTAACTCAGCAAAATTAACATTTTTGTCCACCATCAAGCCTTCGACCTGGTGGAACATCGGGGTGTGAGTTTGATCGTAATCGTTTCGATACACACGCCCGGGAGAAATTATGCGTAGTGGCGGCTGCTCTACTTCCATCGTTCTGATTTGTACGCCTGAAGTTTGCGTACGCAACATAACGTCCGGATTAAAATAAAAGGTATCGTGATCTGCACGAGCAGGATGATGAGCCGGGATATTTAAGGCATCAAAATTGTGAAAACCGTCTTCCACTTCAGGTCCGGATTTAACTTCAAAACCCAAATCACCAAAAAATCGTTCAATACGCTTGATGGTGCGAGTCACCGGGTGTAAACCACCGAGATCCGTTTTCTTACCTGGCAAGGTGACATCAATGGACTCATTGGCCAGCTTGGCATTTAGTTCTGCCTCTTTAAGCGCTTCGCCGCGAGCATGAATGGCTTGCTGAACCTGTTGCTTTGCTTCATTGATGCGTTGTCCCATGGCAGGACGTTCTTCTGGTGCAACTTTGCCCAGACCTTTCAATAGTGCGGTTAATTCGCCCTTTTTACCCATGTAGTTAACACGGATTTCGTCTAGCGCATTAACGCTATTACAAGACGCAATTTCTTCCTGCGCTTTATTCACTATGGCTTCGAGATCCATATACTCCCCGAACGCTAAAAATTTTAAGGAAAATGATGAAGGCGGAATTCTACACGAAAGCCGGGGAACGGGGCTAGTGCAAGTCCCTATTTTTGTTTGATTTACAGCCATTTGTTCTGCTTCTCACAACAAAAATCACTAAAATGTGTGCTCAGTTGTACTACAACGTCTAACCAGACCATGAAAACTGGTTTAACGGAGTGTTCTGTGCCACATTTAAGTATGCTGTTGATAGTTTTTTTCAGTTCAGTTTGCTGTTTATTTAATCGCTTGAACTTAAGAGATTGAATTTCAGGTTAAAATTTTTCGATATGTCAGATAATATCCGTAGATAAATCAATAAATTAGTATACGAATGGACATTTATGTAGCCCGACAGGCGGTACTCAACAACAAGAAACAAACCGTAGCTTATGAGCTGCTGTTTAGGGAAGGAAGTGCCAATGTGTATCCTGCCAATGTCGAATCCAATACGGCTACCTCTCGCTTGATCCTGAACCATCACTTAAATATTGGTTTCTCCCATATAACTTCGGGCAAGAAAGCCCTGATTAACTTTTGTAAAGATGGCATTTTGAATCGGCTACCAGCGCTGGTCTCACCAAAAGATATCATCATTGAAATATTGGAAGATGCCAAACCCAGCGAAGAATTGCTGGCTGCCTGCAAGGAACTCGCTGAAAAAGGCTACAAACTGGCCCTCGACGATTTTACTTATAATTCGCAGTGGGACGACTATTTTCAATATGTGCGCTTGATCAAGTTTGACTTAACAGAACTTAGTTGCGACGAGATACAACAACAACTCACAATTTTAAAATCTCACAAGCACCTCAAATTTTTAGCTGAAAAAGTAGAAACTGAACAAGAGTTTGAGCAGTGCCGGGCGATGGGGTTTGAATTCTTTCAGGGCTACTTTTTTTGTAAACCCGAGATGATGAATGCTAAAGACATTGGCGCCAATTATGCTGTGGTAGTTGCCATTTTAGCTGAGATTCTGCGACCTCAATTCAGCTTTGACAGGCTCACTGAGCAATTTGCGCTAGATATGGCACTCACTTATAAACTACTGAAATTTATTAATTCCAGTTTATTTCAACTGCAAGAAAAAGTTGGCTCCATCAAACAGGCCCTTATTTATTTAGGTGAAGCTGAAGCACGCAAATTCATTGCATTAATTGCCACAGCCCACCTGGCAGAACAAAAGCCTGCCGAGCTTGTGCGAATGTCGATAATTCGCGCCAGAATGTGCGAGGTTATCGTGTCACGTACCAAAGCAGGTAGTAACGATGCGGGTTTTTTATTGGGACTATTCTCACTAATAGACATCATCCTCAATAAATCCATGGAAGACATTGTAATGACATTACCTCTGCAGGATGACATAAAAGAGGCCCTGCTCGGCTATAAAAATCCCCTGTTCCACATCATGCAATTGATTAAAGCCTATGAAAGTGGCAGCTGGTATAACACCCAAAAATTCGCCAACGTAGTACAAATAGAGGAAAAAGCATTGCCCGGTATATATCAAGATGCCGTGAGCTGGTCAGAGAGTTACGAAGCCACCCAAGAGCCAGACGCATGAGGGCCTTTCACCGGGCGCGGCCTGGAAACAAAAATGCAAATAACATGGCCATTAAGTAACCCCACCAAAAAGACAGTTCGAGCACATAAAGCGTGAGAATTTCCATAACCAGCAAGATAATCGGCACGATGTAATAGATGGCAGGAAATTGCTGCTGATGTTTAGCGAGGTACAAAAGTACCAATAAACTAATAAGCGGGTGAGTCCCCGGTAGCATCACAACCTTACTCTGCTCAAAAAAGTACAGCTCAATACTCAGAAAGACGAGTAGAACAGCCCCTAAATAAAGTAATCTTTTATGCCAAGCATCAACGCCATAGCCATGAAATAATCCCCTTTCGAATGGCTCGTCTTGTGGAAACCCGGCAAGCAGCTTCATACCAGCTAACACCGATACCAGACATATTTGTATTACAACAAGGACAGATAAAACATCGGCATAACTATTTATCTGCCGATAGAAAAGATGGTAATAGCACAGACAAGAAAACAGGATGAGCAGATGCGTTAATAGTATCATCCAGTACCCGGTTCTTCTGGCGCTTTGCCAAAGTATATTAATGGCGATACAAATGCTAACCAGTGGCGATAGCCACCACCAGACAGTAAGATATTCACTGTAAAGTACCAACCAAGTGTCTTTGGAAAATAGTAAAAAATCCTGCAATGAATAACTCAACAAGGTCTGCATCTTATCCAAGCCCCTAAAGATTACTAAAGGCTTGTCTTATTTCATTTCTTTGCTTTTCATCCGGCAAAACACCATACATAGCCTGCATGTTTTCCTTCATGTGGGCCACTTGACTGGTGGCAGGGATGGCAACCGTCACACCAGGCATGGAGATGATGAATTTAAGCATGAGTTGCGGCCAGGTTTGGCACTGTAGCTCGTCAGCCCAGTTGGGTACCTTTTTCCTTTCAGTGTGCTTTGTCAGACCCCCACCCCGAAACGGCCTGTTGCAAATCACCGCGATCCCTTTATCACGAGCAAGAGGAATTAAACGCCGCTGTGCGTCTGTATCAATGAGATTGTAGGTGAGCTGAACAAAATCCAACGATTGTGTTTTTAAAATCTGTTCGATTTCATCATGACGACGACCATGAGAGGTGGTGACACCAACATAACGAATAATCCCCGCATGTTTTAACTCTTTAAACCAAGGCAGATGCTCCCGCCACCCCACCAGGTTATGCACCTGAAGCAAGTCAAACTGGTTTCTACCCCATAAACGCTGTGAATCTGACAGCTGTTGCCTGGCTTCTGTGGTTGAGCCCGTCCAAGTCTTAGTTGCGGTAAAGGTTTGTTCAGACCCGGTTTTACCCAGTGCATAGCCAATTACTTCCTCTGATGAGCCATACATAGGTGAAGAATCGATGAATGTGCCACCCGCTTCAAAAAAAGCGCGTAATACTTCTGTCCGGGCGTTTCTCAGTGCCACGCTGCCACCCACATTAAACGTGATCCAGGTGCCCATACCAATAGCCGGCATAGATTCTCCTGTGGAGGGAATATTCCCCATGAGCATAGCAAAATCGGTGGATTGATTAGCAAAAGAAAAAGGCACGCTAGCCGAAAGCGAAAGACTCCCGAGCGCCTTCAAACACCATCTTCGGTCAAAATATTGGTGGCCCTGGACCGTTGTCATCGAATACCCTTGATTACTCGCCTGAGCGATAAGACTACACCCCGTGCAGATTTCCTACCTTGTGTATTCGTTGAACAGTACGGTTAACAAGACAGACGCCATTAACCGCCGTTTTTTGGTTGGTCAGTGCAACATGGCGTTGAGTTGATCAATCAGCTCACACCACTCAGCATCGTCTTCCAATTCGGACTTGATAAAAGCCCTTTGGGAGTCCGTCCAGAATTCTGCATCCTCGATATGTACTTCTTCCGGCAAACCATTGTTTTGGTAGATAAAGTAGTCCATTCCTTCGTCACTGGAGTCCAGCCCCAATTGAGAAAATAAATCTTTTAAGGTGGGAGTCGTGTTAAGCATAATACCAACCTCAGCTGAATGACTTAGTTGTTCAGTACATAGTATAGTTAAGTTACTTATTTTTGCCTGAAGCTTCGGATTGCTTCGCTATTTTTGCTTCGATGGAGTATTTAATGACAACAATAAAAACTACATTGTTACTATTTTTGAGCTGCTTTCTACTTTTTTCAGGTAGCGCTTTTGCTCAAGAATTCAGAGACATTGCAGATGATAAACTATTTATTATCGAGACAGGCGAAGGCAAGGTTTATGTCGAACTAGCCCCTGAGTTTGCGCCAAAGCATGTGGAGCGGATAATTCAATTAAGCCGCAGTAAACAGTATCAGGGAACGGAGTTTTATCGAGTGATTGACGGCTTCGTGGCTCAGGCAGGCCCGGGAGGCAAGCAAAACCTGACCTTGGCACCACTGCAACTTGAAGCGTTAAGCAGCAAAAATTCAGACTATACCCTTGTCCAGAGTAATGACTTGTTTGCCCCATTTACGGCATTTAGCAAGGGTTTCGCTATCGCCCTCAATCAAGAAAAATCAGAATATTGGCTAACTCACTGCCCCGGAGTAGTGGCCATGGCAAGAGGCAACGATCCCCACTCTGCCACCAGTGATTTTTATATAACTATTGGTCAAGCCCCTAGATACCTGGATCGCATCATGACCATCTTTGGCCGGGTAGTTTATGGTATGGATGTAGTACAACGCACTAAACGTGGTGTTACTGGAGAAAACGGTTTATTCCCAAACCAGCAGCAACCCACGAAAATTCTGGCAACGTATTTAGCCAGTGAATTACCCGAAAAACACAGGCCTGGTATTCGCGTTGAAAAAACTGAAGGGGGTGTGTTTGAACAAAAACTACAGGCTCGTAAAAACCGTAATCACGCATTCTTCTTCGAAAAACCACCCGCAGTATTGGATGTATGTCAGGTGCCTCTCGCGGTTGAGTTTGAAGCACCTGAAACACCTAATTAATCGCGATTTCGGCCATACTTGTCGTGACTGGTTACCCAGTCACCCGCTATCACCGCACAGCCCAAGGAGATGTCACCTGCCAGCACCGTTGCGGCCACTATCTCAGCAAATTTATTGGCTTTGCCTTTGCCGTAACAGCCCAGCAAATTCAGACATTCTTTTTGGGTTGGCAACCCTGTTCCACCGCCGTAGGTGGCGCAGATTAGTGATGGCAAAGTAACCGCAAGATAAAGGTCGCCATTGTCCAATAGCTCATGAGAAAGAATGCCCGCATGAGACTCAACCACGTTGGCCTCATCTTGACCTGTGGCGATAAATAGCGAAGCAATGCCATTAGCAGAATGAGGACCATTATAGGCAGCACCGGCCATCATGGCCCCGGTATTGGCCATAACGCAGGCTCGGGCCATAGCAACGGTATCAGTGTGCATGTAACGCATCAATATATCTCGTTTGATGACAACTTCTGCAATCACCCGCTTACCCCTGGAGCCCAACATATTCAAATGACTGTGCTTCTTGTCAGTATCCATGTTTCCCGACAACAAATAACGGGTTGGTGTTTGATAGTTGGCAATAATCCATTCACATGCGGCAAGTGTTGCCTTGCCTACCATGTTTTGTCCGGCAGCATCACCTGTTGTGTAGTTAAAACGCAAATAACGCATCTTGGCTACTGACCACTGCTGAATATTCACCAACTTTCCAATACTGGTAGTAGACTCTGCAACCTCTCTGATGGTGTCAAAGTTTGCTTTGACCCAATCCCCAAAGGCCCTTGCCTCTTGTGCATCATTAAAGATGAATGCCGGGGCGCGTTGCATATACTGTTCTACCACCGTGGTTTTACAACCACCAGATTCACTAATTACCCGCATACCGCGACTGTAACTGGCAACCAGCGTGCCTTCGGTTGTCGCAAGCGGTATATAAAAATCACCTTGTGCGTGCTCGCCATTGATAGTGATTGGCCCGGCAACGCCAAGCGGCATCTGTACCACACCAATGAAATTTTCGATATTGCCGGGTAAACATGCCGGATCAATACTAAATTGTCCCGTATGTTCCAGAGCCTCCCCTGTTTTCTCAGTTAGAAAATCCCGGCGTTTTTTCGCCATTTCATGGGTATAGTTGGTTTTCCCATTCCTGGGGATGCGATCTGCTACTTTCATAATAATGTGTCCCGGAAGCTTTGTGTTTTAGAGTGTTTGCCTCTTCACTCTACAACAGCGGCTATTGCAACGGGATGACATTTTGACCAAAAAGTAGCTCATCAGAGTTGTAGAAGTCTGATGTCTATTCCCTGCTTTTCACAGACCCTTAATTGTTGAATGGAAATAATATAACCAAAATAAGGTCAATATATTTACCTTTAGATCGATTCACAATATGCACTTATAAATCCTTGAAGTTCATTTTTTAACCCTCTATAACCTGCACTGGTCAGAGCTTATACCAGAGCGCATTTTTTCTGTGACGCTGAGTTGGCTACTGATCCTATAAAAACAAAACAGGAACATAACAAATGAAACGACCCTACATTTTAGCCTTGCTGCTACTTTTTGGTATTAGCACTTCTGCCTCGGCCAATACTGGCCTCGCCTTAGTACATGGCACCGGTAATCCATCGGATGCCTATAACGATTATTGGACTGGTGATTTTGTAAACTCTGTCAAACAAGGACTGAGTAATCCATCACTGGTACTGGTGATTAACTGCAATTTTGACAAATACATGTGGGACAATGCCGCTGCCGGCTGTCTTGCTGGTGAGCTGAGTCAATTCATCAGCCAGAATCAAATCTCTGACCTTAAGGTGGTCACTCACTCAAACGGCGGTAACGTAATGCGTTGGATTTTAAGTAATCCTACATGGGACAGCCGTTATCCAGACATTATCGCTAAAACCAGTCGAGTTATCGCCCTTGCACCTTCAAGTGGTGGTACACCGCTGGCCGATGCGGTTATGAACGGTAATGTTTTTGAATCGACTTTAGGTTGGTTGTTAGGTTACCAATCAGACGCCGTGCGTCAGCAACAAGAAAGCTGGATGGCGTTCTATAACGACAATTATCTCTCCGGTACCTCAGGCCGCCCTGCCTTACCTACCATATTTGAATCAGTTGTGGGCAGCGACGTTGACTCTGCGATTTGGGACGGCGACAGCTATTGTGCGGGTTATCAAAACCAGGTCGCTCTTGAGGTCACGCAAAACTGGCTAGACTCCTGCTCCGACGGCTTTTTGAACTGTTCATCGCAACAGGCCGCAGGCTCTCTGTGGTTTAAAGACAAGCAAAAAACCAAAGGCAGTGAACCATTGAGCCATCAGCAAAGCCGTCGGGATTGTTTCAATCTCGATAAATTAGTACGTGACAGAATTTAGGAGCCCAACATGAAAAAGAGTCAATTAACTAAAATAACCACTGTTGGTCTGTTGAGCGCTTTTATCACAATGAATAGCCACGCTGAAACCCAGACTGCATTTAAGGCAAAGACGCTTGCCGACATTACCTTGCCTGCGCCTGAACAAATGGAAACAAAGCGAGTGGAATACGTCTGGCCAGTGGTGATGCAAGAAGCAAAACTAATGTCAAAACAACAGCAAGCATACAGTGATGAATATTGGCAAACCATCACTGGCGAGCAAATTAATCGCGGCGTACCTGTATACGTTTCTGATGAAGCACTGATCAGATTAGCCCCAAAGGCCCGCTATAGCTCAGGGGCTCGCCAGGTATCTCCCGGCATCAATCTAAATCAGTTATCGATCACACAGTCGGATGGTAGGCCGGCCAAATTAAACCTGATAGCTGGTCAGCAAGAGATGCAAAACGCGGGTTTTAACGATGGCAGTGTGGCAGTTAAAATCAGTAATGTAAGCAACAAACCACTGTTTATTCAAAGCCAGAACAAACTGGCCGCTGATACCGAATATCTGCTGCACGTCAAAGAGAAAAACAGTCCGTACCAGCTGAAGCTGGCTATGCCTTCACATTTTGACGGCGAAACAAGTTTGACTATCAACGCCTCTTTGCACAACCAAAAGCTGGTTCCTTTTAGCACCGAAGTAAAGCTGCTATCGCCCTCTGGCGAGGAATTAGATGCCCAACTGAGAGATAGCCAGGTGGTATTCAACAATCCCCTCACTGAATTTGGCGCAAGGAATGGACTGTATCAGTTGGAGCTTCACACTGCAGGTAATGCAGGTGGTAAGTTGGTTAAACGCTCTGTGAAACTACCCTTTGTTAACGTTGCAAAAACCGCCAGCTTAGGTGAAATTCAAATTGATGAACGAGTAGCGCTCGATATCAATGTGTTTGATGCGGGCAGATATAACGTTAGTGCAACCTTGCAAGGAATTGATCGCCAAGGCAACCTGCAACGCTTGCAAACCGCGGATGTCGCCGAGACTTTGTCTCACAACAAGCAATTGGTTTTACCTTTTGATTTGAGCAAATTCAGTCAATTCAAAAACTTTTCATTGGTGGATGTTAAACTCACTGATCAAAGTCGATTGATGACACTTGAGGTTCATTCGGCTTTTTAAAAATAATCATAGTCTCGCTGGTAAAACACAACTTCACCAGTGAGGCTATTCCACTTCACTCTGGCAGTATTGAGCTTGTAATTGCTCTTCATCTAATCCTTCCAGCCAAATACGAATTAACCTGGAACGAGCAATACCTGTCTTTTGCGAGCACAAATCTAACTTTTGCTTTGCCTCACATGACAGTGAAAATGTCGCCCGCAGTTTCTTTTTACTCTCTTTTAGTTGAATTTTCCCTTGCACTATCGGGTATACATTATCCAATCCTGCAGCATAACGCTCAGCGTCATCGATAAACGCATCCAGCGACAGATTTCGTTTTTCAGAGACAGGCAACTTGCGCTTTAGGCTGGTAAATGGCATGCACATTCTCCTTTGCTTTAAGGTCGATTAATTCATTAAACACGGCGCGGATCTCTGCTGCAGCTTTGCCATTGGGATCGCGTTCAAACACCGACATACCATCCTCTTCACTGTCATCATATATGTTTCGGCTGTAAGTAATGGCATTTAACACGGCCAAATCATAAGACTCACACACCTCTTTCGCCTCAATGATACGGTTTACCATCGTTGGTAATGCCGGGCACTGAGTCAAAACAAATGCCATATTCATGTGGGGATTTGCCATCTTGCAGGTACTGATAATGTCCTCCATATGGGCCACGGTTTTTAAATCGCGACGTTTTGGTCTGATAGGCACCAGAACATGCTGCGCGACCGCAAGCGCTGAGCGCAGGGCTAAGTTATCCTGTCCACCACAGTCAATAACCATATATTCATAGTGTCGGCTAAGGCTCAGCAATTCTTCACGCACCTTGCCAAATAACTGAATACAATTAATTTTCGGGACATCAGGGTTGTCGTTACGCTCCTGCACCCAACTGGAAGTAGTGCGCTGCGGATCACAATCAACCAAAAGAATAGAATCACTCAGTGCATGCCGAATATAAACGGCTATGTTTTGTGCCAGGCAGCTTTTACCGCTACCGCCCTTTTCTCCACCTACTGCAATAATCATGGTTTGCCTCATCGAACTGTTTAAAATACAACCATATTTAAACCATAGTCTGATTAAACAACTAATAAAGTGCTATTGGGCATGGCCGTAGCCGCAAAGGAATAGACTGGAATACCTTAAATGCGAACTGTTTCAAATTTTCCCAAGCAAAGCTATGACAATCTGCTTAATATCACTGCTGCTCGAGAGGTAGATTCTCTTGCGCCCCAAAGGATACAGGAGTGGTTTGTACTCGGTTATAGATACATGTAATCTTAACGAGCTAAAAACCGACTGCAAAAGAGTTTTTGGTTGAGGGATTGTTGGCCCTCAGTTTTTAACAAACTGGAAGCTAAAAGAGGGACTAAAAATGGGATTTCACCTTATCTACGTGCCATTTATTATTTTGTTTACCGCGTGTCTTCCGGGGTTACTGACATTTCGACTGACGAAAAAGCAAGGACGCCCCGCATTTAACTGCACTACTACAGTAGTCTTGCTCGGCCTATTTACCGTAATCGGTGGCTGGCTACTGTATTTATTATTGCATTTAAGCAAGTGTAAAAATAATGAACCAGCCAATCAGGTATAACTTTAATTGGCAGAAGCGAAAACCGTAACTCAATTTGGTTTTCGCTATCTTTTAATCAATTCAAAACAATCCTGAACTAGTCTTTATTACAGATAATCAGGTGCTGGATTTTTTGCTCGCCGATATAGCAAAAAACTTTCAATATCAATGCATACAACATTGTCAGTGTAGCAACTGCAAACGCGGGACCAAAAGCATCTGAAAACGCTTCAGGTTCAATATTGGTCGCAATAGCTACAGCTCCCAGAACCATGCCCATGGTACCCAACCAAAGGCTGCAGTTTCCAAGCATTCTGTAAACGTGTTTTGCGGCTTTTAATTCAGTTATATCAGGCTGCAACTCATTATCAAATAAAAGCCTTAACGCAGTTTTACATGTCTGAGCTGAACATATACCAATTGTCAGCAATATCGCAGGTGGGATGACGAGCAGGAAAGAAGGGATATTGATAAATATACTCCAATGACCACTCCACATGATGGCCATAGTCAGCGTTGCCAGAAAGGTCAGTAGTCCCAAAATAAACATCAGTACACCTCGTTTGGTTTGCCACAAATAGCGTATTGCGGTTTTAAACGCCTGGCGTTGATACCAGACGATAGCTGTTAATACATTCTCGTGTTCAAGTTTTTGCTGATATTCTTCCGCCAAATCGCCGACTATCGGCTCTTTTAGTGAAGAAGGCAGACACCAGGTTAAAAATCGCTCTGATAATCTTGGCGGTTGAGTCACTAAAGGCTGCTTATTAAGATCCATAGCCGATACCCACAATGCCGCCTCTCAAGGACAAGCCTTGCCACATAAGCGTCAACGCATCTTTACTGCGCTTTAATGCTTGTTGTCCCTTGGCAGTAATTTTGAAGTACTTCTTGGCGCGTCCGCCCCGCTCTTTTGTGGGCTCCCCCATAGTGGATGAAACCATGCCCTTAACTTCGAGTCGTTCCAGTGTCGCGTATAACGCGCCTACGGTAACATCGCGGCTCAGTTGCTCCGACAATAACTCTCTAATTGTCTTTCCATAGGCATCAGTGCCCAAACGCATCACCGCTAACAATATGACTTGCTCAAATTCACCGAGATATTTTTGTTCACTCACCAACAAGCGCTCCACACAATTTAATCTATAATGTAGAGGATATTAGTAAAAGCGCAATATTTATTTTATTTTGTAGAATAAATTATTGTTGGTTAGAGGCAGAACTCCAGTCGGGATCGTAGTAATGCATTGATAAACCATAGGACTGGTAAATTTTTGCCAGTTCGCCGCTGTTGAGCATTTCGCTTAATGCTTTATCCAATTCAGCAGCCAAGACTTCGGACTCTATGCCCTTCACTCGGCGAGAAATCGCCATATGGAAAAAACGTTTGTCACTGAGTGGTTTTGGTAGAAACTTAACACTATCTGACTGCTCTGATTGACTCAGGTAATAGTAAAATATACGTTGATTGGCCGCGACGGCCTGAACGCGTCCAAGCAGCAATAAGTCGGTTAACTGCTTTATTTCACTCACCTGCACAGGTATGATATCGCCGGATAAAACGGCACTATCAAACGCTTGTCCGATGGAGTTGCCATAGACCACCCCAATTTGCCCTTGACCGTATAAATCTTCGATCGAATCAAAGTGAAATTCACTATCACGGCGCACCGCCAGCCGATATGTCGATGCGTGTAAAGGCTGTTCGCCAAACACCACATAAGGTGCATAGCGCGGCATCTTAAACAATACACCAATATCGATACGTCCGTTAAATAAGTATTCAGTAGCGCGCTTCTGGGGCAATAACAAAACGGTAAAGTCTACACCTATGCGCTTTAGTACAGCGCGAATAACATCTATATCAGGGCCACTGGCATGGCCATCATCAACCATGTGATAGGGTTTAAAGGTAACATCGATAACACCGACTTTAAGTGGCTGAACTGCTGTATCAGAATAAACAGGAAACACGAAAAAACAGCTAAACAGTAACGGATGTAACTTGGGTACAACCTTGTTGAACACTGAGAAAGGATAAATAAAAAATGACCGCATACGGTGAGTTTTAAACAGCAAGCATCAAAACACAAGCGGATTTGTATCGACTTATACTAAAGTTTTATCAGCCCAAAAAGAAAAACGGGATGCATCCTGCATCCCGTTTCCCATATAAGAACTTAAGCTAAATTTGTTAAAAAATTAAGCTAATGCGCCTTTAGCGGCGTTTACTAATGCTGTGAAAGCTGCTTTATCGTGTACCGCAATATCCGCCAAAATTTTGCGATCGATTTCTACAGAAGCTTTTTTCAGACCATTAATAAAACGGCTGTACGACATACCGTTAGAACGTGCTGCAGCGTTGATACGTGCAATCCACAATTGACGGAATTGACGCTTGCGCTGACGACGGTCACGATAAGCATATTGACCTGCTTTTGTAACCGCCTGGAAGGCTACGCGATATACACGTGAACGTGCACCGTAATAACCTTTTGCAGCTTTTAATACTTTTTTGTGACGAGCACGTGCGATAGTACCGCGTTTTACTCTTGCCATTATTCAGTCTCCTCTCTTACACGTAAGGTAACATGCGTTGGATCAACGCAGTATCTGCATCATGAGCTAGCTTTTTGCCACGCAAGTGACGTTTACGCTTAGAGCTCTTCTTAGTCAGAATGTGACGCAGGTGAGACTGTTTGCTTTTAAAGCGGCCAGAAGCGGTTTTTCTAAAACGCTTCGCGGCACCGCGATTAGTTTTAATTTTGGGCATGATTACATACTCCGCATTTTTAGGCTGATTACGCTAAAACATTTAAATGCGTAACAGCAATTTACTACATAGTCGCAAGGCGAACCCTCCGGGAAACCCGGTGAATTACTTGCAGGCCTTACAACCTCTACTTTTTAGGTGCTAACACCATGATCATCTGACGACCTTCCACCCTATTGGGGAAGGACTCGCACACGGCGATATCTTCTAAATCGGTTTTAACCCGATTCAAAAGGTCGATTCCGATCTCCTGGTGGGCCATTTCACGTCCGCGAAAACGGATAGTTACTTTAGCCTTGTCACCACCTTCTAAAAAGCGACGCAGGTTGCGCAGTTTTACCTGGTAGTCGCCTACATCAGTGCCAGGGCGAAATTTAATCTCCTTGACCTGAATTTGTTTCTGCTTTTTCTTTTGCTCTTTCTGAGCTTTACTTTTCTCGAAGATAAACTTCCCGTAATCCATTACTTTACAGACAGGCGGCTCAGCATTTGGACTGATTTCAACCAAATCCAAATTAGCTTCCGCAGCTTTATCCAAAGCTTCGTTAAGGGAAACTATCCCCGCCTGACTTCCGTCAGCTCCAATCAGACGAACTTCATGTGCAGTAATTTCGTTATTAATACGTTCTTTACTGCTGTCCGCTCTATTGTTACCTCTTTTAATAGGTTATTCCTCCGAGAAAATTAGCAAATCTTTTTCTGGTGTATTTCTTCGGATATTTTGCTGATGAAGTCATCAATTGCAAATTTACCCAAATCTTCACCTTTTCGAGTGCGGACAGCTACTTCTCCAGCTTCCACCTCTTTATCACCAATAACCAGCATGTAAGGAACACGCCTTATTGTGTGCTCGCGGATTTTAAAGCCTATCTTCTCATTTCTCAAGTCAGACTTGGCTCTAATTCCATGTTTTTGTAACTTTTCAGTCACTTTTTTCACATAATCCGCTTGATTATCGGTAATATTCAATACAATCGCCTGTGTCGGAGACAACCAGGTGGGATACTGGCCAGCGTATTCTTCGGTCAAAATTCCGATAAAACGCTCCAGTGAACCCAAAATAGCACGGTGAATCATCACTGGTACTTTGCGCTCGCCATCTTCAGCCACATAAGTTGAGCCCAAACGGCCAGGCATGGAGAAATCTAACTGGATAGTACCGCACTGCCATGCCCTTTCCAGACAATCGTACAAAGTAAATTCAATCTTAGGTCCGTAGAAAGCCCCTTCACCTGGAAGCACTTCGTATTCGATGCCGTTTGCGCTCAACGCATCTGCCAGGCCTTTTTCCGCTTTGTCCCACATTTCATCATCGCCGACGCGCTTTTCAGGACGAGTAGACAACTTCACCACAATGTTTTCAAAGCCGAAGGTTTTATAGGCTTCGTACACCATTTTGATACAACCGCTCACTTCATCCAGGATCTGCTCTTCAGTACAGAAGATGTGAGCATCATCTTGGGTAAAGCCGCGTACGCGCATCAAACCATGTAAGGCGCCAGAAGGCTCGTTGCGGTGACAGCTTCCAAATTCCGCCATACGCAGTGGCAAGTCACGGTAAGACTTTAAGCCCTGATTAAAGATTTGTACGTGACCCGGACAGTTCATGGGCTTAACAGCGTATTCACGGTTTTCTGATTGGGTGGTAAACATGTTTTCTGCATATTTATCCCAGTGACCAGATTTTTCCCACAAAGAGCGATCCATCATTAATGGACCTTTAACCTCGTCATAAACGTAGTCCACCAACATCTCGCGAACATACTTTTCTAATTCTTTGTAGATGGCCCAACCATCGTTGTGCCAGAACACCATGCCTGGCGCTTCTTCTTGCCAGTGCCACAAATCCAGCGCTTTACCGATTTTACGGTGGTCGCGCTTTTCAGCTTCTTCTAAACGCTTCAAATAGCCCTTTAATTGCTTTTTATCAGCCCAGGCGGTGCCATAAATACGTTGCAGCATCTTATTGTCGCTATCGCCGCGCCAATAGGCCCCTGCTACCTTCATTATTTTGAAGTTATGACAAAAGCGCATATTGGGCACGTGCGGGCCACGACACATATCGATGTATTCTTCGTGGTGATACAAGCCAGGCTTGTCATCTTTTTCGATGTTCTCATCAAGTATCGTGGTTTTGTAACTTTCACCGCGACTTTCAAACGTGTCTCTTGCAGTTTGCCAGTCAACTTTTTTCTTGATGACGTCGTAATTGGTTTTGGCCAGCTCCAGCATTCTCTTTTCGAGTTTGTCCAGGTCTTCCTGGCTCAGAGAATGCTCCATATCCACATCGTAATAAAAACCGTTGTCGATAACCGGGCCAATCGCCATTTTTGTATCTGGCCACAATTGCTTAATCGCATGCCCCAATAAGTGTGCACAAGAGTGACGGATGATTTCTAAACCTTCGTCATCTTTGGCGGTAATTATGCGCAAATCCGCGTCTTCGGTGATCATATCGCTGGCATCAGCCAGTTCACCGTTAATAGCACCTGCAATGGTGGCTTTGGCTAAACCGGGACCGATATCGTTAGCGACATCTAAAATAGAAAGTGGATTATCAAATTGACGCTGACTTCCGTCGGGAAGAGTAATAACTGGCATGAGATTTCCTTCTACAGTGGTGACGCCTACCAAACGCCACTTGCGATTTCAGTTTAAAAGTAAGTTTTGCATTCTGTCTCACTCTATGAAATAACGACATCCATCAGAAGTTGTCAGAACGCGCCGCGAGTCTATCAACTGCCCAGACAATTTTCCACCCTGGAGTATCAGTTTGAGACGGACAAATCCAGCAACGCCAGACTTTTTAAAAAAACTATTCTTGGTTTGCTGCGCAATCATATTCTTGTTGATTTCAAACATAGCTATGGCAACAAGTAAGGAGTTGGAATGGCGCCTTAAATATGACAAGCGTGAAGTCAAGGTTTGGACGGCTCGGGATGATGATGATAACCAATGGGTTAAGGCTGAAACAGTGGTGAATGCGTCTTGGTGGAGTTTGTTGAATTTGCTACGAGACACGGATAGCGCAATAGATTGGATAGACAATGTGATTGCAGTAAAGGTTGTACCCCAACCAGATCCTCTAATAGACTTGGTGTATACCGAATTTTACGCCCCCTGGCCGTTTCTCAATCGCATGATGAGCACCCGATCAACGTTAAACTTTGACACAATTAAATCCTCTCTTAGTATTGAAGTTGCGCAGCACCCTGCACTTTTTGCGAACACTGAATTAATTGCCATGGAAGACGTGCAAGGCGCTTGGCAGGCAATAAAAATGAACCAAACTGAGAGTAAAATTATTTGGACTGGTACAGCGAAGCCCGGTGGCAACATTCCGAATTGGCTGGCGAGATCTGAGATGAAAAAGTCCACCTATCGCACCTTTCTTGCACTTCGGGATAAAATTTCAGAAAAAAAATATCAAGACAAACCATCAGCTTATCCACTATCCCAGTAAAAATACGCAAATAACACTAAAAATAAACGCATTTTTCGCCATAATTAAAACACTCACCTTTTGTTTACAAGGGGGTGAGCGGGACAAGCTGATCAGTAATACGGCAATCAACTGATCGATTTGAGTAAACAAAAATGTGGCACTTTATTAGTGAAAAGATTAGTGACTGCATCCATCATGACTTCATCTGTGACGACATAAGAGAAGTATCCGGTGGAGATTCTCATCGCGCCTTCAAAATCTCCGATGGCCGTAAGCGCTTCTTTGTAAAAATTGACGACCAATCATCTCAATCCCATTTCGAAGCCGAAGCTAGAAGTCTGGCTCTTTTGCAACAAGCTGCTGATGTCAAAATCCCCAAGGTCATCTGTAGCGGCATAGCCAATGAAAATAGTTATCTGGTATTAGAGCATCTCAGCTTAAGCGATGGTGAGAGCACAGACTGGTACGAAATGGGCAAACAACTGGCTAAACTGCACCTGCACACTGAGCAACACTATGGTTGTCACTTCAATAATTACATTGGTAGAACGGTCCAGGTTAACCCTTGGACTGACGACTGGGCTGGATTTTTCAGCGACTTCAGAATTGCTAAATTATTGCAGCTAATGGCAAGCCAGGGGATCCATTTTGTAGACATTGATAAAGCCAGGGAGCAAATCTATACCCTATTGAAAGGTTACCAACCCAAAGCCTCACTTTTACACGGTGATTTGTGGCGGGGTAATGTGGCCTTTTTCAAACATGCGCCGGTCATTTTTGATCCAGCCAGTTATTTTGGAGACAGGGAAACCGATCTTGCCATGAGCGAGTTATTCGGCACATTTCCCAAACCATTTTATCAGGGGTACGAGGCGGTATGGCCGCTACCAGAGGGTTACCAACAGCGCAAACCCATATATCAGCTGTACCATATTTTGAACCATGCCCTGATGTTTGGCGGCCATTATGTGGACTCAGCAAAGGCAACATTAAAACAAATACAAAAGCACTAACAGAGCACACCAAAGAGGAATTAATCTGAAATTTATTAAGCGAGGCTTAACATGTTTAACGACCATACATTAAAACACACCGACATAAACTGCCCTCACTGTGGGCATCCCGTTCACCTTGATTTAGATTGCAGCAATGGTGACCAGGACTATATTGAAGATTGTGCAAATTGCTGTAACCCTATTCATTTAAACTTGCATTTAAATGAAATCAGTAGAACATTGGAGCTCAGTGTCAGCTCAGATAACGAACAGATTTATTAGAAAACAAAAAGCGCCAACCTTTATTCGTTTAACAGCACTTGCATGCCTGTGGCTGGGCTTGGCTGCATGCACTCAAAAGCCTTGGTTACATAGCACCTTAGAGGACTACCAGTCCAGGCTCGCTAATATCCTGGAAATAGAGCCGCCCTCATTAATTACTCCGAACATAATCAGTACAACACCGAAGCAAGTTTTTTCACCACAGGGCAGTGCCGAGCCACTGAACATAAAACTAAGAGAATTTTACAACTTACCCGAGTGTGGTATTAAACCCATTATTGCAGAGCGCAACACGACTCTTGGAAAACTGCAGGCACCATCACAACGTTATTTGTATGAAGTTCGTCTATTGGCTGCATTGTATCGTTGTATGATGATGGTGGATGATGAGCCGCAGCAGGAACAGCGTTCAATAATCAACCGTAAAGAGCAAGTCGTAGTGCAGAGTTGGCACAATCTGCTTTATAACAGCGATGAAATAAACAGCGCCCGTTTTAGTAGTTCGACTCATTTCGATGAACAAGAAGACCACCGCTCAGCCATCCAAAACTGGCAGTCTCTGTTGAGATTCTCACCGGAAGAATTGAAAGGTAAACGTTTTCAATTGTCTGATGCAAACTCGCTGGAAACCCTATTGCAATCTATCAGTAAATTCAAAACTCCAGCCAAATTGCGCAACGACATGCGGCTACTCATCTCCACCCTACCCCAAATCACAATTTACCTGGAGACGAATATGACGCAACTCAATTGTTTAACCAATCCCGGTGACAAAATTAAAGCGGAGTATTTACGCAATGTTTTCAACTTATTCTTTATACAGGAAATCCAGCCTCAAGCAGGCAAAATAAACGACTGGTATTTTCAACTCTCTGTGACTTTTGAGGAGTTGGGTTTTACTGAGCATGAAGACAACACGCTAAACAAATCACTACACAATGATTTTGTCTCCTCAATAAAGGACCACGTGGCGCAGTGGCAGGTATTTTTTGAGCGCTGTGATATAGTGCCACGCAACTGACGGAGAGTCACTAATTCCTTTTTCTCTTCAATATATAAATGTAAGCATTTGTTATAATTAGCTTTATTTATGTTTATTAATTTTTTTTGCAAATTCAGGTTGCTGCTGGCTGGCTGCGATATAACAGAGCTATGTTAATTGAGAGCAGCAACACATGAACAAACTTCGACTAATATTACTGTGCTTGATTTCGTTTAATGCTTATACAACAACGACCAATCAGTCTCCACAAACAGAACTTGAGCAAAAGCTCAGCAACAACTATTTCAAACAAATTACCAGTATCCTGGTTCAGGTTAATGGGCAACTGATTTATGAGCACTATGGCAGTCAAATAAATGCCAATAGCCTGCATGATATCCGCTCTGCCAGTAAGACCTTTACCTCCTTGGCGGTGGGACTGGCCACTGACAGCGGTTTACTGGCTTCTGAGCACACAAAAATAATGCCGCATTTATCTCCTTATCAAGTGCAACAACATGATTTTAAAGGCAAGCGAGAAATGACATATGCAAATTTATTGACCATGAACCCGCCCATGGAGTGCAACGACTGGAACAGCTTTTCAGAGGGCAATGAGGAGCGCATGTATTTGCGGGCTGACTGGACGGAGTTTATGCTCAACTTGCCTGAAAGAGGCATTCCCCCTTGGGAGCCAAAATTAGCAGAGCGTTTTAATCAAATAGCTTTCTCTTATTGTACAGGCGGTGTATTTCTGGTGGGTAAAGCCCTGGAAAATGTCACTGGCGAACGAACTGACATTTATCTCCGAGAGCATCTGTTTGAAAAAATGAAAATCGACAGCTTGCGTTGGCACTACTCGCCTAAAGGGCACGCCCAAACAGGGGGTGGCGTGCGTATTACATCTCGAGATCTGATTAAAATTGGACAATTACTGCTCGACCGGGGCATTTGGAAAGGCGAACAACTGCTTTCTCAACAATGGATTGAGAAAATGATGCAGCCACGTGCTGACATCGATACCGAGCGCCATGTCCAATATGGTTATTTACTCTGGATATATCAGTTTAATTTAGAAAGCAGAACTATAACGGCATGGGCTGCATCAGGCAACGGGGGAAACTATTTGTGGATTGTGCCCTCAATAGGTCTTACCGCAGTAATCACCAGCACGGCATTCAATCAACCCTACATGCACCGACAGAGCCAAGAGATTTTTAGCGACTATTTGCTCAAGTTGTCACCTCTTGTCACTGACGACTCTGACTAATCGACTGCAACTGTTCAAAAACCGATAAAGCCCTGAGCTCATTGAGGGCCTCAGCTTGACTTATCCGCAGTTCTTTTAAAATTTCCCTGGTGTGTTGGTTATCAGGTAGAAGCCCGTTCTGCATAAGAAAGCTTAGCTTCTCACTATCGCGATATCCGGCCCCCACGGCTTGCTCCAGGTAGTCGGGATAGGCTTCTCCAGACAATGCATAATCGCTCAGTGCAAGTAGTAAAAAGTCATTGGGCCAGTGCCACTGTTTAAATTCAATTATGCGCATTTGATGCGAAATTTGCTCTGGCGTCTGCGCAGTTTGCAGGCTTATCCAAAGTAGTGCCAGGAAATACTCTGGTTGTTTGTCGCGACAAAAATTGTGTAGCTGACTTTTAGAAACCTGTGTGCCAGCTTGTATGGCTAAAACTGTCTGGTACAGGTAACTTAAACAAGACTTCTCTGACCACGAGGCAATTTGCTCTAACTGGGTCTGCGCATGCTGAAATCGCTGTTGCTTGATAAGCCAATCAACATAAGCAAATTGCTCAGTAAGGTTGTGGGGATTTAATAAAACAGCCTGCTCAAACCAAAGCTCTGCATTAGCGGTCATTCCGAGCAAATCATACCACAGTGCAAGTTGCGAATATCGAAACTCGTGGTTGCCCTGTAAACTGCGTAAATGATAGTCAGCAGCTTCCACGAGCTCACCGCGGATTGTCAGCAAATAAGCAATATCACCGTAAAGCGATAGTTCACTATCGCTGTATTGCAATGCTTCTCGATAAAAGTGTAACGCCCCTGATATATCTCCAGAGACATCCTGCACTAATCCTTTTGCCTGCAGCACAAACGGGTCATCTGGTGCCAGCTCAAGTGCATATTGAGCATTCTGTGCCGCTATATCCAATAAAGAATCATCGGCTGCAAACTTGGATACCTGATGTGCCAGGGTCATAGCCTGGCCCGCCAAAGCCGCTACATTGTCTGGGTGCACCACTAATAGTTCGCTATAAAGTTCTGCGGCATGCTGCAACGAGCGTTCATTAAACTGCTGCCGATATTGATGTGCTTTTTGCAATGATTCAGATTCAAACGCTAAAGTATCGATGTTGTCTTTGAAAGGTTGAAAAACCACATAAACCACCAAAACCATTAATGCTAACGCCCCTGGGGCGATAATAGTGGTGTGATTTTTGTGCTTTTTCTTTGGTAACTCAACAACTTCATACACCCAGCGATATCCCTCGCCACGACGGTTTTCGATGCAGTCTTCAGCAATCCCTGCACTGCTCAACGACTTCCTTAGTAAAGCAATGCGCTGCACCACCGTTTCGTCTGCCACTACCTGACCAGACCAGCACAGGTTTATCAGCTCATCAATGGAAACAGCATGAGGGGCGTTGAGAAATAATTGCTGTAACACTTTGAAGCTCAAAAACGGTAACTTTAAAATCTTACCGTTTACCACAACAAGCTGTTGTTTTTGATCAAGTTCAACACCCGCAGAAGTCAAATGAATTAGTGCGTTCCCGTCCAGACTAGCAACCATTGAAATTCACAACTTAAAATTCATCCCATACTTCAGCATGCTCTGCCACCGTCCAGATTTTAGCTTTTAAGGCGTCCAGTGAGATAGGTTTTGACAGGTAGTCCGTCATGCCAGCAGCGAGACATTTCTCTTTGTCTCCCTTCATCGCATTCGCGGTCAGGGCAATGATAGGCACGTCAAGATAGCGCTCTCCTGCGCCGCCTTCTCTTATCTTACGCGTTGCTTCAAAACCATCCATTACGGGCATTTGACAATCCATCAGCACATAGTCGTAGCGCACAGGAGAGTTATTCAGTTTCTCAATGGCCTCCAGGCCATTGTTAGCCACTTCCACAGACTGATTGAGCTCCTGCAACATGTATATGGCAATATCTTGATTGATAGGATTATCCTCCACCAATAGAGCTCGTTTACCGGATACATCAATCTGCTGGCTCATTCCGGGTTCATCTTCAGCATGAATACTTTCTATACCAAGGACCGCATTTTTAAAATTAATAGGGGTTATGGGTTTAACACACCTGTCTACTTCGAATGGCAATACTGTTCTGGAAGACTTAGTCGCGGCAATGGAACTGAGTAGCACCAGTTGATCACCACGATTATGAGCGAACGTGAGTGTCTCAACAATTTGTTCAGTAATTGTCAGTTCGTCAACCAGGATGAGCAACCCTAGTTCACTCTGCGCAAGCTCTCTGACTTTTGCCAGTGCTTTTTCCAGCATGGCTGGTTTTGTCGCCAAAACTTTGCCATTGAGAGAGCTGACATATTCCAACAAAAATGGCGACTTCACCTTATCGTGGAGATAAATAACTCGCTCATAGAGTAACGATAAGTCCAGTCCCTCTTCAGGTGATTTTGCCATCGTTAAAGGCATCTCAATAATAAAGCTGCTGCCTTTACCAATTTCGCTTTCTACGCGGATATCACCGCCCATCATCTGACACAGCTTTTTAGAAATAGAAAGTCCAAGGCCTGTGCCGCCAAATTTACGTGTGGTACTGGCATCAGCTTGAGTGAATGGGTCAAAAAGCGTTTTCAACTTATCTTCGGGGATCCCTATGCCACTATCTTGTATTGTGATAGTAAACTTGGCAATACCATCCTCGCTTTCACTGGATGCAATAACATAGACGTCTCCATCATCCGTGAATTTGTTGGCGTTACCCAAAATATTGGTTAGCACCTGCCGGATCCTGCCAGGATCGCCTAACACCCAATCGTGTTTTAGCTGGTGTGCAGCCATCGCCAATTGGTTGTTTTTGTTTACTGCAGTAACAGCCATTGCTTCAGTGACATCGCTCAGCAGCTTCACCATATCAAACTCAATGTGTTCGAATTCGATTTTACCGGCGTCCACCTTAGAAAAGTCTAAGATGTCGTTAATCAAGCTAAGGAGTGATTCCGCGCTAGAGCGTGCAACTCGCAAGCGACTTATTTGCTCTTGATTTAAAGGGGTAAGCTCTAATAACTCCAGCATACCCAGCACACCATTCATCGGGGTTCGAATCTCATGACTCATTGTGGCAAGAAACTCAGATTTAGTTTTATTCGCTTGCTGAGCTTCTTTTAAAGCAATTTTGAGTTCACTGGTTTGTTCATAGACCACATCTTCAAGACTTCTATTGAGCTCCTCGAGTTCCTTGTTGGCCAACACCGCTCTTTTGCTGACGGTCTCCAGTTCTTCCAAACTAGTTTGCAATTTACTGGCAAATCGTCTGACGATGGGCACAATTTGCTGGAACTCCTCCACATTAGAGTTGGTTTTGATCTCCTTCAAGCTTTGGAAATCGCCCGAATCACTGATTTTTGCCAGCGCTCTGGAAAAGCCAACAATAGGTTGGCTAATTAATCGCGCCAACTTTTCCACTCCCCAAAAACACAACAGTAAGACCAGCGCTAAGATTGACAATGACCACACTAAATCCACCGCAATCTTTTGATCGTAATGACTGCGGGGCAAAATACTAATCACTCGCCAGCCAGCACCTTCTACCAGACTACTCTCAGCCAATTGATAGGAACCATTTTCATTGACAAAGGAGTAAAATGGCCGGTTTTCAAGAAAATCCAAGATAAGGGAGTCAGACACATTTTTAAGAAAGGGATAGAGCGCCTTGTTAGAGGCAAAAATTACTCGTGACTTACCATCCAGAATAAGCAACTCCTGCTCCGGATTCATTTTCTTTCTGTCCAGACTGGCAAACCGCGTTAAATTTAAAGAGGCTTCAGCTATACCCACAAATCCAGAGTCATCTGATTGTGGCACCGATAGCGCGACGATGGGATCATTGCCAAAACCCCGCCCTTGAAATACATCCGACACATACGGCTGATTTGTCCGTTTAACTTCATAAAAATATGGTCGGTCAGCAACACTGAATGCCGCATCATTTTTAGTCACCGTTGCCATCAGCGATTCAGGATAAGTCGCCGTAATATCTCCTTGTGTATTAGTTGCCAATAAAGTCAGTATATCTGGGTAATTCACTCCAAGATGATTTAACGACGCTAACCATTGGCTGTTATCGTTGTGATTAAACTTTGCTGCCAGTTGCAAGGCTTTAACATGTTCATTCAGATAATCTTGTAGATCCGAAGCGGCGATCTCACTTTCAAGGCGCAGCTCCTCTTGTAGATAGGTCAATGACTCTGACTGGTAACGCTTCAACCAATAAAAAGTATTGAGCAGCAAGCCACTGGTTAGGGAAATGAATATTGCAATGGCGATAATGCGACTAAAGTTGATAGATTCCCGCCAACTGCTCACAATATAAGGGCGACACAAATATGCCAGAATGTAACCAAACATGACATTCACAACCCCATTGACCACATACTTAACCGTAATAGCGAATTTGGTTATGGCGAAATAATCACTGAAACTAAAATACTGAATGGCAACTATGACCCAGCCAATGGATAACCAATAGCGAATACCGTACAAAAAGGCATTTTTGTTTTTCTCTCTTGCCCAAGCCGTAAAGCAAACTTCACCGATAAAAGGCAATAAAACGTAAAAGTGTTGCCAGTTAAGCCAGGTAACAGAGCCGGAAATAATACAAGCCAGCAGGCCATAACGCAGCCCCAATAACAGGGTTAATGCAACAACAACAATATTGCCAAGGATAAGCTGCGAGCCGGTGAAAAAGTCGATGGGAAAATAGTTGGCGATTGCCGCCAGCAGAGTGCCGAAGCAAAAAACGATTGTATGGTTAATGGTGGAATTTCTTTTCACAGCCAGGAATACTCGGTGTCCATTAAGCTCTCGTAGGCAAAATAACACAATGCATCCCGCCTGATAAACCTTCGTCCCCTCATTCTTTAGTCTAAGTGGACTGTCGAACCCTATTTAGAGAATTTACCAGCCAGTCGCTGGCTTCCTCGATATGGTTAAAATAACGGGTATTTTGTTGAGCAAGTTCCGGGGTGCGCTGTGCAATTATGGCTTGAGTAACCACATTGTCGATTACTATCGCCTTAGCAACAATCCTTTGCTGACTCAACCACAGATTATAGGCTTGCAGTTCTTCATGGGCTTCCGGGGTGCCGCCCTCCACTTCAATGTCGTCAACCAGCATCGCAAACGGCCTGCCCTTCAGGGAAATCACCAGCGACTTGACGTGCTCGCAATACCTGAGAATCCCTTCCTTATTAAAAGTTCCCGAGAGCTTAACGTTGATAATATCACCCTTCAACGTTACCTCGGATTTTCCATGTGCCATGCCCAAATCGTTGTCTTCGCCGTATTAAGCCTCAATTAACGAGGCTTTATATCAAATAATGGAAATAGCTTAAACTTATTGTTGCAACATTTTAGACACCATCTGCGTACACTGTTTAAAGTTCATATATCTTGGTACGGGATACAGGTAATGGGCTTCCTTCAAAGCGCCTTTTGCAATAGCCGGAATATCCTCTTGCTTGAGTTTATCGAGGGTTATCGGGATACCGATTTTTTGATTCAGCTCTTTCACTGAATCAACAAACTTGCGCGCTAACGCTTGCTCGTCATCTGACTCACCGCCCAACCCTGTCGCTTTCGCTAACTGCGCCAAACGCTCGCTCGCTGCAGGTAACGAGTAATCCAGTACTTTCGGCAAAACAATCGCATTAGCAAGGCCATGCGGAGTGTGATAAAAGGCGCCAAATTGATGAGCAATAGCATGCACATAACCCAGGTTGGCTTTAGTGAATGCAGCTCCCGCGTAAAAAGAAGCCAGTGCCATGGCCTCCCGCGCTTCAAGGTTTGCGCCATCTTCATAAGCCACAGGTAAGTACTTCATAATCATTTTTACTGCACTTAGAGCATATACATCCGTATCTGGCGCAGCGTGTCGAGAGATATAGGATTCTATTGCGTGGGTGAGTGCGTCCATCCCTGTTGCCGCTGTGATGTGCGGTGGTAACCCCGTCATCAAATCAGGATCTAGCGATGCAGCCACGGGCACCAGTTTTGGATCGATTACCGGTGTTTTTTGATTTGTATCCGGATCCGATACCACAGCTGCAATGGTCGTTTCAGACCCCGTTCCGGCCGTGGTGGGAATGGTAAAAATAGGCACTGGGGGATTTTTGACTTTTAATACTCCCACCAATTTCTTTATGCTCACCGCATTAGTCATTCTGGCTGCAATCACTTTGGCGGCATCCAGAGAGGAGCCTCCACCAAAGCCTAATACCGCATCGCAATGCTCATTCTGTCCCAGCGCGACACCGTCCTCCACAATTTGATAACCCGGATCCGGCACCACTTTATCAAAAACTACATAACCAATGTTTAGCTCTTCTAACTGTTTTTTGACAGCGTCCAACAATCCCATTTTGGACAACATTTCATCGGTGACAATCAATATTCGTGTAACCCCCATAAACTTGAGGGATTCACATAGCTTTAATGAAGAGCCCGAACCGGAATAAATTGTGGGTTTAGGGGCCGGTATAAAAACAGTGACAAGTTTTAACATCACCATGACAAACTTATAGAGTAAAACGCGCAGGGCAAAAGGCATGATTAATCGCTTCATTGTGGTTATATAGCGCTTAAGTTAGCAGACATTGCATTCTCTGGACAATGCTTGAAACAACAATTTTCAAACTTATGTTTAAAACCCGCGTATTAATGCTGGTTAACGATAAGAATTGAGTTCTCCGCTCTGAAACAGGCTGTCTCAAATGCGCAAATTATTTTTCATGTTTTGATTTGACGTTCCAAATTTTATTACCTAGCTTTTTATTCGAAGGTAATTTTCATCGCAGCACCAACTAACCATTTTTATTACCTTCACTTCGATAACACACTGAGCGGTAGTCGCTAGCTGTGCAGTGTAATTTAGTGTAATTGTGGCAATGAACGCTCAATAGCTAATATTCCACAGTAAGACTTCTGCCAAAAGGAAAACCCTGATGAAAGTGCAATATAATGTTCCCGCGTTAACCCCTAATGAAGTAGCCACAATAGAGAAAATCAATAACGATGAGCAAACCTATGGTGGCGGCAAGGCTCTGAAAATATTGCAACAAACACTGCAAACCGCTGCTGAAGTAGAACTCGCCACCATTCCAATTTACCTGGGAGCTTATTACACTATTAACAGAACGCCCGGGAAAGATAACCCCGGATTGCCCCATGCCTTCCCGAAAACAGATTTAAGCCGCTACGCCAATGAGGCAGGTGCCTTGATCATGAGTGTCGCTGTAGAGGAAATGCTGCACATGTCACTGGCTTGCAACGTCCTGTTCGCAGTGAGTAATGAGCCACCACTACTGTACAAAAATGCGCCTGAAAGTTATCCCGCGGTACTGCCGGGGCACAGAGCAAATCAGGCAGATAATCCAAAGGATAATACCCGCAACCAACCGATTCCGTTGGCTGGCTTTTCCTTCGACCAATTAAGTCACTTTTTGGCCATTGAGTACCCTGAAAGCGCCGATGCCATGCCCGAAAGTGATGACTGGGACACCATAGGTCAGATCTATTCCTATGTACGCTGTCTCATTGAATCAAACTGGATTTCAGACGACGATTTCAATAAAGCGAATAATAATGATCAGCAAATATCCTCTGGTGATTATTCTCCAAATAACATCGATACGGTCTACGCCAAAAGTAGTTTTAATTATCAAAACCCAATTCCCGCAGAGCAACCGGGCTCTGCGGCAGCCGTAGCAGGTTATGGCAGTGACGAGGACAGCCATGTCGGTCAGACCCAACTAATGCAAATAACCAATAAGAAAACCGCCGTCCAGGCCATCACCACCATTTGCTTCCAGGGAGAAGGCTTTGCCCAAAGTAAATATGATGACGCCAGTGACGAAGAGCTCTCCCATTACTATAAATTTTTGACCTTGTTGAGTCAGTTGGAAGGTTATACCGATGTTTACAAAGAGATGGGTAAACTTGGCTTTAACAATGTGGCTCCTTTGCCAGAAGCACCCGACCAACCGGCGGAGCAGTTTAGTGCAAAAGACCTGGCGAAATTCGTCTACCCTACCCCAGTAAACCCGAAGGTTAAACAGTTCGGTGGTGAAGGTCGACAAGACCTTGTCAATATTGCCGATGCCCTGTTTCAATACATGCTGGTCATGACTGAAACCATCTACAAAATACCAGCACAAAAACAAAAGATATACTTTTACCGCACCATGCACCAATCCATGATTTGGGTGATGGATAAACTGTTTCAGGCTATGCGCGAAGTTTCATCTGAAGATGGCAAGTACAGTCTTTGCCCAACCTTCTCTAATATTGACTTAGGTACGAGGGATGAGGCTTATGGCAACATGTGCCAAATGGTCATTAACTTTCAACAGGTTTATTGGAATGCCAGTGATACCAAAGCCAGCTGGATGAATAGCGATATTGAAAGTTACCTCAATGACATACTCAATCTGCCAGATGTAAGTCAATACTGGCGAACAACTGGCTGCAGCGAAGACCCGATTTACCTGACCACGCCAACCGATTTACAAGGACTTGGCAGCAATACTGATACACCAACACCGGCTACTCCTATGGTGTATGCTGGCCCCTTCGCCGGAACGCCACTGTGGCCGCAAAACCCACCAAGCAGTGCAGAGTTACCTGAAGGAGCTGTGAGGCATGCTTGTATGGGCCTAAACAGTTGTAAAAATCAAGGTCGAACTCTTAGCAACGACTGTGCAGGACAAGGTTATTGCTCAACGGCACAAGCCTATAACCCCGCCAATCCCTTTGAAGGCAACAACTATGATCACACTTGTCACGTGAAGAACGATTGTCGCAATCAAGGGGGCTGTGGTTTATACGGAACTGAAGCGGAATTGGCTGAGCCAGGACACAACGATTGCCAATCACAAGGCTCCTGCGCAACGCCAATTAATGCTGAGCGCTTTCTCACTGACGGTGACAATCGCGGTAAAAGTGTCTGGATGCAAGCACGCGAAGTGTTTAAAGATAAAGTTTGGCCGGACTTGAGGGCACAAAACCCGGATTTACCGGCTGAACCTCCACAGGTAAAAGGCCCTTACAGCAATCCAAACCTATTTGCCCAAGGGCCAACCATAGGTTGGATAGAGTATGACAACGACGGAGCCGGCATGACCGCTTGTGGCGCTAGCGGCATGAGTGGTGCGGGGAGTTGCGCTTAGTGAAAGGCGCGACCGTTGAGCAATTACCGAAACTGGGGCTAGGCGTAGGCCTGCGCTCCAGTCACTTCAACCACATAACTCAGCATTGGCCAGATGTGGAATGGTTTGAAGCAATCTCAGAAAACTTTATGGACTCAGGTGGCCGCCCGGGATATGTGCTCAAGCAAATTGCTGAACGGTATCCGGTAGTACTGCATGGTGTATCCATGTCTATCGGTAGCAGCGATCCGTTAAATCTGACTTATCTTAAAAAGTTAAAAAAACTGGCTGATGAGGTCAACGCCGTTTGGGTCAGTGATCATTTATGCTGGACTGGCACGCTAGGTATTAATAGTCATGACCTTTTGCCAGTGCCGTTAAATGAAGACTCCCTCAATTATATTGCTCAACGAGTAGTGCAGGTACAGGAGCTACTTGAGAGACCCCTTATCCTTGAAAATCCAAGTACCTATCTTCGCTTTAATAATTCGACAATGAGTGAACCAGACTTTTTGCGAGCGCTGACCCAGCAAACAGGATGCGGTTTGCTCCTGGATGTGAATAACGTTTACGTAAGTTGTTTTAACGCTGGCAACTCAGCACTCGATTACTTATCCGCTTTTCCATTTGAGCGTGTTGTACAACTCCACTTGGCTGGTCATCAACACTGTGGTACGCACATCATAGATACACACGACAAACCCGTATCAGCACAGGTTTGGGAGTTGTTTCGTTACGCATGGCAACAAACACAAGGGGCCTCTACCCTTTTAGAGTGGGATGGCGATGTACCCGAGTTTGAGGTTGTGCATAATGAAATCAACAAAGCAAAAACCTTCATGCAAGGCGAGATTAAGGAAAGTAGCTTGCCTGATACCGGCTCATTGTCAAAGAGTGCCCTATCCAATCCAGTAGATTTTCTGGTGGAAGAAATCAGAACACAAAGTCACTACGAAGTTTCATAGGTAGGATGTGAACCCAAATAATCCCCCAATAAATTCTGCGCTACAGGAGTGGATGTTAAACGCCCTTATTCAGCCAGATAACAATTCTCTCGATGAAACCGAGCGTTTGATAGCCTCCGGAGCCAACTTAAGCCCGGCTCAGTGTTTGAGTATTTATCAAAATGGTTACATCACCCGATTAACAAAATGTCTTGCTGAGCAGTTCCCCGCGCTGAATACTGCGTTAGGTGAATCATTGTTCGAGCAGTTTGCTCAACTATTTCTTACAGAGTATCCCTCTAATAGCTACACGTTATACGATTTGGGAAAACGTTTTGCACTGTTTCTGGAGACAAATCGACCAGACAAGGAACAAACCGAAAAGGAAAGTTGGATTGATTTTATGGTGGAACTGGCCAGATATGAACAGTTGCACTTTAGCTTATTTGATGCGCCCGGACACGAAGGAAAAGAGTGGCCAGCATTGAATACACCAGACGAGAAGCTGGTTTTACAACCCTGCCTGGCTTTGGCACATTATCAATATCCGGTGGGTTGGTACTATCACAACTGTAAACAAAATTCAGATTGTGCTTTTCCAGCAAAAGAAAATTCCTGGATTGTACTTGTGCGTAAAGACTTCTATGTAACAACTTATCCGCTTACCCAAGTCCATTTTGAGTTTTTGAAAAAGCTACAGGAGACCAGCTCAATATCACACGCTCTTGAGCATATCAGTCAATTGACCAGAGAGCCTTACAGCAAAGTTTATGATTCGTGGCAAAGCGACGTAAAAACACGTTGGTTAAAATCAGGCTTTTTTATTTCAAAATAGTTACCGCATACAAAGCTGATTAGTTAAAAATTGCTATCAATGCGATTTTTATTTTTAATTTAAGTGGCTTTTTAATCACCCAATGAAACATTAATCACTTGATGAAAGCACACCGGGCGATCATCGTTTGAAAAGTTTCAAGAACAGCTCTTTTTTGGCTACAGAATAACTGATAGGCAGCGCTTTTATCCCCATACAATACACTTGCCAGGACAAGGCGACTTTACCTGGTACTGATAACATAAGTGGAGTTTTGATCAATAAAAGGAAGCCTACGTGCAACAGACTCAATGGTTCGTAGAAGAGGGCTTTAAGATAATTGTTCAGCGCGGTGCCAACAGACAAAGTTTTAATGTATTCGCGATAGAGCACTTCATCTTGTTTTGTTTCATCCATGACTGCCATCACTTTCGCCCCCGCTACAACTTACGAGCAGCAATATTAGCTCGCTTTGTTAAGGATTGCACTAGCAATTAGTGATAACTGTACTTATTAGAGCCAAAGTATGAGATATTTATTTGATTTTAAAGAACAAATATTGCGTAACAATTTGTACTCAAGACATGGATATTTTGTTTCACCCAGTCATTATACAATCAACTAACAACAGTAGTGCGATTCCAAAAGCTTGGAAAGCTTAGATGCTAAATTAGACTGCTTGCAGCTGCTCTACAAAAAATCTTTCATAATCAATGCGATAAGTGCGCGCTGAGGTTGGTTCTGATATCTCTTCTGAGCGATGCAAACCAAGATCGATATATTTCTTGGCCAGAAAATGGTTAGAACGCGTAGAATAAAAGGCCGTAACTTTTGGTCTAAAAACCATATCACTATTGAGGTCGGTTATTACCGCAATTTTTTCACTTTTCAATTTTACCAGTGACCCTATTGGGTAAACACCTACACATTTAATAAACTTGCAAACTAATTCCCTGTCATACTTAGACTCAGAGTACTTAAGCAACAACTTCAAGGCGTTCGCAGCCAGAATGGGTTTCTTATGAGCTCGTTCAGAAACCATGGCATCATAAGCATCGACAATGGCCAGCATGCGACTGTATAAATTAATTTTTTCGCCGTGTAATCCCAAGGGATAACCTGAACCGTCCATGCGTTCATGGTGAGATCGTATGGTATCGAGTACAGTTTCGTTGACTTCTTTAAACGGGCACAATAAGGCAACTGAAACTTTAACGTGCTGCCGCACTACTTTTTGCTCAGCCGCACTTAATTTGCCATCTTTATTTAAGATCTTGGAGGGAATTTTCACCATACCAACATCGTGTAATAACCCGGCGAAGGTTAGATCCTGTACTAGTTTTGCGTCAAAGCCCATTGCTTTGGCAAAAGCCGCCATCAACACCCCACAATTTACGGAGTGTTCATATAAATAACTGCCCTTTTCTCGCATCTGAGTCATGCACAATAAAGCGTTAGAATTGCGATCAAGTGAGTCGCTTACAGCGGATACGATTTTCTGCGTTGCATTAAGGTTATACTCCAAGCCTTTATCTATGGCAGAGAAAAGGCGCTTTTGAATATTTTTAGCGTTTTTGTATAAGGAGGACGCCCGTTTAATTTCTAGTTTGAAATCGACAGGACTATTTGAAGCTGTTTGAGGCTCTGTATCTTCAATCTTATCATTGGCTACATAACAATTGTTTTGGCGAATGCATTTACTGGTATCCACCACGACTTCCAGAATGCCTTTATCTTTGAGCCACTGTACAACACTCTCACTTTTGATGGTGCCCTGGCTCGTTATTTTCAGATTCCCTGTCTGGCGAACAACAGCTTCTACAAACATGCCAGTTTGTAGCTCATCTATGCTGACTTTCTGAAAATGTGACATAACCCAAAATCCTTGATGGCTTTTCAAGGATTATGTGATAGTTTTTCAGCCTGTCAACGGGCCGAAATCAGGGCCCCAAAAGATGATCTTTAATGACTGGAGATACATGAAACATCATGGAAAAATGCAGATAAAACCACACATTTCAAATGCATATTATTTTTTGAATTCAACAACTTAAATTAATTAGCAAGCAGCAAAGAGGTTAATTTGCAAGCGGCTCACCTAAAATACTGATGCTCAGTACGACTTCAGATTTCAGGAAGATTCATCAATCTTCATAAAATCAGAAATAATCACAGCAGCAACAGGCAATAATGAAGGCGAATGTTGTAACACTAATTCGAGGTTCAGTAATTGTTTTATTTGGTGATCGCCTGTTTTGCTTTCGCCCAAGGGTCCACTTTAGTGGAGTGACTTGTGGATTTGCTTTGCTTCGTTTTTACACCTTTGCTCTTGAGATACAGGTACTCCACTTTTTCTCGTGCCCAAGGCGTCCGGCGCAAAAAGGTAAGACTGGACTTGATACTGGGATTACTTTTGAAGCAATTAATATTGATACGAGCACTTAGGCCATCCCAACCCAAAGACTGATGCAACTCTTCAAGCATCATCTTTAGCGTAACACCATGTAAAGGGTCGTTACTGCTCATTGTCATCCTCAATTTTCACTCGGCTTTTGGCACTTTCCCAAACACCGCTGTAGTCTTTTGCTATCGTATTTTCAGCAGGCTCGTCTTGACGTTCTACAGGGTTTTTCTTTTCCTGATTCGACCATTTAACGCGGATGCGTTGGCCATCTATATCGGTGGCATTGAGCGTTTTTATTGCTTTATCTGTTGCATCAGCATCAGCCATCTCAACAAAACCAAAGCCTTTGGTTTGCCCTGTAACCTTATCCATAACCAGGTCACATTTACTTATCTCACCAAAGGGGGAGAACAACGCTTCTAACTCTGTCTCTGTAAAAGTTTTTGGTAAATTGCGTATCAATATACTCACGTTTTAATTCCGGCTAAAAACCTCAATGGCCAATGATAGCATTTTTGTCGTTCATTGGTGAGAGCAAAGCTTGCTGCCTGTAGAATTATTTGCCGAAATATTAAACAATAATTCGCTTTTATCTGCTGACTCCTGTATTCTCCCCGGCCCTTCGCACGTTGCGAGGGTACCAAAACAATTTTGGTTCATTTACCTTGGTTAGATACTTATATAATGACATTTGATTCACTGGCACTTTGCCCCCCGCTCCTCTCAGCTCTCAAACAGCACGGTTATGAAACGCCTTCAGAAATTCAGCAACAGGCCATTCCGGCAGTATTAGAAGGCAAAGATGTGATGGCTGCGGCTCAAACCGGAACGGGAAAAACGGCGGCATTTACCTTGCCTTTGTTGCACAATTTATCCAGCAGTAAAAAGCGTGCAAGCCACAATCAGGTGAGAGCCTTGGTACTTACCCCCACACGTGAACTCGCCGCCCAGGTTGCCGATAATGTTATGAAATATGGTAAGCAGCTGGACCTGAACTACAACGTTGTATTCGGCGGCGTTAAAATCAATCCGCAAATGATGAAATTGCGCAAAGGTACCGATGTGCTTATCGCAACACCGGGCCGTTTGTTAGACCTCTATCAACAAAATGCCATCAAGTTTCAACAACTAGAAACCCTGGTATTAGATGAAGCGGATCGCATGCTGGACATGGGTTTCATTCACGATATTAAAAAAATATTGGCGTTATTGCCTAAGAAACGTCAAAACCTGTTGTTTTCAGCCACCTTTTCCAAGGAAATTCGAGAGCTGGCAAAACGCCTGGTGAACAACCCCGTTGAAGTATCTGTTGCGGCAGAAAACTCTACCGTTGACCGAATTGAGCAGTGTGTTCACCCGGTGGACAAAAACAAAAAAACACGATTATTGGTGCACCTGGTAAAAAGTGAAAACTGGTTTCAGGTGCTGGTATTCTGCCGTACTAAGCACGGTGCTAATCGCCTGACTACCGATCTGGTGAAAAAAGGCATTCCTGCAGCGGCCATCCACGGCAATAAGAGCCAGGGCGCAAGAACCAAAGCGCTGGCCCAATTTAAAGACAACAAGATACAAGTCTTGGTAGCCACCGATATCGCCGCCCGAGGCATTGATATTGCCGAATTACCGCACGTGGTTAACTACGATTTACCTAATGTCTGTGAAGACTACGTGCACCGTATTGGCAGAACAGGGCGCGCCGGTAAAAACGGTCGTGCTATCTCTTTCGTGTGCCATGCTGAAAACGACCAGCTACACGCCATAGAGCGCTTTATTAAACTAAGAATACCGAAACAAGTTATCGAAGGCTTCGAACCCGGCCAGGCACTGCCTGCCAGTCCTTCGAAAAATGCCAAACCTGACAGTAGAAACGGCAACCCGGCGGCAAAGGCCTCACCTTCAGCGAGAAAACGCCGACGTCCGAATAAAGCTAAAGCTGAAGCAGGTGGAAATAAGCAAGGCAATAATAGCCCTTGGCAGAGAAAACCTAATTCTGGAAACAGAACACAAAGCAGTCAAGCGCAGTAATAAAAAAGCTATATTCAAGCCGCAGCAACTCTGAGATTGATGCGGCTCATCTCATTCAATCCATCTTGCATTAAAAAGTATACGCCGTTTTTTTTCTTTTAGCTTTTGACTCTGCTCTGAATCTATATTTAAAACTTGACAAAAGGGACGTTTAGAGGCCACATTGGTGTATTAATTGCGCACCACCAAGGCATTTTAGACTGGCATGGCAGGAAGGAATCGGCAACCTAATCAACCGCGTAATAATCAACCGCCTAATAATGCACCGATAAACAATGCCCCACGTCCTCAGGCGCAGCAACCACAGCAAGGTCAACGACAGCAACACGCTCAAAATGCCAGGCCTCAACAAAACCAACCACAACAGGCGCGTCTGCAAAATGCGCCACCACCAAGACCAAATCAGCAGCAAGCGCAACGACAACAGCATGGCCAAAGAGGTGCGCCACAACAAAACCAGCAACAGCCACGATTGCACAATGCACCACCTCCAAGACCGAATCAACAGCAAGCTCAACGGCAACAGAATGGCCAAAGAGGTGCGCCACAGCAAAATCAACAACAGGGACAGCTGGGAAGACAGCAAAATAACCCTCGACGAGAGACTTTAGACAATACCCAATGGGGAGCAACCGTGGGTAGCAGAGTTTCTACGCGCGGAGAAAATGCTTTAGCCCCCGGTTCTGTACCAAGGCAAAGAATCGCCAGAGGGAATAATAATCTAGAAGTTCAAACAGTAAGACGTGGAGAATCACAATTACATTTTCACCAAAATGCCGATGGTACCACGTATGCTCATCAGGTATCAGACCGTGGCGGACGTCCTATGAGAAGAGATCTTTCGCCCGACACACACGCAGCACTGGGTACCACAGGAGACAATGGGCGACAACAAAGGAATCAAGGCAACAATGCCAATCGTGGTGGAAATAACCGCAACAATGGAAATAACGGTAATCTAGGCAGAAGATAAGGTTTTTCAAAAATTGGTGCGTCCGAGTAGACTCGAACTACCGACCCCCACCATGTCAAGGTGGTGCTCTAACCAACTGAGCTACGGACGCACTGTACTGAGATTTAGCATGAATTGCCTGTATCTCGAAGCGGCGCGTATGTTAGCGCTCTGCTGGTTTGGGTGCAAGCGATTTTTTATTTGAGCGGTGAGTTCGAGCAAGTTTTAAGCAAACATCGTTGCCTATGGTCAAACCAGCCCCGCACTTCTCGCAGAAGTGTGGAATCTTTACTTGCATGTCAAAATCTTCAGGTTTATAACTCGCTCACTTCCCCATAATTAAAGTTGTGAACATGAGTCAATGCCTGGACTGCCATGAACTGGACCTGGATGCCATTTTAGAACAGGTGCGCCCTCTTTTGGGTAAAGGCGCAGTGGCGGATTATATTCCGGCACTGGCTAAAGTCAGCGGCAATAAACTAGGCATGGCCATCTGTGATATCCACGGCAATATCTATTCAGCAGGTGACGCCAACGAAGCCTTTTCTATTCAAAGTATCTCCAAAGTGCTAAACCTGACCCTGGCTTTTAATATCTATGGCGAAGCTTTGTGGGAAAAGGTAGGCCGTGAGCCTTCAGGCCAGGCCTTTAACTCCCTCATTCAGTTGGAATTAGAAAAAGGTATTCCCCGAAACCCTTTCATTAATGCAGGTGCGATAAAAGTCTGCGACTTGCTGACAACCCGTCTCTCAGCGCCAAAACAAAGGCTTAAGGAATTACTCTGGGATCTATGCGGCACCAAAAGCATCAGCTCCAATCGCATCGTGGCTAAATCAGAAAGAGAGTTTAGTGATCGCAATGCTGCCATGGCGCATTTGATGAAATCCTTCAACAACTTCGAAAATGACGTGCAACAGGTACTTAAGGTATATTTTCATGCCTGTGCGGTGGAAATGTCCTGTATTGAACTGGCCAAGGCGTTTTCGTTTTTGGCCAACCAAGGAAAGTCTGCGATTACCCAAAGCCAAGTGGTCAGTTCGCGGCAAAGCAAACAACTCAATGCCCTACTCGCCACCTGCGGCTTATACGATCAAGCTGGCGATTTTGCCTACCGGGTAGGATTACCCGGTAAAAGCGGCGTCGGCGGTGGCATTGTGGCCATCGTTCCCGGCGAGTGCAGTGTTTGCGTCTGGTCTCCAGAGCTCAACCACTTTGGTAACTCACTGGCAGGCAGCGAGGCGTTGTCGATATTCACCAGCGAATTAGGACGCTCAATCTTTTAACTCAGTTTAAAGGGTAAGGGTTGCAATACACTTTGCAGTTGTGCCGGGTTTTGCAGAGCCATAAACGCCTCGCCAAGCCTATCGGTTTCCGATAAAACGGTTTTCCAATATTGCAATCTTTCATTAACTGGGATCTTAGTGAAGTCATGGCGGTCTGGGATCTTGCCGAAAGGCAAAGAGGCCACAAATTCATCGGACGGCACTACCATCACCACATTATCATAACTACTTCGATGTGGATGTCGCCAGGGTAAAGACTTGTCAAACCACCCGGGCTTGGGAACCGCAAAAAAATGCGGAAACAATACCAAATCGTTATTCACTTGTTGGTGAGCAGCTGTGTTTTGCTCATCCGGTCTCGCTGTAGATTTAAACTGCAAGTCAAAATGATAATCGGTGACACCGCCATCGCGGAACATGCCTTTACCAGCCCCTTCAATATCCGGGATCCCGCGCAATACACCAGGAATAGCACCCGAGGCTAATAGCGCATCAATAATGTTATTTTCGGTTAGTTTTACATGCTGAGTATGCAATCCGGCTGGGTCTTCAAAACTGAGTGGCTGCTGATTACCTGAAAAGACAAAGCGTTCGTAAAATTTGTCCAGATAGCGTCGACTCAGGCCATTGGCAACTGCACTCACCAGTAGTCCCGGATATTGTATTGATTTGCGCTCCGGCGCCAACAGACCACGACAACGGGCAGCAATAAGATGGGCAACAAATATCGGGTTATCGACAACATGCTGGCGATTTTCCCTTGGCAACATGTTTTCTAGCAAGGCTACCGCTTTATCGGAGATTTCATCAATGGTTGGTTTATCACTATAAACCGTTTCTGAATATTCTTTGGCTAAGCGATTAATCGCGCTCACCGGATCCGGTTGAGTCAAACAAGCAAAGCGAAATGCACCTGCTGAAGAGCCCACCATATTGAGTGGCTGCTGTCGGTCTCTAAAAAACTCCGATATCAATACTCTATCGATACCTGCCAATACAAACCATTTTGGTCCCCCCGATGCACCAAGCACCGTATGGAATAGATCGGGATTAAAGCCATAAACTTTGAGCATTTGCATGGCGCGGGGGCCAGCGTACACATTTAATACAGTTTTCATTCAATCTCTAAGCAAACTATTTTGATACTGATCTTAACCTGTTAATCAAAAAACAGGCACATTGATCATAAAAAAAACAAGACATCTGTGGATTGTTTAAAATCACACCACAACAAATAAAGCTTACATTTCAACAACTTAACAAGTTAAACAGTGATTACCCCCAAAGTTACCCACAAACTTTGTGAATAACTACACTTATCCACTTAAGTTATTCACAACTGAATCTTTACTTGAACTCTTTTGCAAGGTTGCGCACAATCTTACAAGATTCGCAAAGGACATGTTATGCCAAAACAAACACTCGCCACATTACCACAAGTATTCACAGTCCATAGTTTGGCCGCTGATGCAGAAGTACCACGTCAGGTATTTAATGCTTCAGTATTTTTTATTGGTAAAACCAATGACGAACTGTCAATTGTGGTGCCTGAAACCGTGATCGTGGATTCCGAAGAATCCGATGGCGACTGGCGAGCTTTAGAGGTACTCGGCCCTCTTGAGTTATCAATGGTGGGTATAATGGCACAAATTGGCAATGTTTTGGCTAAAGCCAAGGTGAGTATTTTTGTGGTTTCAACCTTTGAAACCGATTATTTCCTGGTGAAAGAGCGCGACCTGAATAACGCAGCGGAAGCACTGGAGAAGGACGGCTATAAAGTCATTTTATGAATCTGCTTTATGGGCGACTCATCGACTCTGAAGATGATGTTGAATTTAAGAAACACATCCCTGTTTTGTCACCCGTTAATGGCAAGGTATTACCGTTAAATAATTATCCTCAAAAACTTTTTACTCAGAGGATGTTTGGCGAAGGGGTGGCACTGGAGCTTAGCGGTTATCAGGTTGTAGCCCCTTTTGACTGTATTATTGAGCAGCTTTACCCCACATCTGAGCAATTGCGCATTAAATCTGCACAAGGTATTCGCATGCAAATCCAGTTGGGACAGAACCCAGAAATCATGATGGGCAACGGTTTTAAGCACTATGCCAAAACCGGAGACAGTATTGCTGCCGGTGAGCCTATTTTAGATTTTAATTTGCGAAAAATGAAAGACACATTGAATTCTCCCCTTGCCGCCATCACCATACTAAACAGTGACCGCCTCTCAGGCATTCGTCCCCACTACCGACAGGTGAGAAGCAGTGAGGATGTATTGATGGATCTCTATATTTAAATCCCAGTAGTAATTAACAGGAACCAACATGCTGACCATATTCGGTATTAAAAACTGTGACACCATTAAAAAAACCAAAAAGTATTTTGAACAAAAATCGGTAGATTTTGAGTTTCACGATTACCGAGCAGATGGTCTGGATAAAGACTGGTTAGATACGGTTCTAAATAAGCTGGATTGGGAGCAAGTGCTGAACAAGCGTGGTACTACATGGCGACAGTTAAGTGATGAGCAAAAAGCCGCGGTATCGCGCGACAATGTCGCAGAGCTTTTACTGCAACACCCGGCCATGATAAAACGCCCCATCATTGAAGTGGATGGCGAATACATTTTGGGCTTTTCAGCCAAGCAACTTGATGAGCGCTTTAGCAGATGAGTAATGTAATTGATCTCACCAAAGACCTGATAAATCGTCGCTCTGTAACGCCGGAAGATGCTGGCTGCCAGGAAATGATGGCGCAAAAACTCAGTAAACTCGGTTTTAATATTGAGCAGCTGGTATTTGAAGATACCACCAATATGTGGGCTCGACGCGGCAGTGAAGGCCCGCTGTTTTGCTTTGCAGGTCACACTGATGTGGTGCCTTCCGGCCCGGAAGCCAATTGGCAACATCCGCCATTTAATGCTACTGAAGACGGTGAATATTTATTTGGGCGTGGTGCTGCAGACATGAAGGGTAGCCTGGCAGCCATGCTAGTTGCCACTGAACGCTTTGTGAAAAAACATCCTGAACACACAGGTTGTATTGCATTTCTCATCACAAGTGATGAGGAAGGCCCCTTTATCAACGGTACCACGCGGGTGGTTGATACCCTGGAAACTCGCAACGAAAAAATCACCTGGTGTCTGGTGGGTGAGCCATCGAGTACCGAACATGTGGGAGACATCGTCAAAAACGGACGGCGCGGCTCCCTAACTGGTGATCTCATCATCAAGGGAATTCAGGGCCATGTGGCCTACCCTCATTTAGCGAAAAACCCGGTACATATTGCAGCCCCTGCGCTGGCGGAGTTAAGCGCAACGACATGGGACGAAGGCAACGAGTTTTTCCCACCAACCAGCTTTCAAATTTCCAATATACACGCGGGTACAGGCGCGGGTAACGTGATTCCCGGTCACTTGGATATCTGCTTTAATTTTCGTTTTTCCACTGAGGTCACTGATCAGCAACTCATAGCCAGAACCAGAGAAATACTGGACAAACACGGCCTGGAGTATGACATTAAATGGACCTTTAACGGCCAGCCATTTTTAACTTCCTCAGGAGAATTGGTAGCCGCAACGCAAAAGGCTATCCAGTCGGTGACAGGAAAAGCCACACAGCTGTCAACGGCAGGCGGCACCTCTGATGGCCGATTTATCGCTCCGACAGGTGCGCAAGTCATTGAGTTGGGCCCGGTAAACGCCACTATCCACAAAGTTAACGAATGCGTGCGTATGGCAGACCTTGAGCAACTGGCTCTGATGTACGAAGCTATTCTGATGGAACTGCTATTAGACTGAACTTGATGCAACTACTAAATCACCTGCCCTTAGTCACCATTGATGGTAAACACCAGCTGCACGAGGCGGTTGTGACGGATTTTCTTAAACTGCAGCAAGCCGCCGGCAAAGCGGGGGTCAGTTTAGATATCGCCAGTAGCTACCGCTCGGTGGAGCGACAATTAACCATCTGGAACGAAAAATGGGATGGATTACGGCCGGTGCTGGATAGAGATGGCAACCAGTGCGATATCGCTCTGCTAGACGACCAACAAAAGTTGCAAACCATCTTAATCTGGTCAGCATTGCCCGGTTCTAGTCGTCATCATTGGGGAACAGATGTTGACGTTTATGACGCCCCGGCAATACAAGATAGTGCTGCTGCTCTACAATTGGTTCCGCAAGAATACGAAAGCACCGGCCCCTGTGGACGCCTGAAACGATGGATGGACGCCCACCTCGAGGATTACGGCTTCTATTGCCCTTTCACTGGTAGAGCAGATGGTGTCGCATTTGAACCCTGGCATATTAGCCACAAAGCACAAGCATCAATATTCCAGTCTGCACTTACCCCTTCGGCCATGAGTGAGCTGATAAACTCGCTGGAGATCCATGGCAAAGAGATAATACTGCAGAATCTGGATTGGATTTACACGCGATTTATGGTGAATTAACCTTCGGCAGCTGCTTTAAAGCAATTCCTTAATGCCGTTACTGATGCCAGTCAGAGTTAAGGGAAACATGCGAGCTTCCATGAGCTCGTGCATGATTTTCACCGAAGCATAATAGGACCAGTATTGCTCTGGCTGTGGGTTCAACCAAATAGCATTATTAAAGTGTTGCAACAGTCGATTCATCCAGACAGCACCCGCTTCTTCGTTCCAATGTTCGACACTGCCACCCGGATAGGTGATTTCGTAAGGCCCCATAGTGGCGTCACCGACAAAAATCACTTTGTATTCGCTACCGTATTTGTGAATGATGTCCCAGACAGAAATCGTCTCTTTTCGACGACGACTATTGCCCTTCCAGACCCCCTCGTAAATACAATTGTGAAAATAGAAAAACTCCAGATGTTTAAATTCGGCATGAGCGGCTGAAAACAACTCTTCACAAGCCTGAATATGGGCATCCATAGAGCCGCCGACATCAAAAAACAACAGCACTTTGATGGCATTGTGACGCTCTGGCATCATCTTGATATCCAGATAGCCCGCGTTTTTAGCCGTAGCACCTATGGTTCCGGCCATATCCAGTTCTTCCTGAGCGCCAGTTCTGGCGAATTGGCGAAGCTTGCGTAGCGCTACTTTCAGGTTGCGAGTACCTAATTCAACGTCACTGGCCAGATCTTTAAACTCGCGCTTATCCCAGACTTTAGCCGCCGAAAATTGACCATTTCCCTCCTGACCAATACGTACACCTTCAGGATTGTAACCACCAGAGCCGAAAGGAGATGTACCACCAGTGCCTATCCATTTATTGCCACCCTGATGTCTTTTTTGTTGCTCTTCGAGGCGTTTTTTCAGCGTTTTCATTAACTCTTCAAGGCCACCGAGCTTTTTTATTTGCGCTTTTTCTTCATCGCTAAATAATCGCTCAAATTCTTTGCGCAACCACTCTTCAGGTATTTCCTCACCCAACAGGTCAATCGACTGAATGCCTCTAAAATAATCAGCAAAAGCTCTGTCATACTTGTCAAAATTGGCTTCATCCTTCACTAAACAGACCCGCGCCAAATGGTAAAAACCATCCAGGTCGGCAAAGGCCAGGTTGTTGTCTAGAGCATTGAGCAAATCCAGCAGCTCCCGCAAAGAAACCGGCAACTGATACTCTCGCAATTTGAAAAAGAACGGTATAAGCATTAGCGGCGAGCCATAAATGCCAGCTTTTCAAACAAGTGAATATCTTGTTCGTTCTTTAGTAATGCGCCATAAAGCGGTGGTATGGCTTTTTTAGTGTTGTTGTCATGCAAGACATCTTCTGAGATATCTTCCGCCACTAACAGCTTTAACCAGTCTAACAGTTCTGATGTTGACGGTTTTTTCTTCAAACCGGGGATATCTCGCAAGTTAAAAAACGACTCTAAAGCGCGATTTAGCAATGATTTTTTCAAATCAGGATAGTGCAATTGCACGATCTGACGCATTTCGTCCTCGGATGGAAAACTAATGTAGTGAAAGAAACAACGGCGCAAAAACGCATCTGGTAATTCCTTTTCATTATTTGAGGTGATAATCACAATGGGACGTTGTACTGCTTTTATGGTTTGCTGAGTTTCATAAACGTGAAACTCCATCTTATCCAGTTCCTGCAGCAAATCATTGGGAAACTCGATATCAGCTTTGTCTATTTCATCAATTAGCAATACCGCTCTTTGTTCACTTTCAAACGCCTGCCATAACTTGCCTTTTACAATGTAATTGGCAACGTTGTGCACTTTGTCATCACCCAGTTGCGAGTCTCTTAAGCGAGAAACCGCATCATATTCATACAAGCCTTGCTGTGCTTTGGTAGTGGACTTAATGTGCCATTGCAGCAAAGGGACATTCAGGCTATCAGCCAATTCTTGAGCTAATACGGTTTTCCCGGTTCCGGGCTCACCTTTGATTAGAAGTGGCTTTTCCAGCGTGATGGCCGCATTCACAGCCATTTGCAAGTCTTTTGTAGCAAGGTAGTTTTCTGAACCCTGAAAGGACATCTTTTCTCCAAAGAATTTTAATTTCAAAAAATTTAACAATAAGTTATAGCAAAATACACTTTCGTTTTAAGCAAATCGGCCTAATCTAATGCTAATCGTGTTCAGGCGTTATTATGCCCTGTTCACCTGAAAATTATAAATGCCAGTATTTCAAGGACATATTATGAAGTTTTTTGAAGATAATTCACAATCTATCGGTGGTACACCGCTAGTTAAGCTTAATCGCGTTACCCAAGGTAATGTTTACGCAAAAATGGAATCCAGAAACCCCAGCTTCAGTGTTAAATGCCGTATCGGCGCTAACATGATTTGGGATGCCGAAAAACGCGGCATTTTGACCGAGGGCAAAGAGCTGGTAGAGCCTACCTCAGGCAACACGGGTATTGCTCTGGCATTTGTGGCCGCATCCAGAGGTTACAAACTCACATTAACCATGCCTGCAAGCATGAGTTTGGAACGTCGAAAATTATTAAAAGCCTTGGGTGCAAACGTAGTATTAACAGAGCCTCCCAAAGGCATGAAAGGTGCAGTAGCAAAGGCCCAGGAGATTGTTGCCTCGGATCCAGATAAGTATGTTTTGCTGCAACAGTTTGATAACCCAGCCAACCCTGAAATTCACGAGAAAACCACAGGTCCTGAAATCTGGGAAGATACCGATGGCAACATTGATATCTTTATCGCAGGTGTGGGTACCGGTGGTACAATTACGGGTGTTAGTCGCTACATTAAAGAGACTAAAGGAAAGGCAATTACAACTGTTGCTGTTGAGCCTACTGACTCACCTGTAATCACTCAGGCTAAAGCAGGTGAAGAACTAACCCCGGGACCTCACAAAATCCAGGGTATTGGTGCGGGATTCATCCCTGGCAACCTTGACCTTGATTTAGTGGACGAGGTAGAACAAGTCAGCAACGACGATGCCATTGCTATGGCCCACCGTTTGATGAAGGAAGAAGGCATCCTGGCAGGTATTTCATCTGGTGCAGCTGTGGTAGCAGCAGAGCGAATTGCTGCACGCCCGGAGAATGAAGGTAAAAATATCATCGTGATTATGCCAAGCTCAGCTGAGCGTTATCTCTCAAGTCCGCTATTTGCAGGTCTGTTTTCAGAAAGTGAATTAGAGCAATAATACAACTCTAATATTAAATTTATGGGAGGCGCTCAGCCTCCCTTTACTTTTGGGAGAAAAACTCAGACTATATGAGCCTGAAACTACTGACAGCGTGTTTAGGTTGTATGAAAAAACTGGCTCTCATCATTCCCTTTTTAGTAATTTTGTTAAGTGCGTGCGATAACAATTTTGACTCGTCAGAGATCAATAACAGCGCTGACATGTCGGCACTTATCTTTTTTGACAGCATTTACAATCGCAACGATTTTCAAACCGCACTAAAACACGCATCTCCACGAATGCAGCGTCTGATGAAGTCTTATCACACCTCCACCAATGTGGCACGACATCTGATTAATTTGCGCTATGACGGCGAAGTGATTATGGAAATCGATGCCGGAGATTCAGTGGGCCGCTCTGAGTTCGCCACCCGTCAAAAAGTTTCGGTCTTTTTCACTGGAAACTATCAAGGCAATGTCGTTGATGAGTTGCGCACGGTTCAGATGATCAAGGAGGATGGCAAATGGGTAGTAGAAGCCATTTTAGCGGATAAATTTGGCTAGTGATGGGTGCCAATGTATTTCCCATAATTGCGTTATGGGTAAAAGCGCATTGCCACGCTCATGCTTATCCTGCTGAATACGTTGAACAAAACACTTTTACAGTTGTTGTGCCGTGACGTCTTACTTTTTGCGTTTTGCCACGCCAAGGAAATGAGTTGGACCACCAGGTAAAGTAGGATCCATATTAAAATCCAGATCAATAATCTCCCAGCCATCCTGTCCCAATTCATTTAAGTAAGCCTCTACCGCTTCCAATGTCCGTCCTTTGAGGAAACCAGCTTTTTCAACACTGTTAGAGTCGATGATTTTGTATTCCCACATAAAATCTCCTTGTTAAGAATTGTACTGCGTTTGCACTATTGCCCTACAGCAATGCCTTCCCTTCTTGGGTCAGCCCCACCTATCAGTCGTCCGTTTTTTATCTGAATGCCGTGTAAACCACTATTTAAATCGATGACTTTAAGTTTTTGATGGCCTTTCTCTTTGAGCTCTTCAGCCAACTTTTCAAGTGCAGTACCCTTTTCAAGCGCGGTATAATCATTGCGATTGGTAAATCTAGGCAAGCTAATCGCCTGTTGAACATCCAGTTCCCAATCCAACACCGCCATAATGGTATGAGCCACATAATTGATGATACGACTGCCGCCTGGAGAACCAATAACTAATACCAGGTTATCATTCTCATCAAATACCATTGTTGGCGACATGGAGCTTCTGGGACGTTTGCCAGGCTCAACCCGGTTCAAGACTCTGGTTACCCCTTTAGAAGGTTTAAAGCTGAAATCCGTCATCTGATTATTCAAAAGAAAGCCTTCTACCATTAACCCCGAACCGAAGGCATATTCAATACTGGTGGTCATGGAGACCGCGTTGCCTTGTTTATCTACGATGGAAATATGGCTGGTATTAGGCAGCTCATAGGCACCGTCATTTTGTAAAAAAGCTTCAGAGTAAGCAGGGCCTGGCCGTGCGTAACGTATGTTACTGTTCAGCGATATCTGCTCTGCACGACGAGAAAGATAACTTTGATTAATCAAAGCAGCGACGGGTAAACGGGTAAAATCGATATCAGCAATGTAGGTATTCCTGTCGGCAAACGCCAGTTTCGAAGCCTGCGTAAACAAATGAATCGCTTCGACACTGTTGGGGGAATAATTTTGCATCTCAAACCCTTCCAACATTTTTAAAATCTGCAATACCGAAATGCCACCCGAAGCCGGTGGTGCCATGCCGCATATTTTAAACCGCTTGTACAAACCACAAATCGGATCCCGTTTTACCGCTTCATAATCGGCGATATCTTTAGCGCTAAGCTTACCAGGCCTGATAGAAGAATTTTGCACTGTTTTAGCGATGCGACTTGCCAGTTCTCCTTTATAAAAATAATCTGCACCTTCCAGCGCAATACCGTGAAAGGTGCGAGCAAGTTTGGCATTTTTGCGCTTAAAGCCAGCTTTTATCGGCTTACCACCCGGGTAAAAATAAATATTGGTATTGGTGAATTTTTTAAGTCCCGGATGGATATCCAGCCCCACCAACTTTTCCAGGCGAGGAGTAACCTGAAACCCCTCTTCAGCAATGGCTGCGGCATCTAAGAAAAGCCGTTGCCAGTCCAATACACCAAATTCACTGTGCGCTAATTCCAGGGCTCTTAACACACCGGGCACGCCAACCGAACTACCGCCGACGACGGCTTCTTTCCAGGGCATAGGTTTATTGCCGCGCATAAACTCAATCGGGCTAATGGCCGAAGGCGCAGTTTCCCGACCATCAAAGGTATGAAGTTGTTTATTTTTGTTGTCCCAATAGAGGATAAAGGCGCCGCCTCCTATGCCAGAAGATTGTGGCTCCACCAGAGTCAGCATAGCTTGGATTGCGATAGCCGCATCGATGGCACTACCGCCTTCATTGATGATTTTTTTACCTACCCAGGACGCATAAGGGTGTGCAGCCACTACCATATACTTTTCGCCTGAAACCGCGGCTTTGGCTTTGTAACCTGTGGCCGCTTCAGGCTCGCCGTCTTCTCTCGGCTTTTTATTGGATTGTGCAAAAGCTACCTGGTTGGCAACAATCAACAATAAAACAGGTAGGATGGTTTTCAACAAATCAACAAATCCTCTTTTTGCAGGTGATAATTTTACACCAATCTGTACAACTCAATCGTGTGATAAAGGCCCTTATAAAGCTATCGGTACTTCGTAGGATCTGGCTTGCGCTTGTCCAGGAAAGCCGAAAAAGCCTCTTTTGCCGCTTCAGACTTAAGCTGCTCAACAAAAACGTCTATTTCAGTATCTATGTGCAAGTTTACTTTATCTGTCGAAGATTTCATTAATGCTTTAGTCTGCTTTAGCGCCATTGCTGGTTTTTTGGCCAAGCCAGCAACCACTTTGGCACAGGTGCTTTGAAGATCCGGTGCCGCTGCGACTTTATTGACCAAGCCGTGCTTTTCCGCCTCCGCGGCATCAAATGACTCGCCCAGCATCAACCATTCTGACGCTTTTCGGTGCCCTACCAATTCGGGCAATAGTAAACTCGATGCATACTCCGGCACTAATGCCAGATTAATAAACGGCAGTGAAAAGGTCGCCGTGTTATCACAGTAAACGAAGTCGCAGTGCAAAAGCATGGTGGTGCCTATCCCCACCGCCATACCTCGTACTTGCGCTATCACTGGCATGGGAAACGAGGATAATGCCTGCATAAAGGCCAAAGTAGATGCCAACTCATCTTTTCCTTGCACTTTAGCAAATTGGCTCAAGTCGTTGCCCGCGGTAAAATGCTCTCCAGCGCCGGTAATCAGTACCGATTTGATCTGTTCGTTATCTCGATTGGCGTTCAATGCATCGGCCAGTTGTTGATACATCTCAGAGCTCAGGGCGTTGCGTTTTTCTGGACGATTCAAGGTAAGCACCAAGCAGTGCTGTTGTATTTCTATCAAAATCAGTGACATAGGGATCCGTTATTCTGTTAAACTGAAGTTTAAATTAGAGTATGCCAACATAACCCCTGCAACACTGTGATGCAATTGCTACCGAGATAAAATCGATTTTATGTCCAGATTTCAGTTACCCGTGCAAATGGAACATTGGTTCATGTTCTTGCAAATCGGTATCTGTGCCACCGTCTTATTCATCATAGATGAGTCGGTACATCATTTACTGAATTACAATAGCCTGATGATTACCGCTGGTGAATATTGGAGAGCGATTTCCGGCCATCTATTACATACCAATTTTTACCATTTGTGCCTTAATGTTGGTGGTCTGTTTCTGCTGTGGGCATTGCACGGTGAATACTATCGACCTGCCATGTTACTGGGTTTGTTCATCAGCATTGCAGTCACAATTTCTGTAACCATGTTGTTGTTCTCAGATATTGCCCTTTATGTGGGGTTATCCGGTGTCATTCACGGATTATTCGTATGGGGAGTGCTCCAGGATATCAAATACAAAGATCCAACGGGCTGGCTATTACTCATCGCGATAATCGCAAAGATCACACATGAACAAATCGCCGGAGGAGATGCACATACCGCCATGCTGATAGAGGCCAACGTCGCCTTTGATGCCCATTTGTTTGGTGCTATTGCCGGAACGCTGTGTGCTTTCATATTTAAACCTTTAGCAAAAATAAAACAGGCACCCGAAGGTGCCTGAGTTTCTAAACTATTTTGCGCTCTATTTCACATGGGTTTCCATGAGTTTGTAAATGCGTCGGTACTCATCCAGCCAGGAAGTTGGCTCTCTGAAACCATGGGGTTCCACCGGATAAATAGCCGTTTCAAAATCTTCCTTTTTCAACTCAATCAGACGTTGCACCAAACGTACCACATCAACAAAAAAGACATTGTCATCCACCATCGGAGCATTGATCAACAGTGGTTTATTCAAGCCTTCCGCAAAGTAAATAGGTGAGCTGCGCTCAAAGGCGATGGGATCGACATCGGGAATGTTCAGGATATTCGATGTATACGGCGTATTGTAATGAGCCCAATCGGTTACCGGACGCAGCGCAGCACCGGCCTGGAACAAATCAGGCTGAGTAAATAACGCCATAAATGTCATAAAGCCACCGTAAGAGCCACCATAGGTCCCCACTTTTTCTCTATCCACTCGAGCATTTTCCACCAACCAGTCAACGCCATCTTGCAAGTCCTGAATTTCAGGTGTGCCCATTTGGCGATAGATGGCCGTGCGCCAATCTCGGCCATAGCCCATTGAAGCGCGGTAATCCATATCCATCACTATGTATCCTTGTTGTACAAGGAAACTGTGGAACATAAACTCTCGGAAATAGCCCGACCAACCTAAATGGGAATTCTGTAAATAACCCGCTCCATGATTGAAGATTACCGCCGGATATTGCTTTTCTGAATTCAGACGTTTAGGCATGTAAATACGCGAATATATCGGGCTCTCAACGTGATCTGATGCAACAGGCACAATTTGTGGGGCCACCCAATCGTAAGCGAGAAATTCATCACTTACAGTATGAGTCAAACGCGTTACAGCAGCTTGAGGCTGAGCAGATTGTAAATACAACTCTGGCGGTTGGGTTAATTTAGAATGATGCAATAACAAGGATTTTTCATCCGGGCTCAGCGCATAATAGGTTTGGCCATTGAGGTCGGTTAAACTTTCGATCTCGCCTGTAGACAGTGCCACTCGATAAATCTCATAGATGCCAGGATGCTTTTTATTGGCCTGAAAGTAAATATAGTTATCGTCTCGGGTAAGCGTGAGCTCGTCCACTTCGTAACTACCCGGCGTAAGGTTGTTCGCTTTACCGTTGAGCGGCTTTGTGAATAAGTTCGCGAACCCCGTTTCCTCAGACAGATAAAACAGAGAATCGCTGTTATTCAACCAGCCAAAGCTATTAAATTTGTAGTTTATCCAGGCGTTATCATGCAATCGATGTTGCTGTTGCAATACCTTGTCCTGCCAGTCCACTGTTGCGATCCAACGGTCTTTGTTGTCCCATGCCTCCAGCATGATAGCCACGTTTGTTCCTTCAGCATTCCATTGAATGGCACTTTGGTCCCAGTACCAGTCCACCATTAAACCAATGGCTCTGGGCGCCTTTTCACTCTTGTATTCTTCACCTTTACGGGCAGCATTTTCTGCCTTAACACTAGCCAATACATCCTCATCAAAACCATCAAGGGCGTCATATCCCAGCTTGTGTTTTTCCTGAGTGTTGAGATCCAAGAACCAGACTTGATGTTCAACCGGTTCGGCATCCGCCACTCTGGCCCTTACGGATTCAGCTTTTATGCGACCATTCTCTTTGATGTAGTTGGGCATGATATCGTCATCGGAGCGAGACTCTCCTGATTGACGATTAACCACGATAGCTTTGCTAAGGTCTGGGGATACGCTGACTTCTACCAGTTCCATACTACTATCAAAATAGAATACGTTTTGATTAACCGTGGGATTCGACTGCTTAACGGCTTTATTGTGCTCAAAGCGCTGTTTGCGCTTGTCGCGCTCAGATGCCACATATTGGATGAGTTTAATTTGCTCTTCAGCAATATAATCTGCCGGCTCTTCCAGTGCCTGAGGCTCATTGGCATAGTGCCAGGCCAGTAGTTGCGATACTTTACCACTCTCCATGGATATCAGGTACACCGCTCCCGCATCTGAATAAATCAGGTCGCCTGAAGAACTGAATTTTAGATCATATGGCGAGCCAAGGTGCTGGGTATGCTGCTGTACTTGTGCAGTTGCTAAATTTTTACTGTAAACACTGTTGTCAGCAATCCAGGCTACGATGGTCCGATCCGCTGAATAGACTAATCCATCGCTGGTAGAATAATGATCTTGTATTGCTACTTTTTGGCCATTTCCAGCTTTAGTGTTTTGAGTGTCTAAGGACCAAAGGTCGTGAATCGGGGTACCTGCTTGCTTTCGACTGTAGTACACAGTGCGAGAATCATCAGCTCAAAAATAATTACCCGGCTGACGCCCTAACCAATCAGGATCCGACATAATTTTTTCTAATGTAATGCCTTTTGGTTCTGCCTGATTCGCCATTTGCGCAATAACAGGTGGCACAGCGGTAGGCTGCATCGCCAAGGCAGAGGCCGAAACAGTACTGTCAGCCGTGGCACCGCAGGCTGTTACTAACACAGCAGTGGCTGATAAAAGTGTTAATTTAAATTTCCTGGAGAACATAAATATTCCGTCGTTTATTGATTTTTTATCGCAGCTAATTAAAGCTGCAATCTAACTTAGTTGCAAACGGTCTTACGATAATCACAAATAATCTAACAATTGATCCGACGTTGGATAAATGAAGTACCATTGCTAAACAAAACAAAGAGATCTCACCAATGAAAAAAATCCTCAGTCTTATTTTATTTTCCGTTCTTTCAGTCGGTCCGGTGCAGGCCTCTGATTGCGCTGCTCCGCTTAAGCACTTAAAGCGCAAATTGAATAGCCAGGAAACTGTCAACTTGTGTGCTGAATTTGGCAACAAAGCTGTACTCATCGTTAATACCGCTAGCTATTGTGGCTTTACCCCACAATTTGAGGGTTTGGAAGCCCTGTACTCTGAATACAAAGACAAAGGATTAGTGGTGCTGGGTTTCCCTAGCCATGATTTCAATCAAGAAGATGAAGACGAAGCTAAAACAGCAGAACTGTGTGAGTTAACCTATGGTGTTAAATTTCCAATGTTTGAACCGCTGCATGTTAGAGGTGACGATGCTGATCCCCTATTTCGTCAACTAGCCAAAGCCACTGGTACTGCACCAAAATGGAACTTTTATAAGTATCTGATAGACAGCGATGGCAAAAACATCACTAGCTACACTTCTTATACCAAGCCGCAAGATCAAAAATTTATTGACGATATCAATAGCGCCTTGCCCAAGTAAACTAATTTACGAGCAAAAAAAAGCCCCGTTATACAAAACGGGGCAATAAGCACACTCAACTTGGAACACACTTTAGCTAACGGAGCTGCTATCGGGGAGATAACAACGTCAGCTTTGCTAACTGCAATAATTTAGGCACCTCTTTGACCAATTAGTTCAATAATTTTTTCATTTGCTTGTGCAAAAGCTCCAGATGCTGACTCTTCCCCCATCGCTAACCCTTCCGCATAAACGAATTCAACATCAGTTAGGCCAACAAAAGCGAAAAAGTCTTTCAGGTAAGTTGTCTGAGTATCTTTTGGCGTGCCGGCATACATGCCGCCACGAGCAGCCAACACATATACTTTTTTATCGCTCAACAAACCTTGAGGGCCATTTTCAGTATATCTAAAGGTAACCCCTGCTCTGGCAATGCGATCGATCCAAGCTTTTAGCGCCGAAGGAATACCAAAGTTGTACATAGGTACGCCCAGTACTAAGGTGTCGGCTTTTTTCACTTGCTCTACATAATTGTCAGATATGCTAGCTAACTGATGTTGCTGTTCGCTGCGTTGCTCAGCTGCTGTCATCCAGGCTTGCATTTCTTCGGAAGTTAAATGCCCCAATTGTTCTTTATTTAAATCCAGTTCCTGAAGGGTAATATTCTCTTTCGCAGCCAGAGCATCAATAAAGCTCTGCACAAGTTTGTTAGAGTTCCCCTGTTCACCATTAATACTGCTATTCACGACTAATACATTGCTCATAATACGGTCTCACTGTGTTGTTAATTTCAGTGAAATTATTATTAGTTATATTTTTTAGATTTAAAATCGCAATAAATCGCAGATAAACGCCTATTTTTTAGAAAATAGAGCTATTTCAGGTTTCATTTTGATATTTTCTGCCAAATTAAAACCTGATTATTGTGGGTTTTACCTTCCGTTTCTGACCAAGAGGTTAATTTTCCGCCACAAAACCGCTAGTTTTTGCACGATTTGTACATATCATCAGCAGTTAATAAATTTGTCATAAAAAGGGGTTGACCTGATTAAGGGAGATGAGCATAATACGCGCCACTCGACGAGAGGTCGGGTTAAAGGCTAAGTAGCTCAGCTGGTTAGAGCACATCACTCATAATGATGGGGTCGCAGGTTCGAGTCCCGCCTTAGCCACCAAATTCTGCGGAAGTGGTGAAATTGGTAGACACGCTGGATTTAGGTTCCAGTGCTTCACGGCGTGAGAGTTCGAGTCTCTCCTTCCGCACCATACATTGTTGGGGTATAGCCAAGCGGTAAGGCAGCGGGTTTTGATCCCGCCATTCGTTGGTTCAAATCCAGCTACCCCAGCCACCTTTTTTAGATAGCAGCGTATGCTGTTATCTATTGGGGTATAGCCAAGCGGTAAGGCAGCGGGTTTTGATCCCGCCATTCGTTGGTTCAAATCCAGCTACCCCAGCCAAATAAGAACGCCAGACAATGTCTGGCGTTTTTTATTTCTAAATCCAAATTCTGTTCTAACCAGTTTCGTCTGGACATATCCTTTCACAGAAGTCAGTATTGTTGCCAAAAAACAATAAGGTCAAATATTTTGGTAAACGATATTGTTTCAGCCATCAATGGTGTGCTTTGGGGCAGCACCATTTCTCTCCCCGGAATTGGCGGGGTCCCGATTCTCATTCCCATGCTAGTTTTTGCTGGTTTTTGGTTTTCCGCCAAGTTGGGTTTTTTACAGTTTCGTCACTTTGGTCACATGTTTTCGGTGATGAAAGGCAGCACCAAATCCGACGAATCAGGTATTTCTTCTTTTCAGGCACTCTGTACGAGTCTCTCGGCCAGAGTGGGCACGGGAAATCTGGCGGGTGTAGCTGTCGCTATATCGCTAGGTGGTGCAGGCGCCATCTTCTGGATGTGGATGATTGCGCTATTAGGCATGGCAACCGGCTTCGCAGAAAGCGTTTTAGGACAGCTGTATAAAGTCAGGGATGAAAAAGGCGAATTTCGTGGTGGTCCGGCTTATTATATTCAGCAAGGTTTAAACAAGCGCTGGTTGGCTATCGCCTTTTCCCTTTGTCTGTTTCTTGGCTATGGATTTATTTTCAGTGCAGTGCAAGCCAATACCATTACTGACGCACTCAATAATGCTTATGGCATTCCTACTTTTTATAGTGGTTTGGTGATCATCTTAGTGGCAGGCGCTATTGTTATTGGCGGGCTCAAAAGAATAGCCACCTTTGCTGAATACATTGTGCCTTTTATGGCTGTAGCCTACGTCGCAACCGCATTGATAATCACCTTAATCAATATTGAACACGTGCCCGCTATTTTAGGTGACATCATCAGCTCAGCGTTCGGCTTACACGAAGCAGGTGCTGGTGCCTTGGGTGCTGCAATTAAAAATGGTATCCAACGAGGCTTGTACTCTAACGAAGCAGGTTCAGGCAGTGTGCCGCATGCTGCCGCTGGTGCGACACCAAACCCCAACCATCCGGTATCACAAGGATATGTACAAATGTTGGGGGTGTTTATCGATACCATGATTTTGTGTACCTGTACTGCGGTTATCATCCTTCTGGCAGGCGGCTCGCAAAGCGATCAAATGGAAGGCATTCGTCTGACCCAATCTGCAATGGAAAGCCACTTAGGTGAAATCGGTGCGGATTTTGTTGCCGCAGCAATAAGCCTGTTCGCTTTTACCTCAGTTGTAGCTAACTACGCTTATGGTGAGAGTAACTTGCACATGTTTAAGCTTGACCACAAGGTAGGAAGAACTATCTACACGACTGGCTATCTAGCCATGATTTTATGGGGTTCCAGTGCTGCCTTACCGGAAGTATGGGCTATGGCGGATATGGCTTTGGGTATGATGACGGTCATTAACATTATTGCCATTGTTATGTTAACCCCCACCATCGTAGCCATCAGTCAGCATTATTTTGACAAGCGGGATGCCGGTGAGAAACCGGAATACAAAACCGGCGAGTGTGAAATTCAAGGCGAAACTGAAAAAGGTATCTGGTAGTAACTATTGCAAGTTTAATACTCTGAAGCAGGTGTAAAACCTGCTTCAGAAAAATGCCATATTAAGTAGCTGCAATACCAGCATTATGCCCACCAATGGCCATATCCAGCGAGTGATCTTGTTTAATTCTTCTGGCGTGTGACGCTTACCGTGCTTTTCCACTAATGGCACCACGATAAACAGCGCCAGGAACAGCAATCCCAATATCACGAATACGGTCATATTTTATCTACTCCTAAAGCCCGTTTAAGTGCAATTGTTTTGAGCGGGCCACTGCGCTCTGCCAAAAACAATCCCACATTTCGTATGCCTTTTAATATTGGATTGGAATCGCAAAAAGCAAGGTTAAACGCGTCCATTGCCGACATCATAAAGGTATTTTCCTTGCGTCGCGCCTTTTCGTAGCCAGCTAATTGCGATTGTAGTGCTAAATTGGGGTTGACCTGCAATAGCGCCTTGACGTCTTGAAAACCAATATTAACCCCCTGCCCGGCTAATGGATTGATGTTGTGGGCAGCGTCTCCGCAAAGTACCACTCTTCCCTTGTAGTATTGATTGGCATGATTGCGACGGATGGGAAAACAACCTTGTTGTAATATCTCAAAATCACTGTGTAACGCTGGAAACGATGAGAGCAATTGCGCTTTTAATTGAGACTTATTGAGTTTCATCAATTCATCTACCCGATTAGCGTCGTGGTACCAAACCAAGGTGGCGAAGTGGTCAAACAAGGGTAAATAGGCCATCGGGCCACTTTCGCTAAACTGCTGAAAAGTATGTGCCAAACTGCGCTCATGAGTCCGAATATTCACTGACAATACTTTCTGTTGGTATTGCCAGCCGGTTTCACCCAGCTCCACACTGCGCCTGACAGCAGAAAACCCTCCGTCAGCGGCAACAACCAAAGACGTTGAGTGCTGTTTCCCATCAAGATTACACAGCCCCAATTCGGCATCAATTACCTCACCACAAGTAAACCATGTCAGTTGAGTCTCAAAGCGTTTTAATGCTTTGTGCAGCGCCAGTTGCAGATTGAGATTCTCCATGATGTGTCCAAGCCAACTCACCTGTACCTGTTCACAATCAAATTGTGTTTTGGCCTGTGGCATTTCCCATACAGAAAGCTGTTTATACGCTTGCACTCGCTGATTCAACAGATATTGCCAGGCTCCCAGTTCCTTTAACAGCTGTTCAGATCCCAGGCTAATAGCAGAAACTCGAAGTTCTGGCTCAGCATCAGGCTCGATTTCCTTAGGTAAAACGGGCTCAACGATAGCGATTTTGTAACCTTGTTCGGCAAATCCCAAAGCGGCAGCGGCCCCTACCATGCCACCACCAAAAACCACTACATCAAAATCATGCGTACTCATATCAGATCCATATTTGCTCTGCTAAGGTTTTAGTCTGCTCCGTGCTGTGTGCCCCGGTATGTTGTGTGCTTTTTGGCTCCAACATCATAAAATGCGTCTCCTCATCAGCTTCCGGACAGTGTTGCATACCTTGAGGAACAACAAATAGTTCTCCTGGTTGCAAAATTACGGTGTGCTGTGCTTGATTATCAGGTCGCAGATGCAGTTTTAATTCACCCTTAAAAACGATAAATAATTCGTCTTCATGATCATGGCAATGCCATACCAACTGGCCCAGTCCTTTGGCAATTTTAATCAGCTGTTGATTAGCTTCACCCAATATCTTAGGTGACCAAAGATCATCAAATAATGAAAACTTTTCAGCGATATTAATTTTGTTAAGCATGCAAGCCCATCTCAATTAGGAGAAAATAGGAAAGGTCAATTATATCAAAGCTTTGGACAATAGAGGCAGAATCTTTGTAAACCCTTATTTTGCAACACCCATGGCAAAGTCTAGTTGTGCTAATGCGGTAAAAAAGTCGCCTCTGGCGGCTAATAAATCATTGCGTGTGCTGGTTAACAAGTCTTGTGCATCCAAAACATCATTCGCAGTGCTCAATTGTTCTTTGTAACGAATTTCCGTTACTCGAAAGTTTTCTTCGGCCTGATCAACCGCCTGCTCCAATACCGCTATGTTTTGTTTTGCCTCTTGCAATGCCAGCCAGGCGTTATGAGTTTCCTGTTGCACCAATTCTCTGGTTTGCTGATAGCTTTTTTGCGCGATTTCGATGGCGTGAAGTGCGTTGCGATTCTGATTGCGGATGGAGAAATTATCCCACAAGGTCCAATTCATATTAATACTAAGTTGGGTATTTCTTGAGGAGTCTGCAAAGTCAAACTGTTCGGAGAGGTGATTTTGCGTGAGCCGTGCAGTCAGTTTGGGAAAGTAACCCGAACGGGCGCTTTGCTTTTCGTTGCGAGCAATTTGAACAGCTACTTGAAGCTGTTTAAGGTCGGGGCGATTTGCTAGTGCAGTGGTTAAACTCTGCCCTAGCTGCGCAGTCGAGTTCAACTCGTAAGCTTGCTCTTGCGGCTTTATATCAACCAGAATATTTTGATTCAGTAGCACATTCAGATTGGTCAAAGTTCGTTTTACCGTATTCTCTGCTATCAACCTTGCCTGCTCTCCACGTGCCACGCGTACATCAGCTTGCAGTAAATCATTGCGCCATATCTTGCCATTAGCATACAAATGCTGAGCATTATTGCGGTGTTGTTTCAGGCGTTCCAGAGAAGCTTGGGCTTCTTTTGAGAGCGCCTGATCAGTAATCAGTTGGAACCAAGTCTGCTTGACGTTAAACACCAAAATTTGTTTTTGTCGCAAGTAAGCCAACTCAGCAGTCAATGTGCGCAGCTCACTCACTTTCCAGGCATGCCACACGGCAGGGTCATACAACACCTGGCTTAGCTCAAGTCGAGCAGAATAATCACTGCTGTTAAGTAGCTGCTGATTATTACTCAGTTGTTCATTGCGATTTGCGGTAAGGTTAAGGTCAGGAAATAGCTGACCAAAGGCGGTGCGCTCATTATTGTAGGCGGTTTGCAATTGCTCAAGGGCAATCTGATAATCCAGGTTTTGCTTAAATGCCTTGTTTAATACTTCCTCTAAGGTCTCGGCACTGGCCAATTCAACTATCAGCAAAACGCTGAACACCAAAAACCTGACAGACCTTAAAACCATGCTTTAAGCTCCACATAACGTCCGGAAATCAGCATGGTTTCATCAGTTTCTATTGTCCAGATGACCCTGCGCAAACCGCTGGAAGGTTGTAAAAGTGGAAACAAACGCTTTACTGTCGCAGTTCCAATAGGTTTGCCAGCAAATAAAACGGTTGTGCTGTCTCCGGGAGATAATGTCTCAGTATATTCAGGAGGCACATCCAGCGACATACTCAATGTGCTCAAGGAGGCAAATTCCAAAATCGGATCTCCGGGCTGCGCCCACTCACCAATGGAAATCTTACTACTGGCCACCACACCATCGAAGGGGGCTAAAACTATTGCTTGTGCCACCGCCAGTTTTGCCAGTTCTAATTTTGACTGATTGACCGCCACTTTCGCTTCGGCGGTTTTTACCGAAAACTCAGCTTCCGTAAGAGCGATATCAGATAGTATATTCTCCTGTACCAAACGACGACTTTTTTCCAGGCTGTGATTCGCTGCCGCCAATTCAGCAAGGGCCGACTGATACATAGCCTGCGCCTGAATCATCTCTGCTTTGAGCTTTGTTGCATTAATTTGAATAAGGGTTTCACCTGTCTTCACTTCTGTGCCATCTGCAGCAATCCACTCCACCTGCCCTTGTTGCGCAACGGATAGTTTGGCCTGTTGCGCTGGCACCACAACGCCTCGCAGGTGCACTGACGTAAGGGCATCAGCTAATGCCAATTGTGTACCTATCAGCAGTACAAAAGTGAATATAAATTTCATTACAACCATAAATCCGCTCTAAAGAACTTTCTTATTTTAAAAATAAAATGCTGCCAGAGGGGGCGCTTTTCCCCGTAGATTTTAGCCTCACCACTTATTCCCACCGGTAGATAGTCATCATTATCCCACCCGTCAATCACCATGCGTACCAACACTTTTTGCTCGACACCATCAGATTTAGCCAGTGCAGAAATCACCTGAATTTCAGCATCTAATACGTCACTTAGCTGAGCATTGAGTTTAATTTTAGCTTTGTCTCCGGGTGACAGGTAGGACACATCACGTTGATCAACAATGGCATCAAAGTAGCGACCATCCTCTGACAACAGTCTTAGCACTTCTTGTTGCTCTGAGAAAAAACGCCCTTGAATGAGATCAGGTGATAAACCTTCCACAGACCAGTTACCCTCAGGTGCATTCACCTGCAAGGAATGCAATTTCTGCTCTGTAGACAATAGTTTTTCTGCCACCAGTCCGAGCTCAATAGCCAATCTCGCCTGAGGGGAAGATTCATTTTCAAGCATGGCTGCAACCTTTTGCCCCTGCAGCTCCATCTGTCTCGCTTCTAATTCCTGCTTTAATATGGTCAGTTCAGGTGAGGCCATTTGCAGGAATGGTTCCCCTGTTTGTAACTCCAATTTTCTTCTATCTGAATAATTTGCATTGACCACAAAGGCATTAGCGGGGCTATATACAACATGAGTATCCGCCGCGATTTCTCCGTCGGAATATAGGGTCAGGTGGGGTTGCCAAAAAATCGCAACCAATAGAGCAACAAAACCACCAGTTGAGGTTCTTATTTTCCTTTTCCGCCCCTGCCACAGATGCAGTCGGGCCCATTGCACAATTGTCATCAACCAATTTCCTGTAATGGATTTAATCAACCGATAGGCAAGATACAAAAAGCCTAAAATGGCGAAGAAGCCCAACTGAGTATAAACAAACTGATATCCTAACCAGGCGATAAACGACAGCATAAGGGTCATATATACCGCCACCGCCGTGCCATAAATCCAATAAACTCGTTTCTCCCTTGGGGTTGGATTAAGGGGCTTTTCATCGTCACTATTGAAGAGTGTAGTTTTAAGATTCCATGAAAACCAGGCCAAGGCATTTTGTCGTAAATTTTGCATTTCCAGCCAATCAGTCAAAATGTAATAGCCGTCAAATTTGAGCAAAGGGTTGAGGTTTACCAATAGGGAACTTGCCGTGCCAATGGTCATCAACACGAATGCTATGTAACCAATGGGATTGTAGACATCCACCAGTAGCCAGATCATAGTCGCTAACGCCGCCAATAAGAGCTCCACCCAAACGCCGGCAAGGGCTACCTGAATTTTGTGGGTTTTGTTTTCAAACAGCCATGCATCGTTGACATTACAATACAAACAGGGCTGGAAGCACAGCAGTAAAAACCCCATTTCATGCACGTCACCGCCGTAATACTTACATGTGAGTCCATGACCGCATTCATGCAATGCAATGGCGCAAAGTGCGATTATCCAGATATAAATCACACCACTGAGCTGAGTTTGCAGATAAACTTGAGTAAAATCTTGAGCAAAACGTTCAGCGTTAAACAATATCGTGATAAAGGCCAGTAGAATAAAGCCCGCTTGTAATTTTAACGCTTGCGCTGACCACATGAATCGAATGGATTCGATGATACTGTCAAACCACTTATTGGGATTAACCAGTTGAAATCGCATCATCAAGACGCTGCCTTTTGCCTGAATTAGCGATTTTTTACGTTCATCTTTGATGCGCTCCAATAGCGCGACATTTTCTTCTTGCTTGGTGCGTTTCAGTATTTGGTAATCTTTACAGGCGTGATACACCGACTCTGCGGCATCCACATCAAATTCATACAATTCTGAAGTTTCATTAAAGCGTGCAACAATGGCAGTGAGATCGTGCACGCCATCAAATAACTTTATCAGCTCCATCTGCGGCACACTAAACCGGTAATACTCTTGTTTATCCGGCTCCTTTACCACGAAGCTGACGTCACCTTGCTGCACAAAGCGACGAACTTTGACTTCTTCCCTCAGCGGTGCGGGTATGGCACTCAAGGATTACAGCCCAAATGTGTAGATAAAGAAGTTGCGCAATCTGCGCCAGTAGCGCTGAACTACGGAGGTCTCTGGCGTATATATCAAAGCCTGTCCGGTCATGCCGGGAAGTACTTTATAATCAGAACGAGTGATCAACACCTCCGCCACAAAACCGGTTTTTAGTTCGCTGGTATCAACCTCCTCCTCTGTTTCGAGAATGGTGGTAGGTACCTCATAAGACCGCCCAACATGTAGGACTTTGCCATATACGTATTCCCCCGGACGGGCTCGTAGCACGGCCCTGACATCTTGCTCAAGTTGCAAATCCATGATGTCTTCTTCAGCAACATGCACCACGAGTCGGAATTTATCGGGATTGGCGATGCGAAAAATCTCGGTGCCTTGCCCAAAAAAACGTCCCATCAATTCGCCAACATTGGTATTTAGCACGACACCGGAGATGGGAGCTACGATTTCTGTATTACTTAAATCACTTTGCAATTTGACCACCTTAGCCAAGGTGGATTCTCGTTGAATAATGGCATTGGATAAAGCGAAACTGTCTTTTTCAGCCCGAGCCTCAACAATCTGCCGCTCCGCTATCGCCATTTGTGCCTGAGCCTCAGTCAGGGCAAGCTGTATTGTGGTCTTATCTAACTCGGCCACCACGTCGCCAGCATTTACGGATTGTCCTTCACGCACCAGAATGCTGCTGATCCGACCGTCTACTGGAGTGAAAATACCTCGACCTAATTGCGTTTCTACGGTTGTCGGGGCTGAAACCCAACGCAAAACCGGTAGAAAATGAAAACTCAATATCAAAGTAGCAAGTGTGACAGCAATAATAGCCGCGCGCTGGCCTTTGTTTTTAAACCACTTAATCGTTGCGTCTTTTAAACCTTTTAACGACTGGCGATTGGTGATGCTATTAAACAAGCTGGCATTGCGCAGCGCGACTGTCGCTTGAGAGGCCATGATGTGCAGAAGGTCGCCTTTACCGCCATCGGCGAAATGAGGACTTGTACTTTCAAACCACAATACTCCTAAAACGCCTTCCTCATCCCTGATAGCGATAGACCAAAGACTTTGTACGTCATGTGCTCGCAAATACTTAACCCAATCGTTCAGTTTGCCTTTTTGACTGGCGATGTAGCGTTCGCGATCTGCGACGTAAACCGAGCGTCCGAGGTTTTGTACCTGTTTCATTAATGCCAACATTGCAACTTGTCTGGCATCTGCGGCATCGACTTTTTGGCCACCGGATATAACACTCATCGAGAGCGTCTGATCGTCATTCAATAACGCAATAGCACCAAGGGAGAGATCCACTAACTCATTGGTACGGTTAACCACCAGATTGAGTACCTGATCTATATCCAGTGAGGATACCACCTCATTGGAGATACTCATCAGCGCGTTCATTTCCTTGACTTTGCTTTCCATCTCCATCAATCGGGCATTCTTGACTGATATTGCAGCGCTTACCGCCAGGTCTTTCACCAACTCACAGTCATTGGTATCAAACTGGCCATCGACACCGTGCTTTTTGTTGACGATTTGAATTGCGCCGTAAGCCTGATCGTCAATAATCAGGGGGACACATATCATGGAGCGAGTAATAAATCCGGTTTTCTTATCAACAGTTTGAGAGAATTCTTTACTGCGGGCACAATTGAGAATGATTTTTGATTTTTGCGTTTCAATTACAGTACCAACGATACCGACGCCAAAATCGAGTTTTAGGCCAATCACTTCGTTTTTAACCGGGCCTTCAGCCAGTTGACAGACATTTTGCTTGCTTTTTTCATCTTTGACCCAGAAAGAACCTGCTTCAGCATCCAGCGCATTCAATATTCGATCGAACACAATCTGCATAAGATGTTTAACATCGTATGCCTGGCCAATGAATTCATGGGTTAATTTTCGAGAAGTGGAGAGGATTTTTATTTTGCGATTTAACTCACTAACCTCCTTACTCATGGTCTTAGAGCCCTGCACTCTGGTTCTATTTACCATATTGGAAACCCATTACTCCTGACTGAAACTCAACAATCTAAGTATAGAAGTAATAAACAAAAAAGAAGATTTTTATTGCAATAAAAAAGGCGGGAAATTCCCGCCTTTTTTAGTTCATCGTTTGTCCCGTCCTGAAATGTGTTTACACATTTAGGACTTATTATGAGAAACCCAGATAAACAACGCGTTAAACGAACTCAACGTGATTACACCTTAGGCTTTAAATTGGCCGTTGTAGCGCAAGTCGAAAAAGGCGACTTCACCTACAAACAAGCTCAAAAGCACTTTGGCATTCAAGGCCGAAGTACAGTTCTCGTCTGGCTACGAAAGCATGGTAAGCTGGATTGGTCTGAGCCTTTGATGCATTCACTTATGTCTCAATCCAACGAAACACCCGCCCAAAAGATTAAGCGTTTAGAACGCGCATTAGCTGATGCTGAACTCAAAATTGATGTTCTGGAAGAGGTAGTAACCCGTGTTGATAACGAGTGTGGGAGTAACTACAGAAAAAAGTACTACGACAAGCTCTCTGGGCGGGAAAAGTTGAAAAACGAAGAAAGCTAGCTCGTTGTTGTCGCCTATTCGGATTTACACCTCAAGGGCTTTATCAGTGGGTTAAGCGGTTTAACGATAAGCAGCAGAGGCTAATGCCGGTTAAGGACATGGTGCTGTATTGGCGCCAGTACATGCCGCGGATTGGGACTCGAAAGCTCTACCAACTGATGAAACCAGAGCTTGATAAACTTGGCATTAAGTTGGGGCGTGATGGACTGTTTGATTATTTACGCGCAGAAGGCATGTTGGTTAAACCCAAACGTAGTTACACAAAAACAACCGACAGCCGTCACTGGATGAAAAAGCACCCGAATCTACTGAAGGACTATCAACCTCAACAGGCTGAGGATGTGCTTGTGAGTGATATTACCTACGTGAAGTCAGATGCGGGTACGCACTATTTATCATTAACAACGGATGCATATTCCCGAAAGATAATGGGGTATGAACTCAGCGATGAAATGAAAGCAACAGATGTGGTTAAGGCACTCAATATGAGTATCAAGCATAAGTACTATAACCATCCAATGATTCATCACTCAGACCGAGGAGTGCAATATTGCTCTGAGGAATATCAGGCTGTCCTGAGAAATCACAACATTACTCCATCTATGACCGATGGTTATGATTGCTATCAGAATGCCTTAGCAGAAAGAATCAATGGCATACTAAAGCAGGAGTTCTTGTTGCATCAGTGCAAGAATAGGCGGGAATTAAAGCAACTCGTGGATGAATCGATATACATCTACAATGAGATGAGGCCGCACTTGAGTTTGAGAATGAAAACACCTAACCAGGTGCATTACGAAAAAGGCCGATAGATAAAATCTACCGGCCTGCATAAAACGTCAACGTATTTTAGGACGAGACAGTTGATAAGTTACTTTGCGTTAGCTCTAGCCTTGGCTGCCTGCGCTTTGGCAGCTAACTTATAACCATTTACCTTTGCACCAGCAACCGCAGCTAATGCTCTTTGTTTTACGCGATCAGCTTTTGTGATTTTAGCCATAATTAATTCTCCAATCAGTTTTAACGTTTGCCGATTAAGGCATTTCTTCAGTTTCAAAAATCAGGGTGATAGTTCCATCACCATTATCAATTACTTCGGCAATAGGCCAGCTCTGAATGGTATAATTACCATCAGCGTCAGGACCAATTGCTTCAGGTGGGATACCTCCTTCCCATTCACCTACCATGTCACCTGAAATGACAAATGTACTGCTACCCAGGTCAACATCTCCCATATCTATCGGCAGCGTCCAACTGGTTGGGCCGTCTTCATCATAGTCAAGTCCCCATTCAGCCGGATCACTCCCCCCTTCAAAGAGAGGTAAGATAAATTCGTTTACATAACCATTTGGGTCCGGTGGTGGTGTACCGTATGAGCCCGGATCACCGGGTTCTCCATCGGGCCCAGAATCACCGTGTCCTTCAGGTGCATCCCCGGCTTCCCATGTCTCCATCGTCCCATCTGGGTACGTTATAGAACCCGAACCATCGGCATTCTGTTGATACACGGTGCCGTCTGCATCCGTATGGGTGAAGGAACCATCATCATTCCAGGTACCACTACTGCCATCGGCATTTTGATACTCACCCTGTCCTTCACTGGCGTTGTAATACCCAGTACTACCATCAGCAGATGTCCAGGCAACGGATCCGTCAGCGTAATAATTGCCATAATTTCCCTGGCCATCAGACCAGCTACCATTGCCCTCGTTATCCCAGGTCTCGGAGCTGCCATCAGGGTAGGCAATACTACCTGAACCATCAGCATTCCAGGTTTCTATTGTACCATCGGCATAAGTTATGGTACCCGAGCCATCCTCGTTGAACTGCTCATCCACAACACCACCGTGTTCATCAGCTTCATTAAAGCCATCGGGCCCGCCTTGCGGCCCAGCACCTTCTGGCATTTCAGGTGCTTCGCCTGCCTCCCAATTTTCTACGGTTCCATCTGGGTACGTTATCGAACCTGAACCATCAGCGTTCTGTTGGTAAACAGTGCCGTCTGCATCCGTATGGGTGAAGGAGCCATCATCACTCCAGGTACCACTGCTGCCGTCGGCATTTTGATACTCACCCTGTCCTTCACTGGCGTTGTAATACCCAGTACTACCATCAGCAGATGTCCAGGCAACGGATCCGTCAGCGTAATAATTGCCATAATTTCCCTGGCCATCAGACCAGCTACCATTGCCCTCACCATCCCAGGTCTCGGAGCTGCCATCGGGGTAGGCAGTACTGCCTGAACCATCGGCATTCCAGGTTTCTACTGTGCCATCGGCATAGGTTACCGTACCAGAGCCGTCCTCATTGAACTGCTCGTCGACAATACCACCATGCTCTTCAGTTTCTGCACCAGGTTCGCCGCCACTGTGATAGGTTCCATCAGCATCCCAAGTATCCATAGTGCCATCGGGATAAGTAATTGAACCGGAACCATCCGCATTTTGTTGATATACCGTTCCGTCTGCATCAGTGTGAGTATATGAGCCGTCAGAGCCGTAGGTGCCGTGACTACCATCGCCATTGGTATAACTACCCGAACCATCGGCATTGTAGTAGCCGCTGCCACCATCGGAAGATGTCCAGCTCCCAGAGCCATCGGCACTCCAGGTGTAACTATTGCCCTGGCCATCGTCCCAGGTGCCGCCGCCTTGTCCATCCCAGGTTTCAGTGGAACCATCTGGAAATACCACACTGCCCGAACCGTCGGCATTCATGGTTTCGACCGTACCATCGGCATAGGTAAGGATCGTTGAGCCATCTTCGGACACCTGCTCATCAATGATGTCTCCATATGGACCATGAGTTGTATCAGTGCCTTCGCTTCCCTCACCGGGTTCGCTACCACTGTGATAGGTTCCATCGGCATCCCAGGTATCCATAGTCCCATCGGGATAAGTTACTGAGCCAGAACCATCCGCATTTTGTTGGTATACCGTACCGTCTGCATCAGTATGAGTGTATGAACCATCAGAACCATAGGTTCCATGGCTACCGTCACTATTGGCATAACCACCTGAGCCGTCGGCATTGTGATAACCACTGCTACCATCGGATGACGTCCAGTTGCCCGAACCATCGGCATTCCATGAGTAGCTATTTCCCTGGCCATCATCCCACGTGCCACCACCTTGTCCATCCCAGGTTTCAGTGGAACCATCTGGAAATACCACACTGCCCGAACCGTCGGCATTCATGGTTTCGACCGTACCATCGGCATAGGTATAAACCGTAGAGCCATCTTCGGCCACCTGTTCATCAACGATGTCTCCATAAGGACCATGAGTTGTATCGGTACCTTCACCTCCCGCAGGATCACCACTGGTTGTATTGCCAGAAGAATCCCAGGTTTCTGTTGTGCCATCCGGATAAGTCACTGAACCCGAACCGTCAGCATTGAATTGGTAAATAGTGCCGTCAGCCTCAGTATGACTTCCGGAACCATCGGCATTCCAGTAACCGTAACTACCATCGGCATTAGTGTAACTGCCTGAACCATCGGCATTGTAGCTCCCACTGCTGCCATCTGATGCAGTCCAGGACCCTGAGCCATCAGCGTTCCAGGTAGCGCTATTGCCCTGGCCATCGTCCCATGTACCGCCGCCCTGGCCATCCCAAGTTTCAGTGGAACCATCCGGATATACAACTGAGCCAGAGCCATCTTCATTCCAGGTTTCGACGGTGCCATCGGGGTGAGTGGTTGTGCCTGATTCCGTTCCTTCGCCACCGGTACCGCTTGGGTCACTCGGATCTCCTGGGTCTCCCACAGGGTTGCCCGATGCATCCCATTCGTCTACAGAACCGTCTGGGTACGTGACAGAACCTGAGCCATCAGCATTTTGCTGGTAAACCGTACCATCGGCCTCTGTATGGGAATACGAGCCGTCTGCGCTGTAGGAGCCATGGCTTCCATCGGCGTTAGAGTAACCACCGGAACCATCGGCATTGTGATAGCCACTGCTGCCGTCTGCTGATGTCCAGGAGCCCGAACCATCAGCATTCCAGGTACTGGAATTACCTTGACCATCATCCCAGGTACCACCGCCTTGTCCGTCCCATGTCTCAGAACTTCCATCTGCATACTCAACACCACCCGAACCATCGGCATTCCAAGTATAAGCTGTGCCATCGGCCTCAGTGTGTGACCCAGAGCCGTCGGCATTGTATTCACCGTGGCTGCCATCAGCATTGTTGTATCCCCCAGAGCCATCAGCGTTATAGTACCCACTACTACCGTCAGCATTGTTCCAGGTTCCGGAACCATCGGCGCTCCAGGTGCTAGAATTGCCTTGTCCATCGTCCCAGGTACCGCCACCTTGGCCATCCCAGGTTTCCGAGGAACCATCTGGATATTGCACTGAGCCAGAACCATCGTCGTTCCAGGTTTCTACAGTGCCATCAGGATGCGTGGTTGTGCCAGTTTCCGGCCCTTCTTCGCTGCCATCACCTGCGGGAGGTTCACCGCCAGTGTCCCCCGAGTCGCCACCAGAATCACTGCCCACTGGATTACCCTGCGCATCCCAGGCTTCACTGGTGCCATCCGGATAAGTAATCGAGCCTGAACCATCGGCATTGCCTTGATAAATAGTTCCGTCAGCTTCAGTATGACTATAAGAACCATCTGCGCTGTAACTACCGTGACTACCATCGGCGTTGTTATAACCACCTGAACCATCGGCATTGTGATATCCACTACTGCCATCTGATGAAGTCCAAGAGCCCGAACCATCGGCGCTCCATTGGGCAGTATTGCCCTGACCGTCATCCCAAGTGCCGCCGCCTTGACCATCCCACGTCTCAGTAGAGCCATCGGGATAAACGACGCTTCCAGAGCCATCTTCGTTATAAGTTTCAACCGTGCCATCTGGATGGGTAACAGTGTTGCCACCGTCGGACGTTTCCCCTTCTCCACCCGGAGGAGGATCGCCACCTTCATCTCCCGGAGGATGGTCGTCTCCTCCCGGAGGTGGCCCCCATCATTATCTGCAGTGGGGGCATCATTTGATTCAATACCGAGATCGCCAACCAAACCGCCTATACCACCGGGGGCAATGCGGTCTTCAAGTTTTTCGATTGAGGATTCGACTTTTTGTTTTTTCGGGCCTTTGTCATCTGTCATAACATTCTGCTCCTGAGACAGGTTCTGTAGGGAAAGTCGCCTTATTCCATGAGAATTAGAGGCTCTCCATGGCCTCTTTACAGCGCAATCAAACCACCGGGGAAGGCAGAAGACATTGATAGATTCGCGCCGTGTTTTGTTTCAACTCTAGAACAGAAATCGCACAATTCAACTGCATATTTAGAATTTACTCATGGTTTTGGGAATCACTTCACAATATTCATATCCCAGTATGAAAAAACATACCCGAAACTAATTTTTCTGACTTGTTTCCATGACCGATTACAGCGAACAAAGGAAAAAATATCACGCCAAACCTGTGACATTTAAAGAGAGAAAAATAGAACCTGAGGCAAATGAATAAACCCCCAGAAAAATAAGGGTTTCTACAAGGAAAATGAATATCACTAAATAACTGGCATCTGCCGGCAATAGCTTATAAAATACGCGCCCTTTTTTTGAGTACAATCTCAAATCAAACGGGTAAAATGTGTAATATTAAAAGCTGAGTGAGTGGACATGAGTAAGAAGCTGTTTATCAAAACATGGGGCTGCCAAATGAACGAATACGATTCGGAAAAAATGGCGGATTTGCTGGATAGCACCCATGGGTATTCCCTTGCAGAAGAAGCGGAAGACGCAGATGTCATTCTGCTCAACACCTGTTCCATTCGCGAAAAGGCTCAAGAAAAAGTATTTCATCAACTGGGTCGTTGGAAGAACCTGAAGAACCACAAACCGGATTTGGTGATTGGTGTTGGGGGCTGTGTAGCCTCTCAAGAAGGCGATGCCATACGTCAGCGGGCGCCCTATGTAGATATTGTGTTTGGCCCACAAACATTGCATCGCTTACCGGAGATGATTTCTCAAGTGCAGGCCGGTGAGCAAGCGGTTGTAGACATCAGCTTCCCGGAAATTGAAAAGTTTGACCGCCTTCCAGAACCTCGTGCTGAGGGCCCAACTGCGTTTGTGTCTATCATGGAAGGTTGCTCTAAGTATTGTAGCTTCTGTGTTGTTCCCTACACCCGTGGTGAAGAAGTGTCTCGCCCGGTGGACGATGTCATTTTTGAAATTGCTCAACTGGCAGAGCAAGGCGTACGTGAAGTTAATCTATTGGGTCAAAACGTGAACGCCTATCGCGGTGAAAACTACGACGGTAGTATTTGTCGATTCGCTGAGTTACTGCATCTGGTTGCAGCTATTGATGGCATAGATCGAATTCGCTACACCACTTCTCATCCGGTGGAGTTCACTGACGATATCATTGATGCTTACGAAACCATTCCAGAATTGGTGGACCATTTGCACTTACCGGTACAAAGTGGCTCAGACCACATCTTGGCAATGATGAAGCGCGGTCACACTGCTATTGAATACAAGTCTAAAATTCGACGTCTGAAGAAAGTCCGTCCGAATCTGAGCATGTCTTCAGACTTCATCATCGGTTTTCCCGGCGAAAGTGACCAGGACTTCGAAGATACAATGAACCTCATCCAGGCCATTGATTTTGACCTGAGCTTCAGCTTTATCTACAGCGCCAGACCGGGCACTCCTGCGGCCGATGTACCTGACGATGTCAGCGAAGAAGTTAAAAAACAACGTTTGCACCTGTTGCAACAACGTATTAGTCAGCAAGCACAACGCATAGCTCGCAATATGGTGGGTACCACTCAACGGGTGCTGGTAGAAGGCCCCTCTAAAAAGAACATCATGGAATTGTCTGGCCGTACGGAAAACAATCGCGTTGTAAACTTCGAAGGCACACCCGATATGGTAGGCAAATTTGTGGATATCGAAATCACCGACGTATTCGCTAACTCTTTACGAGGCAATGTAGTGCGCACCGAAGAGCAAATGGATTTGAGAATTGCCACAGCGCCAGAGAGCATTCTTGAAACGCGTCAGGATAAATCCGACAACCTTGGCGTTACTCAGTTTCAACCCAATTAAAAAGATAAGCCATTGAGTAGTTTACTAACAACTAAAGACATTACCCTTGAACCAATCGACAACCGTCGTCTGGCCAGCCTGTGTGGACCATTTGACGATAATATCAAGCAAATCGAAAAACGGCTTGGTGTTGAGATAAGTTATAACAACACCAGTTTCAAAGTTACCGGCAAAGCATCTCAAGTAGATGGTGTTTTGCAACTGTTGAAAGACTTGTATGTTGAAACCCAGCCTGTAAAGGGGGATTTTCCTGAGCTTGAACCAGAGCAAGTGCACCTTGCAATCCAGGGCAGCAGTGTACTGGAGCAAAATCGCAACGAAAGCTGGGGCAAAGAAGTTCACATTAAAACCAAACGAGGCGTTATTAAGCCGCGCAATCCCAATCAGTCGCAATACCTGATGAACGTGGTGCAACACGATATCACCTTCGGTATTGGTCCGGCGGGTACCGGTAAGACTTACCTCGCTGTAGCTTGCGCCGTCGAAGCACTGGAACGTCAGGAGATACGTAGGATATTGCTCACCCGCCCGGCCGTGGAAGCTGGCGAGAAACTGGGCTTTTTACCCGGCGATTTATCACAAAAGGTGGATCCTTACCTACGCCCACTGTATGACGCATTATTTGAGATGTTGGGCTTTGAAAAAGTAGAAAAACTTATTGAGCGCAATGTAATTGAAGTGGCGCCATTGGCTTACATGCGTGGGCGCACTCTCAATGATGCGTTTATTATTTTGGATGAGAGTCAAAATACCACAGTAGAGCAGATGAAAATGTTCCTCACGCGTATCGGTTTCAATTCCAAAGCGGTCATTACAGGTGATATCACTCAAATAGACTTACCTCGAGGAGTCCGCTCCGGACTGCGTCATACCATTGAAGTTTTAAAAGACGTAGATGATATATCCCTCAACTTCTTTACGGCGAATGACGTTGTACGTCATCCTGTAGTAGCTCGTATCGTTCAAGCTTATGACAAGTTTGAACAGGAAGAAGCGCGCTTACAAAAAGAGAAAAAAGAGCAAGCACGTATTGAAAAGCTTAACGCAACCGGCAGTGGAGAAAGTGAGCAATAATGACGATGCAACAAACTGATGAAAATCGTCTTCTTGCCGATGTGGATATCCAGCTAGCGGTAGCCCCCCCTCCTGAGGAAGCCTTAGTGGCATCCTTTAGCGAATGGATAAACAGAACACTAATTAGTGTGCCAAAATCATTGCTGGTTAAGTATCCTCAAAATGAGCCTTTGGAGCTGACGGTCCGCATTGTGGAAGAGCAAGAGAGTCAGTCTTTAAATGACACTTACCGCGGTAAAGACAAACCCACTAATGTATTGTCATTTCCTTTTGAGCAACCTCCCGGTTTAAATTTACCATTATTAGGTGATCTGGTTGTCTGCCAATCGGTTGTTGCACAAGAAGCAAAGCAGCAGAAAAAAGACATCTCAGCCCATTGGGCACACATGTTAGTGCATGGTACCTTGCATTTATTAGGTTATGACCATATAAACGACCAAGAGGCGGAAGAAATGGAACGCCTTGAAGTTCATATTTTAAACAGTTTAGGTATTGACGACCCCTATCAAGATCATGAATTATAGGGCGCCAGCCAACAAAGGAATTATGTCACAGTCATGAATAACGACGACAACCCACACTCTACCAACGGTTCTTCTGGTAAGAGTTGGTTAGAAAAAATCATTCAAACCTTCACAGGAGAGCCCAAGAGTCGAGAAGAGCTGGTTGAGGTTATCAACGAGGCTGAACTACAAGAAGTGATCGATCCCGGCACTCGCGAAATGATCCACGGCGTGCTGGAAGTTGCCGAGATGCGGGTAAGGGACATAATGATCCCGCGTGCACAAATGGTTACCATTGATATTAATCAATCGGTTTCAGAGTTTCTCCCTCTAGTCCTGGAAACAGCACATTCTCGCTTCCCTGTAGTATCTGAAAACAAGGATCACGTCGAAGGCATTTTATTGGCCAAAGACCTGCTCAAGTACGCTTTTGGTGAAATGGAGCAATTTGAGCTGAAGGACATTTTACGACCGGTGGTTATCGTACCCGAGAGTAAAAGAGTTGACGTGTTACTCAGAGAGTTTCGTCAACACCGTTATCACATGGCTATCGTTATTGATGAATACGGCGGCGTTTCCGGGCTCGTCACCATTGAGGACATCCTGGAGCTCATCGTGGGTGAAATCGAAGATGAACACGATGCCGATGATGAAGAAACAGAAGATATCAAGGCACTAAACACCTACACCTATTCTGTAAAAGCGCTGACTGCGGTAGATGATTTTAATCGCTACTTCAATACCGACTTCGATGAAGAACAAGCTGATACCATAGGTGGCATAGTACTTAATAGTTTTGGTCACATGCCCTCAAAAGATGAAACCATTGTGATCAATGAAATTGAGTTTAAGGTGAATAACGCTGATGGCAGGCGTCTCATACAATTGAAAGTGACGTTACCTAGAGTGCCTGCCAAAAACCTAGCCAGTGCATAAAAAAACTTATAGCCACTATTTATTAATCCTTCTGGCGGGCATAGCAATGACATTTGCTTATGCCCCCTTCTCTATTTGGTTTATTCCTTTTTTAAGTCTTTCGCTGTTTTTTTACTTGCTACTCAGTAATCCGCAATTTAGTGGTTTTAAAAGTGGTTTTGTATTTGGTTTCGGTTGGTTTGGTGCCGGAATAAGCTGGGTTCATGTTAGTATCGCTAATTTTGGTGGTTTGCCATTGATTGGCTCGCTGGCTCTCATGGCACTATTAGTGGGCTATTTGGCTTTATTCCCGGCCCTTTTTGTATGGCTCTCCAACAAGTTTAACTACAAAGTTGTTCAACCGCTTATCTTCACCGCGTTGTGGTTTTTGATTGAATGGCTGCGCAGTTGGTTTTTGACCGGTTTTCCCTGGTTGTCGATAGGCTATTCCCAATCACAAGGACCGCTGGCTGCATGGTACCCCCTCATCGGTGAGACGGGCGTTAGCTGTGTGCTGATATTGTTTTGTAGCTTCATTGCCAGGCAACTCGTCGGTAAAGCAAAAGGCGTTTTGGTTCCAACAAAACATACTATTACCGCTTCACTAGCCTTGACGTTTGTTACCTTAATATTTAACAACCTCTCCTTTGTAAAAGTGCGTGACGATTTTGTGACCATGGCGATGGCGCAAGGCAATATCAAGCAAGAGCTGCGCTGGGTTCCGGAACAAGACCAACCCACCATGCAAAAGTACCTCAAGCTTAGTGAGTCACTATGGCACAACGATATTATACTCTGGCCTGAAGCAGCTATTCCGAAACTGGAACCATTGGCTCAAGACTATTTATCAGAATTGGATAAACAAGCCTTTCACAGTAATACCGGGCTCATTACGGGCATCGTAAATTACAACTTCGAAACCTCAGAAGCCTTCAACAACTTGATTGTACTGGGTAAACGCAATGCTGAGGCTGAAGCACCTGAATACCAATATCTGCATCACAATCGCTACGCTAAACATCATTTGCTTCCAATTGGAGAATTTATCCCTATGGAGGATTGGCTGCGAGGACTCGCGCCAATTTTCGACTTGCCCATGTCGTCATTTTCCAGAGGTAACTATGAACAGGCGAATCTGGAAGTAAACGGCTACCATTTTTTGTCAGCAATTTGCTTTGAAATCGCTTTCCCACGTCAGATAGCTGCGAATCTGCGCAAAAATAGCGATTTTATCGTTACAGTAAGTAATGATGCTTGGTTTGGTGCCTCCCATGGCCCGGCACAACATCTGGAAATAGCCCGAGTTAGAGCCGCTGAGTTTGGTTTGCCTTTGTTGCGTGCCACTAATAATGGGTTAACCGCATTTGTGGATCACACCGGAAAAGTCATTGCACAAGCACCGCAGTTTGCCGAGGCTACCCTTGAAGCTCAGTTGCCCAAAGTGGAAGGTATGACCCCTTACCGTTATTGGGGGGACCTGCCTTTGTGGATATTTGCGTTAATTATCCTGCTGTACTCTGCAATGGCACAACACAAAGCCCAAAGCAGGCCAGAAACATCCACATAAACACTTTTGCGGTTGCTTTTAGACAACTGTTTTGGAAGTATTAACGCAGATCAACCGCCGGCAAAGCGCGATCTAAATAACGACGTGGAGAGCGGTAATGAATTACGAAAAATTACGCGAAAGTAAGCAGGGATTCTGGTTCGTCGTTGACCTGTTTATGATGGGCCTGTTGATCATTAACTTAATTCTGCTTATTTTCGATGCGCTTTACTCTACGGCAGCGCTGTTTGACTTTCTCACCGAATACGCTCCTGGCGTCATTACTTTTTATCAGCCGATACACGACAACTTTTTATTTGTCGATTTATGTTTTATTGCCGTTTTTCTCAGTGAATTCGTTGTGCGCTGGATAGTGGCAGTGAAAAACAAGGAATATATGCGCTGGTATTTTTTCCCTTTTATTCATTGGTATGATCTCGTGGGTTGTATTCCCGTAGAATCCGCCCGAATTTTTCGGTTTTTACGCATTATTTCCGTTATCTATCGGTTGCACAAATACCAGATAATCGATTTCAGGAACTGGGCATTTTTCCGTTTTTTCACGTTTTATTACAATGTTTTGATCGAAGAGCTCAGTGACCGTATCGTAGCCAAAGTTATTACTGACGCGCAGGAAGAAATCGCCAAAAGCTCAGGACTTCTCGATGATATTGCCGATCAGATTATTGCACCACGCAAAGCTGTCGTGACGCAGTGGATTTCTTCACTTATACAACATTTGGGGCAATCCATCAGTCACCCGGAACAAGGCGAAGTAATCAGACAACACATTATTAAAAGTGTTGAAAAAGCCGTGCGCCAGGACAAACAAATCGCTATGCTGAACCTGGTGCCCGTATTAGGTGGTGGTCTTGAAAAGCGCCTGGAAAACACTGTATCCAATGTGGTTATTCAGTCCATAACCAACATGCTAGAAGATATGGATAACGACACGGTAGCGGATGTCTTCGAAAAAGGCTTCAATCACCTCACCAATGAAGAAAAGCAAGTTAACAATGAATTCCTTAATCTGATTGTGGAAATACTGGAATTAGTTAAGGGGCACATTGGCCAGAAACGCTGGCAAGAACACTTACACGAAAGAGACCGGTTAAAAAAGGCTGGCAATGTTCAGGACAGTACAAGTAATTGAGAACTATGGCTATACTTAGGCATCGACCGTCGAAAAACGACATGTGCACAACGGATAAAATGCAACGAAATGGATAAATCTCACTGATGGTAAACATCTCCCGGAGATTATCAGGTACATTTATGCCTTACTGGCTGTGCCTCCTATTGTTATTAAGCTTCAGTTTTAATGTAACTGCTGAGGACGACTTTCGTGTCCTCAACGGTTTGAAGATGTTCAAATCGATACTTCAGGCAGATCAAGATATTAGAGACAAAAACAATCCAGATAATGCTCTGGATATCGTTTTTCTATACAGCCGAGACGTTAAACAAGCTGAAAAGCTGGCACGCTCATTTTTGCGCATGGGGCGCGGTGACAAAAAGGGCCGTATCAGGGATATGCCAGTGCTAGTGCATCTGATGACGGACCTGTCGCAAATTTCCGAACAAAACATTTCACCCGCAGGTGTTTTTGTTTTGGATCGCCTCAATACCCAACAAATTAAGGAAGTAGCCAGCTACGGGCAGAATAGCAATATTGTCACCTACTCACCTTTTCCAGGTGATGTTGAAAAGGGCATTTTCAGCGGACTCACGATTGATACCAGCCCCAAACCTTTTATCAATGCAGCAGCAATGGACAAGTCCGGCATCAGGATTAAATCTTTCTTTCTCAGAGTAGCGACCCTTTATGAGCCAACACGATAGAAAGTACCTGAAACGCACCCCAAGAGCGATATCCGCCATATTTGTTTTGCTGGCGATATCTCTGCAACTATCCTTGGCACTTTATTGGACTGAGGTATTGCAACCCAAACTGCGCACAGAATCAGCCGCAGACGCCAAACTGCTCGCCGAATCGCAAAGCTTACAATTAATTTCTGCCCTGCAATCCTATGAAGAACTCGGTAACAGCGATGAACTGGAACGCACGATTAGTAGTTTAATGCTGTATCAGGAGCCCAATCTTGGAGAGCCGTTCTTCAAACAAATCATGCTGGAACTCGACATAGAGCAATTTCCGCAACTACCCAATATCGTGCGTGGACAGGCAAGTTGTGGCACTTGCTTTGATGTAGAGGTACCTCTTTATTCACCCGATACCTTTGCGATTATCGGCATAGCCCACTTTAAAGTTTCCGATGAGTTTTTCCGTCTGTTAGCGCGTGATATTCGCAATCAGTTGGTTATCCAAGGGGCTATAGCATTATTCTTATTATTAATTGCTTGGGGTACTTCCATTTATCTGTTTCGCTCTTTAAACAAAGAAATAGAAAGACGTAAGGCTTCTGAAATGGCGCTGACAGAAAATCAGCGCAAGTATCACCGCCTGGTGAGCAGCTTAAATCAATACTTTGTCTACACGCGTGACACTAATGGCTCAATTAAATGGATCAGTGAAGGTGCTACCCAGCTATACGGTCATGCCACTACTGAACTCAAGGAAATCAGCAAGTTGTTTACCGACAGCCCCATTAACCATGTGGCAAAACGCTATCTAAGCCAGGTAAATCCCGATCTACCACAAACAGAGTTTGAGGGTGAAATCACCGATGACAAAGGTGATCGACGCTGGATATTATTTTCAGAGGTCAATCTTTTTGATGAACAGGGAAAACTTATCAGTGTTGAAGGGCTAGCACGAGATATTACCAAGCAAAAACAAATAGAAGCAGACCTTATACAGGCCAAAGAAAATGCGGAAGTTGCCAGTAAGGCCAAAGGGCAGTTTCTGGCCAATATGAGTCATGAAATTCGCACCCCGATGAACGCCATCATCGGCAACACCTATTTGATCAAAAAAACGCCGCTAGATGGAAAGCAGCAACAGTATGTCAATCGTATAGACTCCTCTGCTCATGTGCTTTTGGGTCTGGTTAACGATGTACTGGACATATCAAAGATTGAAGCGGGCAAAATGGAACTGGAAACCATCCCCTTTAACATTGATGAATTGTTAACCAATCTGTCTAACGTCCTGATAAGCCAGGCACAAATGAAGTCCCTGGACATTCTATTCGATATGGCAGCGGATATTCCCCAACCCATAAAAGGTGACCCGCTGCGCCTCGGTCAAGTACTTTTAAATCTGGTCAATAATGCCATCAAATTCACCGAGCAAGGTGAGATAGTGGTCTCCGTTTCTGTCAAAGAGCAAAAAGGCTCGCGGCTAAATCTGTTTTTCTCAGTAAAAGATGATGGTATTGGCATCGATGATGATAAACAGGATCGGCTTTTCAAGTCCTTTAATCAAGTTGATAACAGCATGACACGTCGATTTGGCGGTACCGGACTTGGCCTGGCAATTTGTCAACATCTGGTGGAGATGATGCACGGGTCCATTGGCGTAAAAAGCCAATATGGTAAAGGCAGTACTTTTTACTTCGATATCTGGTTGGAAACTGAAGCAAGTTCAGCAGTGGTGCCCTACCCCCACTTTGAATCCAGCCTGTCTCCTAATGTAATCATCGTTGATGACAGCGACGTTTCAGCCACTATCGCCAGTAAATTACTCCAGCAATTTGGCGTGTCGGCTCACATTTACCACTCCGCGGGTCAGCTGTTTAAAGCTCTGTCAAAACAAGATAGACAGATGGATTACGATGCAATAATCATCGATCACAACATGCCTGGTATAGATGGCCTGGAAGCGGCAGAAATGCTGTTGAAAAAGGGTTTGGTTGGCAATACAAAACTGTTACTCATGACCACTATGGGAGCGGAAGAAAAGCATCAGGAAAATATTGATCAACTGTTCCATAGTGTTTTGTATAAACCTCTTGTAGCAGGAGAGACCTTTGACAACCTGTCACAAATACTACGCAGTTCGAGCAAACAGGATAAGCAAAGTGAAGTTTCAAAAACGCAGTCCCTTCCCGACTTCAGTGATAAACAAATCCTGTTGGTGGAAGACAATAAGATAAATCAAGAAGTTGCAATCGCATTGCTTGACGACATTAATGCCACAACAATTATCGCTAACAATGGCCAGGAAGCGATCTACAAGTTAAACGAACAAAGTTTTGATTTGGTATTAATGGATATCCAGATGCCGATTATGGATGGCTTAACGGCGGCAAAACCAATACGCACCGATCTTAAAATACAAACTCCTATTTTAGCCATGACGGCACATGCGCTAGAAGAAGACAGAGAAAAAAGTCGTCAGGCAGGTATGAACGACTACATAACCAAACCCATTGATGTGAAAGAATTTTATGAGACGCTTGGCAGATGGTTGCCCTCATCAGAATTAAAAGCTAAGACAGCGTCTGAAAAAGTGGAAAATGGACACTCATTGCCTGATATCGACGGTATTGAAATCAACATTTTATTTAAACGTATAGGTAATAAAGCCAGTTTACTTGATGAGATCCTCTATGAGTTTCAACAAAGCTGTAGTTCATTTCCACAAACCCTTAATCATGCCATTGATGAACAAGACTGGCCTAAAACAGGACAAATTCTGCACCGCATGAAAGGTGAAGCGGGTAATATTGCAGCCAATGATATTCATCAAAAAACAGTGGCATTAGAGACAAATTTCAAAAAGAATGACAGTCTTGACCACAACCTGTTGACGCTATTGCTGGAAGACGTTTCTGCGATGGAAAAGACACTGAATCACTATTTCACTCAAAAAAGTAAACCTGCGAAACAACAAAGAGCACCTGAAACACCTCGTATATTGTCAGTTGAACGATTAAATGAAATACAAAAACTAACAGACAAAATGGCCGAGTTATTAGAGAAACAATCGCTGGATGCATTAGAGCTATCGGAGCAAATCAATACTGCTCTGGCAGGACAAGTGGAGTCAGATGTATTGAGTGACCTTGATGCTGCAATTCATCATCTTGACTATGACTTGGCAGTTCGATACCTCAACCAAATCCGCAGCCAACTGAATTTGCACGATGGAGCCAGTTAACATGTCTGACCAGGCAAGTAGCGAGAAACAAACAGTCTTGGTAGTAGACGATGCCATCAGCAACATTAAGATGTTAGGTGAGATTCTCCGTGAAGATTGCGATATTAGCTTTGCCACCAATGGCAAGAGTGCCTTGAGTCAGGCGTTGAAACTGACTCCAGATTTGATTCTCCTGGATGTAGTAATGCCTGATATGGATGGCTATGAAGTTTGTCAACACCTGAAACAGAATCCGGCCACAACGGACATTCCAGTCATTTTTATTACCGCCCTTGACAGTATTGAAGACGAGGAAAAGGGACTGGAAATGGGGGCCATTGATTACATTGCTAAACCTTTCCACCCTCCTATCGTCAAAATGCGCGTACGCAATCATTTAGAACTGGTGCGCCACAGAAAAAAACTCAATATGTTGTCCACTACCGACGGTCTTACAGGTATTGCCAACCGCCGGAGATTCGATGATTTATTACATAAAGAATGGCGACGTGCTTTAAGGGAAGAAGAGCCCCTTAGCATCTTAATGATCGATATCGATAATTTTAAGAGATACAACGACCTGTATGGTCACCTTAAAGGCGATGAATGCTTGAAACATGTTGCCACCATCTTACAAAACCGTTTCAAACGGGAAACCGATATATTGGCCCGGTATGGCGGTGAAGAATTTGCTGCCGTTTTGCCCAATACGGAATTGGCGGGTGCGCAACAGTTTGCACTGCAATTAATGGAAGCCATAGAAAAGGAATCGATTGTCCACGAAAATAACGGCGAGTTTAACATTGTGACTCTGAGTATGGGGGTTACAGCACTTATTCCTGACAACAACATCGAACTATCTGATGCACTGTCCTTTTCCGATGGCTGCCTTTACGAAGCAAAAAACGCCGGACGAAATCAATGTATTGCCAGGTTATTTCCCGGTAGTCAGTGAATCACGGGCTAATATTCTGGTTTGAATAAAATCGGAGTGGGATAAATACATCAAATCTGACATCTTGCGGATTAAGTGCTCTTCATGAGCATCAACGTTTCCATCAGACATCGCCAGGTGCCACAGCGATATGACAATGTTGCGCTTTTGCTCAATAGAGCAGTTTTCGTGGATCAATCGGGTAAACTGCATGTAATCAACAGCGTGACGAGCTTTAGCCTCAACTTTTTTGAGGAAGGGTCGTAGCTGTTCTTGAGTTAAATCAAACTCATCAAATACCTTTTGTTCGTACAATTCCAATTCATCAGCGCTAAAATGTTCATCAGCGCGTAACACTTCGTAATACAACACGGCCGTTGCCAACGGCACGGTTAATATCTCCGACGCTTGTTCGGACGAGGCGCCACTATCCAAATCCAGCCAGTCAAATAAAGCTTTAAACATAAATATTGGAGGTATCTAATTCCTGTTACCAAGTATTAAGCATGGCATCGAATAAATTTTTTTAAAGGTCGCATTTGTAACAGAAATTCAACTTACGCAAATTGAATAAAACGAGAATGTATTCAAATTTTTATTAAAAACTATGCTTCTGGAAACAAAATACAATGCTGCATATCAAAGCGGATCCCAACAACATCACCCGGCAAATGGTTATGATGAGCCGAGGCGTAACAATGCAATCGATACCCCTGACAATCCAGCTCAAATAAGAATTGTGCGCCCTTGAAATAACGCCTGATGACTTTTGCTTGTAATTGGCTTTGATCATCGTGAATAACATCATCGGGACGTACCAATAATTGCGCCTTATCACCCTTTTGCCAACGGTTAGACAGTGACGATTTGGAAAACTCTGCAATAGGCGTTATCAATGCCTCATCGACAAGCTTAACCGGTAGATAATCAGCAACGCCCAGAAAGTCGGCAATCTCTTGACTGTTGGGCTGATGGTAAACTTGATAGGGGCTACCGGTTTGTTTTAATTGCCCATGGCTCAACACGGCAATTTGATCTGCCATGGTAAAAGCTTCGGCATGATCATGAGTCACTAACAAAGCAGTGGTATTTTCTTGTTTTAAGATGTTTCGCACTTGTTGCCCCAAGTGTTCCCGTAAGTCTTTGTCCAGACTGGAAAAAGGTTCATCTAATAACAGTAAATCCGGTCTTGGGGCCAATGCTCTTGCCAGTGCAACTCGCTGTTGCTGCCCGCCGGACAATTGATGAATCATGTCGTTTTCTCGACCGTGTAAGCCCACTAACTCCAGCAACTCATGCATTCTTTGCCGCTGACGCGCTTTGTCCTGCTTCTGTAATCCGAAGGTAATGTTTTGTGCAACGTTAAGATGAGGGAATAGCGCCAAATCCTGAAACATCATACCAACTTTGCGCTTTTCAGGCGCCAATAACTGTTGTGCCGAACTCACCGTATTTTGCCTGATAACGACCCTGCCCTCTGAAATGCTTTTAAAGCCCGCGATGGCCTTAAGTATCGAGGTTTTACCAGAGCCGGAATTCCCCAACAAACAACCGATTTCCCCGGACTCCAAATGCCAGGAAACTTGTTGTACAACAGTTTTACTTTCGTATCGAATACTTACCTTATCGAGCTGCAACATAATCTAGTGTGACTTGATGTTCCTTTGTATAACCCAGACAGGAAGTATACCTGCCATAACAATTAATAACGCTGGCAATGATGCATCGGTTAAGCGTTCATCAGAGGCCAGCTCATAAGTTTTCACCGCTAAGGTATCAAAGTTAAAAGGACGCAAAATTAAAGTAGCGGGTAGCTCTTTTAATACATCCACAAACACCATCAATCCGCCCACTAGTAAGGAAGACTTTAGTATCGGGAAATGAATCTTACGCAACACACCATAATCACTTTCACCCAAGGTTTTACCAGCCTGGTCAAATGAAGGTGAGATTCGATTCAGACCATTGTTAACATGTTGAAATCCAACCGTTAGATAACGAATGCTGTACGCAAACAACAATGCCACCAAAGTCCCCGAGAACACCAAACCCGGCTGCCAATTAAATACTGAGCCCAGGAACTCGTTTAGCATCAGGTCGGCTTTACCCAATACGATGACCGTACCTACCGCTATCACGGCCCCTGGAAATGCATAACCTGTTACAGCAATGCTCGATACAAAGCTAAGCAGCTTGTTGGGTTTGTTGCGCAGCGCATAACCAAATAGCAATGCAATCGCCATGATCACCACTGCGGCAAAGCCAGCTACAAGGACACTATTGGTCACCAACGCCAGTAGTTCCCCAAATTCAGTGGACTGTTTGAACACCAACCAAGACCAACTAACTAAGCGCAATAATGGCACAAAAAAGCTTAATGTCATGATCAACAACAAAGAAGATAACACCAGAAGCGCGTTTGTCTTGCTTATTTGTCGACTAAGCCTCTCATTTTGTTGGTTATTCTGGTAAAAACGCTGACGCTCTCTGACGCGCTTTTCCAGCCAGAACAAAAACAACACAAAACAAACGAGACCAGCAGAGAGTTGTGCTGCCACTAAAGGTTGATTCATACCGAACCAGGTTCGGAAAATCCCCGTCGTAAAAGTGGCGATGCCAAGATATTCGACGGTACCAAAGTCAGCCAATGATTCCATCATGGTCAATAGAATACCGGTTAGAATCGCAGGTAATGCCAATGGTAAACTCACTTTGATGAAGTATTGCCAACCATTGAGGCCATGATTTTGTGCTACCTGTAATAACGAGCGGGATTGTGAAGTGAATGCGACGTAGGCCAAGCCATAAACATAGGGAAATAATACTAAAGAAAGTACAAATATTGCGCCGGGCATCGACTGCACATCCGGAAACCAATACTCACCATAGCTGAGTCCGGTGATATCTCGAAGCTGCCGCTGTATTGGACCTGAAAAGTCCAATACGCCAGTATACAGATACCCCATGATATAAGGCGGGATAGCGAGCGGAAGGAACAACATCCAGCGCACATGGTTGACCAGAGGAAACTGATATTGGCTAACACACCATGCACACCAGGTGCCCAACGCCCCTGAGGTTATCCCTACACCGAACGCAAGCACCAGACTATTTTGAATGTAACCGGCCAAAACCGTATCTGCCAAATGAGCCCAGCTGTCCCATTGCGGTAACAGCCAAGAGCCCAACACTACAAACGCCGGCAAAGCCATCAACAACGACAGTAGCATTACCAGATGGCGCAGTTGAAAATTCAGCGTCATTGTTTTAACCGGCAAAGAAACAGAAAAAGTCGCGAATTATTGCCAGCCCGCCCGGTCCATTAACTTGATGGCCGCCGCATTGAGTTCGCCCACTTGTTGTAATTGCACATCTTCAGCTTTGAACTCACCAAATCCGGCAAGTAATGCGCTCATCGTTATACCTTGCACTACAGGATATTCATGATTGTTATCTGCATACCATTTTTGGCTCGACTCACTGGCTAAAAATTCCATTAAGCGCAGGGCGTTTGCTTTGTTGGGGGCATGTTTAAGCATGGCGGCACCGGAAATATTGATGTGTGCCCCACTACCTTGTTGATCTGGCCAGAAAACCTTTAATTGCTCGGCTATCTTTTGGTTTTCTGAATCGGTATCCGCCAACATTCCCGCAAGATAATAAGTATTGGCTATAGCAATATCACATTGCCCTGCAACGACAGCTTTAATCTGATCTCTGTCACCACCTTTGGGTTTGCGCGCAAAGTTTTTTACGAAATCGTTAGCCCACTGCTGCACGCGCTGCTCACCAAATTTAGCGATCATAGAGGCAATCATGGACTGATTATAAATATTGTTTGATGAGCGAATACAAATGCGGCCTTTCCATTTAGAATCTGTAAGATCAAGAATGGAGCCAAGTTCATCCGGGTTAACGCGCTCCGGATGATACATGATCGGACGGGCTCGCTTGGTGAGTGCAAACCAAAAACCTTCTTCATCTCTAAAATTTGCGGCTATCCTCTCTTCCAGAACACGAGAATCTGTGGCGACCAATAAACTCATTTCTTTAGCCCGTTGCAATCGACCTACATCAGTAGTCAACAAAACATCCGCTGGGCTGAATTGCCCCTCAGAAGCTACGCGGGAAATCAATGCATCTGCCTTACCTGTAATAAGGTTAACTTTTACATTTTGCGCCTTCTCAAACTCGTCCAGTAGTGGCTTGATCAGCTCTTCTTTCCTCGCCGAATAGACATTAACTTCGGCAGCGATAACGGGTGACAAAGCGCTGATCAATAACGAGGCGGTAAGTATGATTTTTTTCATAAAATTGATTAACTTAGCTGTGAATGATGGGGATAGTATTCTAATTGAGAACTATTCTCAATAAAATAACTAAAGTTGTTAGATTTTTTGTCAAGACCGCTCTAAAGAGCTCAGGAACAAGCAAAAAAATCCTCTCAGCATTCGGCCAACAGTACTTATTTTAAGTTACTAACAATCTTGATCAATCAGAAACTTAGCTATGGCAACAGTACCGTTTTGCTGGTATTCGAAATGATCACATAACTCATTGACCAGGGCTACGCCTCGACCATAATTTTCATCAGAATCCACTGTGGAGACGATGGAGGCAGTATCAAATCCTTCACCGCTGTCCCGAAGCATAAACTGCAATTGCGGAGGCTCTACACTGTATTCCACTGACAACTGAATATGCCCCTCAGTGAGTTTTTCGATTCGCTCTTCCCTTTGGCTAAAATACTCCATAAAGCCATCCGGGGACGTTTTAAGCTCTGAGTCAAGTTTCAATATGCCGTGGTCCAGGGCGTTGTTATACAATTCGCTAATGACAGTGAAAATATTGGAGCGCAACCCGTGAAATGCGGCTTGCCCTGAAAGTAAGTCGATAATTTCCGAAACGGGGTTGGCGTGCGCAAATTGCGTATATTCAACTGAAACACTCAACTGGAAAGGTGCCGCAGGTAAGGCGGCAATTTGTTTTTTAAGACCGAGCTCCTGGGCTTTGTAAATGAACATACTGATATCGTCATCCTGCTCACCTACAGCGCGATAATGTTCAATTTTCTCCATCAATTGCGCCGTCGATATACCCGGCACACTCTCCACCCACTGCTCTAATCCCTCTTCAGAAAGCATCACACCATCGGCGTTGCTTAATTCAATCACCCCATCGGTATATCCCAAGATTTTATCGCCGTAGTCAGCTTCATAGCGCTCAACGTCATTCTCAAAATCTTCTGGATCCAGAATACCTAACGCCATATGCGCCGATTCAAAGCGTTTCTTAATCTTGCCCAGCTCATCAAACAACATCAGATGTGGTAGTCCCCCATTCCAGATATCCAGTGTTCGACCGTTTTCATTTATCTCAATAATGGCAGCCGCAAAAAACATTCCTCCCGGTAAAAAATCCAGCAGTGTTTTATTGAGAGTTTCAGCCATTTCACCTACTGAAATGCCCTTTTCTGCCATGGTCTGAAACGCGCGAGTCACCGGCAGAGCACCGATCGCGGAAGCCAAACCATGCCCGGTAAAATCCCCGAGTAAAATATACAATCCGGCACCGGGTGAACGTTCAATCAACAGCATGTCACCATTGAAATTACTGGCTGGGGCCAGATGACTATCGATGAATTTTGCGAGGCGCTGGTTAAGGGTCAGTACATTAGAGAAGATATGCTCCACTATGGCATGTTCGCGTTCTATGTGTTGCTGGTGAAACTGCAACTCCAGATTCTGCTTGTGAGCGCGTTTACTCAGCATTCGAATTCTGGCATGCGCCTTCAATTTGGCGGAGAGGATTGTTTTATTGAAGGGTTTCCCGACAAAGTCGTCACCGCCCACAGACAAGCACTTTACCAAGCTCTCTTCATCGTCTAATGCGGTAATAAAAATGATTGGAAGATAAATATCTGTCTGCAAGGCTTTGAGCTTTGGAGCCACCTCATGCCCGCTCATTCCCGGCATCACTACGTCCAGCAACACAATATCCGGCACTAACTCTTCAGCCATGGCCAAACCTTGCTCACCGTCTTCTGCCTCGTGACAGTCAGTGAAACCATTTTCCTCTAGCATGTGAATCAACAGAAAACGGTTTACCGGCTCATCGTCAACGATAAGAATGCGCATATTTTGTCGCCTTTAGAAAATTACTTAATAGTAAACTTCTTATCGAAACGAGAAATCTGTAAAATTTTTGCAACCGAAGGGCGGCTGTTGACAATCTGGAATTCAGAAACTTGCTCTTTAAGCGTTTTTTGCATATTCAACAACATACCCAAGGCAGAGCTATCCATGTATTCGGTATTGCCTAAATCCACCACAACCGTTGCAACATTATCGATGTCTTCACTGTAGGTATCTCTGAATTCTTGTACTTTGGAAAAGTCGAATTTATCGTCTAATACAATTGTCAGGGTTTTACCATCACTGGAAAGAATTCGTTCTAAACTCATGAAAATACTCCGTACTTTATACTTTGGTCGTATAGTTTGTTCTGATTTAATGGGTAAGCTTAGGCTTGTCCCTTAAGCTAATAACAAAAAAGCCAAATTAACCATATAAACAATAAATATTTTTGACTAAAATCGAAAATAAATCTTCGACAAATCTAATCATGGCAGAAAATCAATTAGTTTACAGTACCGACTTTGGTCGAATACAGGAAGCAAAACCAGAAAAGCAAGCACCGCAAGGTGATGGCATCGTGCGTATCCGCCGGGAAACCAAAGGTCGCAAAGGGAAAGGAGTAACCACGGTTTCCGGTCTGTTGCTAGAAGAGGCCGAATTAAAAGCCATGGCAAAGGATCTAAAAAAACTGTGCGGCACAGGCGGTGCGGTAAAAGAACACACGATAGAAATACAGGGCGACAATCGAGACAAGATTAAAGCATTTCTGGAAGCAAAGAATTTCACCGTCAAGTTAGCTGGCGGCTAAAAACCTAAAGAGTACATCATGCAAAGACTACAGATCTCAGATCTCAACATTTTACTCATTGAGCCCTCTGATACCCAACGTAAAATCATTACTTCGCTGTTAATAAAAGAAAACGTAGCGGAAATAGACGCCGTATCAGATATTGCTGGTGCTAAAACTGCGCTAATGTCTCATGGCGCAGATTTAGTGGTGAGTGCTATGTATTTTGCCGATGGGACGGCAATAGACGTGCTTAAATTCATCAAAGAATCTTCTGAGCTTCAATCCATTCCATTCATGTTAGTGTCCAGCGAAAGCAGAACTGCCAAACTGGAAGAGTACAAACAAGCGGGCATCTCGGCGATTTTACCCAAGCCCTTCAAACCGGTGCATTTAACTAAGGCACTGAACGCCTCATTGGATTTAATAAACGAAGATGAAATTGAGCTAGAATACTTCGACATCACCGAAATTCGAGTACTACTGGTGGACGACAGTATGCTGGCACGCGGTCACATTCGCCGTACTTTGGAAAAAATGGGCGTGAAAAATTTTGTAGAAGCGGAAAACGGCGCCATGGCCCTCACCTTCCTGAAAGATCACGAATTCGATATCGTGGTTACTGACTACAATATGCCAGAAATGGACGGCCGGGAATTATCGGAGTTCATCCGCTTTAATCCGGAAACCGCTCATATTCCCATCATCATGGTAACCTCAGAGAGTGCCGACAGTTTGCACATGTCTAATATTCAGCAAACCGGCGTTAATGCCTTATGCGATAAACCCTTTGAGCCAAGCATGGTGAAAAAGATGCTGGTATCACTACTGACAGAATAACCAGGCTATTAACAGGCGGCTTCGGTCGCCTTTGTTATTCCAATATCATTAACACCATTCCAAAATATGCAGTCTCAGGCTGTTGACATTTAGTCTCGCTGGATTTACTTTCGAATTATGAAAACACGCAACACACTCTTTTTCTTCTTTACCTCATCCTGACTCGGGAGGAATGCGTGTGAATACGAATTACTGAAACCTCCCACCAGGGAGGTTTTTTTTTGACTTAAATTTTTAAAATAAACACCAGGAACACAACATGGATTTGCAAGCTTTGCGCACTCAAATCAGCGAAACCGACGAACAGCTGCTACAACTACTTGCCAGGCGACAAGAACTCACCAAAGCCGTAGCGGAGGATAAAATCCGCAATCGCAAAAATGTCAGAGATACGGGCCGTGAAGAAGCCTTGCTCATGCAACTGGTTAGTAAAGGCCAGGAATTTGGATTGGCCCCGCAATACGTAAAATCCTTGTTTCATCTGATCATCGAAGACTCTGTGCTAAATCAACAAGCTCTGCTTTCGCAGCACGCAAACCCGGACCGTCAAACCAGCATAAACAGGGTAGCTTTCTTGGGTGATAAAGGCTCCTACAGTTATCTGGCCACCCAAAAATATTTCACCCGCCGTCCAGGCATACTTCAAGAGATTGGTTGTCAGAGTTTCGCAGAAATATTTCAACATGTTGAAAATGGCACTGCTGATTATGCGGTACTGCCCATCGAAAATACCTCTTCTGGCAGTATCAACGAAGTATACGACCAACTGCAGCACAGCGATATAGCCATCGTCGGTGAACTCACTCAGCCGGTGCGCCATGCCATTTTAACCAAAGATGAAAAAGATCTGAGTAACGTTAATGTACTCTATGGACACCCTCAGGTATTTCAACAATGCAGCCAATTTTTAAGCACACTGGGCAATGTACAAAGACAATTCTGTGATAGTACTTTTCACGCCCTGAAACTTGTCAGTGAATCAGAGCGCTTTGATATTGCTGCGATTGGTAGCGCTGAGGGCGGAGCGCTGTACGATTTATTCCCCATTCAAAACAACATCGCGAATCAACAAGAAAACCACAGCCGCTTCATTGTCATAGCCAAAGAGTCTGTGGTTGTCCCCCTTCAAATTCCGGCAAAAACCACCTTTGTTATGTCAACGGTGCAGAAACCCGGAGCACTGGTAGAAGCATTGGTAGTTTTAAAAGACAACAATATCAACATGACCAAACTTGAGTCACGCCCCATCACAGGGAATCCATGGGAGGAAATGTTTTACATCGATGTGGAAGGCAACATTCAAGACGGACCTGTCGAAAAAACCATTGAAGAACTTACCAGCATTACCCGTAATCTGAAGGTCTTGGGATGTTACCCCAGCGAAGATATCGACCACACAAAAGTTCCCATGGTTAAAGCCCTCAGCAAAAACTAAAGGTTCAGCCGTTCGATGATAGCGCTCACAAGAGCGCTTTTTTTTACTTAAAAAACAATGCACAAGGGTAATTTTAAGGTTTAAGTAGTGAATTTAGCTTGCTCAAACCATTAAATTGAATCATAGTGATATCACTTTGATATCACATGAGAATTTAAGATGATAACTGAAAAACGTGGATTTTCTGTAAATGGGTATGCTGTTTTTGCTGTTCTGATGGCTATTATTATCTGGATAGTTTTCAGCATTTCTGATGCTAGCAGCCATGTTGTGCCAGTCAGCATTATCGCCAAGGTGGTTATTGCTGTTGCTATTGCTCCTGGCTTTTTTATGGTGCAACCCAATCAAGGCAAAGTAATGACACTGTTTGGTAGTTATGTGGGTACCGTAAGAGAAACCGGCTTGCGCTGGACCATCCCGCTATTTATCCGCAAAAATATTTCTTTGCGTATACGCAACTTCGAGAGCGCTAAAATTAAGGTAAATGACAAAAATGGCAACCCGATTGAAATAGCCAGTATTGTTGTTTGGGCAGTTACAGATACCGCTGAGGCGGTGTTTGAAGTAGACGACTACGAAAGTTACGTCAGTATTCAAAGTGAAGCAGCCATTCGCAACCTCGCCAATATCTACTCTTACGATCCCAGCGATGAAAATGAAATAGGACTGCGCAGTGATCCGGTGGAAATCGCCGAACGTCTTAAATCAGAAGTGCAAGACCGATTAGAACGCGCAGGAGTAACGGTGCAAGAAGCCAGAATCAGCCACCTGGCGTATGCCCAGGAAATTGCCAGTGCCATGCTGCAGCGGCAACAGGCTGAAGCGATTATCGCGGCCAGAGCCAAAATTGTTGAAGGTGCCGTTGGCATGGTAGACATGGCTATTTCAAAACTAGCTGAAAAGGACGTCATACAACTGGATGAAGAGCGCAAAGCGACTATGGTGAGTAACCTGTTGGTGGTGTTGTGTGGTGATAAGGCGACACAACCTGTAGTTAACACCGGAACCTTGTATTAGTTATGGCTAAAAAAGCCTATCCACTGCGTATTAATGAAGACGTCCTCGCTGCCATGCAGCGCTGGGCGGATGATGAATTGCGTAGCCTGAATGCCCAAATTGAATACGTCTTGCGCGATGCATTGGTGAAAAATGGACGCGTAAAGCTGGTGCAAAAAGTCATCACTGAAGTAGAAGATAAAGAGCAATAAGAATTGGATTTTTAACAATATGGAAGAAGTAGCAAGTTCAGTCTTAAGGCCCTTAATGGCGATAATCCGTTGGATTGTTATCGAAGCTTTCATGGAAACCATACTCTATTGGAGTGGTCGGGGTGTTCTGAAACTATTTAGTTTTGGCGGATACCCCAAACGCGGCAAGAGAGCAAAAAGCCACTGTATGGTGGTTGGCGCTTTCGCGCTGGTTCTGAGTTTTGCCGTGCTTTTCTACTTTTGACTGACAGCATTAATTAAGTGAATGACTCAACCCAGGATCACATCAAACACCAGTCCCAGCGTTGCCATGTAAACAAAATAAATCGCGCCAGATTTGAGTATCGTACTCAAGAAGGATTCTTGAAACATAGTTTTAAACGCGGCCAGCACATACCAGAGAAAATAGGCGGCTGGAAAAACCTGTAAAAAAACGAAGAGTGGAGATCGCTGCTCCATTGATTCAAGGCTGCCAATAACTAAAAGTGCCAGGTAAGCGATAGTGTGCAGGTGCATTGAAAAGACCAGATTTGCAAGAAAATAACTCTGTCGGAAAAATACTCCTACATAAATAGCAAATACCGGGAATAGAACAAACATGATACGAGAATAGGTTTCTGTGGCGCTCTGGCTGCGCAACTCCCCATCAGGTAATAGATTATTAAAGGAGCCCAAGATCAAGAAAAATAATAAGCTCACCACTAAATAGAGACGCAGAGGCGGTGTATATTTAACCTTTTTGCCTTGAGCAAATTCAAATGAAGCAAAACCAGGCTTAAACAATAGCGTTCTTAGAGTAAGCATGAGCCTGCCATCAATATCCAGTAATTCATGCAGTGAATCACGTAAAAACTGCCAGAACGGTTGTCTTAACTCTTTGCTGCTCTGCCCGCAATTCCCGCAGTAATTTGCATTTTTCGCGAGCAACTGCTGACAGTTAGCGCACTTATTCATAAGACGTTCTGCCTTTGTTATTAGAGATGTGCCAATTTTGACAGAGAAGCCAACCCATTGAAATAAAAACGCCGTTAAAGAAAAAAGCCGCTAGACAGCGGCCTCACTGTTACTTGTTCGAGATTGACTAAACTCCGGTTTCCAGGGTTCTGTCATCGTCTGCTTTTAACAGCAGTTTTTTGCTGTCAGCCAAACACTGATTGGCGTAATCACCAAACCACTGAGCGATATCATTGAACTGATTGACGAACTGCTGCTTGTCACCTGATTCCAGTAACGCCATGGCCTCGTCAAAGCGCCCATGAAAACGCTTGAGTAACGCCTTACCCGTATCGCTGGAGAAAATGATATCGCCATATAAAACCGGGTCTTGCGCAAATAGCCGCCCTACCATAGCCAATTCAAGGCGGTAAATCGGTGAACTGAGTTGCAAAAGCTCCGTCAGGCAGGGATTTTCTCCTGCCAGATGAGCACCGTATACAAAGCTACTGAAGTGGCGCATTACCTGAATAAAGGCCATCGCTTCATCGTGTCTTTGCGGCTCACTTTCAATCAGTGCAGCCCCCCAGATGCGAAACTGCTCTAACAGCCATTCGTATTGCACAGCCTCGCGACCGTGAGATACCACAACGACTTGCTTCACCAACCCCGGCACATCAGGCCCAAACATAGGATGAAGTCCTACTACAGGTCCTTTGTGGGTAGCTAACATCGTCTCAACTGGTCCGGTTTTTACACTGGTAATATCAGCCAGTACACAATCCTTCGGCAAGCTATCTAAGGTGCGGATCACCTGCTCAGTTTGTCGAATCGGCACCGCCACCAAAACTAACCCCGCGGTACTAAAAAGCGCTTCGGCACTGTGCCAATCACCTTTGTCAATTACATCAACTTGGTAGCCACTGCGCTCAAATAAGGTAACGAATTTTGAGCCTAACGCCCCTCTTCCGCCTACAATCACAATATTTTTGATATCAGGGCGAGTGCACAGATATTGTTTATTTTGGGTTTGATAGGACTCCCGCATGACACGACGCAGTACGTCTTCAATCAGGCTCTCAGATAAACCAGCCTCTTTGGCCTGTGCCTTGCGAGATTCCAGTAATTGCGCCTCTCTACTAGGTACATAAATGGGTAAGCCAGTTTTACTTTTAAATTCACCCACTTTGCGAGTCAGCACGGAGCGTTTTGCCAGTATTTGTACCAATTCACTGTCCAGAGCATCGATTTGCTGTCTTAACTGGCCCAAATCAAGCTGCTGCTCATTTTCATCTGATTGTTGACTATTCTCAGTTTCGCGCGTCATGCCACCATCCTAGCTTGCTTTGCTCATTCGGTTTAATCGCAAAGGTAACACAGTTATCAGTTTTTCACGGATATCTCTAAGTAACTTTTCTGTAGTTTCCCAATCGATACAAGCATCGGTGATTGACAAGCCGTACTCCAGTTCCTCTTTTGTTTTGCCAGAACTGTTCTGGTTGCCGGATTTCAAATGGCTTTCCAGCATAATACCAATAATAGATTCGTTTCCTTCCAGGATCTGATTGGCAACATTTTGTGCTACTGGTGGCTGACGGCGATAGTCTTTTCCGGAATTTGCATGACTGCAATCCACCACTAACCCAGCTGTCAGATTGGCTTTTGTTAGTTGCTCTTCACAATCAGCCACACATACTGAGTCATAATTTGGTTGTTTGCCGCCGCGCAATATTACGTGACCGTCAGGGTTGCCTTGGGTGCGGATCATCGCTACCTGCCCTTGCTTGTTAATACCCATAAAGCTGTGGGGTGAAGCGGCTGAACGCAACGCGTTGATGGCGATATCCAAGCTACCATCGGTGCCATTTTTAAAGCCAACAGGCATTGACAGACCGCTCGCCATCTCTCTATGGGTTTGCGATTCAGAGGTGCGCGCACCGATTGCCACCCAGCTAAAGAGTTCCGCCAGGTATTGCGGGCTAATGGGATCCAATGCTTCAGTGGCCACCGGAATTTCATGCTCAGCCAACCATATTAATAATTCACGCGCCTTACGCAGCCCAGTATCAATATCAAAACTATCATCAATGTGGGGATCGTTTATCAGGCCTTTCCACCCTACGGTGGTTCTGGGCTTTTCAAAATACACCCGCATCACAACGTAGAGGCTATCCATACAAGACTCCTGAACTCGCTTAAGCTTTAGCGCATACTCCTTTGCAGCATCGACATCGTGTATAGAACAAGGACCACAAATCACCAGCAAACGGTGATCTTTGCGGTGAATGATGTCACTGATAATCTGGCGTGATTCACCAATTTTAGCCAGCGCTTGATCACTAACTGGCATTTGCTGTTGTAGTTGTTCCGGGGTCACTAAAACGTCTTCTGCTGAAACATGGACGTTATCAATTGAATCCTTATGCATACTGGTACCTGGTTGTTAAAGTGTAAAAAAGAAAGATAAAGGGGTCAGCTAATAGAGGCTTAGCAATAATAATAGAAATAAGTGCGGTAATAGCCGAGCTGGCTATTAAATAAAAAGTTTGTGAGTGTTTTTACTTGCAGCATTTGTAATTAAATCGTTACAGCTAAAAAACAATTAATTAGCGTTATTTGTTGACTTTTTAACATCTTGATATCTAAAGAACAAGTAAAAACTTTGATTTTTATTTTTTACCACATTGAACACTAAATACAGTTAACTCGGTCAAGCATTAATAAGCACGCACTTCAGTGAAGGGAATACAGTGGGCGGAAGCTCAAATCGACGTATAAACACAACTTTCTTTCTGATCATATTAGTGGGAGCAATCATCAGCTCATTAGTGTATTGGCGCAGTGAAAAAATCATTTTCACCACACTCGAACTAGTAGAAACTCAGTTACCCACTTATGATGCACTGCAAAAATTTGAAAGCGCCCTGACCCGCCAGGAACGGTATTTATACGAGTATTACGCCACCCAAAATAGTGCGCTTTACCACACCGGATATCGAAATGCGGAACTGGATGCCAATGCCCGGCTGATGACTTTGCAAGAGGATTATCAAAACCATACCGGGCTCGCCACTATCCAACGACAGCTGAAGGAAATCCTCCCCATTGCGGAAGCATTTAATGACAACATGGCAGGCTTTACTAACTGGGACCTGGCGCGAGAGCAACTCGCGGCTATAAGCGCCCAACGGCGGGCGATCTTGCCACATGTTGAAACCATCAAACACAATATTGGCCGCGAAGTGGCTACAATGCAAAACGCTGTCGAAGAGAGTTCTTATCAGGTTCGCCACCTGGTTTTTATACATTTTGCGATCCTACTAATGGTAGCCTTTATCGTAGCCAGAGCCATTAAATCTGCCATGCAAAACGCCGCTTTTAGCCATCGACTAGCACTTTTCCCCAAACGCAATCCCAACCCCGTAATGTCCTTTAGCGAGAATAATGAAATTACGTTTCACAATCCAGCCAGTGAACAGCTCTGGCACAAATTGGGGGAGACTCAACTGAGTTTTGCACAAGCTCTATCTCCTCAGTTGAATAAGCAAAAACAATTTGTCTGTGACAACGAAAATCACTCAACATTATTTGAACTGGAAATAAATGGTACTGTTTTAAAGTGTGGCCTGCACTGGCTGACAGATGTACGGCAGTGGGACATGCACGTTACGGATATTACCGCGCAAAAACAGGCCGAAAAAGATCTGCAATACCAGGCAACTCACCATGTAGAAACAGGTTTATGCAACCAATACGCATTACGAGAGTACATTCTAAAACGCACTACTGGTAAAAATTTTACCAAACCCTTTTCATTTTTATTAATCGCCTTGTCTGATTTTGACCAACTGCAAATTACCAAGGGTTTTCAAGGTGCGCAGCAAGTGGTCAATCAATTGGCGTCTTCCGTATCCGAGGTAGTTAAGCAGTTTAACCAAACAACCTCTATGGAATTTCATATTAGTGACAATAACTTTGCAGTAGTGATAGACAATGATCCGGATGGTTCTCATGCAGAAGTGTTCATCAATCAGCTAGAAAACTACGTTGCCTGCGCCTTATTCCACTTTCAGTATCAACCACAACTACACTACGGGGTAACACGTTATCCGAATCATGGCCAAAGTTTGGAAGATCTGCTGCGTACGGCTCGGCATGCACTGGATGCGATTGAACCTCAAAGTGATATGTTTACTTTCCTATACGATAAGAGTTTGGGGGAACGGGTTGCCAAAGAGTCCTCGATGGTAGAAGACATGAAGCAAGCTATTGATAAACAGTCGTTCCGCTTACATTTTCAACCTCAAGTGGATATTGCAAGTAAGCAACTCATTGGTGCAGAAGTACTGGTAAGATGGCCAAGAGAGTCTGGTTGGGTATCTCCTGGAGAGTTTATTCCACTTGCTGAAAAATCCGGACAGATCGTAGCTTTAGGCGATTGGATCCTTCGTGAGGCCTGCTTCAAAGCCAAACAGCTTTATGATGTAGGAAACACCCACCTGGTTACAGCTGTCAACATATCCCCGAAACAGTTTGCTCGAAGAGACTTTTTGGATACTGTGAAGCGTGTACTGAAGGAGTCAAAATTACCACCAGAAAATCTGGAGCTGGAGATCACCGAAGGTGTTATCATGAATAACGAAAGTCAAACCATCGAAACTCTTCAAGCCCTAAAGTCATTAGGCATATTGCTGGCAATTGATGACTTTGGTACGGGTTATTCTTCATTGAGTTATCTAAAAAAGTTCCCTATCGATAAACTGAAAATCGACCAGTCTTTCGTGCGCGACATGCATCAAGACAGCGACGATGAGGCCATCGTTAGAACGGTTATTAACTTGGGTAGAAACTTAAATCTTAAGCTCATCGCAGAGGGTGTGGAAGAGCAATCTCAATGGAGTTTGTTGCACAAATTAGGTTGCCACGAAGTCCAAGGGTATTTTTTTAGCAAACCCTTGGAATTCATAGATTTCCAGCAATTTTCGGCCGCTAACTCTCAGGTTCAGAGTCAAGATGCAAACGCTATCCAATAACCGCTTTTTCCTGCCGCTTTAACACATCAAAATGTTTTGCGGCGGCTTTGCTGAGCTGCGCATCGCCGCCCCTATCTGGATGATTATGTAATTGAAACTTAAGATAGCAGCGTTTAATTTGAGCCCACGGAGCGTTATCAGGTAAAGTAAAAAAAGCCAAGGCTTGCTTTACGTCTTCTTGAGCCGGAATAGCCCAGTAAGCCAAGTTCCCAAAGGCAGACCAAAATCTATCTAATAATTCTTCTACATCACGCTCCGTTGTCTCGGAAAAGTGCCGCCAGTCGTTGTAGTAAGCTTTTATCTTTTGTTCGCCATCATCGATTAAGTTCACTGAATCTTCTGACATCAGCTGGATATGTAAAGCTGAGATTTTAAGGTAGCCCTCCCCATCTGATAGCCAGATATCTTGTAATTGATAGAGACAGTGAAATAAGGTGAAGTGGGTTTGGAAAAGTTGTAACTCGCTGGTTAGGGCATTCTTTGCGAAAATTTCCCAAGGTGGTTCTTGCAAGGCTTGCAACAATTCAAACTCTTTACGTGATTTGCCATCGGCAAGAATAACTTTAAGGGCATCTAAGAGTAACGTTTGCTCAAAACGCATAGGTTGCGCCTAGCCAGGTCTCACGCCCATAGCCGGGCATCGCATTGTTTGCCAGACGTGGTTCATAAACCCAATAAGCTTTGTCGAAGAGATTGCTAACGGTAAGTGCCAACGACCACTTTGCAGACATTTGGTAATGCGCTTTGGCGTTCCAAAGTGAGTAACTGCCATGCTGAAACACATCTTCAACCACTAGCTCTTCCCGCCACAAGAATTCTGAGCTAATGCGAATGAGCTCGCTTTGCCAAACCAAGCCAGCACTGAGAAAGCGTTTATAACTGGGATTAATTGGCTCATCAAACAGCGATGTCACATTAACAAACCACTCCAGTTCATCACTAAATCTGGATTTATGAGCCAACTCTGCACCAGAAATAGATTTTTTAATCACGTTTTGGAAGGTAGACTGCCCTAAGGCATTATTCAGTGGCACTTTATTCACAAAAGCGTCTAACTCGTTGTTGAATAAAACAAATTCTATCCTGTTGTTTTCTGCTTGACGCTGCCATACGAGTTCCAGGGTGGTAATTTCTTCAGGTTTCAGGTTGGGGTTGCCAATGGTCACCAAATCTTCAGAGAATAACTCATTGGTCACGGGCGTCCTGAAAGCCGCACCATATTGCAGTTTAATACTATTTTGCTCATTGAGCTGGTATTTAAATGATGCTCTTGGGGATAGCTTTGAATCTATGTCGGCAACATCATCGTAGCGTCCACCGATGTAGATATCAAAAGCCTCATTTATTTGGTAGCTGTATTGTACGTATACGCTGCGCGTATCTTGCTTGGAAATTAAGGGCGATACCGCATTAACGCCTTGGGTAGCAAAAGACTGTGGAGCGCCTAGAAAATACTCCGGAGACAATGTCAGTAGATTACTGTCAAAATCAAGATAATTCGTGACAGTACCAGCTTGAGTTTGTCTCGCCCTGCGACTCTCCAGCCCAACATTCAACAATGACACGTCGGAAATTTGATGGGTAATGTCCAGTGATAACTCAAGATCATCGGTTATCCAAAAGGGTCCTGTTAAAAAGTCTTCATCAATGAAGTCAACATTATCGGCATCCAATACTTTCCCACCGGATTCGATCTCATGTTCAGTGTATTGTGCTTTAACAGACAATTGTGTCTTAGCAGTCAGTTCACTTTGCCAGGCAAGTGACCAGGCAATGTTCTCGGAACGATGGGCATTATCAGGATGTACCCCTCCCAAATTAATAAACTCATCTAACTCAGAACGATTCCACCGCACATTTGCTTGCAAGCCCCTGAATTGCAATCCAGCGCTTAAGAATTGATGTTCTGACGGGTCTTTGTATGCTGACGAAGACAATGAATTAAAGGTATTGCCATCACTGCTGCGAATATCAGCTAGTAAATTGATATTCATTTCTTCTGATTGCCAGCTAATACCAGCGTTGAACTTAGTGGCATTATTTTCGCCGATTGCCAATTGAGCCCAATTATCACTTTTTCGGGTGATGATATTTACCACGCCCATAAACGCATTGCTGCCGTAAATTGCCGATCCAGGGCCGCGAATAACTTCAATTCGCTCCACCAGATCCAATGCCATAAAGGGCATGTAAACCGATGCTTTGCCAAAAGACAGCTCATTGACCCTTTGGCCATCAATCAAAAACAATAAATAGCCATTGTCCAGATAAACACCACGGGCATGCTCTTTGGGCACTGCACCAACCCAATCGCCACGGGCCATCTGGAACCCCGGTACTAAATTGAGAATTTCATGAACATTTTGAAAACCCAAAGCATCTATTTGGTTGCGAGTAAACACACTTACCGTGGAAGGGGCATCATTGATATTACGAGGTGCGATACTCGCAATACTGATTTCAACATCAAAAAGTTCGTCGAAAGACAGCTCCATCAAGCTATCTAGTGGGACATCTTCAACATCTTGGGCGTGACTAAGCGGAACAATCAGTGCTGATAAAATACTTACAAAATGAAAAATCTGTCGCTTTAGCATATTGCTCCGCTGGAAGCGGGCGCCGATTAAGCGCCCGCTTCAATCATCAAGGGGCCGGATAAACATAGCTCGACTGTAAACCCAACGGCAATCCCAAGCCCCAATAAATCAATAAGAAAACCGTCCAGATACAAATAATAGTCACAGAAAACGGTAACATCAATGAAAGCAACGTCCCAATACCCGTATCTTTTACATAACGCTGACAATAAACCACCACTAACGGGAAGTACGGCATGAGAGGCGTAATGATATTGGAAGACGAATCCCCCAAACGGTAAGCCGCCTGAGTTAAATCTGGTGAAATATTCAACTGCATTAACATGGGCACAAATATTGGTCCCAACAGCGCCCATTTCGCCGACGATGAGCCGACAAATAAATTCACGAAAGCCGTGAGGAAAATCAGCCCGACGATGGTCACCATACTTGGTAAATTCATGGCTTTCAGGAATTGCGCCCCTTCGATAGCCAATAAAGCGCCTAGATTAGACTTACCAAAGGCATCAATAAACAAAGCACAGAAAAACGCCATTACCACATAGTAGGACATACTGCCCATCGCCTTAGACATGGCCCCAATCACATCTTTTGTGGTTTTAAAGGTACCTGCCATGTAGCCGTATACGACGCCCGGAATGACAAACAACAAGAAAATAAGCGGCACGATTGAGCGCATTACCGGTGCGGCGAAAGAAGTAAGCTCGCCGTCAGGAGCGCGCATTGGAGAGTTTTCAGGGATGAGGATTGCCACTAATAAAGCAATGCCCGCTAACATTGTAAAAGTAGCGAAACGCAAGGCTTTACTTTGTTGCGGGTTGAGATCTTCAAATTTAGGGATTTCGTTAGGGTCGCCATCCACCGGCGTATTTTTTAAACGAGGCTCAATCACTTTATCTGTCAGATACCAGCCGACACAAATGATCAACAAACTGGAAGCCGAATTAAAGAACCAGTTGTTCAATGGATTCACCTGCACCGACGGATCGATAATGTGTGCAGCACTTTGAGTAAAGCTTTGCAATAAGGGATCAATCGCTGAAGGAATAAAGTTGGCGCTGAAGCCGCCACTTACACCAGCAAAAGCAGCAGCAATACCTGCTAATGGATGTCGGCCCATGGCATAAAAAATGACACCTGCTAAGGGTATAACAAGCACGTATCCTGCATCGGTTGCCGTGTGGCTAACGATAGCGATTAGAATTACCGAGGGAGTCAAAAGCATTTTAGGCGTTGAATCCAACATACGTTTCAAGCCAGCGTTGATGTAGCCAGAGTGCTCAGCTACACCGACTCCCAACATAGCCACTAACACTACGCCAAGCGGTGCAAACCCAGTAAAAATAGTCACCATGCGCGACAGAAAATCAGCGAGCGATGCACCCGTTAATAAGTTGTTGACTACAACAGCCTCGCCAGTTCTTGGGTCGATGGCATCAAATTGCACGCCCGAAAGCAACGCTGAGAGTACCCAAACAATAACCAGACTAATTAAAAAGATTACGGCGGGATCAGGGAGTTTGTTACCAACGCGTTCTACTTTATCTAGCGCGCGGGTCACCCAGGTAGTGTCAGACATAGGAGTTCCAATATTGTTTTAATAATTCCGCGACAAATTTTGGCACAAAGCGCCACATTGTTAAAACCTATACAGCGCATTTATTCACTTTTTCCACATAAAACCTTGACATGCAACCATTGGGTTGCATATATAAACTCACAGAATGACAATTTACCACTTTCAGATGGATATATTTCAAGCAATGGCCGACCCGACACGGCGCAATATAATTGAGCGACTCAGTAGTTATCAGGCTGCAAAAACGGGATTATCTATAAAAGAGTTAACCGCCGATACTGGCATTTCAAGGCAAGCAGTAACTAAACACCTGAATGTTCTGGTTAAATCCGGAGCTGTCAAAGCCGAATTTAAGGGCAAAGAGAAACGCCATTTTTTAAAACACTATGCTTTTAGTGGGGCCTTTCAATGGCTAGCCCCCATTGCTGAAGAGTGGGATGAACGTCTGATTCGATTAAAACAGCATCTGAATAAAGGAGACATAGAATGAGTGATATTGATTTTATTAAGCGCGAAATGACCTTCAACCAGCAAATCGAAAAAGTCTGGGATGCTATCACCCAGCCAGACCAAATTGCGAAGTGGTTTGGTGACACCGCCGCATTCGAACTACAAGAAGGTAACGAAGGTTATTTTGAGTGGCGTACAATGTGTGAAGGCAGATACGCCATGAAAGTGATTTCAGTTAACCCGGTAAACTATTTCGCGTATATGTGGATGAACGATCCTGATGTACCTTTCGAAGCATCTGAAGCGACTCTGGTGGAATGGACCTTAAACCGCACGGTCAACGGTAAAACCCACCTGATTTTGATTGAATCAGGCTTTAAGCAAAAGCAACACCGCAAAATGAATATTCAGGGTTGGCATCAGGAACTGAGGCACCTTGTAGAGTTTCTCAGCTAACAATAGATTTTTAGAGACAAGAGGTGAATCAGGCCGATTATTCGGCCTGCATTCTCGCCAGATTAACCTTTGAGTTTGTTGATCAAATCAACGTATTCCTGTTTGGCGTCGTCTGATGATTTGCCCTTCTGTTCTGCCCAAGCGTCGTATTTCGCACCAGCGACAAAATCAAAGATCCCAGGTCTATCACCTGTAACATCACCAGCGGTTGCTTGTTTAAACAACGCATAAATTTTCAGCATATCCTCATCACTGGGGCGCTGAGGTAACTGTTTAGATTCAGTACTGGCTTGTTCAAATGCTTCTTGTAATGACATAAATGTGTTCGCTTTTTGTTGATTCACTGATAGCAATCCTAGACAACAAAACCTGGGGTTTCAATATTGTCTGATGCAATAAAAAAGCCCTCACCAGATTGCTGAGGGCTCTAAACATAAAACACTAAGTGTTAATTAGAATTTGTACGCGCCTTTCAAATAAACAAAACGCCCTTGGCTGCTGTGAATGGTATTCACAAAACCGTAGAAGTCATGATGGCTGAAAGGAGGCTCTTCGTTGAACAAGTTAGTGCTACCTAAGGTAAATACGGCGTTATCAGCCCCCATGTAATTTACCGTCAAGTCAACTGTAGTCATAGAGTCCACAGTTTTGTCGCCAAAACCTGAATCAGCGTCGCCGTCGAACTCACCGATGTAGTTCACTGCCAACGCAGCACTCCAATCATCTTTTGACCAGTCCATAGATGTAGTCCAACGGATTTCAGGCTGCTCAAATTGCCCTTCTGACAAGGCAACGCGCTTGCCACCATTAGCATCCGGACGCAACTCTTCGTACTTCAGTACATAGTTCATCACGTAACCGAAACGGAAATCACCCATCGAAGACTCAAGAGAATATTGCAGGTCTAAATCTAAACCTGTGGTTTCAAGGTCACCGATATTCTGGAAAGAATCAAAGATCTGCACCACTTCACCCGGATCACTCGGATCTGCGGTAGGCAAACGGGTAACCACGTTTGGATCATCACCAAAGTTGGAGAATACAAACTGCGTATCAGAATCGATGATATTCTCTATATCGTAACTGTAATAATCCAGAGAGAAACTCAGGTCTTCAGAAATCTCATAGATCATACCCAGGTTATAACTAGTGGACTCTTCTGGTCCCAGATTCGGGTTCCCTTCGAATACCGCGGTATACTCTTGTGGATCACAAGCAAGGCCTACGGCATTACAACGGATAGTATCTACCAGGTTAGGTGACTCATCAGTACGACCCAAACCTAACTGATGTAAAGACGGTGCACGGAAGGCCGTTCCCCAAGAACCGCGCAGTGACAAGTTGTCTAAAGGTGACCACAAGAACGACACTTTAGGATCGGTAGTAGTACCAAAATCACTGTAGTCTTCGTGACGCAGCGCTATTTGTGCTTCAAAGGTATCCGTAAATGGCAAAGCAACCTCGGCGAAAATAGAGGTACTATCGCGCTCGCCATTGGCTTGCGTTGCTTCGGTACCGAAAACTTCGCCGCGCAAAAACTGCTCATCAGGGTTATCAGAAATCGATTCTTCGCGATACTCAACACCCACAGCCAACATCACATCATTTCCTGCCAAATCCATTACCGGACCAGAGATCACACCATCAATAGACTTGTTAGTGGATTTACCAACACGAGTGGTATTGGTTTCAATGTAGTCCAACGCTTCTTGAGTATTTGAAGAAGGCTCAAAGGGGTTCCACAAGCCAGAATCAATAGCATCCTGAATACGGATAGAATTAGGGAAACCATCGACACCACGCTCGACAGATTCACTCTTGATGTAGCTGTATGCTACTTCCCAGTTCCAGTCACCGAACTCACCCTCAAGGCCTAAAATGGTGCGATAGTAATCAGTGTCTACGCGTTTTTCACGATTACCAATATCCACTGTACGACGACGCATAGTCAGGTCTTGTCCGAAAAACGGATGTGTAGGGTCATCGGCAAATGGGTGATTGGGGTTATCACCAGACATGAACAACTCATTAAAGCTTGGGCTTGCTGCACCACGCACGATAGATTTGGAATTCTGACCATTCAACTCTGCAAAGGCTGTTACCGTATCATTTAACTCATACTTGCCCATGTAATTAAAACTAAAGCGCTCGGAATCTGGCACTGACGTCATGTGAGGTGCATAGTCATAGCGACACAATGTCCCTACGATATCTTCTGGTGCACACACGTCATTGCCAAAGGTATCAGGCATGCGGTTTGTGGGGTCACTGGCCAGTGCGATTGTGCCGGGAATACCTGAAGAGCTTCTGAAATCAACCGCGTCTGGATCGTTAGGACGCAATGCGGTTTGGTTAGCAGAGCGAGAATAATCACGGTCGGAATACATGATTTCTTCGCGATCAAAATAATCCAAAATAAAGGTGTGGCTGGCTTTGTCACTGGCTGTACCGAATACTACGCTGAGGTTCTGCTCTTCACCACCACCATCTGCAGTATCACCGTACTTGGCAGAAATCTCAAAACCATCAAAATCATCCTTCAAGATGATATTGATTACCCCAGCAATAGCATCAGAGCCATAAGTAGCAGAAGCACCATCTTTAAGAATATCTACGCGCTTGATGGCCGCCAGTGGAATGTTATTGATGTCCACAAACGCAGTATCAATCCCTTTCGCAAACGGTGACACTGAAACGCGGCGTCCGTTAACCAAAATTAAGGTAGAATCGGCGCCCAAACCACGCAATGAAACACTGGAGCCACCGTTAGCAGTATCATCACTGCTATTGCCTTGTGTAGAGAAAGTACCTTGGCCGGAAATAGGCAATTTGGTAAATAATCCAATAAGGTCTGTTACACCGGTATTAGCAATTTGTTCAGCATCGATACTGGCGACTGGTGAGGGACCTTCCATATCTGTGCGACGAATATGAGAGCCCGTAACCGAAATTTTCTCAATACTGTCCTGTTCCTGGGCTTGTACCCCGGTGCTGGCAAACGCAGCAGATACTGCGACAGCCGCCAACGTTAATTTGACGTTCTTGTTGTGTGTCATGTTGTTTCCTTTTTATTTTCGCATGAGCCTTCTCAGAGGCAAATAACGGATTTTTTTATTGCGCAGTCTTAGCTGCGATGGAACTTATAACACACTGAAACGGTAAGTAAACCAACCTAAAGGTATCAATTTTTGCCAAAGGGTTCGAAACAATGCAACATTGTGGAAAATTTAAACACCCGAAAAATCTAAAAATTCGACTACTGGTAGTTTTAAATCCCACTTAGCGCGCTTATTTAACGGTTCTTTGAGATGTACAGGGTTGAGTTTCAACAAAATCACCACCTCGATTTATTTACAATTTGTAACCAGTAATGTAAGGATTTCTTCACGATTTTATCTATTTGTTGGTAAAAAAATAATTTAAAGCTAAAGATGTGGGAGCGGACAAATACAAAAAAGCCCGCTGACGCGGGCTTTTTCGAAGTTGACGATAACATTATTGGTTTAAGCAGAAATGTTAGGTTCTGCTGATTCACAGTTTGCTTAGTTAAGCTTCTCTTTGATACGAGCTGCCTTACCAGTACGACCACGCAAGTAGTAAAGCTTAGCACGACGAACCGCACCACGGCGTTTCACTTCAATGCTATCAACTTGCTTACTGTGAGTCTGGAATACACGCTCAACACCTTCACCGCTAGAGATCTTACGAACAGTGAATGAAGAATGTAAACCACGGTTTTTCTTAGCAATTACAACACCTTCATAAGCCTGAAGACGCTCTTTATCACCTTCTTTTACGCGAACCTGAACAACAACTGTGTCACCCGGGCCAAAAGCAGGAACGTCTGTTTTCAGTTGTTCTTGCTCGATGCGCTTGATGATATCTTGACTGACTTTACTCATCTTTTCCTCGCTTACTGGTATAACTGTCATCTTGCTGCAAGACTTCTTGTTGGAACTCCTTAAGGAGTGAGCCTTGCTCCTCAGTCAGAGCCAGTTTTTTAAACATATCGGGACGTCTTTGCCAGGTTCTCCCAAGAGACTGCTTTAGACGCCACCGTCTTATCTTTTCATGATTGCCACTTAGCAGTACCGCTGGCACCTGCTCGCCATTCAATACCTCTGGTCTGGTGTAATGGGGACAATCCAGCAAACCGTCTTCAAATGAATCACACTCTGCTGAAAGTTCATGCCCTAACACACCGGGGATAAGTCTTGCGACACTGTCCACAAGGGCCATTGCCGGAATCTCACCACCACTTAAGACGAAGTCACCTAAAGAGATTTCTTCATCCACCATGGACTGAATCACTCGCTCGTCGATACCTTCATACCGACCCGCCACCAAAATCAGCTTGTTGCTCTGCACTAACTGCTTCGCTTTTTGCTGATTCAGAGTACTACCTTGAGGCGAAAGGTATATCACCTTGGCATCGCCTCCCGCTGCAGCTTGCGCAGCGTTAATTGCATCTGTTAATGGCTGCACCATCATCAGCATGCCGGGTCCACCACCGTAAGGTCTGTCGTCAACTGTACGATGTTTGTCATGCGTATAGTCGCGTGGGTTGAAACACTGTGCGTGAATGCGCCCACTTTTGACAGCTCTACCAATGACTCCCTGAGTTAAAAATGGGTCGAACATGTCTGGAAACAGTGTAACGAATCCAAACCAATGCTGTTCACTCATCAAAAACCCGGGTCCCAGTCAACTGTGACAGTTCTTGCCTCACGATCCACATCCAGAACAACCTGCTCATACAGATAGGGGATCATGCGTTGTTTCTGGCCGAAAGCATCTTTCACGTTGGCTTTCACCACCATGACGTCATTAGCACCGGTTTCGAACATCTGTTCGATTTTGCCGAAGTCATAACCTTTTGTGTTCACCACGGTCATGCCAATCAGCTCGCGCCAATAAAATTCGTCTTCGTCCAATTGCGGTAACACTTCTGAATCGACACTGATTTCCAGATTTTTAATGGCTTCCGCCGCATCCCGGTCATCGACGCCTTCCAGTTTAGCCACCAAACTTTTGTTGTGGTGCTTCCAGTGTTCCACTGTGTATTCCTTTACTTCCCCACCTTGTAACAACAACCAAGGGGAATAATCGAATATTCCATCTAACTCTTCTGTGTAGGATGTTACTTTAAACCAACCTTTCACACCGTAAGGTGCGCCAATTTTGCCTAATGTAACCGTTTCAGATGCCATAACGCCCTACACTATTCGCAGATTAAGCCGTCGCTTTACGCGCGTCTTTAACCAAACGAGATACGCGGTCAGATAAACCAGCGCCCAGACCTACCCAGTGCTCAACACGGTCAAGGTCTAAACGTAGTCTTTCTTCTTGACCACGTGCAGTAGGGTTGAAGAAACCGATGTTTTCGATGAAACGACCATCGCGCTTCATACGGCTATCAGCCACTACTACTTGATAAAAGGGGGCTTTTTTAGCGCCACCACGTTGTAAACGAATAGTTACCATAATTGCCTCAAAATCGTTATTAGTTCTGCCTTATCAACGCAAAGCAGAAGCTACTAACGTTAACGTCAACTTTACCTTCGTTCCATTACCCATCTGACAAGAGTCAGGCAAATGCCGGAAAAAAGGCTCGCGAATTGTACGGATTTTGGGCTTGATTGCAAGTTAATTATTGAAATAACGAGGATTTACAATGCAATTAAGCGCGCAAAATTATCTTCTGTGGGATAGCTTCCGGAAGTCCAGCCCAAGCGAACCAACACTAATTGCTTTGAAGGGACTATCATCACCACTTGTTTGCGATTCCCCATCATCATGTATGCATCAGCCGGGATCTTGTTCCAACGAAGCTCTTCGCCGCCTTGGTTCAACCAAAACTGATAACCGTATTTTTGATAATTCTCGGCAGAAATCGGCTTCTGAGCTGCACTTACCCAATCTTTTTGCAAAAGTTGCTGTCCTTGCCAGGTTCCGTTTCGCAACATCAAAAAACCCATCTTTGCCCAGTCTCGCGCCGTTGCAAATATATAAGAGCTGCCAACATACACACCGCTAGGATCCACTTCAAAGGTGGTATCTGCCATGCTTAAAGGCTGCAGGATCTCATTGTGGAAAAAATCTAATAATGCCTGATTACTACCCAACTCATCCCGCATCCATCGTATAAGAATGTTGGTAGTGCCTGAAGAGTAAGAAAAATAGCTACCCGGTGATTTTTCCGCGGTTGCCGTCAGGGCGACATCTGAGGCGCTATACGCGGTAAATAACATGCGAGTTGAATCGCTACCTGGAGCATAAGTTTCGTTAAACTTCAGGCCAGATGACATAGTCAAGAGTTGCTCCAGGGTGATTTCCTGTCGCGCATCAGATTGCCATGGTGCAAATCCGGCTTTTTGCTGCAAATTCACTAGCCCCAGGGTCTGCATGCGACCCAGCATCATGGCAGTCAAGCTTTTCCCCATCGACCAGCCGAGCAGTTGAGTCTGGTTGTCAACGCCTTCAGCATAAGACTCTGCCACCACCTGTCCGTCTTTAACCACCAATAAGGCACGGGTTTGCAATCCTCCCTGATTGTCCTGGTGCAGAATTTGGTCAGTTAATTGCTGATAATTATCCTGTACCGTACTAACTTGATTGCCTTGCGGCCAGGGCGCCGCTTCAGCTTCAACTTTTTTCACCTGCAAAGCATCAAGCGCTGTCGTATCACCAATCTCTAGTGTGCAACCAAGGCCATCTCGGTATTGTCCGGTATAACTTGCCAGCCCCAACATGTTTGCAGTAACGCGCTTTTCAGCATCATCATATACAATGTCCAGCAATCGTGTTGCCGGAGAATAAGAAGCCAAGTCTTCTACTATCAGCGATTCATCAAACCCGGAAACATACCGGGCAGAGCAAGCAATTTTTGCCCCCAAACTGGCAGATACCTCTAACGCATCACCTAGGCGATAAACAGAAAACCCAAGACTGTAGCGAGTAACAAAATGCAGTGCTACCAGCACAAGTATCACAATGAAGACCTTTTTCAATGACTAATCTCTTTAAGTTTGATGACTGTTAATATTGATAACTTCTTATTTTTACAGCCATTTTAAAATTCGGCAACGATGCTCGAATAAACCTGAATATTCCCTCATAAAATTTTGATAAACTAGCTCAGTTTCTATTAATGTGAGTATGTATGGCGGTTGTCAAAAAACCTGTTGAGCGCATGAAAGCTGAGCGGGGCTTGTTTTCTTTTCCAAAATTCTGGGCGTCTTGTTTTGATCCTGCTCCTTTCCTACCTATGACAAGGCATGAAATGGAGCAATTGGGTTGGGACAGTTGCGACATCATCTTGGTAACTGGTGATGCTTATGTGGATCACCCCAGCTTTGGCATGGCAGTTATCGGCCGCACATTGGAGGCTCAAGGTTTTCGTGTCGGTATCATTGCCCAGCCCGATTGGACATCCAAAGATGCCTTCATGGCATTAGGCGAACCCAATCTGTTTTTCGGCGTCACGGCAGGCAACATGGACTCCATGATCAACCACTACACTGCCGACCGAAAGCTGCGCCACGATGACGCTTACACACCCGGTAATGTGCACGGGAAACGCCCTGACCGCGCTGTTACCGTGTACACTCAGCGCTGCAAAGAAGCCTATAAAAAGCCTGTCATCATTGGCGGCATCGAAGCCAGCTTACGCCGTATCGCCCATTACGATTATTGGTCAGACAAAGTACGGCGCTCAGTGCTGTTTGATTCCAAAGCCGACATGTTGATGTTTGGTAACGCTGAGAGACCACTGTTAGAAATCGCCCATCGCCTGGCCAACGGTGAAGATATCAGCGCAATGCAAGATGTTCGGGGTACCGCAATCATCGTGAAACAAGCATTGCCCGGATGGTTGGGAGTGGACTCCACTAGCGTGGATAAGATTGGTAAAATTGATCCCATCCCAAGTCCATATCAGGAATGGGAAGAGAACTGTAGTACGCAAAAAGAAAGTGACGTAGCTAGCGATGCTGCGCAGCCTATCAGCGTGCAACCATTCAATCCTCGCGCAACGAGACGCAAGCCGTGGGACAAAACCTACGTGAAATTGCCAGCCTTTGAAGTAGTGCGTGATGAAAAAACCCACTATGCACACACCTCAAGAATACTGCACCAAGAAACCAATCCGGGCTGCGCCCGTGCATTGATGCAGCGCCATGGTGACAGAAGTATCTGGATCAATCCTCCTGCGTATCCGCTGGAAACTGAAGAAATGGATGCAGTATTCGACTTACCCTACGCACGTGTGCCCCACCCCAGTTATGGCAAGGAAAAAATCCCCGCCTACGACATGATTAAAACCTCGGTGAACATCATGCGTGGCTGTTTTGGTGGCTGTACTTTTTGTTCTATAACTGAACATGAAGGACGAATTATTCAAAGCCGCTCAGAAGAGTCCATTGTGCGGGAAGTGGAGCAAATTCGAGACAAAGTACCCGGCTTTACAGGGGTTATTTCTGATCTAGGCGGCCCTACTGCCAACATGTATAAGCTGCGCTGTAAGAGTGCTAAAGCAGAACAAACCTGTCGCCGCTTATCTTGCGTCTGGCCCGATATCTGCGGCCATATGGATACTGACCAAACGCCGACGGTGGAGTTGTATCGCAAAGTACGCGATGTTAAAGGCATTAAAAAAGTCCTCATTGCATCAGGCGTGCGCTATGACCTGGCCATTGAAGATCCCAACTATGTAAAAGAGTTGGTCACTCATCATGTTGGTGGTTATCTGAAGATTGCACCGGAGCACACTGAAGAAAGCCCGCTCAGCAAAATGATGAAACCGGGTATGAGCACCTATTATCGCTTTAAAGAGCTATTTGATAAGTTCTCCAAAGAAGCAGGTAAAGAGCAATACCTGATCCCCTATTTTATTTCAGCCCACCCCGGAACACGGGACATTGATATGCTTAACCTGGCGTTGTGGCTGAAAGAAAATAATTTCAAACTAGACCAGGTACAAAACTTTTATCCTTCGCCCATGGCGAATGCCACCACTATGTACCACACGGAAAAGAACCCTATTCACAAGGTGACCAAAAAAAGTGAGGGTGTCAGTATCGCCAAAGGTGAGCGGCATCGTCGCTTGCACAGAGCCTTCTTGCGTTACCATGATCCGGCCAACTGGCCGATGCTACGTGAAGCACTGAAAAAGATGGGTAAAGCGCATCTGATTGGTAATGGTCCCAAACACCTGGTACCGCTGGAGCGCAAAAGTGAGTTGAAGGGTAAAGCGCAAAAAGACTATGAACGCAAATCAGTTAATAAAGCCCACGCGAAAGGCAGAGGCCGCGCACAAACAGCATTAACCCGCTTTAGTAGTGACCAACCTTTTAATAAAAAATCGAATAAGAGTAATACCAAAAAGGCCCGATAACGGGCCTTTTTCAAAGGTACTTGTTTTTAATCAGTCAGCGACACGTACTAAACGCGAATATACAAACGCATCCTTTTCTTTCAACGAGTTACTGCTGTTAAAAAACGCCACTACCCAAGACATGGTGTAGTCATTTAGCGAAGGAGTACTGCTCCAATAATCATCCGATGTGGTTTCAGGAAAAATCGTTTCATTAATCGACGGACGTACACAGGTTTTTTCAGTAATACTGATAAGTTGTTTCACGTTTGGCAATCGCCAATCATTGTGTCCGGCATACTCATAACCGTATGCAATTTGTAGCGCCTCCTGCCAGGTCAAGGCCGTAGCATCACCAGTGCAAGTACTGTCTGTGTCGCTCCACGTCTGGCCAATGCTACAACGCATCCACATTAATCCAGTGGATGTATCGGTGACAGTGCCATCTTCATTATCAGTAAAGTTTGCTTCAGGAGCAGTTTCTGGCAACCCTGAAACGCAGGTTTGCGCCTGAATATTACATGCAAAGGCGAAAAATGCAGGTATAACGAGTTTTATCAATTTCATGTCCCTCTCCTTATTATCGTCCAGCACGTACCAGACGCACGTGATTTTCAGTAGATTTTAGTAAGAAATTATCGTTACCAGAGCTAAAATCAATAGCCCAACTGTTTTGCAACACATCACCACTGGCACCATCAACATTTTGGATACTGGTCCAGTACCATGTTTCAGTACTGGTGTCAGGGTTATTAAACGGGAAGTAGTCACCGTCAATGAAGGTATTATTAGTTTCACCAAAATGTAAAATTGATTTAAGTTCATTGTGGGTAGGCATCCGCCAGTCAAAAAACCCGCACAATCCCTCCGCATTCACGGCCTCGACAAAAGCGGCCGTATTACAAGTGGTCAACGTACAGGAAGCTCCATCGTTCTGGGCTTCTTCCGAGGTAGTACTGGATACCCATGAATAGGTATTATTAACATCGTGCAAACCGCTATCATTGGTTTTCATTTCCCAAATCAGGCCTGTAACGTTGTCTCTTACGCAGCTCCAACTCGTTTCAGAGGCATCTATTTCATCACCAAATTCGTCCAACTTGGTAAAATCAAAACCTTCATCACCGGCCCCCGCTTTCTCCAGTACATCCGACGCATGCATTCTGTCGCGCCCCAAGTCAGCGTCCTGTCCTGGAAAGTTATGGCTGGAGCCATTGATCAACCCGGTATTGGAAACGTTAGCCGTAACGCCAGTATCATTAACATAGGTTGCAGGCATTTCTCTGACAGTAACCACAACCTGGTCGTTGTCTTCATTATTAAACTGGTCAACAACCCGCAAATCGATAGTAATATTAGTATCCTCCATGACAGCAGGTGCGTCAGCGTAAGTCGTTGCATCGGAAGCATCGGCAAATTCGGCCAGATCGCTAGAGTTATTTGTCCATTCAAACAAAAATGGAGATGCATTATCGCTTAGTGCTGTGGCGGAGCCTGATAGCAGAAAACGCTCCCCCTCCATTATTGTAATCGGATTCCCTGCCTCGGCAATGGGCGGAGTTTGAGTCACATCAAGCACCACAATATCAAATGCCTGCTTACCCGTTGCGCCTTCATTATCGGTTACGATTAATTCAAAACTAAGCGTTTCAGAGCTGGTTAACGCTGGTGTCGTAAGAGTCAGTAAGTTAGAGGTTGTATCCACACCGGTGAGGACATCGGTGCCTGATACCTGTTGCCACTCAAAGGCACTTATGGGGTTTTCGCTATCAATAGGATCTTCGTCGGTTCCGCTTCCAGTAAAGGTAACTGTAAGCGCTCCACCGTAGGTATTGTCAGCAAACCTGTCATCCTGAGAAATGGTCACCGACGCTACAGGTTCAATATTTACCGGCCGCACCGTCAGGACAAACGTTCCGGTTACTGCTGAGCCCTCGGCTGGCGTGGCAGTTAGCGACAAAGTGACCTGCTCTTCACTTGTCCTAACCTCCGGTGTCGTTAGTGTTGCGGTGGGAACGCTATTATCATCGTGCACAACACTGTAATCAGGGTCGCTGACAGACCAGCTATAACTTGTCACATCCTGAAGGCTGGTTCTGCCGCCTAGAGCAACTTCAGTTTGCTCGTTAACTATTGTGCCACTGGCAGAAATTGTAATTGTTACCGTATCGATTCTGTCTTCATCGCTGCTGGAGCCACAAGCTAACAGTGATGCAGCCAGTGGTACTAATAACCAATGCTTCAGTTCCATTTGTATACTCTTTTATTGATTAGAAATAAAGGTCAGGTGCCCGCCAAAAAGATGGCACCGCAAGTGCTTACAAAAGACTTATGCAAATTTCTTGCACAAACTGTCCAAATTGAACATTTTTTTTCAAAAAATTTATCATCTAATACTATAAACTACCTGCAGGCTTTTCCAGATACCAGCTCTGAGTGTTCGGCATAGGTCCGGGATATTGGGTGTGCTTGAAGCCCACTGCGCGGTATAAATTAATAGCCACTTGATTTGACTGGTTGACGAACAACGAAAAAAATTGCGGATTGAATTTGCGCTGTCCCTGTGCCAATAGACAGGCAAGTAGCTTTTTGCCATATCCCTGCCCTCGCCGGGTTGGATTAGTTGCCACCCGAACAAAATGACATCGCCCATTGTCGTACATCATCTGACCAAAACCCAGCAATTGATTTTCCTCTTCAGAGAGCAAAGCATACGCTGGAATTTGAGCAAGTTTAAGTTGCGCCCTGAATTGAATTACACTGTCAGGAAAGCCAAACTTAAGGCCACTCCAAAAGACGATTTGCTGCGGAGTTGTAAACCAAGAGCGAAGTTCTTCACACAGCTCAGGATTAAAGCTTCTGAAAATCAGAGTATCCGATTTACCTGGAGCACCAGAAACAGGAGGAATAGATGCGCTCAACGCAAAAACCTTTATTCGCAATGGATAATTAAGATAGGCAGAATGGACGTAATAAAGACCTCTAATTAACAGGAGGTCATTAAAATTTCACATTAAACGCTGGCACCGCACCACTTTTGACGAGTCATCTGCAATGAACGCCAAAGTTGCTGAAATTCATACTTAGCCAATCGTCTAATACGCTTTTGCACCTGTTCAGCCAAACCTTCGTGGAATATCACGAGTGATATCAGCGCACAGGTTAACGTGATCATTTTGCTTATCTTGAAAATAGACAAGGCTGAAGCGATTAGGAGAAACAGGCAGACGATAAATCCCAAGCTGCCAATTGCTAAAAATATCCCTTTGAGCTCTTTATTTTCATTCATCTGGTATTCTCCTAATTTTAATTACCTCAAACCTTGACAAAGACCGAAAGTCTTTTTCTGACAAAATTGTCAGAATTTGTAAGCATTCGTTGCAACAAATGATTTACCTTGGTGGAAACATGCCACCCGGACCACCCGGAGGCATCATTCCCTGCATGTTGCGCATCATTTTCTTCATGCCACCGCCTGACATTTTCTTCATCATTTTCTGCATTTGTGTGAATTGCTTGAGTAAGCGGTTCACATCCTGAATCTGTGTCCCAGAGCCGGCTGCAATTCGCTTTTTACGTGAACCTTTGATGATATCAGGTCGAGCACGCTCCCCCGGAGTCATGGAATTAATAATCGCTTCCATCTGGTTAAACTGCTTGTCACCAGCCTGATCTTTTATTTGTGCTGACATACTTCCCATACCGGGAAGTTTGTCCACTAGCGACATCATACCGCCCATGTTGCGCATCTGCTCCAACTGCTCTTTAAAGTCCTGCAGATCAAAGCCTTTTCCCTTTTGCACTTTTTTGGCGAGTTTAGCGGCCTTATCCTTGTCGACTTTGCGTTCAACTTCCTCAATTAGTGAGAGAACATCGCCCATGCCCAAAATTCGCGATGCTACGCGTTCCGGATGGAAAGGCTCCAGAGCATCGGTTTTTTCACCGATCCCAAGGAATTTAATCGGCTTGCCCGTGATGTGTCGCACTGACAGTGCTGCACCACCTCTTGCGTCACCGTCGGTTTTAGTTAAAACAACCCCCGTAAGCGGTAACGCTTCATCAAACGCTTTTGCCGTATTGGCTGCATCTTGACCCGTCATAGAGTCAACTACGAACAGAGTCTCAACAGGATTGATTGCGCTGTGAAGTTGCTTAATTTCCAACATCATATCTTCATCTACGGCAAGTCGACCTGCGGTATCCACCAGTACCACGTCCACGAAAGCTTTGCGAGCGTGATCCAGCGCTGTGTTGACAATATCAACCGGCTTTTGGTCTGCAGAAGAGGGAAAGAATTCCGCTTTTACTTCACCGGAAAGCGTTTCCAATTGCTTAATCGCTGCTGGGCGATAAACGTCGGCACTAACAGTTAATACTTTTTTCTTCTGGCGTTCGATTAAATACTTCGCCAGTTTAGCAACTGTTGTGGTTTTACCCGCACCTTGCAAACCCGCCATAAGTACCACGGCAGGTGGTGTGGCGGCAAGGTTCAGCTCCTCGTTAGCCTCCCCCATAACAGCCTCAAGCTGCTTTTGCACTACTTTGATAAAGGCCTGCCCCGGATTAAGGCTTTTACCTACTTCCTCGCCCAGCGCATGTTCTTTTACCTTTGCAACGAACTCGCGCACCACAGGAAGAGCCACGTCGGCCTCAAGCAGTGCCATGCGCACTTCGCGCATAGTTTCTTTGATGTTGTCTTCAGTAAGTCTGCCTTTTCCGGAAATATTTTTAAGCGTCTGACCTAATCGTTCGGTCAAATTATCGAACATGCTTTTGCCTTATCATCTATTTCAATGTTATTTGACTCAATTATACCCATAGCTTAAGCCAATGAGTACCCGTTATTTTTAACTGTAATATTAAGCAAAGACTAGTTTAAGACAATCGGGTTATTTATACTGCCAGAATAACTCATGGTGAAACGTTAAAATATTGATAGCCCTCAATCTAATTTGCATCTTACTTTACCTGGTGGCCACGTTATCCGTCACCACTCGCTGGTTCCATAAAGAAGGCCCTATGGTGAAGGTATCATTGGGGGCGGCCAGTGTAGCTGTATTGCTGCATCTCGCCACTTTAACCCACAGTGTAATGACTGGTAATGGGCAGAATCTCAGTATTATGAACGTCGGATCTATTACCGCATTACTGATAACCTCCGTTATCCTGATATTATCTTTACGTAACCAGCAAAATTTTTTACTCCCTCTGGTAACAAGTTTCTCAGCAATTATGGTATTGCTTGCTAACATCACTCCCGGCTCAGTGATTGTGCACATTGAATTGCATCCTTCCCTGCTTGCCCACATCAGCCTCGCATTACTCGCATACGGCTGTCTAAGCATTGCCTTTCTTTACGCATTGCAATTGTCGTTCATAAATAAGAAATTAAAACAAAAGAACAGTGCAATTCTACATTCTTCGTTGCCACCATTAATGCAGGTAGAGCAAAACCTGTTTCGGCTGATTAACTTGGGCACAGTGCTATTAACACTGTCATTGGCCAGCGGTTTTTTCTTCCTTGAAGACATGTTCGAACAGCGACAGGTGCATAAAACCTTGCTCACTACGATTGCGTGGTTTATGTATGTGAGCATGATAGTTTTACACAAACGGAAAGGGCTTAGAGATAGCACGCTAATTAGCTTCACCATAACTGGCGTAATACTGTTGACTCTTGCCTATTTCGGTAGCCGCATCGTCAAAGAATTCTTTATTGGATGACAAAATCCTTAAAAAGCCGCAATAAGACTTGAAGTCAGGTTTATTAACCCCTAAATTTGCATCTGTCACACTACATAGGATTGACTAGTTGGACGATATATCAACCAGTACGTTATTAATAATCTTGGGCGTACTCATTGTTCTCTCTGCATATTTTTCTAGCTCTGAAACAGGCATGATGTCGATTAACCGATATCGCTTGAAACACCTCAATAGTGAAGGGAATAAGGGCGCCAAACGAGTTGAAAGGCTCTTAGAGACCCCTGACCGTCTGATAGGTCTTATCCTTATTGGGAATAACCTGGTCAATATCGGCGCTTCTACTGTCGCCGCCATACTGTGTTTGCGCTGGTTTGGCGACTATGGCATTGCAGTAGCCTCAACCATTAACACTATTGGTTTAACCATTGTGTTATTAATATTCGCTGAAGTAACCCCAAAAACTCTCGCTGCTCTCTACCCAGAGCGCATTGCTTTTCCCAGTTCAGTAATACTAACTCCCCTACTAAAACTCTTCTATCCACTTGTCATAGCGCTCAACACCATAACCAATGGTATATTACGTCTGTTTCGAGTTAACCCCGATGAAGTAGGAAACCACTCGTTAAGTAAAGAAGAATTGCGCACCGTTGTGCATGAGTCGAGTGTTATGATTCCGAAACAACATCAAGACATGTTAATGGGTATCCTGGATCTTGAGAAGGTTACCGCGGAAGACATCATGATCCCGCGTAATGATATTTTTGGGATAGACATCAACAACGACTGGAAAATCATTCAAAAGCAACTGACTCATGCTCAACACACCCGGGTATTGTTATATCGAGACAATGTAGATGACGCGGTCGGGTTTATTCACGTCAGAGATGCATTGCGCTTGTTATCCAAGGATGAGTTTTCAAAGGCGTCGTTATTAAGAGCAGTTCGGGAAATTCACTTTACCCCCGAAAAAACGCCTTTACACACCCTGCTCTACAATTTCCAGACCGCCAAAGAGCGTATAGGACTTGTAGTAGATGAATATGGGGATATTCAGGGTCTGGTGACCCTTGAAGATATTCTGGAAGAAATCGTCGGCGACTTTACTACCAGTATTATTGAAGAAAAAACCGACAAAGCACGACTACAGCAAGATGGTTCATATCTGGTGGACGCCAGCAGTAACATCCGTGATGTTAATCGAGAAATGGACTGGAATTTGCCGATCGATGGGCCAAAAACTTTAAACGGCCTCATTATTGAGTACCTGGAAGATATCCCACAAACGCACCTGAGCTTCAGATTGGCGGGTTACCCGGTTGAAATTGTTGACATCGAAGACAACAAAATTAAGACCATTCGCGTGATGCCAGAGTTTTACATTCCCCCCTCGCAACAAGACGACGCCTGAATCTCAAGGAACATAAGTTTATAAGCGATGATAGAGCGCTTTGGCTCACAGCGGTGAATAAAGTCGAGGCAAAGGCGGCACTTTGCCACTAATGGCAACTCCGCAACATAGCCCCGCTTTATGAAGTGGTTTGTTTTGCTTTGCGATTTTCGAGTATCTTACTTTTCACTTCTTCAACAGACTCGTTCAGTGCCGATAGCCTGTTAATGATGCCCTGCAACTCGTCGTCGTAAGCAATATCTTTCTGCGCCAGATGGCTTTGCAACACCTTCTGTAATTGCGCAGGTAAACTATTACCTGACATTTCCTCAATCCTCCCGAGTTCTATATCGGTTGACTGGCGATTTTTCTACAGTGTTTTTTACAAAAATCACTGCGATTAAATGCAATATACGACAATATCCCAGTTTTACCAGAAAAACCTCATTTTTCGGGTAAATATAACTCTCCAAATACAGCTTTATTCGCTTCGATGTCATAATCGAGCCTGGCGACGGAGGCCGTGGTAAACAGAATTGAGCGCAATTGCCCGCAAAAGCTGTCTACCAAATAGCTAACAAGGGGCATGTGACTTACCACTATAAGAGATTTCAGGTTTCGCTCTTGGGCAAGCACTTGAATGTAATCATGAACAAGCTCCACACTACCCGATGGAATAATGTCTTCGGAAAACTCGGTATGAGCCACCGTTGTAATGGATTGCACCATTTCATAAGTTTGCCTGGCGCGCTTGAAAGGACTGACTAAGGCATAATCAATATGGTTAACAGTATCATTGAGCCACACACCTGCCTTTTGACTCTCAATAAAACCCTGTGTGGTCAAACTGCGTTGTGCATCATTGCTAAAACTATTTTCTGCTTCGCCGTGACGCATCAAAAATAACTGCATAATTTAATTATTGATTTTTTGTGTGTTTAGCAACGCATAATAACAAAAAAGCACTGTAATTCTACGAATATATGGCTATGCTTTAGCAACAATTTCCATTGCAAAGCAGTTTGAACACATGGTCTTCACCTTTGATTAAATCACCGTCGGATACACTTCAATACCAGCTTCACAAAACAGACAAGGGTGTAAAGTTATTGCATGTTTTGGACGAAGATGGACCATGGTGCGCGTTAGCATTTTCAGTTGCTTCTGGAAGTTTTTGCGATCCTGATGATTGTCCGGGGTTAGCCCACCTGTTGGAGCACGTACTGTTTACAGGTAGCGAAAACTACCCTAAAGACAATTATTTACTGCATTTTCTCGATGAACATCAAGGCAAGATTAATGCCTGGACCTCTGCAGAATCGACCACCTTTTACTTCAAAGTTCACCACAAATACTTCGCCAAGGCGCTGCATATCTTTTTCGATATGCTTAAAGCTCCATTGTTTAGCCTTGACGGTATAGAAAAAGAAATCACAACCATTGACGCCGAGTTTCACAACAAAATTAATGAAGAGCAGCGCCGTGTCATGGAAGTACAAAAAGAAACTTGTAATCCAGACCACCCTTTCCATCACTTTGCCGTAGGTAACAGAGAAATATTCGGCGTCTTCTCTACTGAAGAAATAGCACGGCGGCTCAAAGCATATTGGCAAGAGCATTTTGTGGCGGAGCAGATCTCCCTTTGTGTTTTAACCAACTCCGTGCAGGCAGAGGCTATTGCTCATATTACTGAGCAATTGGATAGTTTTCCGCGAGGAAAACAATATTTGCCAGCCGCGGAATTGCGCCACTTGTACAGCGAAAAACAACTTAACAAATACATAAGAATACACACTGAGCGTGCCCATAAGCGCCTCATGTTGATATTCCACCAAACACCGGATTTGGCAAATGCAGCCGATGTGGAAACCATCGTCAGCCACTTATTCGGCTATGAAGGTGAAGGTAGCTTGATGCGCTATTGGAAAGCGCAAAAATGGGCTTCGCAAGTCATAGCCGGACCGGGATTAAAGGGCTCAGGGTTTAGCGATTTCAACTTGTATATCGAGCTGTCTGACCATGGGCTTGCTCACGTAAACGACATCATCAATAGCGTGTTTTTTTACGCGCAATTGATTAAAGAATCACAACATATCTTGCGCCACTATGAAGAAAAGGTGCAACTAAACAAGCTGGCGTTTGAACACAAAGGAGCGCTTAATCCTCTTGATTTAGTGCAACAACTGGTAAAAAACCTGAATCGCTACCCCAGCGAAGATATTCTCACCGGTGACTACTTACTGGGTGATTTCCAGCAAGATAAGCTCAATCAGTTTTTAGACAACCTCTGCCAGCAACGACTACGCGTTATCTCCATTTCAAACTCACACAAATGCGAACATTTAAGTAAGTGGTATAAAGTTCCCTACGAACATGAGAACTTGTCTCTACAAGCCCCCTCTCCTGAACAACTTAAAGAATTTCAAAGCTGCATTCAGCTTCCCCATAAAAACCCTTACATTCCTGAAATAAAGGCTTCAGACCTGATATACGATGAACTGCCTCAGAGGGCTGTAACTGCATTTAATAATTTCTGGTTCGGTAGTGAGAACCGGGAGTCGCAACACAAAGGCGAGTGCTTTTTCTCCTGGCATAAGACCACTGTTGTTAACGACATTGAACAGGTTGCTCATCGAAAGTTATATGCCAGCACCTTGGAGGCAAATTTTCATCAAAATTTTTATCAAGCGCAATTGGCCGGATTGCATTTTCATTTTTATGCCCATCAAAACGGTATTGGTTTACATACCAGCGGTTTTGCCGATAAACAGTTAGCGCTGGTAACACAGCTCTTACAAAAGGTTTATGCGACTCCTCAGCCTTGCCCTGATTTTGAATTACACAAGGCTGAATATTTAAATAGTTTACACAGCAGTAGCCAAAACAAACCTCTCAACCGTCTCTTTACTGCACTGCAAGCTATTTTTGTTCCAGCCTCCTGGTTACCTGAAGACCTGGCAACTGTGGTGAAAGGAACCGAGTTGAGTGATATTCAGGCCAGACACGATGCGTTTTTCAAGAGTTGTTACCTGGAAAGTCTGATTTATGGTGACTGGGCCCCTGCGGAACTGAAAGGATTTGTTAAACAACTGGATGCGATGGCACAAAGCCAGGCGACTCGTCAAACAGAAAGGCAACTGGTGTACTTGAATGACATCAATGAACGAAGCTTCTGTTTTCCCTGTAAACACCCGGACTCGGCTTTGGTGCTGTATTTGCAAACCACTGACAAGTCCCTATTATCCCGAGCGCAAATGATGCTAGTGGAGAGTATACTGGCAGGCTATTACTTTGATCGCATGCGCAATCAAAAACAATTGGGCTACCAGGTGGGAACGGGTTACATGCCATTCAATGAGCACCCTGGAACGGTACTGTTTATTCAATCGCCGAACGCCAGTGCCTGGCAGCTATATGTAGAAACCCTGAACAGCTTGCAAGCGTTTTATCAGTGGTTGTGTCAGATAGACCTTCAGCAATGGCATAAATATCGCAAAAACCTGGAGCGACAAATTAAACAAAAAAGCATCAATTTTTCAGTCAAGTGTCAACGTTATTGGGGAGCGATTGGCCGGGAAAAAGTTGATTTTAGCCATGAAAAACAACTCAACAGCACCATTGCTAAGCTGGAGAAAAATGCGGTTTGCGATTGGTTTAAAGCAAACTTTTTAGAGCCAGAGCAAAGCTTTGCACTATATAGTGAAGGCGCGGAAAACACTGCAGTTAACAACGCTTTTATCAATCCCCTTGAAAACATTTATCAATTCAAATGAAAACTCTTCCTCCCCGGGCTCCTGAAGCTTTTTTGGGCAATTGCACTGTAACAGTGAATTTCAGGTATCAAATGGGCCGCTTTTAATCCTGATAAAATTCGTTATCACTATGAATCTATTAACCTTTTAGCGAATGTGCCGTTATGGCATCCATTTTGAAGCGACTGATAGGAGTTAAAAAGCCTCTCAACGCGAAGCCACCTGGACTGGCTTTGCTATTTATCAGGCTTTTACAGGATATAGAGGAATTTGTATGCAACGGGATCACGCATCACTACTTACATCACGGGTGGATTCAAAGCTTTACCTATATTTCACCCTGACTTGCATATTACTGGCATTTTTACTGGCGAGTCAGATCCACTGGGCTCCGGGATTATTAGCACTAATAGTACTACAAGCATTGGTGAATTGGTATTTACTGGCAAGACACCAGAAGATACTGCGCGAGACCTTAGAATTCTTGCATTTGGCTTTTAATAGCAAACCAAGCGACACGGTAAATGTACAATCAGAACAGCAATTTAAATCCAGATTACTCGCCATACTAAATATTCCTGCAAGGAGAATTTCAGTAAGCGAAGATTCGGTTGCAGAAATTTCTCACTCCACCCAGGAGCTGAACAATCACTCAACTCAATTAGCTACTAATATTTTACAGCAATCGCAAGCTACCAGTAGCCTGGCGGCAGGTATTGCTGAAGTAGAACAGACCTTGAACGAGGTCAGTCGCAACATTGCAGATATTCGTTCCAGCGTGCAATCCACTAACGAGTTAAGTCATTCTGGTGTTCATTCAGTCAGCGAAGTTCGTTCTCATATTGAGCAAGTAGCCAACTTATCAAAACAATCATTTTTGCAACTAAAGACCTTGGAAGAGCTGACGCAAGGAGTGTCTTCGATAACGGACTTAATTGGCGAAGTTTCAGCACAAACGAATCTGTTGGCACTTAACGCGGCAATTGAAGCTGCCCGCGCGGGAGAGCACGGCAAAGGCTTTGCGGTAGTTGCCAGTGAAGTAAGAATTCTCGCTGACAAAACCAGCCAATCAGCACAACAAATTAACGAACATATTCAGAATGTAAAAAAGCAGTCATTCGTTCTCTCAGAGGGTATGACCCAAGTGGTCGAAAGAATTGAAGACACAGTTGCAGAAGCAAGCAACATTGAATCTCTATTGAACAATATCAACCAACGTTCTTCTCAGATAGCCTGTGACATTCAAACTATAGCGGGAGCTTCTCAACAGCAGCAACTCGCAGCAGCGGAAATGTCTAACAATATCGAAGAGCTGGCGGTGACAGCGCAAGAAAATGGCTATGCTGCAAAACAAACTGCGCGTATTGCAGATCACGTATGGTCACTTACCAACGACAGTCGTCTGGTGGTCTAACTCCCCGTATTTTGAAGCCTGTTATGAGAGGATGTAGCGATGTTAACTATTTTGTTTTTATTGGTAACCTGCACATTTATTTTTGTTTGCTTTATCAGTCACTACGAACAAAAACAGATTAAAAATCAGAAAATTAATACCGCCTCTATACACCTCAGAGCTTGGCGACACTTAATGTGGCTGTTTCAACAACATCGCGGAAAATCCACCGCTTTTTTAAACGGAGATGAAACGACACAAAAAGATCTACTCGGGTTAGAAGCGAAAATTACCGAAGGTATTAATTCACTGAAACATGCGCCCAGTAAAAACCGCAACTGGCAAGCTACTATACAACTATGGCAGGAGCTATCGAAACATTGGCAACAAAAGAGTGTGGAAGATAATTTTAAGCTGCACAATACCCTAATAAAGCAACTTATCTTTGCTATAGAAGATGAAATCTCTTGGATGGCGAGCTTCCGGTCTGCATCTAAATCATCTGACTTTGAGCAAACTACCATCTCCTTGCTGAATACCATTGAGTTTGTCGGTCAAACCAGAGCAATAGGCACGAGCGTAACTGCATCGAGAAAGTGTGAAAGCATCACCAAAATCAGACTGTGCTACTTGAGTCAAAAATTGCAGCAAACCGCAGAATCGTTGCAAGAAAAAGATGTGCAAAGCCGCCAGAAAAAAGCCCTTATAACTGCCATCATTCAGCAAGTTCAGGAACGTTTGTTACCAGCACAGAACCTCATGACCACAAAAGCATGGTTTGATTTATGTACTGACAGCATAGATGGTTTATACACCCATTTTGATAAGAGCATAGATTTGGGAGAGAGAATAGGACGAGGCCAATAAAAAAGGCCCCGAAGGGCCTTTCTGCAACTTTTAAAGTTGTGGCTAATAGAACGACTTATTCTCTTTAGCCATAGTTTTAAGGATGTCGGCAGGGGCAAACTTGTCGCCAAACTGCCCTTGATAGTGCTCAAGTCTAGCCACCACATGGCTAACCCCTAAACTGTCCATGTAGCGGAATGGCCCACCTAAAAACGGTGGGAAACCAATACCAAAGATAGTACCGATATCACCATCGCGCGGATTGCGAATCACACCTTCAGCAAGACACAAGGCAGCTTCATTGAGCATCAACAACACACAGCGCTCTGCGATTTGCTCAAAACTCATTTTCTTAGAGGTTTCAATACCCAATAATGAATACACGGAACCGTCCACTTCTTTTCCTGGCTTCTTGCCTGTGTAGCTATATAACCCGCGACCGTTCTTCTTGCCTTTGCGATCATCGGCAAGTAACTTATCAAAAGCGTCTGGCGCTTTAAAACGCTCACCCAGATCTGCCACCAAGATAGGTGAAATCTTGGCGCCCACATCAATACCCACTTCATCCAGCAGCTTCATCGGGCCCACCGGGAAACCAAATTTAACCAGTGCCGCATCAATATGTTCAATAGGCTCACCGGCAAGTAATACGTTTGCCGCTTCGTTCATATATGGAGCCAAAATACGGTTTACATAAAAACCAGCACCATCTTTTACCACAATAGGTGTCTTGCCTTGTTTTTTGGCAAACTCTACCGTGGTAGATATCGTTTCGTCTGAGGTTTTTTCATGAGCAATAACCTCGGCAAGTGGCATTTTATCTACTGGGGAAAAATAGTGTAAACCGATCACCTGTTCCGGACGTGCCGCCTTTTCCGCAATCTGACGAATTGGAATAGACGAAGTATTGGACGCAAAAATGGTGGATTCTTTGCAGTTGTTCTCAACATCATTCACCATTTGTTGCTTCAAGTTCAGATCTTCAAATACCGCTTCCACAACGATGTCAGTGTCTTTAAAGCCATCATAGTTTAACGAACCCGTCAGCATCGCCATTTGCTTTTGCATTTCAGACTTGCGCATAAACTTACGCTTCACTTTTTTATTGAGCAAGTCGTAACTGTACTTCATGGCGTTAGCGATACCTTCAGCGCGAACATCTTTAATACGCGCTGGCAGCTTGGCTTTGCTGGCAGTTACAAAAGCGATACCACCGCCCATTAAACCGCCCCCTAAGACACCCACTTTTTCCATTTTCACCGGTGCAACACCATCTACGCCGGTTTCCTTTTTCATTTCGGTGGTGGCAAAGAAAATATTGCGCAGTTGCTCGGACTCAGGCGTCATTACCAGCTTGCCAAAATATTTCGCTTCCAACTCATACCCTCGAGTTGTCGCCTTACCGCCGCTAGCTTCCATGATATCCAAAATATGCTCTGGCGCGGGGTAATTGCCTTTGGTTTTGCTCAACGTCTGCTTACGAGCCTGTTTAAACAGGATTTGACGACCAAGCGAGGTTCCTTCAAGGAACTTATTTGCACCTTTCAACGCAGGTGGTTTTCTGTTTGGTTTACCTTTCAAGGCGAATTTACGCGCCACATCCAGCAGTACACTTTCAGGTACGACTTCATCAACAATACCGTACTTTTTAGCTTGCTTAGGACGCGCTGGTGCGCCAGTTAACATCATTTTCATCGCCTGCTGAATACCAATCAATGCAGGCAAACGCTGAGTACCACCACTACCCGGCAACAAACCAAGTTGTACTTCTGGCACACCCAGTTGTGTTTTGGGGCTGTCGGTACAAACGCGGTAATGACATGCTAATGCCAGTTCCAGGCCACCACCTAAGGCGGGACCATGTATCGCGGCAACAAATGGCACGCGGAAATTCTCCATCCGGTCAAAAACTTGTTGACCGCCTTTAGACAGGGCCTCAGCTTCTTCTGCCGTTTTACAGGCAGCTAACATAGTAATATCAGCACCCGCCACGAAAGAAGATGGTTTGCCGCTGGCCAAAACGACGCCTTTAATTTCGGTGTCTTTTTCGATGTCATCCAGCATGCTGGTAATTTGCTCACCAAACTCGGCTTTCAAGGTATTCATGCTCTCGCCCGGCACATCCATGGTGAGAACGGCAATGCCATCATCAAACTTTTCTAAGGTGAAGGCGCTTTGTATTTGTTCAGTCATTTTAACTTCTCCAATCCTGGCCGGTTATTCAGTTTCAACGATCATTGCTGCGCCTAAACCACCTGCCGCGCAGGCTGTCAGCAATCCGGTGCCACCGCCGCGGCGATTCAGCTCGTTAAGCATTTGAGTGATCATGCGTGTTCCCGTAGCCGCGAAGGGGTGACCGTAGGCAATGGAGCTTCCCATGACATTGAATTTTTCCATGTCGATTTCGCCTGTTGCTTTGTCGCGTCCTAGTTTTTCCTGAGCAAACTTGTCACTGGCGAACATCTTTACGTTTGCCAGCGTCTGTGCGGCAAAGGCTTCGTGCATTTCTATCAGAGTTAAGTCATTAAGGCTCATTCCGGCTCTGTCCAGCGCAATCGGCGTAGCATAGGAAGGCCCCATTAGCATGTCTTCCCAAACATCAATCGCAGCGAAAGCATAACTCTTGATATAACCCAAAGGTTTATATCCTAAGGCTTTGGCTTTGCTCTCAGTCATCATCAGCACTGCTGAGGCCCCATCGGTTAAGGGGGTTGCGTTAGCCGCTGTAACGGAACCGTACTTCTTATCAAATACCGGGCGTAGCTTCTTATAGCCTTCCAGTGTTGAATCGAAGCGAATGTTATTATCTTTGTCCAAGGCACCTTTGAAAGGTTCGGCCCAAGCTGTCATTACTTCGCCATCTAATTTGCCCTCATTCCAGCTGGCTGCGGCATTAGTGTGAGAACGGTGTGCCAAGGCATCTTGGTCTTCACGAGCAATTTGGTGTGTTTTGGCCATTTGCTCAGCAGTTTGTCCCATCGACAAACCCGTTGAGTATTCTGCAACAGCGGGCGGCACGGGCATTAAATCTTTCAGGCCCAACTTTTTGAAAATCGCCCATTTTTGCCCCAAGGTTTTTGCCTTTTGGGCATCCACAAGGGCGCGAGCTAATTTTTTAGAAACTCCGATTGGAGATACTGATGTTGAGTCAGCACCACCGGCAATACCCACATCGATAGTTCCGGCCATCATGGATTCGGCAACATTAACTGCTGCTTGAAAACTGGTGGCACAAGCGCGTGACACACTATAGGCATCGGTACCGACATTCATTCCGGTACCTAAAACGATTTCTCTGGCAATGTTTGGCGCCTCAGGCATTTGTACTACCTGGCCATATACCACTTGTTCAACCCACTCTGGCTTGACGTCATTGCGCACCAACATTTCATTGACGACCATTTTGCCTAAATCTAATGCCGGGATACCGTGAAAATACGTCGCCATTTTAGCGAAAGGAGTTCTTAAACCTGCGACGATGGCAATGCGTTCACCGTCTCTGGTGGTGACTGATTGCTGTTTGGACATGTTACACCTCTGAGTGGTCAGACCTGTTAATTTTTTGTGATTTTAACTTTTTGATTAGAAATTACAATCTAAAGTGAGAAATTCACCGTTCACTTGCCAATTTGTTCAAACATTCAGCTTGTTTCTATCGCTTTGTAACATTGTTTTTCTCAGATGGAACCTTATATAGACTGCACGCTCTTATTTTTGGTATCAATGTGCCCCTGAAAAACGGATAACAATCCGCTATCGGCCCATTGAGGATAGTTTAAAATTGCGCTTTTACCGCGTTTCAATCAACAAAGTAGAAAAATAATACGTATGTCAGCTGAACAATTCCGAACGTTAAAAACTTATCTGGATTCACAGGTTATCGGGCAGCCCGAATTTACCAAGAATATACTCATCGCGTTATTAGCCGACGGACACCTTCTGGTAGAGGGGCCTCCCGGATTGGCCAAGACCAGAGCGGTTAATGCTTTGGCAAAAGGCATTGAAGGCGACTTCCATCGCGTCCAGTTTACCCCTGACTTATTACCCGCAGATTTGACAGGAACCGATATTTACCGCCCTGAAACGGGTGAGTTTGTTTTTCAAAAAGGCCCGCTGTTTCACAACCTGGTATTAGCCGATGAAATCAATCGCGCCCCGGCAAAAGTACAATCAGCTTTGCTGGAAGCCATGGCAGAGCAGCAAATTACCGTGGGCAACAAAACCTATCCGTTGTCCTCTTTGTTCCTGGTCATGGCGACGCAAAACCCCATTGAGCAGGAAGGTACCTACCCCTTGCCTGAAGCACAGTTAGACCGCTTCCTGATGCATTTGAATGTGGACTACACCGGAGCGGAAACCGAATTAGAAATCCTGAAGCTCACCCGTTCGGAAGCGCTCAAGAATAAAGTGCCGGTTCCGGCACCATTAACCCAGGAGCAAATCTTTAAAGCCCGTGAAGAAGTGTTATCAATGCACCTAGATGCCGGACTTGAGCGCTACCTGGTGGAACTCATTATTGCCACTCGTCAAGGACAAAAATACGATGACAGACTTGCCCGTTGGTTAGAATTTGGTGCCAGTCCTCGCGCCACGATTTCACTGGATAAATGTGCCCGAGCTCACGCCTGGTTGAACGGTCGTGATTATGTCGGCCCTGACGATATCCAAGCGGTAGTGCACAATACCTTGCGCCACAGGATATTGCTGTCTTACGAAGCAGAAGCTGAGGGCATTACGGCCGACCAGGTGCTCGACCTGATCCTCGAACTGGTGCCTGTGCCTTAGGAGGATCAGCATGGCGCAGTTTGATGTTGCAACCTGGTTAAAAGAGCATCGCAGCAATGGCGTTGCCGTAGATATGGCCGAATTGCTGTATTACCGAAATAGAACCAGCTTATTAAATCTGAATCCGCATAAAACGGTTCAGGCGCGTCTGGCCGGCACTTACCTGACCAAAATGAAAGGTCGCGGTATGGAATTTGACGAGGCCCGCCATTATCAACCGGGCGACGATATCCGAGCAATTGATTGGCGAGTGACGGCCCGCACGGGGAAAACCCACACCAAGTTATTTCGCGAAGAAAAAGAAAGACCGGTTTTTATTCTCGTGGACTTGTCGCACTCCATGCACTTTGGTACGCAATTGCTCTTCAAATCAGTGATGGCATCTCATCTGGGAGCACTTATCGCCTGGAGCGCAGCCAAACGTGGTGATCGAATTGGTGGATTGATTTTCAACGAAAAACAACATCGCGAATTCAAACCCATGACTCGGCAAAAAGCAGTGCTGTCGTTATTAAGTGGTATTAAGAACTTGCATGAAAATGTCATGTCTGAAACACCAGAACAGGTATTTGATGACGCGTGCGCCCGGATTCGACGTTTGGCACGCCCCGGCTCTGCGGTGTTTATCTTAAGTGACTTTTTACACTTAAGCGCCACTGCACAACGACATCTGTCGCAACTGTCCAGACATTGCGAGGTGATTGGTTACCGCATAAGTGACCCCTTTGAACATCAGTTACCTAAGGTGTCTTTACCGCAAACCGTTGCCATTACCGATGGCAAAAAGCGCCAGACCATTACGTTGGGTGAACATCACCAGGCGATGGACTATCAACAAATTCACGCCAGGTTTATGGCGGAAAATCGCAAGATGCTGGAGCAAGCACAAGTGCAAGTGATGGATGTTAATTGTGGCTTACCACTAGAAATGCAGCTCAACCCGTTGCAAAAAATAGCTTGAGGTTGAACAGATGCAAGGCATGCCAATAAATTTACCTGAATCATTTAGTCAAAACCCTCAAGGCGCTGAAATTGGCTTGTGGCCGTTCGCCTGGGGTTGGTGGGTTTTGCTCACAGTGAGTTTGATTGCACTGGTGAGTTTGTGTTTCTGGTTGGTCGCCAGATACAAAAAACGCAAAGCGTTACGGGAGGCTCTCAAAACACTTGGCACACTGCAAAATGATGCAGACAATATACTAGCTCAGTGTAATAAAATTATTAAACGCGTCTTTATTAGCTATTTTTCCCCTGCCCATGTGGCAAGTTTGCATGGCGCAAGCTGGACTGACTTCTTGAAACTGCAAATAAAAGCCAATAAAAAGTCGCGCTTTGAAGCGCTTTTTCAGGCATTGGATTCCGGACTATATCAACGCAGCGGCCAACAGAGCATTGCAATAGAGATCGATGTTATTCAGTTGACCACAAAATACCTAAAGCAGGCTTTACCTCCCGGCAAGAAACAATTGCGCAACGCAGAGGTAAGCCATGATTGAGTTTCTCTGGATATGGGCTTTTGCGTTTTTACCCTTGCCCTTGCTGATTCGTCTGTTGCCGGGTAAAAACAATCAACAAGAAGCCGCGCTTATGGTGCCACAGTTAACTTCGGGTATGCAGACAGTGGATAAACCCGCCTCCAAAAGTCGCCTGACCTTATTTCTGGCAACTCTTGCATGGCTGTCTTTGGTGATTGCCGCTGCACGCCCACAGTGGTTGGGCGACCCCGTCAGTATCCCGTCCGAAGGACGTGATCTGATGATCGCAGTAGATTTATCCGGCAGTATGGAAATGGAAGATATGTCCATCAATGGTCGAACGGTTAATCGACTGCAGATGATAAAATACGTACTTAACGACTTTATTGAACGTCGAGTGGGTGACCGCATCGGATTGATTTTGTTTGGTGATACCGCCTATCTGCAAGCACCGCTAACTTACGACCGGGAAACGGTCAAAACTCTGCTAAATGAATCGCTAATCAAACTGGTGGGTGAGCGCACCGCCATTGGTGATGCAGTGGGTCTGGCAGTAAAGCGCTTTCGTCTGAAAGAAGACTCAAACAGGGTGTTAATCTTACTCACCGATGGCCAAAACACCGCAGGTAACCTTGAACCTGCACAAGCACAAGAGCTGGCTGTCGCTGAGGGCATTACTGTATACACCATCGGTGTTGGTGCCGATCAGATGATGGCCCGCGGGTTATTCGGTAATCGTCGTATTAACCCTTCAGCAGAGCTGGATGAATCCATGCTCACTGAGCTCGCTGACGCCACTGGCGGCCAATATTTCCGCGCTCGAGATGTTCAAGAGCTGGAGAGTATTTACGCCACATTAGATGAACTGGAGCCTATAGAACGGGAGTCTCGTCAAATGCGTCCGCTAAAAGCACTGTTCTATTATCCGCTTGCCTTTGCCCTTTTCACTACAGTTTTAATGGCGTTAATACCACTTATCAGGAATCTGCTGTTTTCGCTGAGGGGAGCTTCAAGATGAATGATTTATTAGCACTTGTGGACAACTTTCAATTTTTGCGCCCCTTGTGGTTGCTGGCGATGCTACCGTTGGTATTTTTATTGTTTTTGTTGCGCAAACAAGTGCGGAAACAATCAGGTTGGCAGGGCGTATTAGCTAACCATCTTTACGACAATCTCATCAGCACCCGAACTGAAAAGCAACACACGCCGCCTTGGTTATTATTATTTTGCGGTTGGATGTTAACCTGTCTGGCATTGGCTGGCCCCACATGGGAGCGATTACCGCAACCAGTATATCAAGTGAGTAAAGGCAAAGTGGTGTTAATGGACATGTCCATGTCGATGCGAGCCGAGGACATCAAGCCTAATCGCTTATCACGAACGCGCTTTAAAGCGATGGACTTGGTGTCGTTATTAGAAGAAGGCGAGACAGGATTAGTCGCCTATGCCGGTGATGCATTTGTGATCAGTCCCCTCACCTCCGATATTCAGAACCTGCATGCACTGATACCCAGTTTGTCGCCTGAAATTATGCCATCTCAAGGCAGTGATGCCCTGTTTGCACTGGAAACCACTTTTGAACTGTTAAAAAATGCAGGCTATCAAAGTGGCGAAATATATTGGATCACCGATGGAGTAGAACTTTCCGAAGTGGCACCAATCCGCAACCTGTTATCAGACTACGAACACAGAATAAACATACTCGCCATTGGCACTGAGGAAGGCGCACCGATAAAAGATATCAATGGCAATTTTTTAAAAGACAGTTCCGGTGCCGTGGTCATCCCCAGATTGCGCACTTCCGCCCTCTCTACCATTGCCAGCAGTACAGGTGGTAAGTTAATTGTGAGTCGACCTGATGATGCGGATATTCAATACTTGACTGAAGCCTTGTTTGAACCGCAGGAATCTCAAGGTGAAGCCCCAGAAGACAGCTTCGGCGACCAGTGGCGAGAATTTGGTCCTTGGTTATTATTGCTTTTATTGCCTGTTGCGGCGTACAGCTTCAGAAAAGGCGTGCTTCCGGTAGTGTTAGTGGGATTGTTTACGGCGACTCCTCAACCGGCCTCTGCAAATTGGTGGCAAGGTTTATGGCAAACCCCTGACCAGCAAGGTGCGCAGAGTTATCAGCAGGAGGATTTTACAACCGCCGCGGAACAATTTAACGACCCTCTGTGGAAAGGTTTATCTCATTTTAACGCTGGAGATTACGAAGCTGCTGCTGAAGTATACTCAGGACTCGACACACCTGATGGCAATTTTGGTCTTGCCAACAGTTTGGCACAATCACAACAGTTTCAGGAAGCTATCGCCGCCTACGAGCGGGTGCTGAAAATGGATCCTGACTACCCTAACGCGGCTGAGAATAAACAATTCCTGGAAGATTTGTTAGAACAGCAACAGCAGCAAAATCAAGAGCAAAACTCTGAAAGCTCTGAAGATTCCGAGCAGGATCAGGAGCAGCAATCAGATCAAGAACAACAGCAAGATTCTCAAAGTGATGAAAACCAGCAGCAAGAGCAGCAGGATAGCTCGCAGCAACAAGACAGCTCAGAACAAGAACAACAAGAGCAACAATCCGAGCAACAATCGCAAGAATCGCAGCAGCAGGAACAAGAACAACAAGAGCAAGAGGCGCAATCGGAGCAACAGCAACAAGAGCAGGAAAGCCAACAAGAACAGCAAGCCCAGATGCAAGAGCAACCTGAGCTAACCGATGAACAAAAAGAACAGCTGCAAAAAATTGAAAACTGGTTGCGTAAAGTGCCAGATGACCCGGCATTCTTATTGAAACGAAAAATGTTGCTGGAGCAAAAGCGCCGCCAGCGTCAGCGTCTCCCTAATTCACAACAAAAAAACTGGTAGATCATGCAAATTCACGTTAAACACACAGTATTGCTATTTATTTGTTTGTTTGCCTTTAGTGCAAGATTGAGCTTCGCCGCGCCAACTGAAGCGATAGCCACCGTAGACAAAAACCCGGTAATGGTAGAAGAGTCCTTCCGTCTAACCGTTACCGTCAATGATGACGTACCCGGCGATGAATTTGAGAATTCACCGCTGCTACGCGATTTTGTTGTTGGGCGCACTAGTGTCAGCCGCCAAACCCAAATGATCAATTTTGAAACAACCCGTTCCACTACGTGGACCACGACACTAATACCCAGAACGCCCGGTACCTTTACCATCCCGGCGCTAAATGTGGCGGGGTTAACCACTGCCCCCATCAACATAGAAGTTGTCCCGGTATCCTCCGCCAATGCCACTCAAACCCGTGATATTTATATCACCGCTGAAGCGGAGCGCGATATAGTTTACGTACAACAACAAATCAAATACACAACCCGCCTTCACCTTGCTGTGGATTTACAAAGCGGCAGCTTGAGTCAGCCAGAATTACCGGGTGCTGACATTGAGCAAGTAGGCAAAGATAGAGAATTTACTGATATCATTGATGGCAAACGCTACCGAATTATCGAACGCACGTTTTCTATCATTCCCAATAGCAGTGGGGAATTTACCATCAGAGGACCGCTATTTGATGGTGAAGTGGTAGATAACAATCGACAGAGTTTTGGTTTTTTCAATCGAACCCGCAATGTACAGCGTATCGCCAAAGATGTGGATGTTCAGGTACTGCCCATCCCAGAAGGCTATAACGAGCACTGGTTGCCATCTGAGTTCGTACAATTAACCGAAGAATGGCAAACACCTGACGATGAATATCGCGTGGGCACTCCAGTCACACGCACCATAACTCTTACTGCCGTAGGCGTTACCGAAACCCAGTTGCCAGAACTGGATACCCTGTATCCCCCTGCAATGAAAGCTTATCCAGACCAGGCGGATACCGCCAGAGTACAGCGCAATGGTACCATAGTTGCTCAGCGAACTGAGACGGTAGCCCTTATCCCCAATGAAGCGGGCACCATGATTATTCCTGAAGTTTCGCTCAATTGGTTTAATGTGATCACTAAAAAAACCGAAACTGCCACCTTGCCTGCGCGCACAATTCAGGTGTTGCCGCCAGCCAATGCACCGCAAGCATTGCCCGATAACACACAAATTGAGCCTGTCGTTCCAACCACGAGTCAAATTAGTGATACCGCTCATCAAACGATTAACACACCACAATGGTGGTCGATAAGTAGCTGGATTTTAGGCGGGTTATGGCTTATCACCTTAATCGCGTGGTATATCTCGTCTAAAACTCGAAAGGCTACAGCGCCGATAGCAACTGTAGCAGCCAAAACCACTAAGCCTCATTGGCAGGAGCTTCAAAAGGAGCTGATGCGCAAACAGCCGGACTTGAATCGCATCCATCAACTGTTGCTGCCCTGGCTAAGCAGCGTTTCGGGGGCGCATAACGTCTCGGTTTATACTCACCTCGAAATGTTAGGCAATGCGGAGCTGAAACAAGCCATTGATAACTTTTATGGTCATTTTTATGGCAAGCAGTCCAGTGGCGATGAAAAGGCGGTGCTGAAAGCTCTGCTAAGTGTGGCTCAGAAGCAGCAAAAACAAACCCGCAATAACTCAACCACAACAAACCCGGCACCACTCTATCCCACGACATAAGCAGTGTGGTTTAATTGCTGGTTAAAACAACGTAATATCCGTTGAATACGTGTATCAGATAGGCCCGAATTTATACCTCGGGCCATATTAAGGTTTTCCTTTGTAAACTATCAGGTACGATTTATAACAAAAGTATAAAAATTGTGATGAAATCACGAAAGTAAAAATAACTTGATACGGTCCCAATGAATACTCAGGAAAAGCAAAGAAAGTATGAAAAGCTGGTGAAGGACCTGCATAGCGACGTTTATCGTTACGCTTATTGGCTGATAAAAGACAAAGCCATAGCAGAGGACGTTGTTCAGGAAACCTTTTTAAGAGCCTGGAAATCACTTGATTCACTCAAGGATGACAAAGCCGCCAAAGCATGGCTTATCACTATCTTACGGCGAGAAAATGCACGCCGATTTGAACGAAAACAATTCGACCTGGTGGATATGGATGACGTTTCCTTGGCTGATGAAGGCCCTCATCATGATACTCAGTTAGAACATGATGAGTTACACGGATTGATGGCGAACCTGAGTGATGAGTACCGAGAGCCATTGATGTTACAGGTAATATTCGGCTTCAATGGCGAAGAAATTGCACAAGAGTTGCAACTTAATAAAAACACAGTAATGACCAGATTGTTTAGGGCCCGAAATCAATTGAAAGATGCCCTTGAAAAAGGCGAGAAGTGAGTAATGACATCCACATCGGATTTAGAACAAATTAAACAAGCGATTGCTGCCGACCCCTTCAGTGAGGATGAGGCCATTATGCATGCGATAGCGCAAGATGAGACGCTAAAAGTTTATCGCAACGAAATGCAGGCACTAGAAGAGGCCATACAAAAAGCGAGTAATGTTGCTGTACCAGAGGGCTTAGCAGCAAAGCTATCGGCAATACCTGAGCAGGAATTAAACGTTGCAGAAGAGGCTAATTCATCGATACAGGCAAGCGACAAGGTAGTTACTCTGCCCAATCGACGCAACCATTACATTCAGTTAGCTATGGCAGCAAGCATCGCGTTTGCAGTTGGTTTGAGTTTTACCTTTTTCGGTCAATCACCAGACATCCGCACCGGCGCGGATCTGGCAATGGCCCATATGTACCATGAACAAGAATATACACAACGAGTATCTCGAGATGTATCTCTTGATGAGATAAATACCAAGCTGGCAACATTTGGCGGAGAGATGCTGCAAACAATTGGAAAAATAACCTACGCTAACTTTTGTTTTTTTGAAAATCAGAAAAGCCTGCACATGGTAATGCAAACTGAGCAAGGCAACATTACCTTGTTTGTCACCCCTGAAGATTTTGAGAAACAAATCGACAGCCACTTCCAGGATAGTGCCTTTGAAGGCAAAAGTTGGAAGGCGCAAAAAGCCGATGTCACTATCATTGGTGAAAAAGGCAAGCTGAATGAAGAACTGGAATCCAGGCTGAAAAACGCCATGCGGTTTTCGGCTTAAGCCGCACTTTAATACGATTATAAGAGATCCGCTTCGGCGGATTTTTTTATTGTTAGTGCTGGGGCACAAAACTGGATTTTTATCGTCAGAAAATGTCATCATGGGACTTCAATTCAGAAAAGAACAATAACAACACGGAATTTTTATGGACCCCTACCTACTTCTCGCTCTCGCCATCTATTTTACGGCCATGTTAGCTATTGGCCTGTTTGCCTTTAAAACCAATGACGCATCTGTTTCTGGCTTCTTACTGGGTGGGCGCAAAGTTGGCCCTGCGGTAACCGCATTATCAGCGGGCGCTTCTGATATGAGCGGCTGGATGTTAATGGGCTTGCCCGGTGCAATGTATATCAGTGGGCTCGCCAGCAGTTGGATCGGCGTTGGATTGCTAATTGGCGCCTGGTGTAATTACACTTTTGTTGCGCCAAGGCTGAGAACCTATACCGAAGTGACTAACTCATTAACTATTCCGGATTTTCTGGAAAGCCGCTTTAAAGACAACACTCGTCTACTGCGCATTATATCTGCCGTGGTTATCATTATTTTCTTCGCCATATACACCTCTTCAGGTGTCGTTGGCGGTGGCAAGTTATTCGAAAGTGCGTTTGAACTTCCCTACGAATTGGGACTGTATATCACCGCAGGCATCGTAGTTGTATATACATTATTTGGCGGCTATCTCGCCGTGAGCATGACGGATTTTGTACAAGGCTGCATCATGTTCGTTGCTTTGATCATGGTACCTGTTGTTGCAATTTTTCAATTGGGTGGAATTTCCGAAACCGGCACCATTATCGAGCAAGTCAATGCCGAGGCCTTTAATTTAGTCAATGGCGTTTCTGCAATCGCTATTGTTTCTAGTATGGCATGGGGACTGGGCTATTTCGGTCAGCCCCATATCATCGTGCGTTTTATGGCGATTTCCGGCGTTAAAGAACTTAAAGTCGCTCGTAAAATTGGCATGAGCTGGATGCTGGTAACCTTGATCGGAGCTTTGAGTGTTGGCTTGACCGGACTGGCTTACGTGCAGCAGATGCAGCTGTCACTATCTGATCCTGAAACTATATTCATATTGTTGTCCAATACCCTGTTCCACCCCTTTATTTCGGGATTCTTATTAGCGGCTATCCTGGCGGCGATTATGAGTACCATATCTTCACAGTTACTGGTGACCTCTAGCTCTTTGGCCACAGACCTTTACCATGAATTTATCGACCGTCAGGCACCGCAAAACAAGGTACTGTTGGTGAGCCGTATCAGTATATTCCTCGTAGCAGCACTAGCAATTTATATAGCGCATGACCGCGACAGCTCAATACTCTCGCTGGTTTCAAACGCTTGGGCCGGATTTGGCGCTTCATTTGGTCCGCTAATTTTATTTAGCCTATTCTGGAAGCACACCACACGTGCTGGCGCCATTGCGGGTATGTTAACGGGGGCCATTACCGTGCTGGTTTGGATTTATGCACCCATCGGCACCGACAACCAGCCATTGAGCAGCCAACTTTATGAAATTGTGCCCGGGTTTTTGGCTGCAACCATAGCGATTGTAATAGTGAGTAAGGCGACAAAATCTAGCTCTGCTGCTCTGCAGGGCGACTTTGTATCCATGGAAAAAAAGTTGTCATAGTCAATTGCAAAAAGGCAAATTGACTCAAACTGACTTATCAATACAATAGCAAAGAGCATGTTGTTCTTTTCTGTGCAACTTCGCCGCAAAGTTCAACATGCTTTATTAAGGAACTGAGCAATTGAATATTTTCAAGGGCTCAATTGTCTGTCAGCGAAAGCCCCAATAAAGGACCAATTAGCATGGCATTTTATGCAGCACGCCAGCCAATTTTGGATATCAACAAAGCGGTTTATGCCTATGAACTGTTGTTCAGGGAAAGCTTGAAAAACGTCTTTCCTGACGTATGTGAAAACGAAGCAACCTCAAAGATGATCGATGGTTTGCAAACCAATTTGGGGCTAGACACACTCACGCAAAACAAGTTGGCCTTTATCAACTTCACCCACGACACCCTCATCGACAGATATCCATTGCTGTTACCCAATGATCAAGTGGTGGTGGAAGTACTTGAAACCGTAAGACCTGGTAAAAAATTGCTGGCTGCTGTAAAAGAAATTAAAGAACAGGGCTACATAGTCGCACTCGATGACTATATTCACGAACCAGTCTGGAAACACTTCTATCCTTACACTGATATTATCAAAATAGACTGGCAAGCTATGAGTGTTGAGGAAATCAAACAGGTCATCACCGACATTGCCGATTATCCACAAATTAAATTGTTAGCTGAAAAAGTCGAAACACATGAAGACTATCAAACCGCTGTCGATTTGGGCTTTTCTTATTTTCAAGGTTACTTCTTCAGCAAACCCGAGGTACTTAAGGGTTACTCTTTACAACCATCACAATTAGCATTGGCACAACTCATGTCTGAAATGGCTGAGGACGAACCCAACATCAACAAGATAACTCGTGCCTTTGAAATTGATGTCAACATGTCCTTTAAACTTCTCAAGTACGCCCAATCTTCATTGTTCAATAGAGCACAAAAAGAGATAAGTAATATTAAACAGGCGATAGTCGCAATTGGCTTACAGGAATTGCGTCGTTTTGTATCCCTGATGTTTACCGCACAGTTTAAAACGGATAAACCACACGAATTAACCGTTATGTCCTTAACCCGAGCCCGATTCTGCGAATCGATTGCTGCACTACCCGGACAGAAAATCGATAAATCCTCTGCCTTCTTAGTTGGTTTGTTATCCTTGTTGGATGCCATGTTAGATACCAGCATTGAAGAGCTATTGGCCAAGCTACCTCTATCTGAATCGATCAAAACGGCGCTCATCAAAGGCGAGGGTTTGATGGCGGATTACATCAATCTGGTAAGACGTTACGAAAAAGCCGAGTGGGAAGAAGCGTATTTTATTTCAATGAAAATTAATGCTGACTCCGACCGCACAGCAAAGTGCTTTACAGAGGCACAAGCCTGGGCAAGTGAGCGAGCAGAATTCTCGAAATAAGAACCGTCACTGCTCTTATGAAAATTGGGATTGAATTAGTCCAAAAAAACATATTATGAGTTCTCACATTATGTTAAAGTTCTAAGCATATAATAGTTTAATATATTAGTTATAAGTTAGAACATTAGGCTCAATATGTCGTCACAAATCCCCTCTTTAACTCACCTCAGACAACTTGAGGCTGAGAGTATTCAAATTTTCCGTGAAGTTGCCGCCGAATTTGAAAATCCGGTTATGCTTTACTCGGTTGGTAAAGACTCTTCTGTACTCTTGCACTTAGCGCGTAAAGCATTTGCGCCAGGTAAGATTCCATTTCCATTGATGCATGTAAATACCACATGGAAATTCAAAGAAATGATCGAGTTTCGCGACCGCATGGCAGAAAAATACGGTTTCGAACTGATCAGCTACACCAATCCGGAAGGAGCTGACAACAAGATCACGCCATTTACCCATGGCAGTGCCAAATACACGGACATCATGAAAACCCAAGCGTTAAAACAAGCGTTGGACAAATATCAATTTGATGCCGCATTTGGCGGTGCTCGCCGCGACGAAGAAAAATCTCGCGCGAAAGAAAGAGTGTTCTCTTTCCGTGATCAAAACCATCGCTGGGATCCAAAAAACCAGCGTCCAGAGCTCTGGAATATCTATAACTCGCAAATCAATAAAGGCGAAAGCATCCGCGTATTCCCTATGTCTAACTGGACTGAATTAGACATCTGGCAGTACATCTATATGGAAAACATTGAAATCCCAAGTCTGTATTTATCCAAACCTCGTCCGGTTGTTGAACGAGATGGTGTGCAAATTATGGTGGACGATGAGCGTATGCCACTTAAAGAAGGCGAAGTTCCTGAAATGAAGTCAGTACGCTTCCGTACTTTGGGTTGCTATCCATTGACAGGCGCTGTGGAGTCTACCGCCAGTACATTACCTGAAGTTATTCAGGAAATGTTGCTAACCAAAACATCAGAACGCCAGGGCCGTGTCATCGACCACGACTCAGCTGGCTCCATGGAGAAAAAGAAAATGGAGGGTTATTTCTGATGAGCCAAAATATCGTATGGCACGAGCACAATATTGACAAAGCACGCCGGGCAGAGCAAAACAAACAAAAACCGTTAGCTATCTGGTTTACCGGACTAAGCGGATCAGGTAAATCCACACTAGCAGGATTACTTGAGCAAAAACTACAAGCTGAAGGTAAACATACCTATTTGTTAGATGGCGATAACGTCCGCCATGGCTTGTGTGGCGATCTGGGTTTTTCCGATAAAGATCGCGTGGAAAATATCCGTCGCATCAGCGAAGTGGTAAAGCTATTCGTAGATGCAGGCCAAATAGTACTTACTGCTTTCATCTCACCTTTTAAAGCCGACAGAGCATTCTGTCGGGATTTGTTAGACGAGAGTGAGTTTGTAGAAGTATATGTGGATGTACCGTTGGAAATTTGCGAGCAGCGTGATCCGAAAGGTTTGTACAAAAAAGCCAGAGCTGGCGACATCAAACACTTTACGGGTATCGACAGCCCTTATGAGGCACCGGAATCACCTGAAATTCACCTGCAAGTGAATGATGAAAGTCCGGAGTCTGTGACAGAAAAGCTGTATGAGCAATTACTGGAAAAAGGATTTATTTAAGTGAATATGCCAGATAACCTGACAGAATTACTTGAACCCGTTATTGCCATCACACGCGATGCGGGCGATGCCATCATGGCGATTTATCAGAAAGATTTCTCAATCTACGAAAAGTCTGATGATAGCCCGCTTACTGAAGCCGACTTAGCCGCACACAAGATTATTGTACAGCGCCTGGCTGAAATTTCTGACTATCCGATTCTCTCTGAAGAATCAGCGAATATCGATTGGCAAGAAAGAAAAGACTGGCAAACTTATTGGTTGGTAGACCCACTCGATGGCACAAAAGAATTCATCAAAAAGAATGGCGAATTTACCGTCAACATCGCGCTTATTCATCAAGGTAAAGCCATCCTTGGTGTAGTTACCGCACCAGCCATTAATCAAATATATGCTGGCGTCCTGGACGGACCTTGCTTCAAGGAGCTAGAAGACAAATCTCGTACGGAGTTGAATCCGGTTTCTGTCGATAGCGCTGAGCAACTTAAGATTGTGGGTAGCCGCTCTCATCAAAGTCCTGAAATTAAGGGCTTTTTAGAGGCTCTTGGCAAACCAAGTGAATTAGTCGCTATGGGCAGCTCATTGAAATTATGTATGGTAGCTGAAGGTAAAGCCCATCTCTACCCTCGCCTCGGTCCCACCTCTGAATGGGACACGGCAGCGGCTCATGCGGTTGTTAATGCCGCAGGCGGTAAAGTCACCGTAATGACTCAAAATGAAAATGGCGTATGGCAAGACTCAGGTGTTGAGTTGCTATACAACCAAAAAGAATCTGTTTTAAACCCTTATTTCCTGGTGAGTGCATAACGATGCATAACGAAAACGAACTACTTCAACAAGACGTATTAGCTTATCTCGAGCAGCATGAAAAGAAAGATCTGCTGCGTTTTCTAACCTGCGGTAGCGTGGATGACGGCAAGAGTACTCTGATTGGACGACTTCTGCATGACTCTAAAATGATCTATGAGGATCAATTGGCTGCCGTTGTTAAAGACAGCAAAAAGCTGGGAACCACCGGAGAAAAAGTCGATCTGGCATTGTTGGTGGACGGCTTGCAATCCGAACGTGAACAAGGCATTACCATTGATGTTGCCTATCGTTATTTCTCGACGGATAAACGCAAATTCATTATTGCAGATACTCCGGGACACGAGCAATACACACGTAACATGGTAACAGGTGCATCTACCTGTGATTTGGCCATCATTTTGGTGGACGCACGTCATGGTGTACAAGTACAAACTAAACGCCACTCGTTCCTGGTGTCCTTATTGGGTATCAAAAATATTGTAGTAGCCATCAACAAAATGGATCTGATGGATTACAAACAAGATGTGTTTGAAAAAATCCGTTCCGACTTCAATGTTTTCGCCAAAGATCTGGCCTTTGAAGATGTTAACTTTGTGCCTATTTCGGCTCTGAATGGTGACAACGTGGTTAATCCATCTGAGCATCTTTCCTGGTACGAAGGCGCACCTCTGATGGAAATTCTTGAAACTATCGAGATTGACCGCAATAAAAACAAAACTGACTTCCGCTTCCCGGTACAATATGTAAACCGTCCTAACCTGAACTTCAGAGGTTTTGCCGGCACAATCGTATCTGGAGACATTAAAGTAGGTGACCAAATCACGGCGTTACCTTCCGGTAAAAGCTCCAAGGTCAAATCTATCGTCACCTTTGATGACGACCTGCAATATGCCCACACACCGCAAGCAGTGACCTTAACACTGGAAGATGAAATCGATATTTCACGCGGTGATATGATCGTCAAATCGGATAATGTCCCAGCCAGCTCAGACGCATGGACTGCGCATTTGGTATGGATGGCAGAAGAAGCATTAATGCCAAACAAACAATACGCCATCAAGTTCGCCACTAAAAAGGTGACAGGCAGTATCTCTGATATTGACCACAAAATAGATGTCAATACGCTAGAGAAAAGCGAGGCTGTGCACCTTGAGTTAAACGAGATTGCTCAAGTACAACTTAAGCTCACTGAGGCAGTTGCTGCTGACCCTTACGCGCAAAATCGAGCCACTGGTGCTTTCATTGTTATTGATCGTATCAGCAACGCTACTGTCGGTGCTGGAATGGTAATCAATGCAAACGAGAGCCAACAAACTTCAGAAAAAGGCGATTTTTCTGAATTTGAGCTTGAGTTCAACGCACTTGTACGTAAACATTTCCCTCACTGGCAAGCAATTGATATTTCACAACTGAAATAGTTAGGTGATATGGAAATAACGCAAATATTGGTACTCGGGATTTTTCTGAGTACCATTTTAGGCTTGGTGTTCTCCAACAAAAGCCCAAGCCTGATATTCGCCCTTGCGACAATGACGTTGCTGTTAACTGGTAGCCTGGAAGTTAATCAGGTACTCAGTAATCTCAATAATCGCGGATTGGTCATTTTGGTACTGCTTCTGTTAGTCAGTATTGGAGTGGATAAATCTCGCATTATGAAAACGCTCGCCAGGAAACTCATCACGGCGAACAAAACCTTATCCACTTTAAAAGTACTGGGCATTTCGTATTTCAGCTCTGCCATTCTCAATAATACCGCAGTGGTGGCAACGCTAACTGGACCACTAACTCATAATCAACACATCGCACCTTCAAAACTACTCATACCATTATCTTATGCGGCAATTTTAGGGGGAACGGTAACCTTGGTGGGTACTTCTACCAATTTGATCGTTGACAGTTTCCTGATAGAGCACGGTCAACCGGGTTTTCGCTTTTGGGACTTTACTCTTTATGGCTTAACAGCCGGATTGAGTTGTTGTTTACTTATATATCTGTTGCAAGGCATGCTGCCAGACTTAAAACCCAGAGCAAATGAATTTAAGAATTATATTATCGAGGCTAAAGTCGTCGATAGCTCGCCATTAATAGGCAAATCCATAGAAGAAAATCATCTGCGCAACCTGCCGGAATTATTTCTCGTGGAAATAGTGAGGAAAAAACAACTTATCAGCCCGGTACACCCGGATACAGTGATCCAGGCGGGAGATAAACTTATTTTTTCTGGCAACATCGAACGCGTGGATACCTTGGATCACATTCCGGGTTTGAGCTTTTTCGCAGATAGTAATGGATTGTTAAGAGAAAACCTGACGGAAGTCATCATCACAAATCGCGCGCCAATTATTGGTAAGAGTCTCAAAGCTGTTGGGTTTCGCTCGATGTTTGACGCCGCTGTTATGGGCATTCGCCGCGATGGTGAAAAGCTAAGCGGTAAATTAGGTGAGATAAAATTGAAAGCCGGTGACTTCCTTCTGCTGGCAACCGGAGCGGATTTTAAAACCCGTCCCTACCTTAACAATAACTTCTTTTTACTCAATGAGCTTAAAGTCGAGAAGAAACTCCATGGCTGGCAGGATATTATCGCGGTTGGGGGATTTTTAAGCGCGATTTCTCTGGCAGCGTTTAATGTGCTGTCTCTTGAGCTAACGCTTCTATTCTTGTTAGTGATATTGGTATTAACAAGAGTGGTATCCAGCAACGAACTCAAGCGCAGTTTGCCTACCAATCTGATCATTGTCATAGTAGGTGCACTATCGCTGTCGGCGGCGCTTGAAAACACCGGAACCATCGCTCTATTAACCGATTGGCTGCAACCAATTTTACTGGGCAGTTCGCCATTTATGGTGTTGATTGCCGTTTACCTTAGTACCCTGGTACTTACCGAGCTGGTAACCAATAATGCCGCGGCAGCACTCATGTTTCCTTTTGCATGGGGGATCAGCACTGCGATGAATTTACCCATTATGCCGTTTGCATTGGCCGTCGCTTTTGCAGCAAGCGCTAGTTTTATTTCGCCCTGGGGTTATCAAACTAATCTATTGGTATTCAGCGCCGGAGAATATCGATTTAAAGATTTTGTGCGCATCGGACTGCCCATTTCAGCGGCTTTCTCAACTATCATCCTGTTTATGTTGAAGTGGCAATATGGCTTTTAGCGGCAATTTGCTTAATAGCCTGCGTCCCCCCGAACAAATAAAATCGTATCGGTCTTATACAAAAACCAGGATAAACTTTTCTCCGTTTCTTCACTAGTGTGGTCTTAATACAATACCGGTGACCAGGACTGGAACTCTATTCTTCCGTAACTTAATTACATTTTATTTGACTTAGTTTTCAAAAAATCAAGCTTTTTAGAAAAATAAGATACGCCCCGCAAACAAGTTAATGTGAAATCACTTACTCAAAAAACTTAGTATGCGGATTGCACTGCACCCAACAAAAAGTGTACCTATATCCACCCCAAGTCATTTAACAATCAGCTTTTACTCGAAACAGGCAAAATTCAGTTTATTTATTGTAATTTAAATAATTACATTTGATTACATTTTTCAGCAATGTGTAACAATATCTTTACGTAACTTTATTTTTTGAGTCATGGGAATGTTGTTGTGACCGTTATTCTTAAAAGGCTGCAGCGCAATACAGAAAAATAACGGAAACAATTAGGCTTCTTTATTTACCTTTTTTACACTTCACCCTTTTCTGTTTACAGCATTTTTTTCCTTTGCTAAAACCTTGAATCGAAAATTATTTACCTGCACAACTGATCTGATCAGTTACAACAAATCAAACAAAACCGCGGGAAATAATTTCGAAATAAAAAAACAACAAGTGTTTAAGGAAACAACAAGAATGAAATTTAATAAAACTACGGTCGCCCTACTCTGCGCTGCCTCAATTGGCTCAGCAGTTCAGGCCTCCCCAATGACGGCAGTGGCACAAAAAGCGTCTGCACAAGAGCAAAACGCGAGGCCAACTGGATTCGCTCAATGGCGCGCTGAACAAAAAAGACAAAAATATGCCGATACCACCGACCAAATTATCGTTAAGCTAAGCAGCGCGAATGACGTTTTAGCTTTGAAAATGGCGGATGAAGCGCCTGAAGCTTTGAAGAACCAGTCTAATCTGAAAGGCGGTAGCTTAGCGGCTCGTGGTCAACAAATCATGATGGACTTTTCTTTCAGAGCCGGCAAAGCGTTGTCTTTTGTCAAAGCCCATGGACAAGATAGTGTAATTTTGAAATTACCTGCAGAATTGCACGTTAATGACATTGATTTTATTACTTCTAACTTGAGCAACTCTTCTTATGCTGCGCGTGCTGAGAAGAATCCAAAGCGTTGGCCAATGGCTGAATCTTCACCTTGGGGTATTGCCAATGTGCAAGCAGACCAGGTAAGCGATGCCAGCGCCAGCAACATGACTGTGTGTATCATCGACTCTGGTTACGATATCACTAATCCTGACCTGGCTGCCAATAATGCCTCTGGAACCAACGACAGTGGTACAGGCCAATGGTCTACACCAGGTGGTTCTCACGGTACTCACGTTGCCGGTACCATTGCTGCGGTAAACAACAATGAAGGTGTCGTTGGTGTGTTACCTAACACCAATGTCAATCTGCACATCATTAAAGTGTTTACTGAATCAGGTTGGGCATACAGTAGTGATTTGGTAGATGCGATCCAGGACTGTAAAACTGCGGGTTCAAAAGTGGTTAACATGTCTTTGGGTGGTCCAAGCTCCACGACATCTGAAAGCAATGCAATGCAGGCCTTTGAAGATGATGGCATGTTGCTAATCGCCGCGGCGGGTAACGATGGTGATGCCACTGACTCCTATCCTGCCTCTTATAATGCTGTAGTTTCAGTAGCAGCTGTTGATGAGACAGGCTTACATGCTGAGTTTTCGCAATACACCTCGCAAGTTGAATTATCGGGTCCAGGTGAAGCAATACTGTCTACAGTAGGTGTAGGTGACGGCCGTCAAGGTTTCATTACTTACAATGGCTCAACCACTGGTGATGATCGCGTGTTACCGCAATCACGTTATGTGCCCTCAGGTAGCAGCTATTCAATTTCCAATATCAATGGCACTGTTTCCGGTGAGCTTGCTAGTTGCAGCATGACTGCTGGCAGTTACAGCTGTGGCAATATGTCTGGCAAAATCTGTATCGCTGAACGTTACGAAAATCAATCAGGCTCAAACTATCCAGAAATCAATCCTGCGCAAGCTTGTGCTAACGCTGGTGCGAGCGGTGTGATTGTTTACAGTAACTCTGCTCGTCCTGGTCTTCAAAATCCGTTTGTAGTGGACGCCAACACTGTAGTTGATATGCCAACAGTATCTGTCAATCGCGCCTTAGGTCAGGACTTGCTGGCCAATGTGGGCTCCAACGCCACACTAGAAGTAAGAGGCAATACGGATTACGCCTATTACAATGGTACGTCTATGGCAACTCCGCATGTTGCAGGTGTTGCGGCATTGGCGTGGAGTAATAACCCAAGCTGTACTGCAACTGAAGTCAGAAATGCACTTAAGCAAACTGCATTAGATCTGGACAACGCTGGCAGAGATAACCGCACTGGTTGGGGACTGGTCCAAACCAAAGCAGCCTCTGACTATATGGCAGCTAATTGTGCAGGCACAGGTGGCGGCACCGGTGGTGGTGGCGGTACAGGGGAAACCGCACTAACTAATGGCGTAGCTAAAACTGGCTTGTCTGGTTCCACAAGCGATGAGCAAGTCTTTACATTAGCAGTGCCTGCAGGTGCCACTGATCTTGAATTCAACCTTGCTGGCGGCAGCGGTGACGCTGACCTATACGTAAGCTTCGGTTCAGAGCCAACTACCTCTAACTACGATTGTCGTTCTTGGAATTCAGGAAACACTGAAAGCTGTTCTTTCAGCAGCGCTCAGGAAGGCACCTATTATGTTAAAGTTCACGCCTATTCTACTTATAGCGGGGCTTCATTAACTGGTAGTTTTACTGACAACAGCGGTGGTGGTTCAGGTGGTGAAGGTAGCACAGGCGAACTGACTGATCTGTCTGCTTCTCGCAACGCTTGGTTACACTATACCTTTGACATGCCAGCGGGCATGAGCAGTGCTGAGTTCAGCATCTCAGGTGGCACAGGTGACGCTGACCTTTACGTAAGAAAAGGCGCGCAACCTACAACCACCACTTATGATTGCCGCCCCTATGAGTCTGGCAACAACGAAACTTGTACTTTCAGCAACCCTGGACAGGATACCTGGCATATCAGCATCCGTGCTTACCGTGCATTCTCAGGTCTGACACTAAACTGGAACGTTCAATAAAAAAATCCCCTGGATATGACTCGTCATGGATGACGTCTTTTTGGGAAAAAACCAGTTCCATCGAATGTTCTGTGGAACTGGTACAAAAAAGCCGCGATGAATCGCGGCTTTTTTATATGTTGCTGTGTCCCGTCCTGAAATGTGTTTACACATTTAGGACTTATTATGAGAAACCCAGATAAACAACGCGTTAAACGAACTCAACGTGATTACACCTTAGGCTTTAAATTGGCCGTTGTAGCGCAAGTCGAAAAAGGCGACTTCACCTACAAACAAGCTCAAAAGCACTTTGGCATTCAAGGCCGAAGTACAGTTCTCGTCTGGCTACGAAAGCATGGTAAGCTGGATTGGTCTGAGCCTTTGATGCATTCACTTATGTCTCAATCCAACGAAACACCCGCCCAAAAGATTAAGCGTTTAGAACGCGCATTAGCTGATGCTGAACTCAAAATTGATGTTCTGGAAGAGGTAGTAACCCGTGTTGATAACGAGTGTGGGAGTAACTACAGAAAAAAGTACTACGACAAGCTCTCTGGGCGGGAAAAGTTGAAAAACGAAGAAAGCTAGCTCGTTGTTGTCGCCTATTCGGATTTACACCTCAAGGGCTTTATCAGTGGGTTAAGCGGTTTAACGATAAGCAGCAGAGGCTAATGCCGGTTAAGGACATGGTGCTGTATTGGCGCCAGTACATGCCGCGGATTGGGACTCGAAAGCTCTACCAACTGATGAAACCAGAGCTTGATAAACTTGGCATTAAGTTGGGGCGTGATGGACTGTTTGATTATTTACGCGCAGAAGGCATGTTGGTTAAACCCAAACGTAGTTACACAAAAACAACCGACAGCCGTCACTGGATGAAAAAGCACCCGAATCTACTGAAGGACTATCAACCTCAACAGGCTGAGGATGTGCTTGTGAGTGATATTACCTACGTGAAGTCAGATGCGGGTACGCACTATTTATCATTAACAACGGATGCATATTCCCGAAAGATAATGGGGTATGAACTCAGCGATGAAATGAAAGCAACAGATGTGGTTAAGGCACTCAATATGAGTATCAAGCATAAGTACTATAACCATCCAATGATTCATCACTCAGACCGAGGAGTGCAATATTGCTCTGAGGAATATCAGGCTGTCCTGAGAAATCACAACATTACTCCATCTATGACCGATGGTTATGATTGCTATCAGAATGCCTTAGCAGAAAGAATCAATGGCATACTAAAGCAGGAGTTCTTGTTGCATCAGTGCAAGAATAGGCGGGAATTAAAGCAACTCGTGGATGAATCGATATACATCTACAATGAGATGAGGCCGCACTTGAGTTTGGGAATGAAAACACCTAACCAGGTGCATTACGAAAAAGGCCGATAGATAAAATCTACCGGCCTGCATAAAACGTCAACGTATTTTAGGACGAGACACTGAATTAACCTTTTCGCCAGGTGGTACCCGAAGGACCATCTTCCAGCACAATATTCATGGCATTGAGTTCATCTCGCGCGGCATCCGCTTGCGCCCAATCTTTTGCAGCTCTGGCATCGTTGCGTTTTTTAATCAAGGCTTCAATCAGCGCCGATTCATCTTCCCCGGCTCCACCTTGCAAATAACTCTCTGGTGATAGTTGCAAAAAGCCCATTACATTACCGAGGAATTTCAATGTGGCAGCCAAGCGAGGCTTTAACTCCGCGCTTTGCTCACGGTTGATATCTTTAGCCAATTCAAACAGCACTGCAAAAGCTTCAGGCGTATTAAAATCATCGTCCATCGCTGAATCAAACCGGGCGACATAGCTTTCAACTGGCTCAAGTGAATCGTCAAATTCAACATCTCTTAATGCCGTATATAAACGCTCTAAACCTGCTTTCGCCTGTTTGATATTATCCTCTGAATAATTCAACTGAGAGCGATAATGAGCTGACATCAAGAAATAACGCAGTGTTTCCGCGTCGTATTGCTTAAGCACATCACGCAATGTAAAGAAGTTGCCTAAAGATTTAGACATCTTTTCCTGATTCACCTGAACCATACCAGTGTGCACCCAAGTGTTAACATACGGGGTATCAAAGGCGCAGCAAGATTGCGCAACTTCATTCTCATGGTGTGGAAATATCAAATCTGAGCCACCACCGTGAATATCGAAATGCGCGCCTAAATGTTTGTGGTTCATGGCGGAACATTCAATGTGCCAGCCCGGACGGCCAACGCCCCAAGGCGACTCCCAGCCTGGCTCACCCGGTTTCACCATCTTCCACAACACGAAATCCAGTGGTGCCCGTTTACTGGTTTCCACTTCAACTCGCGCACCGGCATTGAGCTGCTCCAAATCTTGCTTGCCTAGCTTTCCATAAGCCTTATAGGTGCTAACTTCAAACAATACATCGCCGTTATCCGCTTGATAGGCATGGCCCTTATCCACAAGACGCTGGATTACATCAATGATCTCAGGCATGTGGGTGGTAACACGAGGTTCGATATCAGCAGGCAGTAAACCGATACTATCAAAGTCTTTGTGCATCTCAGCAATGGTTCGCTCCGTGAACTGTTGAACATCTTCGCCGCGTTCATTGGCGCGTTTAATGATTTTATCGTCAACATCAGTGATGTTGCGCACATAATTCACATCAAAACCTTTATGGCGCAGATAGCGCACCATTAAATCAAAACTCAGATAGGTACGGGCATGTCCCATGTGACACAAGTCATACACCGTGATACCGCAGACGTACATACCCACTTTACCGGCTTGTAACGGTTTGAAGGCTTCTTTCTTTTGGGTCAAGGTGTTGTATATGTGCAACATGAAATCGTGGTTCCTTTATCCTGTTTTATGGGACGCGAAGTTTACCACTGCCCCTGAGATGGGCCAACCTAATTCAGGAAAAACAACACACATTAATGGTTGCTCTTGTAATTCGCATCATTCGCCACCATCATGTGCTATTCAAGCGCACCCGATAGTGCAACCCCGTAACTAATCAGGACTCATTATGGTTTCTTTACACACCAACTTTGGCGTTATCAAAATTAAACTAGACGAAGAAAAAGCACCGAACACGTCGGCCAATTTCCTTTCTTATGTAAACGACGGTTTTTACGACAATACGATTTTTCACCGCGTGATTAATAACTTCATGATCCAGGGCGGCGGCATGGAGCCGGGCATGGGCGAAAAAACCACTAAAGAGCCTATCCAAAACGAAGCAAACAATGGTCTGAGTAACAAAAAAGGCAGCATTGCTATGGCTCGTACCATGGATCCTCATTCCGCTACAGCGCAATTCTTTATCAACGTAGCTGACAATGACTTTTTAAACTTCAAGAGCGAAAGCCGCGATGGTTGGGGCTACTGCGTATTTGGTGAAGTGGTTGAAGGTATGGACGTTGTTGAAAAAATCAAAAACGTTGAAACTGGTAGCCACGGCTTCCACCAAGATGTACCACTAGAAGAAGTGATCATTGAAAAGGCTGTTGCTGAATAAATCACATTATTAGGGCAGCGGTTGTCTGCCCGTTAATCTCTTCAAAATCATCTTTGCGACAATAGTAAACCTCGTGAAAAAAACGTTATTTATTGCCGACTTACATTTGAGTGATAACCGCCCGGACATCACCCAGTGTTTTATCCACTTCCTCAGTTCTATCGATACAAAAAATACCGACAAACTTTTTATATTAGGCGACTTATTCGAAGCCTGGGTGGGTGATGATGACGACAATCAGTTCACGCGCACCGTGGCCAATGCCATTAAAAGTGTGCGAGAACAAGGTGTTCCGGTGTTTTTTATTCATGGCAATCGCGACTTTTTGATCCGCCAACAATATGCCCATCAATGCGGCATGGAACTGTTACCCGAGCAGCAGGTTATCGACCTCTATGGCACCCCTACCTTAATACTGCACGGCGATGAACTCTGTACAAGAGATGTGGCTTACCAAAAGTTTCGCAAAAAGGCCCGCGGTTGGTGGTGGCCAAGACTGGTATTGTGGCTGCCGCTGAAAAAACGCAAGGAAATAGCCCAGAAAGGCCGGGAAACCAGTAAAAAAAATCAACAGGCGCTATCAGCCGACATTATGGATGTGACCCCAGAAGAAGTACTCAATTACCTGGATAAATTTGCGGTTAAACAAATGATTCACGGCCACACGCACCGCCCGGCAATCCACAATATCACCACCCATAATGGCGAAGCAGCTAAACGCATTGTTGTCGGTGATTGGTATGAACAAGGCAGCGTTCTGACTGTAACTAAAGAAGGTATGACTTTAGCCAACCTGCCTTTTCAAGAGGTCACTGATCATCCTGCATAAACCGTGATTTTATTGGCGATGTCCATCAAAATCGTCCGTAACTCGTCATAATCAGGATACTTGATCTGAATCCAGGCATTGGCCATGTAACCGGCGTTAATCGGCTGTGTCGGCGTACCTGTCTCAGGAAAGTGACAATTGATAATCCACTCTCCGTATTGCTGCATTACCTGCTCGACCCCGGTGTAACCGTGAATTTTACCATCTTGATTAGGGCGTAAACTCAAAATCGCCGCTGAGTAGCGTCGTGACAACACACCGTGGCATTGACCATAGAGTACAGTATCCGCCCACTCTTTATACAAATCGATATCATTAGCGGCGCAATAGAGATCCCACTGCCCCACTCCGGGAGGACGGGCACCTATCTCAGAAAACTTCAGTCCTTTTTCTCCTGCGAACCACTCCATGTGGGTGGGTACATTTTGCAAACCAATGTCTTGTATTACTTTTTGACCTAACTCTTTGAGTGGTTGGTAATCGGGTAAATCACTGCGGTTAGTAACGATTATATACGGTGAAATCCAGCGCGTACGCATCGCTTCCAGTACATTGGGATAATAATGAGACACGAAATCGTGCTGTATTTTCCCGCCTGCTACAAGTGTATCGTAAAACCCTTCATGGCCTTCGATAAACTCTTCTAACGCTGCGGAATTGCCCTTATCAATGCCGGTATCTTCAATGGCGGGCATTAAATCCTGCGGGCCATTGCAGCGCCAGGTAGCGGATGCCCCGGCACCATCGCGTGGCTTAACAATGATCGGATAACCTACCTTTTCAACAAAGGTTTGCACTTGCTCAACACTATCAGCTGCCGTAAATGCGGCACACGGAATACCACGCTCCTGCATAAACTGTTTCATGGTGGTTTTATCACGACAAATCCAGGTTTGCTCAAAACTCATACCCGGAATAGTACAAGCTTCTCTTACTTCTGCTGCCGCTAACATGTGAGACTCGATGGTGGCCTCCAGTCTATCCACCCACTCCTGACTTTGCACATAACGCACACACTCTAGAAGCGCCTGAGTATCGGTGACATTGCTGATTTGATAATAGGCATCCAGTTGCCGTTTAACCTCTTCGGGCATGTGTTCCGCTGGTCGGTCGCCGATGCCAGAAACCTTGGCACCTGCTGATTTTAACGCTCGAACAAAGTGTTGTTGATAGGATGGAAAATCTGGCGCAATGAAAAGCACGTGCATTTAATTTAATCCCGTTACCAAGCTAGTGAAGTAGTTATTGATGAAACAACTATGGCAGAGGAAATCATAAGTGGCAAAAGCCACAGCGCATTTTCACAAAAGTTTAAAAACTATCGTCTGCGGCAGTAGGCTCTTCGGCTTCAGTTTTGGTCTTGGGGTTTTTATTCACATTTTGCCAACTAAATACGCCGTAGAAGGACTGGCACCCTTCAGTGGCCGTAGCGGCGTCCGCCAGATAAAGTTGTATTGCTGAGGAAGCTGCATAGTCAAAGGCATTGCAGCTGGCGCTTTGACCGGTACCCAACACCACAATGCTGCCCTCTTGCAAGGAGCAGCGCACCATCATATCCAGAGGGGAATACTTAGGACAAATCGCATACTTTTTGCGGTACTCAGCGACTTTTCCAGAAGGCATGGAAAACGACCACCAATGGCCGAGCTTGCTGTAAGGTTTGACACTATCCCAGGCGCGATAAATTTCAAAAGGCTGAGTCACCTTGTATGCCTTCGCCTGACACAAACCACCAGTACCGGCACTACCCAAACTAGCAGTTACCAGCTCAGGACGGTCAACCTCTGTCAAAAGCGGCGCAAAAACAGCTGGCGCAACTACTTCACCATCACAGACACTTGGCTCAATTTGCGCTTGGGGTGTTTTTGAGTTGGCTTTCGTGCTGCTAGACTCCGCAACATTTGAAGCACAAGCGCTTATTCCAGCGAAGATAATGGCGAGTAAACTAAGTTTAGCGAAATGGTGATCCATGATGTTTGGGTATCAAAAAACAATTGTCTTTAGCATGGCATAGTTTCGCCAAATTAAAATACCTGAATCTAAAATCGGAACTAAATACCTCAAATACCCAATTCGACGTTTTGAAAGTGAATCCTAAGCTTGCTCATTCGTTATCCTCGTTCTGGGCATTCTCATCAACAGACGCTATTGGGCGAATGCTAACTAAGTCCTCCATACCAATGGCAGAAGCTTCGTTAAGTGTCGCATCATAAACGAGTAATAAGTTTGTCGTTGAGCCCAATATTTTAAGCTTTTGCGATTCTGAATCAGTCCCCGTTTTAATACTAACAAATCCCTCTTTAGAGGACTTAATATCTTCACTGCGCCATTCTGCGTAAAGGGTTACAAACAGTTTCGCATAGGTAATGGAAACCAACAGGAAAATAATAAACAAGCCATCGCGATTTTTCGGCACATAATTAAAAAATAGAATAATGCTGCGTTTTATACTTGCCGGTTTCTGTTTCCAGCGACGATGGATAGGGTAAGAAACTAATACCAGCATATCAAATGCCGCAGCCACAATCAGCCCACCAGAAAACATTAAAACAGCAGCAGGCTCACTGATGCCCACTATCAATAAATCAGAAATCTGCGCCAATTTCATGATATTGATGTTGAATTCGTTATAAAAAGACGCGCTGTAAAGAATACCGCACAGGGTTAACAACAAATAAGATACCGACAGCATCAGTGCGGGATTGCGCTTAAAAAACACTATAAGTATTTTCAAATGGTATTCGGGTTTGAACTCAGTCGTAGCGACAGTTCCCTCAGTATCCTTTTTATCCATTTTTATTCCCCTGAAAAATCAAATGCCAGTCTAAGTTTTTTCAAAGTAAGAGAAAAGCCTTTATGTTCTCAGCCCAAATGGAAAAACCACCCAGTTAACCGAGCGGTTTTATTCTTATTTTATTCATTATTCTACTTTGAGAGTGACAATTCCGGCAGTGGCAAAACGATAGTCGCTTCAGATGTTTTCTGACCTGCCAAAAATGTTTTCATGCGATTGAGCACTTCTGGATGACTGGTGAATAAGTTGTGTCCTGCATTCTCCACAATAATTTGGGTCACTTTGGAAAGGGAACTCACAGCCTGGCGCTGCTCTTCCGGATAGGTGCGGCCATCCAATGAGCCTGTTAATAATAATACCGGCACATCCGATAAGGGTTTGGCTCTGAATGTATCTCCCAAATCCAACTGAGGATCAATATTGTTCAGCATCGGCATAGGGAAATTCAGATAGGGACCTAACAAGGCATTATCCATTTGCTGCTCAACCTTATTCAGACGCTTTGCAGTGATACCCGATGCCACATCCATTGCCAAAGGCATTAAACGAAATGCAATGGCTTCATCGTTAAAAAAACCGCGCTGTAATACCTGCACCAATAGCTTGGTATCGCCCCTGTCTAGCGCAGCATAGATTTGCACTAACATTGCCAGATAATGGCCAGGATCGGCAATGGCCATACTGGATAGCTTTTGCATGTGATAGCGCTGAAATAACATCTGTGTCACTTTGCCCGCTTTTCCGGGGATCTCTAACGTCAGAGGCGCGTCTTCTAAAGAAGCATGTACACGACGCATTAACCCGGGTAAATCACTAACCTGTTTACCGACATCTTGTTTTGCCAGTACCTCGTTAACTGCTGCAAAATATTGATTTGTTTGCGCTGGTAATTTAATGGTTTGATCCAGTCCTTCAGCGCTGGCAATAATCACCTTGTCGATTTTGTCATCAAACAATTTAACGGCAGCAAGGGCTAAATGGCTACCGTAAGAGATGCCCCATAAATTAACCTTTTCGGCATCCAGGTGTTTGCGCAGATCATCGATATCCAGCGCATTCTGCACTGTGGTATAACCATATACATCAACACCTTGTTGCTGCCACTGCGCCAGACAGTGTTTTGCCGCCTCCCGATAGCGCTTAGCTATTTCAGCATCAGAAACCCGCTCTGTCAGACTGATACTTTCATCTGATACACAGGTTTCTGCTTGCTCTGATTGCCCCGTACCACGCTGGTCCAACGCGATTACATCACCAAACTCCCGCAGTGCCATAAAAAGCAGAAATCTGCGCCACTTGGCAGTGGCTATCCCAGAACCACCGGGGCCACCAGACAAATAAACAATCGGATGCCCTGGATTATCAGAGGTGGATGGGAAACGCACATAGTTAACTCTGATTTTTCGGCTGTCAGGGTTATTACGGTTTTCCGGTACCATAATAAAGCCTTCAAAGGCATCGGTACTGTCACCGCTATTGGCCTTAAATTCAATTGCCTGCTCAGACAATTTTCCCCTATTTAGAACGGTCTCTGCGTGACTTGCCAGTGAAAACACCAGCGCTAAACCTGTCATTAATTGTATGATTCGCATATTATTGCTCCTTCGTGTTTTTGCTCAGTTAACAGGTTATTGCCCTGCGACAACAAGGGGATTTCGTTAACCGGAGTCATTGCTGCAGGTCACCGAGATAAACGGTAGGCTGTAATCAATAATCGGTAGTAAGGAAAATTAAGTGAACGTCAGACAGTTAAGCCGATTTAGTGCTCTAAGCCTGTTTTTAATGTTATTTAGCATTGCTGTTTATGCTGCTGAGTTCCGCTCCTTTCCCTATCAAAGCGACGTGATAGTCTGCCCGATGTCCACTGCCGATGTGGCTATACCCGACTTCAGCGCAGCCGATTGTGCCGAGCAAAAACTGTTTGAAGTAGACCCTCAACACAGCGCTATGTGGCTATTGCTGGAGTTTGAACTAACAGAGACACAATTGCCTTCTCATAGCCCTTTGGGGCTTTTTGTTTTTGGCAAAGCGGCAAGCCGGGTTTGGCTAAATAATACGTATCTTGGTAATAACGGACAGCCCGACACCGATAAAACAGAAATTCCGGGCAAGATGGATTATGTCTTTCATGTGCCTGATAAAACCTTATTCGCGGGTAAAAACAGGCTAATTATGCAGTTATCAGGACATCATAGCTTGATATCCCTCGGTGCTCCCATGCACCTGCTTGCCTTTTTTCCCTATGCTGAAACAGGGCAATATATTCAGTCCTTCGCAACGCCCGGTATCGCACTCATCGGTGCCTTTGCCGTCGGTGTTATCTACTTTTTAGTATTGAGTGTCAGTCGCAATCGAGAAATGGGTCGCAATGAAGAGATAGATGGAATTCGCTACCACTTCCCCTTGTTTGCAGCTATGTGTTTGCTGGCTATGCTGCAACTCTCGGCAGAACTTTCCAGAAGCATCATTAATTACAGCTATCCCTGGCAGGATATCCGACTCATCAGTATTACCGCCTGCTCTTATCTTTTTGGTGTGCTGTTATTGGTTTATAACTCGTTAAAAGTGGCATCAAATCAGGCTCCTTTTTGGATTATTGCTGGCAGCCTGTTAACCCTGGCCGTGGTGTTGTTTATTCCGGGTTTCGATACAAAAACCACCTCTGGAATACTGGTTCCCATCCTTATCAACTTGCTGCAGATCCTTTGGTATCTCTACAAACAACAAAACAGTAAACTCAAAGCCTGGTTTGTGGGGCATCTGATGATTGCCGTTATCATTTTCATCAGCTCAGCGGCCTTTCACGAGTTTGTCCACTTCCTGATTGTGGCATTGGTGTTGTCCGGTATCTTTGTGCAACAGGCAAGAGAGTATCAGGCGCAACAAGCTGAACTCATGACAGAACGCAGCCGCAGTGCCAAACTGGAATATCGTCTGGCGCAACAAGCGCAACTGCAAACCCCCACCCGACTGGAACTTAGCAGTATTGGAAAAACTGAGTTTATCGACAGCTCAGATATCACCTATACCAAAGCGGCGGGAGACTACGTAGAAATTCATTTAAAAGATGCCAGTGAAAAGCTGTACTCAGGTACATTAAAGCAGTTGGAAGAGCTGTTACCTGATACGTTTTTGCGGGTACACCGCTCCTACCTGGTTAACCTGGAATGCGTAACAGGTTTGTTTAATCAAAAATCGGAGCAAAAAAGTCAGGCTTTCTTAGGCCTCGGTGCAGAAATCCAGGTGCCTGTCAGTCGCCGCCTGTTGCCTTCGGTAAGAGATTCGTTAAAAACAAATAATCAGCAGAGTTTGCACTAATGGGAAACAACCGCCCCCTGGGTCTTGCCATGTTGGGTTTCTACATCATATTGTTCGTTCAGCTGCTTATATTTTTGGATGAGGGCACTGATCTCTTCGTTCACCCGAATTTGTAACGTCTCACAGGTTTCTGAAATATTAGGCATACCTAAATACTCATCCACCTCATTAGCCGCTTTCACTCCTAAAGCCTTGTGCCCCTCTTCGTGCACCAGTAGCGCCTCATAGAAGCGATTAAACTGTTGTATTTGCGCCTCAGACGCTTGCGACTGGGGCAACAATTCAGGCAAGGTCATAACAATATTCAACTCCACTAAATGCTGGCTCACGTAACAAGAGCCTGACAATTGACGAAATCGATATAACGGATTAATGCTCCATTGGGTTTTACCATACCAATGGCGATTGTTTTTACGAATGGGGGTAACACCTTTAAGCGCCCCTTTCAGTGACTGCCCGTCTTGCAACTGCACTGAGTAATAGTGAACTTCCTCGGAACGTTTTACTTCTGCTTTTGCAGGAAGCATTAAGACACAGGCGCACAACAACAAGCCTCTTAGCAATGATGAAACAGAAAAACGCTTGTTGTAGCCTGTTATGTGCTGCTTTCCGTTCATTGAGCACCTCCAGTTAATGCTTTTGCCAAACCTGATGCCCGCAGGCATTGCAAACTCACAGCATTTCGCACCGCTTGTTCATCGGCAAACAATACAAACTCTTTTTTCGCTCGGGTAACACCAGTATAGAGCAGTTCGCGATTCACTCTGGCAGGCACTCCGGGTACGGATTCTGGTAAACACATTAGCACTTTGTCAAACTCAGAGCCCTGACTTTTATGGGTGGTCATGGCATAAAGTGTTTCGTGGGCGGGTAATTGTGCCGGCAATAAGCTGCGATAGCCCTGTTCTGTGTCAGCAAACCACACCTTCAACAACCCATCCTCACCAGCCGCACTCATGACAATGCCGATATCCCCGTTAAACAGGCGATTCTGGTAATCATTGCTGGTGATCATAATGGGTCGCCCGGCGTAAAACTCTGCCTCCCCTTTGATTTTGTCAGCTCTTAACAGGACCCGTTGGATTTGTTTGTTTAGATTGAGCGTGCCCCACTTGCCACTGCGCTGCACTGCCAACACCTGACAGCGAGATAACACCTCAAATGCCCCGGCTACGTTTCCGGCGGCGACAACCTCATGAAAGGTTTCAAAGTGAGGCAAAATAGCCCTAATAAATTCCGCCAAGGCAGCTGAGGCATGCCATTCAATATCATCTCGGCTTGCCGTTAACACTTGCATAGTTTGAGCAACGTCACCGGCATTGATAGCTTGCGCCAGTTTCCCTACTCCGCTATTGGCATCAAAACGCCAGCTTTTTTGCAGATAAATAATGTTGTCAATAAACCCCTGACGGGTGTGCATTGCTGACAATGCATAACGCTTCTCAGCCAGAGCCGGTTGCTGACTCAAATGGCTTAACAGCTGTTGCAGTTGCGGGTTAAACTGATTTTCACCGCGTTTTAAGCTGCATATATCAGAAAATACTGAGCCTACTTCCACCGATGCCAACTGGTGGCTGTCGCCTAACAGTATCAAACGGCAGTGTTGTGGTAACGCCGCCAGAAGTTTCGCCAACAATGGCATATCAATCATGGAAGCTTCATCCACCACCAGGACATCAATGTTGAGTTTGTGCTCAGCATTGTGGCGGAAAAATACCGAACCAGGACGTGCTCCTAGCAAGCGATGTATGGTGCTACATTCAAGCGGCAAATTATCATCTTGCGATGGCAATTTTGAAACCGCGCCGCTGACAGATTCACTCAGCCGCGCTGCGGCTTTTCCGGTGGGTGCCACCATTTTAATTATCGGCTTATGTTGTCCTTGTGCCTGAGACAACTGGCTTAGCGCCCATAAAATTCGTACAACCGTGGTGGTTTTACCGGTGCCCGGCCCGCCGGCGATCACAGCAACACTCTTTAAACAAGCCAGCGCCACGGCGGTTTTCTGCCAGTCAGGTTCAGCATCGTTTGATGGCTTTCCATAGAGTTTATCCATGCAGTCTTTAATAGCCGTTTCCGGGAATTGTGTCGCCGAGAGTCCATTAAGCTTTGCCACGATATCCTGCTCATAATGGTAATATCGACTTAAGTACAAGCGCGCTTGCGACAGTTGAAACAAACCAGTCTCTGCCACTTCAGCACGGCTAAAAAGCGCCGCAATTTGGGCGCTATCAGGGAATCGATAAATCGGCGCAAAAGGTTGTTTGATGGTGCTCAGTTCAAGGCAAACGTGTTGCTGCCCCAGTTGCTCACTTAACAGTGCCGCTGTCATGGCTATTAACAGGCTCTCTTGATTATCCTGTAAGTTACTTTGCTGCGCGGCAAACACGGCAAAACTGCGATCTATCTCTCGGATTTTTTGATGCTGCAGCAAGCTATCCAGCACTTCCCGCAGCTCAGTATTTGTTGCGCTTGTCGCTATTTTATTTTGGCTATAGCGACGCGTCATTGCTGTGCCTGGTACGGAATTGCTAAGCAAGGACTTATTATCTACAGTCATGCAGCCGCCTCCTGTTTGCCGCTAAACAGCGTATCCAGCTTGTAGATCAAATCAATCGGTGGCGAAACAGTTAACACCCCGTTGCCTGGAGCTACAGCGCTCATTCCCCTTAAAAAAAGATATTGCGCGCCGCCCAAGTGCTGCTCAGGGTCATACCCAGCCAGTTTGTTTTTAAGGTAGCGATGCAAAGCAACCGAATAAAGTAAAGCTTGCAGATAATAATCATGATGAGACATCGCTTCATCCAGGTGAGATTGCCCATAATCTTCCAGGCTATCCCCAAGGTGATTCGACTTGTAATCGGCAACGTAAAAACGCCCTTGATGGATATAAATAAGATCAAGGTAGCCCTTCAGCATGCCATTGAGTTGCTGCAACTGATAATGCCCGTTCATATCAGGTAACCAACTGCTGAGTAATTGATTAAAGGTACTTACATCCACCTGATTAAGGGGCAGATAAAACTCCATTTCCGCAAGGCGATGACTGGCAGGCACATCCCAAAGCCTGATGCCATCAGGACTTGCCGTTAACGGGCTTTGCAATGTATCCACCAACCAATCGCTAATTTGCGGTACTTCATCTGGATCCACGCTGTATTTATCCGCGTACTCCAAACAAAAATGCTGTACCGATTCTGGCTCGTCAAAAGCACAATTTTCCAGTACCTCATGCAAATAGGAACCAGCAGAAGCACCGCGAGTAAAGGCAAAGCGCATCTCTGGCGGCTGTGTTGGTTCTTGCTCTTGCCTGATATAAATATCAGGCTCAACATTAATATCTGCGAGTACCGTTAAACTGGTTTCATCTGCCGCTTTTAACTGTTCGTGTAGCTCAGAAGCCGTGTCCTGCGCATTGTCGTGCTGCACCAAGCGGGTGCGCGATATGGCGCTATAACTGGTGAGTAACCAATCTTGATGAATACCTTGAGACAAGGGCGAAAATGCTAATGGCTTTGATGCGGATGTTACGCCATCAAACAGAATTACCTGTTCAGTGTCTTCTGTAGACAGTTCATTGATGGCCACATTTTCACCAGTCAGGCGTTGCTGTAGCCTTAACAGGATCGCTTCAGCGGTAACCGGGGTATCAGTGCTAAAGTCCAGCACGCTGCCAATAGCGGCGTGGCCAAATCCCGATGACGCGCTTCGCGGTGAAATGGCATTGTTCCACACTCCTAACCAGCAATGGAATTCCGCTCGGGTAAGCGCCACGTAAAACAATCGAATATCTTCCGCCAAACGCTCTTGCTGTTGTTGCAAAAGTAACTGCTCGTCATCCTCAAGACGGTATTGTAAGCCCTTTTGCTCATCGTGGTAAAAGCCTGTAGCACTGTCTTTAAAGCGACTGCAAAATGGCAACATCACTACGGGATATTGCAAGCCTTTGGAAGCGTGGATAGTGGAAATTTGCACCAGGTTCTGATCGGTATCCAGACGCCACTGAGTGCCTTCAATGCCTTCACTGGCCAACAAATCAGGTTGTGCCAGACAAGCCTCGAACCAGTTAATCAGTGGTGTTTTACCTTCAATGCGGGTGCTCTGAAATTGCAGAATCTCGCTGAGATGGCGCAAATCGGTGATGCAGCGATGATGTGCTTGCTGCCTGGCCATAATTCGGCTCAACAAATCAAAACGTTGGGCAATGTACTCCAATGCCGCCATCACACCTTGCCTGGACCAGATATCGTGAGCGTTAGCAAAGTATTGCAGGCACTGCTGCCATTGGCTCAGGTCGCTGTGAATAGCGCTTAATTCTTCGTGGCTGTAAGCAAACAACCCATCCAATAATGCGGCTTTGATATTGCTTTCAGATTTAAACTCGGCAATGGCTCGTAATAACAACCAGATACTGTACGCCACGGGGCTTTTTAGCACAGAGTCTTTGCGCAAAAATACGCTATCTATATTACGCTGCTTAAGGGCATCTTGGATTAATTCCGCCTCAAATCGGTCCCGCACCAGCACACAGATATCCGATGCCTTTAGACCTTGTTCAGCAATGCGCATTTGCCCAAGGTAATTGGCAACTTGATTGCCGCATACTTGCGCCATCGTCTGAGATGCACTGCCCCATTTATGGGCGGCTGGTTGCCCCTTTTTGTCCACCGCATCGGGCAGCACTGCCACAGCAAGTGACTCAGCCTTATCATTGTTAAGGCTCAAGTGCTTTTCACCCTGTCCCGCCGATACAGCAATAAAAGGCATATCCTGATGATTAAACCCCGACTGACTGTTAGCAAAAAAGGCGTTTACCGCTGAAATCAGTGCCGGTTGCGAGCGCCAGTTTGTCGCCAGTGTATAACGTGAGTCTTGTGCAACGATGCGTCTGGCGCTTAGGTAGGTGTGGATATCACCACCGCGAAAGCTGTAAATGGCCTGTTTAGGATCACCAATCATGATCAGCGCCCCGGTTGCCTCTTCCTGCACATACAAGTGGCGAAAAATGGCAAACTGAGTTTCATCGGTATCCTGAAACTCATCCACCAGCGCCACAGGGTACTTTTCTCTAAGCAGTTGTGTTAGCGGCCCACCTGCATCTGTATTAACGGCCATATCGGCCTTGCTAGTTAGGGCATGATACAAACGACTGAGCAAATCGTCGGGGCTTAGCTCGGCGTTTTGCTGTTTTTGGATTTGTAGATGTCGCCGGAAAAACAACAAGGCATCCCAGAAAAAATACTGCTGACGGCTTGTTTCCAGCTTTTTCTCTAGCGCGGCCAGCTGTTCAAAGCGTTCGAACTCGCTTAGTTCCAGTTCTGCCGAAGACTTTTTGCGGGCTTTGGCGATATTATCTGGGGCCAATAATATCCAGCCATCTCTACCCAAATCCGGTGTATATCGCGTACCTTGGCCAAACTCAGCCATCATGCTTAAAAACCCAGGTTTTGCGATTTTTACATTGGCTTTTAAATCAGCTTCACGCAATACATCCGACATGCCCGCATCGCGCCACCAGCTGCGGATTTCCTCAACAGCGCTATCGTAGTCTTGTTGCAACTGCATCCACTGCTGTTTTAAGGCTTGTGGCTCTTCGCTACCTATATCACGGGATAAAGTCGGACGTAAAAAGCGGCTCAGTGCATCGGGTGTTGACCATTGTTTTAACAGCCAGCGCAAAGTTCCCTCAGGCAGACTTGTAACCCTGACCCGCCAATAATCACTGCTGGCTTTTTTTAGCAAGGCGGAATCATCCAGCGACAGATTTTCCTGCCAGGGCGAGCCACTTTCAAAGGCGTGCTCGGTTAATACCCGTTGGCAAAACCCATGAATGGTGAAAATGCTGGCCAGGTCCATTTCCTGCGACGCAATCAATAAGCGCTGCTGCGCCTGCTCTTTGTTGCTGGTTGCATCGATCAGTGCCTGAATAAAAGCGTCGCTACTTTGCCCGACTGCAAAATCTCGCCATGCGGTGCGGATGCGGGCCAGAATACGATCTTTTAGTTCTGCGGTGGCGGCATTGGTAAAGGTTAAGATCAGGATCTCACTCACCACCCTCGCCTGGCACTGATGCCCCAATAACAAGCGCAAATACAAATTACTGATGGTGTAGGTTTTTCCGGTACCGGCACTGGCCTCGATTAATGCGTTTTTATCCAGTGGAAACGACAGGGCTTCAAGCGGCTTCATCACCGAAGTGTTGTTCATGGACTCGGTCATGACAGCTCCGCCTTAGCTAAAATGGGTTGCAACAGCGTATCAGCTAACTCAGTAAAGCTCTGCCAGCAACCCTGCAATTGCGGGTATACCCTGCCAATATGCAGATCAGAGGCTTCACCGGGTAAAAAGCTATTACCGGCGAACCCCGCCAGAGTTTTTCCCTCGTCTTGGCTTTGCGCCCAGATAAGCGCTGTTTTCGGGAAAAAGGCCAGGCATTGCTGTTGCCCTTTTAAGTAAAGCTCCACCAATAATTGTAGATTTTCCCTGGCTTCCTGTTGCTCAATAGGTTCAAAATTCAGGGTTTTATCAGCGGCAAAAAACCAGGCCCGGGATTGACGATTTTCTACTGCGCAAACAAGGTTCCAACTCATCCAGATAGCCAGATAATCGTTGGCGCCTAATTTACCGGGGCGAAAAGACACCAGGTCGCCACTTGCGGTTAACTGCACGGCACCAGTTAGCGACAGCGCTTGTTTATCAGTGTTAGTGCCTGAAACGATAAGTTCCGTGGTTAACCACCGAGTGGAAAGTGTTGGCAGCGAGCCGCCAAAAGCGTCGCTCATTTTGTCTTTTATGGTGGCAGCCCGCGCGCTTAACTCGTCCTGCTCCAATAGTTTTAAATTGCCGATGGGCAACTGCCCTTCCAGCTCCATCTGGCGCATCACGGCTTGCTCACTGTCACCTTGTAATAACTGTGAAGTGGCCTGATAGCGCTGCAAGCTATCCAGGTTTAGCGGCTCATCATCCGGCATAATTTCAGCGATGAGGGGAAATTGCGTCTTCCAGACACTTTTAAACCAGCCTCGCACCGGATTACGGAAAAACTGTTGTAACTGGTGTAATTCCAGCTCGGAAATATCTTGCCTGGTCGACTCATCCAACATGGCCGCATGTTGATTCACTTTCAAGAAATCAACAGCCCCCTGGCCCGACTGTAATGTGCTGGCCACCTCAAACATGGTTCTGTCAAAGGAAGTCACCGCCCTGTTTTTATCCTTGGCAGTGGCAAAATAGGATGCATCCCAAGGCTGCAAAGGATGCTCGTGCAATAGATGCTGTTTAACCGCCTTTTCGGCAGTTTCAATATCTAGTTCCAGATGTTCAGCAAAACACACCGATTGCTGACAATAATCCACCAACTCCGACACTAAAATAGACGGTTCTTTGGTTTCATTGCTTTTATCGTCCCGCCCCTGGTAACTGAGGTACAACTTATCGCGCGCGGACAGCAGCGCCTCTAAAAACAAATAGCGATCATCCAGACGTCTGGAACGGTCGCCTTTGCGCGGTGTAGAGCGGCTCACCAAATCAAAACTAATGGGCGTGGTTTGCCGGGGATAATCCGGCTCGTTTAAACCCAGAATACACACATGTTTAAAGGGAATACTGCGCATCGGCATCAGGGTACAGAAATTCAGTCGCCCTGCCAGGAAGCGTTGCCCCACGCCAGACTCGTTAAGAGCTTCGTTAAGCACTTGTACAAACACCTGCTGACTTATCTTACCGGCATAATGCTGACTATGAACTTTGAGCTTAGCAATGGTTTCTTTTAATTTTTGCAGGCGATACTCATTATCTGAATCCACCAGATAAAAGCTATCCAGCACTAGTAGCGCCTCGCTCACTTTTTCCTGCAAGGGATGTGATGCACGACAAAACCGGGTTAACGCCCGCAAGTCTTCCACAAACGCCAATAACAGGCCCAGCGCTTGGGTTAACTGGCCTTCAACTTCGCCGTAGGGCACGATTTCACCATTCAGCACCTCTGCGCCCTGGTGAGCATAACCTGCCAGCAAACGCTGTAAGCCAAAAATCCAGGTGTTTTGATTTTCTTGCGGTAGTTGCCAGTGCTGTTTCTCCAGCCCTGACCAACCCCAACGTACCCCTGCCTCATAACACCAGCGATGCAGCGCCTGAATTTCATCGCCGCCGATACCATAACGGGCTGCAATCTCAGGCACCTTAAACAGCTCAAACACTTCGGTGAGTGTCATGCGGCTGTGCTCTTGCGCCATTAAACGCAAAAAGCTGGTAACAATGCTGTCTTCTTCAGCCTGGCTACGGTCGGATATGGCAAAGGGAATACCGCGCTCTTGTAATTCCCCTTTACTGTCCAGAGGACGGGAAAATACCGTTTCTATGAGCGGTGCGTAAACGCCGACATCTGGCATCATCACAATCACATCATTGAGGGATTCCACTGCGCCCGATTCAAACCAATGACAAATCTGGTCTCGCAACACTTCCAGCTCTCGCAAGCGGGAATGCGTGGCGTGAATTTCAATGGAGCTATCATCATGAGTCAGAGACTTTTTCGGGAAATCACCGCTATTGCTCAAGCGCTCCTGCACCGTTAAGGGTTGGCGCTTGCCCCGCAACGTTAACTGGAATACCTCACTTTGCACCCAGCCTAATAAATGCTGCTGTTGTGGGGCGCTAAATAAGTCTGCCTGTAGCGGCTCCAGTTCAGTTAGCATCTCCAGAAAATCGCGACCGGGTTTGCCCCAGGAGGCCAATAACGGGTTGCCCACATCCAACAGCGCCGCCGCTTGTTGTTTTTTCTCCTGACTTTGCACATCTGGCTCATCAAACAAGGACAGCTGCTGTTTCTGGAAGCGCTTGTTATCCACCACATCCGCCCAATAGTGCTCAGATGGGTTAAACCAAAAGATGTACACCTCACTGTGTTCGCTTAAAGAGCGTAAAATCTCCAGCTGCTGCACGGGCATGGCGGAAATGCCAAACACATACAAAGGTTTATTACTGCCTTGTTGCGCTTGCTCTAATTGTGCCATCAAGGCGGTGTGCATATTGGCGCGATGCCACTGAGACTCCCCTTGTTGCTCAGTGAATTCACAAATGGCGCGCCATAGGATTGGTTGCCAGGGTTGCTGGCTTACATCCACATCGGGCAAGCTATCCTCGCCCTGCTCCCAGGCCAGGATCCACTCGGGGCGATACATTAAATACTGATCGTAAACATCGGCAATTTTGGCGCACAATTGCCAGCACTTGAGCTGCTCTCCCAAATCCGCAGGAGGTTCATCAGCTTTTTCGTCAGCAACATAGCGAGCCAGTGGGATAAACTCCGGTAAATCCAGATATTGCGGTAACAACTGCAATATTTTCCAGGCCAGAAACTGTTTGTTAAAGGCTGACTCTTTGGGTAAATCAGGAATGCTGCGTTGATATAATTGCCAGATAAAACTGGAAGGTAACGGGAATTCAATATTGGCGGCAATATCCAGGGTGTTGGCAATATTAATTTTGAGCCATTGCGACATACCCGGACTTTGCACCAGGATGGTATCGGGTGTTAATAAACTGGCCAGGTCCTCAGAGGCGCCTTGTTCATCAAAAGTTTGCTCGGCAAGTTTTTGCAAGAGACTGGCCAGCAATACTTCCATTTTATTTGACTGAATCAGATGTAACATCGAGCAGGTTTACCAATTTATTGTTGTTTTTCTGTTGTCTTTACACGGTAAAGCTTATCACAAGAAAAGGAATTTCTATGCTTAAATAAGCGCGCTTCAGCAATGATTAGCGCTGTAAAAACACCACGTCATTCGCCACGATTGTCAGCTTCAGCTCAAGCCAATCTGCCAACCACTGAAAACTGGCTTCGGAATAAAAACAAATATGGGTGGGGTCATTTTTGTAATGCCATTTGGCAAACGCGGTCTTATCAATCACCCGTTTAGTCATTACCGCCATAAACCCGCCGGGTTTGAGCTGTTTTACCAGCGCTGGCAATAAGGTATGAGGCGCGGCGATATGCTCCAGTACTTCCGTCATCACAATAACATCGTATTGCTCGTTAAGCCGTTGTGGCGCATGATGATAATACAAATCGTAATTTGCCACCTCAAGCCCCTTCTCCGCCGCCATCTGGCTTAAAAAGGCCCCTTCTCCGCAACCAAAATCTAATCCCGTAAATTCAGACAAACCTTTACCGCGACTTTCCAGTTGCGCGACAACCGGCAGCAAGGTGCGATTTAAGAAACACCGATAGCCTTCATCCAAACGGGTATTATCATGTTTATCGTATTCGGCTTTTTCCAGCGCTTGGGACAAGATAAAGCCATCGGGTACGAATACCAGATCACAATTTTCGCACTGCAAATAAGGGCGCTTTTTATCTTCACAATAAAATCCGGTTTGTTGGCTGCGACACAAAGGACAAACATTGTTCGCTTTTACAGCATGAAGTTGAGATTCAGTCATTTTTGTACACAATTCGCCGGGCTTTTCCCTGTCAACGTTTGGCCTTGTTTGTTAGCATATCCTCCATTCAATCATTTCAAAAAAAATCGATGAAGTATATTTCTTTTAATATCAATGGTCTGCGTGCCAGACCCCATCAACTGGCCGCACTGGTAGAAAAGCACCAACCTGACGTGATTGGTTTGCAGGAAATCAAGGTGCACGATGATATGTTTCCCAAAGAAGAAGTGGAAGCATTGGGCTATCACGTTTATCACTTTGGCCAAAAGAGTCACTACGGTGTAGCACTAATGTGCAAACAAAAGCCACTGGAAGTGCAATACGGCTTCCCCACTGACGATGAAGATGCCCAGCGCCGCATGATTATGGTTACAGTATTGGACGAGCGCGGTGAAAAAATACGGGTATTAAACGGCTATTTCCCACAGGGTGAAAGCCAGGATCACGAAATCAAGTTTCCTGCTAAACGCAAGTTTTATGCAGATCTGATGAATTACCTGGGTGAGCATCACACGCCAGAAGAAAACATCGTGGTAATGGGCGATATCAATATCTCGCCGACGGATTTAGACATTGGCATCGGTGAGCCAAATCGCAAGCGCTGGTTAAAAACCGGTAAATGTAGCTTCTTACCAGAAGAGCGCGAATGGCTGGGCCGCTTAATGGACTGGGGTTTCCACGACAGTTTCCGCGAACTTAACCCGGAAGTAGATGATCAGTACAGCTGGTTTGACTATCGCTCCCGTGGTTTTGACGATAACCGTGGTCTGCGCATAGACGTGATCTTAGGCACCGCTTCCATGCAACCTAACCTGGTGGAATCGGGTATCGATTACGAGCTCAGAGGCATTGAAAAGCCTTCGGATCATGCGCCTATCTGGACGGTTTATAAGTAGTGTTCATCCTGAAACGGCCAAATTCGCCGCTAACTTTGTTGGGAGTGCTCAGGTATGTGTTATACATTGCGCCTCCCTGTCGCGTTAACGACGAATTTTTCTCGTTTCATCATTGAACAAAAGACTTTCTGAATGAGCTTTAAATAAAATGTTATTGCTATGAGTACTATCCAGGCTATTGCATTACTTGGCTACTTAGCCCTGCTGGTATATACGGTTAAAAACGTCAATATCAGCCGGCTGTTTTCAGAGCGCAGGTTGCAGCACTTTGTGTTTGGTGCTGCCGCCAGCTTGTTTATGCTGTGGTTCTTTCGCACCGGCATTTACGAAGGCTTAACGGTACACTTTCTCTGGCTTACCGCTTGTGTATTGCTGTTGGGATTGCGCTGGGCCATTTTAAGCTCCTCTCTCGCCCTGCTGGGCTTAACCATCGCCGGATTAGAACCCTGGAGTATGTTAGGCGTTAACGGGCTGTTAGGCGTGGTAGCACCATTGGCGCTAAGCTATGCCATCTACTCCCTATCCTTCCACCGCTTACCTAAGCACTTTTTTATCTATATTTTTGTTTGTGGTTTTTTCGCCGGACTTGCCAGCCTCACCTTAAAAATGGGCCTGCTGGGCGGTTACTACACCCTCACCGGAATACACGATTGGGATATAGTCCAAGACAACTACCTGATCTTAATCCCGCTACTGCTATTCCCCGAAGGCTTGCTCAATGGCATGACCATGACTTTGCTTATCATCTACAAACCCCACTGGGTATATACCTTCCACGATAAGTTTTACATTGATGGGAAGTGATGGGACTTCATTCGATATTTTGCTTACTTTCGAATAAATTCAACTAATTTTTTCATTTCGGAATCTAAATTAAAAGTAGAGCAATTATTTCTTGTAATCTTCTCAACCACAGCCTTGGCAATTGCGACCTTTTTATTGGAATAACTACCTGCAATGTTGTTAAGTTCAGTCGGTCCCAATTGAGTGTTATTTGGATACTTATAACACTTGGATATAGCCTCATCAAATGAATCAAACTTACCAAATTCAAAGCCTGACGCATCACTCGAGTGTAATTTAAGCTCTTTTCGATTCTCTCCTTTTCCAATAGAGTTTCGCTTAAATCCAGTATCAATTAGTACTTCAAATAGAGTTTCTTTACAAAGGTAATTCTCAACCTCTCTTCCTTCCGTCACCCATATTCCAAAATAATCACCTAGAGAAGAATCAACACCTTGAGACTTATTAGCAGCCGCATTGACTCTCTCAAGCATCGAGTTTAGGTATCCTTTAAAGGTTTCACTATTACGTTGTGATTGAGAGCAGCAGTCTGAATCAGCTATTAGGTATGCTTTTCTACTGGTACTCAGCATATTAATAAGCTCTTCGTCTAGATCCTCCAATGCTGTAAACGAGGCGAGATTGGTCCCCCCAAAATACAAAAACGAATAATCTTTTCCTTCTTTCAATTCACCGTTCGCAAAAATATGAATCCATTTATTTAAGTATATTCTATCACTAGGTCCTTCCACCCAAATTACTGTATTTGATTGCAGGATTTGTGAAGCTTTGACGCCTAAAGAGTCCAAAGTCTCATAATATTTAATGATGTTGTCATTTGGGGTAATATTACTTGCACCACTTGATGTTTTTAAAGTCCTGTATACAGCCCAATTCTCATTTATACAATCAATGAGCGATGGAGAGTGAGTCGTGATAAAGAAGCTATGGTTCGTCATCTCTTTTTCAAAAATACTAACAAGCTTAATTACGGCTTCTGGATGCAAGTTTGCTTCTGGCTCTTCTAAAAAAACGTTCAAATTCTTGTCTTTGTTGATCCAGAGATGTGATAGCAACATAACTATTTGAGACACCCCCGTACCTAACTGCTCTAGAGAAAAATGCAAATCTGATTCGAATTCAAAGCTTAAGTCTCGACCTACAATATCAATGTTAGTAACAGTTTCGGATAGTATCTCCGATAACCAAAGCTTCATCTTTTTTTTATATCCAGACCAATTTGACGGGGTAGCTTTATCACATCTTAACTCATCGAGTTCATCAATTATTTTGGCTCCATCAAAATAATGATTATCCAAATTCGTTGAATTCCGAGAATGGTGACGGATCGGGTCAACAAACACTAAAGAACTTAAAAATTTTTTCCAATAAAACTCATTATCGCCAAATCCCGATACGTCGGAGCTGGGATCAACCCAATCATTCATACGCAAATCAGGACGGATCAAGTTATCTTCATTGAAGAGTAACTGGTTGTTTATTTTAATTTTCAGAAAAGTCGAGCCTAACTGAATGTCATGGCAGCAATCTAAAACTACCTCATTATCTTCAGCTTTATAAAAAACCTTATCATTATTATTTGTTTCATTATCGCATGAAATTTTAATTTCACATTTTATCTCATGTTTTTCCCAAGCCCATGTCTGACTTTCATCGATATTTTCACTTACCATAATTGTTTTACCGACAGTCAAATGGTTATAAGCAACTCTTTTCAAATAATTAAAATATTTTGATAAATTCGATTTCCCCGAGTTGTTTGGCCCTATTATCAGGTTAATCTTTCTTAGGCCACTGATAGAAACTCCGTCCAAATCATATGAACGCCAACCACTGAGTTTAAAAGAATCGACTTTCATTCTGATTTATCCTGTTTATGCCAAGATTCAACCAACGCTTTTAGTGAGTAACTATCTGGTTTCCCTAGCTTCCATGATTTGTGATATCTCACATCATTGCTTCTTGGCATTGGATTCGGCACTTTAAACTGGACCTTTCTCGGCAGATTTATTGAGTCGCCGGAAACAAATGCTTCCCCATCTCTTAAACTCGGTAAAAAATCAACTTGACTCTCTAATGTATCTGGCAACAATCTCTTAATTTTATTCTGGTCAAGATCATTCGTAAGTCTCAATGAGATATATGTACCACATTGTGAAAGAACGGTTGTCGAAACATTTGAAGGCCTTTGGGTAACTACTGTTAAACCAATCCCATATTTCCTACCTTCTTTTGCGATCCTTTCAACCCTTTCTTTTGAAATATTATATTTCGAATCTTTTTCCTCAGGTATGTAGGCATGTGCTTCTTCCAATACCAAGTTGAGAGGTATATTCTCGGGATCCAAATCCCAATATTTAAAATCAAAGCAAAGTCTTGATATCACTCCAACACAAACAGCTCTCACTTCAGTAGGTAATCCGCTCAGATCTAGAATATTTAAATAACTTTCACTTTCGTCCAACCCCAATATGAATTTAAAGTAATCAACAATTGATAATTTGCTATCGATTTCTCGGTGTAGAAACGAATACCTTGTATCTTGTCGAACAGCTTGGAGTTTTAACAAAAGGCTTTCATAGGGTTTCTTGTTGGTTGTATTAGTTTGAGAATTTTTTTCATTTTCCAGCTCATCAACAAGAGCATCAACATTAAAGTAAACTGGTGTGTCAGCTGATACTACAATATTTAACAAGCCTTCCGATTTTGCTTCATCTTCTTTTAGTTTAGTTATAAGTCTCTTGATGATCGCTTTTTGATTAGAACCGGGTTCTAGATTGTAAACGCCGAAAAACTCTTCTAAATCTAAAAACCAATATGGAAGTGAAAACTTTGACCATGGGATTGAATTTGTTTTCTCCTTAAATAAAGCGCTTGGTGTATTTTCGTTGTACCCAAATGCAGACGGATATTCATCGTGAATATCAAAGAATAAAATTCGTGGACAATCATAACTTAACAGTATTGACTGCATTATAGATGCCACAGTACAACTTTTCCCACTTCCCGTTGTACCCAGTATTGCAACATGCCTGCCCATAAGCTTGTCTAGATTTAAATAAGTCTGATCATCATCACTATCGTCTGTTACACAAAAGTGCTCTTTATCTTCTCTAAGATCTATCCCAATCAAACAATTTAATTGGTCACTACTGAGAAAATAAGCCTCACAATTAATTGTAGGTAATCGTTTTGTACCTCTCCTAAATTTTCCATGTGTAGCACTACCAAGAATAGAGAGAGTCACTATCTTTCTTTCTTCTCTGACTATTTCAAGGCCATTGTCAGTTCTTATTGTTTTTTCAACCTCAGATATTTGCACCTTACTGATATTGCAGATGGTATCTCCGTGGGCCCCACCACAGTTGACATATGCACCTACTTCAGCGCAAAGTTTAATACCCCCACATTCACGTTCTAGAAAATTTGCATGCAAAATGATTGAACTTCCATCAACCTCTTTGATACTTCCGAAGTTTAAATCTTGGTGTCTTAGTGTAGTCATTTTTAACTTCCTTGTTTTCTTACAGTGGATGGGATTGTTTCAAGCGTCGAGGATAAAGCTTCAAATTTTCTATTAAAAATTGAAAATGGACTTTATATAAAATTTGACTCTTGCTATGTAGGCAATAGATAACAAAGTTACCGAATTTTGGCTAGATAAAAATAAATTTATTTACACCTTACTTGAGAGAGTTAACACCTATAAGCTTGAGGGGGCCCCATCAATGACTAAACATCTCAATTTGAAAAATACATGGCGTATTTCATTTGTTGGTGAAGGAATCTTATCATCAATATGTCATCTTTGACTTTTTTGTAGAAGATCATGTTTTTTTGCGAAGGAAACTGAAGATAATTTGCTTTTATTTACCAAAATCACGCAATTCGGTAAACATAGCAAGAGCCCCATGAAGGTGGACATGATAAGCCACCCAACACCGCTGCAATCAAAACGTACTATCTCCAAGAACCCGCCGCTTCTAAATACCCATTTCGATACAAATAACCTACGAATCAATAAAATCCAACACGGCCTGAACCTGCTGGGTTCTTCGTTCGATGAATATGCGCTTTATCTGATTGCGTAACCAAATTAATCCTTTATCGCTACTCTGGCGCTTGTGCCATAACATGGAAATTGATGAATGAGGAATATCCAGTGGTGGGTGGAAAACGGCAATCTCATTGTTATCTAGATGATTGTGAACAAGGTCTGTAGGTAAAATCGCAATAACATCCGTCTTTTTGATAATCGGAACGGCAGAGGAAAAACTGTTCACCGTAATGGCAATTCGCCGTGTGAGCCCGGATTGCTGTAACGTTTGGTCTACCGGACTGGAAATGTCGCCAGACAGTGAAATTAATAAGTGATCTGCTTTTGAAAAGGCTTCAATGGTCAACGGTTTATTTGTTAAAGGGTGACCTTTGCGCATAACACAGACATAGCTGGTATCGAACAGGTGTTCAGTGCAGATATTTTCCAGTGAACGATTGCCCTGCCCGATAACAAGATCAACATCAGCGGCGTCCAAAACCGGCTTAGTGCTGGCGATAGTGTAAGGGACAGCATGCAAATTAAGTCCGGGGGCTTCATCCTCAAATAGTTTTCTTAAGTCTGGCCAAAGGGCATCAAGCGCGATGTCTGGTAGAGCAACTCTGAAGGTCCGCTGCGCACTGCCCTCTTCAAACTCCTCCGGTTCGATAGCTTGATTAATATTGCGTAAGGAGTCTCGTACCTTATCCCAAAAGTTATTGGCATAAGACGTTGGCTGTATTTTACGGCCATCAGGAACAAACAGTTGGTCTTTCCACAAAACTCTCATTCGGGACACGGCATTGGAAACAGCAGGTTGTGTCATTGCTAATCGTTCAGCAGCCAGGGTAATTGACTTTTCTGTCATGATGACATCAAAGATAACTAATAATTTTAATTCTTGAGTGCGCATAACAAACCTCCTTAATCACCGCTCCAATTCATCACAAAAATTTATAAATGAACAGTTATTTTTGCGAATTCATCATATTTTGAAATGAATGGGATGCAATTTTAAAATTATATTTTCTTCCTATGCCTCCTTAATATCAGCAGCACAATCAAATACAGTGAACGAGTGGAAACATGAAACAACTGATCCCGTTGATGGTTATCTGCTGTTGGTGCAGTGCTGCATTAGCGCACAATCACGATGCCGACAAAGGTTTTGATATCAAGATCACCGACCTTGGCAGTCACATTTATGAATTGCGAACAGACCGCTCTGGCAATGTTGCTGTGTTAGTGGGTGAAGATGGCGTGTTCATGGTTGATACACAGATGGAGCACCTGGTGGAGCTTATCGATGACACTCAAAAAACGCTGTCGGGCAACCGAGATGTCAATCTCATCCTCAATACCCACTTTCATCGCGATCACGTCAGAGGCAATGCTTACTTTAAACAGCGTGGCGCCGTTATCATGGCGCATCCCAATGTTCGTGGCTATCTTAAGAATCCAACAGCACTCAAAATGTTGGGGCGTGAGGCCCCGATGTTTACGCCCGATTATTACCCAACGATTGACGTTTCAGATGACACGACTATCAATATGAATGGTCAGTCTATTGGGCTTTATCACGCGCCAAACGCCCATACTAATAGCGATCTCTTTGTGGTATTCAAAGAGGCCAATGTGATACATGCTGGAGACCTGCTGTTTAATCGCCGTTTCCCATTTATTGATATTGATAATGGCGGCTCAGTAGCAGGTTATATTGCAGGTATTGAAAAAATAATCAGCGTCTCGGATCACAACACAAAAATCATCGCCGGGCATGGTCCGATAGCAAACTTGCAAGACCTGAAAGCCACTATCGCCATGCTTAGCGAGACCCACAAGATAATTCAGGGCCTGGTAGAGCAAGGCTTGGCTTTAACAACAATCAAGGCACTTAAGCCATTAGAGAGCTATACAAAAACATGGAGTTGGCAGTTTATCAACACGGATTTGATGGTAACCACTCATTACTACGATATTACAGGGAAGCTTGAATAATATTTGCTGTATGTTAATACGCCATTTTTAAACAAATGACGGCCAATTATTGAATAGAAAGTAAGAGATAATTTATGAAATTAAGCCGAATTAGCAAACACTACATAGGTGCCATATTCATTTTATTGGCTGCAAATAGCTTTGCCACACAAGATATGATTGTTGCCAAGGATGGCAAGGCTGAAGATTACTTTGGTTACAGCGCTGCGATTGATGGAAATACCCTTCTGGTTGGCGCTTATAAAGCCGATATCAACCAGATTATGGATGCAGGGGCTGCTTATGTTTATGTTTTGAATGACAACGCCTGGCATCAGCAAGCTAAACTAGTGGCTGCCCCCTTCTTTGCCGAGGATACCACTGGCGGCAACGTCGCGTTAAACAATGATATTGCTGTGTTAGGTGTGATAGGAAGAGATGATAAAGGCAAAGACGCGGGCGCGGTAATCGTATTTGAACGCCATGGTGATAGTTGGCAACAGACGCAAATAATCACCGCACCAGATGCCAAACCGGGTGATGCCTTTGGTCAGAGTATTTCCCTTACAGAGAACCACCTGGTGATTGGGGCGCCGCGAAGCGACGCAATGGGCGAGAACTCTGGCGCAGCTTACATTTACAAACGAGAGAGCGATGCATGGCAGTATCAAACCAAAATCAAAGCCAGTGATGGTGCTGCGGGAGATCTATTTGGTATAAGCATTGCCATAGATGGCGAGACCATTGTGGTGGGTGCAGATTTGCACGATGAAAAAGCAGAAAACGCAGGCGCTGTGTATGTTTATGTCCTTGACCATGACAACAAATGGATACAAGAAGCCAAGCTGATAGCAGACGATGCTGGAGATACCGATATATTTGGTGTTCGGGTCGCCATTTCGGGCAATGTCGCGTTAGTGTCGGCACGAAGAGATGACGTCGAAGGGATTGGTATAGATGCGGGTTCCGCCTATATTTTTGAGCGAAATGGCAGAAAATGGACACAAAAAGTAAAACTCACATCACCCGACGGCCAAGCTGACGACAGGTTTGGACGCGGCGTCGCATTAAGCGGTGATAAGGCAATCATCAGCGCCATGAATCATGATGCAAAAGGCATAGATACCGGGGCGGTTTATGTTTATGAAAAAGTATCAGGCAACTGGCAATTCACTTCAAAAATTACAGCTAATAAGAGCTTTGCCAATGATAGATTTGGATGGAATATTGGTTTATCAGGCAATAAGGCGGTGATAGTTTCCCCAAACCATGATGCAAAAGGCGAGAATTCAGGTGCTGTTTTTGTAAAACAATTAAAAAGCGCTACCCAAAAACAATGATTTGCATTCGGTCATTTACGCATTTCCTCTGATTGCGATACCTTTAACGAAGCCATTTGTCATTCCCGACAATGGGTATTTAATGAACACAATGGCAGATATTGTCGCAGATTGTCGATAAGCTGGTGCTGTGCCCTGCCCTCATTTCATAGTGATGCTTTGCAAACATCCAACAGCGCTCTAAAACCATTCAATTCGCCTCCCTTACTATTCCTGGCGTGGTTCATGCTATGTCTAAGGGAAATAACAGACTATCCAAATAAAAGGAGTGATGACGTGATAGTGTCTCAAGCGGATTACGAGCGCTGGCAGAATATGTCTGCAGCGAGAAATGGGTCTCAGAGTCAATCCACTGAATCTTCCAGTGAACCTGGAATAGGTGGATTAAATGGCTCTTCAAGCAGGCAAACTGCCGCCGCTACCATACCATCTGATGCGGAAGATTCGGCAAATCTTGCCGCCGAGGAACAACCCAAAAGCTTTCTGGAAGAGGCCTTTGAGCGTTTAACCCTAGCGCGTTTGGGTATTGATCAGGAAAAGATGGATGAGCTGAAAGAGGAAATTGAAAAAACCGAAACGGCCATCGATGCCTTAAGCGAACAAAAACCTCATACCCCTGCGCAAAAAGAAGAGTTAAATGTGCTCAAAGATAAGTTAGAACAACTAAAGGAAGCACTAGAGGAACTGGTAAAAGAAGCCAACGAGCGCGCCAGTAAAGAAGACGCCACCGGGACTAAAAGCAACGAAAATTCCATAAAACAATATCAATCGATATTTTCTCTAAGTTAGCCGGGTTTATGAATTGACGTTACAAAGTCAATAACCAGGCGAAATTAGTTCAGTCACTGTCTTACAGTAGTATTACTCTGAATATTAGGGGTATTCCTATTAATAACGTGCTTTCCATTTTTGTATGGCATCATTGACTTGCTCAATAAAAATTTTATTGCGGCTATTGTCATGACACACAAATGCTTCGCGTGCAGCGTAAATTGGTGTGTATTTTTGAAAATGCGGCATCGGGAACTTCAAATTTTCGGCAGCACCTTGAATATCAGCGAGATAACTAATTACAGCATCTACACGTTTAAGATTTAAGAATTGCAGAACAGTGGCGTCATCGTCTAACTCAATATAATTGGCTGACAATGATCGGCGAATTCCACCATAAGTAAAGCCACGACGAATGGCTATTTTTGAATTTGCATTGAGTTCATCACGCCTTTGCTCTTCCAGGGTAAAGAGGTAAGCATAGGCTACTTCAAGTGGGCTACTTTCCAGCAGAAGCTGCTTATTCGGCATGGTTTCTGTACTGGCGGGGAAAATGCAGTTCAGGTAGTTCTTAGGAAATTCAATGGCGACTCTGGCTGGCGGCATAAAAACTACCTCAATATTATCCAAAGTCGACAGAAAACGGTTATAGGTACCTTCCGGGGCCGGTGGTTGTGTGAGCATGTTTGCAATTTCTGAAACAACAACAGTATAGCGCTCATTTGTTTGCGCTAAAGGTGCAGAAGTGAAGGCAAATAGCACTATCCCAAACATTTCGTATTTCACGAAATCAATTCCTCCGGCTTCGGTAAACCCAAGACAACTGGTTATTTGTTATTTAGTAGCCGATTCAAAAAGGCTCAAAGTAAATCAAAAGGGTCAGGTAAATAAAATATTGGCACAATAAAAACAAAAAACCGCTCATTTGAGCGGTTTTTCTTTTTAAAAATCCAACAAATTTCTAAAGGATCAAATTCAGTACATCGGCAATATCCGATTTACCCTCGCGGATTTCTTCTTTAGTGAGGCCAGATAACTCATGGGGGAATACCAACCACTCGTCGGTTTCATGTACGTAGTAATCCGGGGTGATATTAGTTTTGTTGTTCTTGGGTTTGTACCAAGGCGTTGCAATGCGAATGTCTTTTGGCGTGTTTAAGCGCATCAGTTTTTTAGTTTGCTCAATTAGGGCAGCAATACTGCGGCCTGAGTCAAACACATCATCCACGATCAACAAACCGTCGTCGGCATTGGCGTTTTCTACAAGGTATTGCAAACCATGTACCTTGATGGTTTTAGACTGTTGATTAATTCCGTAATAAGAAGAAGTGCGCACGGCAATGTGGTCGGTGTGCACTTTTTTGTAATCAAAAAACTCTTGCACCGCGATCCCGACCGGTGTGCCACCACGCCAGATACCAATGATAAATTGCGGCCTGAAGCCATCTTTGTAGACGTCCGCCGCAAGACGGAACGAATCTTCCAGCAACGACTGTGCTGTAATAAAGTGTTTGTTCATTTAGGGGTCCGAATCGACTTTATTAAATCGTAAAAAAGTATTGCTTAAGGGTAATGCTAAAGTCTCATACTGTCGAGTTTACGCAGCATAAACGGCCTTTTTTTAACCAAATAGTCAATTTAGGGTGGCGCTAAAACAGTTGGCGAGTAAACACCTTGTCCAGCTCGTCGAATGCAGTTTTCAGCAGCTGTGCCAGTTCTTTGTAGCGCGGACGTGACTTCGCCGACTGCAACTGACAGCCTTGCTGACGCATTTTGCTGTGAATTTCCTGATACCAGCTGCGGATCGCTGGCGGTAAGTTTTGCTTAGAACGATGTCCAAGCCACATCAAACCTTGTAGGGGTAAGCTGATAAAAAAGGCGGCGATAGCGATGGCTTGTGGTGCATACTCAGCACCGTGAATATTGATCAATGATGCAGCAGCGACAACGGCAGCAGGTGGCATGACTTTGATGGCAAATTCCGTTGCCACCACAATTTTACCGTCGGGGAACAGTGAAAACAGCTGTTTCTGCCTTGGCCAGACCTTCATGTAATCCTGACCATCTCGGAGAACGGCTCCGATACCTTGCGCCATGGAAACTACCTCTTTACCATTTATTTAACGACACATTTACTTTAATAGTGACGCTTAAAAAAAACTCAATACATCACTAATACTAACTTTATATCGGTATTCCTGCCAAAAATTATTAATCACTTTATCTGATTGCTTGTAACGATTTTTGTCATTTGCGGAATATCTGAGAAGTTTTAAACTCCATGCAACAAATGTTGCATCGAATTAAGCACCGCCTCTTGATTTGCTCTGATTCAACCCAACATCGACTCAAAATATCCAGATCGCCGTACAAAATATCAAAACGGCTATCCGTTAATTCCAGGAGAATAAAATGTCAGAAGCCAGACATGTAAAACTGTTGATTTTGGGCTCAGGCCCTGCGGGCTATACTGCCGCCGTTTATGCTGCCAGAGCCAACCTGAACCCGGTACTGATCACCGGCATCCAGCAAGGTGGCCAGCTTACCACCACCACTGAAGTGGAAAACTGGCCTGGCGATCCAGAAGGTCTGCAAGGCCCGGATTTGATGGTGAGAATGCAGAAACACGCTGAAAAGTTCGACACTGAAATCATCTTTGATCACATCAATAAAGCTGACTTAACACAGCGTCCTTTCCGTCTGAGAGGTGATGTGGGTGAATACACCTGTGATGCATTAATTATTTGTACTGGTGCTTCTGCCAAGTATCTGGGTATGGAAAGTGAGCAAGCTTTCATGGGTAAAGGTGTGTCGGCTTGTGCCACTTGCGACGGTTTCTTTTACAAGAACCAGAAAGTGGCGGTAATTGGCGGTGGTAACACCGCGGTTGAAGAAGCGCTATATCTTTCTAACATTTGTTCAGAAGTGCACGTTATCCACCGCAGAGACACTTTCCGTGCGGAAAAAATCTTAACACAGCGCCTGTTGGATAAAGCAGAAAACGGTAACGTTACTCTACACCTGAACAAAACCCTGGACGAAGTACTAGGCAATGACATGGGTGTAACGGGCGTGCGCATCAAAGATACGCAATCTGATGCCACTGAAGAGCTAGATATCATGGGTTTATTCGTGGCTATTGGCCATCAGCCCAACACCAGCTTGTTCGAAGGCCAGTTAAATATGGAAAACGGCTATTTGAAAGTGAACAGTGGATTAGAGGGCAACGCTACACAAACCAGTATCCCGGGCGTATTCGCTGCTGGTGATGTAAGTGACCACATTTATCGCCAGGCTATCACCTCTGCAGGCACTGGCTGTATGGCGGCTCTGGATGCTGAGAAGTATCTGGATGCGCTAAACGATTAATTCTATAAGGTTGTGGCGTTTCGAATTCGAAATGCCACAATTATCCCAATACCCACTTCCCGCCCCGTAACAAATAACTGGAATTTTTTAACCTTATTGAATTATCCTTAAATCATCTTTAGATAGGTGAAAGGTTAATTTTCCATGATTGAATTTACACCCGAGACACTCCAGGCAATTTCAACCTTCTTTCAATACGGTGTACCAGGTATCGCTGCTATTTGGCTATTTATGTGTTATTCGGTAATAACCGGTACACAAAATAAAATCGAAAAAGCGACGACGCTACCAGCAGACAAAAAGACACCATACATCAGAACACAACTCATATTGGCTGGCACCTTTATTGCTGTTTCTGCAGCCCTATTTGTCCCAAGTGTTTTCTATATCTATTTCAGTCCTTCAAGCAAAATTGCGATAGTAGTACGGCCCTATCACCCGGAGGAAACGCCTGTCTATGTAAGTAATGAACGTGCCACGTTAGACGATACAGGAAGAGGTTCAATTTTCTTGTCCAATAATGCCCTATTGGAGTTTGAAAATAATACCGTGGGAAAACAAAAAAATATCATCCAGCAACAAAGTTTTGAAATCAGTAATTTAAAAAGAGATCTGGTCCTTGAGAAAGCCAAGGACAACACTCAATTTGGAGGCTTTTAAGCATGTTGCGTTTATTATCTGCACTTTTAGTTATTTCCGCTCCAACGTTCGCCCTACAAGAAATGGCCCCTGAAACCACGCAAGAGGAACCAAGTCGTTCATACAACTATTACTTTCAAAATGCCAAAGAGGCATATATGAACAAGCGGTACGATGAAGCAACCCGCCTTATTCAGCAGTCCATCACCGAAAGTAGCTCACCAACACAAAAACTTGATTCACTCAATGCCGCTGGCTGGATCGCCTTTTCAAAAGGAGACTATCAACAATCCAGACAATTGTACCTTGACGCAGCCAGCGTCGAGAATGTTCCTGAATTATACCCAACACTAGAGAAACTAAACCACAACAGAGCCATTCTTGAATATGTCGTAGGCAACATCAGCGCCGCTAAAAGTTTATTTAATCAGAGCGTGATTGCCAGTACAGATGTCAGTCAGTCTTTCATGCGTTCTATTGCCAATGATGAGCTCAAAGCACAGGCTAACAAACATGTGCAGGAAGGTGTTGCTCATCGCTTTAATAAAAACTTTGAGCAGGCAATCATTGAATATGACAAAGCATTAGCGCTTATGCCAGACAATGCCGAAGCGCTGGAATACAAAGGCTATGCGATGCTTAAAACTAATCAGCTTGAAGAAAGTTTAATGACTTTGCAAAGAGCTTTTGAAGTGGATCCGCTCAGATTAAATACGCTAATCAATTTGTTCAAAGTACATTGTCAGCTAGGTAACCTGGAGGCCACCGTCAGTATTGCACAACAGAACGGTGCAATTCTCAGTATTAACCGCAAAAATCTGGCCAACGACAAAGAACTACAAGCTTTATGTGGAGAGAATTTAAACACCATTTTAAACGTACTGTAATTTCTCTTCACTTTGTCCCCGGATCACAGGCCTCCGTTCTTGAGGCCTGTGCATTTGTAGCATAAAATCATAAGAAATAACCTATCGCTGACCACCAGGTCATAACCCGAGAAAATACCGAGAAATGAGCATCCAGCTATTTCGTCTCGACGACGCAGTTAACTTCCCTCCGCCGGAATTGGCACTTGAGGAGCCCAATGGGCTGTTGGCTTTTGGTGGCGATCTGTCTGTAGAACGGCTGTTGCGCGCTTATGAAAATGGCATATTCCCCTGGTTTAGCGAAGGAGAACCCCTACTCTGGTGGTCACCCGATCCCCGTGGCATTCTTTATCTGGAGGACTACCAGGTATCTAAAAGCTTTCGCAAATTTCTGAAAAAACACCCTTATCGCGTTACCAAGAACAAAGCATTTGCCGATGTCATCAAAGTGTGTGCATCCATTCCTCGGGATGACAAAGGCACCTGGATTACCGAAGACATGCAGCAAGCTTATGTGCGCTTGCACCATGCGGGGTTTGCCCACTCAATCGAAGTTTGGGAAGGCAGCGAACTGGTAGGCGGCCTGTATGGCATTGGTATTGGAAACGTGTTCTGTGGCGAATCCATGTTCCACAAACGCAGTAATGCCTCAAAACTGGCGTTTTATCATCTGGTACAGTACATGAAGCACTTCGGCTGTCGCTTTATCGACTGTCAAATGCAAACCGATCATTTAAGCTCACTAGGTGCGGTTTCAATTTCCCGTAAAGATTTTCTTGCTCAGTTGCGAAATGAAATTACCCGAGACTACCCCAAAGGACTGTGGCGACAGGATCTGGATGTCTGTAATTCAGTACTCGCTGCGGTGGGCTGATGAAATTTGGCATCACCGGCACCTTTGAATGTAGTTATCTGCCTGACGAAAAGGAACGTTTATTGGTATTTGCGGGCTATCAAGACCCTGATCTAAAAGCCCAATATGAAGTGATGTTGGCCCATGGCTTCCGCCGCAGTGGCGAACAGATCTACCGTCCCAACTGTCCCGCGTGTAGTGCCTGTCAGTCTATCCGTGTCCCGGTGATCAAATTTAAACCCAGTCGCAGTCAGAAACGGGTATTAGCTCGCAACAAAAACGTTCAGGTACAAATCAGCCGGGAACACAAAGACGCCTATTACCAGCTGTATGAGCAATACATCAATAAACGCCACAGTGATGGCTCCATGTATCCCGCTAACAAAGATCAGTATTTTCAGTTTTTGTTTAGCAGCTGGTCACATCCACTGTTTTTCGAATTTTATGAAGATGGCCAATTGATCATGGTGGCCGTTACGGATGAATTCGATGGCGCACTGTCGGCGCTGTATACTTTTTTTCACCCTGACTTCGCACATCGCTCGCTGGGTACGTTTGCGATTTTGACCCAAATTGATAAGGCCTACCAATGGCAAAAGGTTTATGTGTATCTGGGATATCAAATCGATGATTGTCAGAAAATGAACTATAAGTCCAAATTTTTACCTCATGAGCGCCATTTCAAGGACGGATGGCAACTAATAAGCAAATAATTTGCTCTCAGCCCTTTACAGTCGAACACTATTTGGGCAAAATCCACGCCGCATTTGCGTAATACCAATAAATTGTTACAAGTGACAGCTAAATAATCACAGCATCACTGATTGGTACCAGTATTTTTATCTGAGGTTAGATTTTTATAGATGGCAAAAGAAGATTGTATCGAAATGGAAGGTACCATTCTGGAAACCCTTCCCAACACTATGTTCCGTGTAGAACTTGAAAATGGTCACGTTGTAACTGCGCACATCTCTGGCAAGATGCGTAAAAACTACATCCGTATTTTAACGGGTGACAAGGTTACTGTTGAAATGACGCCTTATGATTTGACAAAAGGCCGCATCATTTACCGCGCCAGATAATCTTCGTTATTACAGGGCTATTCCCTGACAAGATTTTGTCCTGCAACACGGACAAATAAAAAAGGTGCGTAACGCACCTTTTTTATTGTCTGAGAATCTACACCAATTAATGTTCGGCTTTACTATTCTTTTTCACTTTCTCGTAAGTGAAGTTGAGCTTATCGGCTTTGATGCCTATCTTGGCAACCCCACCATCCACTAAGTCACCGAACAACAACTCGTTGGCAAGCTGTTTCTTCACATCTTCCTGCATCACACGAGCCATCGGTCTGGCACCCATCGCTTTGTCGTAGCCTTTATCAGCCAACCACTTGCGAGCAGCCTGCGACACTTCCAGCGAAACGCCTTTGGAATCCAGCTGCGCTTGCAGTTCAACAATAAACTTGTCGACAACTTGCAGAATAACTTCTTCATCGAGGTGGTTAAACCACACTGTTGCATCCAGACGATTGCGAAATTCAGGCGAGAAAGTGCGATTGATTTCCGACATGGCATCGTGGCTGTGATCTTGCTGCTGGAAGCCTATCGACTTGCGCGTAGTTTCCTGAACACCAGCATTGGTGGTCATTACCAATACCACATTGCGGAAATCCACCTTACGGCCGTTATTGTCAGTTAATGTACCGTGATCCATTACCTGCAATAGAATGTTATAGATATCGCTATGGGCTTTTTCAATTTCGTCCAGCAATACCACAGAGTATGGGTTTTTAATCACGGCGTCGGTTAACAAACCACCTTGATCAAAGCCCACATAACCCGGAGGTGCACCAATTAATCGGCTCACAGCGTGACGCTCCATGTACTCCGACATATCAAAACGCACAAGCTCAACGCCCATGACATTGCTCAATTGCTGAGTCACTTCGGTTTTACCCACACCAGTTGGACCGGCAAACAAGAAGCAACCGATGGGCTTTTTCTCATTGCCCAAACCACTACGTGATAAGCGTATGGCGTCTGTAAGGGTATCAATGGCTTTGTCCTGACCAAACACCACCATCTTAAGGTTGCGCCCCAGGTTTTTGAGTACATCCTTGTCAGAGGCCGATACGGACTTCTCAGGGATACGGGCAATCTTGGAAATGATATGCTCGATATCCGGCACACCAATGGTTTTCTTGCGTCTGGAGGCGGGTAATAAGCGCTGGCTGGCGCCCGCTTCATCAATAACGTCTATCGCCTTATCTGGCAAATGGCGCTCGTTGATGTACTTAGCAGATAACTCTGCGGCCGCCTGCAAGGCTTTGTTGGTGTAGCGAATACTGTGGTGTTTCTCGTAGCGAGATTTCAACCCCATCAATATCTTAGTGGTATCAGAGACGCTCGGCTCGGTTATATCAATTTTCTGGAATCGACGTGCCAGCGCTCTGTCTTTTTCGAAAATGCCTTGGTATTCCTGATAAGTGGTCGAACCCACACAGCGCAATTCACCACTGGACAGTTTCGGTTTTAACAAGTTAGAAGCGTCCATTACACCGCCTGACGCCGCACCAGCACCGATAATGGTATGGATTTCATCGATAAACAGAATGGCATCCGGGTCTTGCTGCAGTTCTTTCAAAATGCCTTTCAGGCGCTTCTCAAAATCACCACGGTATTTGGTTCCGGCTAACAAGCCGCCTAAATCTAAAGAGTAGATGGTGGCTGAGGCAATGACATCCGGTACGTTTTCTTCGACGATCCTGAAGGCCAAACCTTCAGCGATAGCGGTTTTACCCACTCCGGCCTCACCCACTAATAGCGGGTTATTTTTACGACGACGACACAACACCTGAATGGTTCGTTCTACTTCGTGATCACGTCCGATAAGCGGATCAATTTTGCCCTCTTTGGCCAGAGCATTCAGATTAGAGGAATATTTAGACAGTAGCGATTGGTTCTCTTCGCCCTCGCCGCCCTCTTCTCCGTCTTCTGATTCATTATTGTTGGCTTCATCTTCGTTGCGGCTAATGCCATGAGAAATAAAGTTAACCACATCAAGACGCGTAACATCGGCTTTCTTCAGAATGTACACCGCCTGGGATTCTTGCTCGCTGAAGATAGCTACAAGAACATTCGCCCCTGTGACCTCTTCTTTACCGGAAGATTGCACGTGAAAAACGGCGCGCTGTAAAACTCTTTGAAAACCCAGTGTAGGCTGAGTTTCTCTCTCAACACCTTCCTCGTCCAGAATAATAGGCGTGGTTTCTTTTACAAAGGTAGTGAGTTCGGCTCGAATAGCTTCAATGTCGGCGCCACAGGCATTGAGTGCTTCTTTCGCGGAAGGATTATCAAGCAGCGCCAGCAGCAGGTGCTCCACCGTCATAAACTCATGTTTATGCTCTCTGGCAAAGATAAACGCTTCATTCAGGGTTCTTTCTAGATCTTTATTTAACATGCATTCCCCTTATACAACTACGCCTGTTCCATTGAACAAAGCAATGGATGCTGATGCTTACGCGCATACTGATTGACTTGCATCACTTTAGTTTCGGCGACATCAGCGGTGTAAATACCGCACACTGCCTTACCTCGGTAGTGCACAGTCAACATAATCTGGTTGGCTTTTTCAGCATCCAGATTGAAAAATTGCATCAGGACTTCCACCACAAAGTCCATCGGTGTGTAATCATCGTTGTTCAGCATCACCTTGAACATCGGGGGCGGCTGAACCTTCTTTTTCACCGCTTCCAGTTGTTTCTCGTGACCTGAATTAATAATGTCCTGCTTACTCATAACTATAGAATAGACTCTAACAATCAAATTGGTTTAACGTTTGGATTAATTTAATGTGAATTTGGGCTTGACACACTCAGGTCAAAAAATCTACAGTTTGTTACAAATAATAAAAACATCCCACATCACATAAGAGATAGTGGGGGCAATGAAAGTTCAGTTCAAGGAAAACTTAGGAATCAGAAGTATGGCTGTTGGTAAAGTTAAATGGTTCAATAATGCAAAAGGTTTTGGTTTCATCGTGCCAGACGGTGGAGGCGAAGACATTTTTGCTCACTACTCCACCATTCAGATGGACGGTTATCGCACACTCAAAGCCGGACAAGAAGTGAATTTCGAGGTAGAGAATGGTCCCAAAGGCCTTCACGCTGAGAACATCACCTTCGAGCTAGAAGCCGAAAGATAACATCGCTTAAACAAATTAAGTCACTAGGCGAATCACAGTATTCGCTTTTTGTGTTTGTGCTACTCATTAAGCTTAACAAGCCAATTATCTCAGAATAAAAAAAGCCCGGTGAACTCACAGTTCACCGGGCTTTGTTTTTATTTGAGGTTGCGCTTACTGATAAGCCGCTAACGCTTGGTTCAACGTGTCGCTTGGGCACATTGCTTTCGAGGTTTTAGCGTCGTCCATCATGTAGTAACCGCCAATGTCGGTTTCTTTAGACTGAGTGGCATCAATTTCTGCAACGATTTTATCTTCGCTTTCAGCCAGTACTTTCGCCAGAGGTGCGAATTTACCAGCTAATTCAGCATCGTCACTTTGTGCTGCTAATTCTTCTGCCCAGTATTTAGCCAGGTAGAAGTGGCTGCCACGGTTGTCTAATTGACCGGCTTTGCGCAGTGGTGACTTGCCATTGTTCAGCAACTTCTCAGTCGCGGCGTCCAGGGCATTTGCCAGCAATTGCGCCTTTTTGTTGTCGTTCTTAATAGCCAAATCTTCCAGCGATACTGCCAGGGCTAGGAATTCACCCAACGAATCCCAACGCAAGTGACCTTCTTCGATAAACTGCTGAATGTGCTTAGGTGCAGAACCACCCGCGCCCGTTTCAAAAAGGCCACCGCCAGCCATCAGAGGTACGATAGACAGCATCTTGGCACTGGTACCCAGCTCAAGAATCGGGAATAGATCCGTCAGATAATCACGCAATACATTACCAGTTACAGAGATGGTATCCAGACCGCGAATAGCGCGTTCCATGCTGTAGCGAATAGCGCGAACAGGAGAACGGATAGTAATGTCCAGACCTTCGATGTCGTGATCTTTCAGGTACTCATTCACTTTCAGGATAAGCTGAGAATCGTGCGCGCGTTCGTCATCTAACCAGAAGATGGCTGGTGTATCAGACTGACGAGAGCGGGTTACCGCCAGCTTCACCCAATCGCGAATTGGCTCATCTTTGGTTTGGCACATACGCCAGATATCGCCTTCTTCCACCTCATGCTCGATCAGTACGTTGTCATCTTGATCGATAATACGCATGGTGCCATCAGCAAACATTTCAAAAGTCTTGTCGTGCGAACCGTACTCTTCAGCTTTTTTCGCCATCAAGCCTACGTTCGGCACGCTACCCATAGTGGTAGGATCGAATGCGCCATGGGTCTTACAGAAGTTAATGACTTCCTGATAAATGGTGGCATAGGTACTTTCAGGGATAACCGCTTTGGTGTCAGCAGCTTGTCCATCTGGTCCCCACATTTGGCCAGAGTTACGGATCATGGCAGGCATAGAAGCATCAACGATAACGTCACTTGGTACGTGCAAGTTAGAGATACCCTTGTCAGAGTTTACCATCGCCATGGCGGGACGGGTGCGGTAACAGGCGTTGATATCAGCTTGAATTTCTGAACGCTGAGATTCAGGCAATCCAGCAATCTTATCGTAAACGCTGCCCAAACCGTTGTTTGGATTCACGCCCAGCTCTTCAAACAGTTTGCCGTGTTTTTCGAACAAGTCTTTGTAGAATACTTTTACACAGTGGCCGAACACGATGGGGTGAGACACTTTCATCATGGTGGCTTTTACGTGTAAGGAGAACAATACGCCAGTTTCGCGTGCATCTTCGATTTGCTCTTCGAAGAATTTGCACAGTGCGTTTTTGCTCATGAACATACCGTCGATAACTTCACCTTTTTCCAGGTCGATACGCGGTTTTAATACGGTTACTTCACCGTTTTTGTCGGTGAACTCAATGCGCACGTGGCCTTCTTTTTGAATGGTGGTGGATTTCTCGCTAGAGTAAAAATCACCGCCACGCATGTGGGCAACGTGAGAGCGTGAAGCCTGGCTCCATGCGCCCATGGAATGCGGATGCTTGCGAGCATAGTTTTTAACGGCTTTAGGCGCACGGCGGTCAGAGTTACCTTCACGCAATACCGGGTTTACCGCAGAGCCCAATACTTTTGAGTAACGCGCTTTGATATCAGCTTCTTTTTCGTCTTTTGGCTCTTCCGGGAATTCCGGAACGGCATAGCCCTTTTCGTTCAACTCTTTGATGGCTGCACGCAGCTGTGGGATAGAAGCACTGATATTTGGCAATTTAATAATATTGGTATCAGGCTCTTGAGTGAGATCCCCCAGTTCAGCCAACGCATCGGGTACGCGCTGCTCTTCAGTCAGGTAATCAGGGAAGTTGGCCAATATACGACCCGCCAGTGAAATGTCGCTCAGCTCCACATCGATATCTGCCGCACCAGCGAAAGAACGAATAATGGGAAGCAGAGAATAAGTGGCGAGCGCGGGGGCCTCGTCCGTTTTGGTATAGATAATCTTTGACTTAGATGCCATGTTAAACCTCGATACTGTCGGTTAAAACCGAAAATTAGTCGAACGCAGTTCAGTTAAAAACTTAACTGAACTGACAAAAATACGATCAGGGAAAATCCAGAACATAAACATAGATGAAATTAGCCAGAAGGCCAGTTTATCCCGTGGTTTATGCCTCAAAGTCTGCTGACTTTTGCTGCTCATTACCGCAAAGGTCAACCCACTCTGAATGTCGTGCAAGATGATATACGGCTAAATTGTGTAATTACAACCGCGTAAGCCCTATAATTAAGCGGAAAACTTAAATTTTTATTAATTTGCCAGCAGATGAAACGCCACAAACCCACTCGTCACAAATCCGCCATCAACAAAAAAGCCAAAACACCAGAGCAAACCCGCGTTATTTTGTTCAATAAACCCTTTGATGTGTTATCTCAATTTACTGATGGTGAAAATCGCCAAACATTAAAGGACTTTATCCCGGTGCCTGACGTGTATGCCGCAGGCAGATTAGACCGCGACAGTGAGGGCCTGTTGGTGCTCACTAATAACGGCAAGTTGCAAAATAAACTGGCCTCCCCTAAGCACAAAACCTCAAAAACTTATTGGGCCCAGGTAGAAGGTATTCCCAATGAAAAAAGTATAAATGCGCTATGCGACGGCGTGGAATTAAAAGATGGTATGACCGCGCCGGCTAAAGTGATGTTAATGGATGAGCCAGATATCTGGCCGCGCAACCCGCCCATCCGGGAGCGACAATCTATACCAACCAGCTGGCTGAGCATTACCATTACCGAAGGCCGCAACCGACAAGTGCGCCGTATGACGGCTCATGTGGGCTACCCCACCCTACGTTTGATCCGCTATCGCGTCGGTAACTGGACCATTGACGGGATTGAGAATGGTAAGTACCAAGAGATTTCTTTGTAGGTCAAAATTGAGCGCCATGGATGGCGTGAATGCCGATTCGGCAGGAGCATTAATCGGCGAGCGCCATGGATGGCGTGAATGCCGATTCGGCAGGAGCATTAATCGGCGAGCGACATGGACGGCGTGAATGTCTATTTTGCAGGGAGCAAAAATAGACTAGTTCGACGAAGGTGTGTGCTTCAACCAACGCTGTCCGCATGGCCGTTTTTTGTTCCCGACAAAAACGGCATTCACTACCTCACTGTAGCCCAATGCAAATCTACACTGAATCAATAGACCATTTGTAGGTCCTGCTATCGCTGAATGGCATTGTTAAAAGCAGAATGTCTGTAGACATACAATCGTTCCTGATGTAACTTTTTCTTACCCTATTAAAGATATGGTCTGTGTATGTCTGTAAGCAAGCTAGTAATGTTCATCGTCACTGTTTATTCAGGGTTTGCATTCAGTTCAGGAGTTGGGAGAACCATCAGCGACGAGAACACATGGGATTCCTATTATAACGACAGAGAAAGTCTTTGTTGGCTTGGCAACGATATAACCACTGAGTTTAACGAGACTGATAATGTTTCGATTAGTTTTCAGTTTGGTTTTTGGGGTTCCGACTCTGATTATCACAACGCACCAGACCACATCGGAATACCCACCAAAACCCACCTTTTAAATATAACTGCCAGATTTAGGAACAGAAACTCAAAATCCGATAGTGAACATTTTATCGATATAAGCTTTAACGGTAAGCCAATTAGTCCGTTCAATACAGCTCTCCCTTGGACTTCAACCCTACTCAAAGCTGACGAAGTCACACAAATTCTCAATGCGTTAATGAGCAATAATACTAATCAAATTACCGTTACCCCCATTGGTTCACCTGGCATAACAGTCCAAATACCCAAATCAGATATTGCTATAAAGGCTGCAATGTACCTGGCCTGCGCTGATAATATTCCTTAAACGGACCACCAATTACGATGCAGCAAATTTCTATCTCATGCTAGTTGAGACACTGGCCGGTCTTGCCATTTGGAGCAGATATAGGTAAATCATCCACTTCCACCTGATAACACAAACTAATGATCTGCCAGCCATCATTGCCTTTGAATAGTTGAATACTGTTGACGCCCGTGAACTGAGGCGCGATCTCGCTCTGCATAAAGCGACTTTCTACCACACTGTAAGCACTGGCGAATCTGTCATAAACATCAACCTTTCTGGCTATTTCACATTCAAAAAACCCTTGCTCATTAGCTTCAGATAACAAACTTATGAATTCACTTTTGTCAGATGCTAATAGCTCGGGTTTCCCTTTTGCGCTACTGACGCCAAAAATTTTTGCTTCCGGGTGAAATAGTGCGGATAAAGATTCGATGTCTGAAGCTTTTCCCGGCTCATGAGACATACCGTTCCACAAGGCAACCAGCGCGGACTCAGGTGTTGGAAATTGCGCAGCTGCTGAAGCTTGACTGAAACACTGTGCAGATAAAACCAGAGAAAATAGTAGAGATGTAAAACGCATAAACACTCCTTGTAAATTTGCTTAAGCCCAACAAATATGTGTCGAGTGTTATCTTGTTTAATTGTTTCGGGGTATAACAAGCAATGAATTGCTCAAGCGATGCCTGTTAAAATCATTCTAAATTTTGTTCTGTTTTAGATGCATTTGGAATGAATCTCGCCCTTTAATTTGATAGAATCCCGCCCCATTCTACAAGGCCCGAATTTATTGAGGTACAAACCAAGTCGTGATGTCGAATTTTGATCCCAAGGCAATCAGCCAATATGGTGAAGAAATCATCCCAGAACAAACCAAAGTTATTGTGGGTATGTCTGGTGGTGTGGATTCTTCTGTTTCCGCTTATTTATTGAAAGAACAAGGCTTCCAGGTGGAAGGTTTGTTCATGAAAAACTGGGAAGAAGACGATAACGACGAATATTGTGCCGCCGCCGAAGACCTGCAAGATGCGCAGCAGGTAGCGGATAAACTTGGCATTGAACTACACACCATCAACTTTGCCGCCGAATATTGGGACAATGTATTTGAGTATTTCCTGGCGGAATACAAAGCGGGCCGCACGCCGAATCCCGATATCATGTGCAACAAGGAAATCAAATTTAAGGCCTTTCTTGAATTTGCTGCAGAAGAGCTGGGTGCCGATTACATCGCCACAGGCCACTATGTGCAACGCCGTAAAGCGGACGATGGTTGGCAGATGCTGCGAGGCCTGGACGACAATAAAGACCAAAGCTATTTTCTCTATACTCTGGGCAGTGACCATGTGGCGCAAACTCTGTTCCCCATTGGCCATATTGAAAAGTCTGTGGTGCGAGAGATTGCCAAAGAGCAAGGATTGATCACTCACGACAAAAAAGACAGCACCGGTATTTGTTTCATCGGCGAGCGCAAATTCAAAGACTTCTTGAGCAAGTTTTTACCGGCGCAACCGGGCGTAATTAAAACCGCTGAAGGCGAAGATATTGGTGAGCACGATGGCTTGATGTATCACACATTGGGTCAGCGCAAGGGCTTGCACATTGGCGGTACTAAAAACCACGGTGATGAACCTTGGTATGTAGTGGATAAAGACGTGGCCAATAATGTTCTTATTGTAGGTCAGGGCGCCAACCACCCTCGCCTGTTTTCCAATGGTCTGATTGCCAAGCAGCTAGACTGGGTAGCCCGAAAAGCACCTGTGGCGGCAAGTGAAACACTTCGTTGCACAGTTAAAACTCGCTATCGTCAACAGGATATTGATTGCCAAATCAGCATGGCGGAAAATGGCCAGTGTCAGGTTATTTTTGACCAACCCCAAAAAGCCGTCACTCCGGGCCAGTCAGCGGTATTCTATGCCAATGAGGTCTGTTTAGGCGGCGGTATTATCGAGAGCTATATACGTTAATGAATAGATTTGACGAAGCCCAATTGGCGCTGGCTGGTGTTTGCCAAGCCGCGTATCTGGTAAAAGCCATTGCTCGCAGTAAGCCCTACTCCGAAGACGCTTACGAAGCGACACTGAGCTCAATAGTAAAAACGGATCCAGATTCAACACTGGATGTCTATGGCGCATTGAAGAACCTGAAATTCGGTTTTGAAGTGATGGTGTCACAACTGAGCGACAAAGCTGGTAAGGATCAAGAAATAACGCGCTATGTAGCAAGCTTGCTGACTCTGGAACGCAAGTTAAGCGGCAGCGATGGCAAGTTGGCTGAGATTGGCCAACGCATCGACAATATTAAGCGTCAAACCAGCATGATGTCATTATTTGAAGGCCAGATGGTATCGAACCTGGCCAGTATCTACAAAGATAACATCAGTCCACTCACCCATAAAATCCAGGTGGCTGGCGATCCAACTGCACTGAAGCAGCAATCGGTACAAGATAAAGTCAGAGCGCTATTGTTAGCGGGTATTCGCTCAGCGGTGCTGTGGCGACAACTGGGTGGAAAACGCCGAAATATTATTTTTCAGCGCAACAAAATTCTGAATTCTGCAGAAAATACACTTAAAACTATCAATCAAACTTTTTAAAACGGGGACACCTTAATGGAACTGTCTGCTTTAACAGCCATCTCACCTGTTGATGGTCGATATGGTAATAAAACCACAGAACTACGCTCAATCTTCAGCGAATACGGTCTATTGAAATACCGTGTAGAAGTGGAAGTTCGCTGGCTTCAGGCATTATCGGATCATCCTGCCATTGTTGAGGTTCCTCAGTTTGATGACGCGGCCAATAGCTTACTGGACAGTATTGTCGCTGATTTTAATGAAGATGATGCTCAGCGTATCAAAGACATTGAGCGCACCACTAATCACGATGTAAAAGCGGTAGAGTACTTTTTAAAAGAAAAAGTACAGAGCAATGATGCACTGCATAACGTAAATGAGTTTATTCACTTTGCTTGTACTTCAGAAGACATCAATAACCTGTCACACGCACTAATGCTGCGCGCCGCTCGTGACGAAGTTATTCTGCCCTGGTGCAACAAGTTGGTTTCAGCCATTGATGACTTGGCCGATGAATATCTGAACGTGCCTATGATGGCCAGAACCCACGGTCAGCCCGCTTCGCCCACCACCATGGGTAAAGAGATGGCAAACGTAAAAGCCCGTTTGGCCAGACAAGTGAAACAAATTGAAGCAGTTGAACTGCTGGGCAAAATTAACGGTGCCGTAGGTAACTACAATGCTCACTTGTCTGCCTACCCGGATATCGACTGGCACGAATTCTCAGAAAAGTTTGTCACCAGCTTAGGTGTTACCTGGAACCCATACACCACGCAGATTGAACCGCACGATTATATCGCCGAGCTGTTTGATGCCATTGCGCGTTTCAATACCATCATTCTGGATTTTGACAGAGATGTTTGGGGTTACATTGCACTGGGTCATTTCAAGCAAAAAACCATTGCTGGCGAAATCGGCTCTTCTACCATGCCCCACAAAGTTAACCCTATCGATTTTGAAAACTCGGAAGGTAATTTGGGTCTGGCCAATGCAGTATTCGCTCACCTGGCAACTAAGCTACCAGTGAGCCGCTGGCAACGAGACCTGACCGACTCTACGGTATTGCGCAACCTGGGTGTGGGTGTGGGCTACGCGCTTATCGCCTATCAAGCCACGTTAAAAGGGATCAGCAAGTTACAAGTTAACGAGCAGAGCCTGTTAGATGAATTGAATGACAACTGGGAATTGTTAGCCGAACCAATTCAAACGGTAATGCGCCGTTACGGTATCGAAAAGCCCTATGAAAAACTGAAAGAGCTGACTCGCGGTAAAAAGGTAAATCAACAAATCATCGCCGAGTTTATCGATGGTCTGGCGCTTCCGGACGAAGCCAAAACCGCTTTAAAAGCCATGACACCAGCTAACTACATCGGTATGGCTAAAGAGCTAACCGCTCAGCGCTAATGGCTATATTCGCCAAGCTGCCAGGCTTGGTGAACATCATTCACTAAAAGTGTCAGTCTCAAAACTGACACTTTTAGTCCCGTATTTAACACTTCCGTTCCTACCTTAACACTAGACTGTGGTCATTGATCACTATCGATGGAACGACGTGTTTACTCACCTATTTCGGCAACTGATTTTTTCCGGCGTTAAGCAATATCAAGCGGAACAATATCAATCTATTCGCATGTCCAACATTCTGAGCTTAGTGGCCAGCGCCATGCTGATATTGCAGCTCCCTATGCACTTGTTTTTCGCTAGTGCAGAATCCTTTAATCAGGTTGTGCTTATTTTAATTCACATAACTTTGTTTTCGCTGATACCTCAGCTAAACAGAGCTAATCGCTATTGCACGGCAAGGTTGTTGCTCATCCTTATTTATTCCAGCTACATCGGCTTAACCTCATTTAACTATGGCTTTGAAACGCCCATCCACCACTTTTTCTTAATCGCCATGTTTGCTACACCTTTTTTGCATTTCGACCTTAAGCCACGAGAAATCTTATACATGATGCTGTGGTTTCTACTGGCGTTTATGTTCTGGGAATCGGTATTGATTAATCACCAGTTAACAACCGATAAAAACCTCAACACTGCCATCATTGCCCAAAGTGATATTCTCAGTTTTGCTATTAGTTGCTTTTTAGTGGCTTATTTTATTTATACCTCTCTTAAGGCTAGCTGGTATCGCATACGCAAGGAACAATTCAAAACTGAAGCGTTATTACTCAACATCTTGCCCAGGCAAATAGCGCAACGGTTGGATAAACAGGAAAAACCCATCGCCGACTACTTTGAAAATGTCACCATCTTGTTTGCAGACATAGAAGGTTTCTCCCAGTTAACCAGAGAGTTACCAGCGGACGAATTGGTTAATTTGCTCAACCAGTTGTTTTCCCGCTTCGATAAGCTCACCAGAAAATTTAAGTTGGAAAAAATAAAAACCATAGGTGACCAATACATGGCGGTTTCAGGTGTTCCTTTGAGTTACCACCGTCATGCACTGTCCAGTTGCCAATGTGCCATCAGGATGCAAGAGGAGTTCATTCTCTGGACCAAAGAGCATCAGTTAAATGTGGGCCTGCGCATTGGTATCAATAGTGGCCCGGTGGTGGCGGGCGTAATTGGGATCCACAAGTTTAGCTATGATCTCTGGGGCGAGTCGGTCAACCTGGCTTCCAGAATGGAAAGTCAGGGTGCAGCAGGGAAAATTCAAGTAACCGAGGCCACCTACAACGAAGTGAAAGGGGAATTGATATTCGATTATCACGATACTATTGAAGTTAAAGGCATGGGACCGCAAAATGTCTATTGGCTAAGAGAACCCTACTCGGTGTGACAACGATCTCCTGGATATGAAACAATTAAAAATAACCGCAGCATCTTTTTTGGCAGAATATTGGCAAAAGAAACCCACAATTATTCGCAACGCTTTCGATGTCACAACCGACATTCTGGACGAGCATGAGCTTGCTGGTCTGGCAATGGAAGAAGAAATAGACAGTCGCATAATTTCCTTTAATGAAAATCAATGGCAAAACAACTGCGGTCCTTTTGAAGACTTCACGCCCTTGTGTCAGGGACAATGGACGCTGCTGGTACAAGGCGTAGAAAACTATCTACGTGACGCTCAGGATCTACTGGACGAATTTGATTTTATTCCTGGCTGGCGGCGGGACGATCTGATGGTGAGTTTTTCTGTTGCTGGCGCGGGTGTTGGCCCACACCTGGATCAATATGATGTTTTTATTATCCAGGGTAAAGGCAGCAGACGCTGGCAAGTAGGCTTACCGGGGGACTATCAAGAAATCAGTCCGCACCCGAAATTGAGACAAATCACTGAGTTTAAGCCGGTACTGGATGAAGTTCTGTATCCAGGCGATATTGTTTATATTCCTCCCGGCCACCCTCACAATGGTGTTGCATTAGAAGATTGCCTGAATTATTCAGTGGGCTTTCGCGCATCAACGCAAACAGAGCTGCTAAATAGCTTTTGCGACTTTCTGATGGACAATGACTATCAAGGGCTGCGCTACACCGATCCAGAGCTTAAAACACGCTCTCATAGCAGTGAAATTAGTCTGGAAGAAATTGATAAATTTCGTGAGCAAATAAGCGCGATGCTGCACTCAGAGCAATTTAGCAGCTGGCTGGGCTGTCACTTATCCGATGCGCCTAAATGTTTACCAGAAGAGCCTGAAACAGATGTGTCAGCAACAGAAGTTTTGAAATGGATTGAGCAGGGTTATGCATTTGAAAAATGCCCGGGAGTTCATACTCTCAGCTATGCAATAACTACAGATAGTGAGGCGTTAAAGGCGTTTATCAACAGTGATGAGTATGCATATCCTGTCACTGATCAGGAAGAGGTGCATTTATTACTCAATTCAACCGTTTGGCGGCCAAAATCGAAAAATAATTTCAAAAACAGTTCACAATTTATTCACAACTTGTCTACACTGATCAATAAGGGCTTATGGATTGTACAATCTGATTAAAAAGTACCAAATTGAATACGCGTATTTATGCATTCATATTGATTTTTTATTCATTCGTGTTAAAAATAGGCCTTAGATAGTAAGTCTGGTAATAACAAAAATAACTAGCCGGGCAAAGTAACCTATACCGAATGGTATTAAACAGACACAACAAGTATGAACGCATTCACTATTGAAACAGTGAACTGGCGTCATTCCAAACGACGACTCAAGCGCTTACGAGATAGAGTTTTTGTTTGTGAGTGGCGAATCCCACGCCAGTCAGAATTTGACGAGCAGGATCCATTATCGGAGCACGTACTGATAATCGACTCTGATGGCTCAGACATCGCAACTGGTCGCATTACTCCCGAAGGTGAAATTGGCCGAATCGCAGTTATATCTCACCATCGCGGCGAAGAAATATACAATGTGCTTTACACCGCACTGCTGCAAATTGCCAAAGAGAAAGATCTGGACGACGTTTACGTTCAATGTGAGCTCGACGGTGTAAACCACTTTGAATCACAAGGATTTCACCCGATTGGCTCAGTATTTATGGATTGTGGTATTCCACGGCAAAAAATGAGTTGCCCGGTGAGCGACTTTTCCTGGTCCAGGGTTGAACTAACCCATTAACCCAAGTCAACGACTATTGTGCTCAGTTAATGGGTTCGGGACGAACCCTTGGAAAATTCCTGGCGGAATTACTTCACACAGTTTCGCTGAATGATGCCCTCTTGTGCTTTGACTTGTTTTTCATCACCTTCATTAATGGCGACGGCCAAATCAATGCGAGCACGTTCACACTTGTCTGACAGCTCTTTTTTGGCCAGATAGTTCTGATCTTTACCGTACTGCACCATGCCTTTGGTGCCAGAATAATTTTCGCGATCTTCAACTGCTTTATCAGCTTCATATGGCGGCGCTTGAGTAACGTTGCAAGCGGAGATAAGAGAAATCAGGCTAAGTACAATGATTGTTTTGGCCATTATTAACATCCTTTTATTGTTGTTATCATCTGTAGGAACTCCTCCGCCTGGAAAAGTTCCCACGAGTAATCGTTTAATGGCGTAATTGCTCCAATAGCGCCTGCAATGGATGTCTTGGTTTGAACTGTTTAATTCGCGCCACCTGACTGCGACATGAATATCCTGTCGCCAATATTTGAGACGGCTGATATTTGGCTAGGGGCACGGCCCAACTCATCTCAAACAGTTGTAAGGATTCGTCCAGATGCTTCGCTTCGTGTCCAAAGGTGCCCGCCATGCCACAACAACCCACCGATTCTACGTTTAGTGTCAGGCCGAATTCAGCAAAAATCTCCTGCCAGTGTTTTTCACTTTGAGCCAACATGGTTTTTTCAGTGCAATGACCAAAAAGAACGAACTCTTTGGCTTTGCTGATATGGGGTTTCTCAGCGATTCTTTGTAGCCATTCGTGCACCAACAATACCTGAAAATCACCGCGGCTATCGCCTAACACGGTCTTATATTCGTCCCGATAACAAAGTACTAGCGATGGATCGATACCCACCATGGGAATGTTCAGCTGCTGCAGTTGGTTCAGGAACCCTGCGGTATCTTTAGCTGTCGCGGCAAACGTATCCAGGAAACCTTTAACATGTTGCGGTTTGCCATTGGGCTTGAACGGCACCAATACCGGCGTATAACCAAGTTGGCTGGCAAGTGAAGCCAGATCTTGCACAACTTGCGCTTCATAATAACTGGTAAAAGGATCTTGTATAATAAGCACAGTTTTCTGTCTTTTAGCGTCAGATAAGCTTTGCAATTGCGCCAGGTTAAATGTTTGTCGTCCATCTTTTTGCATGCGCTGCGCAAGTGTCGGGACGGACAGCACAGGAGAATCGACATAGCCCACCGTTTTTTTCAACAGACGATTGAACCAGTTCTGTTTCAAAAAGAAGTTGGGGAGTGCCGGAAATTTCGCCATCAATGGCGCCATTTTCTCAATGTTAGCCACTAATAGGTCTTTTAACGGACGATTGTAGCGCTGGTAGTAAATAGATAAAAAGCGCGCTCTGAAGGTGGGCACATCCACATTCACCGGACATTGATTGGTACAGGCCTTACATGCCAGACAATGATCCATGACCTCAAAGACCTCTTCAGAGAAATCTGTTTCTCGCTTTATCGAGAAGGAGTTTTTCAGCCGGGTAAAAAACGGTTGTCGCTTTGCGGTTTCTAGTTGCGCAACGTCACTGCCCTGCTCACTCAACAAACGCAACCATTCTCTGAGCATACCAGCACGCCCTTTGGGTGAATGTCTGCGATCACGTGTAACCTTGGAAGAGGGACACATCGGGCTTTTAGTATCATAATTAAAGCACAAGCCATTGCCGTTACAACTTAATGCCGGGGCAAAGCTATTCCGTACTTCGATGGCTATCTGACGGTCAAAATCGCCTCGTTTAACATCAGACACCTTGACCAAAGATTCTTCAGATTGCAGGGGCGTACAGATTTTGCCGGGATTCATCTGATTATGCGGGTCGAAAACCGTCTTGATTTTCCTCAGTTCAGTAAACAATTCCTCACCGAAAAACGCGGGGCCATATTCACTGCGATAGCCTTTACCGTGTTCACCCCACATCAGGCCACCGTATTTAGCCACCAACGCCACCACTTCATCAGAAATTTGCTGCATGGTTTCAGCTTGTTTCGGGTCGCACATATCCAGTGCCGGGCGCACGTGCAACACGCCAGCGTCCACATGACCAAACATGCCATAGTGCAACTTTTTTGCATCTAACAGAGTACGAAACTCCATAATAAAATCAGCGAGATTTTCCGGTGGTACCGCGGTATCTTCAGCAAACGCAATGGGCTTTTCCCAACCTTTAGCTTTACCTAACAAACCTACGGCTTTTTTGCGCATTGCGTAAATCTTGCCAATCGCAGAGAGATCTTCGGTGATCTGATAACCAATAACGCCCGCTTCGTTATTTGCTATTTGTGAGTCCAGGGTGGCTTTCAACCCCGCAATTTTGTTGTCAATGTCTTCACGCGAATCATCGTTGTATTCCACGATATTCAAACCATCGATGGTTTTACCCGGAACATCGCTGATCAAATCACTGACCGAATGCCAGACGATATCGGCTTTCGCCAGGTTAAGGACCTTACTATCGACCGTTTCTACCGATGTTGCCTGGGCCGCTACCATTGAGGGTGCGTGACGCAGTGCCGATTCGAAAGAGTCATACTTAATATTAATTAGTACTTTGTTCTTTGGAATGGGCGTTACATTTAACCTGGCTTCGGTTATGAACGCCAATGAGCCCTCGGAACCAGCAAGAATGCGACTCACGTCAATAGTCGCTAAGTCTTCTGACACCGCGTGCTCAAGGTCATAGCCAGTAAGAAAACGATTTAAGCGAGGAAACTTAGCCAGAATTTGCTCGCGCTTATCGATACAGCTGGCTTTGAGCTGTTCGATGATAGATTGGTAGCGATCTGACTGAGACTCGTTGGCAGCCACAGGCGCTGTTTCCAGGATAGTGCCATCAATAAGCACAGAGGTTAGCCCCAACACGTGATCACTGGTTTTACCATACACCAGCGATCCTTGTCCGGAAGCATCGGTATTAATCATACCGCCTATAGTGGCACGATTACTGGTGGATAAATCTGGCGCAAAAAAGAAACCATGAGGTCTTAACGCATCATTGAGTTGGTCTTTCACCACCCCGGTTTGCACTCTTACCCAGCCCTCTTCGGCGTTAATTTCCAATACCTTGTTCATATGGCGAGATAAATCCACCACTATACCTTGAGTCAGACTCTGTCCGTTGGTACCCGTGCCACCACCTCGCGGAGAAAACTTAACTTGAGTGTGTTTGGCGGCCAGGGTGCCAATAACCTTTAAATCATCAGTAGAACGCGGATGCAAAACAGCTTGTGGCAAACGCTGATAAATGGAGTTATCCGTGGCAACGGCCAAGCGAGAGGAATATTGGGTTTCAATATCCCCTTTATAACCGGCAGGTTTAAGTTGAGCTAAAAATACCTGATATTCCTGAAGGATGGATTGCTGACTGTCGACGAGGGGTAACATAGGCTCCAGCGTATTGAATTGCGCAAAATTTAGATGCGCTGATTATAATGATTTAACTGTACTTTTATAGGGTTAAGTGGTCACAACAGATCAATCGACATCTTTTGTAACAGAGCAAATTTGGGCCGAAGCAGGCAACGCGTTATAGTTTAATCAAAATTCCAGGAGGAGTGCTGTTTTGTTTAATAAACCCACCAGAGTCACGCTAGGTGTGATTGGCGTTTTTATCGGTATTGTCTTCGCCATTTTACCCGGTTCAATCCTGTTTCTCGTGGCCGGATTATTTATGTTGAGTTTTGATTTTCCTCTGGCCAGAAAATGGTTGCGGAAAAGCCAAAAGGTGATGAGTTGGGGAGCCGGAAAATTGGATGCTGCCGTAAGCAAGCGTCGTTACTCTCGTTGATATTGTTGCAAAATTGATTCGAATCAACAAAAAAGGAGCTATTCAGCTCCTTTTCTAATTTCGGGTGTTCAACTTAGTTGAGGTGCTCTGCCACATACAGCCAGGTTTCAACTACCGTATCAGGGTTAAGAGATACACTATCGATACCCTGCTCTACCAACCAGGCAGCCAGATCTTCGTGATCGGAAGGTCCCTGGCCACAGATACCGACGTACTTACCTTTTGCTTTAGCGGCTTTAATGGCCATACCCAGCATCACTTTTACCGCCGGATCTCGCTCATCAAACAAGTGAGCAATCAAGCCTGAGTCTCTATCCAGGCCCAGAGTCAACTGCGTCATATCATTTGAGCCGATGGAGAAGCCATCGAAGATGTCAAGGAATTGATCCGCCAGAAGTGCGTTTGAAGGTAATTCGCACATCATGATCACGCGCAGACCATTCTCACCTTTAGGTAAACCTTGCTCCGCTAACAGATCAATAACTTGTTGTCCTTCTTCCAGAGTACGAACAAATGGGATCATGATCTCAACATTGGTGAGTCCCATCTTATTGCGCACCCGCTTGATGGCTTCACATTCCAGCGCAAAGCAATCACGGAAATCTTCAGACACATAACGGCTGGCACCGCGGAAACCCAGCATTGGGTTTTCTTCATCGGGTTCGTATTGATGACCGCCCACCAAATTGAAGTACTCATTGGATTTAAAGTCAGACATGCGAACAATGACTTTTTGCGGATAAAACGCACCAGCAATCGTAGCAATACCTTCCACCAGACGCTCAATGTAGAACTCGGTAGGAGAGGCGTAGCCAGAGATCATATCGCTGATTTCTGCTTTTAGATCCTCAGGCTGACTATCAAAGTTTAATAGCGCCTTAGGATGGATACCAATCATGCGATTGATGATGAATTCAAGACGCGCCAAGCCAACACCGTGGTTAGGTAAACGCGCAAAGTCAAAGGCGCGATCCGGGTTGCCTACGTTCATCATAACTTTCATTGGCGCTTCGGGCATCTGATCGACGCGGGAGGTTTGAACATCAAACTCCAACTCATCGCCATAAATGTAGCCTGTATCCCCTTCGGCACAGGATACCGTTACTTTGTCACCATCGCTGATCGAGTCAGTGGCATTACCACAACCAACTACGGCTGGAATACCCAGCTCACGGGCGATAATCGCTGCGTGACAAGTACGTCCACCGCGATTGGTTACAATCGCAGAGGCTTTTTTCATAATGGGTTCCCAGTCAGGATCTGTCATATCTGTAACCAGAACATCCCCTTGCTGTATTTGATTCATCTCTTCAATAGAGCCCAAAACCTTTGCCGTACCAGCACCGATTTTGTGACCAATTGCGCGACCTTCGCACAAGATATTAGCATTGCCCTTAAGCTGAAAGCGCTCAATGGTTTGCGAATCTTCACGGCTACGCACAGTCTCCGGGCGCGCCTGAACAATGTATAATTTGCCATCCAGGCCGTCTTTGGCCCATTCAATGTCCATAGGGCGTTGATAATGTTGCTCGATAATCATGGCTTGTTTGGCAAGCTCCATGACTTCTTCGTCGGTTAACGAGAACCGTTTGCTGTCTTGTTCAGCCACATCGACAATTTCAACCTGCTTGCCGTGCTCAGTATCTGAAGAGTAAATCATCTTGGTTAGCTTGCTACCCAAATTGCGGCGCAGCACCGATGGATAACCTTGACCCAATAGCTCTTTGTGTACGTAGAATTCATCTGGGTTTACCGCGCCTTGCACTACCATTTCCCCTAAACCGTAAGAGGAAGTGATAAACACTACATTTTCGAACCCAGATTCAGTGTCGATACTGAACATTACGCCCGAAGAGGCCTGGTCACTGCGCACCATGCGCTGGATACCTGCAGACAGGGCCACACCTTTGTGGTCATAACCTTGGTGAACTCGATAAGAGATAGCACGGTCGTTGAACAGCGATGCAAAAACATGTTTTATGGCAACCAGTACATTGTCGTAGCCTTTTACATTCAGGAAGGTCTCTTGCTGACCAGCGAATGACGCGTCGGGCATATCTTCTGCTGTTGCAGAAGAACGTACAGCGAAAGATGCGTCCGATTCAAATGCTGACTGAATTTTATCAAACGCGGTTTTAATCGCTTCTTCCAACACAGGTTGGAATGGCGTATCGATAATCCATTGACGAATTTCTGCACCTGTTTTTGCAAGGGCATCAACATCGTCAACGTCCAGCGCATCCAGAGTGTCATGGATGCGGTCATTCAAACCGCTCTGCTCTAAAAATTCATTGAAGGCGAACGCCGTTGTGGCAAAGCCACCAGGCACCTGAACGCCAGCATTGGCAAGATTGGAGATCATCTCTCCCAGAGAAGCGTTTTTACCACCAACACGCCCCACATCATTCATACCTAATTCTTCATACCAAAGAATGTAATCTTGCACTACCGACTCTCCCGATTAACAATTAACTAAAATAATAAAAAACTAGACCAACTTTTGAATTAATTCGAGCTTGAGGTTTGCTTGTCATTATTTACAAATTTCGCTGTTTAATGCTGAAATATGACTCACTTAATGTGACCGCTGCCCTTATGGGACGGGCATTGTAGAGCTTTAGTTATAAAAAATAAAATCTTATTTGATTTCGTAATAATATTACTACATTCTGGAATTTAACCCTATGCGTACTGCTTTTTATATTTCTGACGGCACGGCCATTACTTCTGAGGTTTTCGGCCATGCTTTACTGTCTTTGTTCCCGATCCAGTTCGAACATGTCACTGTACCTTTTGTTGAAACTGAACAAGAAGCCTACGAAACCGTGCGTAAAATTTCCGAAATTTTTCAACGAACCGGAGAAAGACCATTGGTGTTTTACACCATCGTTAACAAGGACGTTAAGGAAATAATTTCCACTTCGGAGGGCATCCACTATAACTTTCTCGAACAATATATTGCGCCACTGGAAAAAACCTTAGGAGTGCCCTCTAAACCAGAGAAACATCGCACCCACAGTATCCATGAAAAAACCTATGATATCCGCATTGACGCCGTAAACTATGCACTGGCAAATGATGATGGCACCAACCTGAAAGAATACGGTAAAGCCGACATTGTATTGGTGGGAGTTTCTCGCTCTGGTAAGACACCTACGAGTCTGTATCTTGCGTTGCAATACGGTATCAAAGCCGCTAATTACCCTTTTACTGAAGATGACATGGGCGATATTTTAAAGCTGCCCTCTGCCCTTCGCCCCTACAAAAACAAATTGTTTGGTTTAACCATTTCCCCTGAGCGTTTGCATCAAATACGTTCAGAGCGCAAGGCCAACAGCAAATACGCCTCCATGCAGCAATGCAGAATGGAAATACGCGAGGTGGAAAACCTGTATCGAAAAGAAAAGATCCCATTTTTAAACAGTACTCATTTTTCTATTGAAGAAATCTCCGCCAAAATACTGTCCATTACTGGTTTATCCAGACACAAATATTAAAAAAGTTACTTTAATGGAGTAGACCGAGATGAGTTTCCAACACTTTGAGCCTTCCATCTTTCAATTTTTAAAGAAATTAAAAGAGAATAATAACAAGGACTGGTTTAACGACCACAAACAAGAATACGAAGACGCTGTGCGTACCCCTGCACTGGCTTTCATTACTGAGATGGAAAGCTGGATAAAACTATTATCTCCTCATTATGAAGCCATCCCCAAAAAGATAGGCGGCTCTTTAATGCGGGTTTACCGCGATGTGCGGTTTTCTAAAGATAAATCCCCCTATAAAACTAATGTTGGCATTCAGTTTCGTCATGAAATTGGAAAAGATGTTCACGCTCCTGGCTTTTATTTGCACATTGAGCCCCAACAGGTGTTTTTAGCCGCTGGTGCCTGGGCTCCAGCCTCAGATGCACTTAAAAATATTCGCGACTTAATGGTGGCCAAGCCCGGCCCCTATGAAGATGCCATCAATCACCAACCCATGTTGCAGCACTTTGAGTTGCAAGGGAACAAGCTGACTCGCCCCCCAAAAGGGTATGACAAAGACCTGCCTCTAATTGAAGAGATAAAACGCAAAGACTTTATCGCTGTGGCAGAATTGCCTGAAAGTTTTATTCTGGAGCCTGATTTACCAGAGAGGGTCGCCAGACTGCTTGGAACCACCCAACCCTTTATGCGTTTTTTATGTGAAGCTTTGCTTCTTAGGTTTTAGTGACTAAAACGCCAAGCGATTTGCGATTCCATAAGGTATCCAGCAGCCCCATAAGCTCCAAACAACTTACTGAGGCTAATCACTTTTACTTTTTAACCGGCGGATATTACCATTTCGCCATTAATTAGAAATGGTAAAGTAATTATGGCTGTTAGTGTTGCGCCCACGGTGATCTATTCCTGCATGTTGGGCATAGTTTTGTTTGCGCTACTGGAAAACACCAATAAAGCCAGAAAACGCCAAACCGTTTACCTTCAGGCGCTGCTGACATTTTTGCTTGTTCATATACTGGGCGAACTCTATATCTACTCGGGCTTCTATCAATATGCTCCGGCACTGGCAGGTCTTCAGTTTCCGGTTCGCATGTTGCTTGGTCCCGCGCTTTATCTGTATGCCTTTGCCACCATGTCACCAGAAAAAAAGCCTGCCAGGAAAACCTATTTTTTTGCACTTTCCGGACCACTAGTAGTGATATTAGTTATGCTGCCGTTCCTGTTTGGTATTACCTCTGAAGAAAAGCTGGCATTAGCAGACCCGGCAACTCGAGATCCGGTGCTATGGCAGATCGCCGTCTACACTTGCTTAACTACCATGCTGGTGTTTGTGCTATTCACAGGCATTTATTTCTGGCTAACCTTGCGTCTCCATACTCAACATCGATTGCAGTTAATGGAACGCTATTCTTCCATAGAAAAGCGTTCCATGGATTGGTTTAAAGTGGTGTTATTGCTTTGGGGAGCCGCATGGTTGATGTTTGCGACTGAATACTCACTCAGCTTTTTTGGTTATAAATGGGCAGGTTCAGGCATTGCTATCCCCCTTATCGAAGCAGTGATCTTGTTGTTTTTTGCTCACTACGCGGTTAGACAGCCCGTACTGAGCGAGACAGAAAAAGGTAAGGCGAGCAATAAAGCCAATAGAAAGCCGCAACTGCAATCTGAAAGAATGCAGGAGATTGCAGCTGCACTTAAGAGCGTGATGTTGCATGAGCAATTATTTATGGAAGAAGACTTATCCCTCAAGAAACTATCTGAAGCGATATCGGTGAGTGAAAATCATATTTCAGAAACACTTTCGCAATTCATCAATACCAATTTCTTTCACTTCGTCAATGGCTACAGAATTGAAGCTGCCAAACAACTGCTGTCTGAATCGGAGAAACAAGTGACTCAAATTGCGTTCGAAGTGGGGTTTAACTCAAAATCCACATTCAACACTGCGTTTAAAAAATCAACAGGACTCACACCAAGCGCATTCAGAAATGCTCAGTAATTGCTTTTTAATTGCAACAAAACCCGTCTTGTATAACCACATAAGTACAGATTTTTCATTGTCCTGTGTTCACGTAAATCATAGAATAGTAAACGGATAGAGGAAATAGCGAAGGCCCCAAGTGCGTAAAGGTTCATTCCACATCGAAGAGAATAAACAACTGCTGATGATACGGCCATCGGGCGCATGGAGTGAACAAGTCGCCACACGCTATGTAGAAAAAATAGATGAATATCTGTCGCGCTGGCAGGCAAACTTTGCGGGATTTGTTGATTTGCGCCAATGGCAACTGGGTACGCCCCAAGCATTAAAAATTATCGCCGACAATGACCTCAAAGCCATAACCCAAGGCTATAAACTGGAATTTCATTATGGCAACCCACAAGCCCTATCGATGCAAATATCCAGGGAGCATATTAGTCCGGAAGGACTCAATGTATTTCAAACCACAGACCTGACGCTGGTACAGCAGAAATGCTCGGAGTTTGGTTTTGACTACGAACCTCAAGCGCTAGCTGATTTTCTGAATGCAGATTAGAAATACACGGCTACTAACGCCTGAATAAAAAAGTGGGTTTTCTGTACGTTCGCGGCTCTGCATTTAACAAGAATATGTTCACCGACTGCAGCGATACAACACCCGATCTGACCTCAAATCAAATCGGGTGTCATAAACTATTGCTACAGCTATACCATATTGCGTAACAGCTGACTGGTATTAAGTGACAATAATCGCCAACAGCTAATCGCCCCCAAAATACCGACAACGGCAGCGCCGACAATTGGTGCAATTACCCAGTATTCATAATGCAATGAACCTTTCATTTCAAAGATTTGTGATTGCAACAAATAGAGTGTCAGCTCGTTGGCCAACGCGGCCATGACTCCGGCTACTACCCCAATGATGATAAATTCCAGTACCACACTGGCACGTATCAGTAATCCTTTAGCCCCCAATGTCCTTAGAATAGCCAGTTCCTGCTGTCGCTCGTCCATACTGGCCTGTACTTGCGCTATCAACACCAATGCTCCGGCAATCAGAACCAGTACCAGAATAAACTCCACCGCCATTGAAACCTGGTCAACGATTTCTCGCAATTGATTAATGCGGGCATCCACATCAAACAAGGTTACTGTTGAGAATGGCGCCATCAACTGGCCAATTTCATCTTTGCGCTCAGTATCCAAATTGAAACTGGTGATGTAAGTTGGTCGGAAGTTTTCCATTGCCTCTGGTTGCAATACAAAAAAGAAGTTTGGTTGCATGGTTTGCCAGTTAACTTCACGAATACTGGTAATGGTGACTTCTACCACTTCACTACCAATATTGAAGGTCACCACATCACCCATGTTTAAATCCATACGCTCTGCTGTTCGAGCTTCAACCGACATACCATAGGGTTGCCCCTCTTGGTAGTCGCCAAACCATTGCCCTGCCACAATCGTATTCTGGTTCTGTAGCTGATTGCTCCAGGTGAGGTTAGCTTCCCGACCGAAGGCATCGCGGCGGTTAGATTGCGCCTCAGTTTCTTCGTCTTCTTTAGTTATTTGGGTATTGACTCGCTCTCCATTTACCGCCACAAAACGGGCTCGCACCACCGGATAAAAGGTTTCGGTTTGCACATCGCGCTGTGCAAAGTGCGCTTCCATCACAGGCTTTTGTGCTTCGGTAATGTTCGCCATAAAGTAATTGGGCGTGCCTTGTGGGAGTTGATCTCGCCATTGTTGGATCATGTCGTTGCGCATCACCAACACCACCAGGAGTAGCATAATGGTCACTGAAAAACTAATCAGCTGCACGCTGTTGTCCATAGAACGGCGCTGAATACGTGCCCACGCCAATTGCCAGGCGCCCATGCGCCCTTTACCTAAGCGCCGACCAAGCCAAATCAAACCGTAAGTCACCACCAATAACGCGGCCACTAAAACGATACCGGAAACGAACAGAATCGCTGAGATTTTTAAGTTTTGACTGTAAGCCCACATTAAGGCAAAGATAGCACCACCCGCGGCTAAAAACTGTACAACCCGAGAGCTCATATTGGCCCCCAAGTCTTTGCGTAATACCCGCAGCGGAGGCACGGAAAACAGCTTAAGTAGCGGATAAAGTGAGAACAATAAAGCGCACACCACACCGGTGAATATGGCAATCCACACAGGTCCCCAATACCAGCTTTGCAGGGAGACAGCAACGCGCTCTTGAATGGCTGAAGCAACCGCCGCCTGAATGCCATAGCCCAGTGCACCGCCGATAATAATACCCAACAGGGTAATAAAGATTATTTGTAGTAAGAATACCTGTTGCACCATTTTACGACTGGCGCCCAGGGTTTTCATAATAGCGACCGGGTCGTAATGACGCTGCGAATAACGCTGCGCCGCCACTGCAATGGCCACCGAAGCCAGGACTATCGCTAACAAACTGGCAAGAAGAAAATATTGTTCCGCCCGTTTAACACGATTTCCCACCCAGGAATCGTCATCTTCAATGGAGCGGGTGTAGTGCAAATCGCTATCCATCAGCGGTAATAACCAGTCGGCATAGTCACTCAAGGCATCAGAATCACCAGTTAGATACAAATCGTACCAGGCGCGACTGCCTTCACCCAGTATCCCGGTACCTTCAAGTTCCTCTTGCAAGATCATCACTTTAGGGTTGCTGTTGAAGATGGAAAATCCCGCGTCCGGTACCTCGGATAGCACCCGAGTGATGGTGAAAGGCTTATCGCCCACTTCCAGTACGTCACCGATGGACAATCCGAGCGTTTGAAAAACTTGAGATTCAACCCAGGTCTCGCCTTCTCCGGGTACTTCCTTAATGACTTCACCCACACCAAATGGCACATCCGTTACTTTGATATCCCCCTTAAGAGGATAGTTTTCATTTACCGCCCGGATATCCGCCAACGTCATGGTGTCGTTAGCAAATACCATGGATTGTAAGTAGGTTGTTTGTGCCGTATTGAGCTCTAATTCAATAGCTTTCTGTCGCCACTCTTGCGGCAGTGGATTGCGGCCCCCCACAACCCGGTCAGCGGCAATAAACTGTGAGCTTCGTTCTACCAGGGCTGTTTGCAGGCGCTCGCTGAATAAAGATAAAGACATTACAGCAGCAACAGAAAGCACGATTGCCGCCAGAATAATGGTGAGTTCACCGCGTCGCATTTCATGGCGAAATAATCGCCAGGCAAGATTAAACCACATAGCAAACTCCCTCTAAATCGCTTTAAGCTGCGGTTTGCCACCAGCCGGTTTGGCTGGCTCGCTTTTGCCTTTTTCTGTCAGCTCGCCCGCGTTCATTAACAGTTGCCGTTCACATTTATCAGCCAGCTCGCTATCGTGGGTTACCAGTACCAATGTCGTATGTGCCGATTCATTAAGCTCAAATAATAGTTTCTCTACTCGTTCACCATTAGCGGCGTCCAGGTTCCCGGTGGGTTCATCAGCGAATAAGATCTTGGGTTGCGTGATAAAGGCACGGGCGATGGCTACCCGCTGCTGCTCACCTCCGGAAAGCTGATTGGGAAAGTGATTGCCTCGATGACCCAGCCCTACTTTCTCTAACAACTCATTAGCGAGCTGAGCAGGATTATCCAGGCCGGCAATTTCAGCCGGTAACATAATATTTTCCAGCGCGGTTAAGCTTTGTACCAACATAAAAGACTGAAAGATGAAGCCTACCTTTTCGCCCCGTAAGCGTGCACGCCGCTCCTCATCTAATTTGTGTAAAGCTGCACCATCAAGGTAAATCTCTCCGGTACTGACTTCATCTAAACCTGCCAATAACCCTAACAAAGTTGATTTACCGGAGCCGGACGCTCCGACTATGGCAATAGTCTCACCCGCCTTGACATCAAAGCTGATTGGTTGAAGGATCTGCAACGGCCCTTCCGACGTAGTTACTTTTTTGGTGATATTTCGGGTAGAAATCATAAATTCAGGAGCATTATTCATCGTGTTATTTCGTCTCAAAATTCTACTATTGCTTATACCGTTATGGGTCTTTTCAGATCACTTGCAAGCCCGCGAGTTAAAGTTATTAGTGCTAGGAGATAGCTTAAGTGCAGCCTACAACCTGAAACAAGAGCAAGGTTGGGTGGCTTTGTTACAAAAATCCTGGCAAGACAAAGGCATTGAAATCGTTAACGCGGCCATCAGTGGTGAAACGTCTGATGGGGGTTTACAACGCTTTGATCGGCTATTGGAACAGCACTCTCCCACCCATCTTTACCTTGAGCTGGGCGCGAATGATGGCTTACGCGGTTATCCGGTTAACAAAATGAAACAAAATTTGGCTGAGATTATCAAAAGAGCGCAGCAACAAGACATTGTTGTGATTTTACAGGAAATGCGTATTCCCACTAATTACGGTCCAAGATATACCCGCATGTTCACTCAAGCCTACGGCCAGTTAAGCAAGCAATACGATGTGTCCATGATTAGTTTTTTCCTGGAAGAAATCGCCCTCAAGCCCGAGTTGATGCAGCGAGATGGTTTGCACCCCAATGCCGACGCACAACCGATATTGGCAGCTTGGATGGCAGAGAGGTTAGCGCCACTCGTGTTTACTGCAAATTGATGACCAATCTTCTGTATCGACCAATAGAGCATTAACTTGAGTATTTTTGCAGGAAATTGAACTTTTTTTGAGCTATAGTAGTTCTAATAGGTAGTGTTTGAGAAACAGAGGTAACGATATGGGTGCAATTTCCGGTGGCTCGCCCGCTTCATTTCAGGCGAGTATTCAGCAAACTGAAGTTCAAAATCAAGCTGAAGTAGAGCAACGTCGAGAGGCTCAGGCAGCACTGCGTGCAGAGCGTCAGGAAGATACTCAGCAGAGCAACGAATCTCAGCGAGCTAATGCGCAAGCAACAGAACAGGCGCAGGCAGGTGGTCGACCGGCCGAGCCGGGACAGCGTGTTGGTGGTAATGTAGATATCAGCGTCTAATGTTTAGTGGGTGGGTTAGCTACACCCGATAACAATCAACAGAATTAAAAAAGGCCCGACATACAATGTCGGGCCTTTTTAGTTATCCATTCTAACTTAAGGTTTTACATAGCGATAAGCTTTATCGCTTTGCATTTTTAAGTAGCGGTCCCGCAATTTAGAAGGCCGAGATGTCATTGGGATCTCTTCTCCGTCAATCACTACGGTTTCAGCGTAACTCATAACCTCCAGCGGATCGCCAGACCAGACAACCACATCGGCACTCTTACCTTTTTCCATGCTTCCATGGCTTGCTGAAACACCCAGTGCTTCAGCAGCAACCGAGGTAATAGATGCCAGACCTTTCTCCCATGGTAAGCCGTGAGCCACGGCATTACCTGCATGCTGAAGTACCAAACGCGCATTGTGGGTGTCCATGCCTATAACCACTTTAACCCCTGCAGCGTCCAGTCTTGCAGCATTGGATAAAGTGGCCCCTAACTCATCAAAGTCATAAGGCAGATTAGATTCTGGCTTCAGCAGTACAGCGATATCATGAGCCGCTAGCTCGTCAGCAACGCGCCAGGCTTCCGTAGCCTGCACCAGCACAATATTCAAATCTTCGAATTTTTGTTTCAAGTGCACCACATGACGGATATCAATTGTGCGATTTACGGTAATGAGCAGCGGCATATCGCCTTTCATAACCGGAACAAGTGCGTTAACGTCTGCTTTTGATAAGTCACCATCCCAGTCGTCTTTTTTACGCAGGGTTTTGCCTTTCAGGCTCGCGGCTTCTTCAAGTACCGACACCAACTTGGGCCATACCACTGCGCGAGAACCGACACTGTCATCCACCTTAGAACCCGTAAGGTCTAAGGTCATAACGGCATTACCTTTGACAATAGGGTTTACCTTGTCGCCTAAACTAATAAACGCACCCTGTCCTTGAAATAAGGTATCCGTGTCGGCCATTACGCTGATTGCACTGGTGACCCCTTCGATACGAGTCAGGTTCATCAAACTAGAATCGGGATTTACTGCGTATTTAGTTTCGATTTGCGTGCCTAAATAGTCGCTGTCTTCGAGCTTAGCAGTGTAATCAGAAATCCCGGCAGAATACTCAACTTCCACTAAACCAAGAGAAGTGTAGGCGCCTATGATTCCTGGTGTGACCCATTTGCCTTTGGCGTCGATAGTTTTGTATCCAGAAGGCACACTACCGCCTGATTTCACCGACTTGATCACGTCACCTTCAATCAAGATAGTGGCATTTTCCACCTTGCCCTGCTCACCCATAGTAAAAGCCGTACCGCCTGTAATGGCAATATTGTCGGCCCACACTTGAGGTGCACAAAAACTGGTAGCAGCTGCGAAGGCTAAAGCTATTTTGTTTAATCTTTTCATTATAGTTCCCCCTCACCAGGCTGATCTAACTCAAAATCCGTGACCGGCCATAGGGTATCGTTGCCTTTTTCATAGACTTTCACGCCATCAATGAACACCTGCTCGGCGTGACTATAGGTGGAGAACGGGTCACCACTCCAAAGCACGACATCAGCGTCTTTGCCGGGTTCAATGGAACCGGTTTGGTCGAATACACCCAAGGAGCGTGCAGGATTGGCAGATAACCATTCCCACGCTTGTGCTTTAGTAAAGTTGATACCGGCTTTTTGGCCGTCACTCAACGCTTTAGCCGCTTCCTGATTAAGGCGTTGTATACCTAAATCGGAATCTGAATGCACGATAGCACATCCCCCCGCATTAGCTACCATGGGAATATTCTCCAGAATGCCGTCATAGGCTTCCATTTTGAAGCCCCACCAGTCGGCCCACATAGACGCACACACATTGTTTTCAGCTAGCAGGTCAGCAATTTTGTAGCCCTCTACCGCATGATGGAAGCTGGTGATCTGGTAATCAAACTCTTTCATTACATCCATCATTACCGCCATTTCATCTGCGCGATAACAATGCATATGTACCAGGATTTCACCGTTAAGTACGCCCATTAAGGTTTCTAATTTTAAGTCTCGACCGGGCGCAGTGGGGTTTTTACCCTCAGCGTATTCAGCTTTGTATTTATCCCATTTCTCTTTGTACTCTTTGGCCGCTATCCATTCTTTGCGATAACCGGCAACGTTGCCCATACGTGTCATAGGGCCGCCTTTGCCACCGTAAACCCGCTTAGGATTTTCGCCACAGGCCATTTTCATACCATAGGGAGCACTCGGGAATTTCATATCCTGAACGGTGCGATTTGGCACATTTTTTAATGTCACGGCACGTCCACCCACCAGGTTCGCAGAACCGGGCAAAATTTGTAGTGCAGTTACGCCACCCGCTAAGGCAGCGGAAAATCCGGGATCTTGTGGCCAGACAGAATGCTCAGCCCAAACTTCGGCTGTGACCGGCTTTGTCATCTCGTTACCATCGGCATGAGAGTCTACGTCAGGTGTCGGATACACTCCGAGGTGGCTGTGGTTATCAATGATACCCGGTGTTAGCCATTTGCCGCTACCATCGATAACAGTTGCCTCAGAAGCGGAAATGCTATTACCCACTTGTTTTATATCACCGTTTTCAATGAGTACTGAGGCATTGTCCATACGGCCACCTACACCATCTAGCAAGGTCACGTTAGTGATCAAAACAGTGCCACTATCGGCTGGCTTATAGGTGCTGGGGAACGGATTCTTGTTAATTTCTACGTAGGGGGATTGTTCTTCGGACTTTTCTTCGTGATCATCAGACCAGGCATTAAATGCCAGACTAACGGACAGCGCCAGCACTGAAAGGTGCTTAAAACTGTCACCGAAGAGTCGCTTGGTGTTGGGTTTGTTCATAGATGCTCTTCTTGTGTTTATTGTAATTTTCAACGATTTGTATGATGTGTAAACGCAACGTAATCGCCCGCAGCGCTTTCCAAAAGACAAATCTGAACCGCCCTGCTAACAAGGCTTAATAGAAAACTATTAAATGAAGTCTAAGCATTACACTTCATCAAACAGGATGTCAGGTTTAAAGATACAACCTGAATACCCAAAATAACAAATCAGATCAGGAATTAATTACACTGACGCAGATGAAGAGGGTGAGCACTGTTGATGTTTACTTTGCGTGAGAGAGAGATGGCGAACGATTTCATCAGAAGACTGTAACCCCCTGACGGTTTTAAACATCTCTTGTGCTTCAGGGAAGTGAATTTGTAGATATCGCAACCATTGTTTAACCCGGTTGGGATAGTATTTACCTTTAGTGCCGTAGAGTTCGTAGCCACTGTACTGGATCAACAGCTGTAGCATTTCCTGCCACGACATATCCGCTTCGTTTTGTTTGATAACCCGTGCCAGTTTCGGATGAGCCAGTGCTCCACGTCCAATCATTAAGTCTTTACAACCAGATTGTGCTGCACAAGCCTGCGCATCAGTGTGATTCCATATTTCACCGTTGGCCACCACCGGAATGTGAATATGCTCTTTAATCCGTGCAATCCAGTCCCAATAGGCAGGCGGATTATAACCTTCTTTTTTAGTGCGCGCGTGGACCACCAGCACATCAGCCCCACCCTCTTGCAACGCTAATGCGTTATCTATGGCCAACGCTTTATCATCAAAACCTAAACGCATCTTGGCACTGACAATATGAGGTTGAGGAACCGCTGAGCGCACGGCGTGCAAAATGTGGAAAAGTGCTTCGGTATCCTTCAACAGCACCGCTCCGCCACGACTTTTGTTGACGGTTTTGGCCGGGCAGCCAAAATTGAGATCGATACCATGGGAACCCAATTCAATAGCGCGCACCGCGTTTGCCGCTAAGGCCTCAGGATTTTGCCCCAACAATTGCACCCGAACAGGCGTGCCTGCTGGAGTAAAGCCCCTGTTGTTCAACTCAGGACACGTTCTTACGAAGACTTTTTCAGGCAACATGGCATCGACAATGCGCACAAATTCAGTGACACACAAATCGAAGCCACCGATTTGAGTCAGCATGTCTCGCATCAAATGGTCTACGACACCTTCCATGGGCGCCAGGTAAACTTTACCGATGGCCGATTGATTGTGAGTATGTTCGCTATTTGATTGCACTAAAACTGAAGTAGGTTGTTTTTTAAGGGCGCGGATAATAGCAGGTAACGAACAGATTCTGAACAGTTTTCATACATCCTTCTCATCGAGCTTGGCTCTGTTGCGACAATTTTCGAGAATTTTTTGTTTGCGTTCAGGATTTGCCTGAGACCAATCCAGTATTTCCTGAATGGAGCGTTTACAGCCCACACAAATATCCTGCTCATCCAAACAACACTGGCGTATGCATGGGCTATCAACGGATTTGATTAATGTCGACTCTTGGTTATTCATCACTTTTCAATCACGACTTTGGCGTCTGCTGAGGGTTGCACTATATTTTAACTATCTCTTTTTTGGGAATCTATCCACAGGTGGAAAGTTTAAATAACTCTCAAAGTCAAACACTAGACGACCACGCCTTTATCGAATTGGTTAAGGATTGTATTGGCTCAGCGCATATATTGCCCATCATGACCTTATTGCATGAGGGTGAAAATACGCAGGAAAAAATCCAAAACTCCCTGAGCCACCTGCCAGAAGAGGAATTACAGACTAGTCTGGATAAGATGATAAAATTCGCCATAGTCCAACGACTTAACAATACCACGCAGGGTGGGCCCGGTGCTGCCTGGTTTCTCACGCCTGTGGGTCAGGAATTCAGGCTCATTTTGCAGGATATTGAACGATTAAAACACAAATACACATCCTGAAAAGATTGTCGTTATTAACTTAACCGTTTTTTATTACTGCATTGTTGCCTTTATCACATCTACCGGTTCATCTTTACCAACTTGACAAGACGCCACTTCCTGAGGCCCAAGCGCCTCTTCATTAGTTGAGACAAAACAGCGCTCGAAAACCGAACAATAACATTGCTCAATGGCAAACCGACTATCTGAGGCCACAAACTGCTCCACCATAGCCACAAAGTCAGCATCACTGACGTCGTTACGTGGCCACCAAAGTTTTAAAGCCGTCTTGCTCTCTCCAGCGCCAAGAACGCCATTAAAACTGGCAAACATGCCCGACAGTGATTCCTTTTGGCTGCCCACAAATAGCTGCTCCTGAAAAGTGCTAAAGTGCTCAACCAATTTGTCATTAAAATACAATTTCGAATCGCGAATGATAGCCGGTCCTACACCCACGTTGCTGACATTAAATTCAATGTAGTTTTGCGTCTCATTCTGGCTGATGGTGGCATCTGAGATAACAATAGGCCAGACACTGGCGTGCTGCTGTGCTCGCATCACTACAGACTGATCCCAAGCCACAAAAAGCGCAATAACAGAGGTAATGATGGCGCACACCGAGGCTACGGTTTCGAAATTCAAGTGCAATCGCATGGGTTAATAATCCGTTATCTTTTTTCGTAACTGTTTGTTTTTACCGGCTTGTTTTTTCGCGTCTACTCTGCGCTTTTGCGAAGCCTTGGTGGGCTTAGTGGCTTTGCGGGTTTTGGGAATGACATTAGCTTTTTGGATTAACTCCACTAAACGCTCTATCGCGTCTGCTTTGTTTTTCTCCTGAGTGCGAAACTGCTGGGCTTTAATGATCAATACTCCGTCACTGGTGATACGACTATCCCTGCTATTCAACAAGGTCTGTTTCAACCTTTCAGGCAAACCCGAAGCATTAATATCAAAGCGCAAGTGAATCGCGCTGGATACCTTATTAACGTTCTGCCCACCACTGCCTTGCGCCCTGATAGCTGAAAACTCCAGCTCACTCAGGTTAATATAAACGGTATTGGAAATTTTTATTAAATTAGATTCATCCATGGATTGTTCTGTACTAATAACCGTGCTCATTGACAAGATCATGCATCACTCGGTCAAACTCACCAGATTCTTTTAATTCGGCTACAATCTGATCAAGCAACAGTTTTATTCTTATCCCTTTTTCATCATTGCGCACCATAAATCGAACATCATAAAAAGCAAATGAATTTAAACGATGATCGACGAAATCAAGATCGCGCACCACCTGACTCACTTTTTCACTATCAAATAAATAGCCATCAAGCGTTCCTCTTTGAACATTGGCAATGGCTGCTTTCATACTGTGGGTTCCCTTAAACTGATGCTTAAAAAAGGCGACATGGGACATATCCGTTGCCACTTCATATTCCATCAGGTTTTCAGGAGTGATCTCTACGTCTTCTTTAGAAACAATAACAAAATGGGTCCTAAACAGATTTTCATCTGTGTAAGTAAAATCATTTAGTTTAATGCCAAATTGTTTCATGTAATCTGTAGCCCCGAGGATATCATTGGGGTCGTACATTACTGGTAGCTGGGCATCTACGTGGCCACGAGCAAGCTCTACCAGTGTGCGTGCAAAAGGCATTTCCAGGATTTCAATGCGAACATCCGGAGATTGATTGTCCATTGCATTCAGTAACTCAATGAATAAAGTCTCTTTGGGATGCTTCTCAACGTTAGGAAGCTGTGCCACCGCCACTTTAATCACTGTTTTACTATAGGCATAGTTTACTGGCGTTAACAACACCCAGAAAAAGATCATCCAAAGTTTTGTAAGAAGAGACTTATTCATTTATCCCATTGTGTACATATTGTTAGAGATTGAAGAGTGGCTTTCTTAACACATATAAAAAGCGAATAGCTAACAGCCAGATAATAGCAATCCTGTATCGAAACGCCAGTAAATGCTAAAAACAAAACCAGGGCTAAAAAGCCCTGGTTTTTACAAATGCCCGCCATCATATGCTTTAAGGTAACGGAATATACTCAACATCATCGCCGGGAATGGAGGGAAAACGCCCTTCTTTCCAGCGTGTTTCAGCTTCTTTGATTTTATCTTCTGAATAAGCCAGGAAATTCCAGCGCAAAATAGGTTGTTTCTTTAGCTTTTTGCCACCCAAAAGAAAATAGCGGCTATTTTCAATCGTCTCAATAGATTGCTCGTCCTCAAGCATCACAAATTGCCCGGCACTAAAGTTATCATCACCGATCTTTACAGTTCCAGAGATAACATAACACGCTGTTTCAGATACTCCGCAAGGCCTTTCCACAATTGCTCCGGCTTCTGTTATTGCATCCAGATAAAACATAGGGGAATAGGTTTTTACCGGTGACGTGTAGTTATACGCTTCGCCCGCGATTAACCGCATTAATAATTTTTCCCGGTGAATATAAGGCAACTCAGCGCGGTTTATATGCAGAAAGCTGGGCTCCATCTCTGTTTTTTCTTCCGGTAATGCCACCCAACACTGCAAACCATTTAAAACATGATCTTTACCTCGTGTTTCAATGGTTTCCCGCTCAGAGTGCACAATGCCTTTTCCCGCTGTCATCCAGTTCACATCGCCTGGGTGTATTTCCTGAATACTGCCTAAACTGTCTCTGTGCAGCATGCTACCTTCCATCAGGTAACTAATAGTCGCCAAGCCTATGTGAGGGTGCGGACGCACATTAATGCCCTTCCCAGCGGGAAACTCAGCCGGCCCCATGTGGTCCACAAAGACAAACGGCCCAACAGAGCGCTGATTGATATTCGGAATGATACGCGATACCGAAAAGCCACCTAAATCCTTGCGTGCAGAGTTAATGATAAATGCCATATTGATTCAACCTGAGCTAACTGATGATAAAAACCTTAGCAGGCAAAATTAGATTAAGATAGTCGTGATTTTTACAGTGCCCATTTCAGCAGTGTTGAGACAACTAATACTTCTTTTTTTGTATCAATAGCGGCTGTTCAATCGCAATATGCCTATCGGCACACTCGATAAGATTGTTGGCAGTCAGTTTCGCTACAGAGACAACCGTAACCGGAACATTAAAGTCTTCCTGAAGCTTTCTCACTAACAGTTCAAAATCTCCATCCCCTGTTAGCAGGAAAACTCGGTCACACTGCTTTGCCGTTTCCATCACATCAATGGTGATACCGACATCCCAATCCCCTTTAGCCGAGCCGTCAGCACGCGTAATAAAGGGTTTGAGCTTAACCTTAAAACCAATTCCTCGGAGAATGTTGTGAAACTGTTTATGTTTGTCCTGATGACTGGCTATCGCATAGGCATTAGCCACCACCACTTCCTTTTCTGTGGTAATTAGACGCCACAGTTCGTTGTAGTCAAAGTGCTGATGGAAAACCTGCCTGGTGGTGTAATAGATGTTTTGCACATCCACAAAAATCCCGATCCGTTCTGTCATAGATTAATTCAGCAAAGGATGATCTTTGGGTAACTGATTGGCGATCCACATCACCAAACGGTGTTTCATATTAAGTCCGTTCTCTTTGTCTTCTGCAAGCGGGATGATGAGTTTGTCGTTCACTAATAAGCGGTAAATGGCTTCAATTTTTTCATCTGCAGATGTTGTGTTGGTGAAAGTGTTGTAACCGCGCTTTTTGGCATAGGTCTCCCCCACTACAACGGCTTTTTTCAACAGTTCTTTTTCATTCTTAACTTTCTTCATCACTGTTCTCTTTCTCATTAGTTACAGCCACAGTAGAGTATTTTCTGATGGGATACCAGTACAGTAGCTACTGAAATTCGTAGACAACGCTTTGTAACATTTAAAAAGTCAGGGAATAACCGAATTGGAGATAAGCTATCTCAAATAATGCAACAGCAATATTTCTCATCTAATGAATAAATCCATACTGCTTGCAATCTCAATGTTTTTATTTCCCGGGGTTCCAGCCGCACAACAAGCGCCTGAGAGCACTTCGCACTCCCAAAACCTGGCGAGCTTTGAACAAGCCCTGATCAATCGTTATGAGTGGGGTCAAGAGCAACCACGAACCTGGAGCATTCCAGAGCGATTACAAGCTCATAATGTCCCCGGAGTGGCACTGGCAATTATCGAAAAAAATCAGGTTGTTTATGCTAAAGGCTATGGTGAGAGATCCGCACTATCAGTTTCATCAGTGGATCAAAACACCCTGTTTTCAGTAGGCTCAGTGAGCAAGGTTGCCAATGCTACCCTGCTTTTAAAATTAGTTGATGAAGGAACGCTTAAGCTTGATACCGACGTCAACAACTACCTCAGTAGCTGGAAAGTACCGGATTCACGATACACCCGCAAACACCCTGTCACGCTGCGCCATATTCTATCTCATACTGCGGGGTTTAATGTGCATGGTTTTCCTGATTTCCTGCCCGGCGAAACGTTACCAGATACGTTGGATACGCTAAATGGCAAAGCCCCAGCTAAACACCGTGCCGTTCGAGTCAGGTTCACACCGGGTAGCACCATGGACTACTCTGGTGGTGGCATCACCGTCAGTCAACTTGTAGCAAGTACGATCACCAAAACCAATTATGTGTCACTGGCAAAAGACAAATTGTTTTTACCACTTGAGATGAGCAGAAGTACTTTTGAAAATCCACTCCCCGAATCAATTAGCAACGTAGCATTTGCTCATAATGACAATGGCAAACCAGTTGCCCTGCCCAGAGGATATGAGGCAATGCCGGAGATGGCCGCTTCGGGTCTTTGGACCAGCGCTTCTGATCTCGCTAAATTGGTTATCGCCATTAACAACAGCTACCAATCTAAAAACGGTTTTTTATCTCAAGCATTAACCAAAGATATGTTGAGTCGTGAACAAAACAGTTGGTATGGTTTAGGACCTCGCATCAATGGCGAAGGCGACAGTTTTGTGTTTCACCATGGTGGTGCGAATAACAGTTATCGCGCATGGATTGAAGGACACCCGGAGACAGGCAATGGTGTTGTTATTCTCACCAATGGCAGTAACGGACACTTTGTGCATCAGGAAATTCGCAACGCCATAGCACAAACTCGAAAATGGCCAGTTCCCTCAGATGGCGGGTTTGAAGAGCCCGAATTAAAGAACTAATGGCTCCCCACTTGAATCGCCAACTCAGGACTGGCCAGCTTTGGCTCCAATATGATTAACGGGTTCTGGGCTTGGTTAAATTGCGGAACGAATTGTAAAAATTGCTGAAACCAGGCCTGCTCGTTTTTACTATCTTGTCTTGCTGAAGCTGAAATCCATTTGTCATAAAGCAGAGTAATTTCTTCATTTTGATTAACCGCCAAAGGCTCTGCGACTCCCCAGATTTCCTTAACACCCTCGATATTCACAGCAAGGTTAAGAGAAAGTCCTGACCCCATTAGACTGACAAGCGTGCTCAATTCCCCTAATGAGTCCAAGGCCACTGTAAATTGAATGTCGGAACGGGCCTGCGCCTCATTCAGGCACATTAAGTCTGCATCTGAAGCGGCGATAAAAGAGTAATATTGCACGGTTTAGTTCCTTTGCCTGGCGAGTATGGAATTCACACGGCAAGAATACCGGTTACCGACTCAAGTTACCAGCGCCGGCTCTTGTTGGGTGGCACAGTGAATACTGCCGCCACCGGCTGCGATACCATCAACATTGAGCAATACCACAGTGCGCTCGGGATAAACCGACTGCAGCGCTGATTTCGCCGCGGCATCCGCCCTTTTATCGCCAAAATTTTGCATGATAACCGCGTTGTTACAGACGTAGTAACCGATGTAACCCGAAGCAAAGTCATCACTCAACCAACGAGGGCGAATGTTTGTTGGTGCTTCCAATAGAATGATCTGCAGTTTTCTCCCTTTTACTTCGGTGCTGCTTTTTAAAATTTCCAGATGACGAAGGGTAACCTGATGATCGTAGTGAGACTCATCAGGCTCATATCCCGCCAACACGACCCCGGGTTTAGCAAATCGGGCATAAAAGTCAGTATGGCCATCGGTGATATCCATACCTCGAATTCCCGGTAACCAAATGACTTTCTCAACCCCTAATATCGGTGCGATTAAATCTTCAAAACGGGATTTGGCTATACCGGGATTGCGATTGGCGTTTAGGGTGCAACTTTCCGTCATAATTGCCGTGCCCAGACCATCCACTTCAATGCAGCCCCCTTCCGAAACTAGCCTCGTAGGCAAGCCTGTGACACCCAATTGATTAATCACAAATTCAGCGACTTTAGCATCTGCAAGGTGGGTTTGTTTGTTGCCCCAGCCATTAAAATTAAAATCAATAGCCGCTTTTTCCCCTTGTTCGTTGAGTACAAAAACAGGACCAGTATCCCGGATCCATAAATCATCCAGTTCACAGATAACAATTTCAACTTTGGGATCCAGTAATTGCCTTGCTTTGCGAACTTCTTCGGCCCGCACCAGCATAGATACCGGCTCAAAATTCACAATGGTATTGGCAATAAGTGCGAGGTCTCGTTGCACTCTGGGTAGCAACTCGCTACCCCATATTTTTTTGCTGGCACCAAATGCCATCCAGGTACGCTCATGAGGGTGAGATTCATCAGGCATTATCCATTTTGTTGAATCCGCTTTTGTAGCGTAAGACCCTTTTGTAATACCAGAAAGTGTGCCCATCACCAGCAACTGCTTTAGAAAGTGTCGTCTTGAGCTCATGATCAATTTTGGGAATGCAAACCGAACATATTGCCTTCAGTATCAAAGGCCAAAGAAATAAAGCCATAATCACCAATGGACATTTTGTTGCGCTGAACCCTGCCTCCGGCTTCAGCAACCCTGGCTTCTTCAACGGCACAATCCTCGCAGGCAAAATATACCAGCGTGCTATTATTACCTGCAGGAAAACCCTCACAGTGCACCAGCGCGCCTGAGCAGCCATATTGTCCCATATCTGAGGGAAACGCCTGCATTTCAAAACTTTCGTTAGTTGGGTCGCCCAGAGGCTCTAAACTAACCTGCAGTACCGTCTCATAAAAGGCTTTTGCTCTTTGCATATCATCTACATAGATTTCAAACCAACCGACAGGATTACTCGCCATGATATTTTTCCCTTTGTGAATCTGAATTGAGTGTAGTTGATTATTTTTATGAGAGTTAATTATACCACTGTGATAGCAGCAACTTTGTAGCATAGGTAGGTTTTGAGCAGATAATACAGATAGCCAGGGATTTCTTATGTTGTGACGAGAATTGTTGTCGAGATAAATCTCGACCTACAGAGTAATTACCACGCTTGAAACCAAAAACAAAAAAGCCCGGTTGCAAGCAAAACAAATGACTAATTGAAATTTAGAGAGTTTGAAGTTGCAGTGGTAGGGATTACGGAATACGTCCTGTATTCGATCTACATGGATGTAGAGAATGCAGATTTTGCAGGAGCAAAAATCTGCCGCCGCTTTGCGGCCGCGCTAAAGCGCGTTCCACCAAGATTTGTAGGAACAAATCGGAACAGCCGAAGGCTGGCTTGCGAAGCAAGTGGCCTACATGGACGTAGGACATAAATTGCTCCCGGCAATCTGGTCGAACCCTTCGGCTTCGTAATCCCAACGAATGCAAATAAAAAAGCCCGACCATAAATGAATTCATCATTAAAAATCTATCAAGACTTTAAGAACTGTGCAGGGGATTACGAAATACGTCCTGTATTTCGCCCTTCGGGCCGTCGCAAGCGACGTTCAAATTCTTTCCCGAAGAATTTGTCGAACCCTACGGGTTCTAATCCTCTAAAACCACAAATAAAAAAGCCCGGTTGCAAGCAACCGGGCTTTTTTATTTGGCGTCCCCTAGGGGATTCGAACCCCTGTTACCGCCGTGAAAGGGCGGTGTCCTAGGCCTCTAGACGAAGGGGACAGTAAACTGCCACAAATCTTTTTACTGGTACCTGCCTAGGTAACCACCAGTAAGCCAGTTTTAATGGTTAGCGCCATTTCAAAAGTGACTGGTGAGCGGCCTAGCGCTCTTCACTTTTGACGTCCACACTCCAAAAAGGAAGTGGCGTCCCCTAGGGGATTCGAACCCCTGTTACCGCCGTGAAAGGGCGGTGTCCTAGGCCTCTAGACGAAGGGGACACTTAGGACTTTGGTGGAGCCAGGCGGGATCGAACCGCCGACCTCTTGCATGCCATGCAAGCGCTCTCCCAGCTGAGCTATGGCCCCGTTGCAATCTTTACTTTCAGGTAACTATTGCGGTCATTCCTTTGTGCTGGTCTGTCATTCCGTGACAGCGGGGCGCATGATAGAGATGTGACGATTTTATGTCAAACCTTTTTTTAAGATATTTTTAGTTATTTTCTCTGTCTGCTATAAATTTCAGCGCTTTGTCGATTCGTTGTGCAATTTGCTGCTTTTTTAACAGGTTTAAAGTCACATCTAGCGATGGCGAATTTCCAGAGCCGGTAACAGCAACACGCAATGGCATGCCCACTTTACCCATACCAACGCCTAATTCTTCAGCAGTACCGTTAATGGCTGCTTGAATATTTTCTGGATCCCACTCTTTTACCGCTGCCAATTTAGTGGCAACAAGTTGTAATGCTTCTTTGGCAACCGGACGCAAATGCTTTTTCGCGGCGCCAGCGTCAAATTCCTCATATTCCTGATAGAAATACTGACTAATCTCAGCCAACTCTTTTAAGGTTTTTACCCTTTCCGCTTGAATCGCGATAACCGCTTCCAGCGATGGCCCATCGTTTACGTCTACGTTGAGTTGCTCAAAGTGCCACTTCAGATGCTCAGCCACTTCTGATGCCGGCAACGACTTCATATAGTGCTGATTCAACCAGATTAGCTTGTCGGTATTAAACGCTGAGGCTGAGGGCGAGATGGCATCCAGGTTAAACAATTCAATCATCTCTTCACGGCTGAAGATTTCCTGATCGCCATGAGACCAGCCCAGTCTGACCAGGTAATTTAACAGTGCTTGTGGCAAGTAACCGTCATCGCGGTATTGCATAACACTTACTGCACCATGGCGCTTAGACAGCTTCTTACCATCGTCACCCAATATCATAGAAACGTGGGCATATTCTGGAACAGGCGCACCCAAAGCTTCCAGGATGTTAATCTGACGAGGTGTATTGTTGATATGATCCTCACCGCGCACCACGTGAGTGATCCCCATATCCCAGTCATCCACTACTACACAAAAATTATAGGTAGGTGTGCCGTCACTGCGCTGAATAATCAGATCGTCCAATTCACTGTTGGCGATTTCAATCGTACCGCGAATGTGATCATTGATAACCACTTTGCCTTCCAGTGGATTCTTAAAACGAATAACAAAAGGCTGCCCTTCCGGATGATCAGTGCGGTCTCGCCACATACCCGGATAGCGCGGTTTTTCGCCTTTGGCCATTTGTTCTTCACGAATTTTGTCTAACTCGGCTGCTGGCATAAAACACTTGTAGGCTTTACCTTCATCCAGCAGTTGTTGAATTAACTCTTTATAGCGGTCAAAGCGTTTGGTTTGGTAATAGGGGCCATCATCCCAATCCAATCCCAGCCATTGCATCCCCTCAAGAATCGCGTCAATCGCTTCTTGAGTTGAGCGTTCAATGTCAGTGTCTTCAATGCGTAAGACGAATTTACCACCCTTGTTTTTGGTGTATAACCAAGAGTACAAAGCGGTTCTGGCACCGCCAACGTGCAAGTATCCGGTGGGACTGGGCGCAAAGCGCGTAGCTACTGTCATGTCTGTCCTAATTCGATGATTAAAAAAAGTGCGCGCATTTTAACAGTGAATTGTTATAAAAAGAATGGCATCTGCAATAGTCAATTTTGTACTATTGGTGAATCAGGATTTGTTGCATGCTTGTCTAACCTTTATCAACGCGAGAAACACTGTGGCTCAAACATCCTCTAAAGAGCAAGCCAACTATCGATTCGTCAAAGAACTCGATAATCTGCCGCTATTAAGTGCCCGCTTTAAAAAACAGTGCTTTTCTCGCCATGCGCATGAAGGCTATTGCATTGGTGTGATTGAGCAAGGCGCGCAGCGCTTTTATCGCAGCGGCGGAAACCACATCGCCAGTGAAAACTGCATTATTTTGGTTAATGCCGACCAGATCCACGATGGTCAAACGGCCACTGACTGTGGCTGGCAATACAAAGCGATTTACCCGGTAGATAGTATGTTAAGCAATGTGCTGGGTAATTTTAGCAATAAAGGTGCCCTGCCCTTGTTTAAAGAGCCTGTGGTTTCTGACCGATTGCTGGCGCAGCAATTCAGACAATTTTTCAATTTAGCTACCGCCAGCGATAATTGCCTCGAAGTGCAAACCAGTTACTTTCATGTCATCAGCGAGTTGATTGCAAAACATGCATCAGGTGTGATCAATCCAATTCATGCTTATTCCGACAAAAAGTCAGCGCGGCAAGTTTGCGAGTACATTATGGCGAACCTGGCAGAATCTATTTCCACTGAAACCTTGTCAGCCATAACTGGACTCAATCCCTATTATTTAATCCGCTCTTTCCAGAAAACCATGGGATTGCCACCTCACGCCTGGCAAAACCAGCAGCGCCTGTTAAAAGCTACGGAGCTGTTAAAGTCGGGATTGAGTGCCACTGAATCGGGTATCGCGGTGGGATTTAATGATCAAAGCCACTTTAACCGACACTTTTTGCGCATGTGGGGAACAACACCGGGCAGGTTTCAAAAGGCCTGGCGCGATAACACATCGATTTCACATTTGAGTTAATCAAGGTCAATTGCGTACAAGTAGGAAACCCCTCATCCACGTAAGATAACTCACACAAACTCAGAATTCGCACAAGGAAATTGGAACAGCAACATGGAATACAACGATCCTTTAAACGCTCAGCAGCCGGCAGCCAGTACTAAGCTGCAAACATTTGGACAAGGCGCCATGGTGAGCCTGCCACTGGTGTTAGCCGCCCTGCCCTTTGCAATCGTATACGGGGCGCTGGGCGAAGCCTTGAACATGAGTTTTTGGACAGTCATTGCCATATCCATGTTTGTATTCGCCGGAGCCTCACAATTCATCGCCCTTAACTTAATGGCTATCGGGGCGCAGCATCCCATCATCATCTTCACCGTTTTCTTGGTAAATCTGCGTCACACGCTCTATGCCATGACGCTGATGCCTTATTTTAAATCCTGCAATTTTTGGCAAAAAATGACGCTGGGGTTTTCTCTTACTGATGAAACGTTTGCCGTGGTAGTCAACCAAACCACCAAAAACACCACCCACATCGGATGGTTCTACGCCGGCTCGGCACTGCTGATGTACTTAAACTGGATAGTGTGGAGTGCAGTGGGTTTTGCCGTAGGAGCCCAATTTCCGCAACTACAACATTATGGCCTTGATGTGGCCATGGTTGTGGCATTCACCGGTATCGTGGTGGCATCACTAAAAACCACTAGCCATTGGCTATGTATGATTGCCGCCGGGATCAGTGCGGTTTTCACCATTGATTGGCCCTATCAAACAGGACTGTTGTTTTCTACTTTTTTTGCAATTTCGGTTGGTGTGATAAGCAGTCGTTTTCAAAAAGGCGATGATGAAATATTAAATGAGGTAAGTATCAATGACTGATATTCTGCTAATTGCCGCGATGGCAATTGTTACATTTATACCACGCTACTTGCCACTGGCCTTGTCAGAGCGAATTCGATTACCTGTTGTTTTACAAGAATGTTTGCAATTTGTCCCGGTGGCGGTGCTAACCGTTATTATCGTGCAAAGCGCTTTTTTTCAACAAGGTGAATTGCACCTCTCCGGCGAAAACCCCTATTTATGGGCAACGCTAACGGCATTTGTCTTGGCGAGAATACAAAGCAGCATGTTATTGACCATTATGTCGGGCATGTTTGTATTTGTCCTTTGTAAGTGGTTATTGATCTAAACAGCGATTTTGAGCAAGTTTTACTCCATTTGTATAATGCTTAAGCGAGCAAACAGCCTTGCGCTGATAAATTAAGCAATTGAACAACTTTTTTATGAAATAGTGTTGACAGTTTTTGGCGCATCCCTATAATGGCGCTCCACTTACCGGGGAGACGGTAAGCAAAGTTTGAAAGCGGGCGCTTAGCTCAGTTGGGAGAGCATCGCCCTTACAAGGCGAGGGTCACTGGTTCAAGTCCAGTAGCGCCCACCAAATTTCGAAATAGATTCGCTTTTTGGAACACGCTTTTAAACTTCAAAATACCACAAGACTATGTGGGCGCTTAGCTCAGTTGGGAGAGCATCGCCCTTACAAGGCGAGGGTCACTGGTTCAAGTCCAGTAGCGCCCACCACATAGTCGATTTATCTACATCCATTCCAATCCACGTAAAACACTAGCATTATCATTATTAAACATTGTGTAATTGTACGCATAAATAGCCGTATCTTTTCATCTTGGTCTATAGTTATGCAAGATAACTATATGATTTATGCGCAATGACGATTTCTTACCAAGCCCAATATCCTTTTGTATTTCCCAAATTGCTCCCCTCACTGTTGATGTTAATCTTCAGTTTCAAAGCAGTATCGTCTGACAACTTTGGTTTCAGCGGCATGGCCTATATGGGAAACAACCAATACCTTGTTGTTGTTGATACCAAAAATCACAAGCCGGGCGTAAGGTTGGGAACATTACAAATTAAAAATGGACAAGCTCCGAAGTTCTCTCCTGTCGATGTCAAAGATTGGGGCCATCCACATGGTGCTGCCAGCGATCTTGAATCCGCATGTAAAATACCTGATTCCGAAAACCAGTACCTGGTATCTGAGTCAGGGACCTGGAAAGGTAAATTTGGCCGAATATTTTGGCTGGAAATCGTCGAAAACCAAGCCTCCGTCAAAAACGTTTTTCAACTGCCTATTTTAATAAATAGTGATGAAACCACCCAAGGTAGCAATTACGAAGGCATGCTGTGCGTGAAAAACGCCAACCGACTGCACATTTTAATGGGTGAACGCGGTGGCACTGCAGCCATCCCTGATGGATATTTGTTGCAAGGTGTGCTCAATCTGGCCACGAACCAGCTCAGCTGGTTACCCGAATCAGAGTTCAAATACGTTGCCAAAGGCAGAACGCTCTTAAGTGATAGTATGCCCGGACGCAGCATTTCAGACCTATATCTGGAGAATAACATCATCTGGGCCTCTGCCACCCAAGATGACAGTGATATGGGCCCTTTTAATTCCGTTATTTATGCGGTGGGAAAACTCACCTTTGAACAAGGCAGACTCATTGTCTCCGCTACAAAGCAACAACACTGGAATGTGGCCGGATTGAAAATTGAAGCTTTGGCTCAAGCACCAGAATCGTTCCCTAACGCCAGGCTGAGTTACGGCTCGGAAGATGAAGATTTTGGTGGAATCTGGCGTCTCTTGAGCAATTAAAAGTATTGCTAGTGTAATAAAATTCGATACCTGATACATTCAGAACTGCATTTTATTGCATAACATACGTATGCAGTCTGGTGCATCATATTGCAAAAGCCGATATAACTAGCCTATCTGCTTTTAGTTAGTGCACAACTGTGAACAACGCATACTATATCCCCCATATTCACGCCTTTCGAGGGCTAGCTATTATCGCCATAGTGGCGGCGCATGCCTGGTCTTTTCCCATCTTCTGGACTGGTACACTGGACTCTGCAGAATTAACCGCGCTATTTCACATCATGGAAACCCTATTTCATGGCTCAACGCTGTATTTTGCTATTATTTCTGGGGTATTGTTCAGCAAGGTGCTGGTAACCAAAACCTGGCCTGCTTTTTTTAAAGGTAAATTGCTGAATGTCTTAATGCCTTATATTGTATTGACCTTACTGATCACCCTTCTCAACTGGCAGTTTTTTCCGGTAAATAAACCCGAAGACTGGCCACTACTGGCGCAATTTAACCTGAACTTCCTGTCGAACCTTTATTACGGGCAGGCCATGATTCATTTTTGGTATATCCCGGTTTTGTTGGTGCTATTTGTTGCAACGCCATTGTTGTGGCGAATTCAGAGAAAATATCTTTGGGTGTCTGTAATTATTGCGTTAATGCCTTTAGTGGTTTCTCGTAGTCCCTTCCCGGATTTTCTCAAAATCCAATCCTTGGTATACTTTTTGGGAGCCTATCAGTTGGGGATGCTAATGGGAGAGTACTATGCAGCTGTACAACGCTGGGTGGCACGCTATCTGGCACCCATCACTATCATTACCCTGTTTTGCAGCCTGCTAATCTATTTGCTATTTCATTGGCAGTATCAGGCACAGGGCTTTTATTCCCTCATCCAAACAGCGATTTACCTGCAAAAAACAGGGTTTTGTCTGCTGCTAATGCATTATCTGGCAAACAAGGAACCGATATTGCCTTCATGGTTAATGACGCTGGGTACTTACTCCTTTTCCATTTACTTTTTGCATGTATTGGTGATGTGGCCATACATACTTTCTTTATCAGCCGTTCTCACCGAATATCGCAGAGCCTGGGTAATCTTTTCGATTGGTTTGCTAAATTTGTTGCTGGCGGTATTGGTGAGCGTTGCAGTGGCTTCCTTAGTTAAGCGCTTTACAGGCAAGTACTCGCGTATCTTAATTGGCAGTTGAGACAAAAAGCTGAATCCGCCGTTCTATGCTATACATGCATTGTATGAACTGCTTTTTTGCCGCCTTGTGAGAAACACGATGGAATTCGAATACTTTACTTCAATTATGACACCCGGGATCGCGCTATTGATTCTATCTACCACTATGCGCCTGGGTAATGTTCGTATGGCGCTGACTGAGTTGGCCAAGACACCCGGAGTGGATATGGAGAATCTGGAGAGCTACAAATTGTTTAGTAACCGGGCTCGGTTTTTGTGTCGTGGCTTGAGGATGCTCAATATATCCATGTTAATTTTAATTCCCGGTGCGTTGGGAAAGCTTGTGTTTAACGGCACAGTACCGGAAGTAACATTGCTTATCGTCATTGCGGATGTCGTTTTCTTTTTGTTCCTGTTTTTGGCCGTGTTTGCCCTATACAAGGAGTCGCAATTGACGGGGAAATCCATCATCGCACACACCAGCGACATCAAAAACGCATTCAGTAAATAACCATGTGCTTTATTTTTAGTGACAAATCTCTGCATCTTGAACTAATCTAGATTAAGTGCCTGATATTAATCTGTATCTCGGGTACAACAATTTTTAAAATAACGCCTCACTGTAATGACACATTACAGCCGTTTTTAAGGACACCTTATGTTTGGTTTTTTAAAGCAGGAAACTCTTGCCGAAGGAATGGTCGCAATTAATGCAAAAGAACTCGAACAGCTAACTAAAAAGGCTGAAAAATTAGACCAGCTAATGCAGAGCGATGCTGCTCAGATGGCCAAAAAGTTAAGCGACAACGCCACACGAGTGAATGATGCTTCAAAACATAGACTCAATGATATTCACAAGAGTTGTGAGATGGTCAGCGACTTTATAGAGCACGCAGCCGTCATTAAGGGAAGAATGGAGTCCACCGAAGCCAATGCCTGCCAAAACTCGCAAATCAGTGAGGAATGCTCCAGTCAACTAGACTCGCTGACTACCAACATTATGACTTCCATGGAGAGCCTCAAGCAGTTTTCTGAAATGCTGGGCAGTCTTGAAGAATCCAGTAAAAAGATCGACCAATTTCTTGCTTCAATCAAAGGCATTGCAGATCAAACCAATTTACTGGCACTAAATGCCGCCATTGAGGCTGCTCGAGCCGGTGAACACGGGAGAGGGTTTGCTGTGGTTGCTGATGAAGTGCGCAGCCTTGCCAACACCTCCAGCGAGAGCGCTCAACTGATTGAGCACGAAATGAAAAAGATCATTGATATTTCCTCCAACATTATCAGTAAACAGCAGGAAGTAAATGATGTCATTGAAGGTTGTGCTAGAACGGCAACGGATACACAAAGTCAGCTGCGCATGTTAAGTGATAAAGCCTCACTAAATGTAGACTCAATGCGCGAAACACTTTCAGAAATGGAAACGCAAATGCGCGATTCGGATGCCATTAAAAATAAAATGCATAGCGTTTTGGAGGACACGCGCTCTGCAATTGATGGTTCTGGTGAGAACATCAAACTCAGTCAGAGCTTAATGTCTTTCTTTAGGTAGAACCTTCTCTCTAAGATATCAAGGTCAGTCTATCTGGTAATACAACAATAACCGATGGACTGACATTTTACTTTCTACTCTTCCCTTTCCTGCTCATCTGCGCACTAACAATTTTTACAATGCCACCTATCAATATAACAAATTATCTATCACAATTTGTAAAGTTTTGATATTTAATTCATTTATATATCAATAGTAAGCTATGGCACATCAGAAAATCAGCATACCCGGAGTAAAGCCATGGCTATGAATCCTCAATCACCGTCAGCGGTGATCATGGTAAGACCCCACAAGTTTTCCCCTAACCCGCAAACGGCGGCAGACAATAAGTTTCAGAAAGTGCATGCGGATATCCCGCAGGTTCAAGTAAATCAACATGCTTTTGAACAAGTTACGCAAGTGGCTGAGCAACTAAAAAAGCACGGAATTCGTGTACACCTGTTTGAGGATGAGGGTATTGAGACACCAGATTCGGTGTTTCCAAACAATTGGTTTTCCACCCATGCAGGGGGACATATCGCCATCTATCCAATGTTCGCACCAAATCGACGCAAAGAACGTCGGCAAGATATTATTGAAATGCTAAAGTCTGAATATCGGGTACAAGACGTTGTGGATTACTCCGGCCTGGAATATGACAACATTTTCCTTGAAGGCACAGGAGCCATGGTACTGGATCACCTGGAGCGAGTGGCATATGCTGCAAAATCTAATCGAACAGACTCTATCGCGTTGGAGCGCTTTTGCTCACATTTTAATTTTGAGCCTATGGTATTCGCGGCATCCGACAGCACAGGTTCAGCGATTTATCACACCAATGTGCTGATGTGCATCGGCACCGATTTTGTCATGGCAGGATTCGATATGATGACTGATGAGGCCAGGCGCCAGGAAATAATAGCGCGATTTGAAGACAGTGGCCGACAAGTTATCTCTCTGAGTGAAACGCAGGTTAACCAATTTTGTGGCAATGCACTTGAGCTGCAAGGCAATCAAGGTCGATTACTAGCAATATCCCAAACCGCTTTTGATGCGCTATCTAAAAATCAGATCCAGCAACTTGAACAAAGCGTGAGTTTACTGCCCTTAGACGTCTCAATATTAGAGCTGGCGGGCGGCTCCGTGCGCTGTATGCTCGCTGGCGTGCATCTATCGAGACGCTAAAATTAAAGCCCACCCACTGATTCACCGGGTTGAATGTGTTTTAATCTGGCCAGAAAATCAGGTACTGAGGTATCCCCCTCTTGCGGTGCCCATGACGCGAAGCCTTTGTCGTCCATGGCTATGTAAGGTCCTTGCTTAACTTCAAAAAACGTTGCAGGCTGTTCCAGTGGAACGGCCGCATGCCATACACCAGAGGGGATCTCCAAGCCTTTGTTCTCCCCTGTCGCACTGAGGTGATAACGATGGGTGCAAACGCCTGAATCATCAAACAATAGAAATGCGATTTCCCCTGAGATCATCAGAAAAAACTCCCATTTATCATACTGAACATGTTTGTGAGGTCGTACATAGGAGTCCGGATATAAGGTGATAAACAGGCGCTGCACTGAAGCCTGATAATCCTCGTGAATATTGCAATTGCTGCGCCTGCGAACGCTGCTTTTTGCGCTTTCATCAAGTTTTGCAAACATCTGATTGTTAAACAGTTTAATGTCCATGGCGGGCTTTTTCTCACAATCTGGTTCTGCTAGATTAGAGACTCAATGCAGCAATATCAAAAGCTATTTAGTGAAAATTCCGAAAACATCGAAAAACTTCCTATTGGCAGCTATTGCCAGTTTTATTATGGCCGCTATTTTTGGATTTGAGATGGCCGCACCAGATTCAGCGTTTTCTGCCGTTTTGGGGGGCCTTATCTTGCTGAGTTTGGCCTTGCATCAAATAGAAAAACTGCGAGATAGTGTTTTTACTTTATGGGTTTTTGTGGCGTTTGCTTTGGGGTTATTGTTCCCAGAAAGTATTTTGCAATTGGGCAGCTTTGAAACAAAAAGCCTGATCATCCCGCTACTTATGGTCATTATGTTTGGCATGGGGTGTACCATCAGCCTCAGTGATTTTGCGCGGGTAATTGCCATGCCTAAAGCAGTTTCTGTGGGGTTGATTTGTCAATTCACCCTAATGCCATTGATGGGCTTTTTGTTGGCTTATTTGTCGAATTTACCCTCGGAAATCGCAGCGGGTATTATTCTTGTTGGTTGTTCACCCAGCGGCCTTGCTTCAAACGTTATGGCTTTTGTCGCCAAAGCCAATGTTGCCCTCTCACTGACCCTAACTGCCATAGCCACTCTGATAGCACCATTTATAACACCACTTTTAATGCGACTATTGGCCGATGAATTAGTGGAGATTGACGCACTCGCCATGTTTTTTAGTATGCTTAAAATTGTTATTTTGCCTGTGGTGGCGGGATTGATAGTTAACCGTCTGATGCGTCATAAAGTAGCAATTATCAATCGCACAATGCCACTGGTATCAATGGTGGGAATTGTGGTTATTATTGCCATCATTGTCGCTGCAGGTCAGACGGCGATTATGAATATTGGCATGGTGTTAATACTTATTGTGCTACTACACAATCTGCTGGGTTTTGCCTTGGGCTACGGTGCTGCAAAACTCCTTAAACTTGAAGAACAAGACGCCCGAAGCATTGCTTTTGAAGTAGGTATGCAAAACTCCGGGCTCGCCTCTGGCATAGCGCTAGCCATGAATAAACTGGCCAGCATGGGACTGGCCCCTGCCTTTTTCAGTCCAGTGCAAAATATTACCGGCTCAACATTAGCTACCTATTGGCGCAATAAGTCCCAAACAAGATAGCCTTTTATTTTTACTCAGGCCGCAGCAACCTGATTTAAATAGACATCCTCGCTGATAATATTGCGATTATCTTGCACCGAGTCTATCCAGGCACGCCCAATCAGGTGATCGTATTCATGTAAAAAGATGCGCGCTAAAAAGCCATCGAAACGGCGCCTTTGCACTTCGCCATCGATATTTTGAAAGAACACTTCCACCCAATCAGCTCGTGGAACCTGACCGCGAATACCGGGAATGCTCAAGCAACCTTCCCAATCCACAATATTATCCTTGGACTTTGCGATTATACGAGGATTTATCACCACCAGCGGCTCCATATCCGGCGCGTCCGGATAGCGCTTGTTGGGCTTTGAAGCGATGATCATGATTTGTCGAGCACAGAAAACTTGCGGCGCAGCAATGCCAACACCACCAGCTTCGGTCATTTTGGTTTGCAAGCTAGCCACAAAATTATGCAGTGATTCATCAAAATGCTGTACGGGCACAGCCGCCTTGCGCAATACCGGCTCGCCGAGTTTTGCTATGTGTAGCGCACCTGGATAGTTTTCAAATTCACTCATTTCATCACTCCTACAGGTCAAGATAGATTAGGCGCTAACCAGCGCTCCGCTTCTTCGACACTCATGCCCTTACGCTGAGCATAATCTTGCAACTGATCTTGTTGTATTTGCGCAACGGCAAAATAGCGAGAATCAGGGTGGGAAAAATACCAGCCCGACACTGAAGCGCCCGGCCACATAGCGTAGCTTTCGGTAAGCTTCATACCGGTATTTTGCTCGGCGTTTAACAAATCCCAAATCACCTGTTTTTCGGTGTGTTCAGGACAAGCGGCATAACCCGGTGCAGGACGAATGCCTTGGTATTTTTCGCGGATCAATGCGTCATTGTCCAGCTCCTCATCAGGCGCAAAACCCCAATGCACTTTTCGAACCTGTTGATGCAGGTACTCAGCAAATGCCTCGGCAAGTCGGTCTGCAATGGCCTGGATCATAATGGCGTTGTAGTCATCCCCGGCTTCTTTATAGCCGTTGGCCAGCTCTTCTTCGCCGATACCCGCGGTCACTGCAAAGGCACCAACATAATCAGCCACAGCGGAATCTTTAGGTGCCACAAAATCGCTCAAACAATAATTAGGGTTACTGCCCTTGTCCGTTTGCTGACGTAAGTGACAACTGGTGGCCAACAGCGAATCACGAGATTCATCAGTAAAAATTTGTATATCATCATCCAGCGAGTTTGCCGGAAATAACCCATAAACGCCCTTGGCCGTCAAACTACCAGAAGCCTGCACTTCATCGAGCAAGGCATTAGCATCAGCAAATAGTTTTTGGGCTTCCTGGCCCACTACTTCGTCTTGCAATATACGGGGATATTTACCTGCCAATGACCAGGTCATAAAAAACGGTGTCCAGTCGATGTATTCACGCAGTGTAGCGATATCCGCTTGTACGCTTTCAACCCCCAGCCTAACGGGAACAGGCGGCTGATAGTTTTGCCAATCGACGGACACTTTATTACCCCGAGCTTGCTGCAAAGAGACAGGCTTAGAGCGGGGTTTCTTGCGAGCGTGCTGCTCTCTGACGGTATCGTATTCTTTTTGCAATTGCGTCACATAGTCAGCTTTATGGGTGGCAGACAATAGCTTCTGGCAAACCCCCACCGCTCTGGAGGCGTTGGACACATAAGCCACAGGATGACTGTAGTTTTGTTCAATTTTAACTGCCGTATGGGCTTTAGAGGTAGTCGCCCCACCAATCAATAATGGTATATCAAAACCCAGTCGCTCCATCTCCTTAGCGACAAACACCATCTCATCTAACGAGGGAGTAATGAGTCCAGATAACCCAATAATATCGACATTGTGTTTTTTAGCTTCCTGCAAAATGGTGGCGCAAGGCACCATCACACCGAGGTCGATGATGTCGTAGTTGTTACATTGCAGCACCACGCCCACGATGTTTTTACCAATGTCGTGCACATCTCCTTTAACCGTGGCCAACAGGATTTTACCGTTGGTGGCACCCTCTTCTTTTTCGGCCTCAATATAAGGCTCAAGGTGCGCGACGGCTTTTTTCATGACGCGCGCTGATTTCACCACCTGGGGCAAAAACATCTTACCTTCGCCAAACAAGTCACCGACCACGTTCATGCCGTCCATTAACGGCCCCTCGATAACATGTAGTGGCCGCTCGGCGTTCAGTCGTGCCTCTTCGGTATCTTCAACGATGTAATCCGTAATACCTTTTACCAGCGCATGTTCAAGTCGCTTATTCACTGGCTGTTCCCGCCAGCTCAAATCTTCTTTTACCGCTTCTTTACCATCACCATTGTATTTAGGTGCCAGATTTACCAGAATCTCCGTAGCATCCGGATGGCGATTCAAGATGACATCTTCTACCGCCTTGCGTAGCTCGTCTGGGATCTCGTCGTAAACCTCCAGTTGTCCGGCATTAACAATCGCCATGTCCATACCCGCCTTAATAGCGTGATACAAGAACACCGAATGCATCGCTTCGCGCACCGGATTATTGCCTCGAAAAGAAAAAGAAATATTGGACAAGCCGCCCGAAACATGGGCATGGGGTAGATTTTGTTTGATCCGTCTGGTGGCCTCAATAAAATCCACTGCGTAATTATTGTGCTCTTCAATCCCTGTCGCAACCGCAAAGATATTGGGATCAAAAATAATGTCTTCTGCCGGAAAGCCCACTTTCTCCGTTAACAGCTTGTAGGAGCGCTCACAAATTTCAAATTTACGCTCCTCAGTATCTGCCTGTCCGACTTCATCGAAGGCCATTACCACCGTAGCGGCGCCATAGCGCTTAATTTTTTTGGCCTGCTCCAGAAATGGTGCTTCGCCTTCTTTCAGGCTGATGGAGTTAACAATGGCTTTACCTTGTACACACTTTAGGCCTGTTTCTATGACTGACCATTTTGAGGAGTCGATCATGATAGGCACGCGCGCGATATCGGGTTCAGATGCGATCAGGTTCAGGAAGCGCTGCATCGCTGCCTCTGAATCTAACATGGCTTCATCCATATTGATGTCGATAACCTGAGCCCCGCTCTCTACCTGTTGCCTTGCAACGTCCAGTGCGGTTTCGTAATCACCTTCCAGGATTAATCGCTTAAACCGCGCTGATCCCGTTACATTAGTGCGCTCGCCAATGTTGACAAATGTTGATGATGCTTGATTCATATTCTTCGTCTCTCTTTGCGTACGTCTTAATGGATAAAGGGCTCAAGTCCGGACAAACGCATTTTTACTTCGTTATCTGGCAGAGTTCGCGGTGCGATGTCGGAAACCGCTTGTGCGATAGAGCGAATATGCTCGGGGGAAGAGCCGCAACAACCACCCACAATATTCACCAGACCTGATTGCGCCCATTCTTTGATATGAGACGCCATTTCAGGCCCTTCCATGTCATATTCACCAAATTCATTGGGTAAACCTGCATTGGGGTGCGCAGAAATATGGCAATCGGCAACATCGGAGATTTCTTTTACGTATTGGCGCAATAAATCGGGACCAAGCGCACAATTAAGACCGAACGATACCGGCTGTATATGACGCAGCGAATAATAAAACGCCTCTGCGGTTTGCCCTGACAGCGTTCTGCCGGAAGCATCCGTGATGGTACCTGAGATCATTACCGGCAACTTATAACCTAGCTCCTCAAACACTTCATCCACTGCGAATGCCGCCGCTTTGGCGTTCAGGGTATCAAAGATAGTCTCTATCAAAATAAAATCAGAACCACCCTTAATAAGGCCGTGAGTGGCTTCTTTATAGGCTTTAACAAGCTGGTCAAAGCTAATATTGCGATAACCCGGATCGTTCACATCTGGAGAAATTGACGCCGTTCTGTTAGTTGGTCCCAAAACCCCGGCCACAAAGCGAGGTTTATCTGGCGTTTTCGCGCTGTATTCATCGGCTGCCTGGCGCGCTAATCGCGCCGCTTCAACATTGATTTCAGTGACAAGGGATTCCATATTGTAATCCGCCATAGAGATACTGGTGGCGTTGAAGGTATTGGTTTCAAGGATATCCGCACCGGCTTCCAGATATTGCCCATGAATTTTGCGGATCACTTCTGGCTGAGTTAATACCAACAGGTCATTATTGCCTTTAAGATCCGATGGCCAGTCAGCAAAACGCTCGCCGCGATAATCCTGCTCTTCCAAGTTGTGACGCTGGATCATTGTGCCCATGGCACCATCCAGGATCAGAATTCGCTCTTTTAGTAATGTCAGAATTTGTTGCGTTTTATCGCTCATAAAAAACTCATTAATTCGATTAGGTGTCTGTGATCAATCAGACGCTTGGTTGATTTGCAGAAACAATAAACTTCGAAATCTGTAGCCAGATTAAACTCTGCTACTGATATCATTTAGATCGTACGGCGTTACCTGATAAACATAGTAATTCAACCAGTTGGTATATAACAATGTACCATGGCTGCGCCAGCTCATTACTGGCTCAGACTCTGGATTGTCAGGTTCAGCAAAATAATTCACAGGCACCGCAGTTTCAAGGCCAGCGTTAATATCCCTTTTGTATTCGTCGTTCAAGGTGTGCAACTCGTACTCAGGGTGACCAGTGAGGAATACCTGCCGTTTGTCTGTCGAGGCCACAATATAAGCACCGGTTTGCTCTGAACCAGCTAACACATCCAGCCCCAGCACAGATTCATATTGCTCAACAGGGATGTAACCATAACGAGAATGCGGCGCATAAAATCGACCGTCAAAGCCTCGCACTAATTCATCTAATGGCTTGTTTACCTGATGCTCAAACACACCAAACAACTTATCTTCTCGCACCTGACGATTAATACCGTGGAAGTGATACATAGCCGCATGCGCCGCCCAACAAAGATATAGCGTAGACTGCACATGACGCCGGGCCCAATCCATTACAGTGGTGATTTTATCCCAATAGGAAATCTCTTCATAAGCTACTAATGCTACTGGCGCCCCGGTAATAATCAAGCCGTCATAGCGCTTGTGTGCGATATCATCAAAGTTGTGATAAAAGGCGTCCATGTGCGCTTCCGGGGTGTGCTTTGAGACATGATTATCAATGCGGATTAAATCTACATTGATTTGCAGTGGGGTATTGGACAACAAACGACAAAGCTGCGTTTCGGTTTGAATTTTGTTGGGCATGAGATTGAGAATACCCACTTCCAACGGACGAATATCCTGCATGGCAGCACGCTCACTATCCATCACAAAGATATTCTCTTTGTCTAAAACAGCTTGGGCAGGCAATTCAGCGGGAACTCGAATGGGCATTAGATTTATCAACCTCAAATGATACGAAAATAAACGTTCAGGCATTGTGCCTTAAACTGTTTTTTTGTCAACATCTTTACGTCTAAACATCTGGACGTCTAAAATGAAATGTCTGATTTTGTCGCATCAAAGTCTAAAAAGACGTATCGGTTTGATATATATTGATCCACAAACCTACAGCCCAAGGGAACTGTTAAACAAATGCACCGAATTGGTTTTGTTGCCTATGAGGGTATTCAGATGCTTGACCTGGTAGGGCCTCTTGAATCTTTTGCGCTGATAAAACAGCAAGGCGCTTTGGCCTACGAGACCTGCGTTGTGGGTCCCTCCAGGAAAATTGCTAGTGAGAGTGGTATCACTATTCAATGCGATTACCTGCTTGAAGAGGCTCCACGTTTTGATACTCTGGTGATACCCGGCGGCACTGGCGCCAGAACCCCGGAAATAAAAGAAACTCTAAAACCCTGGCTTGTACAACAGTTTTCCCAAACAGCACGTCTGATCTGTGTTTGTACAGGCGTATTTTTGGTGGCTGACTTGCCGCAATTGCACGGCATGAAAGTCACCACCCATTGGGATTATGCAGAGCAGTTGCAGCGGCAGTACCCTCACCTGAAGGTCAGTGCTGACAGCTTGTTTGTGCAAAATGATAACTTTTTCTCTTCTGCGGGGGTGCTTAGCGGGATAGACCTGGCGTTACATGTTATTGAACTGGATCATGGTATTCAGGTGGCCGCTTCTGCCGCGCAATACCTGGTAACTTACTTGAAACGCTCTGGTTATCAGAGTCAATTTTCCGATCCGCTTAAATTTCAGAGTATTGATAACAATCGGCTAAAAAAAGCCCATCAATGGTTGCTGGATAATTTAAGCAAACCAATCACTGTGTCGGATTTTGCCGACAGCCAGGGACTCAGTGAGCGCCACTTCAATCGGCTGGTAAAACAACATCACAACCTGAGTGCAAGACATTGGTTAGAGCACATCCGCCTGGAACAAGCGAAAATCTTTTTAAGTCGTTCCAGCAGTAGTATTAAATCTGTGGCATTTCAGGTAGGTTATGCCTCAGCCGACAGTTTCAGGCGCGCATTCAAAAGAAAGTTTGGTATAGAGCCAAGCGCATGGCGACAAAATTTTAGTTAACACAATGAGGGATCTAATGCAGGCTATCGTATCGGGTTTGTTTATTTATCCTGTGAAATCACTCGCAGGTGTCAGTGTAAAGGAATCTAAAGTCACACCTATGGGGCTGGAAGGCGACCGCCAATGGATGATTGTTGATGGCAACGGCAAGTTTGTCACACAACGTCAAATCCCGGCTATGGCCACCATACAAACTCAATACAATGAGGGTAAACTGGTATTGAGTCACCCCGAATTCGGTGAAATTAAAGTCAAAGATACACCGCACACTGCCGCTCAGCAGTGGCAAATCTGGAAAGATACCGTATCCGGCTTTGAAGAATCCCCTGAAGTGAGCGAGTGGCTCACCAGTGTATTGGGCGAATTTCGCGGTGCACAATTGCGCTTAGTAAAATTTGACAACGCCTCAGAACGACCTGTGGGTACTAAATACCTAAGCCAACAAGAATCCAGTCTAAAGCTGGCGGACGCCTGCCCTTTCCTCATTACCTGCGAAGCATCTTTAGAGGACTTAAACAAGCAGCTCCCTACGTCTATGCCAATGGACCGTTTTAGAGCCAATATTGTATTGACGGGCACATCAAAATGGCAAGAATATCAGTGGAAGAGTTTGCATTCTGAACAACTCAACTTTGCCATGATAGGCGCCTGCCAGCGCTGCCCTATGACCTCAATTGATCAGAAAAAGGGGATTGTGGCCACCCCGGGTCAACCTCTGCAAACCTTGATGGAAAAGTATCCTGTGGGTGAGAAAAACCTGCCCTACTTTGGACAGCACGCCCATTTACCCAACAAGGAAACCGGTAAGTTAGCTATTAATGACGCGCTAACTATAGAAATGGCCGAGTGATCACAAACTGTAGTTGAACCGCGACAGCATACCGGCCAATTTTGTCTCGATAGTTTTAATTGTATCTGCAGAAAGTTGCTCCCGAGCTCTGGCTGGATTTGCATAAATTTCCTGCCGGATAATACCCCGGGATGAATTGCCAGACCAAGGTGTGCCATTTTTAGTGGGGTGCAGCAGACTTTGCTGAAACCCGATACCAGCAAAGTCTGCCATTGCCCGGACTGTCGCTTCGGTATTTTCAATCAGGTCTTCATAGCGCAAGATAAAAACATGGGCGTTTTCTGCAGGCAACAAATCATTGCGCCCCTTTACCCATAAGCAATACTGTTCAACGCTCATGGGACTTTTGCCCACTTTGTGCGACGTATTAACAATGCTGAGGTATTAGGGTTCAATTAGATTGGAACTGTTAGCAACCCGATACATCAGCAACGCAGCACGCTTCATATTTTGCTCGAAGGTGCGCATATCGGCAGTTTCGTGAATGGTGTGTCCGCCATCGCCCATCAGTCCTAAGCCGTCAATGGCCATTAGTACGTGACCAGAAGTAAAGGAAATATCGGCTGCGCCGGCATTTCTGGGATTTACAGCCTCAACAGTGCCGTACCCCAGCTCTAAACTAATTTGATTGAATAGTGCCAATAACTTTTTGTTGCCTTCTGTCGGTGCCAGCGGCGGATAGCCTTCATTAAAAACCAGTTCAGCACTGGTAAGGGCAAGATTCTGCTGGGTGATGGCCAACATGGTTGATTTAGCTAAAGACAATTGCTCAGGACTCAAGGCTCTCAAATCCCCTTTTACCTTTACGGTTTGCGCGATCACATTGGCTTTGCCAAATGCCGTGGCGTTGGCATCTTCACCAATGTGGCTTTCTGTTCCCCCCACAATCAAACCGGGATTGAACGTAAGATTAGGTAAAGAAGCAAGCCGCTCTCGGAAGGTATTTAGTATACGTGCGGCCTCATAAATGGCACCGTCTCCATAGCCTTCTCTGAAAATTTGCGATGAGTGTGCGGGCCGACCTTTTACAGAGAGTGTCCAACTTATTGCTCCGCGTCTGGCGATGACAGCAGTGCGCGGATCGCTATCGCCATCCTCAAAGCCAATTGCGACATCCGCCCATTTTGCCGCTTCAATCAATGCGGCTCTGGCGGCTCTAAGTGGCTTACCACTTTTTTCTTCATCGCCAGTCAAAATCACTTTCACCTGCATATTTTGCAGCGCCCCACTCTCTTTCAGGGCTTTGAGCACATGCAACATGATGACGTTGCCACCTTTCATGTCGGTAATGCCTGGTCCTTTGTGATGAAACTCATCTACCTCCTGGTACGCTTGAAATTCGCTCTCCTGGGAAAATACGGTATCCAGATGACCGATTAATACGAACTTGACACCATGAGTACCTATTTGCGCAGTCAAATGTCCGGCTCTGCCAAACTCATCTCCCGGTAACCATTCAGTTTCAATGCCCGCCTCTAGATAGGCCTCTTTAAGATGCTCAGCCACCAGTTTCACACCGTCGAAATTCATGGTGCCGCTATTAATGGCAACAGATTCACGAAGCAATTGCCGGGCTTTGAGCTGATAAGACTCAATGAGACTTAAAATCCTGGCTTCAGTGTCCGCGTTTGCCTGAGCGGCGTTATTGCCAAAGACAAAGGAAAGAGCACAAAAAACGATAAAATTGAGTTTAGTCACGACAATCCTGAGGAATAATTAAATTAAACAAAGTCTGGCACTTTCACAGAGTAATGCCAGAAAAGAATCAATCCGTTAATCTCAAGCCTCTACGCTGATAAGTATTGGGTGCTCTTTGAAAGAGCACCGGAAGTGATTGATACTGGCCACGACTGCGGGCTTTATAGACAGCGAAGTGCAAGTGCGGTAGCGAAGAAAACCCGGTATTACCGGAATAACCAATTAAGTCACCTGCCTTTACCTCATCCCCCACCGAGACAATCACTCCCTCCTTTTTAAGGTGGTAGTATTCGCCCGTAGTGCCATCTTCATGCAATATCACAATAAAATTGGCATACTTAGCAAAGCGTCGTGAAGCGCCACCGCGCCAGTGACTTTCCTGAATATCAATGACGACGCCCTCTCTGGCGGCGTGTATTGGTGTGCCTATTGGCATAGCAAAATCCAGTGCATAGCGGGATGCACCACGATGGCTATAGCCACCACCATAGCCTTGCACCACTCGGTAGTCAGCGTCTTTGGCGAAGGGAAGTAAATAGCGGTAATTGTCATCATGCTGTGCGTGCATGCTGCCCGGTATCCAATCGAATTCGTAGCTATCTCGGGTGGGTTGACCATTGGCAATTCGTTTCAAATGCAGCACTTGCCGCTTCTCTTTCCCGGGAAGAACCGTGGTTATCTCCCAGTATCCTTGTCCATCGTGATCTAAGGATTTAAGGTTTTCGGCTTTGACATACAGAGTAATCGTAACCGGAAACGGCTTTTTATTTTCCACCCAATAGCCAAATTCATCGAGTCTGATTTTTTCCGTACCAGCACATACCCAGTTATCACTGCAAAAAGATTTATCTTCTGCATGCGCAGACATGAGAATAAATAACGCTAAAACTGGCAAGAGATTGAATAATTTCATGCTATCGGATTACAACCTGATAATGACAAAAACCGTGAATTATCATTTTTAATTTCATATCTGGATATTAACAAGGTAACGGCAACAGCCACAAAATATTAAATATAAAAAAACCGCTTCGTCAGAAGCGGTCCAGGAAGAACACCTAAAAGGAACACACATATGGAACTGTCATCGACAGTATTTATATTATCGACCACAACCTGTGCATTTTTTAGCCGCATTTTGAGAACTGTTTCTCAATTCGTTAAGAATATTTTTATGAGCCGTTTTTATCGTATAGCTCAAATGAAAAAATGACGTCTATTGGATAGTTTCCTTATATTGATCAGTTTTATTTACATGTCAGCAGTCGCTCTCGCTTAAGCCGTGTTCCTTGCGCCGGATGTTGCGCTGACGTTAAAGCCAATACAGGCCAGGTTTTATGTGTTACGCCCGTTGCATTCAAGTACCCACAAAGCTCTGTATCTGTTGGAACTTGAGCCCCAATAGCAGTATTCAGTTGGTCATGTAACACACCGATTAATGCTGTGCTGGAGAGACCGCTAGTATCAAATTCGTTCCAGCCATTGGACTTCGGATTCCAATCACAGGACAACCCGGTGTCGTCTACAATACTGTTTTTTGCTTTAGTAAACTGAGAATAACCAACTAATTTTCCAATCACTGGCCAACCCTCTTGCAAAACCAATGGACCAGCGCAAGGACCACCATCGGTGCACCTGCCACAAAAAGGAACTTGTTTTTCCCCGCATTGCACAGCCCAGTTGAATATCTTTGGAGAGTTGTAATCGATGGCGGGCTTTTCAGTAATGAGCTGTGTTAGTACCGCCTCACCTGGTTTGCAGTTACCTAAAGGTGCTCGCATTGCAAAAAATCGATAAAACCCTTTATCTTCCTCCAGACTAAACAACAATCCATACCGGGTATCCGCTGGATAAGGAAAAATGGACTTAGTCGCATTACTTATTGTTACAGCCTGGAGTGATTGATTCTTCTGACTCGGTGTTTCCTTGAAGTGTTGTGCCGATGGATTTTGCCATTCCTGTATGGATAGCATAGTGAAGGCAACCCCCATTTTAGGGTCGTTAAAATCAGCAATGATTTTGAGTGCATCACTGTCAGCCGAGCAAACCTCCTCGTGTTGAAAACACAAAACCAAGAGCAAAAATAATAAAAACTGATTTTTCATAATAATTTACGGATTAATACTCGTTTAACGAAATAATTTACCAATTACTGAAGTTTAGAGAACAAATCCAACCTTTCCAGTATTCACTGTATCGTCTGAGTGTCTTGAGCTATTGGTTTATAGTTGTTTTTCGTATAGTGCATGGCGGCGCAGTCCCGTCTCCTCAGCTACATTGGGGTGGTCAAAGTCCGGCAAGGTACGTTGCATGCCAAGCTTTTCCATGACCCCAATAGATGGGGTATTTTGCACGGTTGTAAAACTGACAATGTTGCGCAAAGCAAGCTTGTGTTTTGCAAATTTCAGCGCCTCATTGGCGGCTTCTGTAGCATAGCCTTTTCGCCAATGTTGCCTGGCAATGCGCCAGCCAATCTCTGTTGCGGGTGTAAACCACTCTTTAAAGCTTACCTGCATAAGCCCTGTGGTCCCGACAAAGTCACCGCTCTCTTTTGCTTCAATAGCCCACCAGCCCCAACCTTGTTGTTCAATTAGGCTAAAAAGTTTTTCAAACAGTTGTGTCGACTGTTGCGTTGACAAGGTACTGGGGAAAAAGCGCATAACCTCAGGATCAGCATTCATTTCCACAAACAAGGGTAAATCCGTCGGCTGCCACTGCCTTAAAATGAGTCTTTGGGTTTCTAACATACGTATACTTTATCTAGCGATTACGGCCGTGTTTTTCGTGAGAAGATACCCAATCGGAAGAAGATATGGCCGCTGCCAGTGAAATTTCCCCGGCCATCACCACACCAGCAACGATTTCGGCAAATTTATAAACTCGATTTTCGCCATAACAATCCATCATTTGTAAACACTCTTTTTGAGTTCCAAAACCAGTTCCACCTCCATAAGTGGCAACAATCAGAGATGGGATGGTAATGGATAAATAAAGATCACCATCGTCGTCTATTTCCGAATAAAAAATCGCGGCCGAGGACTCTGCAACGTTCGCGACATCTTGTCCCGTGGCAATAAACATGGCGGTAATACCATTAGGCGAATGCAATCCGGTATTGTTTACACCAGATAAAAACGAGCCGATAGATGATACCCGATGATGATAATCAAGTTGCAATGGATCTACCCGCATGATCTGCAATAACTGTTCTTTTTTGAGCCTGACTTCCGCCACCACCCGTTTTCCTCGAGTGCGCATGATATTGATCTGCGAAGCTTTTTTGTCTGTTGCGAAATTCGATTCCAGATAGAAGTCAGTGATCTTGTGTTGTTTGTAGGAATCCAGAATCCAACCACATGCAGCAAAGGTTGCTCTGCCCACCATGTTTTGCCCGGCGGCATCACCGGTTTTAAAATTGAATCGCAAAAAGGCAAACTTATTTGACAGAAAATGATCGATATAAGTTAATTTAGCAATATGAGAGGTAGCCTCGGCCTGCTGTTTTATGGTGGTAAAATTTTCCTCAATCCAATCCACAAAATCCCGCGCGCCACGGGCATCCTGAAAAACAAACACCGGAGCACGTTGCATAGCGTCATCCAGCACAGTGCACTTGACGCCACCACAGGCGTTCATCAATTTGATACCGCGATTATAAGATGCCACCAGGGTCCCCTCTGTGGTGGCCATAGGTACAATAAAGTCCCCTTGCGCATGTTCGCCGTTAATGGTGATAGGGCCTGCCAGGCCCAGAGGAACCTGAGCCACTCCTGTAAAGTTTTCGATGTTGCCCTGTAACTCCTGAGGCTCAAATGAGTACTGTTTAATGTGCTCAAACGTTTTGCCTGAAAAGGTTTCCAAATACTCTTGACGAATCTCTGCGGCATCCCGGCTGTAATCATCTTGTTCCACCCTCGGGATACCCGTGTCGGCATCAGTGCCTTTGGATAAAACATCCTCAACTTCCAGTTTGAGCTTACCGAAAGGAGCCACTTCAAAGCCAATAACAATACTGTGCTTAACTTCTTCAGATAAGCCTTTTACGCGCGCCAGTCGCATTTCTATGATACTGCGCAACGGAAACTCTAGTGGTTTATCGCCGTTAAGATTTTGTGCCGATACCAATTGACCGTCGGCCATTTCCAGACTGATATCCTGAATAGGAACCGAGCGACCGTTTAGTTTTACTTCTTGAATGGATTTTACTGTGGCATCTTTGAGCCGGTTTTTAAGTTTGAAACTGATACCTTCTTTCGATGAAGTTAAACTGCCACGCGTGTATAATTGTTTTAATAAGATACTGGGTATAAACATATTTTCCCCTGGCAAATAAACAGTATTGTTATAACTTTAGACAACAAGTTTACATGTTGAACACAATTATTTTACCCTACAGTAACACAGTCATTCATGGCACTTAATTTAGATAAAACATCAATCAGACAGTGGCTGATCCGCTGGATGGTCAAACTTGGTCGAGTAAAATCTGTCACCATGAGCGCTGACGAAATCAATGCGCTGCTTGGTGAAAACCTACCCGAGACCTTTAATATTCCCGTGCCCGGAGCAAAAGGTGAAGTGATTGTTCAAACGGCAAAAATCAGTATGCCACCACTGGCGGATCACTTTGTTATCCACCTGTTTTGTGCCCTTAATATTGATTCAGTAGCGAACCCCATCTATCGGGCTCATGTGGATATCGAAGGTGTCGCCTGGCCAGCTTATAACAGGGAAAACAAACAGATATTTTTAACCGATATCAAGGTCGGGAAAATGACCCTCATACAAGATGAGTATTCATTGTTAAAGGATACCCGGCAACTGATGAATAGTCTGGTACCCGAACCTATTCGCTCGGTCTTTGGCGTTACGGTAAAAACCACCCTAAACGTATTGAGCCGAGGCATTTACAAAGATGCCAAGCAGTACTTGTCTTTGTATATGCTCAATAACAAACAAAAGATTCTCGACTATCACAAGCCAGACCTGGAAAAAGTGGTAAAGCGACTCAGTGATGATGCCGAGTTAAACTACTACCTCGATGAACACAATTTTGAAGAGCAACTGTTTGCCGAATTTGGCAAGGCCGTGATAGTCAAAAACGGTGAACTACAATTCATCTTTCGTCATTAAAGCCTCTCGACCAATTTTAAATTCCCTTATTTTAAAATGTTGGCATTTTTTCTGCTTAATCTGTGCAGAATATAAATAAGTAGAAAACAACGTCATTTTTATGACGTGAGAAAATATGCAAACATTCTTGGGGAAAATCAGTTTAACCGTAATTACGTGGCTAGTATTGCTATCCACTTGTTACGGCGCGATGTCAGCAAACAGTGATAATACCATTTCACTGGATTTAGCGGGTGACATCGAGCCTATGTGCAAGGTGCGTAACAACGTTAAATCTCGGTCCATGAATTTAGATCTGTCATCTAATACCGCACAAAAAACCAATAATGTATTTATCTGGTGTAATACCGGACAAAGTAACGCGCAAGCGACTTACAGCTCTCTTAATGATGGTGTTTTAGTCAATGAAAATGGCGATAGCATCCCCTACTTGTTTACCGTAGCGAATACCGCAAGCAACCTGTCACTGGCTACACCGCAAACCGTTACACAACGCACTGGTAGTGGCACGGCTGGAGCAGATAAAGGCCGAGTAATCAAAATTAAACCACAGGTAAATGGTTTTGAGCGCGCGGGTACCTATCGCGATACCATTTCGGTGACGGTGTCATTCGACTAACCGAACACTATTTATCTGACTTTGAGCTATACTGCCTGCATGCGCAGTATTTTCTTATGCTTTTTGTTGTCACTTTTCTTTATTACTCAGTTAAACGCTGAGCCACCTTCATCTGTAATAATTCGGGTCCCTGAAGCTCGCTCAGAATTAGACATATCACACGACTATCACCAATCATTATTGAAAATGGCGTTTAAACAAATCGCAGATAAGCGCTTTAGGTTACAGCAAGTCCCTTTTGTGAGTGAACAGCAAGTAATAGCAGAAATAGTCAAACGCAATCACGTAGACTTGTATTGGCTGGGGGCAGATAAAGATCTGGAAAATGACTTAACTGCCATTCCTGTGCCCACCACCATGGGGTTGATTGGTTTCAGAAAGTTCATCATCCACAAAAAAGATGCCCATACCTTTTCTGCACTGCAAGATATCAAACAATTACGTAAGCACGTGGCTTGTCAGGGACGCTATTGGCCAGATACCAAGATATTGAATCACGCAGGTTTGCGAGTAACCAGTTCGGTTTTCTACGAGGATTTATTTAAAATGTTAGCGGCTGGAAGATGCGATTACTTTCCTCGAGGCATTCATGATCACCGCAAAGAGTTACAACTACGCAAAGCCCATTATCCTGACTTAATCAGCTTCGAATCGGTACTGTTGCGTTACCCCTTTGCCGTCTATTTTTATACCAGTAAGGAAAATATTCAACTAGCTTCATTACTTGAAACTAGTTTGAGACGCTTAGCGCAATCAGGGGACATAAGAAGATTGATGCAAGAGCATGAGCTCACGCGCGACGTATTTCCGCTGCAACAATCCTCTGACACTCGTATATTAGGTATTCAAAACCCTTTCTTGCCCACGAATGCTGATACCGATGACCCACAGTTATGGCTGCAACCTGCTGACTTCGGTATCAACACCACAATTAAAACGACTAACTAGCTTTGCTCATCGAAGAAAATAGATTCAATAGGCAACTCGAACAAGCGAGCCACTTTAAACGCTAAAGGTAAACTAGGATCAAACTTGCCTTTCTCTATGGCATTCACTGTTTGACGAGAAACATCTAACGCCCCTGCCAGATCCGCTTGCGTCCAGTCTCTTTCCGCCCTCAATACTTTAAGGCGATTTTTCATGAGTAAACCTTGTTATTCACTGCGATGGCAACCAGGTAGCTTATTCCCATTACAAATAACAGATTAGATGGGTTCGGCGAGAAATCGATAAGCCCTGCAGGCTGCAACAATCCGTATAACGTGCCGGCTATCATTGTAACGCCAAGTGAAACAGCCATGGCATTGAAGTGAATCTTGCGCTGCAATTCATCCAGTCCATTCAGGAACGCTTTATTAACTAGCAGCATTTTGACACCTGCCAATAAATTTAATACTACGGCGATTAAAGTGAAGGTTTTATCAAAATCCCACATTAACTTTGGGCCAAAAGCCATTAATGCAGTGGTTAATAACCACACGGACGTCCAGATAAAAAGCTGTTTGTTATTGACACGAGTACGATGGTCAAGACGGTTTGACTGTGAGGTAGTGTGATGCATATGTATAACTCCCATTACATAAAGTAAAACAAACTTTACTTACAAGTACAATAGCCTGCGCACTTGGATATGTCAAGCAAGCATTACTTTTTGACAAATTACCATTACTCTATCTATGTAGGGAAATGAGGTTCAACTTGTGCTTGTTGGAGGGAGAAGCGAATTGGATGAAAAGTAAACTCAGGTGATGCAGGGTTCATCACCCGAGTAATAGCTAGCAATGCTTACTCCGCGACTTGCTGAATGGTCATGGTTTCCTCATTTCTCTGTTGCGCAATCAATAGTGATTGCTCGGTTAAACTGGCTTCTGAGGAGGCATCAACCTGATTAACTAGTTTGTTGTCTAGATCAAACTCACTCTGTACTAATGTCTCGTAGAGATAATAATCGGTAACGTCGTCCAGGGTAACGTTAGCCGAAGCGTTTAAGGAAGCCACAGCCAATACTGTTGCCAATACTAAAGAACCTGATTTTTGCACTAATGTTTTCATAACTTTATCCCATCTGAATTAATTGAAAATCTATTTGAGAGCAACTGTTTGTTAAGCGACTTCTCTCTCGATATGGGTAAAGCATAAAATGATTGATTGGAAAAATCGTGCAAAATACCACCAATCCGTGTTTTTCGGCGATGAAGCGATAAGGTGCCTAAAACACAGGATAATTGAACGTAAAAATTTGTTATTTCATCTATGCCAGAAAAAGTATTGCTGTCTGGGCACAAAAAAGGCTGCCTCTATAAAGGGGCAGCCTTATCTCCTCAATATTGCCTGTTGTAATAACGACTAAGCAGATTTTTCGAGATGTTCAGGGTGTGCGTGATGGTCGTGATCATCGTGTTTATAGGGATCATCATCCACCAGAGTTACCGGCATATCCACTATGCGCTCACCGATATCATCAATGGTGAGCGTTGGATCGTCGATGGCTTTTTCCAGTAACTCAAACGCATCATTAAAATACAGAGCCATGCTTTCTAAGCTTTTAATATTGGTATCACAACAGACAATGCCAACATTTGCCGTGTTGTTATAGGTCAATAGCGTAATGTTAACCCCACCACCTGGCACGATGGTGGAAATCGGGTAAACAGCTAACAACTTTGCATCGCCAAAGTAGCGCGTCTCAGCAGGTCCTGGCACGTTGGAAATCAAAATATTGGCAATGGGCTTCACCAGTGAGGACATACGCAATACTTCAAACAACAAAGCAAAGGTCTGGATAAGCACAGTGTAGTAACTAAACGCACCGGAATGGGCACGCTTTGCTGCCAGCTTCACCACTCGATGATTCTCAATGATCTGGCGTAACCTCAAGATCGGATCGTGTTTACCGTGGGCCAACTTTACCGGCACAATGGCTATTTTATTGCCTCCGGTCTGCTCTCCGGGCTTGCGCAAGTTAATTGGCATATTGGTGTAGAGTGCCTTTTCAAAGGTATGGCCATGATCCGTTAAAAACTGGTGAACACCAATATCAAAGCAACACAAGAGCACTTCATTAACCGTGGCTCGGAGTCGTTTGCCAACAGCCTGTACACGCGAGAAGTCCATATCAACTGTTGCTACAGTACGGCCCCGTTTCACCTGCCCGGTAAGCATAGTTTTGGTGCCTGAGAAAGGAATGGGCATATAGGTGGGATTGACTCGCAGGATCTTCATTAACAAACGCACAAGAATGATCAGGATATCCTTGAATGCAATTAAAAACTCCCAAATACCTTTAAAGAAAGCCACGAATGGATTTTTTTTCGGTCTCGGTCTGCGTTTGCGCTCAACTGCCCATACAGGTGTGAACTCACCTAATTGTGGATCAGGTAAATAGCCCGCCTGAAACCATTTCACCATCGTCGCGCCATCACCGTACATGTGATGGATCTTGGCGTACATTGCAAACTGTTTTCCAGACTTGCCTTTTATAACAGTGTACTGCCAAAGAGGCTTATCTCGCTCAAGTCGAGGCTCGTGCAACCTGGCCACAAGCTGATGTAACAAGTGTTTATCAGACACATCATCCACTTCGATGACCTTGACATGGTATTCCATATCAAGCTCTTCTAATGGCGCGAATTTAATAGGGTAAGGACCAATTGATTTTACGCGATAGTTAAAGGGGGCAACGGCTTTGTTGTAACTACGCAATTTTTCTACCAGTTTATCCAGGTAGTCATCTGGAGCATCATCGGGCATTTCCAACAGTTGTAAGCTGGCAACGTGTTTGGGGTTATCCTCCGATTCTGTGATCCAGAAGGTCTTATCCAGAAAAGGAATACTTGTGCTCATCTTATTGTCCCTGCTCACGAGCTGTGAGCGCTTTGTTTTCGTGTGTTCTTTTCCGCCGTCGTGATTTTATTGTGGCGGAGTAACTAATTCATAACCATTGTAACCTTAACTCAAAATTCTTCACGTTCAATCATGACATAAAGCGAAGTAATTTGAGATTCATCAATATTCATGTATGGCGTTAATGCAAACAGCACATCGCCAAGGCACTCATAGATATAATGCTCACTTTCGATATCCTCACCTTTTACCAAGTAGTAATTAGTCGCCTGTGTAAACACCATGGAGATAAGACGCACAAGGTGATGTTGCTGGCTAGCATTGAGTTGCATGCTGCCCTGTCCAACATAGCGGCTCAATAACAGATTAAAGCTTTTTTCCTGACTTTGAATGAGACGCTTGAACCCTCTGCCAATAGTGGGGTATTTGGCCATTAGATCGGCGGGGTTGTGATACAAAAAGCGAAACATGTGGCTACTCTGTAACACCATAACCAGAAAATAAAAGAACTCTTCAATTTTAAGGTCGACATCTTTTGGCGAAGTTAAAATTTTGTCCATGCGCTCCTTATACATCTCGAACAGCGCAATGACCATGACCTCTTTTCCTTTGTAATGATAGTAGAGATTACCCGGGCTGATATCCAACTCAAGGGCAATATCTACGCAACTGACATTATTCTCACCGCTGTCATTAAACAGTTCTAATGCCGTCAGAAGTATTCGCTCTGCTGTTTTCATGCTTTACCTGTCGCCGTGTTTTGTTTTAGTAATCCATTGCGCTTTTGCATCAGGTTCCGTAAATTACGCAATGGTCGGACTTGTTACTGATACTAGCTCGCCTGCTTCATCTTCAGCAACCCTTTGTTTGCTATGGCGAGTATCAATGGAATCAATGAGTTATCTCAATCAATTCTAGACAAGCAATTAAATGACCGAAAGTAAGCAACGGGAAATAACATGATAAGAGTCTTGTTTAACAAAAAAGGGGGCGTGGGAAAATCCAGCCTGACGGTCAACTTAGCGGCAATTTCAGCCAGTAAAGGATTAAAAACCCTGGTACTGGATTTGGACACTCAATGCAATGCCAGTCGCTATCTGCAAAAGGAAAACGCCGAAAAGCAAGACAGCATCTTTGAATTGTTTGATCAAACCATAACCTTTCATTTGCGCAAAAAGCCTCCGGTTGAATATTGCCAGGAAACCCAATACGAAAATTTGTACATTATTCCCGGCTCACCCAATCTAGCCGATATCGAAAGTGAATTAGATAGTCGTCATAAGATATACAAATTGCGAGAAGCCCTACAGAAGCTAAGCAAAGAATTCGACAGGATCTTTATTGATACACCGCCAGCGCTGAACTTTTATAGTTTGTCCGCATTGATAGGCGCAGATTCAGTTTTGATCCCCATCGACTGCGATGATTTTGCCATCCAGGGACTATTGAGTGTGCAAAATCAGATTGCCGAGATTATTGAGGACCACAACGAAGATCTCAAAATTGAAGGCATCATCGCTAACCAGTATATGACTAATGCCAAGCTTCCCGGAAAGATTATCGATGATTTAATCGAGCAGGATTATCCCGTTATTCCAAAGTACATTGCTCAATCAGTAAAAATGCGAGAATCACATCAGGTACAAAAACCCCTGATTCATTACGCCCCTAAGCATAAGTTGACTCAGTCGATAGTCGCTGTTTACGAAGAGATTGAAGGCCAAGCCAGTTAATTCAGTATTATAAAGAACATGAAAAAAACCTGCGATGCTGAGTATCGCAGGCTTTCAATATTGGTTTAACAATGAGCTAAACAACCTCATTTACCGCGATGTCAAAACTAGCGCTTGTACAGTGACTCAATAGTGGCAGAATCAAGCGTATGGGCGTTTACCATATAGCCTACGAGTGCACCGGAAGCTGACTGATTCAGATCCAGCTTTTTCGATAATGCGTGCACAGTAAATTGATAGCGATGCGCACCATCGCCTTGTGGTGGGCATGCGCCACCAAACCCGGCAACACCGTAGTCATTCTCGATTTGTAAGCTACCTTCAGGGGCATTCTTACCGCTGGGATTACCCGCATCTGTTGGCAGTGAGGTAACATCCAATGGAATGTTAACCAATTGCCAATGCCACCAGCCACTGCCCGTGGGAGCATCGGGATCATAAGCCATAATGGCAAATGCTTTTGTGCCTTCTGGCGCCCCAGACCATGAAAGTTGCGGGGATTTATCCTCCCCCGTACAACCAAAGCCATTAAATTCATGGGCTTTTGCCATAAAATCACCATGGCTGATGTCATTACTGCTCACCTGCATGGCCGACAATGCAGACATAGACATCGCTGCAGTGCCGCAAAATAATATCAAACGTTTCAAGCTTTTATTCATTTTTTGCTCCCGGATTTTGATTTTAAATCTCTTAATGCATTATGTTACAGCCGTCCAATCATTGCTACTGCCGTCAAATGCTAAAAGTATCAACATAAAGCCATAAAAAACTTACTCTTGCTGATAAACATCTCAGCCTTCAAGCAGAGTTAATTTGGTCTGCCCAACCAGTGTCTCGCCTATAAAAGGAGAGTTTTTTAGATTTAATTGTACTTTCTTTTAATTTACCGCTTCATAAAAAAGTCTTGCTTAGCGAAAACTATGGTTATCAGCTTTACCCTGTTGTTCTTACTCAGGAAGTGCTCAATGGAGTTAGCCGCACCACACTGCAACTAACAATCCCCATTTAAGTACCTGTCCTTGTTGGTCGTCACTAGCCAACCAGTTAAATGCCGAGCTTTTCGAGGAAAGCTTCAGTAGCGAAATGGTATCCAAAGAACAAGTGCAAAACTGGCTAAATTCTCGAGAAGTGGCGTTAGCTACCCCTCACAATCAACGTTCTAATGCTTACTTAAAATCACAATTGCATCTCGGTAGCTGGTTGAGTATTGAAGACTTGATATGGCAGGTTGAAAGCACTATTAGCACCCCAGTTCAGACCGCAGTTAAGCGTGAAGATGAACAAGAGTTTGCCAGATTAAATGGCAGCAACCTCCTGTTTTATGAAGACGCGGCAAGGCGCGTAAAGGCCTGGCTTGAAAAGTCTGAATGCATCGATAGTTACTGGTATAAAATCGAGCACCAGGAAAGTCTGCATGCCCACAATGCCGTGGTAATTGACAGCAATTACTAGAGGTATTGGGTAGTTGATGCTGTCAACTTAGTGATACCAAACTATTATCTGTGGAGAGTAGTACTAGACTTTGCTGCGCTAAATATCGGTATTTTCTGCGCAGCAATTATTTAGAATCTTCTGAATATGCAGATAAACCTTCACTGATCTCCAAAGGACAACCCGAGACTGGCCAACTTCTTGGCTCGTTCATCAAGGGCTTTGGCCTCGACTTCCACCAGCTCGGCCTGCTCCAGGTTTTGCATTGACGCTTCGTTAATATTCACAATATTGCGACTGATCTCCTTCGACACACTGCTTTGTTGTTCTGCTGCAGTGGATATTTGAATCGCCAGATCGGAAATTGCCGTAATACCATCATAAACTTTGAACACAATATCTTGCGTCTGCTTAGTTTCAACCACGCAGGAATCAGCAGCTTGTTTACCGGTTTCCATGGTGGATGCCCAATTGAGTAGCGTGTTTTGAATTTCGCCGATTGACGCCTGAATTTGCTCAGTTGCAGAGTGAGTCCGACTGGACAAGGCCCGAACTTCATCCGCTACCACAGAGAAACCTCGGCCATGCTCGCCAGCTCTTGCGGCTTCGATGGCAGCGTTCAGTGCCAACAAATTGGTTTGGTCGGCAATGCCCTGAATTTCCTGCATCACTCCACCAATTTTCTCTGCCTCTTCTGCCAGTTCACCTGCTGAGCCCGCAGACTTCGCCACTTCATCCGCCAAGGCAGAAACCTCATCCATAGTGTGGTTCATAGCACTGGTTGCCTGCTGACAATAATCATGGGCGGATTCTACCCGCGAACGAGTTTCAATGGTGTTTTGCGCAACTTCATTAATAGTAGCCACCATCTCTTCAATGGCAGTGGACACCTGGTGCAATTCATGAGTCTGTTTCTCAACCCCTTCCTTAGCGGAATGGGCTGTCAACTTAAGGTTTTTTGCTCCCTCATCAAGAGAATGAGTGCTGTCACTAACCCGTCCAAGGATAGTGGCCACCTTGGCTTGTAACATTTGAATGTGAAATAGTGCAGAACTGTTTTCGCCTGAATCGGTGTAGACTAATCGAGATACACTGTCGTAATCACTTTGCAATTTTTTGTTAAAGTTGCCTTGTGCGATAACTTCAGGATAAAACAAGCCAAGCGCCAAAAGAGGCAATAAAAACGTGGCCCAATAGGCCTGACTGCCCAACCATAAAATTAATAACGAAAGTAAGACAAATAAGGGCAATTTATATCGAGTGATCACCGCAAATGGAGATGTAAGGCTCTGGCCGGAATTTACCTTGCGGTATAAACCTTCGGCACGTTGACGAAACTCAGGCTTGAGTTTTCTGCGCACAGACTGATAGCCCACGCGTTTGCCGTTGTCATAAATCGGTGTAACGAACGCATCAACCCAATAGTAGCGTCCATCTTTACAGCGGTTTTTTACCGCACCGCGCCACGCTTTGCCTTGCTTGAGCCGCTCCCACATGTCAGCGAATGCAGCTTTAGGCATATCAGGATGACGCACAATGTTGTGGTTCTTACCCACCAACTCCGAAGGTTTATAACCTGCAACTCTACAAAAAACGTCATTTGCGTAGGTAATTATGCCGCGTTCGTCGGTGGTGGAGACTAATTCCTCCTGCTCTGAGAATGTAACCTCACTATCAACAACTTGCTGATTTCTTCGATTCATAACACTTCCTTTTCTAAACTACCCGGAATCCGATAACACCAGTTTACAATAGTAACAAAATTACCGCGGCGATGAAAAATATCAGTTCGTTATCAATTGTCTTCGGTTACCGTAGCAGCGTTTAGAACAATATTTTACTTCATGCCAACAACGCTCCCATTTTTTGCGCCACACAAATGGTCGCTGGCAAACCGGGCATATCTTAGAGGGAAGGTGAGTTTTTTTCATTGATACAGGTCAAAGCACATCACTAAATATTAAATCCCGATGTCCTGAAAAAACTGATGAGCATGTTGCTGTATATCTCGCTTTTCACTGTCGCTTTTCTTCCCTAAGGTATTGTATATCATCGACATACGCGGATTTTTAGCAAAGCTGGCCTGATTCTCTATCAGGAAATTCCAGTACATATAATTGAAAGGGCAAGCCTGCTCTCCCAGTTTTTGTTGCACCTTGTAGTGGCAACCTTTGCAGTAATCAGACATCTTGTTGATATAACTGCCACTAGCTGCATAGGGTTTGCTGGCCAGGGTGCCACCATCGGCGAATAAAATCATCCCTGTTACGTTGGGAAGCTCCACCCATTCAAACGCATCGGCATAAACCAGCAAGTACCACTCGTTCACTTCGTCAGGGTGCAAACCGGCCAGTAATGCAAAGTTTCCCAGTACCATCAAGCGCTGAATATGGTGGGCATAAGCATTTTGCTTCGTAGTGCGAACACATTCCGCCATGCAGTTCATTTTGGTCTCACCACTCCAATAAAAATCCGGTAACGCGCGTTTAGCAGCGAGAAAGTTTTTATCTTTATATTCAGGCATCAAATACCAATACAACCCCCTCACGTATTCCCGCCACCCCAACACTTGTCGGACAAATCCCTCCACGGCATTCAACGGAGCCGCGCCTATTCGCCATGCATGCTCAGCCGCTTCAATGGCTTCCATCGGTGACAACAGGCCAACATTCAAATAGAAACTAATATGGCTGTGGAACAACCAGTCCTCACCTTGCTTCATGGCATCTTGATAGGTACCAAATTCAGGGAGACGATGCTCGATGAAATTGTCCAGCACTTTACAGGCTTGCTCTCGGGTCACCGCGAACTGAAATGGCTCCAGATCGCCAAAATGATCATCGAAGTGCTCGGCAACCAGAGCGACTACCTGTTCTGTGATCTCATCCGGTTCAAAGGTGTCCTGTGCGGGAACGGGTATCTCTTTTGGGAGTTTTTTACGGTTTTGCGCATCGTAATTCCATTTGCCCCCCACAGGCTGACCATTCTCCATCAGGATGCCATACTTTTTGCGCATCTCGCGATAAAAAAACTCCATGCGCAGCTGCTTTTTGCCTTTTGCCCATGCGTTGAAAAATTCGGCGTCGGCGAGAAAGCGCTCATCGGGCAGCAATGTAACGCTAGTATCCAGTTTTTGCTGCCAGGTTTGCATGTCACTGAGCAAGCGATATTCACCTGGCTGAGTAACAAAAACCTGAGAGTAATTGTCTTTACTGCATAGATTTTTTACTTCCTCAAAGAGACTACCTTTGTTTTTCGGATCGTCATACTTGCGATACAAAACTTTGTAGCCTTGGGCACTTAACTCATAAGCAAAGTGACGCATGGCAGAGAATATGAAGGCAACCTTCTTTTTATGGTGCTTCACATATGTGGCTTCGTTTTTTACTTCGGCCATGAGCACCACCCCGGTATCCTTATCTAAGCAGGCAAGGCTGGAAAGGTTATGGCTTAATTGGTCGCCTAAGATCAGGCACAATTGTTTGCTCATATCAGCAGGCTCTAGGAAACATTTTTAAGTTCTGCAAAGGCATCTAAAGCGCGTTGCCTTGAGGCTTTAAGATCCACCAGCGGTTCTGGATAATCATTGCCTAATTCCACGCCGCATGCGCGCAAAATGTCAGTTTTGGCTTCCCAAGGTTTGTGAATGAGTTTCGCAGGCACTTTTTTGAGCTCAGGACACCAGGTTTTGACGTACTCCCCTTGTGGATCAAACTTTTCCCCTTGAGTCACTGGATTAAAAATACGGAAATAGGGCGCCGCATCTGCGCCGGAGCCAGCTACCCACTGCCAACTGGCGACGTTACTGGCAAGGTCGGCATCCACCAGGCAATCCCAAAACCATGCCTCGCCTTCCCGCCAATCCAATAACAGATTTTTAACCAGAAATGAGCCGACGATCATGCGCACCCGATTGTGCATGTAACCAGTAGCCCAAAGCTCCCGCATACCAGCATCCACGATTGGGATCCCAGTTTTACCTCTTTGCCAGGCTTGCAGTTGCTGATTGTCAGAGCGCCAGGCGAACTTGTTAAATTTGACGTTAAAGTTTTCCGTTACCATATCTGAAAAGTGAAACAGCAAATATGCAGAGAATTCTCGCCAGCCCAGTTCTGAAAGGTAACAATCCACATCGGGGTGCTCAACCGATATTCCCTGTTGCTCACATTTATCTAACACTGCATACCAGACTTGATTGGGAGAGATTTCGCCAAAGTGTAAATGCGGTGATAATCTGGACGTTGCTGCAACAGCAGGGATATTGCGCTCTTCTTTATAGTTGAATAAAGGACCATCCAAAAAAGCTTGCAATCGATCTTTAGCCCCCTGCTCTCCCGGACTCCAGTGACGCATCATCTGCTCGTCCCAGTTAATCTTGGGAATAAAATTCAGGTCCTCGATGTCTACCGCGTCGGATACCGCAGTCTCCACAAAGTTAATTTTAGCGGGCCTTTGCAACGGGAATCTGGGAACAGAAGCAGCTAAGCAACCTTTGCGATAATAGGGCGTGAAGACTTTATAAGGTGTTCCGTCTTTTTTGAGGATATCGGTGGGCGCCCACAAGTGTCCCGCATTAAAACTTTTTACCTTCAAACCTTGCTCTTGCAAACCAGATTTAATTTTGGTGTCTCGAGCTATAGTTTCCGGTTCATATCCCCTGTTCCAGACTATGGCGTCTGGCTTTAAATCCGCCACAAGCTTGTTCAAGACTTCCAGTGGTTCGCCTTTAAATACCCTCAAGTTGCCTTTCAGAGCACTATCAATAGACAGTAATGAATCGTGCAACCAGCGCCTGGTCGCAGCACCACACTCTTTTTCTACTCCCGTATCGTGGATGTAAATGGGTAACACGGAACCCTGCTCCACTGCAAAACACAACGCAGGATTGTCAGTGAGACGCAAATCATTGCGCATCCAATAAATTGTAACCATGGCTAATCTTTTTTGACTGATATAAAGGACAGTACGAAGTCCCTATTGATGAGATCAGTAATCTGCGCTCATGTGCGGTCATTTTAATCACTCAATATTGCTAAATGATCTGATCTCATGCGAGCCAGGTAATCAGCTATATGAAAACTAATATACGAAATGGTTTATTCTGGTTCAGGCATGACCAGCGGGTGTCAGATAATCTGACATTGCATCGCATTTGTCGCGAAGTTGATAATTTACTTTGCGTTTTTGTGCTCGAGCCCCACTGGTTTGAGGCCAGACAGTTTATGGCTAAACCTCTCGGAAAACATCGTCAGCATTTCTTGTACCAGTCTCTGGCTTGGTTGCAAACTGAACTTCGGAAGCTCGGTTCTGATTTGCTAATGGTTGAGGGACACGCTGAAGTTGAAATAACAAAACTCATTAAACAGCACAAAATTTCTTATCTGGCTTGCTCTGAGTGTCCCGGAACTTATGAAAAGCAACAACTCAATAAATTGCGAGAAGCGGCCCCACACCTGACCATTTTGCAAGAAAACACCGACACCTTGTTCAATCAATTTGACTTGCCCTTTGAACTCCCGGACTTGCCCAAACACTTCACGCCGTTTCGCAAAAAAGTGGAGTCTTTAACTATTGATGCGCCGTTAAAGGCACCTGATTGGTTACCGCCACCACCAGAAACGGCTACTCAAAACTTTTTCTCAATCCAGACCGCGCCCACAAACTCCCCATTGTTCAAAGGCGGGGCTGTCGAGGCTAAAAAACGGTTAAATTATTACAGCTACCAAAGCCAAAAATTACTCAATTACAAACAAACCCGAAATGGGTTGTTGGCGTTCGACGATTCCACCAAACTTTCCCCCTGGTTGGCCAACGGCAACATCTCAGCCAAAGAGGTATATCATCATGTAAAGCGTTTTGAACGGGATATACAGGCAAATGAGTCCACCTATTGGCTTTATTTCGAATTGCTCTGGCGGGAATATTTCCAATGGTATTTATACAAACACGGGACTCGCGTTTTCCAGTTTTCGGGTGTTAAAGGCACCTCGCCGCTTACCTCCTTTTGGCCAGAGCGTTTTGAAAAATGGCGCACGGGCAACACCCCCTGGCCTATTGTCAACGCCGCTATGCGACAACTCAATAGTACAGGTTACATGTCAAACCGCGCCAGGCAATTGGTAGCAAGTTGCCTGGTACACGAGCTCAATCTCGACTGGCGATATGGAGCAGCCTGGTTCGAACAGCAACTAGTGGATTTTGATGTCGCAGTAAACTGGGGTAACTGGCAGTACCTGGCGGGTGTGGGTGCAGACCCAAGAGGTCACCGTCGATTCGACCTCGAAAAACAAGCGAAACAGTACGATCCTGATGGCTCTTTTATCAAAACCTGGTTAACCCATCAGGAAATCGAGCAAATGACGGCATCCAAAATAGACTCTACGGATATGGTGGATTGGCCCTGTTAACAATGCCCGACAACACACCTGAAAAACTGACTCCAGAGCGTGTTAATATAGTATGGCTAAAACGCGATCTTCGCCTGCGAGACCACGAACCACTATATATTGCACATCAAAATGGACAGCCTGTTCTGCTTCTCTATGTTGTTGAAGATATTCTGCAACAAGACCCCCATATGGACATTCGACATTGGCGCTTTATCTGGCAGTCACTGAAAGACATTGAACAACAACTAGCGCTGTTTGCCTCTCCCTTGTCAGTTACCTCTGGAGATTTTCTTCAAACACTGTGGCTTCTTAAAAAGCAATTTGGACGTTTCAATCTTTTCAGCCAACAGGAAATTGGGCTGGAAAATACTTTCAAACGCGACCGGGAAGTGGCGGCCTGGTGTGAAAAAAATGATATTTTTTGGCATGAAACACCCTGTGGTGCCGTAATACGAGGGTTAACCAACAGAGAACATTGGGACAAACACTGGCAAAAGACCATGCGCAGTGCCACAGCTGATGTAGTACTTGAAGACGTCAACTGGATTAACAGAGCGCAAATAGACATCCCGAAATTTATTCCTCCCGAAAGTTGGTTAGCAACCCAGGAAACTTTCCAACCGGGCGGGGAAAAGCGTGCCTGGTATACGCTGCACAACTTCTTCAAGGAGCGGGGTAAAGATTATGCCTGGTCTATTTCCAAACCTGAAGCATCTCGCCGGGCCTGCTCTCGTCTCTCCCCCTATTTGGCCTGGGGGAATATTAGTTTGCGTCAGGTTTATCAATTCACTTTAACGCATTGGGATAAAAAAGGCTGGCGTCGAGCGTTAGTGGCATTCGTTTCCCGTCTGCATTGGCATTGCCACTTTATCCAAAAGTTTGAATCTGAGTGCGCTATGGAAGGTCGCCCGGTCAACCAAGCCTATCAGCACTTTCAATACGACGACTCACCACAGAGCGAAATAATACTACGAGCCTGGCAAACGGGAAATACCGGCATCCCGCTGGTAGATGCCTGTATGCGCTGTTTGCAGCAAACGGGTTATATCAATTTTCGCATGCGCGCTATGCTGGTGAGTTATCTGGTGCACCATTTGGACATTGATTGGCGTCGCGGCGTTAGCCATTTGGGTAAGTTATTTCTCGATTTTGAGCCTGGCATTCATTACCCTCAGTTTCAGATGCAAGCGGGTGTCACTGGCGCCAATATGATCCGTATTTATAACCCTATTAAACAGGGGCAAGAACATGATCCTGACGGGGAATTTATCAAAAAGTGGGTGCCAGAATTACGGATACTTGATGCGCCTTTAATTCACACTCCATGGCAAATCTCTCCAATCGAAGCTCAAATGTTTGACTTTGAACCGGGTAAAACCTATCCGTTACCCATAGTTTTACCGGAAGACAGTTACAAGCAAGCCCAGCAGAAACACTGGAGCTTTCGCAAACGAGATGATGTCAAACAAGAAGGTAAACGCATATTAGCAAGACACACTGTGCCCTCTACCCGGCACAAATACAAACGGGGTTAACTGTCGAGTTATATCGGGAAATTTAATTAAAAATGAAATAAATCTGGAAGAAACCTGCTGCCATGCCTAATACGGCACCGGTAACGATAAGCTTCCACTCATCGGCCTGGTAGGCGGGTCGCAGTACCCCTTCAAACTCTTCGGGAGACAAAGCCTGCATTTTCTCGCACAAATCATCTCCAATGCGCAAAGCGCCGTGGGCATATTCGTAGGCATAGAGCATGTATTTACCGGTGTTTTCAAACAAGCGCTGAGCCGCCAGTTGTTTCATGCGATAGTAATTTTTAGACCCTACCCCCAAAGCAAAATAGGGTTGAGTAATCGACACATAACGCTCTATGGCATCGTTAACGTGTAACTCAATTAATTCCAGTAAATTATCTGAGCCTGAGCCGTGCAGCACAATATCGGTGATGTTTTCAGAATTCATCACCTTTTTATCGACGATTTCAGCATAGACTCGTGCGACTTCTTCCTGGCGCTTTAAAAACATGCCCTGCAAAGTAAAAGGTCCCACTTTAATGGGATTTTTGGGCTCAAAAATAATTTTGATGGCGATCCAATTGGTGAGATAGCCCACAATCAGCCCGCCCAACGGTAGCACCCACCAAACCGGGTAATAGATCCAAGTGATCATTGTGGGAATCCCCAACAGGAAACCAAAGTAGAGGCCTGACTTTTCAATAAAGGGGAACTCTTTAGCGCCGGCGCTTAGGAAGATTTCGTTGATAAGTTTCGGATTATTGACAAGTTGAGTGACAACCAGCTCTTTTATATCAAGAATTTCAGTAACATTGTGTTTGAAGTCGCTGATGATTTTGCGCACCACGTTAGGTATGTCCATCTCGATACGGGCGTATACCAGATTTTTACCCTGCGCAGGTAAACTAGCCCAAGCTGTAGGGGCAGCTTCTTGCATCACATCGTTAACGACCTTGCGGATCACTTGCTTGAGTCGGCGATGGATATTTTTACTGATTTCATCTGCATCAAGACGGCCAGCAATTTCTTGCACACTGAGCAATTTACCCAGCACCAGCTCCACCTCGATTTCCGCCATTTCGCGGCGTTTCATAGGGATAAGGCCCTGCCAACCAAAGATCGGTTTAATGCCAATAAACTCGATCGGATAAAACATCATTTTGACAGCGAGGAAATTAGTGAACCATCCAACAACAGCGCTAATCATCGGTATCAGCAGCAGCAAATAGTGTTCCTGGACGAATTCCATCATAAGTTTTTTGTGACTGTTTAGTATTGTTTTTATTGGCTATTAGGCGACAGGCTAACCACTGGGATTAGAATGGTCAATCTAAAAACCCAAATTTGCCGTATTGAGATACAGAAGTTCAAAAAGCAACCGATAAAGGTTAGCAAATTTACCCAACTTTAGCCGAAGTTTGCTTCACGTTTACAGATTTTCGGCTAAATTTCAGGATTTGGTAGCCATTTCTAATTCTATCGGTTTATATTGTGACATTATCGAAGCTGTAGATCGAGACTATGCAAAGACCACTGACCTTAGGAAAAATTGAAGAAGCCATTAACAATGCTTCATCCTATCAAGAGTATCGCGAAGCCTGTGAAGCTCACGATGCTTTGGCTGGTGCAGATGAGTGGAAAGCAAAAGACCGCGATAGAGGTTATGATTACCGACTCATTCGCAAGCGTGTTGAGCGTTTGAAATTTGCCCGTTTGCATGGTGATCCTGCTGGTCTAATGTCGATTTTACACGAGGGGATCCACGGTAATCTTGGAAACATTTCCAATCCGGAGCTAAATAACTACTGTAAAATCGGTACGAAAAACCTGATTCAGGAGTTTCTGGATGAGGTATGTGAAGCACTCAGCATGATCTACCATGCCGATGAAAATGATATCGACTTCTACGAAAAACTTTCGTTCTTTGAAGAAACCTACTACGCCTATGGTAAATCCTGCCTCATGCTGAGTGGCGGTGCAGGCTTGGGCTTTTTTCACTGCGGCGTAGTAAAGGCATTGGTTGAAGAAGATTTGATGCCTAATATCATTAGCGGTGCCAGTGCAGGTTCAATCATAACGGGCCTTGTAGGAACCCGCACCGATGATGAATTAAAAGATGTGCTGACTGCAGAATCCATCCATGAGAGATTCCGGCAGTGGTCAGTATGGCAAGGTTTTGGCAAAGACGGTCTGTTAGACAGCACCAATCTTGAAAATGCCCTGATTGAATTGTTTGGCGACATGACCTTCGAAGAAGCCTTTAAAAAGACTGGCCGTAAAATCACCATTACAGTTTCCCCTGCCGATTTGCATCAGTATTCCAGGTTGTTAAACCAGAAGACCGCACCTAACGCCATTATTACTATGGCGGTTCGGGCGTCGACCGCCATTCCTATGGTGTATTCGCCAGTGCAACTACGAGCCAAGAATGCCAGCGGTCAGATCGTACCCTACATCCCAAATCGAAAATTCTGCGATGGTTCTATTATGGCTGACATGCCATTTCAGCGACTGGCTAGATTGTACGGCGTTAACCACAGTATCGTAAGCCAAACCAATCCGATTGCAGTGCCCTTTTTGTCTCGCAACAAAAAACACGTGCATGATTTTGCTTCCATTACCAAGCGTCACCTGTTTAATCTGACAAAAATGAACAGTATTTATGCCTTTGATTTAGTGGAAAACGCCATTGACAGTCGCGCACTAAAACTCGGTATCCATAAAATTCGTTCCATCGTTGAGCAACAGTATGTGGGTGACATCAATATTCTGCCGCAGCGCAGTATGCGCAACATTTCAAAAATATTTTCTAACCCCACTCGTGGTGCGATACAAGACTTGATCGACAGTGCTGAGCGCGCTACTTGGCCACAGATGGATAATATCCGACGTAATACACAAATCAGCAAGGCTTTCAGAAAGTACAACAAGTTGCTCAAAAAGCGTGAACAGCAGTTACTCTCAGGACAATCAGGGTTGCGCCTGGTTAAAGCGGGCTAACGTCTCTTTAAAATACTAAGCCGCTTTTGCCCCGCAAAAGCGCTTTTTCAGCTCTTCAAAGTGGCGTTCAGCATGGTCTTTGATCATGCTGTTCACATGTTTGCGCAACCAGCATAAGCCTCCATCTTTTTCTTGCCTTTTATGCCAGTGACTGCAAAGTTGCGCCCCCTGAATATCCACTGGTGGTTTTGTTACGGCCAATTTGCCACTGAAAATCGCTTTTTCAAGCGTAGTGGGCGGTACCACCGAAATTAAATCACTCTCTGCAATGAGATCTGCCACCGCAGAAAAGTGATTTACCGTCATGGCAATGCGCCGCTTAAGCCCGTGCTGTGCCAATACCTGATCGGTATAACCTGTAATATCGCCTGATAAAGATACCAATAGATGTTCTGCGTCAGCGAACTCTTCCAGGGTTAAATTCGCTTTTGCCAGAGGATGACCTGGCCGCATGATGCACACGTATTTGGGGGTATACAGATACTCTGAGCGTATTACTGAGGGATCTTCAATATTGTTAGCACCAATCACCAGGTCCACTTCTGCGTCAATCAATACTTGCTCACCATTAATGATGGTATAAGGGATAGCATGAATATTAATGCCGGGGGCTTCTTGTTCAATGATCTTGCGCAGTGGCAGCCAGACAATATCAACCACAGCATCCGCTACTGCCAATCTGAAAGTTCGCTTAGACGTCGCAGGATTAAAACTTTCCGGCGCAACCGCACTGCTTAACTCCTGTAGTGGTTCTCGGATTTGAGACCATAAATTACGGGCATATAACGTTGGATGAATTGAGCGACCTTCTTTAATAAATAACTCATCTTTCCAAACATGACGCATTCGAGAGACGGCATTAGACACCGCTGGCTGTGTCATGGAAAGCCGTTCGGCGGCTCGCGTGATGGAACCTTCGGTCATAATAGCGTCAAATACCATTAATAAATTGAGCTCTTGATTGCGCATATTCATCTTCCTGTAAGTTAAACATCACTAAAAGTGATATGTCTCATACGATCATATAATTATTTTTATTTATTGCAAGCCCGCATAATGATTCCCGTCTGAATACCAATGTTGAGGAGCATTATCATGTCAGTGAAAAATAGTTTAAGAAGTTCCATACTCGCTTTAAGCGCTTTAGTGATAAGTGCATGCGGTACCCATGCCCAAGAAAACACAGCCCCACCAGCACCACAAGTCTCTGTGGCACAAGTAATTGAGCAACGTCTCACTGAGTGGGATGAATTTACCGGCCGTTTGGAGGCACCGCAAAGTGTCGAATTGACACCGCGGGTCTCAGGCTATATTGATATTGTCGCTTTCGAAGAAGGTGACATGGTTAATGTGGGTGATCCGTTATTCTTTATCGACAACAAACCTTTTAAAGCAGAAGTACGCCGTCTCGAAGCCGACCTTATGAATGCCGAAGCGCAATACGAGTTGGCTACTTCAGAAGCTCAACGGGCTGAAAATCTGTTAGTTAAAAATGCAATTTCTCAGGAGCTCGCTGATAGCCGCCGGGCACAATTAAAACAGGCGAAGGCAAGAGTACAATCTGTTGAAGCAGCGCTTGAGTTGGCCCGCTTAAATCTGAGCTACACCCGTGTGGCAGCACCGATTGCAGGACGTGTTTCTCGTGCCGACTTCACCAAAGGAAACTATGTTACCGCCGGACAGTCTGTGCTCACCAATCTGGTATCTACCGATAAAGTGTACGCTTATTTTGAAGCGGATGAACAAACCTATTTGCACTATGTAAAACTAGCCCGTGAAGGCAGTCGTCCCAGTTCTCGTGAGCACGAAAACCTCGTATTGATGGGCCTTGCGTCTGATAAAGACTATCCCCACCAGGGTTATATTGATTTTGTCGATAATCGCATCAATCCAACCAGTGGCACCATCCGTGGTCGTGCCGTTTTTGATAACGACGGTCAATTTATACCAGGTTTATTCGCAAGGATCCGCTTAGTGGGCAGTGCCAGCTACGACGGTATTCTCATTGATGATAAGGCCATAGGTACCGATTTAAGTAACAAATTCGTATTAGTACTGGATGATAATAACCAAGTGCAATACCGTGCGGTCACCTTGGGCGAAAAACTAAATGGCTTGAGGATTATTAAGTCGGGTTTAAAAGCTGGGGAAAAAATTGTGGTCAATGGCCTGCAACGAGTTCGTCCGGGTGCCATCGTTAACCCACAAGTCATTTCCATGGCGGAAACATCTCAATTACAAGCGTTACGTCAAATTCAATCTGCCATTGATGATAACTACAACCGCCCTGCCCTGGCCCAAAAAGCACAAAACCTGACGGTTGTGGGAGGTTAATATGAATTTTTCCCAATTTTTTATTCATCGTCCCATTTTTAGTGGCGTATTGTCACTGCTGATATTCATCGCTGGCGCTTTGGCAGTTTGGCAACTGCCGATCACTGAGTACCCTGACGTCGTGCCGCCAACAGTGGTGGTAACGGCTAATTATCCCGGTGCCAATCCAAAAGTGATTGCTGAAACGGTCGCCTCGCCATTGGAGCAAGAGATTAATGGCGTTGAGGATATGTTGTATTTATCCTCTCAAGCTACCTCTGATGGCCGTATGACCTTAACAGTCACCTTTGCTATTGGTACCGATCCAGACCGCGCTACGACACTGGTTCAAAACCGGGTGGATCGCGCTCTGCCGAGATTGCCACAAGAAGTACAGCGCTTAGGAGTAGTCACTGAAAAGTCGTCCCCCGATTTAACCATGGTTGTTCACCTGACTTCACCTGATGACAGATACGACATGCTATACCTGAGCAACTTCGCTCGATTGCGAGTCAAAGATGAGTTGGCACGTATTGACGGTGTTGGCAGTGTACGCTTGTTCGGCGCAGGCGAGTTCAGTATGCGCATCTGGTTAGATCCAGACAAAGTAGCGGCACTAAATCTGAATCCAGGTGATATTGTGGCGGCCATCAGAGAACAAAACCAGCAAGCCGCAGCAGGGATCCTGGGCGCTCAGCCTACAGGCGAAAATGACTTTCAGTTGTTGATCAACATGAAAGGTCGCTTAGCCAACGAGCAAGAATTTTCCGAAATCATCATCAAAACCGATACTAATGGAGCCATCTCCCGCTTAGGTGATGTGGCACGGATTGAACTTGGTGCTAACAGCTATTCATTGCGCTCACTATTGAATAATAAGCCTGCCGTCGCCTTGCCGATATTTCAGGCACCGGGCTCTAATGCTATCCAAATATCCGATGATGTCCGGGCTCGTATGGCTGAATTGAAGCAGCTATTTCCTGCGGGCGTTGATTACAGCATAGTATATGACCCGACTGTATTTGTAAGAGGCTCCATCAAAGCCGTTATCAACACACTATTAGAGGCTGTATTACTCGTTGTCTTAGTGGTAGTGCTGTTTCTGCAAACCTGGCGCGCCTCCATCATTCCACTCGCTGCAGTGCCGGTCTCATTAGTGGGTACTTTTGCCATTATGCAAATGCTCGGTTTTTCCTTGAATGCCTTGTCACTATTCGGCCTGGTATTGGCAATAGGTATTGTTGTAGATGATGCCATCGTCGTGGTGGAAAACGTCGAACGCAACATTGAAGAAGGGTTGTCGCCCGTCGATGCCACCAAACAAGCCATGAAAGAGGTGACCGGACCAATTGTGGCCACAACACTGGTTTTGATGGCGGTGTTTATCCCTACGGCATTTATGTCGGGCTTAACCGGGCAGTTTTATAAACAATTTGCCTTAACCATTACAATTTCCACCATTATCTCGGCGATAAATTCGTTAACGTTGAGCCCAGCTTTGTCAGCATTATTACTCAAACCCCACTCAGCCCCGAAAGACTGGTTAACCAAGGCAATGGATAAAGGGCTACAGCGTTTTATATTTGCCCCTTTTAATCGCCTTTTTAACCGTGGCTCAAAAGCCTACACCAATGGCATCAGTAAACTCATCCGCATGAGCGGCATTATTGTCGTACTGTACGTTGGCTTATTGGGTTTAACATGGCAACAGTTTGAAAACACCCCCACAGGATATGTACCGGGACAGGACAAGATGTACCTGGTATCTTTTGCACAATTGCCAGACGCGTCATCATTGGAGCGCACCGAGGCGGTGATCCGCGAGATGTCTGATATTGCTCTGCAACATCCAGGTGTTGTATCTGCAGTTGCTTTTCCTGGCCTGAACATCAATGGTTTTACCAATAGTTCCAGTAGCGGCATTGTCTTTGTCACCCTGGACAAATTTGAAAACCGACAGACGCCCGAGTTATCTGCTCATGCTATAGCCGGTTCGCTAAACCAGAAGTTTGGTGCCATTCAAGAAGCCTTTATCGCGATTTTCCCACCACCACCAGTACAAGGGCTGGGTACTATTGGTGGCTTTAAACTGCAAGTTGAAGATAGAGCGAACCTGGGATACGAAGAGTTGTATAAAGTCACCCAGCAGGTGATGCAAAAAGCTTGGGCGGCCCCTGAACTCACGGGTGTGTTTAGCAGTTATCAGGTGAATGTACCGCAACTGGATGTCGATTTAGATCGCACGAAGGCAAAAAGCCAGGGAGTTAATATCGACGAGGTATTCACCACTATGCAAGCTTACCTTGGATCAATTTATGTCAACGATTTCAACCAGTTTGGCCGCACTTACCAGGTAAACGTGCAAGCCGATGAAAGCTTTCGTCAGGAGCCGGAGCAAATTGGTCAAATTAAAGTCAGAAATGCGTATGGTGAAATGATTCCTTTAGGCTCTTTTGTGAATGTAACGCAAAGTGCCGGGCCCGACAGAGTGATGCGCTATAACGGCTTTACATCCGCTGAAATCAATGGTGCCCCCGCACCGGGCTATTCTTCCGGACAAGCACAAGCGAAAATTGAGCAAATTCTACAGGAAACACTACCGCTGGGTATGGACTACGAGTGGACGGACTTAACTTATCAACAAATTCTGGCGGGCGATACGGCACTGTTAGTATTCCCCCTCGTAGTACTGTTGGTATTTTTAGTGTTAGCTGCACAATATGAAAGCTTTAGTCTGCCGCTGGCCATCATTTTGATTGTGCCTATGACGTTATTATCGGCCATGACAGGTGTCATTATTTCAGGTGGCGACAACAACATATTTACCCAAATTGGCTTTATCGTTTTGGTGGGCTTAGCCACTAAAAACGCAATTTTGATTGTGGAGTTCGCTAAAGAATTGGAGGACAAAGGTTTGTCCACAATGGCGGCCATAAAAGAAGCGGGTAGATTGCGTTTGCGTCCCATTCTAATGACATCCATTGCCTTTATTATGGGGGTATTGCCCATGGTACTCTCCACTGGAGCGGGGGCAGAAATGCGTCAAGCTATGGGAGTCGCGGTATTTTCAGGCATGATAGGCGTCACGGTATTTGGTTTAATACTCACTCCGGTGTTCTATAAACTTGTGCGCCGCTCATCCGCTGAAAAATCCAATTCAGAAACAGACCACAAAGAGCCGCTGTCCAAAGCAGCATAACAAGTCCTTTCGGAGCCCCTGTTGCCAGCAAAAGTCTCCTCAACGTCGGCAACAGGCGGTTCCATTCACGCTGAACTGTATATCGGCTATTTTTTCATCACCACTTGATTAGCTGCTACAATTAAAATTGTGACGTGAACTCTTTTGAGACATTCCCCGAGATGCAAGAAAAAACAGGTTTTTTCAAGAGCACACTGTTCTTAGCCGTTCTTGTTTGGCTTTTCTCCATATTGTTTGTTAAACCGCCTCTGGCTGCATCGCCCCCTCATGAACTTCGAGTTTGCATGATGGACACCAATCTATTTCCCTTATGGCGAAAACCAGGTGATGAGCATCAACCATTGCCGGGTATCAATGTAGAGTTATTGAATGCAGTGCTTCAATCACTGGATATATCTGTAGTTTGGATTCGCCAACCCTTTGCTCGTTGCCTACATTCACTAGGCTCAGGCTTGGTAGACGTTCTCAATGTTGCCAGTTATTCAGAAGAAAGAGAAAAGTATGGGGTTTATCCTAAAAAGGGGAATAAAATCGATGTGTCCAGACGCTTCAAATACGATATCTATTACGCTTTCACCCACAAAAACGCAGCGACAGATTTTGACGGAAAGACCTTCAGTCAATTAGATGGCCGTCCAGTAGTAGTAGAAATTGGAGCTTCCATCACTTCTAAGCTTTATGGGATGGGCATAAGCCTGATGGAACATCCTCATGTTGGAAGTGCCTTTAAAATGCTGGAGAAAGGACGTGTTTCTGCTGTTGTAACAAACCAATACAACGGGCTTAAATATATGAACAAAAATATTAAGCGCTTAGAGAACCCGGTTCAGGAGAAACCCTATTTTCTGGTGTTTTCTCATCAATTTTATCAATTACACCCCGATACGGTTGAGCATATCTGGTTCATCTCGGGACAGGTACAAGATCATCAATATCAGTCTATATTACAAAAATACGCCAGTATTCCAGACTGGCCAGAGTCCTGGCAACAGCATTAGAACTGACTCAAATTAGCAAAAAACAGTCTACTGAACCATACTCATTGGAATTAGTTTAAATCCACTTAAACAGTACATAGAGACAGCATTTTGAACTGGGTTAAAAACCTGACCAGGCTTTGTAGACTCGGTTGTTCTCGGCATCTGAATGAGGACGACAACCGTCGCATATGTGTAACCAATTTGTTTACCTTATTCGGTGTTGTTCTTACTTTGAGTTTCGCTATAAACGCCTGGCAAAAACACAGTACCTGGATGGCTCTGTGTATATTTGGTGTTTGTGTCTTACTTCTTGCTGCAAGAGCATCGTTGGCACCAGAAAAAAGAGTGGAAAAGCAAATATTACCAGCCAGTTTGCTGATCATTTCAATAACAATCTTAATGTCTATTTTGATTATCAGCGGAGGTATCAACAATACCGGGCCGTTGTGGATATTCATATTGCCACCACTGGCACTGTTTTTCGCCGGGCACCAACATGGCTTACTATTAATGGGGCTTTTTGTGATTTTCATGTCGGTGCTGCTGTTTTATCCCGATGATCAGTTGCTAGCCACCAGCTACAGTTTTGACTACAAGCTGCGTCTGGTATTGTCATTTGTAACTACTATCTTGTTTTCAGCTGTGTACGAGTACACCCGCCAACAGAACTTTAATACCATTCAGGAGCTTAACCAAAAAAACAACTACCTGGCGTTGCATGACCAACTTACGGGATTACCTAACCGGCGTTATCTACAAAACTATCTTGCTCGCGAAATCGCCAGGGCCGAACGACACCACCAATCATTAGCCATAATGCTCTGTGATATTGATAAGTTTAAGCGAGTTAACGACCAGTATGGTCATGATTGTGGTGACAGGGTATTAATAGAAACAGCACAACTCATTTTACATGCCATCCGAAAACAGGACCTTGTAGCTCGTTGGGGTGGCGAAGAGTTTTTGTTTGTTTTACCTGAAACCGGACTGGCGCAGGCTGAGGTTCTTGGCAATCTGGTTCGCAGCAAATTAAGCCAACATCATTTCGCAATCTTACCAACAGACGAGCAAATAACAATGAGCTTTGGCATTGCACTGCTTGCAAGTGAAACAACAATTGATGAGGCAATTTGTCAGGCCGATAAAGCGTTGTATTGTGCTAAACACCGGGGTCGCGACCAGGTGGTTATTTACGACTCAGCAATGGCATCATAAACTACTGAAAATAAAAAACCCTCCACATGGGAGGGTTGCAGGAATTATCCACAATGAGCAAATGGATAATCTACTACTCAGAATCTGTTTTGCTCTGTTTGGTCTGAGTCGTCGTCTTTCTGGTCGTGGTGCGACGCGCTGCAGGTTTAGGTGCAGCAGCAGAAGACGTTGTCTTAGACGAAGCAGCGCGAGGCTTGCGTGTCGTGGTACGCTTAGCAGCCGGTTTTGGTGCAGGTGCAGCCGCTTCCTGAGTTTTAGACGGAGCCGATGTTGTGGCTTTCGTCTCTTCAGTTTTAACTGTGAGAGTGGCAACAATCTCAGTTAACGCGTCAACCTTTGCGGCCAAACGTGCAATTTTGTCCTGTTTGCTTTCCTTGTTCAAACCAAGTTTTTCGCGCAGCTCAAGGATTTTTTCGTCTTGCGGAAATCCAGACTGCAACTTAGTTTTTAACTCACCTTCAATCGTTGCGCCCTTAGCAAGCACACCGTTAACCAATGAGTTAGTTCCTTCTAACAGTTCATCCATTTTTTTGACTGCGTATTCTTTACCAAGTAAACACGCCCCTAACCCTGCTAACCAAAACTGACGGCCAGCCTTCTCTACGTTCTTTACAGTACTCATGAAACACTCCCGTCTATTGGGTAAGCAAAACCAGTGGGATAGAGAGCCAAGCTCTCTACCCAAAATTTAATTACTTAGCAGACAGCTTAGCAACAACGTCAGTCAATGCGTCGATTTTTGCAGACAGCTCAGCAATTTTGTCTTCGTCAGACTGCTTGTCCAAACCTAACTTTTTGCGAACTTCAGCAACGCGCTCTTCGATGTTTGCTTTTTCTTTGAACTTGCCTTTTGCTTCAGTTTCTAAAGCTTCACCTTTAGTTACCAGCTCGTCGAATACTTTAGTCGCTTCAGTATTCATTTTTTCGAAGTTGCTTTGTACTTCGTCAAGGCTCTTACCGTAAGCACCAAGACCTGCTAACCAGATTTTACGTGCAAATTCTTCAGCGTCGTTTACTTTTGATTTAATGTTTTCAAGTTTAGTCATTTTCTGAATCCTCAGTTTGTGGTTGATTCGTTATTTGATGATGCACAGTTTACGAACATATTTTAGAATTCGCATACTAAACCCCAATATCCCTCAAAAAATTTTACAAATGTTTGTTTTATAAAGAATTTATCGAAGAAGAGGGTTGATACGAAAGAATATAAACAAGAGGATTAGAAAGTACTGCCTAAAACAAGGTGGGGTTTCAGGCAGTTTTGCTGGCTTAGTCTACCAGTCCGGCGGGTAAATCATTGCGGATTTCGGCCCATAACTTACCACTATCGATACCATATTGACGCACGACAGCAGGAACACCATCAAAATTACCATCTTTGGCGAGCTTTAAAAGCTCCTGATAATAATCCAATGTGATCTCACGAGTCTTAAGTCGCTCAAAATAGAACCCACCGATTCTGGAATACAGGTTTTTAAAACCATTCATCATTAACACATAGACTTTATTGTCAGATGCCAGTGCAAGATCATGCGTTAGCTGATAGTCAAGATTAGCAAAGGTTCTGCCATCACCCGCTAACCACTCACTGGACTTTTCTAGTTCTGGCTCCAGCAGAGCGACTACCTTTTCGTTGGCATTCTTTATCGCGGCTCTTATAAACAACATGCTCACATTAGTACGAGCAGCTAACAAATCGTCAACCAGCTTAGGAATACCGTCTTCGTTTAACCTCGCCAAAGCTTCTAGAATATTAAGACCACAGGTTTCCCAAAAATCATTAACTCTGGTGGGTTTACCATGTTGGATAGTTAACCAACCATCCCGTGCCAATCTCTGTAAAACCTCCCGCAATGTAGTGCGGGTCACTCCGATGAGTTCAGACAATTCACGTTCAGCAGGTAAAATGGTGCCAGGGGGGAATCGACCACTCCAGATAGATTCAACAATATATTCTTCTGCGAATCCCGCTGGGCTTTGCGCTTTATAAATCATTTAGCTCGCTCACTAATTATTATTATGGCGTTACTGTCTGTTCCGGTATTTGGGCAAAACAATCATGCTCATTTCTTACTTAAAATCACCGGAAAGCATTAATTTAACTGGTTCCTCATACAGGTTATACCAGTTCCAATGTTAAAGCTAACAATGAATGCTGAGTGAATCAATAAGCAATTTGCTCAAAGCGTTCTTTATCTGCGCTAAAACAAAAGTTAAAACCCTCTATAGCGGATTTTTGCCTCCCACTTGTCTAAAAACATTCCTACAAGCAACAGGCTAATAGCTTGGAGTTTGTGCAAAAATAGCTTTTTTATGACTAAACTCAAAAGTATGGCGATTAGACCTTGCTTTTTAACGGTTCACACTCTAAAACGGTGAACCCTTTTCCGGAAACAACAAAGGAACGGTTTCAATGACCCCAAATCTATCCCGGTCTTTATACAAAAACTTCTTGGGGAATGCCCCAGGCTGGTACAAAAAGGCGATTATTGCGTTTCTGATCATCAACCCTTTTCTATTCGCCTTAAATCCTTATCTGGCAGGCTGGGCCTTGGTGTTGGAATTCATATTTACTCTTGCCATGGCACTTAAGTGTTATCCATTGCAGCCGGGTGGCTTATTGCTCATCGAAGCACTCGCCATTGGTATGACGTCTCCGGAGATGATGCGCCACGAAATAATCGTCAATATCGAGGTATTGCTGCTGTTGGTCTTTATGGTGGCAGGTATCTATTTCATGAAGGACTTACTCCTGCATGTATTTACCAAATTGGTGATCAAGGTAAAAAGCAAAGTAGCGTTGTCCATCGCCTTTTGCGCTTCCTCAGCAATACTCTCAGCATTTCTCGATGCCTTAACCGTTGTTGCCGTCATTATTGCTGTTGCAACGGGTTTTTATTCCATTTACCACAAGGTAGCTTCCGGAAAATCTTTCCACAGTGAGCACGATCATACCGATGATGATGTCTTGCACCATCCTACGCGAGACGATCTTGAAAGCTTTCGCGCCTTTTTGCGTAACCTGATGATGCACGCCGCTATTGGCACCGCGCTTGGCGGGGTGATGACCATGGTGGGTGAACCACAAAACCTGATTATTGCGCAACAAGCCAGTTGGGGCTTTTTAGAGTTCTTCATTCGCATGAGCCCGATTACTATGCCTGTGTTTATCGCCGGATTGATCACAACTGCTGTGTTAGAAAAAACCAAATTGTTCAGCTACGGCGCTCAACTTCCTGCCTCTGTGAGAGAAATCCTGGTGAACTACAGTGAACATCTGGACGAACAACGCACCGATAAAGACAGAGCCAAGCTGTTTATCCAATCTCTCATCGCTATTTGGTTAGTTATTGGCTTGGGAATGCACCTGGCCGCCGTCGGTTTAATTGGACTTTCCATCATAGTACTTGCAACGGCTTTTTGTGGTGTCATCGAAGAACACCAAATAGGCCACGCATTTGAAGAAGCACTACCTTTCACTGCACTGCTTTGCGTATTTTTTGGTGTGGTCGCAGTGATCATTGACCAAAAACTCTTTATTCCGGTAATCCAATGGGTACTGACTTTCGAGGGAAAAACTCAATTATTAGTGTTTTATATGGCCAACGGTGTGTTATCCATGGTGAGCGACAATGTATTCGTTGGCTCCGTTTACATCACTGAAGTGGGCAATGCGTTGAAAGCCGGCGAGATCACGCGTGACCAATATGACATGCTGGCGGTAGCGATTAATACAGGTACCAACTTGCCCAGTGTCGCGACGCCAAATGGACAAGCAGCCTTTCTGTTTTTGTTAACCTCAGCGCTGGCGCCACTGTTGAGATTGTCTTACGGCAAAATGGTGTACATGGCACTTCCCTACACTATCGTACTGACAATAGTGGGATTACTGGCTGTTTACTTTAATCTGTATGACATGACGGAATGGTTTTACGAAATGCATTGGATTAATCACCACAGTGAGACATTAGGGGAAGTTGGCGGGCACTAGTCGCGTCTTCTTACTTAATTTATTAAACAAAGGCACCTCAATAGAGGTGCTTTTTTTATGACGCCCAGTTTATAATTCGCAAAAAAATAATGAGAACAAACAGTGCTGGAACTATTAAGCAAATTCCCTGATGAAAAAAGTGCCTGGGGCGCCCTTTGGTTAAGTGCCCTTGGCTTTGAAATTACCGCCTTATTTTTCCAATACAGTATGGGGCTTGCGCCTTGTATCATGTGTATTTATCAACGCACTGCCATGCTCGGCATCCTGTTTGCCGGTCTTATCCCGTTCCTCTACAACCATTTTGCCAGCCGATTGGTGGCGTTTATGCTGTGGGGATTGTCATCCATATGGGGACTTTTGATCGCAATCGAACATGTAGACATTCAAATGGACCCCAATCCATTTTTTGCCTCCTGTGAGATTGTGCCTAACTTTCCTTCGTTTTTACCTTTACACGATTGGATACCCGCCTTTTTTGCGGCTACAGGCGACTGTGGCAATATCGACTGGCAATTCTTGTACTTTTCCATGCCACAATGGATGATTATTCTATTTGGAATTTACAGCCTGCTTTTTATAGCTATGCTGGTGCCAAGGTTGCTCGTTCAAAGACGCTTTTAAGAATAACTACAACAAAACCATTTGCTGTAGTAGCACTTGAGTGTATTGATGGCTATTGGTTGGTTCTGGTGCCAACCAACAAGCCAGGCAGGGCCGGTGGCCGCAGGTAGTTTATTTACAGAAGCCTAGAATTGATGTAAGAGACGAGCGTACCATAAACCGCCATTAATGCCCATTGGCGAAGTGGATGGGTACAATGCCCCTGCTCTCCCCGCCCAAGGGTTATCGTCTGGGCGGTTGTCTAATAAGTTATTGGCACCAACGATAAAAGACCAATCAGGTGCAAACTGATACCCCAGCTCGACATCAATCGTCACTTCCTCGCCGGCATAAATATCAAAGCCAGAGGAGGCATCCAGGTGATCTTCATAATACCCAGAGTAGTAGTTAAATCTCAGTAGAGAATCGAAGTTATCCCACGTTTGACTCAATGCCAGAGAAGCCCGGTGGCGAGGAATATTTTGTTCGATCATGCGGATGCGCTGTGGTGTCAGGTTTGATTCAGTAATTTGCTCGCCGTTAACATCACTTCGAGTATACAGAGACACCCTTTCAACTGCCGTTTTGGTCCAGTTGTAATTAAAGGAAAATTGCGTCTGCACCCCTTTAATCTCTGTCACATAATTCATTACCCAGTCTATGCCCTGAGCTCGCGTGTCGAAGTCATTGGTGAAATATTTAATGGAGGCAAATCGGTCCGCATCGGTAATACCTTGAGCCACCAAGTCAGCCAAATCTGCATCGGTTAAGGCAATGCCGGAAGTGGTACTTATGCGATCCTTTAAATCAATCTGAAAATAGTCAAACGTAAAGTAAAACTGTTTAGCGATCTGGCCAACAATACCCAAGCTGAGATTAATGGATTCTTCAGGCTCCAATGGTGTGGCCCCCACCTGAATACTAATGGGGTGTGTGGGCGGCAAAGTAGCCTGATCTTGCAGCTGATTCTCATAAAATGCGGTGGTGACGTTTATCACATTACTTTGCCCCACCGTTGGTGCTTTAAAACCACTGTTAATTGAACCGCGTAATGCAAGCTGCTTATTGGCTTGTGCTAAAAATGACACTTTTCCATCAAGGGTTTCGCCAAAGTCCGTATAATCTTCAAAACGCAAAGAGGTATTGACCAGTAAATTTTCCGTCAGCCAGGTTTCCAGTTCGAGATAAGTTGCCCAATTTCCTCTGCCCCAATCACCTGCAGATTCTGGTCGATACCCCGGAAAGCCGTTTGAGCCAATCGTTAATCCTGTTGTTTGTCTTGATTCAGCGGTCAAAGCATACGGACCTGTTACCCAGGAAGCCGTATCGCCAGCCACCTGTTGATAATTTTCTCTGCGCCATTCAAACCCTGCGGCGAAGCTCACCTCATCCGGAAAACCGACATTCAGGGAATTTTTTAGATCAAAATTAAACCCTTTCTCAATCTGACGCGCTCCGCCAGGTCGAAATGACGTGGGTGACGCCGGTCCCAATGAGGGATTGAGAGAATCATTCAGAAAGTAATCGACAGAAGAATAGCCCAAGGACAAACTAGCATCATATTCCCAACCGCCGTTTAACTCTCCTGATATGCCTGCCACCACAAAGGCGTCTTTCACTACACCGCCAAACTGCGGAGTGAAACCAGCGGGATAAACCTCGTTAAAAGCAAAGCAATTAGGGTCTGAAAACACTTGTTGATATTCAGGAGTCAGGTGCAACAGCGTGTCATGCTGATAAGTTAATTGAGGGCAGCCGACCCCATCTTCGGGAGTCAGGTCCAGCACAATCCACTGATAAGCAGCAGGCATCACAAACTCGTTAAAATCGGTATTAGTTACTGACATGCCGTCAAAAATTGGAATGGTGTTCACGCCAGAGCGAGTCTGTGGATTACGGTAGAAGAACCCCCCTTCCACTTTCCTCTGGGCCATGTTCAAAAAACCATAGAGCTGCTGATCTGTTTTCAGATCATAGCCCATATTTGCCATCAGCTTGGCATCATAATGTGTTTTCGGCGTGCCCCAAATTTGAGCCGGGTCTCGAACTTGTAGACCATTATTTGCCAACAACATAGCATCATCTCTTTGCACTGAGCGACTGGTAGGTTCCTTGTGAATTGACTCTGCACTTAAGTTAAGAAAACCGTTGTCTCCTAAACTAAAGCCACGATTAGCGAGAAGTTGCACCGCTTCACCATCATTTTCATAGTACTGGGCTATTCGAGCTTCAAACATTCCGCCAACGTCTTCATCCTTTAAGGCAAAATTTAATACTCCGGCAATCGCATCTGAACCATACTGCGCAGAAGCACCATCGCGCAGCACCCCTACTTGTTTAATACCCGAAATGGGAATTGCCGCAATGTCTGGTCCTTGTGCGCCATCAGACAAACCGCCACCAAGAAAAGTGATCACAGCAGAGCGATGGCGGCGTTTGCCATTGATCAACACCAAGGTATGGTCAGATGCCATCCCTCGTAAGTTTGCAGGCCTGATTAGTGTTGATGCGTCATTGATAGGTTGGTCATTGACATTAAATGAAGGGATCAGCTTTGATAGCATCGATAGCATATCAGTATTCCCCTGCCTGCGCATGTCTGCAGCGGAAATCACATCCAGGGGTACGGAAGACTCAATAGCATTGCGCGGTGTGGTGCGGGTTCCAACTATTGCGATTTTCTCAATATACGTTTCCTGTAATTCAATCTTATAACTGGAACGCTCATCGCCTTCGATATCATATTCTGTTCTAACCGGTGTTGCAGTGGTGTATTTGGCTGGAACATGTCGAATGGGGCGCACGCTTAACTGCCCATCCTCCCCTGTTACGGGATAAAGACCGGTTCCTTCTAATAATTTAACTATACCTAACTCAATGCTGTATTCCCCTTGCAGTGCATTTGAGCTTTCTTGCTCTGCTAAATCATAAGGAAATAACAAAGTGATGTTTGCTTGTAAGGCGAATTCGGTAAGCGCCTTATTTGCGGGTAGCGCGGGAATATCAAAGTGGATTTTTTCAGAAGCGAAGGCCACTGAATTATAACAAGTGACAAGAAAGACAAAGCACAGACACAAGAAAACACGAAGAACATTTGAGCACCACACCCTACAGGATGGTGAGCTTGTTCCCCCTACCAGTTGCATTTGTGCTTTCTCGTATCCCGGCAATTCTGACAGTTATTTTTCTTTTTTGTGGCTGGAACATTAGCAAAAAAACTTAGAAAACGCTTGCTAATTTATTGCAACAGCAGCAACTTTTTAACGTGTTTCTGCAGCCTGCAAGAAGATCGCTTCGCCTTGTTTTTCATATTCAATCGAAAAGTTATTTTCCAGTGCATGCAACAAACCTTCGGTATCGCCAACTTTAAAGTAACCTGCAACACGACGAGATTTAATACTTTCATCGCGCAATACAAATTGGTTTGCGGAGTAACGATTCATCTCTTTGATGGCGTTTTCCAGCGTTTCTCCCTGGAACACTAACATTCCCTGCTGCCAAGATAGATTTCTCTGTACCTGATCTAACGACAAACGCATCAGTGGCTGAGCAAACTGCCCATCAAACACCGCTGTATCTCCCGAAACCATGATAGTCCCTAAAGCGGTAAAGTCGTCAGATTTGAGTTTTTGGATATTCTCAGGCATGGACTGATTTATCTCAGATACCAGTACTTTACCCTCAGTCACTAATAACTCAAAACGTTTATCTTCCAGCAGCTGCACGTTAAACGCGGTACCAATTGCCGTTACCTTATTCTGACCAGCAGAAACCACAAACGGACGCTCTGCATCAGAGGCTACTTCAAAGTGTGCTTCGCCTTTGGTCACTTCTATGTGACGCAGTGAGTCTGTCATCTTTACTTCAATGGCACTGTTGGTATTCAATGCTACAAACGAACCGTCGGATAATGGGATGGTTTTTTGCTCACCCACTGAGGTGACAAACAGCTTCTTAGCCTGTACTTGCTGCTGTTGAGATACTTGAGTAGGGTCCACTTGCATCCAAACTAAAAATACCGCACAAAGCAAAAAGAGGCTCGCCGCTGTGGCAAACCAAGGCTTTCTAGCATAGGCACCATATCCATTACCATGACGCTCAGCAGATAACCGCTCAGCCAGTGGAAACAAACCGCTCAATTCGTGCATAACACTCAAATCGTCCCAAAGTGCCGCCATCTCAAACAATGCGGTTTGATATTGTTCACTCTGCGCTGCCCAATGAGTCAATTTAATCCGTTCTTGTTCAGTCAAGCCTCTATCAATACGGCTTATCCATTCACACGCTTGTTCCTGAATCTTGTCTTTGGAAACAAGTGGGGTCACATTATTCATAACTTATTTACCACGCCCAAAAAATGCAGACAGTGACGTTTTTTGGTCAGTCACTTGATGCTTACCAGACTTTGTTTGTTGCCCACCATCTTGGGCGGTTTGATGGTTAGCTAAATACCTGGCGCAGAGATGCAAACCTTTGGCCACGTGTTTCTCAACCGTGCTTTCGCTGATCTGTAGGTGTTCAGCAATTTCCCGCTGACTTAACTCATACACTTTCTTTAATAAAAAAACCCGTTTCACTTCCGGTGATAAGTGATCAGTTGCCCGACAGAAATGCAAAAAACGCTCTTTGCTTTCCACTTGCTTTTCCAGCTGTGTACCGGCGAATATACCATCTTGCTCGTCGAGCTCTTCCATCGAAAGATTGTATTTTTCAGCAGCTTTTGACACATGATTCAACGCAAGGTTCCTTGCGGTTTTTAACATGTAGGTTTTTTCAAACTGAATTTCTTGTTTCAGCTCAGCTTCATAGCTTTTTAACCAAGTTTCCTGAACGATATCGTCCACTTCCTCAGAGCTGACAATACCGCTTACCGCACGCCGCAACTGCGAGCGATATTTTAAGTATACCTGGGTAATGTTTGACGTTTTTGCCATTGCTGTTCTTTTCGAATACCACTTATTGCGATAACGAGGGCTGCTTTGCCTTTTCCTCGGTATGGCAATAAGAAGTGACTACTTGGGTAAAATGGGGGCATAAGCCCCCATTTACATCAGTGTCAGGGAAAACACTTTTTTAGAAATTATACATGGCTCTTACATAATAGAAGCCACCGTTGATACCAATAGGTGAAGTTACAGGGTATTGTGCACCTGCTACTTCAGTATCCCATTGAGTATTCTCATCAGGGTACTCATCAAATGCATTCTTCGCGCCTAATACAAAGCTTAAAGAATCGTTCACTGTGTAACCCAATTCCAAATCAACTGTGATTTCTGAACCTAAATAGATATCCAGGTCACCGCCTGAGTCCAGGTGATCCTCATAAATACTGCCGAAGTAGTTCATTCGAGCCATTATGCGCCAATCACCATTAGTGTGGTTAGCAGTCAAGCTGTAACGAGTACCAGGCAGGTTATCTTCAATCATCTCGATACGCGCAGCATTAATGTTCACGCGCTCATCAGCAGCAATGTTGTCAATCTGATCAGGGCTGATTTCTCTTACCGCACCAGTATTTACATTCGTCGCTTTAACCGAATCAACTTCCGTTTCCGTCCAGCTGTATGCCAATGAGAACACCGTATCGCCACCCAGCATTTCCATGGTGTAATTAGCGACAAGGTCTACACCTTGTGTCGTAGTGGTAAAGTCATTGGTGAAGAACTTAACTGAGCTGAAGCTGCTTGCATCAGTTACGCCGTTAGCTACAAGTGCTGCGATATCGGCATCGGATAACGCCAACGCAGACGTTGTGGTTAAACGGTCTTCCAACTCAATGTTGTAATAATCCATGGTAATAAACAGACCATTATCTAACTGTCCTACTAAACCAAAGCTAAAGCTGGTGCTTTCTTCTGGTGTTAGAGGTGTGGCGCCTTTTTGCTGCGCAATTGGATCAGTTGGCGGTAATGTCGCCTGATCTTGCAAGCCACCTGGTGCAAATGCTGTAGTTACGTTACGTACGTTACTTTGGCCAATGGTAGGTGCTTTAAAGCCTGTGGCAACTGCACCACGCAACGCCCAATCTTCAGTCATCTGCCAGCGCGCCGACAATTTACCTTTAGTGGTGTTACCAAAATCAGAGAAGTCTTCAAAACGGATGGCCGCGCCAACCATGAAGTCTTCTGTCAGATAAGTTTCTGAATCGAGGTATAAAGCCACACTGTTACGGCTTTCTTTACCTTGGAATTTCGCGTTTAAGCCAGGGAAACCATTTGAGCCGATACCAAAACCTTGCGCCGCGTATGGTCCAACTTCATAAGACTTAGCATCACCTGCGATGGATTCATAGGACTCATTGCGGTATTCAATACCACCAGCCAAGAATAGAGGCTCTTCCAGACCAACATCGAAAGACTTGTTCAAATCGATGTTAAAGCTTTGCTCTGACTGGATGTAGCGACCGGGTTTAAAGGAAGTGGGCGTATCTGGGCCTAATGAAGGGTTAATAGTGTTGCGGATGGCGAAATCCACTTCGTTCATACCAACATAGGCGCTAATATCGTAGTTGATTTCATCACCGAACTCACCTTTGGTACCCACAACGATTGAAGCGTCTTGAATCTTACCACCGAAACGCGGGGTAAAACCGCCTGGGAACAATTCGTTAAAGGCAAAGCAGTCGGGGTTATTAGCAACTTCAGATTGATAACGCGGGTTATCGAGCACGTTTGCGCCAACAATGATATCTGTTGGACAGTTACCAGACATGTCACCCGTAACATCTGCAACTAACAGAAGCTGATTGCCATCGGCATCCGTACCACCGTCATAAACACCACCGCGGGTGTGTGGGTTACGGAAGTAGAAGCCACCGTCCACTTCACGCTCAGCGTAGTTACCGAAGAAATAAGCGGAGTCTGTATTGTTTAGCTCAAGACCACCGTTAAAGACAAACTTGATGTCACCGCTAACTTCCGGGTTACCCCAGATTTGCGCAGGGTCGGCAACATTAGTATTACCACCAGCGATCAATCCGGCGGCATCATCACGCTGCACACTGCGAGAGGTATCATCAGATTCGCGATATTCGTAACTCAGGTTTAAGAAACCTTCGCTGGTGAACGGCAAGCCGATATTACCTGAAATCATCATCATGTCGCCATCGCCCTCATAATAAGAGCCATAACGCGCCTCCATACTTCCGCCTTCAGAATCGTCTTTTAAGGCAAAGTTGATTACACCGGCGATCGCATCCGAACCGTACTGTGCGGCAGCTCCGTCACGCAAAACTTCTACTTGCTTCAACGCGATTGAAGGAATTACTGAGATATCCGGGCCTTGAGCACCATCTGATAAACCGCCACCCAAGAATGTAATAACAGAAGAACGGTGACGACGCTTACCGTTCATCAGTACCAATGTATGGTCCGAAGCCATACCACGCAAGTTAGCAGGACGCACCAAAGTAGACGCATCGTTGATTGGCTGCTCGTTTACGTTAAAAGAAGGCACAGCCGCTTGCATCATGGATACCATATCGGTAGAGCCTTGGTTGCGGAATTCTTCTTCAGAAATAATGTCTACTGGTACCGCTGACTCGCCCACTGAGCGTGGTGCTGAACGCGTACCTACAACGGCGATTTTTTCTACGCTATCTGCGTTTTCGCTTGATTCTTGTGCCATTACTGCTGGCACTGCAGTGATTGACGCTGCCAATGAAGACATTGTCACAAAACGAATGCATTTGCTTAGTTTTGATAGTTGACTGTTCATAGCTGTGTTCCAAATTTTCTAAGTGTTTATGCGCCTGGTGAAGGCACATGTGTGTTTTTGATTTGCACGATTTTATTTTCCTGCCACCCAAAAATATTTAGGTAGCAGACTAGTTATAGCCACATAAAACCCCGAAAACAAACACTTTTTAGTAAAAACAAAAATATATTTTTTTTGATGGAGGATCTGCGATTATGACTTGTCTAGACACTATGGAACACACTAAAAACAACCTTAAAACACGCTTGTTATGGGGGTTACGGACAACCCCACCCTTTCTTTTAAGGTGCTTTAGCATTTTGTTAAAATGCAGCGCAGAATCTTCAAATGCAACCTTTGGTAACATTTTTCGGGTTTTTAGACAGGAACTTTTGGAAATCAACATTGATGTCGATAATGGGCCGAGGTAGCACCCTCTGTTACATATCGAAAATGTTTAAGAGTCGCAATTGACATTGCAACTAATCCATATCATTTAACGGCCAGGTAACGATGTAATCTTCGTATTTCTCCGGATCCACCTGGTACTCAAACACCGTTTTACCGCGCACCGACATCTCAGCTCTATGCATCGCTGTTTTTTTATTGCGATTTAACAAAGGATGCCAGGAAGGCAACCCTCTGCCTTCCTCCAGGCGGCGGTAACTGCAACTAGGCGGCATATAAAAAATATCTTTTAGATTTTCTTTGGTTAGCTGCACACAATCGGGAACCAGCACTGTGCGTTGCTCATATTGAGTGCAGGAGCAGGTTTTAGTATTGAGGTAATCACACACCACATTGGTAAACTCAACGGTTTCGTGCTCTGCGATAACATCTGTTGTTTCAGGCACGTCAGCGTTTTCATCATCGATAAATTTGTGTAAGCAGCATTTGCCACAACCATCACAAATCGCTTCCCATTCCTGCTGGGACATCTCTGCCAGTGATTTTTCTTCCCAAAAAGCGGTCATTTAGCGACTCTCTTCCTGCTGCACCTGCGCTGAACAAAATAAAATGTCGTTTAACGATGCTTTGAGCTTATCGCCAGGATTTAATGGGCCCACTCCCTTAGGGGTTCCAGTCAAAACGACATCACCGGGGTATAAACTAAAGATGGTCGAAATATGAGCAATCAAGCTCGACCAGGACCAAATCATTTGTGACGAACATCCTTGTTGGCGTAATTCATCATTAACCCAAAAAGAAAAATTCATATCTCTCTGCAAGTCCAATTGCTCAGAAGGAATAAAAGCACTCACCGGGCAGCTACCATCAAACGCTTTGGCTCGCTCCCAAGGTAGTCCTTTGGCTCTCAATTCTGACTGTTTGTCCCGCAGCGTTAAATCAAGTGCCAGCCCAACTCCCGCAATAGCCGCATGTGCTTGTTCTACACTTGCGCAAGTAATTGGCTGAGCAATTAAAAAGGCCAGCTCTATTTCGTTATGGCACAATGCGTTCGTTGGAATAAACAGCGTATCACTGAAGGACACAAGTGCATTACTGCCTTTCATAAACAATAAAGGTTCATCAGGCGTTTCATTGTTTAGCTCTGCGATATGTTCAGCGTAGTTTCGTCCCACACAAACTACTTTTCCCGCAGGTAGTTCAGCATAACCACCATGTTCAAATAAATGACGATACATAATTTAACGCCCCAATTTAATACGATCAGAAAGATGCCCCACTGAGGCACCGAAGTAGGTGGAGCGGTTCCATCCCATTAATGTGTGAAAATTATCATACACCAGATAAATCCGACCTTTTTCATCGTCAGGCATGATCAAGGAGGCCTGTAGCTCGCGGTCGGGTAGAGCTCGTCCGTCCATTCGTCTGACGCCTAATGCTTGCCAGTCAGCGAGCGACTTCATTTTTTCTCTGGCAAGGCCGCTTAACTTATAGTCAAAATTTTCGGGCAATTTTACCTGTCTACCCCAGGTCGCAGAATCGTCCCAACCTTCTGTTGCAAGAAAGTTGGCGATAGAGGCAAAAACATCCTCGTGATTTGTCCAGATGTCTTTTTTACCGTCACCATCAAAATCCTGTGCGTAATTCAGAAATGAAGTGGGCATAAATTGGCTCTGCCCCATCGCCCCGGCCCATGACCCCTTAAAATCAGCCTTGCTGATATGCCCTTCATTTAAAATAGTTAGTGCTGCGTATAGCTGTTTTCTGAACAACGCTTCACGACGCCCTTCGTAGGCTAATGTGGCTAACGCAGAGAGCACAGGATAACTGCCCATCAACTTGCCAAAATTACTCTCTACCCCCCATAGGGCAACGATAAACCGAGGTTGTACACCGTATTTTTGGGCGACTTTGTTTAACACCTCAGCATGCTCATTGTAGAGGGCTATGGCACGCTTAACCTTCCAGTCGGGTAAGCGCTTAGGTAAATAGGTATCCAAAGTTTGTTTAAATTCAGGTTGGTTTTTATCGGAACTCACCGCTCTTTGATAAAACTTGATGTCTTCAAAGGCCGAATCCAAAAAGCTTCGGCTAAACCCGCGCTCAGACGCTTCAGTTTTAAATTCTGCAATGTATTGTTCAAAAGATGGTTTGTTCTGCGCCTTGCCATAAAACGAAATGCATAACAGAACAGTAAAAAGCCACACGAGTTTTGAATTACTCATCACCGGCCCCTTTTAGCGCAGCGCGATGTTGTACCAGCAAACTCTCTGTTTTGGGCGGTAACTGCAAATAAAAGCCTTGCTCAGTCAATGCGCTTTTCACTTTTTCATTGCCTATCCTGACCAGTTGTTTATCACCTGCAAGATTAAACAGCATAACAAATTGTGGCTTTCCGAATGTGGCTAATAATGGCTCTGGCACGCGACTAAAATCATCGCGTTTTTCAACATAGAGGTATGTTTCGTTTTTTTTACTACTTTTATATATTGCACAAAGCATCGTTAAAACAACTCGCTATTATATCCGATGGTTTTTAAGATTATTGATATTCACTCAGTACGTCAGCCAGCAGCTCGTAACGCCAGCCACAACACAGATCGGGTTTAACACCCTGCAGTTTACATTCTTCCGTATCGAACCATAAATATTTCAGAAACTGATTGATTTGTTTTTTGGAAGCCAATACTTCCGGGGCAATGTTCAATTCTTCAGCAATGGTCAGGCATTCGTTGCGAATACTCTGACTAATCTTCTTATACGCCTTGATGTCCATTAAGCGGCGTACTTTAGGTGGTAAATCCTCCTCATCTCGCTGACTTGATTGCAAAACGATTTCAATTATCCGTTCCCCATGAATGCGTAATTCCTTGCCTGACAGCACATTCAGGGCGGCTAGCTTACTAAGGGATTTGGGCACTCGTTTAGCAATTTCCAGCATCGCAGTTTCTTTAATCACAAAATTTGCCGCCAGGTCCTGTTCCACTGCGGTTTGGTAGCGCCATGCAGCGAGGTCTTGTAACACGGCTAAACACCGTGGCTGCAATTGCCAGTTATTTTTCACCAACAAATAACGATGCTGAGGTTGTAAATTAGCCCGCTTTCTATTTGCCAAAGACTCCATCTCCTGGAGCACCCAATCAAAACGCTCAATAGCGACAATCTTTTCTTTTAAAATTGGGTAAACCTGATGCAAATAAAGAACATCATAGGCAGCATACTGCAATTGCGTAGCACTCAAGGGGCGGCGTAACCAATCAGTGCGTGACTCACCTTTGTCCACCTCAACGCCTAACAAATCTTGTATCAACTTGGCGTACCCCAAGGTATTACCGAGTCCTACCAGACAAGCTGCGAACTGAGTGTCGAAGATAGGGGCTGGGTAAACCCCTAATAATCGGTAAAACACCTCAAAATCTTCTGAAGGAGAATGCAAAACCTTTACAACATCCGGATCAATCAGAATTTCAACTAAGGGTGACCAGTCGCTAACCGTTAACGGATCAACCAGTACAATTTGCTTACCGTTATTTATCTGAATAAGACCGCACTGGGGATACCAGGTTTTTGTGCGCACAAACTCGGTATCGAGGGAGATGAACTCTACGCCCTTGGATTGCTGACAATACGTCGCCAGTTCTCCGTTTTCACTAATTATTTGAAATTCCATACACTTCTGATTTTGAAGAAAAAAAAACCGGCTGGCGCCGGTTTCTATTTAGTCTCGTAACTGCCTGCGCAGTATCTTACCAACATTTGATTTAGGAAGCTCGTCTCTAAACTCAACTATTTTCGGAACCTTATATCCGGTCAAATGAGATTTACAATGAGCAATCACCTCTTTGTCAGTCAAACTCTCATCTTTTTTGACAATAAAGAGTTTTACGATTTCACCTGAAACTTCGTGAGGAACGCCGATAGCTGCAGCTTCCAACACGCCGGGATGCATTACAGCTACATCTTCCACCTCATTAGGAAACACGTTAAAGCCAGATACCAGGATCATGTCTTTCTTGCGGTCAACAATGTAAAAATAACCATCCTCATCACATTTTGCGATATCACCTGTAGCCAGCCAGCCATCTTTAATGATTTCATCAGTGGCCTCAGGGCGATTGAGATAGCCTTTCATAACTTGCGGGCCTTTAACATACATCTCTCCCGCCTCGCCCATCGGCACTTCATTGCCCTCTTCATCAAGTAATTTTATATCCGTTGATGCCACTGGCATACCGATTGAGCCTTTGTAGCGCTCTAGTTGTGGAGGGTTAACAGTCACCACTGGGCTACATTCGGTCAAACCATAGCCTTCCAACAGCGCTGTTCCTGTCACCTCATGCCAGCGTTCTGCTACGGCGCGCTGCACAGCCATGCCACCGCCTAAGCCAAACTTGAAGCGCGAGAAATCCAGCTCATTGAATCCGGGAGTATTTAAAAGCCCATTAAACAGGGTGTTAACACCAGTAATAATGGAGAAATCGTATTTACCCAGCTCCTCGATAAATCCCGGCATATCTCTTGGATTGGTGATTAACAAGTTCGGGCAGCCAAACTTCATGAAAGTTAAGCAGTTACCTTGCAGTGCAAAAATATGGTAAAGCGGTAACGCGGTTACCACTATCTCTTCTCCCGGCGTAATTACCGGCTCAAGAATGCCGGATATCTGTTCCAGGTTGGCTACCATGTTACGGTGAGTCAACATGCCACCTTTGGAAACACCCGTAGTACCACCTGTATATTGCAAAAAGGCGATATCATCGTTAGTTATTTCTGGTTTGGTAAAGGTTAGGTTCTTGCCGCGACTCAGCACATCAGGAAATGGCACCGCACCGGGCAAGTTAAACTCAGGGATCACCTTTTTGACGTACTTTAATACCGCGTTAACTATCCAGCGTTTCGGAATTGGAAACATGTCACCGATTTTAGTCAGCATAGTCAGCTGTACAGGTGTTTTGTCGATAATGGCTGAAAGCGTATTAGCAAAATTTTCTACAATAACAATGGCTTTTGCACCGGAGTCATTAAGCTGGTGTTCCAGCTCGCGCTCAGTATACATAGGGTTAACGTTAACCACCGACATACCCGCTCTCAATATGCCAAAAATTGCGATGGGATATTGAATGAGGTTAGGCATCATAACCGCGACGGCGTCGCCCTTTTTAAGCCCCTGCCCTTGCAGATACGCTGCAAAGTGTTTCGAATACTCTTCTAACTCACCAAATGTAATGCTGTGGCCCATATTGATATATGCGGTTTTATCAGCGTATTTTGCTATCGATTGTTCAAAAATATCGACGAGTGAGGTGTACTTATCCGGGTCAACTTCCGGCTGAACAGTAGAGTGGTAATTCTTCAACCAAATCTTTTCCACTTTGATGGCTCCTGAGCGTGCTTGGGTCTGAATAATATTTCATTGTTATACGTCTGAGGTGAAAAAAACGACTGACGTCAGTCGTCCGACCAGAGACTTTTGTTTATACTAGCCAAACCTTTCGCAAAGTTAAACTTTTAATCACATCTCGTTAACAATAGCCTGGCGTTAAACATACTTCCCGAAAAAAACAGAAATTTTTTCAGCCACCTGGCCTGGATTATCCATATGTAAATGATGACCACCATCACAGGTCACCACTTCCAAGTTGTTTACCAGAGACTGACGCCGCTCTACATTTACTTTCAATTTTTCAAATCCCTCACTGCCTAAAATAGTTAGCCAGGGACATTGCACACCCGCGATAAAAGCGTTTGCCTGGGGCTCCGTTAGTCGCAGGGAGGAAATGGTTCTGAGTCTCTGATCGGTGCGCCATTTAAGCCCTTCATCACTTTGCTCAATATTGCGTTCCATGAGCAGCTGAGCTGACCCTCGTTGCATTTTCCCCGCCATCAGGCGCGCAGTGACAGCGGCGTCCATGGAGCCGGGATGACGAGGCGTTTTTTGTTGGCTGGCAATACGACTCTCAATGGATTCACGCAACTGCTGTGGGCTGGTTTCTGGCTCTAGCGTCAAGGGCCCAAAGGACTCTATTACCGCTAGTGCTTGCACCTTTTCAGGAAAACAACTGGCATAAACAGAGGAAACAATCCCCCCCATGGAATGGCTAATAAAGGAAACCTTATCCAATTCCATGAGTTCTATCACCTGATGCAAATCCTGAACATTGTCCATCAGATGATAATGTGCGCCTTGTGCTCTGTGGTCAGTTTTACCATGTCCGGCGAGATCCAGTGCGATAATGTGAAAGTCTGGCAAACATTCGGCAAGGGGGATAAAACTGGCGGCATTATCTAGCCAACCATGTAACGCAATTGCAGGAGGAAGTTCAGGATCACCAAAAGAGAGTCCCCTAAACGTCATGTGGGGCAACGCAACTTCAATTTCTGTCATAAAAAAACCAAAAAACGGCAATAAATTGCCGCTTTTTTAACATCGTTTACATCACAATGCCATGTTTAAGGTTCGATATTGCCTCGCCCTTTTTTAGTTTCAAGGCGCTGCGAATCTTCTCTATGTCGGGTGTTACTGGAGGAATTGTTACCATCATTATTACCGCCTGTGCGGGTATTATGATGATGATGTTGGTGCCTGCGCTTTACCACGTGTCGCTGGTAAAAGGGCCAATGGCTCCAGCCATAGAAGGGATAACCAAACCCATATCGGTGATGAGGCCAGACTGAAATCGTCTCAATTTCAATTCTGTCGATATCTTCCCAAAGATAATAGCCCTTGGCTTTCATAGTGGGATAGTGATAATTGTGCTCCCCTACCAGACCTTGCTCTATACCGCTAATGGTTCCAGCGAAGGTCATACTGCGTCCTCTTTGATACACCATAGGATCGAGAAAACCATCTACATACACCCGGAAGCGACCGATACTCTCTTTACCTATTATAGGTCGTCCATATCCCCTTAGAGGGTAATAAACCACTTCTAGTTGGGTGCTATCGGCTTTGTTCTCTATATTGGCAATGACCCCACCCCAGCGAGCCATCTTGTCTTTCTGCACATCAGGTGCAGCAGCAACTTGCTGGTAGGCTACCAATGGCGTGTCCTCTGGTACTTGTACACTCTCAGGGACAGCTGCACAGCCGGATAAAAACAAGGTGAGAACGAGCAATGGATAACATGATTTTGTCAGACCAAACTTCATATTCAGGCCCTCGATGCCGGGTAAATAGATGGACACTAGTGTATTAGCTTAACGGTTTAAAGTGAACCACTACTGAATCAGGAAAGGGTTTGGAATAAGATTAACCGGGTACATCAGGCGTAGGTATCTACGCCCATCATTTGTTTGATTTCTTCCCGACGTGTTTCAACGGCAAGGCTTTGATAAGCATCGACACCATACTTGCCACCTGAAAACTGGCCGCCTTGTTGCTCGCGAAACTTATCAGCCTGAGCAAAAGACTCGGAATCTCCACGCTTAATGACAATTTCTGCAGGGTAGCCCGAACGCGACTGCGAAGCATCCTCCTGAGCAGGTTGTTGCTCAGGATTCTGCTTTGGCGCCTGATTTACTGGCGGATTAATAATGAGTGTTCCGGGTCGGGTAACCACGGATGATTCAAACGTCACTAGCTGTTTCCAATTACCATTTGCTGTGTATACAAAAATCTATGCCTTGTTTATCGGCTGATTTCTGTAACTCTTTAGTAATTCTCTCAGCAATTTCCCGGCCAATCTTACAATTAATAGCGTTGAACGCCGGGAACTGACAAAAAAACCTATCTACCAGGTAGTTTTTTCCAGGTCACTTTATCCCTGAGATAAGTAGGTTCGATTTTCGCCGCTTCAAAGGTGTGGCCCTGCTGCCACTGGTATTTTGCCATGGGAAGCATCCAGCGAGCATCTGGGTATGTGACACTAATGTCCTGCGGTGCAAAAGTACTAAACTGTTCATATGCCTTCCAGCCAGTTCCTGCGCCAGCGAACTCACTAGCTTGTGATAACGGCCCGTCTACCAACGCCTCAGGTGAGATCACCAGCTCTTGGTTTTGCAATTGCATCAAACCATTCTCGTCTAATTGATAATGACCAAAGTACACTTCTGACATACGGGCATCAATGAGTGAAATAACAGACTGGCTACCGCTATTGGCATGACACTGTTGCGCCATGGCCTGCAAAGTACTGACTTTGACGATGGGTAATCCAGCACCAAAAGACAAGCCTTGTACCATTCCCATCGCTATACGCACCCCGGTAAAGCTCCCCGGTCCCGCGCCAACGCCCAGTACATCTAATTGCGTTAGTTGCAAATCAGCTTCACAGAGCACTTCTTGCACCATGGGTAGTAACTTTCTGCTGTGTTCCTGAGGGCAAACCTCAAAACGACTTATTACTCCGTGCTCGCTTTGCAATGCCACAGAACAAGCTTCTGTGGCGGTGTCAATAACCAGTATATTCAAACTCATTTCCTATAATGCCTCTAAAAAAGCCAGCGCCCCTTCCAGAGAGCGAGTGCGTTTCATATCGGGAAGACTGCTTAAAAAGGTTTTGCCATAATCTTTGTTCACTAATCGATTATCGCAAATAACCAATACTCCTTTATCATTAATATCGCGAATTAATCTACCTGCCCCTTGTTTCAGGGAGATAACCGCCTGGGGAATTTGCATAACCGCAAAAGGATTTTGCCCCTTTTTACGGCAATCTTCTACTTTGGCTTGTAACAATGGGTCATCCGGCGAGGCAAAAGGCAACTTATCGATGAGCACACAAGTCAGTTTATCACCGCGCACATCGACACCTTCCCAGAACGCCCCTGTACCCAACAAAACCGCATCTGGATTTTCCATAAACTGTTCCAGTAATTCCCGTTTACTGGTGTCCCCTTGCACCAAAATGGGCGCATCTATTTCATCCGCCAATAACCCGGCAACCTGGCGCATCATACTGTGACTGGTAAACAACAAAAAGCATCCACCGGCACTGGCCTCAATAAGTTTGAGCGAAACCTCCAGCAACATGTTTTTGCGTTTGAAATGATTCGCTTCGGAAAAGTATCGCGGTACACAAAGCAATGCTTGGGACTGGTAATCAAAAGGACTATCAAGAATGATTTCATCAGCGGGCTTAAGCCCTAACTGTTTCTTGAAGTGAGTAAAGGTTTCCCCCACTGCCAGCGTTGCCGAAGTAAAAATCCAGGCGCTATCACTGTGCTCCAGAAACGCCCCAAATTTACCGGCAATACTCAGGGGCGTAGCATGTAAAATGATATGTTTAGGCGTGGTTTCGTACCACAAACTAATGCCCAGCTGTTTTTCATCGCGCATAATACCAAGTCGACTGCGCACTTCCACCAAGCGCTCAAATAGCGCGTCAAAAGCCTTATCGCGATTCAGATGCAGCTTACTCACTTGATACATCACATCAAAGGCATCGTTGAGTTTACTGAGCTGTTCTGAGATTTCCGGTCGTTGTAATTGATCAAACCAGTTGCCTTTTTCTGGTTGCAAAGGATATAGCAGGCGCAATTCCGCCATTTCACCGCGCAATTGCTCTGCAGCCTGACTAAGTTGACTGGCGTCTTTCAATACAGTTCTTTGCAGCGCTTCGATGTCGCGGCAAATATCCTGTACCTGTCGCCCGGAAAGCGTTTCGCCAAAATATTCGGTGGCGATATCTGGGATCTGATGCGCTTCGTCAAAGATAATGGCATCCGCCTCGGGAATAAGCTCACCAAAACCGGTATCCTTTAACGCCAAATCAGCGAAGAACAGGTGGTGATTCACCACCACCAAATCTGATTCCATCGCTTTTTTACGCGCTTTAACCAGATAACAGTCCTCGTAATCCGGGCAATCTCGTCCCAGACAGTTGTCTACCGTTGAGGTGACATAAGGCAAAATACCCGAATCTTCTTTGATGGCAGAAATCTCTCCGATATCACCTGATTGCGTGGTAACAGACCATTTCTTAACCCGAGTTAAATCGGCCAACACATCCGCGCTCATCAAATGGGTACCGCTGTTGTGCTGAGCCAATCGCTGCAAGCACAGATAATTGGCTCGCCCTTTTAACAGTGCTGTGCTTTTATTGCTTTTAAGCGCTTTTTTTATAAGCGGAAGATCACGTAAAAAGAGCTGCTCTTGGAGGTTTTTCGTACCCGTGGAAATAATACATTTTCGCTTGCTGAGTAAAGCCGGCACCAGATAAGCAAAGGTTTTTCCTGTACCTGTGCCTGCTTCAACCACCAATTGCTCTCGTCCTTTTATCGCCTTAGCAACAGATTCCGCCATCGTAATTTGAGCAGCGCGAGGTTTAAAATTTTCGATATTCTCGGACAGCGTACCATCCTGTGCAAAAGCCTTGGTTACTTCAGACATTTAATCATTCTTATTTTGAGGCATCATTGATACAGAGCAAAAATTGTCATTTTACAGCGGTAAAGACGCAATACCAATGAGCAATACCCATCCTGCAAAAAACAGTTTCAGACGGGTTACAGAGAAATACAGCACCACAAAACGTGCGATGGAGCCGCCGATGACTGCCCCCAGCCCGGCGAATAAAACAATTGCCCAATACACGGCTCCGGATTGCATTATATGATAAAGCACCCCGGCCCATACGGAAAAGGCACTCAAAATCACGGCACTGGCAATAGCAAAAGATACGTTGAAACGCCTGAAAATCAGATATATGGCAATGAGCTCTCCAACCCCCACTGAGAGCCAGGCGGTGATACCACCTCCAAGCAACGCAATAACCGGTAAAAAGCAGTTATCCAAGCCCGTGAGATATCGGCTGAATTGGCTATTTTTCAACAGCGGAATTGAGGCAAAAATTGCCAGTGCCAATACCACAGAAAAGGCGCCAAATGTGGCGTGTAAGCTGTTGGGCGATTGCCAATCAACAATCTGTACCCACCAAATTCCGGCAATTGAGAAAGGAACGGTTAATAACAACACTCTGTACAATGGTTGCCATTCGACATCGCTCTTTTTTTCCTTCTTAAACCAGAGGAACCATGACAATGCGCCAGCTGTCATGCCAAAACATTGTATCGCGAAACTGGTGGCTACAATGGTGGTATTGTCTAATCCCAATTGACTAAAAAAAGGCACAAAAATAACACCGCCTCCGGCACCAGTAGAATTTGCAAAAATAGCACCGACGATGCCCAAAAAGGCGAAACCTATGTATTCCCCCAACAACTGCAGAGGTGATTCTGCATAAGCGAAAAACGCCAGACACCAGAGAGCAAATAAAAAACAGCGAATGAGGGTGGCTTTGGAATAGTGCATTGAATAATCTGGTGATTTGATTGAGATTTAAATATGAAAACTAAACGCGAATAGATCAGGTGATGAGGCATTATCTCCACATAACGCACAGATGCAAGAAAGTTCCCGATTTCGGTTGTATTTCACAGAGCGAGCACCTACATTTGCTTTGAATGTAAATCTTAACAAGGAATTTTCCCATGAGTGACTCTGAATTTGATTTTATCGTTTTTGGCGCGACCAGTTTCGTGGGAAAGATATTATGTGCCTATCTGACCGAACACTATAGCGATGGTTCGGTAAAGTGGGCGATGGCTGGGCGCTCAGCCACCAAGTTAGAAGCGCTAAAGACTGAACTAGGAGAAAAAGCCAACCTGGTACCGGTTATTGTGGCTGATGCTGCCGACGAGCAACAACTCACAGCTATGGCTAATCAAACTAACCTTATCGTATCTACAGTTGGCCCCTACGCCCTCTATGGAGAGCCATTGGTCAAAGTCTGCTGTGAGACAGGTACTGATTATTGCGATCTAACGGGCGAAACACAATGGATCGCCCAAATGTTGGACAAGTACCAAGCAAAAGCAAAAGCCTCTGGTGCGCGCATCGTTAATTGTTGTGGTTTTGACTCGATTCCCTCCGACATGGGGGTCTTGTTTTTACAAGAAAAAGCCCATGAACAATTTGGTCATTATTGCTACCGCGTGAAAATGCGAGTCAAAGCGATGAAAGGTGGATTCTCCGGTGGAACCGTTGCCAGTTTGTTAAATGTTGCCAAGGAAGCAGCCAAAGACCCTGCGTTGCGCAGAACTCTAACTAACCCTTATGCACTCTGCCCTGCAAATCATCCCTTCTTCGCTCGTCAGGCCAGCAACAACAAAGCCAAGTACGATAGTGATTTTCAACAATGGACAGCGCCCTTTGTAATGGCCTCTATTAACACTCGCGTAGTGCACCGAAGTAATGGTCTACTGGAGGCCCGTTATGGCAAGAACTTCCTATACGATGAAGCCATGCTAAGTCCGTCTGCCTTCAAAGCTAAAGCGATGGCTTATGGCTTAGGTGCATTTATGGTATCTGCAGCAGTGGGACCGTTGCGCAGTGCGATGGAATCTTTGTTCTTGCCGAAACCAGGAGATGGCCCATCTCCTGACGAGCAGGAGAATGGCTTTTACAACATGCATTTTTTTGGTGAGACCGCTACAGGACAAACAATCAAGTGCAAAGTTACCGGCGATAAAGATCCCGGTTATGGCTCCACCGCTAAAATGTTGGCCGAAACGGCAATTTTCTTCTCACAGCACAGTAATGACGAAAAAGATAGCTGCACCGACGGGGGCTTCTGGACGCCTTCCACCCTGTTTGGTATGCCTCTAGTCGAACGCCTGAGCGAAAAAGCTGGCCTGACGTTTGAGTTGCTGACTGATTGAGCACCAAGAATGAAACATTAATCGATTAGCGATGTATTTGAATTGCAGGATTTCGGTGACGAATGGGTTATTACAACCCGACGGGTTTCAATTATCATGAACGGCTTTCAGTCTTCGTAGTGTTAAAACGTGAAAATCCTTGTAATTGATGATGAGCAACTTGCTATTGATAACCTGGTGTCCTTGCTGCAAAGCCACGCACCTGAAAGTGAAATTATCGCATCAGATGACGCTGGCAAGGCTATTGATCTGTTCTTTTCAGAAACGCCTGACGTAACCTACCTCGATATCAACATGCCTCGGATGTCAGGCATTGATTTGGCAAAGATATTCACAGGCAAATCCATTATTGTTTTTGTTACAGCATATAGTGAATTTGCCATTGAAGCGTTTGACCTTAGCGCCATTGACTATTTGCTTAAACCGATTGATGAAAAACGCTTCGCCGAGTCCTTCCATCGTGTTAAAGAACGTATTCAAAAACCAACATCTGAAACCGCACAACTAAAAGACGTTTTTGACTTAGTTTCTAAACAACTCAATAGCCCGACTGGCGATGTCATCCCCGTAAAAGAAGTCGGTAAAATCCGTATTATCGAAATCAACAACATCGATTATCTTTTAGGTAGTGGAAATTATGTAGAAATCTATCTTCAAAATGGTCAGATGATTTTGCATCGTGAAACGATGCAAAACATGGAAAGCCGGCTCAACCGCCAAGCCTTCATTCGCATCCATCGCTCTTCTATTGTGCGGATCAGCGCTATTTCAGAGCTTATTGCCAGCAGCCGCGGCGACTATACTGCAAAACTGAAATGCGGCACAAAACTACCTGTCTCAAGACAATTAAAAAACCAGGTTTTGAGTTTTTTCAGTTAATGGCTATTTCAAATATCTTACAAAACAGTGAAATGCGCTTTTCACAACGCTTGTTAGCCCCAATGCTTTGGAAACTCTGCGCGATTTATTGGCTAATAACCTTGTGCGGTTACTCCCTGAGAAGAGTACGCTATTTCAACGACTGGACATTTTCAACTTTCTGGCAGTACTTTGCCGAAGGTATGCAATGGTGGGCAGGAAACTTCCTGGTAATGCCATTTCTAATTGCTGCGGCCTGCTATATTTCGTTAAAGAACGACAGCAAAGTTATCAAATTACTATACATCCTGCTTTTGATTCCCTTCGTGTTTTGTTTGCAAACATCCTTGGGTGTCCATGCCCTGTATTTAATCAATAATTTTATTCCCGGGCCTGAAGCACTTAATCTCACATCCATATTACGCGCTTTTCACCACTACACCGCTTACAACTGGTGGAATCTTGATTTTCAAATGTATTTGCTCTATCTACTGATTGGGTTCGGCTGGCAATGGTACGAAACCGGGGTATTGGCACAGCTACAGCATGAAAAACTAAATAGACAGTTAGTACAATCAGAATTAGCAGCGTTTAGAGCTCAGCTGAATCCCCATTTTCTCTTCAATGTACTGAACAGTATCTCAGCACTGGTTAGAACTGAACGCAAGCCAGATGCATTGAATGCGCTCAATGAATTATCTCTGTTACTGAGAGGCATCATTGATAACAGATTGAGCAATTTCAGCACGCTTGAAGCCGAATTGTCCTTATTGGACAACTTTATTTATATGCAAAAATTACGATTTGGAGAAAAGCTTACTTTTAACAAAACAATATCAAAAGAAGCTTATAATCAACGTGTACCTGGTATGTTACTGTTGCCGTTAATTGAAAACGCCGTCGTGCATGGTTCCAAGACCCGTTGTAATATTACATTAGAAGCAGAGGTGACTAATCAAGGACTTTATATACGTATCAGCAACCCACTAGATGAACATCCCAATAACACGGGATTTGGCATGGGGATTGGTAATAATAAAGCCAGACTGGCACTTATTTACGGAGAAACGTGCCAATTCGAACAATTCATTAAGGCTGGACACTTCATTGTCGAAATGACCATACCAACCATGAGCGAAACTGAAAGGCTATAACGTCCCTTCAAATAGCGCATTACTGGTTAATCCTCGGTAAACGTTAATTCCAACGCGACAATTGACGAGCGAAACATATCAACGGGATTGTTGCCATCAGGGCAACCATCAAGTGCCAGTTGCAACTGTCTCGGGTTAAAGCCTTCAGGGTAAATGTGTTTAATAGTCGCCTGATTAATATAGTCCACTAGTGCTTGCTCATTGTCATTCACGATAGCGGTGACTTCTGCCGTCATCAGAAGAAAAGGTATCCCTTCTTTTTGCGCCTGCTCTGCTTCCCGATGCCAGGCTTGATACTCCATGCAAAAATGTATATTGGCGTAGGCTTGAAGCCAGCGCTCAGGATGTGCTCTAAACATTGAATGACGTTTAAGTCGGGCTAACGTTTGATAAGTTGAATTAAGGCCTTTAGGTGCGACCAGATTGTGCAAAGTCTGCAATCTCTCTTGGTATTCGGAATCGCCGATAAAACCATCGAACCAAGCCTGATATTGCGCCACATGTGCAAGTTCATGCTCTAAAGACATCTCGAGCTCAGCGCCGGACAAGGTATCATCCAACAGTACTTTGATGGTTCGGCGTGAGAAATTAACCTGAGTTTGGGCGCGTATGCTTTGCCCTGCTTTATTTTTCAATAAAGAGGTACAGACGATCTCTACATTGTCAGATTGTGTCCCAATTTCCTCAAGGGCTTGCTGGCAGCTTTCGCTTGCTATTGCCTGCCGGGAAAACAACCAAAACAAAATAAAAATTGAAATCCGCACGTCCATCCACAAAGCATAGCATCACTTTATGAAACTAATGCGGCAATACTGTCTTTATCCATACCAAACTCCTGCAATTTCAGTTTCACTTCTGAGTCAGGCAAATGAGATTTAGCCCACAACGCCCAAAGCGATATAGAACGCTTACCACTTCTACAGTAAGCAACGACTGGTTTTGGAAGCTCAGATAAAATTTCGCCGAATTGTTTCGCTGTTTGTCTCGATACGCCTGTGGGAGCTATGGGATAATAACGGCACTGGATACCATACTCTTCAGCGTTACTTTTGATGTCAGCGAATTGGGCTAATTGTGTACATTCTTCATCAGGACGATTACACAAAATTGCACGATACCCCAAAGCATGCAACTGCATCACATCAGTTTCGGTAAGTTGCTCAGAAATAGTCACAGTGTCGGATAGCTTTTTTAATTTCATGATGACACCTATATCGCGCTAACCGGGATCTTGACAAATTGTTGACCTTTTTCACTCACAGCGCCGAACTGACCATTGCGCATATTGGCTTGTATCGCTGGTAATAATAACTTTGGTACAGCCAACGTTGCGTCACGAGCTTGTCTTCTATCGACAAATTCCTGTAGAGGCGTATCTGCCTTAATCAAGATATTCGTCTGTTTTGAGTGTCCAACAGCAACCACTGAACATGGCTTTTGCCCGGTTGCAGGATAATCATGTCCAAGGAACACTTTAGTATCCTCTGGCAACGAATAAATTCGCTGAATAGTACGATATAAGTCTTTAGCGCTGCCGCCTGGAAAGTCACAGCGTGCGGTGCCAAGAGTTGGTGCAAATAAGGTATCCCCCGCAAAAATAGCCCCGTCAAGTAAATAGCTTGCACAGGCAGGAGTATGGCCTTGAGTATGCCAGACAGTGACATTGAGATTACCAATTTGAAACTGATCGCCGTCTTCAAATAATCTATCAAATTGACTGCCGTCAGTTGGAGTATCATTTTCCGTTTCAAACTTCGGTACCCACAAAGAAAGAACTTTCACAATTCCCACACTCATGGCAATTTGCCCCCCAACCTTTCCCTTTAAATAGTGAGCAGCAGTCATATGATCGGCATGAACATGGGTTTCCAGTATCCATTGATTGTGTAACTTATTTTGCTCTATAAATTGGACTACGCGGTCAGCGCTGCCAAAACTTGCCTGAGCGGAGAACTGGTCATAATCCATGACAGAATCAATAATGGCGGACTTTTTCGTTTCCTCATCAATAACCAGATAGGTAAAAGTACCGGTATTTTCATCGTAAAATGTTTCAATTTGCATAAGTTTCTCTCTAAACAAATTCAATGATCAAAATAAAAGAGGCAATGGCAGCGGTAAAAACAGCAAACAGTTTCTGCAATAGATGGGCGTCAATTCGGTATGCTACTCCTGAGGACGCCCACATACCTAATAAGGTAGCCAACAACATAAAGGCAATGAGCTCTACATCCAGCACTATGCCCACCTGTAGATCGCCAACAAAACCTATGAGAGATTTGAGAGCAATAATTAGAAGCGAAGTACCTATCGCGTTTTTCATGGGTAAGCCCACCAATAGCACCAAGGCAGGAACAATTAAAAATCCCCCTCCAGCGCCTAACATTCCGGTGATCAAGCCAACAACAGCGCCATCCAAAGCAATTGCCAGCCACCGCGAAGGGGCGTGAGTTACAACACCTCCTTCAAGTGGCTCTTCGGAATCTGTTTGGCGAACCTTTTTAAGCATTGCGAAAGCAGAAGCCATCATTAACAGGGAAAACAAGACCATGATTGCCTGATCCTTGTAAATAACCACAGGAGACGTTAACAGCTTCTCAGGTAAAGCGGGCATCAACAGTAGCCTGGTGAGATAAACCGCCACAACAGAAGGTATGGCGAACAGTAGCGCAAGCTTTAGGTCCACAAAGCCAAGACGGAAGTAACGCGAGGCCCCAAAAGCAGCCGTAGCTCCCACTATCAATAATGAATACCCTGTGGCAACGCCCGGCTCGAGGTGCATTAAATACACTAAGATAGGTACGGTCAGTATAGAGCCACCACCACCCACCAGTCCTAATACCAATCCCATTAAAACAGCTGCCAAATAGCCGATAAATTCCACACGCCACCCCATATAATTCAAAGGCATAATATATACCTTTTTGAAATATACAATACTAAGTGTCACTGTATTCAAAACTAGTCTGACCAGAACTATCAATATACCATTTTAATATATAAATAGTTACCTTTGGAATATACAAAGTCTGGGTGGATATCTGAAGTCAAATGGATTGTTCTGTAGAAGTATTCGGATATAGCAGAATCAGGAGAAGTGAATGCAATGGCAATTGCCACAAGCCAGAACGCAAAAAACCGGCTTTTAGCCGGTTTTTATATTTGGTGCGGATGGGGGGACTTGAACCCCCACGAGCATAGCTCACCACCCCCTCAAGATGGCGTGTCTACCAATTCCACCACATCCGCGGAAATTGTATTAAGTGTTTGGAACGTCGCTTTCAGACTCTTCCTGATCTGCAGCAGGAACGTCTCCAGCTGCCGGAACATCTTCAGTTACAGGCGCAGTGACAGCTGGAACTTCAATGTTTTCCCATGTGTCTTCATTACCGCCTTGTTTGCTTGACAAGTTACCCAGCGCTAAACTGACGATAAAGAAAATCGTTGCCAAAATTGCTGTAGTTCTGGTCAGGAAGTTTCCTGAACCCGTTGAACCAAAAACAGTATTGGAACCACCGCCACCAAAAGACGCGCCCATATCGGCCCCCTTGCCGTGCTGAATAAGCACCAGACCAATCAGCGCAATAGCTACAATCAAATCAACAACTAACAGTACTTCGTATAACATTTATGTTCTCTAAAATAATCAGGCCGACTGGCAAATTGCTTTAAAATCGTCAGCTTTGAGGCTCGCCCCACCAATAAGGCCACCATCTACATCGGGTTGTGAAAACAGTTCTGATGCATTATCAGCTTTAACACTACCACCGTATAAAATTCTCATTCCATCTGCTACTTCAGCAGATTTTTGGGCAATAAATTCACGCACTTTCTGATGAACTTCTTGTGCCTGCTCCGGACTCGCCGTTTTTCCGGTTCCAATTGCCCACACAGGCTCATAAGCCAGTACGCACTGAGCGAAACGCTCAATTCCCAAATGCTCGACCACAACGGCAACTTGCTTAACACAGTGCTCAACGTAATCGCCACTGTCTCGAATGCTTTCTTCCTCACCGAAACACACAATAGGTATTAAACCAGCTTCCAATGCGCGTTGCGCTTTTTGTGCAACAACAGCGTTGGATTCTGCGTGATAAGTACGTCGTTCTGAATGACCAACTATCACCCATTTGGCACCGCACTCAGCAAGCATATCGGCACTAACTTCACCAGTATAAGCTCCAGATTCGTGAGAACTTACATCTTGTGCTCCAACGTCAAAACTGGATGCTGAAAACTGACCTAAATATACAGACGGCACACAAACAACCACTTGGGTGTCTTTGAAATCACAAGCATTCAATGCCTGATTCATTTCGTTGACCAAAGCACTTGAACCATTCAGTTTCCAGTTACCGGCTACCAATGATTTTCTTTCTGTTGCCATATCACTTGTCATTTTTCAGCAATTCCGAGCGGTGCGAGATATTAACGAAGACCCACCCAAGATACAAGATTTCAACGGAAATATTTTGCTTAAATGGCGTCTTTTACCGCACCGGCGATATATTCCGCCCAATTATTAGCCAGCGCACTGTCCTGCGCTTCTACCATTACGCGGATCAGTGGTTCAGTACCACTTTTTCTGAGCAGAACTCGCCCCGTATCATCCAGTTCCGACTCAGCCTCTTTAACGGCGTCCTGAACAGAACTAAGTAGCAACGGATCATCTCCCTCTTTGAAACGCACGTTGATAAGTTTTTGCGGGAATTTTTCCATACCCTTGGATAGGTCATGTAGGGACATATTGGCCTTAAGCATGGATGCAATCACCTGTAATCCAGACACGATGCCATCACCGGCGGACGCTACATTCAGATTGAGCACATGACCCGAGCTTTCACCACCTATACTCCAACCTTTCTCCTGGAGTAACTCTAGAACATATCTATCACCCACTTTACTGCGAGCAAACGGAATACCGAGCTTGGTCAGGGCAATCTCAAGCCCTAGATTACTCATTTGAGTGCCAACAACACCCCCACCATTTAATTTGCCAGATTTCAGGTTGTCTCTTGCGATGATATAGACTATCTGGTCGCCGTCCAGTACATTACCTTTGTGATCTATCATCATGATGCGATCACCATCTCCATCGAGGGCAAATCCCAAGTCTGCTTTTTCTTCCAGTACCTTAGCTTTGATTTGTTCCAGAGAAGTTGCCCCAACCTTATCATTAATATTCAGGCCATTAGGGGTAGTCCCTATCTCAATAACTTCAGCACCTAACTCAATGAGTACATCTGGCGCTATGTGATATGTTGCGCCGTGAGCGCAATCAACCACGATTTTTAGCCCTTGCAAGGATAATTCAGATGGAAAACACCCCTTACAAAATTCAATGTAACGTCCTGCGGCATCATCAATACGGTTAGCCTTACCTAATTTGTCGGAGCTAACACAGGTCATGGGTTTTTCCATTTCTGCTTCGATGGCTAACTCAATATCATCGTCTAACTTGTACCCTGTGGAGCCGAAAAACTTAATACCATTATCGTAATAAGGATTGTGGGAGGCGCTTATCACTATACCGGCCTCTGCACGAAAAGTTTTGGTCAAATAGGCAATTGCAGGCGTCGGCATGGGACCTAACAAGCCGATATTGATGCCCGCAGCAGACAGGCCGGCTTCCAATGCCGACTCCAACATATAGCCTGAAATACGGGTGTCTTTTCCTATCAGCACTTTATTAGTGCCATGCCCCGCGAGAACTTTTCCTGCGGCCCAACCTAGCTTGGTCACAAATTCCGGGTTAATCAGGTTTTCACCAACACGACCTCGAATGCCGTCCGTTCCAAAGTACTTTCTCATTTAAAATCTCAAATTAACTGTATGGTTTTTTTTAATACGTTTAACGCATCCACGGTTTCTTTGACATCGTGCACGCGTAATATTTTTGCGCCCTGAAGCGCCGCGATTAATGCTCCACTTAAACTACCGGCCAAGCGCTGCTCAACCGAACGATTCAGTAAGTTGCCAATCATAGACTTGCGAGACAAACCTATCAATAAAGGTAGCTGCAATTCATCGAAGTAATCTAATTGCCCCAATATTTCATAATTATGTTCCAATGCCTTACCAAAGCCAAACCCGGGATCAAGGATAAGTTTAGTTCGAGGGATCCCGGCTTTCTCACAAGCAGTAACACGCTGCCTAAAAAACGCCATAATATCTTTTAACAGATCCTCATAGCGCGGAGCGTCCTGCATAGTCCGTGGCTGCCCTTGCATATGCATAAGGCAAACATCTGCATTAGAAGATGCGGCAATTTCAAGCGCGCCGGGTAGTTGTAGAGCTCTCACATCATTAATTAAGGTTGCCCCGGCGTTGACCGCTTCACGCATTACCTGTGGTTTACTGGTATCAATTGAAATTCGAACATCTATCTGGCTAGATAATTGCTCAATAACAGGCACGGTTCTTTCAAGCTCTTCTTGTAATGAAACCTCTGCCGCACCGGGCCGAGTTGACTCACCGCCAATATCAATTATGGATGCGCCCTCTATCGCCATCTGTTCGGCTTGAGCCAGGGCACTATCAAAGCGGTTAAACTTGCCACCGTCAGAGAACGAGTCAGGGGTTACGTTAAGGATCCCCATAACCTCGACATCGGGATTAAGCTTGTGTTGTAGTGTCATCGGAATTATTAAACTAGTCAAAAAAAACGCCTCAAACGAGGCGTTTCATAATCTAAACCACTTTCGAATGTTAACCGGGCATATCGCCTGGTTTACCAACAGAACCTTTTGATTCTGTCTTGTCTTCGTCTTCTGTCTTTGCAGTTGCTTCTGCACCTGCGCCACCGCTTGGCTTATCAGATTTGTCATCGTCTTTGTTCCAATCTGCCGGTGGACGAACCTCTTTACGTTCCATAAGATCGTCGATCTGTTTGGCGTCAATAGTTTCGTATTTCATCAGGGCATCCTTCATAGCATGCAGAATGTCCATGTTCTCTTCCAGGATATTCTTAGCGCGCTCATAGTTGCGATCTATGACCCCCTTGATTTCAGCGTCTATTGCGCGAGCGGTATCGTCAGACATATGCTTACTCTGTGCAGCACTTCGTCCTAAGAACACTTCACCTTCTTCTTCGGCATACAGCATCGGGCCCATCTTATCCGATAAACCCCACTGAGTAACCATCTTACGGGCGATATCGGTGGCCCGTTCAATATCATTTGACGCGCCAGTGGTTACTTTATCTGAACCATAAATAAGGTCTTCAGCTAAACGTCCGCCAAACAAACTGGAGATCATACTCTCAAGGTGCTGTTTACTATGGCTCACTCGATCTTGCTCTGGAAGATACATAGTTACACCTAAGGCCCTTCCCCGAGGAATGATAGATACCTTATATACAGGATCGTGCTCTGGCACTAAACGTCCAACAATGGCATGCCCCGCTTCATGATAGGCGGTCATGGCTTTCTCATCTTCCGACATCACCATAGAGCGACGCTCTGTACCCATCATAATTTTGTCTTTCGCCTTATCAAATTCTTCCATGTTCACCAAGCGCTTATTTGCACGTGCGGCGAACAGGGCAGCTTCGTTGACTAAGTTGGCGAGGTCGGCACCAGAAAATCCAGGTGTACCGCGAGCGATTACCGACGCCTCTACATTGTCAGCAATAGGTACTTTACGCATATGTACTTTAAGAATTTGCTCTCTACCACGGATGTCAGGCAAGCCTACCACTACCTGGCGGTCAAAACGTCCTGGACGCAAAAACGCCGGATCGAGCACGTCTGGGCGGTTAGTAGCAGCAATAACAATAATGCCTTCATGCCCTTCAAAACCATCCATTTCTACCAACATCTGGTTCAAGGTCTGCTCACGCTCATCGTGACCACCACCGAGACCCGCTCCACGCTGGCGGCCTACTGCATCAATTTCGTCGATAAAGATAATGCAAGGTGCTGACTTTTTAGCTTGCTCGAACATATCTCTTACACGAGAGGCACCAACCCCCACGAACATTTCCACAAAGTCGGAACCTGAAATAGTGAAAAATGGTACTTTGACTTCACCAGCAATTGCTTTTGCTAATAAGGTTTTACCAGTACCGGGAGGGCCCACCATCAGTACACCTTTAGGGATCTTGCCACCCAGCTTTTGAAACTTAGAAGGGTCACGCAAGAAATCAACTAGCTCAACCACCTCTTCTTTGGCTTCGTCGCAACCAGCTACATCCTGGAAAGTGGTTTTAATCTGGTCTTCACCCAATAAACGAGCTTTGCTTTTGCCAAAAGACATGGCACCGCGACCACCGCCGCCCTGCATCTGTCGCATGAAGAAAATCCACACACCGATCAGAAGTAACATCGGGAACCACGAAATAAAAATATTGGTCAACATGGATGGCTCGGCAGGAGGAATGCCAACCACACGAACGTTGTTCTTTAGCAAGTCCGCCATTAACCCGTCATCGTAATATGGAATGTTGGTGTTAAAACTCTCACCAGTGCGTTTTAAACCGCGCACCTCACCAGTCTCTTTGTCGATACTGATTTCACGGATCATGCCCTGATTTACTTCTTTGATGAACTGATCATAACTGGTTTGCCGCTTGCCAGAATCACTCGGGGTGAAGCTCTGAAAAACAGACATCAATACCACAGCGATCACTAACCAAAGGATCAGGTTTTTAGCCATATCACTCAATGTAATAACCTCAATAAAAACTTAAAAATGCGTAATCAAATCGCCATCGGTAAAGAATACTATAGTTTCCTACCGGTAGCCAACACCAAGACTGCCACTATGCTCGCGCAAGAGACGTCCATTTTCGGTTACTGCGTAAAACAATGTCTTGTTTCGACTCCCGAAATTACCTTTCGTAAACAAGCAATCAAAACTCTGTATCGCTGCCACTGACTGAGAGGTGTCTCCTCTATTCAGTTATTCGGGTTTCACCACTACAGATACTTACACTACGGTTTAAGCATGATTTCTGTTCAAAACCGATTCAAAAACCCGGCAATAACTCTTCAAGGCTCACCGCCCCATCTCTTTTAACGAGGTCAGAGAAGGCCTTTTAATTATTTAATCCATTCCTGATTAGGATTAATGGTGAGATGGCGTTAGAATACAGGTTTTCAACCTAAGAATAGAGATTTATTTGTAAATGAATCTAACCAACAAACAGAAACAACATTTAAAAGGTTTGGCCCATAGCCTCAAGCCTGTGGTGATGTTAGGCGGCAATGGCCTGACGGAAGGTGTTATGGCAGAGATAGATTCAGCCCTGGCACATCACGAACTTATTAAAGTTAAAGTCCCCTCTGAAGACCGTGAAGAGAAAAGCCTGATCATGGACGCCATTGTAAGAGAGTCAGGGGCTGTGAAAGTGCAAACCATCGGACATGTACTGGTGCTTTACAAACCTTCAGAAGATAAAAAGATAGAGCTTCCAAAAAAGTAAAATGCCAATTTCCATGTCTCGTCCTAAAATACGTTGACGTTTTATGCAGGCCGGTAGATTTTATCTATCGGCCTTTTTCGTAATGCACCTGGTTAGGTGTTTTCATTCCCAAACTCAAGTGCGGCCTCATCTCATTGTAGATGTATATCGATTCATCCACGAGTTGCTTTAATTCCCGCATATTCTTGCACTGATGCAACAAGAACTCCTGCTTTAGTATGCCATTGATTCTTTCTGCTAAGGCATTCTGATAGCAATCATAACCATCGGTCATAGATGGAGTAATGTTGTGATTTCTCAGGACAGCCTGATATTCCTCAGAGCAATATTGCACTCCTCGATCTGAGTGATGAATCATTGGATGGTTATAGTACTTATGCTTGATACTCATATTGAGTGCCTTAACCACATCTGTTGCTTTCATTTCATCGCTGAGTTCATACCCCATAATCTTTCGGGAATATGCATCCGTTGTTAATGATAAATAGTGCGTACCCGCATCTGACTTCACGTAGGTAATATCACTCACAAACACATCCTCAGCCTGTTGAGGTTGATAGTCCTTCAGTAGATTCGGGTGCTTTTTCATCCAGTGACGGCTGTCGGTTGTTTTTGTGTAACTACGTTTGGGTTTAACCAACATGCCTTCTGCGCGTAAATAATCAAACAGTCCATCACGCCCCAACTTAATGCCAAGTTTATCAAGCTCTGGTTTCATCAGTTGGTAGAGCTTTCGAGTCCCAATCCGCGGCATGTACTGGCGCCAATACAGCACCATGTCCTTAACCGGCATTAGCACCTGCTGCTTATCGTTAAACCGCTTAATCCACTGATAAAGCCCTTGAGGTGTAAATCCGAACAGGCGGCAACAACGAGCTAGCTTTCTTCGTTTTTCAACTTTTCCCGCCCAGAGAGCTTGTCGTAGTACTTTTTTCTGTAGTTACTCCCACACTCGTTATCAACACGGGTTACTACCTCTTCCAGAACATCAATTTTGAGTTCAGCATCAGCTAATGCGCGTTCTAAACGCTTAATCTTTTGGGCGGGTGTTTCGTTGGATTGAGACATAAGTGAATGCATCAAAGGCTCAGACCAATCCAGCTTACCATGCTTTCGTAGCCAGACGAGAACTGTACTTCGGCCTTGAATGCCAAAGTGCTTTTGAGCTTGTTTGTAGGTGAAGTCGCCTTTTTCGACTTGCGCTACAACGGCCAATTTAAAGCCTAAGGTGTAATCACGTTGAGTTCGTTTAACGCGTTGTTTATCTGGGTTTCTCATAATAAGTCCTAAATGTGTAAACACATTTCAGGACGGGACACCAACGCAATTAAAAAAAGCCGTTCAATAGAACGGCTTTTTTATGTTCGACTTACAATATCGAAATTAGATGTATTCAACTTCGATTATTTCGAACTCTTTTGCGCCTGAAGGAGTCTGAATTGTCGCCACATCATCCAAGTTCTTACCAATCAAACCACGGGCAATAGGTGAATTTACGGAAATCAGATTGTTTTTAATGTCTGCTTCATCATCACCCACAATGCGATAGGTGGTTTCTTCATCAGTATCAAGATTCAACACTGTCACTGTAGCACCAAAAATGACTTTGCCATTGTTAGTCATCTTTTTCACATCGATGATTTGGGCATTGCTCAGCTTGCCTTCGATGTCCTGAATTCGACCTTCACAAAAGCTTTGTTGCTCTCGCGCTGCATGATATTCAGCGTTTTCTTTTAAATCGCCGTGCTCACGTGCATCTGCAATTGCATTAACGATTTGCGGTCGCTTCACGGTTTTTAACTCGTGCAGCTCCGATTTTAACATTTCAGCCCCTTCGGCTGTCATTGGTATTTGATTCATTGCGTAATTCTCTTGTGTAATTCCTGCACAGAATTAACATCATTACGATCATCCGACGCATGAGCGTTGATGGTAGCAAAAGCCCCGTTCATGGTTGTGGTGTAAGCAACTTTATTCAGTAGTGCTTCTTTACGGATGTAGACGGAGTCAGAAATCGCCTGACGTCCTTCCGTTGTGTTAATTATGTAGCAGTATTCGCCGTTCTTGATGGCATCAACGATATTCGGTCGACCTTCCGACAGCTTGTTGACCACATCACAATCGACGTTCGCGTTATTCAATAACTGAGCTGTACCACTGGTTGCCTCAAGGCCAAAACCTTTTTGCAACATAGCTTTACCCAGCTCTACAGCGCGATTTTTATCATTATCTCGCAAAGACAGCAAGACTTTACCTTTTTTCGGCAACGGCGTGCCGGCGCCTAAATTGGCTTTAGCATAGGCCTGCACAAAGCTTTCGCCAACGCCCATCACCTCACCGGTAGAGCGCATTTCCGGGCCAATCAAAGGATCAACGCCCTGGAATTTAGCGAACGGGATCACCACTTCTTTAACAGAGTAATACGGTGGAATGATTTCCAGCATTTCATCTTGCTGCGCCAGTGTTTGGCCCACCATGGTTCGGGCAGCAATTTTGGCTAATGGCTTACCTGTTGCTTTGGATACGAAAGGCACAGTACGCGCCGCACGAGGGTTTACCTCGATAAGGTAAACTTCACCATCTTTCACCGCAAACTGGGTATTCATCAAACCGATAACGCCCAATTCTAACGCCATGTCTTTGACCTGCTGACGCATGACATCCAGGACCTTTTTCGGCAAGCTATACGATGGCAATGAACAAGCTGAATCACCAGAGTGAACACCTGCTTGTTCGATGTGTTCCATAATGCCACCAATAGTAACATTCTCACCATCACAGATTGCATCCACATCCACTTCGATTGCATCATCTAAGAATCGATCCAGTAACACGGGCGAGTCATTCGACACACTTACGGCTTCATTTAGATAGCGTTTCAGATCTGCGATGTCATAAACAATTTCCATTGCGCGGCCACCTAATACGTAAGAAGGTCGCACCACTAGTGGGAAGCCAATTTTTCCAGCTTCTTCCAGCGCCTGTTCAAGATTACTCACTGTCGCATTGGCGGGCTGTTTAAGCTGTAATTTGTAAACCATCTGCTGAAAACGCTCGCGATCTTCTGCGCGGTCAATAGCGTCTGGCGGTGTACCGATAATGGGTACGCCTGCCTCTTCTAACGCTCTTGCTAGCTTAAGCGGCGTTTGTCCACCGTATTGAACTATTACACCTTTGGGCTTTTCAACTCGTACAATTTCAAGCACATCTTCCAGAGTTACAGGCTCAAAATACAAGCGATCAGAGGTATCATAATCGGTAGATACTGTCTCTGGATTACAGTTAACCATGATGGTTTCATAGCCATCTTCGCGCAGCGCCAATGAGGCGTGTACACAACAATAATCGAATTCAATACCCTGACCAATTCGGTTGGGGCCACCACCTAAAACGATGATCTTCTCTTTGTCAGATGGATTGGACTCACACTCTTCATCGTAAGTGGAATACATGTAAGCCGTGGTAGTGGAAAATTCTGCTGCACAGGTATCAACGCGCTTGTAAACTGGCAAGACCTTGTTCTTAACTCGCAAATCGCGCACGTCGGATTCGGCCAGTTTAGTTAGCTCAGCAATGCGAGCATCGGCGAATCCCTTGCGTTTAATCTTACGCAGAAAATCACCAGTCAACGCCGCAACGCCTTGCTCTTGCATATGCTTTTCAAGATTGACGATATCTTCAATTTGTACCAAGAACCATCTGTCGATGTTGGTGTGGCTGAACACTTCGTCTACAGTCATGCCAAAGCGGAAAGCGTCGGCAATGTAGAAGATGCGTTCGGCGCCGGCTTCGGTCATTTCGCGCACTAGCGTATTTTTTGCGTCGCTAGCATCCAAATCGATGATAGGGTCGAAACCATTAACCCCAATTTCAAGGCCGCGCAGCGCTTTTTGTAATGACTCTTGCTGATTGCGTCCAATCGCCATTACCTCACCCACAGACTTCATCTGTGTGGTGAGTCGGTCGTTTGCGCCAGAGAATTTTTCGAAGTTGAAACGCGGAATCTTGGTAACCACATAATCGATGGCAGGCTCAAACGATGCAGGCGTTAAGCCACCAGTAATATCATTAGCCAACTCATCCAAGGTATAACCTACAGCCAATTTGGCAGCAACCTTAGCAATGGGGAAACCCGTTGCTTTGGAAGCCAGAGCCGATGAGCGGGATACACGCGGGTTCATTTCAATGATGACCAAGCGTCCATCTTTTGGATTTACGCCAAACTGAACGTTTGAACCGCCTGTTTCTACACCGATTTCACGCAATACCGCCATAGCGGCATTACGCATGATTTGAAATTCTTTATCGGTGAGGGTTTGCGCAGGAGCAACGGTAATGGAATCCCCGGTGTGGATGCCCATTGGATCAAAGTTTTCAATAGTACAAACGATGATGCAGTTGTCGTTTTTATCACGCACCACTTCCATCTCGTACTCTTTCCAACCGATCAGAGATTCATCAATAAGTAATTCATTGGTAGGTGATAAATCCAGGCCACGACGACAAATCTCTTCAAATTCATCAACATTGTAGGCGATGCCGCCCCCGGTTCCACCCATGGTAAACGAAGGGCGGATAATACACGGGAAGCCTATACGACTGAGTACATCATGGGCTTCTTCAATGGTGTGAGCGATTTCAGCTCTTGGACACTCAAGTCCAATGGATTTCATCGCCTTGTCAAAGCGTTCGCGATCTTCGGCTTTATCAATGGCATCTGCCGTGGCACCTATCATTTCCACGTTGAACTCTTTCAGTACACCGTGTTTCTCTAGATCCAAAGCACAGTTCAATGCAGTTTGTCCACCCATAGTAGGCAGTACCGCATCCGGACGCTCTTTAGCAATAATGTTCTTAACGACTTCCCAGTGTATAGGCTCAATATAGGTGGCATCGGCCATTTCAGGGTCTGTCATGATAGTGGCGGGATTGGAATTAACCAAAATTACGCGATAGCCCTCTTCGCGAAGCGCCTTACAAGCCTGAGCACCCGAATAATCGAATTCACAAGCCTGACCGATTACGATTGGGCCTGCGCCCAGAATCAAAATACTTTGTATGTCATTACGTTTTGGCATTGTCAGATCCTGTTATTTGCGTGCTTGCATAAGTTCAATGAAGTGGTCGAATAATGGCGCAGCATCATGTGGGCCTGGGCTCGCTTCTGGATGTCCTTGAAAACCAAAAGCCGCTTTATCTTTGCGATGAATGCCCTGCATTGAACCATCAAATAAAGAGGTATGAGTCACTTCCAGATTTTCGGGCAAGTTGTTCTCAGAAATAGCAAAACCGTGGTTCTGGCTGGTGATCATCACCACACCACGTTTGTGATCTTTGACCGGGTGGTTAGCACCGTGGTGGCCGAATTTCATTTTTTCAGTACTGGCGCCAGAGGCCAAACCCAAAAGCTGGTGCCCCAAACAAATACCGAACACGGGAATATCCGTGTTTAAAATCTCTTTGATGGCTTCGATGGCATAATCGCAAGGCTCAGGGTCACCCGGCCCATTTGACAAAAACACACCATCAGGGTTTAAAGCCAGAACATCTGCTGCTGGTGTTTGTGCTGGTACCACAGTCAATTTGCAACCGCGAGATACTAACATTCGTAAAATATTGCGCTTAACGCCAAAATCATAAGCAACCACGTGAAAGTCGGGGTTTTCTTTGAGTTTAGTGTGGCCTTCGCCCAACTCCCAAACCCCCTCATTCCATTCATATTCTTCTTTGGCCGATACGACTTTAGCTAGATCCATCCCCTTGAGTCCCGGAAATTTCTGCGCTAATTGCAGCGCTTTGTTTTCGTCCAAGTCAGGGCCGGTGATAATGCAGCCGTTTTGGGCGCCTTTATCCCGTAATATTCTTGTTAAACGACGGGTATCAATATCCGCGATGCCCAATACGTTTCGGGCTTTCAGATAATCAGACAATGACTGCTCACTGCGAAAGTTACTGGTCACCAATGGCAAGTCTCGGATAATGAGTCCTTTAGCCCAGATTTGCTCGGATTCTTCATCTTCACTATTCACACCGGTATTGCCAATGTGAGGATAGGTTAAGGTCACGATTTGTTCCGCGTAGGAGGGATCGGTAAGAATTTCCTGATATCCTGTCATGGAAGTATTGAATACCACTTCCCCAACTGAAATACCCTCGGCTCCAAAAGCAGTGCCTTTAAACACTGAGCCGTCTGCTAGTACTAGTAGCGCTGAATGCGTCAAAATGACCTCCCCAAATGCGGTAATATTAACGTAGCCAGTCTGCCAAACACCCATAAAAAACGGGCTGTTTCTAAATTAAATAGGTTAACTTATCTACATCCCGTTTTTCTGGCTAAACTGATATTTTTCGAGTCCAAAAGTAGGTTCTACCTAAATTTGTGGCAAATTCCGCGCATTGTAGACCAAGCGACCTGGTTGGTCCATCATTTATTTAATTATTTAACTTTTCGGGCAGTTAAATTGATTTTCCTGCCCAAACGGTCAAAAGTCACATTTTATTAACTTAGCTGCAAGCCAATATCAGCACCTTCTCCATAGCCGTAAAACTCTGCTTTATTAACCCACCTCAAAGCGCTTAAATGCACCAAAACATCGGAGTTAGTGCCCTTATTCAAAAAGCATTTCGACAAAAATGAAATACTCAGTTTCTTTTCTGAACTTGAATTATTCTATAAATAAGCTTACTACTCTAAATGTAAACCATTGTTTTTATTGATGTATTAATCAGTAACAATGAATTTTAATAAGTCCTTAATCTCTAATGGAATTCAAGGCAGAATAATGGCAACTTTTTGAACAGCGAAGCCAAAACTCAATGAGCAATAATTTCCAACGACTTTCTGTCGCCTTGTTAACTATCTTTTCAACACAGGTGATTTCCTCCGAAATCGATTCGGGAAATCATGCTAAAAATATCATTTGCTCAGGCAAATCTCACGCCATCAGCCATATTCAAGGCAATTCAGAATCATCTCCTTTTGTCGGGAAAACAGTACAAGTCGAAGCAGTGGTTACAGCCGATTTCCAGGAGACTTTAGAGGGGTTTTATCTGCAATCTTCCTCGGCTAAACAAGATGCCGATCCTGAGACCTCTGAGGGCATCTTCGTATACACCGCCGACACTCCAGTTACAATTGCGCTGGGAAATCTAATCAGATTCAGCGCAACGGTAGAAGAGCACGAAGGCCTGACTCGATTGGCAGCACCTTCTAAAATAACAGTGTGCGAACATTCCGTTCCGTTACCAGCGCCAGTTAAACTGCGGTTACCCTTTACCGAAGAGCCAGAACATCTGGAAGGGATGCGTGTGTCCATTAACGACATGACCGTAAATGACGTTTATCACCTTGGTCGATTTGGCACCATCACTCTGGCAAATGGACGACGTTTTATTCCCACTCAAGTAGCAACCCCGGGGGATGCCGCTCGTGCGCAAGCTGCTCGAAATAACCTGAATAAAATTTTATTAGATGACGGCTCGGACAAACAAAACCCTGAGTTTATACCCTACCCTGCAACAGGACTTTCGGCACAAACCCCCCTGCGTGTTGGCGACAAATTAAGTTTAGAATCTGGTGTCATGCATTACGCTTCCAATAACTACCGTATACACCCTGTATCACAAGCCAAAGTTGTTAAAGCCAATCCACGGCCGGAAATGCCAGAGCTAACAAGCCAGGGGAATCTCAAAGTAGCCAGTTTCAATGTATTGAACTACTTCACTACCATGGATAAACGTGGAGCGGATAATGAAAAGGAGTTTGCCCGTCAGCAAGCTAAAACCATAGCTGCCCTGGCGGCACTAGATGCCGATATCATCGGCTTGATGGAAGTAGAAAACAATGGCTTCACGCAACAAGGGGCACTCGCTAACCTGGTTGCAGCGCTGAATAAAACAAATTCCGCTAAAGACTGGCAATTCGTTAAGCCGACAGTGAAACAAATTGGCACAGATTCCATCATGGTAGCCATTATTTATCGTGAATCTGTGGTTAATCCCGTGAATGCCGCAGCCATCCTCGATAGCACCAATTCCAGCAAAGATGCCAACGGTAGACCACTATATTTGGATACTAAGAACCGACCTACTCTGGCACAGAAATTCCTACATATTGAATCGGGTGAACACTTTGTGGTTTCAGTAAGCCATTTGAAATCAAAAGGCTCAAACTGTAATGACTTAGGCGATCCTAATATGCAGGATGGCCAAGGTAACTGCAACTTAACACGCACACGTGCTGCAAAAGCAATCGCCCATTGGTTAAACACTGAGTTTAAAGAAGAAGCCATTATTTCCATTGGCGACCTAAACGCCTACGCGAAAGAAGATCCACTAATGGCTTTATCCGAGGGTGGTTTTATTGAGCTATTTCACCATTTGCAAAAAGAAAAAGCCTATAGTTATGTATTTGCTGGGCAATCAGGGCAGTTGGACCATGCGCTAGCCAATGAAGCCATGCTAAACAAAGTATTGGATGTTACCGAGTGGCACATAAATACCGATGAGCCCATTATACTGGACTATAACATGGAGCATAAAACAGAAGCGCAACTCGAGCACTATTACAGTGCTGACCCATACCGTTCTTCAGATCACGACCCCGTGGTTATTGCCCTGCAGATGGGCGGGAAAGAATAAGGAATAGAATTGAGAAGGGTAACTTACAGACGTAAGTTACCCCAAATGCTAACGGACCATATTATCTGCGGTCCCGACCGCCATGCATCCTCTATATTGTGGTGTACCCTATCTCTTTGTTTTCCCTACCTTTTGGCGTACATTATGCCTACAAAGTGAATTGCAATAAGCCACCAAATCGCTTCTCGCAGTTGCAAATGAATGCTGTGAATCGAAGGAAATGTATCGTAAAAGCCCTCCTTATCAGGGGAGAACTCAATCCCATAGATAGTTAGCGGAATTTCATAATGGTTGATCATCGCAATCCCCGTAGCCACAAGGGAAAAGATACAAATATATAGTGCAACATGAGTTATTTGAATAAAGCGCTGATGCCAGATGGATTTTGGCTGCACTCGATTGAGTCTAGGCTTACTAAGATGAGAATAAACAATGCGTCCAATTGTTAGTACAACAAGGATAATCCCCATAATGGCGTGTATTTCCACCGCATCCTGTCGATGCAGTAATTGTCCTTTTATATCCCAGTTAGCATGATGTAATTGAGAGGACAGGTTCATCAACATAAATAACAACAAAAACGCCGATACCCAATGCAAGACTCTGTCTACGATATAAATTTTTGATGTCATCCCTGAACTCCTCTGGTAGTTATCCCAATAAGTATTAATTTACCCTATCACAAAAACGGGTTTAGCGTTTTTATGACTATAATAAAAAAGCACCCATTGAGGTGCTTTTGTCATGGTCAATGGTCAATGGTCACATTACATCTTTTGCAACGCGGTAAACGTTAATCTCTAGTTGAGTCCCAGCACATCCTGCATATCATATTGGCCTGCTGATTTGCCTCTTAACCACTTCGCAGCTCTGACCGCACCTTTAGCAAACGTTAAACGACTGGATGCCCGATGAGTCAATTCAATGCGTTCGCCAAGTTCAGCGAACATGGCTGTATGCTCGCCCACAATGTCGCCGGCACGAATAGTGGCAAAGCCTATGGTATTTGGATCTCGCTCCCCCGTGTCTCCTTCTCTTCCGTAAACAGCACACTTATCTAAATCCCGCCCTAATTCATCGGCTATTACCTCGCCGATAGCGACTGCTGTACCGGAAGGTGCATCTTTTTTATAGCGATGGTGGGCTTCCCAAATCTCAATATCCGCAGTATTGCCCATCACTCTCGCCGTCTGGCGCACTAAATTAAACAGCAAATTTACGCCTATACTCATATTTGCAGCAAAAACGATAGGAATAGATTTTGCTCCCTCGGTAATTAATGCTTTTTGTTCGGCATTTAGTCCCGTGGTGCCGATAACCAAGGGAACATTATGCTTCACACACAATTCGATATTACCTCGCAGGGCTTCTGGCAAGGTAAAATCAATCATCACATCAACTGGCAAGGTATCCGTTTCAGACGTGGTTAATACGCCTTGTTTTGGTGCCCCGGCCAGCTCTCCGATATCAAAGCCTCGCCATTTGGAACCGGCTCTGACGTGTGCATACTGTAATTGTATGTCATCCTCTTGCAGATGCGCCTCAATCAACGCTCTTCCCATTCGACCATTTGCACCAAAAATACCGCTTTTCACCAAACTCAAGGTTTTCATCTCTATCAATAAATCGTGGCTTGATACTAGCGTTTCGAAGATGGGTTTTCCATATGTGTAAGAGAACAAAAGGATATAGCATCAAACCGCTTAAGCTTGAACAGATTTCGGGTAAACTAAAACTACTTGCGCTGAAATCGAGAATGGTATGGAAAGTAAAATAAAAAAATCCAGATTAGTTTGGGACCTTCCTGTCAGGCTATTTCACTGGTTACTGGTATTAGCCATTGCGGCCCAATGGTACACCGGTGAGCAAGGCGACACTTGGTTAGAATGGCACTTTTACATTGGCTATTTCACCCTTGGACTAATCTTGTTCCGGGTAGTTTGGGGGTTTTGCGGCACCCGGTATGCGTTATTCAGTGAATTTTTGGTATCCCCCGGAAAAGCACTTAAATCCTTAAAGGACAAAAGCTCACAATTCATCGGCCACACGCCATTGGGCGGTTACATGACTGTCTTGCTGCTCGTCGTGATATTCTTGCAAGCCATGAGTGGCCTGTTTACCAGTGATGAGATTTTCACTGATGGTCCCTGGCGCAGTGTTATAAGTGGTGATTATCAAGAGCTTGCAGATTGGGCCCATGGAAACCTGTTTACCGTAATACAAGTCGCCGTCGCTTTGCATATAGCCGCCGCGTTTTATTATCTGATAATTAAAAAGCAAAACCTGATACGCGCCATGATTGATGGTAAAAAGTCTATTTCTAAAGACAAAACTATTACTTCTTCTAAACTATGGCTGGCACTGTTGCTACTTTTGCTGGTAACAGGCGTTGTGCTGAGTTTGATTTACTTTGCGCCTGAAGTACAAATGGATGATTATTTTTAAACTGTCTTAAAAAGCTTATTATTACTGGGCTTATAGCTATACTGTCGTAAAACTGTCGTAACTTCTACGTATTAAATTCGTACTGGTTTCGTAAACATTTCCAAAGAGATGGTGAACAATGCTGCGGTCTCTTAAACAAGCACCATGAGATTAAAATGAAAATCAATGCAAGGTTAGTTTTAGCTTTACGAACAAAAAAATGCTGGTCACAAGAAGAACTAGCACTGGCATCCGGCTTAAACTTGCGCACGATTCAGCGAATAGAGAAAGAGGCAACGGCATCGCTGCAATCAAAGAAAGCGCTGGCTTCTGCACTTGAGGTAAGTTTCGATGATCTCGACTATGAGGAAGTGGTAAAAATGAAAAAATACGAAACTAAGACGCTGGAAATTGAAACCAATGAAGGCTTTCTTGCCGGGATTAAAAAATCAAAACGCCCCGACTTTTCAGAAATTTTAAACAAGGAAGGGGAAAACGGTTGGAAACTAGTGCAAATACTAACACCAGAATTAACCCAAGGGATATGGACGGGTAAAACAGGTAACTTGCTGGCAATTTTGCAGCGTGAATACACCGACTAACGCTCTTTCAACTAGTATTCACCTCACTCAATTAAAAAAGGCTGACTATGAATAATCAGCCTTTTCGATTATGGATGCATTAATCCGCTTTGAAATCGTCGTGACAGCCCTTACAAGTTCTGCCAACACCACCGATAGCAGCGCGAAACTTTGATTCATCTCCAGCTTTAGCCACTGCCTGAAGATTTTGCGCAGCAGAGGTTAACGCCGCCACTTTTTCGGAAAACGCTTCTGGTTGTTCCCAGATTTTATCCAGTGCTTCGGTGTCCAGCTTATATTTGCGAGTATCCGTCGCCATATAATCTTCAATCATCAGACTCAACTGCTCTATACGCATACCATTTTTTTCCATTACAGCGGCATCGAATGGAGCATTGCCTTTCGCCATGGCGCCCAGCGCACCCATATTACTGCGAATTAATTGGAATAAGGATTGTCTGAATTTAAGCGCCGCTCTGGCTTCTTTCTGCGAATCGGCTTCGTCTTGTGCCACGGCGGTTGTTGCCAATAGTGCAGCAGAAACCATAAGAACCAAAAGTTTTTTCATAGTAGAGCCTGTGTTGAATGTTCTAATTTAATCCCGATTGGGGATATCTCGTTTTTATGCGCCTATTAAAAACTGTAGCAGCAATTAAATAAAGTGCTTATAAACAAAAACCCGCTAAAAAGCGGGTTTTTTAAGATTGCTGACAAGGTTAAGCTTTCAGTGCTTAACCTTTAAGGTGATCAACCTTTAAGATCATCAAAAAATTGTTTGACGCTGTCAAAAAAGCCCTTCTCCTTCGGGCGATGTCTTTCTTTTTCAGAATCCATCGTAGAGTCAAACTCCTTTAACAACTCAATCTGACGGCTATTAAGATTAACCGGTGTCTCCACCAGTACCTTACACATCAAATCGCCTACAGCACCACTGCGTACAGATTTAACACCTTTGCCACGCAAGCGGAACATCTTACCAGTTTGAGTCTCTGCCGGGATCTTAAGCTTAACCTGACCATCCAAAGTCGGTACTTCTAATTCCCCACCCAATGCAGCCATGGTAAAGCTCAGCGGTACTTCGCAGTACAGGTTATTCTCATCGCGCACGAAAATATCGTGATCGCGTACGTTAACCTGCACATACAAATCACCGGGAGGAGCACCCGCTTCCCCAGCTTCCCCTTCACCTGATAAGCGAATACGATCACCGGTATCAACACCTGCCGGGATCTTAACTGACAGCGTCTTGGTTTCTTCTACACGGCCATGACCATGACACTTGCGGCAAGGATCAGAGATGATTTTGCCTTTGCCTGAACAGGTTGGACAGGTTTGCTGCACGGCAAAAAAGCCCTGACGCATTTGTACCTGACCATTACCATGACAGGTAGGACAAGTTGTTGGAGAAGTGCCTTTTTTAGCACCTGAGCCATCACACTCATCACAGCCCACCAAGGTCGGCACTTTAATCTCCACAGATTTACCGCGCACCGCCTCTTCTAAGGTCATTTCCAGGTTATAGCGCAAGTCTGCACCTTGTCTGGCACGACGACGACCGCCGCCACCGCGACCACCACCGAAGATATCACCGAACACATCACCGAAAATATCACCGAAGTCAGCGGCACCTGCGCCTGCGCCACGATTTGGATCAACACCTGCGTGACCAAATTGATCATAAGCAGCGCGCTTTTCTTTATCGTTTAGAATTTCATAGGCTTCCTGGATTTCTTTGAACTTCTCTTCCAGTTCTTTATCACCCGAGGTGCGGTCTGGGTGATATTTCATCGCCAGACGTTTATAAGCCTTTTTAATCTCGCGTTCTTCGGCACCTTTGCTGACACCGAGTACTTCGTAATAATCTCTTTTTGACATGGAGATAATATTTCCCGTCGTTAACCTTATTTCAGAAACGTAAGCGGAGCTTAGCTCCTGATTTCATACCCTGTTTACACAAACAAGGGCGCAGTCCAAGACGCGCCCGTGTTTAAGCCAATGGCATTTCCAGGGAAATGCCAATTCAAGCCTTATTTTTTGTCGTCTTTAACTTCTTCAAATTCAGCATCGACAACATCGTCTTGTGGCTTACCGCCAGACGCTTGCTCACCTTCTGCACCAGCAGCTTGTGCTGCCTGCGCAGCTTGAGCCGCTTCCATCAATTTCGCAGACGCCTGGATAAGCTCTTGCGTTTTAGCTTCGATTTCTGCTTTGTCTTCGCCCTTAGCTGCTGTTTCCAGTGCTGTCAGTGCGGTTTCAATTGCAGATTTATCTTCCGCGCTCAGCGCATCACCAGACTCTTCCAGTTGCTTCTTGGTGCCGTGGATCATGGCGTCAGCTTGGTTACGCGCAGAAACTAGTTCTTCGAACTTCTTATCTTCTGCCGCGTTGTCTTCCGCGTCGCGTACCATTTTTTCCACTTCGTCGTCACTCAAACCAGAAGAAGCCTGAATGGTGATCTTCTGCTCTTTACCTGTGTCTTTATCTTTCGCAGACACATGTAAGATACCGTCAGCATCAATATCGAAAGTCACTTCGATTTGCGGTACACCGCGCTGTGCCGGACGAATACCTTCCAGGTTAAACTGACCCAGCGACTTGTTACCAGAAGCTTGCTTGCGCTCACCCTGAAGTACGTGAACCGTTACCGCAGCCTGGTTGTCGTCTGCCGTTGAGAATGTTTGTGACTTCTTAGTCGGGATCGTAGTGTTTTTCTCTATAAGCGGCGTCATTACACCACCCATAGTTTCGATACCTAAAGACAGTGGAGTTACGTCAAGTAACAGAACGTCTTTTACGTCACCGGCTAGTACACCACCTTGAATCGCAGCACCAACAGCAACCGCTTCATCAGGGTTAACATCTTTACGCGCTTCTTTGCCAAAGAATTCAGTAACATACTTCTGAACCAGTGGCATACGCGTTTGACCACCCACCAAAATGATATCGTGGATATCAGATACTGAAAGGTCTGCATCAGCAAGCGCTTGCTTAACAGGGTCAAGTGATTTCTTAACCATGTCTTCAACCAAAGACTCAAGCTTCGCACGAGTAACTTTAATCACTAAGTGCTTAGGACCCGTTGCATCAGCGGTGATGTACGGCAAGTTAACTTCAGTTTGTTGTGCTGAAGACAGTTCAATCTTGGCTTTTTCACCAGCTTCTTTCAGACGCTGCATCGCTAGCGGATCTTTACGCAGGTCGATGCCTTGATCTTTCTTGAACTCATCTACCAGATAAGTAATTACGCGGTTATCGAAGTCTTCACCACCTAAGTGCGTGTCACCGTTAGTGGCCAATACTTCAAAGGTATGCTCGCCTTCTACTTCATCGATTTCGATGATAGAGATATCGAACGTACCACCACCTAAGTCGTAAACCGCAACGATATTGTCGCCTTTCTTCTTATCCATACCATAAGCCAGCGCCGCAGCAGTTGGCTCGTTGATAATACGCTTAACTTCTAAACCAGCGATACGGCCCGCATCTTTAGTGGCCTGACGCTGAGAATCGTTAAAGTAAGCAGGAACCGTGATTACCGCACCAGTAACCGGCTCACCTAAGTAGTCTTCAGCAGTTTTCTTCATCTTTTTCAGCACTTCAGCAGAAACCTGCGGTGGTGCCATTTTTTCGCCTTTTGCAGCAACCCAAGCATCGCCGTTGTCTGCTTTAACGATTTCGTAAGGCATGATGTCGATGTCGCGCTGTACTTCTTTGTCTTCGAAGCGACGACCAATCAAACGCTTGATAGCAAATAGAGTATTTTGCGGGTTAGTTACCGCCTGACGCTTAGCAGGCTGGCCTACTAGTGTTTCACCGTCTTGCGTATAAGCGATAATCGAGGGCGTTGTACGATCCCCTTCTGCATTTTCGATGACTTTGGCTTTGTCGCCGTCCAGTACTGCAACACACGAGTTTGTTGTACCTAAGTCAATACCAATGATCTTACCCATTAGAATGTCTCCAACTAAAAATTCTTTAAAACTGTTTTTTTAATAGGGCTGCTAAGTTGTTTTTCAATAAAGCAATACCCAGTTTTTTGCATTTTTTTACGCTTCGGTGTTTACACCTTCAGCGGCAGCACGGGAAACAGCCACCATGGCAGGACGCACTAAGCGGCCATTGAGCTGATAACCTTTTTGCATTACGGCAATAACCGTGTTTGGCGCAACGTCGGCAGATTCCTGCATTGACATGGCCTGATGCAATTCCGGATTAAAAGGTTGCCCTTGCGGATCAACCACTTCCAGACCGAACTTTTCAACCGTTGCAACAAACGATTTATGAGTTAGCTCTACCCCTTCCAGAATTGGCTTAATTTCATCGCTGGCATTATCTGATGCCATTAATGCGCGCTCCAGATTGTCAATGACTGGCAACAGTTCACTGACAAAACGCTCAAGAGCAAACTTTTTAGCTTTATCTACTTCGCCTTCGGCGCGACGACGTGCGTTATCGGCCTCGGCTCTGGCACGTAATACCGAATCTTGTTGCTCGGCAACTGTGGCTTGCGCCTTAGCCAGTTCTACTTCCAGCTCAGCAATGCGCTGTTGCTCAATGGTTTCCAATACGGCATCCACCGTTTCGCCTTGAGGTATTTCCTGAGATTCATTTTCAACCACTTCTGGCTGCGTCTCTTCAGGATTTACTGCTTTGTCATTTTGAACGTCGTTACTCATGATGTTGCAATCCGAAAATGTATGAAAATTGAATTACGGAGCTAGATGGGGATGGAACCTGCTGATTCAAGTTACAATTTGTCATATTTTTAATTTAATTTTAATGTTTCCTGTCGCCGGGTAATTCTCTTGTCGTTTTAAAGTCGTTTGGTGTATAACAGACTCGTATTGAGTCATTAATCAGAGCCAGCTATATGCCCCCAATGTTCGAAACCGTTGGTCTTATCGGCAAACCCAACCATTCAGGCGCCAGCGAGAGTTTGCGAATTCTCTACAATTTCCTGATTGCACAGGGTTGCAGAGTCCTTGTGGAGGAACGCGTTGCCAACGAGCTTGAACAGGAAAAGCTGGAAGTTCGTGACCTCGTATCCATTGGCAAAGAGGCACAACTGGCAATAGTAGTAGGCGGCGACGGTAACATGTTGGGTGCGGCCCGGGTGTTATCTCGCTTTGACGTGGCAGTAGTGGGTGTTAACCGAGGTAATCTGGGCTTTCTAACTGATATTGCTCCTGATGACATTGAGCGCCAAATGAAGGCCATTTTCGCCGGCAAGTTCAATAGCGAAGAACGCTTCTTATTGGAAGTGGAAGTTCACCGACATGGAGAGGTCAAAAGTAGTAATTCGGCGATTAATGAGGCGGTGCTGCACCATACAAAAGTCGCGCACATGATGGAATTCGAATTATACGTTGATGATATGTTCGTATTCAGCCAACGTTCTGACGGCGTGATCGTGGCCACCCCAACTGGTTCAACAGCCTATTCACTCTCGGGTGGCGGCCCTATCCTCACCCCTAACCTGGATGCCTTGGCGATAGTACCTATGTTTCCCCACACCCTCAGCAGCAGACCTATTGTTGTCGATGCCAATAGCGAGATCGTGTTAAAAGTCTCTAATGACAATACCGAAAATCTGCAGGTCAGTTGCGATAGCCATGTCATGCTGGCAGTCGTACCCGGTGATGATATCCTGATCCGCAAAAACCCCAGCCCACTGCACCTTATTCACCCCAAAGGTTACAGCTACTTTAATGTCTTGCGCACCAAGCTAAATTGGGGCAGTAAACTTTATTAGTACAAAAAATTGCTGAGAACACTGGACAGCAGCAAAAACATGTATATATTTACAGCTATCTGTATATTTATACATGGTTTTATTTATGCTTATCCAACTGTCTGTTAAAAATTTCGCTATCGTCAAATCACTGGATATTGAATTCAAACAAGGTATGACCGCCATTACGGGCGAAACCGGCGCGGGTAAATCTATCGCCATCGATGCGTTAGGCTTGTGTTTGGGTGAACGCGCCGAAGGCAACAGTGTGCGCAAAGGGGCAAAAAAAGCAGAAATTACAGCCTGTTTCAATGTTAAGCACAACCGCCGTTGTCAGCAATGGTTAGCAGAGCATGATCTGGAAGACGTTGAAGATACCTGTATTTTACGCCGCGTTATATCCAGTGAAGGCCGCTCTAAAGCGTACATCAATGGCAGCCCTGTGCCACTGCAGCAGTTAAAGGAGCTAGGCCCCAAACTAGTGGCGATTCACGGTCAGCATGCCCACCAAGCGTTACTCAAACCTGATGCACAAAGAGCCCTGCTGGACAGCGACGAATCAATCCAAAAACAACTGACCGAGTTAAAAGCTTTGGTGACCCGCCACAATCAGGCACAGAAAGAGCTGGATCAACTACAACAAATGAAACAGCGCAACGAAGACAGAAAAAATTTGCTGTCTTATCAGCTTACTGAACTGGATGAATTTGGTTTATTGGACAACGAGTTCGACTCGCTGGAAAGTGAATTTCGTAAGATGAGCCACAGCCAGTCGTTGCTGGAAGATTCTCAAATCAGTTACCACGAATTGTGCGAGTCAGAGCAAGGCAACGCCGCTACTATTATATCTCGTTGTCTTGAGCGCATTACCGACCTTGTGGAGCACGATGATAGCCTTAAGCCAGTGCAATTAATGTTACGAGAAGCGCAAATTAACATTGATGAGGCAGGGGTTGAGTTGGCTAACTATGTGGATTGTCTGGAAATCGACCCGCTTAAAATGCAACAAACCGAATTGCGCTATTCTCGTGCGATAGAACTGGCCAGAAAACACCTGGTGCAACCAGAAAACCTGGTTCAGCACCATTTGGAGCTGAAGCAAGAATATCAGTCGCTGTTCGATTCGGATCACAAAAGTGAATCGTTGGAAGCAGAGCTGCAAGCCATTAAAGCGCAATATCAAACTTTGGCAGATAAGTTACACAGTACCCGCTGCAAAGTGGCTAAAAGATTGCAAAAATCCGTAGCATTAGAAATTAAAAAAATGAATATGCCCGATGCGGAGTTCGAAATCGCAATTACCGATTGCCATCGAGATAAAATTAATAGTAAAGGCCATGACCAGGTTGAGTTTTTGCTGTGCAGTAATAAAGGCATGAACCTGGAGAAACTGGAAAAAGCCGCTTCTGGTGGTGAACTATCCCGCATTGGCCTGGCGCTTCAGGTATTGGGCAACAAAACCCATGCGGTTCCGACGCTCATATTTGATGAAGTGGATACCGGCATCAGCGGTGGTACAGCCTCTGTAGTAGGTGATTTATTAAAAACCTTGGGAGAAAACGAAACTCAGGTATTTTGTGTTACTCACTTACCACAAGTAGCGGCGAAAGCTCAAAATCAGATGTTAGTGACAAAGTTTTCGGATGGTAAAACCACCGAAACCCACATGACACCGCTGGACGAAGATAAGCGCATTGAAGAGCTGGCTCGACTGCTGGCAGGCGACACCCTGACCGAATCGGCTATTGCCAATGCCAAAGCGTTATTGCAGCAATAATCTCAGCAGCGCACGTTAACCCCCTGAATACTGAACAAAACACCATGGATATTACCCATATCCATGGTGTTTTTTACAATAAATCGTCGCCCTTACGGAACAATTGAGTTGATGTCGTTGTCATTAATCAGTAGGATTCACAGCGGTTTCCAATCAGGAATAAGTTTCCATTTAAGGAATAAGAAGTAAGCATGAAGTCAAAATTGAAGCTCATCGTCGCATTAGTTTTAGCCACTAGTATCGCTGGATGCTCTAGCTGGATTTATCGTATCGATGTTGGCCAGGGAAATTACGTTATTCAGGATGATGTTGATAAGCTTCGTATCGGTATGACTAAAGAACAGGTGCATTTTGTACTTGGCGAACCGGTACTGAGAGACAGCTTCGACGAAAACATTTATTACTATGTTTACAAGCTTAAGCGCGGAATGAGTTCTCGTGGCGAAGACTTCCGCAAAGATCTGATCTTACATTTCGACGGCGATAAACTGACTAAAATGAGTGGCGATTTCGAGCAACCTGAAGAGTTCAATACGCCGTTAGATATCTAATCGGCTGCCCAGATATTTATTCATTCTGATAGTCTTGAAACTCCTCTGCAGTGCTGGCCTCCACTGAATGGATTGGCTAGCGCTTTTTAGCTCTTCCCCCTGTAACCTTATCTGCTCGCCCTTCTTCCTTGGCTTTTTCTGCTCTGCGTCGTCTGGCTTCTTTAGGATCAGCAATCAGCGGGCGATATATTTCGATGCGATCACCATCACGAGTTTCATCCTGCAATTTACAAGTGCGATTCCAGATACCCACTGCATTTTTTGTTAAATCTATCTCAGGGTAACGTTCCAGCATACCCGATTGCTTGATTACAGACTCTACCGTAGAGCCCTCCACCACCATTAAATCCAGCAAAGTTTGTTTTTCTGGTAATGCAAATACCACTTCAACTTTCGCAGTTGCTTCGGCCGCGTTGTTTTCACCATTTACAGACTCAGTCACGATAAACCTCCTTTGCTCTGTCGGTGAAGGCTTTCACCATATTATTGGCCAGGCTACTGAACACCTTGCCAAATGCAAGCTGCGCCAGTGAATTACTGAACTCAAAATCGAGATCCAATTCTATCTTACAGGCGTTTTCTTCCAGCTCGATAAAACGCCATCCCCCTGTGAGCTTTTTAAAGGGGCCTTCCTGCAAGTTCATGGTAATTGCACTGTTGCTTACTAACTCATTGCGGGTAGTGAACCATTGCCTTACTCCAGCCTTGGACACCAGGAGCGATGCCACCATCAAAGACTCGTGTTGCTCGATAATACGAGCATCTTCACAACCGGGCAAAAATTGGGGGTACTGGCTAACATCATTCACCAGGTTAAACATTTTCGCAGCGCTAAAAGGCACCAAAGCACTGCGGTGAACAGCTGGCATCGGGACGCATATCCTTGTTGTTATTAAATTTGAAAACAAAAAATTGTAACACGATAGTTTACATTTCTGGTTATAAACTAGAAGACAATTTTTTGTGACTGCGTATAATACGCGGCCATGAAAAAAAAGCAGAACAAATCCAATACTACCGGCACCATTGCGTTAAATAAGCGCGCCCGCCACGACTTTTTCTTAGAAGAAAAGTTTGAAGCAGGCGTCGCTCTGCAAGGCTGGGAAATAAAAAGTATCCGCGCTGGTAAGGTAAATCTAACCGACGTGTATGTGCATGTTAAAGACGGCGAAGCGCATCTGCTGAACTGTCGTATCACACCGCTGGAATCAGCATCTTCTCATGTTATCTGCGATCCAGTGCGCCCGAAAAAATTACTGTTACACCGCCGGGAACTCAATCGCCTGATAGGCAGCGTAGAGCGCCAGAGTTTTACCGTCGTTGCCAGCGCCATGTACTGGAAAAAATGCTGGGTTAAAGTGGAAATTCACTTAGCCAAAGGTAAACAAACTCACGACAAGCGAGATTCCATCAAAGACCGGGATTGGGCACGTCAAAAAGAACGGATGATGAAACACAAAGCCTGATGAGCGCTATTTGCAGTCCCCTGGATTTGTGTTAATCTCCCTGCCCCTTTCGTTGAGGGCTGTGGTTAAAGCCACTAAATCAACGGAGCCTGGGTTGAAAACCTCGAACAGCGTTGCTATGTATTAAGTACAGCAAACGTTCTACACCAGTTTTTTAACTATAAGCCGATATAGGGTTATAGAAAACGAATTGGGGCAGATTAGGATTCGACGGGATACACGAAACCCAAGGTGCATGTCGAGGGGCGGTTGGCCTCGTAAAAAGCCGCAAAAAAATAGTCGCAAACGACGAAAACTACGCACTAGCAGCTTAATAACCTGCATAGGCCCTCCCACTTCAGCCGTTGTCTTTTCGTGAAGGCTCGGGAGGTCATACTAAAAGACTAGCGAGGGAACCTCGTCTGAGGGTGAACCGCGAAATCGTATCAGACCAGCCACGAGAAATCCTGTTTGTCGGAGTTCAACTGGTTAAATAAAAGACAGACTAAACATGTAGGACCGAGGATGTAGGTATTGCGGACGGGGGTTCAAATCCCCCCTGCTCCACCAATTAGAAACCCCGTACCGAAAGGTATGGGGTTTTTTATTGGTGGAGCGGGACTAACCCGCGCAGGGGGTTCACAAATTTGTCTGGAACAAATTTGGACATCCGAAGGATGGTCCGCAGGACAAAGTACAAGGACGTACTTTGCAAATCCCCCCGTTAATCCCCCCAACACTGTAATTAAAGTTGAGCAGGTTGGTGAATGAGACCGCAGAGGGGGTTCACAAAATCGTAGGGAACGATTTTGTACGTCGCTTGCGACGGCCCGAAGGGGTAAGCACCGTTCAAAAATTGGGAATACCTGGACCAATTTTAGGTACGAACGCGAGACAAGTGAACATCAAGCCGACCAATTCTTCTGGAAAGAATTTGAACATCCGAAGGATGGCCCAAAGGGCGAAGGACAGGAGTCCGAAGTAAAGCTTTCATCATTGATTCCAGTTCCCGGGATCCAAAAAGTTATCAAACCGCTGAACGCAATTGTGAAGATGCTCACACCTTCCCCAACAAAGGCGATTATGGACAAGTTGCAAGAAATCGATGAGAAATTAAATGGGATATATGGTTTAGTTCAAGAGGCCCTCACCGAAGATGACGTTAAAGTCCTGATGCGCAGAAATAACTCACTATTTTTACAAATTCAAAATGTTGAGCTAGCTCCTGCAACGCCTGATTGGACAAAGGTATTGGACTTATATGGTGCTATGGTTGTGAATTATACGGATGCAGCGCAACACGCGAATGATTTCCTGAAACACTATGAGAGTGTCAACATACATGGCGATGGATATCTGATCCAGTACATCGGTGGTTTCGCGAATACCATGTGCCAGTTTTACAGTATGTATACGGTACTGCAACACACGACAAATATCCTATTGAGTAACGAGAAATTAATCAATTCGTCGCTAAAAGAAAAGATAACCGAAAGGCTGACAAATGAGCAAAACATAATCATCAATGTCGTACTTCAGTTTATCAACCAAGCTAATGAAGAAGCCGCAACGGCGATATTTGACTTTAAATACCCTTCCTGGTGTAAAAACATTTTCAAACAAGCGGCATTAAAAATCGAGAATCTAGACGGCAGAAATATGAAATACGCCGCTGACTCAAAAGATGACTTTATCTGTCTTTCACAAAGCTATGTAAAAGGTACTCGTTGTGAGCAGTTTAAAATATTGTTTATCGATGGGGGACTCCCCCGGGACGAACATCGCCAAGGAATGTGGGAAATTAAACTCCAATCAGGAGAGACTGCGGGATTTAAGACTATTACGCAACATCATGGTGGTGGATATTATGCTACAAAAAATACCTATCTAGTCACAGATAAAGAAGCAAGATTCATAATTAAATACGTTCATACCTCAATCATTATTTGTCTTGAGAAAAACGGTAAAGCATCATCTTCACACTTGGGAGCAGAGCCTCATCACGCAAGAAAGGTTTGGACAACGACCAAGAGTTATAAATGGAGCATAGTCAGCATTAATTAGTTTTCAAACTAACGGCAAAGGGCGTAAACGGAACGGAGCAAAGCTTAAAAAACGGCTTTTGTTCTGTTCCTTTAGTTTGTTCTGGTTGAGACTTTATCTGACAGTGATCCGCTTTTCAGGTGTCGCTGTCAGACCAGCTTAGAACTAAATTCTTCCTTAAGCTAATTCCCACCCCTTCCCAAAAACTTTTAAACCGTGCTATGTTACTCACCACACTCGACGATATTAATTTTTACCATTAAGGGAACAGGAAGATGAAAAAGCATGTCGTTTTATTGTTGCTTACTGCACTAGTATCTGGATTAGCTTTTGCACAACAGGGGACTAACGAACAAAAGGACAATTCAGAGGAGCGAATTGAAGTTCTCGGCCAGAGAACACCTACCCATTACTACAAAGCGATGAGAAGAGCTGAGATAGATTTGTATGATCAGGTTAACAAGATGCTTACCAATGACAAATACAAAATCAGCTGTGAAAGAGAAACCTACAGCGTCGCGAGAAATGCGACTCGGTTAAAGAAAAAATATTGTCTACCCAAATTTGTCAGAGAGCGCATGGGAGAAGAAACGCGCAAAGCATTGGAGGATGGTGTCGAGCCCCCTACCCTTGAGCAAGTGGAATTGATGGTGGCTGATGAGCAAGAAGAAGCTCTCAATGCTGTTGCTAAAGTGATTGAAGAAAATCCCAAACTACTTGAATTGCTTATAAAATATCACACCTCTGCCGCCAACTATGAAAATGTCAAAGCCCAATATGCTTCGGATAAAGACTAGTTAATTAATCAATTGCAGAGCAGGTATGTAATCAACCTGCTCTCCTGAAGTTTCTCAAACCGTGCTAAGTTGCTCTTAAGTTGAGCAATGCGAATTTTTTCCTATAAGGGAACGGAAATGAAAAAACATAGCCTGTTAATGATTGTAGCTTTGTTTTCCAGTGGATTAGCGATTGGACAACAACAAAACTCCGGAAAAGAAGATTACGGTGAACGTATTGAAGTGCGCGGTAAGAAAACGCCCATGTACTTTTACTCTGCAATGCAACAGGCAGAAATTGATCTATATGATCAAGTTAATAAACAACTAAAAGATGACAGGTATAAAGTAAGTTGCCAAAGAGAGAGCCAGATTGGCACCAACTTGAAACAAAAGCGGTGCCTGCCCAACTTTGTTAGGGCTCGCATGGCCTTCGAAACCCAAAAAGCCCGTGAAAGTGGCGGGCCCCCTCTCACCTTAGAACAAGTGGAAGCCTTGGTTGGCAAAGAGCGCCAGGAAGCAATGAATGCCGTTGCCAAAGTAATCGAAAGGAATCCAGAACTACTTGAATTGCTGGTGAAATACCAAAGTTCTGTCGCAGCCTGGGAAAAGTCAAAAGCGGAAGAAGTTGCAGCGCGCAACTAAGTATTTCTGCATAGGCCGAAGGATTGTATCCCAAAAGTAGTAACTAAACGGTCAACAACTATTTTGGCTGGCTTAGGCCAGCCACGTCGCCTTTCACTAAAAATCCAGCGATATCTTTCCGCAGCAGGTCTTTGAGCTCCATAGCCAGATTATTATCTACTTGAAAATCAATAAGTAACCACTGTTCTTGAGGCTTGTATGACTGAAACTCCCCCCTGACAGGAGCTTCCTGATGGAGCGGCAAATAACTGAGCAATTTAAACCTCTCTCCAACCCGATGGCTGCCTAATAACTCGTGCCCCAAAATAGTCCGAGTGCATCGCCGGCCTCCAGTAACATGGACTGCTTCAAAGCAATAATACCATCGTTACTATTGTCTTTTTTGTCGCGGTTGAAAGAATACAATTGCTCTACCGCCCTGTTTTTCCTTTCTGCCTGATACAGTTTAAAAAATTGTTCCACCGGAGTTTGATAATCAGCGGCCACAATGGGTGCACTTGCCAGAATTAATACAAAGGCCAATGCTCTCATTTGTCATCCTTTTATGTATTTGATAATTTTAATACCTTAAATTAAACAGCTGAACCCGATGTGAAATAGCTTGGCAACAACCAAAAATCTTGTAGCCAGATTTTTTACCCTACCCCATCCCGAAAACCTATGGCACACTAAGTTCCAATCCAAGCAGTAAGATATAGCAATATGAGCGCACTTCCGGGTGAACAAATGAATCGTATCGAAACCTTTGTAGCGGCGGCTTTTGCCTTCGCGGTATCGATGTTGGTGATTTCGGTGGACTCCATTCCAAGTAATTTTGAAGAGTTACAAGGCGCGGCGAAAAATATTCCAGCTTTTGCGGCCAGTTTCGCGATACTCGCCTGGATCTGGCATGAACATGCCAGCTGGTGTCGCAAATACGGTCTGGAGGATACCCGCACCATCGTATTAAGTTGCCTGTTGGTGTTTCTGGTGCTGGTATACATCTATCCATTGCGTTTAATGATGCAAGGCCTGATGGGCTTCTTGTCGCAAGGCTGGTTCCCCTTCGATATGGACTTTGAAGCCACCTGGCAGGTGCGCTTTTTGTTTGGTTTCTACGCTGTGGGCTTTTTGCTGCTAAGCCTGACTTTCGCCGGGTTGTTCCACCATGCTGCCCAAAAAGCAGCAGAGATAGGACTTTCTGATGAAGAAACACGAATCGCAAAAACCGAAGCGATAATCTGGTTAAGTGGCGCTAGCGTGTGTGTACTAGCACTGCTGTTGTGTATTCTCGTACCTTCCAACTGGATTGGATATACCGGCTTTACTTACTTTTTGCTTTTTCCACAAAACTTCATATTGCGCGAAAAAGTTCTTAAAAAAGTAGCAAACAAAATAATCAAACCAGAGGGCAACAACAACTGACAGACGTTGCACGCACTTTAATTCGAATAACAACTACAGTTTTGCTGCGAGGCGCAAAATAGCTACCATTAGTTCAGCAGTACTTTGCTCCAGTTTTTGCAGCGTATTCAAGGTTCTTTCGTCTACACCGCTCGTCGCTGAAGAAATTGTTTGTGCTGCCTGCTCATAGAACTTGTTGAAGGTTGATTCAAAGGCTTTGTATTCACTTAACTTACTAAACTTTGATTGTCCTTGGTCTTGCATCCAACGTCCTGGTTCTGTATCGGCCTTGTTAGGGAGAACTCCGCCAACACCAGACAAACATTGATAGACCTGAGTTTTAACGTGCAACACATCCAGTTGTACGATGGCTAACAATGCTTTATCTGCACTGGTAACAATGGTGTCACGCATATCAACAGACATATCCAATACCTGAGACACCTTGGTTTTAACTTCGCTGGTTTTTTCCACTAGTACACGAGATTTTTCCGAGACATCATTAATGTTGGTCTCGATATTTTTCGTGCCTTCTTCGATTTTTTCTACCAGGTTGTTGATTTCCTGAGTTGACTCCGATGAGCGCATTGCCAGATTGCGCACTTCTTCTGCTACGACAGCAAAACCTCTCCCACTTTCCCCTGCTCGAGCAGCTTCAATTGCCGCATTCAGCGCCAACAAGTTGGTTTGTTCGGCGATTGAATTGATAACGCCAACAAAGTTACTGATACGACTGGCCAAGCCGGATAGCTCCCCGGCATGAGTTACACCTTGTGCTGCAATACTATCAATCTGACTTAAACCATTAACGGCTTCATCGAGCATTTCTGCTGAGCCGGTAAACAGATCTTTGGTATCATTCAAATTAGACGCTTGCGCTGATAAAGCACTGGCACTGTCTCCCACCAACTCTTTCACATTACTAATTTGCTTTTGTCCTTTAACCAGGCTCTCGGTCAGGCTGTTTTCCCTCGAATCTTTCTGCTGTACTTCATGCAATAGCATTTCGCTATTGGCCAACTGCTTTTCAAGCTGAGAGATACGTTCATTCAGAGTTTGATTTTCACTGTTGAGTTGTTTGATTTGAAGGAGGTCATCTTCGTTGCTTTTATTTAACCACCACATAGTGTCTTTTCTCGTGTAATTAGAAACAATAAACGGCTATTGAATACATATCGTCTATTTTTTTAATTACATCAGCGCTTTTTTAACAATTCTTTTGTTTTACCCGCAGGCTGGCCCCCACTGCGGCAAACTTGGGAACGGGTTTCCACACAGGCTTAACCAAAGACAGTGGAAATTCTTGTTTTTTTGCCACCAGAATATAAACCGAGGCCAAGAAAGACAGGTGTTTCTGCGCCAGTTGATGCCACTTTAATGCTTTTTTCAGTTCTCTGGAAAACAATAACTCGGAAAACAAAAAACGTTTCTCTTCAGTAACTTGATAGCCCATCAGAGACAACCAATCTCTCACTCGGGAACGACTGAAAAAGCGCGCTTGATGTATGGGGTTTTGCTTTTTAAATGGCAAATACTTAGCCAGCCCTGCCAGGCTGTATGGGTTGAACCCCACAATCACTAAATGTCCATTTGGGATCAGGCAATGATCGACTTCGCGCAATATATGATGAGGATCGCTGGCATAATCCAGCACGTGCGCCATCAAAACCGCATCGACGCTCTTTTCTTTGTAGGGTAATTCGGTGGGTTTGGCCACTACGCCTGCGAGCGGATTACTGTGATAAGAGTGGCAAACTTGATGTTTTATTGGACAAGTATCCAGACTTAGCGCCTGACTTAACTCACCCAACTTCACTAAATGATAACCAAAGCATTTCTGCATTATCGGTGCGAGCTCCAGCTCATACACAGCTTTAAACCCCTCGCTGTGAGGCATTGCCTGCCATGACACAGGAGCTGTTATTTTTTTGTTGAGCAGTGCGGGTCTGAACAAGCGAATTCCGTAAAAATCAAATTAGCAGTATGAACTCAAGAACGTTATATTATGGCAAAGTGAAAGAGAACCATAGAACTTTTGACCAAGATATGATCAACGTTTTTCCCATCCCAGCGTTTACCGACAACTATATTTGGTGCCTTCACAACGGACATAGCGCTGTGGTAGTTGACCCTGGCGAAGCCGCACCAGTTGAGCGCTATCTACAAAGTAACAACCTTGAACTGACCCATATCCTGCTTACTCACCACCACCCCGATCACATAGGTGGCGTAGTACGGCTCAAGCAAGCAGGTGTCACTGTTTATGGCCCGGTGTCAAAGCGAATTGCCCACATCGATGTCGCTGTGAGTGAAGCTGAACAGGTAACCATTGCCTCACTAGATACGGATTTCACCGTAATGGAAGTACCCGGTCATACCAGAGAGCACATCGCTTTTTTTGGAGAAGTTGGTCTGTTTTGTGGTGATACCTTGTTTTCCGCAGGGTGTGGGCGTTTGTTTGAAGGCACTCCAGCGCAAATGTACCAGGTTTTCCAGCGCTACGCCGAATTACCCGCGGATACCAAGGTATTTTGTACCCATGAATACACTCAAGCAAATCTGGATTTTGCCTTGCACTTATTACCCGATGATAACGCCTTAAAGCGCTATCAAGAGCGAGTACAAGCACTTCGGAAAACTGATACGCCGACATTACCAAGCACAATTGGTTTGGAATTGCAGGTCAATCCCTATCTGCGGGCTGCTGAACCTGCATTTATCACTGCAATTCAACAAAAAACAGGTAAAATGCCGCAATCAGAGTTGGAAGCCTTTGCCGCTATTCGGCAACTAAAAGACCAATTTTAAACAGCATTTACCAAACAGGACGATTTAGTGACCGATAGAATTTTCTTGCCGTTAGTTATTGCGTTTGCCTTGCAAGGTTGCCAGCTTACGCAGCCCCTCACTGAAGACAAGACATCCTCTGATGACTTTATAGCCGCCGAATACATTGACGAATGCTATATCCCACCCGATGTGGCAGATCTTGCTTTTGAGTGCGATGAAAACAGTGAAGGCACTCATGAAGTGATTCATCCGGTGAGTGAACTTGACGAACTGATCAGTTCCGTTCCAGAAATGGAGCAAATCACCGAGCAAGGCACCGTAGAACAAGAGGATCTATGGCAGTTAGTTCGAAGCGAATTGACCATGCCTATCCCAGACAATAAACGCATCTGGAACCAGCAAGCCTGGTATCGGAAACATCCTCATTATATGCAACGGGTAAACAAGCGCGCAGCTCCCTTTTTCAAGCATATTGTAGAGAAACTCAAAGCTGCTGACATGCCGATGGAATTGGCGCTGTTACCTATTGTGGAAAGCGCTTTCGACCCCTTTGCCTATTCTCATGGACGTGCCGCCGGTATGTGGCAGTTTATCCCGGGTACCGCGGAACGCTTCGGCATTAAACAAACCTGGTGGTTTGACGGGCGTCGAGATGTCATTTCATCCACGGATGGCGCGATTAAATATCTACAGTATTTATACAAATTTTTCGATGGCAACTGGCTGCATGCTCTTGCCGCTTATAACAGTGGTGAAGGACGTGTACGCAATGCGATTAAGCACAACAGACGCAATGGCAAACCTACTGATTTCTGGAACCTTGACTTACCACGAGAAACCCGAGCTTACGTACCTAAGTTATTGGCTCTTTCTGATCTGCTGATGCGCTCTGAAGAGCTGGGCTTTGATTGGCCAACTCTGAAAAACGAAGACGTTACTGAAGTGGTGGAGATTGGCTCACAAATCGATTTAGCTATGGCCGCCGATTGGGCAGGACTGACCGTCGAGCAGTTGCATTCATTAAACCCGGGATTTAATCGTTGGGCTACCGACCCAAATGGTCCGCATCGCTTGTTATTGCCTATCGATAAAGTGGCTCAGTTTGAAGTAGCGCTGGGTGACAAATCCGAACGACAGCGTTTGAATTGGGTAAGGCACAAAATTAAATCTGGAGAAAGTCTGCTAAAACTGGCGAACAAATATCACACCTCAGTGGATGTGATACAGCAAGTGAATGAATTGCGCGGTAATGTTATCCGTGCTGGCGACTACTTGATGATCCCGGTGGCGTTAAAGTCATTGGACTATTATTCGCTATCTGAAGAGCAGCGTTTACTAGCCAAGCAATCAAAAAAGCGCGGCACTCACCAGTTAAAGCACACAGTTAAATCCGGTGATACTTTGTGGGACATTAGCCGGGAATACAATGTGAACTTGCGCAGCTTAGCCAAGTGGAATGGCATGGCTCCCACCGACCCACTCAAGCCCGGTAAAGAACTGGTTATCTGGGTGAATCAAGTCAGTGAAATACAAAGCGACAACGCGGTGATGCGAACGGTAACCTACACCGTGCGCAAAGGCGATTCACTGGCCCGCATTGCCAATAAGTTCAACGTCGCGATTAATGACCTGACTAAATGGAATCAGTTGAACAAGAAAAAGTATCTGCAGCCGGGACAAAAACTGAAGATTTACGTAGATGTGACTCGCACCTGATTGCGCTTAGAAAACTAAAAAATTAAAAAAGCCCTCTGATGAGGGCTTTTTATTATATTAAATTCCAATCAGGCCACCATATCAAACTGCAGCAAAGGAGTGATGTCCAGATAAGCGGCCGCTTCTTTAGGACTTTTAACCAGTGGCACTTCCCCTAAAAATGGCGCATCAAGGTGCTCTCTCAAAGTTTTGATGTTTTCGGTCAAAAACGGCATCTCTGCATCTACGTGATTCGCTACCCAGCCAGCTATTTTTAGCCCATCCTGCTTGATGATTTCTGCCGTCATGCAGGCGTGGTTGATACAACCAAGGCGCACCCCCACCACAAGCACTACGGGTATATCGTACTGTTTAACGAATTCTGACATGAAGCGCTTGTTACCGATAGGTAAGCGCCATCCGCCAGCACCTTCCACAATGGTGAGGTCAGCTTGTTTCTTGAGTAAGCGCTCATAACCATCAGCGACTCCTTGCAGGCAGATCTCTCGTCCAGCTCGTTGCGCCGCCAAGTGCGGGGCCACAGCCTCCTGGAAGGGAAAGGGATTGACTTCGTCATAAGTAAGATTGATGGTACTGGCATCTTGCAAACACAGTGCATCTTCATTGCGCAAACCCGAAGAAGTAAGAACACAACCAGAAGCGACAGGCTTATAGCCAACGCAAGTTTTACGCTTTTGTTCGTAAATATGCATGATTGTGCGAGAGATAAAGGTTTTGCCTACCTCGGTATCAGTACCTGTCACAAAAAACACACTCAATCTATATTCTCCGGTTGAGGTTTATGAAAATTGATAAAAGCAATCTGCCAACTAAGCGGCAACTTATTTTCTTGCCCAAACTTGTCTTTATACACTGAATTTAATGTTTTCAGTTTAGTTTTATTCAAGGGGGTTTGCTGGCCTGCGTCGAGCACCACGCCCGCACCAATATCTTTAATAGAATGCAATACGGCAAAAATATTTTGGTGCCATGAAGTGAAGCGTTTTTGTTGCACCTGTACCTCAAAACCCGCATTTTTAAAGGCGTTAAACCAAGATTTGACAGGCATAAAGCGATTCACAGGCGATGACTGTGCAAGGCTTTGCCAACAATAATTAAGCTCATTTAATGACCCATCTACCACCACAGCCAAGGTACCTTGCCCAGTGTTGGAAATAATACGGAAACACTCCTTTGCCACTTTTTCAGCCTGCGATAGCCACTGCAGCGCCATACTACTGTAGATGAGGTCAATACTTTGCTCTGCCAAAGGAAGCGCTTCGGCATCTGAGACAGTCCAACTCAACTGCTTTTGGGCATAATGCTTTTGTGCGAAATGAATCATCCCTTGCGCTAAATCTAATCCCGTGGCCCGGTGAGCAAATTCCAGCAAGCGGCCGGTAAAAGCGCCCGTACCGCATCCTATATCAATAGCATAGGCAAACTTTGCTTGGCCGTTCCTGCTATTGGCAATCAAAGACAAGGCATGGTCGGCGATTTCTTTTTGCACTAATGCGTGATCGTCATACATTGCCGCCGCCTCACCAAAGCGACAGGCTATGCGTTGTTTGATATCCGACTCTGAGAGCGCTTGTGGAGTCTTTACAACTGATTGTGGCATCGCGGAGGCGTTCATTGCCGCTCTCCTTTTGCACTATCTAGTGCCACGCATAAGCAACGAACCAATTCTTCGATGTCACTTTTGTTATGCAACGCACTTAAGGTAATACGCAATCGATCTGTGTGTTTGGGTACTGTGGGATAACGGATACCTGAAACCCAAAATCCTTGCTCTCGTAAACCCTGGCTAATAGCCATAGTGCTCTCGGGTGAACCAATGATAACAGGCTGAATTGCTGTCTCAGATTGGCTCACCGGAATATCATAACGGCAGCAGGTACCTCTGAAAGTCTCGATATTGGCCCTGAGCTTTTCTCTCAAACTGAGATCCGACTCAATAAGCCGTAAACTGGTTAAAGTGGCATGGGCATGAGCAGCGGAAAATGCCGTGCTATACACGTAATGTCGCGCAAAATTTTGCAGGTAAGTAATTAGCTCTGTAGAACCTGCGACGAAGGCTCCGCCCGTTCCAACAGCTTTGCCAAAAGTAGCCATTACGATCTGTGGTTTCAAGCTCTCACTGCCCATCTGCACTTTGAATTGCTCGCTGCCCAGCACGCCAATACTGTGAGCATTATCCAACATAAGCCAGGCATTGTGCTTTTGCACTAAGGGCAAAAGCGTCCCAAATGGTGCAATGTCGCCATCCATGCTAAATATGCCCTCGGATACCACCAATATATCGCGATACTGCTGTGCATTCGCTGCTAACAAGGTGTCCAGGTGATTCATATCATTGTGCTTAAAACGCTTCAAAGGCGCTTCTGCAGACACACTACCATCAATCAACGAAGCATGGCTTAATCTATCCGCCAAAATCAGGCCATTGCTGTTATCCATCAAGGTCTTACAAACGGCATAGTTTGCTGCAAACCCTGAGCTAAACAACATGGCGCTCTCTTGCCCTGTCAGCTGGCAGAGGTAGTTACAGAGCTCTTGATGTTGTTGGCTAAACCCGGTAACCACAGGTGACGCTCCAGAACCCGCCGCAATGGAACCTTGCAAGGCGTCTTTCACCTTAGGGTGTTGACTCATTCCCAGGTAATCATTAGCAGAAAAGTTAAGGTACCAGTTTCCGTCTATTTGCACCCGGGCAGCATCGACAGCCTGCACAGTAACAGGCTGACGCAACAAGTTTTGTTGTTGCCGGGCGTTGATCGCCTCGGCGACATGCTCAAAGGGCATTACAGCGCAGCGTTGTGAAACAGTTTTTCTTGCTGTTGCTCTTGTACGGCTTCCCGCAACACGGCTTCATGAGCCTCATCTGAATAATCGCGACCTTTTTCAGGATTAATACCCAGCTTTTTAAACAACAGTAAGTCTTTGTCAGTTTCCGGGTTGGGGGTGGTCAACAATTTACAGCCATAGAATATGGAGTTAGCGCCAGCCATAAAGCACAGTGCCTGCATCTGCTCATTCATGGCCTCACGCCCGGCAGACAAACGCACATGAGACTTAGGCATCATAATGCGGGCCACGGCAATAGTGCGGACAAATTCAAACGGCTCCAGATCCTCCTGGTCTTGTAGTGGCGTGCCTTCCACTTTTACCAACATATTAATCGGCACACTTTCCGGGTGTTGCTCCAGATTAGCCAGTTGCATTAACAGGCCCGAACGGTCGTTAGAGGCTTCTCCCATACCAACAATACCGCCAGAACAGACATTCATGCCCGCTTCGCGCACATTGCTGAGGGTATCAAGACGTTCCTGATAGGTTCGAGTGGTGATGATTTCACCGTAGAATTCCGGAGAAGTATCAAGATTATGATTGTAATAATCCAGACCCGCTTGTTTTAGTGCCAACGCTTGATCGCGGCTTAACATACCCAAGGTCATACAGGTTTCCAGGCCAAGGGCCTTCACGCCCTCAATCATTTGTACCAGATAGGGCATATCCCGCTCTTTGGGGTTACGCCAGGCGGCCCCCATACAAAAACGCGTGGAACCTGTGGCTTTAGCATGACGCGCAGTTTCCAGGACCTTTTCCACTTCCAACAAACGTTCTTTTTCCAATCCCGTGTCGTAACGTGCACTTTGAGGGCAATATTTGCAATCTTCGGGACAAGCGCCGGTTTTGATGGATAACAAAGTGCTCACCTGCACTTCATTAGGATCAAAATGTTGACGATGTACCGTTTGCGCCTGGAACAACAGGTCGTTAAAAGGCAGGTTAAATAAGGCGTTTACTTCCGCTAAAGTCCAGTTATGACGTATCTCAGAAGCCGTTTGTTGATTTGTGAGCATGAAGATTCCTGTGGGCACTCTTTATTTTTTGCCTGCTTAGTCTAAAATCGCCAGTAATTTTGTCAACTTAAAGAACAGCACAAGGTTTACCTTTGACTGTTATTTGAACAATCGGTGGGTATTTTGTCTTTTATCGATACACAATTCGACACGCAACACATCTGGCACCCCTACACTTCCGCCATTTCACCGCTGCCCTGCTATCCAGTAGTTTCAGCGTCGGGCGTTAAATTGACGCTTGAAGATGGTAATCAAGTTATCGACGGCATGAGCAGTTGGTGGGCTACCGTGCATGGTTATAATCACCCGGACCTTAATGCTGCTGCTGAAACGCAACTAAAAAAAATGTCACATGTGATGTTTGGCGGTATCACTCATGAACCTGCGATTGAACTGTGTCGAAAACTCATTGATATGACGCCAGACGGACTAAACCGGGTTTTTCTCGCCGATTCTGGCTCTGTGGCGGTAGAAGTGTCCATGAAAATGGCCGTGCAATACTGGGCCTGTCAGGGCAATCAAAATAAACACAAATTTATTGCACCGCGCAACGGTTACCACGGTGACACATTTGCAGCTATGTCAGTGAGTGATCCAACCAACGGCATGCATTCTCTATTTGCGCCTGTGCTCAATCAGCAATTGTTTGCACCTGCGCCGCAAACCCGTTTTGGGCAAGCCTGGAATGAGGATGAGATGGGACCTTTAACGGATATGCTGGAAAGCCATCATCATGAAATTGCCGCCATGATTCTGGAGCCGGTAGTGCAAGGTGCAGGTGGTATGCGTATGTATCATCCCCAATACTTGCGCCGTGTCAGACAATTGTGCGATCAATACGGCATATTGTTGATTTGTGACGAAATCGCCACCGGCTTTGGTCGTACCGGCAAACTCTTTGCCTGCGAACACGCCAACATCAGCCCCGATATTTTGTGCTTGGGTAAGGCGCTAACCGGGGGATACATGACCCTTGCGGCCACCCTGTGCAACGATGATGTTGCCATGGGCGTTTGTCAGGGGGAACCGGGTGTGTTTATGCATGGTCCCACTTATATGGGTAACCCATTGGCTTGTGCTGTCGCCAATGCCAGCCTGAGTGTGCTACAACGCAATGAATGGCAATCTCAAGTGCAAGCGATAGAGCATCAGCTAAAAGAAGAGCTGCTACCTTGTCTGGATGCAGATTCAGTGGCTGACGTACGAGTGTTGGGCGCAATCGGTGTGATTGAAATGCGTTCGCCTGTGGATGTTGCTGCGGTGCAGCGCTTTTGTATTAATCGCGGTGTGTGGGTGCGGCCGTTTGGAAAGCTGGTGTACATCATGCCACCATTCATTATCAGTAGAGAAGAATTATCTCAAATAACACAAACACTTAACGAACTAGTGTATCAGGCAACAGCCTGATACACCCATGCAACAAACGCTGAAGCAATAACGATCAAGAACACTAAGCCACTGGCCCATTTTTCGTTTTGTCGGCGGCTGCGGTATTTGCGCAAAAGCAACATAGAAATACTGAACAAAATGCAAAGGCTAAATAGCCCGTATAACCAAGGCAATAAGGCATCATTCCACTCTTCTCTGCCGGTTACGCCCCAGTAACGCTGTACTCCAGAAATTCGTTCTGGTCTGGCATAATGAAGCACCACCAGGCCACTGACAAACAAGATCCACGACAGGATATTGCCTACACGTGATAAGCGATAAAACAAATCGTGCTTTTTGGAAGTGGTTCTGCGGTCAACACCGTCCCACGTTTTGGCCATAATTGCCCTCCTGAACTGCTGAGTGGCAAAGGTAATTATCTATTATTAACGGCCAGTTTGGTACTTTCTTAACCCGCCAACGAATTCTGAGATGTTTTTAAAGCCGAAGGTGGTTCTGCATACTGATACGCTTCTGTCAGTACCGCTGAACCTACAGTGGTATCCACACGTAGATGGATTATGTCTTGGTACTGCACTGAAGTGTACCAGGCTTTAGCAATAGCTTTACTGGCAAAACGGATAACGATGCTGACCATTGGTGGTGTGCCTTCAAGTGGTTCACTATCATAGTCCGCGACCAGTACCTCGCCATCAAAGGACTCCAACGTTGGCCTGACCAATTCCAGATAACGTTGGTAATTAAGTTGATCCACTATGTTGTAGGTTGCGATGATAAAACCTGCCATCCTTTGCGCTCTTGATTGTGGTTTACATTCAACTAAAGCTAGATCAAAAAGGTAAATAAATCAACCTAAAATTGATTTTATTTAGACTGTTTTTGATAGACACCCGGATTGTGGATCTCCATGTAAGTTTCGGGATGTTGCAACGCCGTAAAGCCGAACTTTTCATACAAGCCTCGCGCGCCTGTAGAAGTCAATGTAATACGTCGCAAGCCCTGCAAGTGAGGATGAGCCAAGGTAAAGCGCATTAATTCTCGGGAGATGCCATTACCTCGGTACTCTGGAACCACAAACACGTCTTTGATATTGGCGTATGTGGCGTAGTCGGTGATCACTCTGACAAATCCCACTTGTTGTTTACCCAAATAGGCACCAATACACAATGAGTTTTCTAAGGACACCACCACTCTTTCCAACGAAATACCCTTTGCCCAATAGCTGTGCTGGCTGAGAAAGTGATGGATTAACTCTACATCCAATAACTGCTTGTCGTCACTCAATTCAAGCTTTTGCGCTGTTGCTTGTTCTGGCTCTTGCTCATCCGGCACGGTGTTCATAGTTACTCTCAGTCAGGGTTGTAAAATTTGGCACTGCCATTGGTCTGACAGTTTTGTGAAGTTGTGCCTTAAATGCAAGCGCGAATCCTCAAATTTCAACAGTTCGATTCGTTTAGGCTCTACACAGTAGCCTCCCCAACTTTTCGGTCTTGGGATGGATTTGTCATGCAGCAATGCCTGCGCATCAAGGAATTGCTGTTTTACCGTATCAATAGAGACACATGGCTCGCTTTGCTGAAACCTACTGGAGATGACTTGTGCACTGTGGTTGCGACTTTGCCAATATTGCTGTGCCAAAGCATCACTGATTTTTGTGGCCCGGCCCTGTATTCTGATCTGATAGCCCACCGGCTCCCACCAGGCAGTGAGTGCCACTTTGTCACATGCTGCTATCGCCCTTCCTTTGTCCGACTGATAACCGCTGCAAATGGTAAATCCTTGGGAGTTGACCTGTTTTAAATCCACGAAGCGTGCATCGGGAAAACCATCAGAATCGATAGTAGAAATACAGATGACGCTCTTTTGTTTAAGCAGTGGATGTTGCCTGGCTTGCTGCCAAATTTCAGCCACCATGGCAGTAGGATCGTTCATCAGTATTTGCACTTCATGTTAATGTATTTGAAGACTAAGAACGTTACACTAAATATCTGTTTTAGTTTGCGAAAATTTGTAATATTTAACTAATAATAATGCCTCGGAGCGACTCGATGACCCAGAGTATTCACATAGTTGATGCCTTTACTGAACAACTGTTTGCCGGTAACCCCGCAGCAGTAGTGATCCGTAATGAATGGTATAGCGATGACCTCATGCAAAAAATTGCCAGTGAAAATAACCTGGCAGAAACGGCTTTTTTGGTGCAACACAATTACGCAGAATATGCGATAAGATGGTTCTCTCCTCTAACTGAAATCGACTTTTGTGGTCATGCCACCCTGGCGGCAAGCTCAGTGATTTTCGAAACACAACCAACACTGACCCGCTTGCGTTTTAAAACCAGCAGTGTCGGCGACTTAATTATTGAAAAAAAACCAGATGGCAAAATTAGCATGACCTTCCCGATTCGGACTCTTGAATCACCAGAAGCCATACCACACGCTCTACTACAAGCACTTCCTGAGCCCCCCGTTAAAATACTGCGCAGCGTACAGGCCTGGCATGCTATTTATGACAATGAACAAGCCATTTATAATTGCCAACCCGATTTAGAACAACTCAAACAATTAGCACCTTTGGATTTAGTGGTTTCTGCCCCTGCCGAAAATTATGACTTTGTTTCCCGCTATTTCTGGCCAGCTAATGGTGGCGACGAGGACCCAGTGACCGGCTCAATTCATGCCAGTCTGGCACCTTGGTGGGCGAAACAACTGGGCAAAAGCAACCTCTTAGCCCATCAAGCTTCACGCCGCGGTGGCACGCTTTATTGTGAAGTGCAAGAAAACAATGTAATAGTTTCAGGCTACACCAAAAAGTATCTGACTGGAGAAATCATTCTGTAGCTATAATTATAATAATAGAGACAACGCCGTCTGAGGCGTGCTATTGGCCTGCCCGAGCACAGCGATAGTGGCTTGCTGAATAATTTGATTGCGGGTTAATTCAGAGGCTTCTGAGGCGTAATCGGCATCCTGTATCCGACTCATGGAAGAAGCAAGGTTTGCGGAAACTTCGGTGAGATTGCGAATGGTGGATTGAAAACGATTGGTAAGTGCGCCTAACTTTGCCCGCTCAGTGCCGATGGCAGAAACGGCACCATCTATTGCCGCAAGTGCGGAAGAAGCGCCACCGAAGGTCGTAACATCTACATTTCCCACGCCGATACCGGAGGGACCAAAGCCACCAGTGCGTGACAGGTTAATGGAAATGGATTGACCCGCAAAAGCACCAATCTGAAAAGCCGCCGAATAATCACCTGACAGTACCGCATTGCCGGCAAAGTTGGTGTCCGACACCACCCTGCTCATTTCTGACGTTAACGCGGTGATTTCTTGCTGTATGGCGGTGCGTTCAGCGGAGCCATTGATACCACTTTGAGACTGGATAGCCAACTGTCTGATGCGCTGCAGAGAGTCCGTGACTTCTTTTAGTGAGCCTTCTGCAACTTCCGTCATGGAAATTGCGTCATTTGCGTTGCGCACACTTTGCTGCAGGCCATCACGTTGAGCCTCAAACTTAGTGATCACCTGCAATCCTGCGGCATCATCCGCAGCTCTGTTAATACGCAAGCCCGATGACAGCCTTTCATAAGAAACATCCAGCACAGAACCCGCATCAAACAGGGTGTTTCGAGCAATCAAGGCTGACACGTTCGTATTCACGAACAAGGTCACATTGGTCTCCTGTTAACCAACAGCATATTTCTGAGCTTGCAACAGACGCAACACACCACACAGTTGCTGACGCAATATACAACAGCGCCACACGCTCGACTCACCGAACAGTCGCAGGCGCAAACCGCAGAAATTTAATTTAAGAATCGTTGCTCGTCCTCACAACGCGCAATGATATTAGGTGGAGAAAACACTACCTTCCTCAACAAGGGTATCGGCAGGCAGTATTAGGGATTTAGATACATACCCGAATTTGTTTACATATTTGAAGAGATTGGCCTGAAAACAGATTTTCAGGCCATAATGAAAGATTAAGAGGCGTTGTGCTGTGCAAACAGGTTTAACATGTCTTCTTCTGTCATCACAGCGACACCTAACTCCTGCGCTTTAGTGAGCTTCGAGCCGGCTTTGTCTCCGGCAATCAAATAATCGGTTTTGGCACTGACGCTGCCAGACACTTTTGCCCCAAGGTTTTGCAACACTGCCTTAGCCTCGTTTCTGCCCATCGCGGTTAATGTGCCTGTAAGGACAAACGTTTTGTCCAGTAGGGGTTGTGTATCTTGCGACTTTTCCTCAATATCCGGCCACTTAACGCCAAGCTCCCGCAACTCACTGATCACCGTTTGATTGTGTTCCTCTTTGAAAAAGTGCAATACATGAGATGCAACAACCTCACCGACGTCATTCACTTCCACCAGCTGCTCCAACGTTGCTTGCATAACGGCTTCAATGGTTTTGAAATGATTCGCCAAGTTAGCAGCGGTCGCCTCGCCCACTTCCCGGATCCCTAGAGCGTAGAGAAAGCGCGGTAAGCTCGTTTGTTTGGATTTTTCCAGGGCGTTGATGATGTTATTGGCAGATTTCTCGCCCATTCGCTCCATGGAGGATAGCGTGATCACTTCCAGGCGGAAGAAATCAGCGGGAGTTTTTACCGCCCCCATATCCACCAGCTGCTCTACTAATTTATCACCGAGACCATCCACATCCAGCGCCTTACGCGAGGCAAAGTGCTTAAGGGATTCCTTTAATTGCGCCGGACAAATCAAGCCACCTGTACAGCGCAGTACCGCTTCTTCATCTAATCGCTCCACATGTGAGTCGCATTCCGGACAGGTTAACGGAAACACCACTTCTTTGGCGTCTTGCGGACGGTACTCCTGAACCACAGAGACGATTTGTGGGATCACATCGCCAGCGCGACGGATAATCACTGTATCTCCTACTTTTACCTGCAGGCGTTGTATTTCATCTTGATTGTGTAACGTGGCATTGGATACCGTGACACCGCCGACAAAAACTGGCTCAAGGCGTGCCACTGGTGTGATAGCGCCGGTTCGTCCCACCTGAAATTCCACGTCTAACAATTTAGTCATTTCTTCCTGGGCGGGGAATTTGTGGGCAATCGCCCAGCGCGGTGCTTTCGCCACAAAGCCCAACTCTTGTTGTAGCGCGATATCGTTAACTTTAAACACCACACCATCTATCTCATAAGGTAATGAGGCTCGCTTTTGCGCCAATCCTTGATAATACTCAAGGCAGCCTTTAGCACCGGATGCCACACTCACCTCAGGACTCAGTGGCAGTCCCCATTGGGATAATTGTTTAAGACGTCCTGCATGTTCGCCTTTCAGCGCCTGACGCTCTCCCTCCACAATCCCTACGGAATAGGCGTAGAACATCAATGGTCTCGCGGCAGTAATCCGAGAGTCTAGCTGGCGCAAGCTGCCTGCGGCGGCATTACGAGGATTGGCAAAAACTTTTTTATCATTGTCTTTTTGTGCTTTGTTTAGTGCTGCAAAGCCGGCAAGTGACATAAATACCTCGCCACGCACTTCCATTCTTGTCGGGAAATCTTCACCACGTAAACTCAAGGGCACATTTTTGATAGTGCGCACATTGGCAGTGATGTCCTCACCCACTCGACCGTCCCCTCGGGTGGCGGCTCTGACAAACTTGCCATCTTCGTACAAGATACTTACCGCCAATCCATCCAGTTTCGGTTCGCAGCTGTAATTGATGTTAATGTCACGCTTGAGTCTGTCCTTCAGGCGCTTCTCGAAGGCCAATAATTCCTCTTCATTAAAGGCATTGTCCAACGAAAGCATCGGTAACTCATGGGTTACCTGGGTAAACGCTTCCAGCGGTACTCCCCCCACTTTTTGCGACGGCGAATCAGGCGACAACCACTCTGGGTGCTGTGTTTCAATTTCTTGCAAACGACGCATTAAACGGTCGTATTCGGCGTCGGGTACAGTGGGCATATCCAGTACGTAATATTGGTAATTGTATTCGTTGAGCTGCGCTTTTAAGGTTTGCAGTTCATTAAAAAGGCTGTCGTTACCAGACATATTCGGGGCTTACCTTGTCGTAATGTAATTTAATAGGGAAAAGAGGCAGCATTGCGCTGCCTTTAAAACTTTATAAGTTTAGGCGCGGCGGATCATCCGGCGACGCTCAAATTCTCTGATTTTCTCAACATATTGTTGCAAACTTTGCTTCGTTAGCACGCTACGGCGACCATCCAGTACCTGAGCACCGAACTCGTCAGCCAGTTTTCGGGCAGCATTGTGCATCATGTTGAATACCTGATGGGCATCAGCATCAATAGGTAAGGTCATAAATAACGACAAACCTCGTGTGTTGAAGTTTTCCATATTGTCGATATCAAAGGTACCCGGATTGAACATATTCGCTAAGGTGAACAACCTGGGGCCTTTACCATTGCTGGCAGCATGGCGATGAAACATGTTGTGCTCACCAAACTTAAATCCCAAGGTCAGTAATGATGGCAATAAGGCTGCACCATGGATCACCTTGCCCTCGGGCACCCTGACATTGAGGATCAACACTTCACTTTGCGGCGCGTCTTGTGCGCTTTTATCTGCGGCTTCCAGTGACTCTCGCTCAGGTGAAGTTTCCAAATCCAAACCGATTTGATCTTTGTCTTTATCCGCCGCTTTGGACTTTTTCGGCTTCGCAACTGGCTCGTCTGATTTGCGACCTACCAGCTTTCTGGCTTTGTCCGCTATCGACTCGGTACTGCGTCCCATTTTATTGCCACCCACCACTTCAGTGCGGGTATGTTCACTTTTTAATGCACTAGCGCGACGCGGCATTTCTTCGATATCGATAGATGTGTCGATCATTGGAATATCGTCTACTGACACTTTTCTATGACTCTCACCGCTGTCTTCTTTGCGCAGCAAACTGGATGGTGGCTCCGGTAGTTCTTCTGCAACTTCCACCTTGGGTTCGGGAGCTGGAATAGTGGCCTTTGCAGGCGCTGAAGCAGCTGGCTTCTCAGCTACCACACGTACAGCACCGATACCGTCTTCATCGTAACTCTCGTTGACAGTCTCGGTGACCGGCGGCTCAGGACGCGATGGCTTGACAACAGGCGTATCTACATCAGATGCAGCATAAAGTGGCTGATCTCCTACTAACGGATCATACTCATCAGCACTATCCGCAATCGGTTCTTGTTGCACCGATTCACCCTGCCCATTTGCCGGATGTTCTGCAAACTCCTGTTCACCAAAAAGCAGCGGATCATCATCACTGATCACAAAATCAGGCTCATCCCGCCTCATTGCCTCATTTTCAGCGTCTTGTTTCGCCTTGTTGTTCTTTCTAATTGTCCACATGCCATGGGCCAGAATGCCGGCAATGGCAAAAATACCTATACCTATTAGCGCAAGTCGGAATTCATCCATTTAAATGGTCACCCTTTGTTATTCAACGCTTCGTATTTTTATTATGTGCGTTACCAGGTTTATGCATTTGCGATAGCTACAGCTTCTTCAACATCCACGGCAACAATCCGGGATACCCCCGGTTCCGCCATAGTAACACCAGTAAGGTGATAAGCCATTTCCATCGCAATTTTATTATGGGTTATAAAAATAAACTGTACGGTTTTCGACATTTCGGAAACCAATTTACAGAATCTGCCAACATTGGCATCATCCAGTGGTGCATCCACCTCATCCAGCAAACAAAAAGGCGCCGGATTTAATCGAAAAATCGCAAACACCAATGATAAAGCGGTCAAAGCTTTTTCTCCACCAGAAAGCAGATGAATTGTACTGTTTTTCTTGCCGGGAGGTCGGGCCATTATGGTCACCCCGGTTTCCAACAGATCTTCGCCTGTGAGTTCTAACCATGCCGCACCACCGCCAAATACTTTTGGAAACAGCATTTTGACATCTTCATTAACTTTATCGAAAGTTTCTTTAAAGCGAGTTCGCGTCTCTTTATCAATTTTCCTGATAGCATTTTCGAGGGTTTCCAAAGCCGCTTCCAGATCCGCGTTTTGTGTATCTAAATGTTGCTTGCGCTCCGATTGCACTTCAAACTCATCCACTGCGGCTAAATTAACAGCGCCTAGCTTTTGCAAGGCCGAAGTCGTTTTTTCCAGCTCCTGACGCCATTGCTCTTCATCGTATTCTTGTGGAAGTTGTTCCAGAATTTGCTTTAAGGACTGCTGCATCTCTTGTAGCTGCTCGACAAAAGTGTTCGCTCTGGTGCGATTTCGCTCGATTTCAAGTTGCAATGATTGTACTTCGGCACGCATTTTCTCTACTTGCTGCTGCACGCCCACCTGACCTTTCTCAGCGTCAGCTAATTGCTCCTCAATGTGCTGTAACTGTTGATTGTACTGCGTTTGCGAATCCGCAAGAGATTGCTTTTCTCGCAACAGCACATCCAGCTTGCCCTGCTGCCCTTCTCCGGGTACCATTAACTCTTCAAGTTCTTTATGAAGTCTGGTTAATTTTTCCTGATTGCGCGTGGACTCCACCTGCCCTGTATGCAACTTATTACGATTAGCGTCGGCCTGAAATCGCAAATCCTGCAGTTTAAGGGCGATGCTGTGTTGTTTGGTACGGGTGTTCTCCACCCCCATTCGAGCAATTTCTAACTGCTCTTCAAAGCGAGTTCGTTGCACCTCAATATCGCCGTGCCCCGCTTCTAATTGCTCAATTTGTTCCTCCAGCTCCTCTACTTCCATGGCCAGATCTTCCAATTGCAGCTTTTCTTCTTCTAGCTGCTCTTCCTGCTGCGCCAGTTCTTGATGCAAGCGACTTTGTTTTTGCTGATGTTGCAATTGCTGATTTTGCAGAAGCTTAATTTGCTGTGCTAGATGCTGAAGTTCCAGTTTATTAGACTGCAAATCCATTTCGGTTTCGCGAATGCGAACGCTTTTGTCTTCCAGCTCACTGACCTGCCGCTGATATTGCTCATCGAGGTTATTCACCAGTACATTGTGCTGCTCTATTTGTTGTTGCAACTCATTGATCTGCGCTTTTTGCTCCAATGGGCGGTGATGGCGACGATTCAAACCTGCGATACACCAATCGATGCCATACCAATGACCAGTGGCAGTGACCACTGTTTGTCCCGGTTGTATGCCTTGCAACTTAGATTTTGCATCTGTGTCATCTTGGGCCACTAACACGGTATTTAGCCATTGAGGTACTTGTTCACTCAAACATTTTTCAGCCAGAGTACCCGATAACTTTTCTATGGACATCTGCTCCCGACTGAACACTTTCAAACCATCCGGTAGCGTATTAGGTCCAATATTTTCCATTAACCAAGCATCAGAGAAGAGTTGCATGGCGGTCTCGACGGCATATTGCCATTCTGACTCAACCTGAATGTAGTCCCAAAACGGGGTAGTGTTATCCTGTTGTGCTAACCATTCCTGCTCATCACCTTGTGCTTTAAATTGTTTTTCTAGCGTTTGCTTGAGATTCTCTAATTGCGATTCCAATTTGTGCAAGCGTTTGTGTTGCAGCTCCCTTTCTTCACTGAGACTTTTGTGCTCCTCTTGCAGAGCAAATCGCTCTGAACTGAGGGATGCATAATCGGCCTGAGTTTCATCTTGTGCCTGCTGCAGCTGTTCGCTCTTTAGTTGCGCCTCTTGCAACTCATTTTCCAATTCAGGAGCAATGCCTTCCTTTAACTCCCGGCGAAGCTCATTGATACGCTGCTCAGTGCGCAATTGAATCTGCAACAATCCCTGGATTTTACTGTGCCGATTTTGTGCTTGCTGTTTTAAATGAGTAAATTGCTGATCGGTGCTACGCCACTCCTTCTGTTTATCCAGCCATTGCTCTTGCAAGCGATTGAGGTTTTCCTCAGCATCCAGCAAAGCTTCACCCATGATTTCCGCTTCCGGCTCTAATAGCTCCAATTGTTCTTGCACCAGCACTGACTGTTCTTGCAATTCTTCAAGGCGTAGTGACAGTTCTTCAGCCAGCGATTCTGCCGTGCCAATTTCTTCGTTTAACTGGCTCTCCCGCTGGATGCGAAAAATTTTGTTTTGTTCAAGCCGGGTTATTTCATTGCCCACCAGATAAAACTGATGTTGCAGGTCAGCAATCTGCTGCTTTACCTCTTGCTGCTGCTCTTTAAGGCTGGTGATTTCCTTTTCATCGCCACGCTGTTTGGCAATAAATGCCTCGATATCTGATTCCTGAACGTTTACCTGTTGTTCCAGTTGTGCGATTTTATCACCGTGCTTTAACCAACGGATCGCTGCCAGCTGGCCTTTATAAGTGCGTTCTTTGGCCTTTAACTCAGTGTAACGTTTGGCAGCCGATGCCTGACGCTGCAACTTATCCAGTTGCTGTCCCAACTCAGTACGTACATCTCCCAAGCGGTCCAGGTTATCTCGGGTATGACGAATGCGATTTTCCGTTTCGCGACGGCGCTCCTTGTATTTAGAAACCCCAGCAGCTTCTTCAATAAAAACCCGTAGCTCTTGCGGCTTCGATTCGATCAAACGGGAAATCATGCCCTGCTCTATGATGGCATAGCTGCGAGGCCCCAAGCCGGTTCCCAGGAATAAATCCGTGACATCTCGACGACGACAACGAGTACTGTTCAGATAGTAATTTGATTGAGCATCACGAGTTACTACTCGCTTGACCGAGATTTCGTTGAATGCGGCGTATTCACCTTGTATGCGCTGACTGCTATTGTCAAACACCAGTTCAACACTGCATTGAGATACTGGTTTTCGGGAAGAAGATCCGTTAAAAATGACATCTGTCATGGCGTCACCACGCAGATTCTTGGCGGAACTTTCACCAAGCACCCAACGCACTGCGTCGATAACATTGGATTTGCCACAGCCGTTAGGCCCGACGATAGCAGTCATATCGTCAGGAAACGGAATATTGGTTGGGTCCACAAAGGACTTAAATCCGGCGAGTCGAATTTTCTTAAGTCGCATTGTGGTTCTGGCCCGTGTGGCTAAAAAAGGTCGGCACGTTGTATTGTTTTTGTTGTATTAAGCGCTATCAGAGTAATCTACCACTTCTCAATATCTGTAACAATTCCCCAATAGTGGCAGGTTTTATTCCGGCAAGGCTGTTGTTATCATTCCCCTTCACCAGCAAATAAGTAGGTAACATGGCAAATAAATCAGGATTAGATTATTTTTTTCAGGGCTTTGACTTAATCTCCAGGCCCGGTGTCAGGTTGTTTGTAATTGTTCCACTGATTATTAATGTGCTGTTGTTTGGTGCCGCATTTTATTATCTATTCGGCCAAATTGACCCGTTAGTGCAACAGGTAACAGATTGGGTTCCCTCATGGCTGGACTGGCTGAAAGAAGGCCTCGCCTACATTATCTGGCCACTTGCGGTACTGATTATTTTACTGTTTTCTGCGTTTATATTTGGCACATTGGCGAACTGGATTGCTGCGCCTTTCAACGGTTTATTGTCGGAACGTATTGAGCTGATGCTAACCGGACAGCCAATTTCAGACGATGGTTTTACCGACTTAATAAAAGACATTCCCAGAACCCTGGCTCGCGAAGTAGTAAAGTTAGGTTATTACTTGCCCAGAGCTATTTTGTTTTTGCTGATGTTCTTTTTATTACCGCTGATAGGCCAGGTAATTTGGTTCCTGTTTACGGCATGGATGATGGCAGTGCAGTATTGCGATTATCCATTTGATAACCACAAAGTGCCTTTTAAAAAAATGCGTTTGCAATTGGCAAACGACAAACCAAATGCTTTTATGTTCGGTATCACAGTCACGTTTTTCTCCATGATACCCATCGTTAATTTTGTGGTGATGCCTGTGGCCATTTGCGGAGCAACAGCCATGTGGGTTGACAAATATCGAGACAAGTATACAGAGCAGTGAGATAGGGCGGGACTAACTCACACAGAGAGTCCCTTCCACGATGCAGTTTCGACCGTTCTGTTTAGCGCGATACAGGGCTTTATCAGTAATATCCAATGCTTGTTCAAAGCCCATTTCAGAGGGCAGCTCAAATAAACCAATACTGGTGGATTTAACGAGTTCCTGACCGTCGATTTTAAAACTGCTTGTAGCAAAGTCGACTCTGATCCGCTCTGCGACTTTGAAAGCCATTTCGCGATTGCAATTTAACACCACAAGAAACTCCTCACCACCGTAGCGAAACGCATAATCCTGCTCGCGTATCTCACTTTTAATAACGTCAGCAATTAATACAATCAGCCGGTCACCGGTCGCGTGCCCATAATTGTCGTTTACTGCTTTAAAACGGTCTAAATCCAGCAGTAATAGTGTTCTGGTTTTATCATCATTGCCGGTCAGCATTTTTTGAATAAATTCGTTTGTTAAAAATCGTCGGTTATACAGTTTGGTCAGAGGATCGGTATTACTGGCATCGGTGAGTATTTCTTTTTGCCTTTTGAGCAAACTCAACTGTTCTTTGTAGCGCCCGGACCAGAGAAATACGGCTACGGCAACGATCACAATACCCAGGTTGGTAGCGATGTTTTCAAAAACTAATGCCAGCCAATCGGGATGAATTTTTACAAATTCATCTAATAAGTCGTGGCCATCACCGATTAACATGCAACAAAAGCCGACAAACATAAGCTTTGACTCAGCCTTATCCGACTCAAGGCGCATATTTACTCCAAGTAACAGCAAAATAAAGGCAATGGAAAAAACCTCACTCACCACATCATTGTAGTCAATATTGTTAACCGTACTTTGCGCATTCAGGTGTACCAGTAGCACCAACCAAACACTCAGTACCACCAGGAGTATCACGAGCGATGTCATGCGCATAAGTCCGAACGGTTTGATGTCGTGCATATTTGTTTATTGAGCTACTTGTTTGTTGATGTCTTATGGAATGAGCAACAGAAATTAATAGAAAAGTGTGACGTAAATGTTGCATCACGAAGAAACATTTCATTTGAATTTATCCAGCAGATAAAAACTGGCACATTTTTTGAGCAATTGAGAAAAACAAAAAGGTTACAATATTTACCCACCCAAAAAGTAGTTCATCTCAATAACTGGCATCTCATTTTTTTATCCTCCGTCCCGTAAGAGCCAGACAATTCAAGGCTTTGCTGTCTTTTTTAGTTAATAATTATTTCACAAAAATAGTGTTGCATTTTACCCGCCCCTGCCGCACACTGCGATACGGGATAGGGTGAAGCATTGAGGCATCACTCGCGGCATAAGGTGGCTTTGATTGTTGGACCCTTCTGGCGTATTACTACAACAGTCAAAGAGAAGAAATCATGAAATTATACGTTGGTAACTTGTCCTACCGGTTGACTGATGCCGAGTTGGAAGAAGCGTTTGCCCCTTTCGGTAATGTTTTATCTGCTAAGATTATTATGGAAAGAGAAACCAATCGCTCAAAAGGATTTGGATTTGTAGAGTTTGAATCAAAAGAAGATGGCGAAAGCGCAATTGAAGGCCTGAATGGCAAAGAAGTTGGCGGCCGAGCTGTTGTTGTGAATGAAGCTCGTCCACCGAAGCCACGCACCCACAATGGTGGTGGTCAAAGAAAACGTTACTAAGCGTTTTTTCGGGTTATTCAAAGGCGCTCCATGAGGGGCGTTTTTTGTTTCTGCTACCCTTATTCGTCTGCAATGATGTTAGTAACATTACATCGTGCCAAAACCATTTTTCATCCTATAACGATAAAAGCAAGCCACACTTCACTGACGAAATAAGTAACCTCGCCTGAACATTGACGTTAAATTTACACTTTCTTACGATTTAAAATCATATACCAACAGAACATTGGCAAAAACCAGTTTACAGCAACCACTCTTTCGCTAATCTCAGCCAATCTGGATTTATCACCTATAGTTAAAGCGGATCATCGTAACTAACACTCGTTTATCAGGACGCCAATGCAACGACTTTTCTGGATTCTGTTCTTATTACTATTTTCACAAGCTGGCACAGCTAACCCACCAGATGTCCCCAAGATCAGTGACGCTATTGAGATTGATGGCCAACTAGATGAATCCGCCTGGAAACAGGCCGCAACGATTGAGCTAAATAACATCACCTGGCCACAAGAAAACATTGCCCCAGATGTTAAGACTACGGTCCGCTATTTTGAAAATGGCGATACCCTTTTTGTGGCCTTTGAAGCCTTTGATCCTGCCCCAGAAGACATCCGGGCATTTTACAATGACAGAGATAGAGTTTGGCGAGACGATTTAGTCGGTATAAAGCTCGATCCTTACAATGACCATCGCCTGGTTTTTCAGTTCTTTGTCAACCCATTGGGAGTTCAGCTGGATAGCATTGAAAACGTCATTCGCAACAGTGAAAGTGATGCATGGGATGGTATATGGGATTCTCAAGGGCGTATTCATGAACAGGGTTATACCGTGGAAATGGCAATCCCCTTGCGCAACTTTAATTTTAACCCCACCGAAGGAAAGCAAACCTGGGCGGTTGAGTTTCTGCGCTTTTACCCACGCAACGAAAGACAGCGCATATCCAATCTTCAGATAGATCGCAATAATGACTGCTGGGCCTGCCAAATGGTGGAAATGAGCGGTTTTGAGGGTATGCAACAAGGTAAATCCTTCGCCATAGTGCCCACCTTGGTGTTGGGCTACGGTCAGAACCGGGAGTTACAGGAAAATACCGGTTTAAACAGCGTTGCGTACAACTTTGATGACTGGAGTGGTGAGTCCAATATTGAGCCGGGATTAGATATTAAATGGGGTATAAGCTCCGATATTTTCTTAAACGCCACCATTAATCCGGACTTTTCCCAAGTGGAAGCAGACTCCGCGCAGCTGGGAGTAAACAATAACTTCACTCTGTTTTTTCCGGAAAAAAGGCCCTTTTTCCTGGAGAACCAGGATATGTTCGATAGTTTGTTTGATTTAGTCTATACCCGAAACATTGGTGCCCCAGATATAGGTGCAAAGCTTACAGGCAAGTCTGGCAAACATACCTTCGGTTTGTTTGCTGCCGATGACAATAACACTACGTTTCTGGTGCCGGGAAACCTGCGCTCTTCTGTCGCGGTATTAGATCAAGACAGCAACAATGCAGCAGTGAGATACCGCTATGATGCCAACGCTGATTTATCTATCGGTATACTGGGCACCTTCAGAACATCCGAGAACTACCACAATTACACAGGTTCGGTAGATACTACGTATCGCATTACACCTCAAGATACCCTCAAGGCACAGTTTGTACTCAGCGATACCCAATATCCTGAATGGCTTAGCAATGACTTTTGTGATGAAGATGATTGCCGCAGTGAAAATATCAGCTGCAGCTTTGGCAACTGTATTACCAACGAGCAGGTGCTGCGCACCCAAGACACAAACGGTTTAAATGATAGCGCTTTTTATATTAGCTACAACCATGAAGAGAGAGACTGGTTTATGTATGCTAACTATCGCGATATCGGTAAGGATCACCGCGCAGATTTAGGCTTTGAGAGCCGCACTGACTACAATAAAGCAGTCGTGGGTGGTGGCCTGCTCTGGTATGGTGAAGAGGATGATTGGTGGACTCGATCAGAGCTGCGCGGTGATTGGGATATTACTCATAATGACGCAGGTGAACTCATTGAACGAGAGGTTGAAGCTATTTTTAACTTCTCAGGGCCAATGCAATCTTTTGCCGAGATAGGTTGCGTTTTAAATGAGCATGTCGGTATTAGACTGGACGCCTCTAAATTGGAGATAGACGGTAATACCACACTATTTGACCGCAATTTCTGTTTTCTCTACGGCAATATTCAACCGGCATCAGGGGTGTTTCTGGAGAACGAATTTGTTGTCGGAAAACAAATCGATTTCGCCAATAACCGATTGGCCGACAGGTTTACCTGGATCCCCGGCTTTGAATACAGCATCAACGCCCACCTGCGCGCTGAGCTCAATTACCTGTATGAAAAGCTGGAAGCAGATGGTGCTGAGGTATTTACAGCTCATCAAGCCGATTTAAGACTGAAATACAATCTTGATGTACGCAACTCCATCAAACTCAGTGTGATCTACACCAGGATCAAACACAACCTGGATAATCAACCTGCGAGAAATCCAGATAATTATCCGGATGAACGCTATACAGATATAGCAACACAGCTCATCTATAGCTACAAAATAAATCCGCAAACGGTATTTTTCGCCGGATACGCTGATCGCGCTTTCAAAGATGATCGCATTGATAGCCTGGAAAGGGATAATCGCAGTCTGTTCTTAAAGTTTAGCTATGCCTGGTTGATGTGATCCCAATAAAAATCTCATGACGGAGTGCATAACACTCTGCCCGACACAACTTCTCCGAGGTCTGACCCCTACCTTCGGATGCGCCTAAACAGATAGTTGGCAATACAATTGCAAAATTTGCTCAGCATACTGTTGCTTTACCACAATTATAGTTACTAAATTACATAAATAGTGATCTTTATAGGTTTTTGCGGTATAAATGAGCTATTAATGTAATTTAATTACAAAATTAACGTAGGATACACATCATGGCACTAACAAAAAAATTTTTAAAATCTAAACCTGTTTGCAAAGTCACCTTTAAATTGACCCAAGAAGAAGCAAAAAGCGCCGATTCGGTGCAACTAATGGGTGAATTCAATAGCTGGGATGCCAAAGCAGCACCCATGAAGAAGCTTAAAAACGGTGGCTTCACTCAAACTGTGGACCTGGAAGCGGGCAAAGAATTTCGTTTTCGTTACCTGCTAGACGGTGAGACGTGGGAAAACGACTGGTCAGCCGATAAGTATATCCCTTCTAAGTCTTCTTATGATGATGACTCGGTAGTTTCTACTGTCGCTTAAAAGAGCTATTTACGGGGTGCGAAGTCACCCCACTACAGGCTATTGAGCAAAATACTGGTTTCACTATTTAGCACACCAGAAATATCTCTTACTTTGTGTAGTACTGAGTCAAACTCCGCCAGTGAACTGGCTTGTATATCCAGTACTAAATCCCAGGCGCCATTGGTAGTATGTATTTTCAACACGTTGGGGATGCCTCTAAGTCGTTGCACGACAGGAGTGGTGGAGCGTCCGGATACCGACACCATCATTACTGCTTTGACCAAGTCCTGATCCACGTCACTGTTTACCCTTATGGTAAATCCCAATACAGCACCCGACTCCAGCAATTTATCCAGCCGATTCTGTACTGTACCGCGAGACACACCAAGAATATCTGACAGCTTTGCAACAGAGGCTCTGCCGTCCACACGAAGCTGAGCAATTAAGGCTTGATCTAATTGGTCCAGATTTTGTCGGTATTCTGACATAGGTCATTTCCACTAAATGACTAATTTAGGCTTGTATAATGGCATTTATCTACCATTTTTAAACAGAGTTTTAGCGAAATGTTTAGCGCAGAGTCAAAAGTGGAGGTTTATGGTTGGTGCAAAAGACGGCATTAAGTCATACGAGATAACCATGAAACTGGCGAGCAAACGCTCACCAGTGTTGCATTTTACTGTCAGGCCAACGCCTGCTCGAAGTCAGCCAGAAGATCCTGAATGTCCTCGATGCCGATGGACATGCGGATCATATTGTCGCTAATTCCCATATCAGCTCTGACTTCTGCCCCCATTTCATAATAGATGGTATGGGCAACCGGAATAGCCAAAGTACGGGTATCGCCTAAATGGGTAGCATTAAGTACCAATTGCAACTTATTCATGAAGGCAAAACAATCCACCGATTCATGCAAGTCGAAACTTAAGATACCGCCGTATTGGCTGAAATATTGACTGGCTTTGTCATGCTGTGGATGCGCTTTTAAACCGGGATAATACACCGCCGCAATTTTGGGATGCTGCTCTAAATATTGAGCTAACTGCAATGCATTGTCACAGCTTCGGTCCATTCGCAATGCTAGCGTTTCCATGCCAACGGAGATAGCATGGGCTGACTCAGAGGTCAAACAACCTCCCATATCCCGCAATCCCTTTTTCTTTATTTGCATTAAACCTTGTTGTGCTACAGGTAAGCCACGAAACCCTTCCTGAATGCCTGGATAGGTTTGCCAATCATACAGTCCGGTATCCACCACAATGCCACCTAGCACCTGACCATGACCCGCGTAATACTTAGTTAACGAACCCACCAGGAGTGAAGCTTTCACCGCTTTTGCATCGAAAATATAAGCAGGCGTCATGGTATTATCCACCATATACACTAGCTTTTGCTGTTCGCACAATTCGCCGACAGGTAACAAATCAGCCACTTGAGTTACGGGATTGGCAATGGTTTCCAGATAAACGGCTCTGGTGTTTTCCTTAATAGCTGCGGCAACATTGTCCACGTCTGTCACATCAACAACACTGACTTCAATACCGTAGCGACGCAAGGTACCAATAAAGCTGTTGGTATTGCCAAATACAAACTGACTCATGATTAGGTGATCACCTTGCTGTAACAAGGCTAAAAAGGTGGTGGTAATTGCCGCCATACCGGAAGCAAAGGTCAATGAACCAACGCCACCTTCAATACTTGTCAGCATATTTTGCAGTGCATCAATTGAAGCTGAGGATTGCCTTGAATAGGCGTGACCCGCAACTTTTCCCTGGAAGATATCCACCAGATCCTGAATATCCGGGTAATCGAACAGCACGGAATTATTGGTGGCCTGATGTACAGCACCATCTTGGGGATGATTAATTAAGCGATCGGCATGCACTAATCGCGTATTGAATCCTTTGTTATTTAGAATATCTGACATGTTTAAAATTCTGAAAATTAGAAAAACACCGAGCACGGCTGTGCTCATCTAGCAATTACTGCGAAACTATCACAAAAAGCGCTGCAATGCTTTTTCAGGTTGATATTAGTTAGATCAGAATCTAACGTTCGCCAGAAACACTGCTTAGCTGCGGGAATTTGGGACGCATTTGCGTGAAAAAAGCCTGGGCTCGCTGTAACCCTTCCTCAATATCTTCTGAAATATCAATTGCAGGACCGAATACCAACTCTTTGGCCTTGTAGTCTAATCCCACCAGAAATACCGGGATCTGTGCCTGATGGGCCATTTGCAGAAATCCTGTTTTCCATTTGTCAACACGACGACGAGTTCCCTCTGGCGCCAAAGCAACAATGAGATCCGGTTGAGATTTAAAACGCGCCACCATTTGCTCCACAACACCATGGCGCCTGGAACGGTCCACCGGAATACCCCCTAACCCTTTGAGTAATCCCGCGAAAGGCCAGATAAAAATAGAGGCTTTCATCATAAAGCCCATTTTAACGCGCAAGCAAAAATAAGCCGCCAGACTGATGACAAAATCCCAATTGCTGGTATGGGGGGCGATTGCCATAATATATTGTCTTTGTTCAGGTAACTGGCCACGGAAACGCCAGCCCATTACTTTCAGAAAAAGCACCCCCAACCACCAGGTGATTGGGTTTTTCCGTGGCGTATGGCTTGCGGGAATAGCGGGAATTTGTAAACTGCGCACGATACCTGTTTGGATATTGAATGATTTGATAGCAAAATTCTGTCTTATTCAATTCACCTTGTCACCCGTTTTGAGTTAAATAATGTGTATTTTGTTTATTGCCGTAAAACAGCATCCTAAATTTCCGCTTATCATTGCCGCCAATCGGGATGAGTTCTACCAACGCCCCACTCTTGAAAGTGGCTACTGGCCAGATTTTCCGCATTTGCTGGGCGGCAAGGATTTAGAGGCCGGCGGCACCTGGATGGGTGTGACAAAACAAGGCTACGTTAGTGCCCTGACTAATATACGCGCCCCACACCTGAACCGGGACAATGCCCAAAGTCGAGGCCAGCTGGTATTAGACTATCTGACCAAACCGACATTAAGAGCAAGTTATGTTCAGCAGCTACATCGGACTCGCTCAGTGTTCAATGGCTACAATCTGCTCTTCGGAAAATGGCACGATTTAGCCGTCTACAATAATCACGAAGACTCACTGCAGTTTCTGGACAACGGCTTTTATGGTTTGTCCAATGCCAATTTAAACAGTCCCTGGCCAAAGATTAACAAGGGTGTACAGGCACTGAAACACTATTGTGAACAGATGAATCAAGTAGAGCCGGAGATCTTGCTCGAATTAATGCGCAATGAAGACAAAGCAGAAGATCATCTGCTGCCTAAAACCGGTGTACCGGAAATCTGGGAAAAACAGTTGTCTTCCATTTTCATTAATACCCAAGGTTACGGTACCAGAACCTCTACTATTTTTTGGATTGACGACAACAGCGAAGCCTTTTGGTACGAGCGCACATTTAATGAAAAGGCGGAAATTACCGGCGATATTAAACAGCAGTTTTCAATTTGTGGAAATTAGCGTTTTAAAAATCGTTTTTTTCAGCCACTAAAGGCGCTCAGGTACTCGTAATGCGCCGCTAAAATGTTCATAATAGCGGCCATTGAGCACCGCGAATCAGGTGCGATTACCATTAGTGACTGAGGAAAAACATGTTCGAAGTATTACCCGCCTTACCCGCAGACCCAATTTTGGGATTATCAGCAGCGTTCAAAGAAGACACTAATCCTAAAAAGATTGATTTAGGTGTGGGTGTTTACAAAGACGAAAACGGCAATACTCCGATTCTGGAATCGGTAATCAAGGCACAGCGATTACTTCTCGACTCAGAAACCACCAAAACTTACATCGCACCGCAAGGTGTAGCTGGTTTCCTGACAGGAATGAAAGCACTGCTGTTTGGTGCAAGTCATCCAGCCGTTACTGAAGATCGCATTACTGCGGTACAAACACCCGGTGGTACCGGTGCTTTGCGCCTGCTTGCTGAACTGATTGCACGAGGCAATCCGGACGCTACCGTTTGGGTGAGTGACCCTACGTGGGCTAACCACATTCCTATTTTCGAAACTGCGGGTTTGCGTATTGAAAAGTATCCTTACTTCGACAAAGCAAGTCGCGGTATTCGTTTTGACGCCATGATGGAAACCCTTAATTCCGTTAAAAAGAATGACATAGTGCTATTGCATGGTTGCTGCCATAACCCCACCGGACAGGACCTGAATCAAACACAATGGCAAGCCGTTTTAGAAGCAGCACAAAAAACAGGCTTCATCCCTTTTATAGACGTGGCATATCAAGGATTTGGCGATGGTCTTGACGAAGACGCTTATGGCATCAGACTGCTGTCAGAAAACTTACCAGAGATGATTTTGTCTGCTTCATGCTCCAAAAACTTTGGTCTGTACCGGGAAAGAACAGGTATGGCCTGTGTGGTGACCAATAGCAATGCAACTCGTCAGAGCTTGCAAACCCAAATTCAGAGTGTCGCCAGAGCGAATTACTCCATGCCGCCTTCATGGGGAGCCGCTATTGTTGATATTATCCTCAACGATGAGCAACTCAAAGCATTGTGGCAATCTGAGGTGACCGACATGCGCACGCGCATGAAATCACTCAGAGCTATGCTGGTGCAAAAACTGAAAGACAAAGGTGCCAGTATGGATTTTGATTTTGTAAATTCGCAAAAAGGTATGTTTTCATTTTTGTGCATCTCACCAGAGCAAGTAAAGAAAATGCGCGCTGACAGTGCCGTATATTTTGTGGATTCCAGTCGCGTCAATATTGCCGGTATATCGCAAAGTAATGTAGACGACCTTGCAGAAGCCCTGGTCAAAATTTTGTAACATCACTAAGCCCGGTTTACCGGGCTTTTTTTTGTATCAGGTTTTTCAAGAACGGCTTGTTATACCAGTTATTTAGAGGATATACAGTTGCAAACCGTCACCGCCGAATCATGGAGTCACCTTCACGAGCTGCTTTTTGCGGGTTCATGGAATGATGAAATCTCGCGTTATCGAAGTCCTTATGCCTTTCGCGGCCAACCCTCTGAAAAGTTTGATTTGAAAACCTCGTTGATGCGCTTGGGCGGTGAGTTTCAACCTTTGGAAAAACATCTACTGCGCAACTTCAGAAAATACGGCCATGATAATTTCGATACGACCAATGTCATCTGGCACTGGCTGACAATCGCCCAACATCACGGCTTGCCAACCAGGATGTTAGACTGGACCTGCTCCCCTCTTCTTGCCATGCACTTTGCCACTGCTGACATTGATTATGCCGAGCAAGATGGCATCATCTGGAAGGTCAATTATCACGACTCCTATACCAATTCCGACAAACATTTACTCACCTCAGTGGGAAATGAAAAGCATTTAGACAAGGCGGATGTTTGAAGGTCTAGTGGGCCTCGATAACTGCTCCTGCGTTATTCTAATCACCTACATCCATGTAGGGATAAATCAAAAACATCCAACACAGTATAAATGCTTTTCAGCCCCATCGAAGACGCGCCACAGAAACATTATTTCTTTGTTACCAACATGGATGTTGGTAAGGGGCGAGAGCAGGATGCGTTGAGCTTTGTGCGAAGTTCATAAGACCACCAGTATTCTCTCATTCGCACGCCTCGAACTAATGTCTCTGAGGCTGCGCTGAGTGTGCAAATATTTATTGGAATTGGTATTAAAACAATTTCCCAAAAAAATGCGGGACTGTTTGGATAATGAAGGCGGCAATGTCTTCACCCTGGAAATGTTGGAGTCTTTGGTAAAAGACCTGGACGAATTCGATTTAATGAGTAAAGAGGAGTTCTTCATTTTTTATGAACCCCCTTCTACTGACGCGCGCATTGTAAACCAGCATGCGCTTTTTTCTGTAGCCTCAGGTGCGCACTTATTGCTGGATGATTTATTGGAAAAGCACGCTATCGAAAACCTCGCCATAGTCATTCCAAAAGAGATCAAATGGGAAGTGAGGAATAAATTGGATCAATCAAACATTACTGAACGGGTCTTGTTTCCGGGCCTTGACGGGTTAAGTGCGTGGCTTAAACGCCACTACAGCCCCACCTTGCAAAAATAGTCTTTGGGGTAAGCTCATGCTACACTGAAGAAGTTATTGGAGACGTAATCATGAATGGTCGAAACAACAACACCGGGCTCCCTGCTAATTTACGAAGAGGTATGGAACAGTCCACTGGCCACAATATGGCGGATGTTAGAGTGCAAACAAATTCTGCTCAACCTCGACAGATGCAAGCCCAAGCCTATACCCAAGGTAGTAATTTGCATCTCAGTTCTGGTCAGGCACAACACCTGCCTCATGAAATGACACATGTACAACAGCAACGTCAGGGTAGAGTGCAAGCCACTAACGGTGCTGCTAATCTGCAAAATAAAGGACGCAGATAAAATCCTTCCATTATCATGGTGACTGAAATTTCCCTTGAGGATGCGCTTGCCCTTAAAAACTGTATTCCAGAAATGCGACAAACCTCCACGGTTGATGAATTACAAGCACGAGTGGGTAATAATTATCTCAGCCTCGGATACCTCGAAGATAATCAGCTTGTGGCTTTTAAATTGGGTTACGCGCTAAACCAGCATACCTTTTACAGTTGGTTAGGGGCTGTCGCACCTGAGTTTCGGGGTAAAGGCATTGCCAAAATGCTGTTGCAAGTACAGGAAAAATGGTGTCGGGAAAATAAATTCGACACCATTGAGGTTAAATCCATGAATCAATTCAAGCCTATGCTGAGCATGCTGCTGAATAACGGATACAACATTACTGGTTTCACCAAAGGTAATTCAGTTACCGAACATAAAATTCACTTTTCAAAACAACTATCTTTGAACAGTTTGAGCTAAACTTGGATAGTATCCTCCTCAATTTGGCAAGCATCTGCTACAAACAAAACGTGGCCTGCATCCTTTTTAACCAAAAGTAGTATTGTTTTCCCCCCCTGAATATTGATAATGCCAACCTAAATGATTTTGGGTATATTCATCATCAACTTGAGTCAGCACTACTACATGCTAAGCAATAAATTAATAATTTGGGGCATATTAAGTTTGTTCATCGCAACTTACCCATGTGTCGCTGACGATTATCGGGATACAGCAAAGCCAATCGCAACGTTGAAATTTGATATTTCAGGCTCCAGTGCGTGGTACCCTTATTTCATTCCAGATGCTGAACACCCGGGTATTGTGGCTGAGTTAGTCAGCGCCGTGCTGGCCAGAGCTAATATTCTCGGCGTACCTACTGAGCTCCCTCCCAAGAGAACCCTAATGGCACTGGAGAAGGGTGAATTGGATTTTGATGTTACCAGCCCCAGCTGGTTTGCTGGGCATAAAATCCCTGAGGGATTTGTGATCAGTGAAGGTTTGATAGAGATTCGAGAATATCTGGTTACCCTGCCTGAAAACCAACATCTTTTCAGTACACTCGACCAGATGCATCACCAGCAGATAGGTACAGTACGGGGCTACCTTTACAACAACGATGCTATGTTTGAACGCGTCGATTTTAATTCTGAATATCAGCTAATTAAAGCATTGCAAATCGGTCGCATTCAGGCAGTCATCATGGGGGATCTGCCCGCCAGTTATTGGGCAGAGCAAATTGGGATCAACATAGCCTATGGCGCACAGCACTCCGAGGGAGACTTGCACTTTCGGCTAAGAGAAGAACACGCCCATTTACTGGCGCCAATAAATAAAGCTATTGATAATTTAAAAAACGAGGGAAAAGTAGAACAAATCACCTCTCACTACATAAAACATACAGAACAAAATAGCAGTAGTAAATTAGTGAACCCTTCCCTTCTGGCTAATTAACGCTAAAAATCCAACTTTTTAGCTTTTTACGCTTGTCTATCAGCACACAAAAAGTAACATACGATATCCGGTTACCCTGTAACCCTGAAAACCTCTTGTCACTATCAAAGTGACGTAACTAAATTCTTGATTGGAGATTTGAATGGCACACGCCGCCGTCGTAGATGTACTCAGTGGAAAGTACAACGCAGGAGACACAATTGTCGTGAAAGGTTGGGTTCGCACTCGTCGCGATTCCAAAGCTGGTTTATCCTTTGTTGCAGTGCATGATGGCAGCTGCTTTGACCCTGTGCAGGTCATTGCATTAAATACCCTGAATAATTACGCTGATGTGCAAAAACTTACAGCAGGTTGCTCTGTTTCCGTATCTGGTGTCCTTAAAAAGTCTGAAGGCGCAGGACAAGCGCTGGAAGTTGAAGCCTCAGAAGTTGAGGTTTTGGGCTGGGTGGAAAACCCAGACACATATCCAATGGCCGCCAAACGCCACAGTATTGAGTTTTTGCGTGAACACGCCCACTTGAGAGCAAGAACCAATGTTATAGGTGCCGTAACCCGGGTGAGAAACTGCTTATCTCAAGCAATTCACCGATTCTTCCACGAGCGCGGTTACTACTGGATCAGTACGCCAATTATCACCGCGAGTGATACTGAAGGTGCAGGTGAAATGTTCAGGGTATCAACCTTAGATATGATGAATTTACCGCGTAACGACAAGGGCGATGTTGATTATTCACAAGACTTTTTCGGCAATGAAGCATTTCTGACCGTTTCAGGTCAATTAAATGTAGAAACCTACTGCTGTGCACTTTCTAAGGTGTATACCTTTGGTCCGACATTCAGAGCTGAAAACTCCAACACCAGCAGACATCTGGCGGAATTCTGGATGATTGAGCCGGAAGTAGCCTTTGCCGACCTTGCCGATATTGCTCAGCTGTCAGAAGACATGTTGAAATACGTATTCAAAGCAGTGCTAGAAGAACGCGCTGATGATATGGCATTCTTCGCACAGCGCATCAACAAAGAAGCGGTTAGCCGTCTGGAAAAGGTCATAGAACAAGACTTCGTTCGCATGGACTACACAGATGCCATTGAAATTTTGAAAAACTGCGGTAAAAAATTCGAGTTCCCTGTGGAATGGGGTATTGATCTCGCCTCAGAACACGAGAGATACCTGGCAGAAGAGCATGTAGGCGCTCCCATCATCATGCAAAACTACCCTAAGGATATCAAAGCGTTTTACATGCGCATGAATCCTGATGGCAAGACCGTTGCTGCAATGGATGTATTGGCACCAGGCATTGGTGAAATCATCGGTGGCTCGCAAAGAGAGGAACGTCTGGACGTGCTCGACCAGCGCATGGAAGAAATGGAACTGGTGAAAGAAGACTATAGCTGGTATCGCGATTTAAGACGATACGGCTCAGTGCCTCACTCTGGATTTGGCCTCGGATTTGAAAGGCTGGTAGCTTATGTCACCGGTATGCAAAATGTCAGGGATGTCATTCCTTTTCCCAGAACTCCCGGCAACGCAGAATACTAGTACCCTCTTTTCTCAGGCACCTATACTGGTGCCTGAACTTTATCTTCATAAGACTCAAATTTTTTTAGCCACTCGATCAAACTAAGCCTTACTTGTTCATCACTATTTTGACACTGTATGTATAAGATAATCATCCACTTAGGTGTAAGAATATGACTATAAACCAGGTATAAATTTCACTCTTAATATTCCACGAATATTATTTTCAATGACTCTCAATGGTGAATGTGACAAATATGTACTTTGTTAGGCTTAAAAACGTCTGCATCATACCGCGCTCCAGAAGAGAATGAGAGAAGTTATCATTCCCAATAAACGCTGTTTTAATGGTATTCGGATCATTAATCCCCCCGGAAGCCTCCAAAATGTAAACGCTTCAAAAAAAAATCAAACTATTTTCTTTTTTATTTCATACACTTATTAAACTTTAGTGGTCTTTTTTAGGCATGTTAATCTCGTCCCACAAAATATTTTTTACCATTACATCACTGAAAGAGTGAATTCCATGATTCCAATTTAATCTTTAATAGATGGGGTGTTAAAAGATGATTATTACAGGTACTGATTTACGCATCATGCGCTTGAGAGCAGGTAAGACTACAGTTCAAATGGCAGAATTTGCTGGCGTTAAAACACGTAAAACTTATGAGAACTGGGAAAAAAACGTAGGTTCACCTAGCATGAACCAATTCTTGGCAATGTCTATGGCGTGCGGATTCAAACCTGCGGAATTAATCAAAATGTACATTGAACGTGATAACAGCGATTCAGAAATTGATTTAATGTCTGCTTCTGAAAGCGCCTGATAATTTGTTGTCTGGGCCTGCGGGCCCAGAATAGTGTCGTCACTTTGGTCCATTACTATCTACGAGGCTTACTCTCTGTAATCGCCTTGCTTCTAGCTTTATCATCAGCTTCTAACCAACTTTTGATGAGCACTGCTATGCGCTTCGAATCTTCTTCAGCAAACTGAACTAATGTATTTGATACGGTGGGCTTATTGTTGACCTTAGTCTTGTGACGTTTGAAAAAACCCATAAATCCTCCCGCGCCTTTGTTGTCAGAGCTAGCATTATTTTTCGCTTTAGACTTGTCAAAATTCATCTGGATACCCCTTCTGACTTCAGGACTCCTTATCCAGTGTAGTCAATTTTTGCGCGCCTGAATATCGATTGCCCTTGCCCCCCTATTTAACTGGTATATTTTTCTCATTTTGGTTTGTAAATACCTAAATGTTTCGTTATAAATCACCGTAGATTGGCTGATAACCCTAAGGTGTGTGCACATGGATGCAATAGAATTACTTGTAAACCGACAGTCGCAACCTCGCTTGAAAGAGCCAGCGCCTTGCGGAGAGGCACTGGCGAACATCAAAAGAGCTGCCCTCAGAGCTCCTGACCATGCATCACTCAAGCCTTGGCAATTCATAGTTTGTGAAGGTAATGGCCGAAAGAAACTTGGCGATCTACTCGAGCAAGCAGCTATCGCCAGTGATATGAGTGACAGGGACATCGAAAGAGCCCCCGAATTACCTCTCAGGGCTCCTATGGTGATTATTACCATTATGAAATACAAGGAGCACCACAAAGTACCTTGGGTTGAACAGGTAGCCGCTGCAGCGAGCGCCATGAGCGCAATGCAGATGGCTGCGGTGGCACAAGGCTTTCAAGGGATTTGGCGCACTGGCGCTTACGCTCAGGACGAAAATCTGAAGTCGGCGCTATATTTGGAAGAACAGGACGAAATTATGGGTTTTTTATATCTCGGTACACCGAGTGTTGAAAACGTTGAAAAGCGAATCAGCGATTTGGACGAATATTTTGAGCACTGGAATTAAAAATGAGTAATGGCTGATAGCGCATCAGCCATTACTCCCTATTGTCATATTACTCGGGCTCTTGCTGAATGAAATCCATATCAGCCCATTCTTCTTCAACAAAAGCTAAACTCTTACCGGCGGTATTCGCCTGATCCACCATTTCCATGCGTGTTAGCACAGGGGCGGCAAGGGGCACATCTGTAGATTGACGCCCGAACTGAATGCGCTCTATCAATTCATCACTACTGCGCAATATGTATTGGAGTTGGGTAGAAGGCCTTCTCACTGCGACATCGGCCTTACCATCACCATCATAATCCGCAACAATAGGTACGTCTTGCGATTGTCGACCGAAGTTAATACGCTGAATTTCACCGTCTGAACTATTCAGGATATAGAAAAATTGATTTGAAGCGCGCCGCACTGCCAGATCCGCTTTACCATCACCATCATAATCGGCTGGGACGGGAATATCGTCTTGATCTCTGCCAAATACAATACGGTCTATCTCACCATCCGAGGAACGCAGAATATACCAGGTAAAGTTCGATGGTCTCCTGACAGCCACATCATCAATACCATCGCCATCGTAATCTGCAGGCACAGGGATATCAGCTTCCTGTAAACCAAAATTAATGCGCTGGATCTCACCATCACTGGAATTCAATATGTACCAAAACTGATTAGAAGCCCGTCGAACAGCAACGTCCGTGATCCCATCACCATCATAATCAGCCGGAACGGGAATATCAGCGGCGTTACGACCGAATTGAATACGCTGAATCTCACCATCGGAGCTATTCTTAATGTACCAAAAGAAAGAGGAAGGCCTTCTGACAGCGATATCTGCGATACCGTCACCATCAAAATCCCCAGAAACTGGGATGTCTGCACTATTTTTACCGAATACATGTCGCTGGATTTCACCATCAGATGAATTACTGATGTACTGAAAATAACTAGAAGGTCTGCGCACACCAACATCAGCTAATCCGTCACCATCATAATCGTAAGCTACAAAATTACTTGGCTCCACCGGATCAACAGTGTCCTCTTCAGCCACGCTAATCACCTGCTCAATACAGGCAGGAGAAGTATCATCACCAGTTTGCAGAAAATCGTTATTCGCTGGTTGAGAACAAGCATAAAGGGTCACACTCCCCTCCACTTCAGGTGCCTGCCACTGAAACGAGAAAGTAGCCGTATTGCTGGAAGCAGATTGCGGCGTCATATGACTCAATTTGCCGTCATCCACCAGTTGTGCATCACCTGCGATCAAAAAGGCGTTACTGTCAGATAACTCCGCCTGAAATCCTGCAACAGCGGAGGTAACACTTGAGGGAGCACTGAAGCTTAAGACTAAACTGACATCGTTTACACTGCCGGGCGTAACCTCTGTGTCTCCGGAAAAAGCCAAAGAAGACTTGAAATCCTGTCCCGATGAGTGACACCCAGATTGAGCACAGGTCATGCCCTGTAAACCTGTGGCAGTTTCACCACCATCGATACCAAATCGATTGGCTTGGGCCTGCCCCATTGCTAACAAAGTCGAAGCAGCCAACGAAAAAGCAATAAACACGCGAGAGGAACGCCGTTTAGTAGCTGTGAATTTAATCGTCATAGAATAGATTCCTTACAGACAAAAAAGTGTTTTGTCAGATTGAGCGTAACAACAGTGTGGCAATTGTTGCTGCACTTTTCAAAAGGAAATTTAGTGATTTGTGAACTGTTTCCGCTTAGACACAGTTCCTCAACAATAAATTAGCAAGGCACACAAACGTGCCTTGCTCATCATTTAGATGACAGCAGCGAGCTCTGCTCCCTGACGAATAGCCCTCTTGGCATCAAGCTCTGCTGCAACATCGGCACCACCAATGATATGCACGGTAGCGTCAGACAGCTGGGCTAACTCTGCGTGGAAAGCTTTGTAAGGCTCTTGTCCGGCACATACAATTACCGTATCGACAGCCAAAAGCATTGGCTTTTCGTCAATGGTAATGTGTAACCCGGCGTCGTCTATTCGGTCATAAGTCACACCGGGCATCATCTTAACGCCTTTTTGTTGTAATGACGTTCTATGGATCCAGCCCGTAGTTTTACCCAGTCCCTTACCCACTTTCGATGTTTTTCGTTGCAACAAATAAATTTCTTTATTACAAGGAGGATGTTCTGGCTCAGTAAGCGCACCACGTTCTTTGTAGTCTTTATCTATGCCCCAATTTTTAAGCCATTTTTCCGGATCAACGGTTAGCGAGTGTTCCTCAGCAATAAACTCGGCTACATCGAAACCGATACCGCCGGCACCAATGATAGCCACTTTTTGTCCGACGGGCTTATTATCGCGCAACACATCCAGATAGGTCATGACTTTCTCATGCTCAATTCCCTCTATGGCCAGCTGCCTTGGTCGAATTCCCGTGGCCAACACCACTTCATTGAAACCGCCTTTGGCAATGCTTTCGGCTGATTGAGGACTATTAAGGTGCACATGCACCCCGGCATCTTTGAGACGATTATCGAAATAACGCAATGTCTCATAAAACTCTTCTTTGCCAGGAATGCGTTTTGCGTAGTTAAACTGCCCACCAATAATGCTCGCCTGATCAAACAGATGTACTTCGTGACCGCGCTCTGCTGCATAGCAGGAAAATGCCAAACCAGCTGGACCGGCACCGACAACAGCAATCTTTTTCTTGTGATTGGTTAACGGGAAATTGAGCTCTGTTTCATATCCCGCGCGCGGATTTACCAGACAGGAGGCTCTTTTGCGCTGAAAGACATGGTCCAGACAGGCCTGATTGCAGGCAATACAAGTGTTTATGCGATCCGCCTTGCCCTCTTGTGCCTTTTTCACAAAATCAGAATCAGCTAAAAATGGACGCGCCATGGACACCATATCTGCCTGACCACTGGCCAGAATCTGTTCAGCCACTTCAGGGGTATTAATTCGGTTAGTGGTGATCAAGGGAATAGAGACTTCCCCTTTCAAACGTTCTGTAACCCAGGTAAACGCAGCTCTTGGTACAGACGTGGAAATTGTTGGTACACGCGCTTCATGCCAACCTATGCCAGTATTGATGATAGTAGCGCCCGCTTCCTCTATCATTTTAGCCAGGGCCACCACTTCCTGCCAATTACTGCCGCCTTCCACCAAATCCAACATGGAGAGTCGGAAGATTATGATAAAGTCGGTACCCACATGCTCACGTACGGACTTAACTGTCTCCACAGCGAAGCGTGCGCGATTCTCGAAAGAACCACCCCATTCATCATCTCTGTGATTAGTTCTCGGACACAGGAACTGATTTATCAAATACCCTTCAGAGCCCATGACCTCTACGCCATCATAGCCCGCATGTTTAGCCATCAAGGCGCTTTGGCCATAATCTTTAATGGTTTGTCTGACACCGCGTGCAGACAACGCTTTAGGCTTAAACTGGTTAATAGGCGCTTTCAGCGCTGAAGGCGCCACGGCAAAGGGATGGTAAGCGTAACGTCCGGTATGGAGTATTTGCATACAAATTTTGCCGCCCTGCTCATGCACCGCTTGAGTAATTTGCTGGTGCTTTTTAGCGTGACTCTTTTTAGTCATGCGAGCGGCAAAGGGCATAACCCACCCCTGATAATTTGGTGCGATACCGCCAGTCACAATCAAGCCAACACCGCCCGCGGCCCTCTCTGCGTAAAAAGCTGCCATTTTTTCATGGCCGCCTTTCTCCTCTTCGAGGCCAATGTGCATTGAGCCCATTAAAGTACGATTTTTTAATGTCGTGAACCCCAAATCAAGCGGTTCAAATAAGTGAGGGTAATGAGGATTTTTATTCATAACTAACTGGTCTTACCTGTTTTTATTCTCAGTGTAACGATTTTGCTTCTGTACACAACATAAAAAATTACATTTCTGGCTGTGTTATTGGTCTGAGTTTAGGTACGATTATAGACAGTTGTAAGAATATGAGAGAATTATGTCTGCAGATAAGAGTTGGACAAAATCGTTTTTCAAAGGGATTTGGTCGCTATTAAATTTTCTACGCAATTTGGTGTTTAACCTTGTTTTCATCGGGATCGTGGTGTTTATCATTGCCGCAATAGTGTCCCAAGATGACAAGATCAGCGTACCAAAGAACTCCGCGTTTGTTTTAAACCTGTATGGTGATGTGGTGATTCAAAAACAAAGCGTGGATCCATTCGACGAGTTTATGCGTGAAGCTTTCGACCAACGGGATGACAATCCCGAAGTGTTGTTGCAAGACGTTCTGCTAACCATCGAAAATGCCAGAGAAGACAGCCGTATTAGTGCCATGGTGCTAGATCTTCATGGTCTTGGCAGCGCCGGTATGGATAAACTCAAGCAGATTGCTTTAGCCATTGAAGATTTTAAAGGTTCAGGTAAGCCTGTTTATGCTGTAGGCGATTACTATTCACAAGGCCAATACTACCTGGCCAGCCACGCTGATCACGTATATCTCAACCCCATGGGCTTCATGTTTCTGGATGGCTTTGGACGCTATCAAACCTACTTCAAGTCAGCGTTAGAAAAGCTTAAGGCAAAAACTCACGTTTTCAGAGTGGGTACCTTCAAGTCTGCGGTTGAACCCGTGCTGCGTGATGACATGTCAGAAGAAGCGAAGGAAGCGAATCAGGCGTGGTTAACAAGCCTCTGGAATCAGTATAAAGCCGATGTGGCCGAGGCCAGAGGTTTTAGTGTTGAAAACTTCGATGAGCGCATCGATGCCTTTATGGAAAAGTTTGAACAGGCAAATGGTAACTTTGCTCAGTACGCTTTGGACAACAATTGGGTTGATGCGCTTAAAACTCGTGAAGAAGTATTACTGGAAATTACTCAAGTTGCTGATAAAGATGCGTCGAAAAGAGGTTATAACAACATCAGTTTTAGTGACTATCTGCAACTGGTTAAACCTAATCCGATGCTGATGAATAACGGCACCGACAAAGTGGGTATCGTGGTGGCCAAAGGCACCATCTTAGACGGCTCCCAAAAAGCAGGGACCATTGGTGGAGACAGCACCGCAAGATTGCTGCGTAAAGCCCGGGAAGATGACAGTATTAAAGCGGTGGTATTACAGGTAGATTCCCCGGGAGGTAGTGCGTTTGCGTCTGAGATTATCCGTCAAGAAGTCAAATTGCTGCAAGAGGCTGGTAAACCTGTAGTGGCATCCATGAGTTCAATGGCGGCATCTGGTGGCTATTGGATCTCCGCAAATGCTGATGAAATCTGGGCGGCTCCTTCCACTATTACTGGTTCAATTGGTATCTTCGGCATGTTTATGACCTATGAAGACACCCTTGCTTGGCTTGGTATTAATAGTGATGGGGTTGGCACCACGGAGTTTACTGGCGCCTTTTCCGCAGCCAGGACCCTCAACCCTCAAATCGGAAATATTTTCCAGCGCAGTATTGAACATGGCTATGATCAGTTTATTACGCTAGTGGCTGACGCCCGGAATATGACACCTGAGCGGGTGGATGAAGTGGCGCAAGGCAGAGTCTGGATAGGTGAAACAGCACAGCAGCTCGGTCTGGTAGATAAACTGGGTTACCTGAACGATGCCGTAAAAGCTGCGGCAGCGCTTGCAGAAATGGACAGCTACGACACTCAATACGTTGAGCGAACACTTTCACCTGAAGAACTTTTCTGGAAGGAATTCTTCGGTGGCGCTTCCTCTATTATCGGTAAAGCCATCCAGATAGACAGCGATCACCGATTGATGCAGATGGTACAAGAACTGGTTGCCGATTACGAAGATATCGCCAAGTTGAACGATCCTCGTGGTATTTATGCATTGTGCATGATGTGTGATTTTTAAGTCTAAAAAGGACAAAATCTACTCACAATCAAGCAAGAAGAAAAAAATACGCTAATGCTGTAAAAAATGTTAAATAAATACACCAACTGGTGATAATATAGACAGCGTTAACGTATTATCTATTCTCTTTTACCGGGCAGTGACGCCCGGTTTTTTATGTCTGGATCAAGCGATAATATAACGTCTGAGCCCGCATAAATCTTTTTGTTTCCCCACTTAAAATGTCATACTGTGCACAAATTCACAAGGCCATAAAACCGCACAGAAATGCAAAAGAAGAAAATATATGTCGCCTACACAGGCGGTACGATTGGCATGCGCCCATCAGATAAGGGATATGTTCCAGTCAAAGGCTTTTTAGCCGCAACTGTGGAGAAAATGCCGGAATTCTATCGACCAGAAATGCCCGAATTCGTCATTCACGAATACGATTCCCTCATCGACTCATCAGATATGGATCCCTCTCATTGGATGCAGATCGCCAAAGATATTGAGGCAAATTACCAACAGTTTGATGGCTTCATTATTCTGCATGGCACTGACACTATGGCTTTTACGGCTTCAGCTCTGTCTTTTATGATGGATGACCTAGATAAGCCCGTCATTGTTACAGGCTCTCAAATCCCGTTGGCAGAGTTGCGCTCAGACGGGCAAACCAATCTATTAAATGCTCTGTATATCGCTGCTAACTATCCTATTCCAGAAGTTTCCTTGTTCTTCAACAATAAGCTATTACGAGGTAATCGCAGTCGTAAAACCGATGCCGATGGCTTCGATGCATTTACCTCGCCTAACTATCCAGCTTTATTGCAAGCAGGAATAAACATTGAATTGGTAGCAGGCAGTGTGTCACTACCCAAAGGCAATCGTTTAAAGATAAACGAAGTTGTGCCGCAGCCTGTTGGCGTTATTACCCTTTATCCGGGCATTAGTGACAAGGTCATCAGAAACACGCTGATGCAGCCGGTAAAAGCACTGATTTTGTTGAGCTATGGCGTTGGCAATGCACCGCAGAGTGAAGGCATTTTAAATGAGCTAAGAAATGCTTGTGAGCAAGAAATTATGGTAGTTAATTGCACTCAATGTATGCACGGCAAAGTGAACATGGAAGGTTATGCAACCGGAAAATCATTACAACAAGTGGGTGTCGTATCTGGAATGGATATGACACCGGAAGCGGCTTTGGCAAAATTACACTATTTATTGAGTCAGGGGTTAGATTTTGATGTTGCTCGAAAAGTTATGAGCAGCGATATCAAAGGAGAGTTAAGTCATTAGTTTATTGTCCGGGACTCACTTTAATAGTGCATCCCGGTCAATTATCTCGTTAAGATCATGCTAATTTAAAAACAAAACCTTAATACGTGCTAATAAAGCCTCGTCAGATTCACTCAGATTGCCAAGAGTGATCCAGCTGCGCAGAATCTCATCCGGGTCGAGATTTACGCCATCCTGAAGCTTCAAGGTCATCAATTGCAACTGCATTTGCTTGCGCAATTCAGCGTCATCCGAAGGTGAGCTTTTATCTAACAACAACTCTAATAACAGGGTCAACTGATGTCGGTCAAATTGCCCTAAATCGTGCTCTGTTACGTTCGCAGTATGGAACGCCTGGCGCCAATAATTGGGTAATTCAGCAGCTGCGTCTGGGGCATTGGAGCCTTGCCATTGTTGCATTACATCAAACACCGCCTGATATTGCTCATGGCGTTGACTATCACCGAGATACAGCAATTTCTCTTCCAGTTTTGCTTTTAATTGTTGCGCATATTGGAAAGCATCTGCGTTAAGCTTGCGAGGCAAGGCTTGCAGCTCTTGTAAAGCTGGACTCAGTTGCAGTTCAATGAACTCAGTGATTTCTGACTTTTTAGCGCTATCTAAAACCGCGCCTGCCGTTGTTTTCAATTGCTTGTGCAAATCCGCGATACGCTGGGTCGCAGCATTATTTTCTGCGTTTATTGCAGTTTCCCTTTTGGCGAAAATTTTGTCATTGATACTGCGGAAATCCACCCACAATTTGTTCTCCAGGCGCTGTCCGGCAAATTCAATTTTCTTCCACTGTTCCTGAAGCTTTTTGGCGCTATTAGTAGCCTCTTTCCAGTCCTCGATATGCAATAGAGCCTCGGCCTTTTGCAACAGACCTTGTTTAACTTCCGCGTTATCTTGGTAGAATTGGTTGACCCGCTGTTTTATTGGCTCAACGGTTTGCTTGTACTCTTGGTTTAAAGAATCCAGCTCTTTGTAATCTACCGCACCAATGTTTTTCCAGTCAGCCTGAAATTGTCTCAGTGTCTTACTTAACTCCGGGACATTTTCTTTAGGAACCTCCGCTAACGCCTGTAGCAACGCTTTTTTGGCATTGAGGTTTTGCAATCGTTCTTGTTCCTGAACGGCATAAAACTCACGACAAGGCTTAAAAGCTTCCTCACAAGCCAGATCAAAGGCTTTGTTCAGCAATTTATCGGTTTCAGTATCAACAACCCCCAGAGAGTTCCACTCTTTACGCAGCGCTTTCACTCGCTCTGCCTGGTCTTCTGGCTCAATTGGGTTGAGAACCAGTTGCTCAATTTCTTTTAACAGTTCAGGCTTTTTAGGGGTCGCAACATAAGCCTGCCAATCCTTCAGGTTTTCGATTTGCTCTTTAACCTTTTCAAACTGGCGCGACATTTTCGCTTGTTGATTTTCAGGTAACAGTAAAAACTCAGCTTTTACTTGCTCATAGTGGCGCAGCGCCTGTTTAAACCTTCCCTGCTCTATGGTGCGGCTAATGCCATTGAGTCGTCCGCGTATACGAGACACCTTGTCATGCAGCGTATTACGCAACTCTTTAATGGCTTTACGCCATTGAGTAGAACTCTCTTGCCAACGATTTTGCAACGCTTTCGGCCAAATAGAACGATAACCGGAAGACAAATCTTTCCAACGAGAGGCAGTTTCGTCCAGGTGGGCTTGTGCCGCATCAATTTGACTGATGTCATCGGGTGTTTTTAGATTTTGAAATTGGGTTAACAATTCTTCAGCTTGCATCAATGCCTGTTGTAAAGCAGGTAAAGCATCCAAACTGGTGCGACTACTCAATAATTGATTAATCAGCTTTTCAATACCACGACGTTCAGCATCACTTAAATTGGCTGCCAGCATCTTATCAAGATCTTGTTCTGCCAGACTGATTTTTTCGTTAAAAGACTCAAGCTCACCTAGAGTGATTTCTGCAGCGTGACCACCTAATGCCTGCTCCACAACGGAAAGGACTTGCTCACAACGCTCTGTTGCTTCTTTCAACGCGGCACTGGTACGAGCCAGCGCCTGCTCTTCGTCCCATTCACCTTGTAAGCGTTGTGCTTTGTTTTCGAGCTTTTGTTCAATATCTGTGTATTTGTGAATAAACGATTCTGCTAACTCGGGATTTAGCAGTTCAAAATCCCCCTTTAACACTGCAAATTTTTGCTGCAATTCATCACGCGTCTGAGCAAACTTTTCGTATTCTTGCTCTTCAGTCAGGGCCAACAATTTTGACAGCACCAATGTAGTGTCTTTTTCTAATTGTTTTGGCTTTTCTCTCTCTGTTTGTATCGCCTCAATCCGTTGTTGCGCCTGTTGGGTCAACGCTTCGTCTTTTGACTTTTTAGCGATTCTCAACAGCTCACTTTCATCCTTAACATCTTCAAACAGCGATTGTTGCAGCGCTTTATTGGCAGTGTTAAGCATTGTTCTTAGGGTCAATTGCGGCTTGTTCAATCGCTTGATTACGGCTAAGTACAAAGCCGTATCAGATTCGTCAATGGCCTGTTTTTGTAATAACACTTCCAATAAGGAATTGTTCTTACACTCTTTGATAAACGCTGTTCTGGCCTGTTGTGAAATCGCTACATCATTAGTTCCCAACAAAGCTTCTTCAACTTTCTTACGCGCGTGCTTCGCAATGCGCTCATCTTTGGCAATTTCCACCATTTTCCACCAAAGATCGAAATTGTTGAGCTTGTTAAGAGCGGCAACACTGACACGACTATCGCTGTCATTAAAGGCTAATTCGTGTAATACCGACTTGTGTTGTGACTCTTCAGCGCTCAACGTATCTATGGCCTGAATGCGAATAAGTGGGTCTTTGTGCTTGTATTTTGGTTGGAAAAGTTTACTAAAAATCATCTTGGCTGAACCGGGCAATGTCTTGCTGAGGATTGAATTGTTCTTTTAATTCACGTTTCGATAAATGCACTATTTCACCGTGCTCGTTAACTGTCATGTGCTCTTTGCTGGCCATTACTCTGGACTGGTACATAATAATGGCTTGCATACAGGTTTCTTGCTGCTGCGTGCTCAAAGGCTCACCATCGAGCCACTTTCCTGTCTCTACAGATTGTCGAAGTCGTTCATATATTTCAGGCGTCATTGCCTGTAAGAGGCTCTCTGGTGTCATCTATTTACTTTACTCTAACGATTGGCGCGCTTGGCTATTACCATACGAATACGGTTGATGATATACCAGAAAAAACCAATACTCGAAATTGACATGGCGATGTACCATTCAGCTTCAGAAGGATCAACGCCGCCCCAATACATATAGGCAAAACCAGCAACAAAAAGGATAACTGCTGCCGCAGCCTGGGTATTAATTGATTGAATTTTTAAATACTGTTTGTGGCGCAATTTTCGTTCTGTGTCATCTTCAGACATACCACTTTTAGAGAAGCCACAGTGAGGACAAGACTGTGCACGACTGGATATCTTTTTGTTGCATGACATGCAATTGACGATAGACATTAATTAATACAGCTCCAAATTAATTTTCTTACTTTTATCAAAAACAGACATATAAAAAGGCGCGGACTTAGCCGCGCTTTGAATTATTTCGACTGCTGCTCTTTTTCAAAGTCCTGCCAATATTTATCAACAGTTTCTCGCATCTCCTTACGCAACATCAAAATACCGAACAGGTTGGGCAAGGTCATTACGACAATAGCGACATAAGACAGATACCAAATCAAAGTGGTGTCTGAGAAAGAGGCCCAAAAGAAGCCCGCTACGTAAAACACCCGATATGGCATAATTGAGCGCGGCCCTAGCAGATAGGTCATCGCCCTGTCACCGTAATAAGACCAGGAAATTGCCGTAGAGAAGGCAAAAAGCAACAACCCAATAGACACGATATACTGGCCATACTCCCCAAAGAAACCGCGAGTAAAGGCTTTAGTGGTCAGAGTCGCAGAGTGGATCAAGGATTTACCCGTCACCACAATGTTTTGTTTCACTAACTTACCATCCACAACTTCCAACGTGCCCGTGTAGGGGTCGTCGTTGCTGCTTAACGTAAAACGAACATCTTCGGCAATAGAACGAGCGTTAATGATAGTAAAGTCTTTACCTAGCGCTTTACCTGAAACCACTTCTATCTTACCAGTATAAGATTCAACAGAATGCTCACCATCTTCGTTTAGGTACTTGTACAATTCGAGTTTGTTGGACTCGTTATTTTGCTCGTATTGCCCCGCCAAAATAACCATATCGGTACGGTCAAACTGATTCTCAAACTTCTCGTTCCAGACACCGGAAGACAAAATAACCAAACCGGTCAATGTACAAATAATGATGGTATCAATGAAAGGTTCCAAAATTGACACCATACCCTCTGATACAGGCTCGTGCGCTTTAGCAGAAGCGTGAGCAATAGGCGCTGACCCCTGACCAGCTTCGTTAGAAAATAAACCTCTGTTCACACCACGGTTAAAGGCGTATGCGAAACTCGCCCCCAAGAAACCACCCACTGCAGCAGAGCCCGTGAAGGCATATTCGAAAATAGAGACAAATGAAGGACCGATGTTTTCTATGTTGTAAAAAATTACGGCTAAAGCACCCACAATATAAAGTCCGGCCATGAAAGGCACGATCTTTGAAGTTACTGCGGCGATACGTTTAATTCCGCCCAAGATAACCAGCGCCAGCAACACTGCCAATACAGCACCCGTTAAAATAGGCTCAATACCAAAGGTAGCTTCCATACTGGTGGAGATACCATTGATCTGAGGCAAAGAACCTGTGCCAAAGGAGCTGATAACAGTAGCAATGGCAAACCCCACCGCCAGCCACTTCATGTTTAAGCGACGATCCATAAAGTACATTGGACCACCCGCCATAGTGCCATCTTCAGTTTTGACGCGATACTTGTGGGATAAAGTAACCTCAACAAATTTAGTGGTCATACCCAAAAATGCAGTTACCCACATCCACAATAGTGCTGCAGGCCCGCCGAGGAAGATAGCCAAGGCAACACCGCTGATATTACCTGTGCCTACTGTACCTGATAAGGCAGTGGTCAACGCCTGAAAATGAGAGGTATCTCCCTCATCTCCTTTTCGATCATATTTACCTGAAACTACTTTAATGGCATGTTTAAAGTAACGTATCTGAGGAAACTTGAGATAGAGGGTAAAAAACAAACCCGTTCCTAGTAATACATACGGGAACCAGAATGAACTCCCGAGATAGCTGTCCAGCAGCAGTAAAAAATTTCCAAATGCTTCCAAAGGTTTGCCCTCTTACTTATTGTTCCGTTTTTATAGTTATGTATTTAGATTTATCTTAATTGTTGTTTGATATTGAAAATCGCCGTTAACATATCTTCGCCAAAACGCTTACTGCGTTCCGGGCTCCAGCCATATAGCGGATCAGGCAATTTATCATTGTCTTTGAACGGCATTTCAACAGTCAGCGCCAGGCAATTGAAATAACTGCCCACGGCATTGGATGCGACGGTCATATTGGCCTCACCCGGTGCATCTTTGGGATAGCCCTGCTCCACCTGAAACTCTGCCGTTACTGTCAGCAAGATCTCACTAAACTTCGCCTCCAGTTGTTCCATACGCTCATCGAATCCGGGGTTCCCCTCACAACCGGCTATGAAGTTGTATGGGATTGCTTCATCACCGTGAATATCGAGATAAAGATCGACACCCGTTTCGCGCATTTGGTTAAGCACATAAAACACTTCTGGTTCGCTAATTTCCTGTGGGTCGTGCCAAACGCGGTTGAGATTAACACCATTGGCATTGGTGCGCAGATGTCCTCGCGCAGAACCATCCGGGTTCATATTGGGGATAACGTAAAAAACGCAGCGCTCTAACAATGCCTGACACATTGCGTCGTCCTCGTTGAGCAGTCGCTCTAACATGCCTTCCACAAACCATTCGGCCATGGTCTCGCCGGGGTGTTGCCTGGCGGTTATCCAGACTTTGAGTTTTCCTTCGTCTTCTTCGCCAATGGTCAGCATTGTCATATCGCGACCATCCAGGGTATGGCCTAAAAATGCAGCATTGCAACTGGATTGTGCTTGTGCCCAGGCGACTAAATCCAGGTGTCGGTCGTAACTATATGGAGCAAAGTAGGCGAACCAGGTAAATTGATTCTCGGGAGTAAACTCAATGGTAAGTGTGCCTTCATCAAATTCGGAATCTACTCGAAACCAAGTCTCTCTATCGTAGGACGCAACCGCTTGATAACCGTCCCAAGCATCAGGATAAGCTGAGTCTTTTAACCCGGTAAGTTTAAGAGTGTGGGCCTGAAACGGCATAGTTTCCAGACAAAAGTGAAACCACTGGGCGAATTCAGAATTATTGTCTTTGTTTAACTGAAGTTCGATATCATCAGGTGCATCTTGTCGAATCACCTTGATATTGCCACTGTCAAAGTTGGCACTAATTCTCATTATAATTATTCCCGGAATTTAAACGCGGAATAATCTAGCACAAAAGCCTCCGCAAGCCCAAGTAAAACCGGGCTATAACTGCGGCACAATCGTTTATATCCGGGATAACCAATCATTTAGCTTAATACCAATGGAGGTATTAAGCCCGATGCTCTTAGCAACAATACTGCCCTGCTCATCCAACAAGTAATAACTTGGATAGCCTTGGATCTGAAATACATCACTGAGTTGCTGGTTACCCAACATCACAGGAGCCGTTACTTGATGGTTCTGGACAAACTCAGTCACAGCCTCAATTGAATCAAAATCCATCGCTACAGTAACCACCCGTAGCTTGTCATTTTCGACATTTTGTAAACTATCGATACTCAGCGCACAAACACGGCACCAGGGTGCCCAAAAATACACAAGAGTTCGCTGGCCGGGTTGAAACAGAGATTGCGTATCACCTTCAAGGGTGACAAGTGTCATGGGGGTTGCCATTTCACTGCCATCAGAGGGCAACATTTCTCGCGACTGCCAACGCGAGATGCCATAGATAACAAGTAGAAAGATCAACGCTTCCAGCGCCCAACGCATAGGTTTGCTTAATTTCATCTGGGTAAAGTACCAAATCTAGAAAGATAAATAACAAAAAACCCGGCAAGCCGGGTTTTTATTTCAAGCACTGTAAATTTGCTCTGTGATTACCAGTTAGGTACGTTCTCGAAAGACAAACCTGCCATTTTTTGTGCAACACGCACTACCTGGCAAGTGTAACCAAATTCGTTGTCATACCAAACGTACAAGGTTACGCGATCATCAGAAGTGATCGTCGCTTGTGAATCCACAACAGATGCGGCGCGTGAACCCACTAAATCCGTGGATACGATTTCAGTAGAAGCGGTGTAGTCAATTTGATCTTGCAGATCAGAGCGCAAAGCCGCTTCTTTCAGATACTCATTGATCTCTTCTTTGCTGGTTGGATTTTCCAGATTCAAATTCAAAATCGCCAGTGAAACGTTGGGAGTTGGAACGCGAATAGCGTTACCCGTCAGTTTCCCTGCCAATTTAGGATAGGCTTTAGACACGGCTTTAGCTGCACCAGTCTCAGTGATAACCATGTTCAGAGAAGCACTGCGACCACGGCGCTCAGCTTTGTGGAAGTTATCAATCAAGTTCTGGTCATTAGTGTATGAATGCACAGTTTCCACATGACCATTGCGAATACCGTATTTTTCGTCCAACGCTTTAAGTACCGGCGTAATTGCATTAGTGGTACATGAAGCGGCAGACATGATTTGGTCAGCGGCCTCGATATCGTCATGGTTTACGCCATAAACAATGTTTTTAATATCACCTTTGCCCGGTGCAGTTAGAAGAACTTTGGCAACCCCTTTAGACTCTAAATGCTTAGACAAACCATCTCTGTCACGCCAGACACCGGTATTGTCCACCACTAATGCGTTTTTGATACCGTATTGCTCGTAATCTACTTCTTCCGGGCTGTTGGCATAAATCACCTGGATAAACGAACCGTTGGCTTTAAGCGCATTACGCTCGTGATCAACGGTAATGCTACCATTGAATGGGCCGTGTACAGAATCACGACGTAATAAGCTGGCACGCTTTTCGAGGTCGCCGTCTTTACCGCCGCGCACAACTATAGCGCGTAACCGCAATTTATTATTCTTACCTTGTCTTTCGATTAGCAATCTGGCCATGATACGACCGATTCGACCGAAACCGTAGAGCACTACATCTTGCGGTGCGTGATTGTCTACGCAACCGGCAACACCTTCCAACTCACGAGTCAGATAGCCTTTCATATCAAGATCAGCAGCTCTTTCTTCGTGGAAGAAACCATAAGCAAGCTTGCCAATGTCAATCTTTGCCGGAGCCAACGTCATACCGGCCAAAGCTTCCAGCACAGCAAAGCTGTATCTAACTTTTAGTTTTTCTTCTTTGTGTAAACGAACGCTGCGATGTGCCTTGATAATATCAATGACACTGGCGCCCATCAGCGGCTTACCGAAAACGGTTATTTCAACAGCAAAATCACGGTACAGTTTGCCCATTAAAGGCAACATTTGTTCCGCGTATTCCTGACGTTCCTGCCAACTATCTAATAACGCCTGCTCTAACTGTTGATTCATTTTAGTCATTTACCTCGTGGTCATGAAAAAATCGCTATAACCGATTTCTTCCGGTTTAACATTGCTTATAACTTGAAGGGCGGCTATTTTATGGGAAGGTATGCTTTGCACAAAATTGTGTTAAATTTTCAGGAATAAGGGTTCAGAGCGGAAATTGCTGGTTTTTGTTAGTAATTTTCCACCAAAGGTATCATCTTCAATGCGTTTATTTTTCTTAGTTTCAGCTATTTTGCTCCTTTCTGGTTGTGGCGACATGTTTTTTGGTGAGAAAACCATATCGCAAATCTGCCGTGACTACCCGCAAATGTGTAATGACCTCAATTCCGATGCCCACTGCCGTCAGGAAAAGGCAGAAATTATTCGCACTCGCTATGCCAACCTACAGCAACCCTCCGATCAACTTAAGTACAAGCTGCTACTCCAGTTTGAAGATTATAAAGTGTGTGTCAGCAAGGCTGCGCAAATCGAGCACATAAAACAAAAAGAAAAGAAAAGCGATAGAATGAAAGGCGTGATCACCGCGCGTCGGCAGTTAGCCCAATTGGCAAGAGACACTGAAGAGTCAAAAGATCCCTACCTGCTACATTACCATTGGTCTAGATTTGGCCGCGAAGAGTCTCTGGTGGACTTTCTAGGGCTCGAAGCGACGGGTGCGCTGGAGAAACCCGACTTACAAGTAAAATTAGCCGAGTACTATGTAAAACGAGATCTGGACCGCACCGTAAATTTACTGTACCACGCCCTGGAACTATACGAATCTGGCGACACGGTTGACCCGGAAATTTTCTATAGTTTATCTACGATTTTCCTCAAACAAGAACGCTTCCCTCGTGCTTATGTATGGGCTTACATAGCGAAAAGATATGACGTTACAGAGCTGGATTTAGCTCAAATTGAAGCACTGGTAAGACAAGTTGGTAAAAACCCTGGCAAGCTTGAAGACATTGCTGATGACTATATCAGCGACATTCGTTCCGGGAAGTTTGTTGCGCCAGAGCACAAACCATTCGTTTATTAAGGTTTCGTTAGTGACAGCAAATGGAAGAATGATATTGAAAGAGAATTACAAAAATAATTTTTCTTCTAAATTATAACTTGAATGTATATATATCTGTACAGGGTGTAAATATCAGGAATCTTCGGGCTTAAAAGACAGCGAAATCGAATTCAAACAATACCTTTTACCTGTTGGCGCAGGACCGTCCGGAAAAACGTGTCCTAAGTGAGCATCACAATGGTTACAGACAATCTCAATGCGCTGCATTCCGTGACTTAAGTCTTCGTGATAGCCGACATTGCCCTCTTTGGCCTCTTCATAGAATGAAGGCCAACCGCATCCAGCATCAAACTTATGATCTGACAGAAACAACAAATTCCCACAACACTTGCAAAGGTACTCACCTTTATCGTTAACACTCAAAAGTTCCCCCGTAAAAGGTCTCTCTGTACCTTTTTCACGGCAAACCCGGTACTCCTCGGGAGTAAGCTTTTCTCGCCATTGTTGTTCTGTCAGTTTCATAATTATAACAACCTAACGCTTAATTTTTATTTGGGGCTGTCCGGGCATACTCCATTCTGTATGAAACTTCTTACCGGGTACACTGTCGACGCGCTCATAGGTATGAGCACCAAAATAATCTCTTTGACCTTGCAATAAGTTGGCAGGCAACGTCTCACGTCGATATGAATCAAAATAATTTAAAGCAGAAGACATGGCTGCACAAGGGATGCCCATCAAGGTTGCCTCTGCGATGGTTTTACGCCAGCTACCTTGCAGGTTGGTCAATTGCTCGGCAAAAAACGGGTCTAGCAACAGGTTTGCTAGTTCATCATCACGTTCGTAAGCATTAGTAATAGACTGCAAAAAGACCGCGCGAATAATGCAACCCGCTCGCCAAATTTTAGCTATCTCAGCAAAATCCAATTTCCAACCGTGCTCTTTAGCAGCCATTGCCATTAGTTGGAATCCCTGCGCATAAGAACAAATTTTGGAGCAATACAGGGCATCTCTCAATGCATCAATGGCTTCCTGCTTGTCCGATTCTGCGACAGTCACAGTCTGTGGTCCGGAAAGAATTTTTGCAGCGGCCACACGCTCGCTTTTAAGGCTTGAAAGGCTTCTGGCAAATACCGCTTGAGCGATGGTTTGTGTAGGTGCTCCGACTTGTAATGCGCTTACTGCCGTCCAAAGGCCTGTGCCCTTTTGCCCGGCCTTGTCCATGATCAAATCCACCAGTGGTTTTTGAGTGTCATCATCTACTTTTGAGAGTACTTCTGCGCTGATCTCAATAAGATAACTATTGAGTATGCCGCCATTCCACTGACGAAAGATATCTGCAATCTCGGCGGTACTCATCCCAAGTCCGGTACGCATTAGGTCATAGGCTTCGCAAATCAACTGCATATCGGCATATTCGATGCCGTTGTGTACCATTTTCACATAGTGGCCTGCGCCAATAGGACCGATATAGGTAGCACAGGACTCGCCACCTTTGACCGGCTTGCCTGGCACATTGGATTCGATAGGTTTGCCTGTGTCTGGATCAACTTTCGCGGCAATTGCGGTAAATACGGGCTCTATTCGAGTCCAGGCGTAAGGATCCCCTGACGGCATCAAAGACGGACCAAACCGCGCGCCCACTTCACCACCGGAAACTGCGGTAGAGAAAAAGATGAATTTACCTTTGTATTTTTGCTCTCTGGCAACTGAATCTGTCCACAAACTGTTGCCCGTATCAATGACGATATCATCTGCTTCAATGCCGGCATCAATTAAATGATGGCAAACATGATCAACCGGCTCACCAGCGGGCACTGACAAAATAATAAGATGAGGAGCGGTCAGCTTTTGTAATAACTCTGTGTAGGAATAACAACCTACTATGCGGGATTCGCCATCCGGGTTTTCTTGCTTATCGGTAGCGATAAGGTCGTCTATTTTGCTACTGTCTAAATCAAAACAAGCGATTTTAAAACCGTGATCAGCGAGATTCAGTGTCAGGTTTTTCCCCATGACACCCAAGCCAATAAACCCAATATTACAAAGCGAATCAGACATATTCTGAACATTCCTAATAATTAGATGCACCCGATGATGAACGTGTTCTTAAAGAGGTGCTATTGAAAGTGGCGGTGTATGGCGTTGCATTATAACTCTTACTGGCTGCATTTGCAGCCAGAGGTTGTCATAAAGTACTGTAAAGTTTCAGTGGCAGGCAAGTGACACTGCCGGTTGGAGCTATTTTCTTCGCTTACGGAAAACACTGATACTCTTATCAGACTGCAAAAACTGACCAGTAACCGAAATTTCCGGCATATCCTTAAGTTTACTGTAGCGCGTATCTAGTTGTAGTCGCCAGCCGGTATTTGTGGGAATTTCTGGCAGACAATAGCTGACATCATGATCACTGGCATTGAACAACAATAACCAATGTTCATCTGACTGATCGCCCCCCAACAACTCGACAGCAAAAGCCTGATTGTCGGCATCGTGCCAATCATCTTCCACTTTGCGTCGGCCATCAGGTCGATACCAACCGACACTGATCACATTATGGCGATTGCTATAGCTATCGTCTTCCAGATTGAGGTTGCGCAATAACACACTATTTGAACGCAATGCCACCACGTGTTGACAAAAAGCCAGGAAATCTTTTTTACGCTCGTTTAATTTCCAGTTATACCAGCTTATATCATTGTCCTGACAATAAGCGTTGTTATTGCCCTGCTGTGTGCGACTCAGTTCATCACCACCTAGCAAGTGCGGAATGCCCTGGGACAACAGTAGTGTCGCAAACATATTGCGCTTTTGTCGTTCTCGCAGCTCCACAACAGCTGGTTTTCGGGTTTCCCCCTCTACGCCATAATTTTCAGAGACATTATGGCCGTGACCATCGCGATTTTGTTCTCCGTTCGCTTCATTGTGTTTTTCGCGATAAGTCACTAAATCGTGCAACGTAAAGCCATCGTGGTAGGAGACAAAGTTCACCGAAGAGTGAATTGAGCGATGGCCCTTTTTGAAGATATCGCGAGAGCCCAATAATCGCGTAGCGAATTCACTGGTTAAGCCTTTATCACCGCGCCAGAACGCTCTGACATTGTCGCGATATTTGTCATTACACTCTTGCCAGTTACTGGGGAAGTGACCAAGCCTGTAGCCACCGTGTCCAATATCCCACGGCTCAGCAATCAGTTTAACATGCTGTAACACAGGGTCCTGGCGTAATGCCCGGAAAAAACCTGATGAGGCAGAAAATTCATGGGGATCTCGTCCCAGACTTGCCGCTAAATCAAAACGGAAGCCATCAACCCCCATTTCAGCCACCCAATAACGCAAGGAGTCCATGACCAAACGCATCGCATAAGGGTGAGAAACATCGACACTATTACCGCATCCTGAATTATTGCTGTATTGACTAAAATCTACGGCCCCGTGTTCGTTAATATCAAACAGATAAAAGGCTGAATTATCGATGCCTTTAAAGGACAGCGTTGGCCCTCCATCACCGCTTTCGGCGGTATGGTTGTAGACCACATCCAGGATGACTTCGATGCCCGCCTGATGGAGGGTTTTAACCATGGTTTTAAATTCTGAGACAGGATCGTCAATGGCATATCTTGCATCCGGTGCAAAATAGTTAATGGTGTTGTAGCCCCAATAGTTTGTGAGCCCTTTTTCTGTGATAAAAGGTTCGGGCATTGAGGTCATAACCGGCAAAAACTGCACGGCTGTTATTCCGAGTTCTTTCAGATGCTTTATCACAGGGCGACTACATGCGCCCAGATAAGTGCCTCGCAGATCTTTTGGTACACCAGGATGCAGCTGAGTCAAACCTTTCACGTGAGTTTCATATAAAACTACGTCTGCCAGTTGATGACCGGGTTTAGCATCTCCTTGCCAATCAAAATCATCCTCGATAACCACGCACTTTGGCATCATGGCCTGACTGTCGCCCTGATACTGTTGTTTATTCCAGAACAAAGGGCGGTTCAATCGTCTGGCATAGGGGTCTATCAGCAATTTGTCAGGGTTGAAGCACAAACCTAACTTGGGCTGCTCTTCACCATAAAGTCGGAAACCGTAAAGCTGACCCGCTTTAATGCCCGGTAAAAAACCATGCCATACCTTGCCGGATTTTTTAGGCAGTGCAATTTCGGCTACCTGAACTTCATGATTATCAAATAAACACAAGTGCACCGCCTGCGCTTCTGGAGCGTGCAAGGCAAAGTTACAACCACCGGCTTTAAGTGTCGCCCCCATGGGCAGAGGACACCCCTCTTCAACTCGCCATTCAATTGCCGACATCAGGAGGATTTAAACCTGATATACAAGGTTGCCAGTGGCGGTAATGACAAGGACACTGAAAATTCTCTGTCGTTGTGTGGTTGCGCATCGGCTTTGACCTTTTTGACACAGTCAAAACCGCTACCCCAGTAGTTTTCATCATCAGACGATAACAGTAGTTCGTAATCCCCTGCGTCCAACACTCCCAGCCTGAAATGCTCTCTGGGAATAGGCGTGAAATTACTCACGACATAGACTTTTTCTTTGCCTTCTTTTGACTTTCTGACGAAAGATAAAATGCTCTGTTCAGAATTGTGATGGTCTATCCATTCAAAGCCTTCATGATGACAATCTTGCTCGTGTAAGGCAGGTTCGTCTTTGTAGAGGTGATTTAGATCCCGATACAGGCTCTGAATACCTTTGTGCTTATCGTAATCGAGCAAGTGCCAATTAATGGAAGAGTCGTGATTCCATTCAGCAGATTGAGCGATTTCGTTGCCCATAAAATTAAGCTTTTTGCCAGGGTGCGCATACATAAACGCAGCATATAGACGCAGATTAGCAGCCTGTTGCCATTCATCACCAGGCATTTTTCTCAATAACGAGCCTTTGCCATGCACTACCTCATCATGAGAAATGGGTAAGACAAAGTTTTCATCGAAGGCGTAAACCATACTGAAAGTGATTTCATTGTGATGGTAGCGACGATAGGCAGGGTCTTTCGCAATATAATGCAAGGTGTCGTGCATCCAGCCCATGTTCCACTTAAAACCAAAGCCTAAACCACCGTCATAGATAGGTCGTGATACTTTGGGGAAGGAAGTAGACTCTTCAGCAATTGTGATGGCATGAGGATGCTTTTGATACACCTCACGGTTCATCCATTGCAACAAGCTGATGGCTTCATAATTTTTATTGCCACCATCCACATTCGGTATCCACTCACCATCATTTCTCGAATAATCGAGATACAACATGGACGCCACCGCATCAACGCGTAAGCCATCGATATGAAACTTATCTACCCAGTACAAGGCATTTGCCACCAGGAATTGCCTCACCGTATCCTTACCAAAATCATAGATGCAAGAATTCCAATCCGGATGCCAACCTTTGCGTGGATCTTCGTATTCGTATACATGGGTACCATCAAATCTGGCAAGGCCATGACCGTCTTCCGGAAAGTGCGCAGGCACCCAATCTATAATAATGGCGATATCATTTTGGTGACATTGATCCACGAAATACTTAAAGTCATCCGGATCGCCAAAGCGACTGGTGGGTGCGAACATACCAACGGGTTGATACCCCCACGAACCATCAAACGGATGCTCATGCACAGGCAACACTTCCAAATGGGTATAACCCATCTCTTTGACATAAGGGATCAGCTTTTCTGAAAGCTCCTTGTAAGATAGATAAGTCAGCTGGCCATTTTCATCGGTGTTCTTGCGCCAGGATCCTAAATGCACTTCATAAACACTCATGGGCTTTTCGTATACATTGCCCATGTCGCGCTTCATCCAGGCATCATCTTGCCATTGATAGGCATCGTGATCATACACAACCGATGCATGAGAAGGATATTGTTCAGCCTGAAAACCAACGGGATCGGCTTTATGTGGCAAGTCATTGCCATGACTGTCTTTCACCTGGAATTTATACTTAACACCGGCATCAACACCCGGTACAAACAAGACCCAGTAGCCCATGCTGGTGCGTTGCATCGGGTGTGATGAGCCATTCCACCAGTTGAAATCCCCTACCAAGGCTACGGATGAGGCGTTAGGCGCATAAACGGCAAATCGAGTACCTGAGACCGGTTTATCCAGCCCCACATCCAGTTCAATAACTTGTGCACCTAACTGGTTATAAACGTTCTCAGGTTGATGATCAACGAAGTGCACTGCGTGGTAAGCTTGTTCCTGAAACTGGTATGGATCTATTTGCGAATAGTCCCCTTCAGCAGTTGTAATTTCCAGCGAGTAAACCAATAGTTCAGCACTTTCTAACTCAGCTTTGAATAACCCCTTGGTACCTTCCGCTTTCATTTTACCTAAGGATTTTCCAGTGCGCAGGTCAGTAATACTGACGGCATTAGCACCAGGCTTCCAAACGGTTAAAGTTTGCCCTTTCTCTTCTTCCTTTAAACCGAGAACCTCAAAAGGAGAACCGCAGTTGGCTATTTCAAGTTTTTGTACTGATTGCATTCATCTACCCGCTTTGCTCATTGTGGATATTTAGCGGCGGTTACTCCGCCTGCATCTCAATCGTTGTTGGATGCTTTTTTCCTGGTTTCTGTTAACCCTAAGGCTAGACTATTTAATACCGGATCAGAAAATATCTGCTCAAGATTTCTGGTTAATTTCCGTTTCCAATTTGGATATTCTTTAAAGGTGCCAGGAATATTCACTGGCTTGTCCATCTCTAACCAATCTTCTAATTGCAAGCTCAATAGAGCACTGCTGCCTTTAGCCATGTGGTATTGCATGCCGTGGTTAAGCTCTTTCACCATGGCTACCTGCTCTACATGACGGCCCATCCAATCGGGAATAGAGAAATGACCGTGCAACGTATTTAATATTTGCTGTTTGTTTTCGTGACGGCTGCTATACAACTCCTGTAAAACCTCATCGCTAGGGTACAAACCCAGCTCTTTACCCTTTTCCAGATCCAGACAATGCCAGAATCCAGTCAGGGTGGGCATATCATGAGTTGTTAGGGTAGACATAGACTGTACCGGGTAATGATGCGGTGAGTAGAAACCACCGTCTTTTGCCTGTTCGAAGAAAAACACACGGTAAGAGTGCACACCGTTCTCCGCCAATTTAATGCGGATTTCATCGGGCACTGTGCCCAAATCTTCACCAATCACCAGGTTTTCATTGCGGCAACTTTCAAGCGCGAGAATGCCCAATAAATCATCAACCGGATAATACACATATCCACCCGCTTTAGCATTTTCACCTTTAGGCACCCACCACAAGCGCAATAGCGCCATAACGTGGTCGATGCGCAACGCACCAGCAGACTTCATGTTAGAACTAAACAAATCGATTATTGGCTGATACTTTTGTTGGTATAGCGTTTCAGGATCCATTGGTGGTAAGCCCCAATTTTGTCCTAAAGGCCCAAGTACATCAGGCGGAGCTCCGACGCTTGCATCAGTTACGTAAAGGTCGCGGTTGCCCCAGATTTCAGCACTGCCCTCACTTACCCCAACAGCCAAGTCACGGTAAATTCCAATACTCATTCCAGCCTGTACAGCTGTAGATTGCGCCGCATCTAATTGAAGTGCCGCTTGCCATTGTAAAAACATGTAAAATTTGACGTTTTTGTTGTTGGCTTTTTTAAACTTCTCTACGCCAGGCTTGTGGAACTCACTCAATTCAGAGGGAAATACTGGCCAGCCCCAAGATGCCTTGCCTTCATTAGCCAGTTTTTCCTGGATGGCATCGTAAGTAGCGAGCATTGCAAGGCTTTCTCCACCCTCTTCAATAAAGGCTTTGAACACTTTATTGAGCTTGGTGTTTTTACTTAACGACTTTTGCCACTGAACTTCAAAAATGGCTTTAAGCACTTTGAGTTTCAGCTGCACTACAGCTTCATAATCCACATAATCAATGTTGCGCACATGCTGTAGGGCTGATTGGAATTCAGGCGCGTTAACAATTTCCTGTACCGATGGGTCCTGATACCCATCCAGCTTGCTAACGTCAATGTAGATAAAGTTCAACCAGCGACGAGATGACGGGCCATACGGACTGCAGGCCTCAGGATCAGCAGGATACAAAGCATGGATTGGATTCAAACCAACGAACTGAGCACCTTGGCGACCGCTTTGTTTAATTAAATAGGTTAAGTCAGAGAAGTCCCCGACGCCCCAGTTAGTTTCACTGCGCACACAATAAAGCTGAACACTCAAGCCCCAGACTTTTTCATTATTGGCAATATTTTGTGGTTTAAAACACGCTTTGGGGGCGATGATTTGACGCATATCAGCAATCTTATCGCCATCATCACCTAACAACTGCACATCGTGATAACCCAAAGGTAACTGGTGTTTTACGTCGATAATGTATTCCTGAAACTCTACGTCATCGATGTGCACAACATTAATTAATTCACCATCAGCTGGGATTATTGCTTGTTCAAGCTCGGAGCCATCTTCCAATGTGAATTTCAGCGTGTAGTCATCGTTAACCAATTCAATAGGCAAGCGCAGCGCGATAACCAACGGCTCACCGATGCGGTTTACCTGCACGGGATTCAAGGGTTGCATCCAGTTATTGGCGACAAAATCCTTTAACTCAGATTGCAGCGCTTGCTCGTCACTCACTGAGTACCCCATGGTCTCAAGTAATTTTGCCTTACTGGCATCACTGACGATGGCAGGTTTCCCCCAAGCATCCACATAATTGGTTTCGATTCCGCGAATTTCGACTAATTTTTCAAGCACTGATGAGCTCATGCTGGTCTAGCTTCCTATTTTGAAGTGACAGATGAATGATGTGTTCATCAAATCTTATAAAGGCAGCCATCCTCTTATCCAGACACCTGCACGCAAAACACATCAAATCTTAGTTCATTAAAGATTTACATTTTAGCAACATCTCATTGGGTTCCGAAATAGTCCCGATAGCCGATGCAAACGTATTCAAAGCAGGTTTTTTGCTTTACCGACAACCCTGTTTTGTCATTTAACTGTACTAAAATAAATGAAACGTGAGTATTTTGCACCCAAGAAATTCGTAATTAAACAACATTTAATGAAATTATTTTGCTATATTGTCGGTATTACGACATAATTTCTGTAATTTATTTTCATTTTAGACAGGATCGCGAGGAAAACTGATGGCAATTAACATAGGTATTAATGGTTTTGGCCGAATCGGACGATTTGTATTCAGAGCGGCATGTGAAAGAGACGATATCGAAGTAGTGGGTATCAACGACCTGCTAGACGCCGAGTATATGGCATATATGTTGAAATATGATTCAACACATGGCCGCTTTAAAGGTTCAGTTGAAGTAGTAGAAGGCAACCTTGTTGTCAATGGCAAAACTGTCAGGGTGACAGCAGAGCGCGATCCGGCCAACCTTGCTTGGGGTGATGTCGCTGCCGATGTCGTGGTTGAGTCTACAGGCTTGTTCTTAACAGATGAAACAGCACGTGCACACATCAAAGCAGGTGCTAAAAAAGTGGTTCTGTCAGCCCCTTCTAAAGATGCCACCCCCATGTTCGTTATGGGCGTTAACCACAACGAGTACGCCGGTCAAGATATTGTATCCAATGCTTCATGCACAACTAACTGTTTGGCACCTCTTGCAAAAGTTATCAATGACAAATTCGGTATTGTTGATGGCCTGATGACTACAGTTCACGCTGCAACTGCAACGCAAAAAACCGTTGACGGCCCTTCCATGAAAGACTGGCGCGGTGGTCGTGGTGCTTATCAAAATATCATTCCTTCATCAACGGGTGCCGCTAAAGCGGTTGGCAAAGTTATTCCGGCGCTTAATGGTAAGCTGACAGGTATGGCATTCCGCGTGCCAACTGCCGATGTTTCTGTGGTTGATTTAACGGTTAACCTGGCAAAAGCCGCCAGCTACGATGAAATTTGTGCTGCCGTAAAAGAAGCTTCTGAAGGTGAGCTGGCTGGTATCTTGGGTTACACTGAAGATGCCGTCGTTTCTCAAGACTTCGTTGGTGATGTTCGTACATCAATTTTTGATGCCAAAGCCGGCATTGCACTAACAGATACCTTTGTTAAGTTAGTTTCCTGGTACGATAATGAAATCGGCTATTCTAACAAGGTGTTAGACTTGGCAGCTCATATCGCGAAATAAGAAGACTTCGCTGAATATCAGCAACAAAAGATTGAAAAGGCGACGATGGTCGCCTTTTTTATTCATTCGTAGATAGTTTAAAGTTAACAGGTTATGCAAAACACATCCAAACACTGTCAAATCACTAATCAGTCAAACAATGTTATTGTAAGTATTGATAATCCATGGGCCACTGCGTCCATATCGCTATTTGGCGCCCATGTATATTCATTTATTCCTAAACAGGATGCACGTGAGCGCCTCTGGATGAGCCCCATGGCAAGCCTCGAAGGCGACACTGCAATTCGTGGGGGCACTCCCATATGTTGGCCGTGGTTTTCCAACCAGTTTCCAGAAGGCCAAACAGGTTTACCGGCGCATGGTTATGCCAGAAGTTCGCTGTGGAGCCTGGACCAGATTTCAGATAACCAAAATAATGAAACTGAACTGCTGTTTAAATTGGAGAGCAATGGCTTGCCGGGGTTTCCTTACAAGGCGAAACTGTCATTTAAGGTGATCATTGGACAACACCTGACTATGTCACTGACAACCAGCAATATTGATAACAAATCCTTCAAGATTACCGCAGCGTTGCACACCTATTTTAAAATCGAGAATCTGGATAACACCCAATTAACCGGTATTTCCGGTACATACCGAGATAAGACACGCAATTTTGATAACTTTGAAGCGCCGGCTGTTTATGTGTTTGAGGGGGAAACCGATAGGATCCATGAAACCCGGGCTAGTGATGTGACGATTGTAGAACCCGACGCTGAGACCTTTATTAAAACTGACGGTCACGACAGTTTGGTAGTGTGGAATCCCGGTGCGAAGCTCGTTACCTCGATAGCAAACATTCCAAATGCCGAGTTCAAACAATTTGTTTGCGTAGAAGCGGCAATCACTACCCCTTTGACCATTGCCCCCGGCAACAGCCACACCCTTACTCAGTTGGTTTTTTGACCAACTGAGGCAACAGTCCCCCTCTTACTCAGTTGTTTTTTTAACCAACTGAGGCAATTTCTGCCTCTTTGCCACTCCAATCTCTTGAAAAATACGGCAATCCTTCACCGTCAAAAAATTGAAAAACCAAATTCACATTTGCTCAGAGGGTAATTTTTACAACCACCAAAGACTCATACTACTAAAGTCTAAATCTAAAATTTTATTGTTAATATTCAACAGCTTAAAACACACACCCTACTCGAAACAAAAACTCTCAAAAGCAAATTCACATTTTGGCATAGCACATGCTTAGTAAATCTCGAACGCTTTATAACCTGCCAAACTTATCGCGAGATAAGGACGGAAATCCACGGGTCTCTCAGTTTTCAGGAGAACGAGCAAGAGACAGCCGGGCTGCAATAACAACCTTTTGGGGAATACAACAATGAAAAAATTCATCAAAACCGTTGCTTTACTTTCAGTGACTGCAGCTATTCACACAAACGCTACCGCAGCGATTTCGGTTGATGACACCAATGAAACATCATTTGAGATCAGCGGCACTATCCTGCCAGAGTGTAAGGTTAACAACACGACTGTTTCAGGCGCCACTTCTTTGAACCTGGCATCAACTGAAGCACAAAATGTTGCTTCCGTTGAAATCTGGTGTAACACCGGACAAAGCACAGCTAACACCACTTATGAATCACTTAATGGTGGTGTATTAAAGAACGACACTCACACAGGTGAAGATATCGCCTATTTACTAGATATTTCTGATACGCAAACCGGCGTTGACCTGTCCACTGCTCAGACGATTACCCAAGGCGCAGGCTCAGACACGGAAGGTCTTTCAATCGCTCGTACCGTATCTATCAGACCTCAGGTAACTGGCTTTGAATACGAAGGTAGCTACTCAGATACTATCAGTATCACGGTTTCTTACGAATAAGTTTTAATGACAAAGATTTTAACCGATCTTTGTCATTTCATCAGCGACTATAGTGCAACCTGTGGTTGTTGATGAAATGACCAGAAAACAAAGAGGAAAAAGCAAGACAGAAGAAAAGTTGGAAAAATTATAAATTAGTGGCTTGAGAACCCAGATTTTTGCCGATATAGTCTTTGAGTGTGAAGGTTTTAGGTGATTACCCATATGTTAATTCACCTGTCAGCATCTGTGTGGAGCATTGCTCCGACACGGACATAATTCAGAGATAAACAGTATGAAATATGCAAGTGGAAGCGCATTAGTTGCCATTGTTACCATTGCCGCCCTGCAAGCGAACGCCAAAATATCACTAGAAGACACAGCTCAAACGTCTTTTGATATTGGCGGAGAAATCGCTGCGGAGTGCAAGGTATCCAATGCAACATCTGATAATGCAACCTCACTTGATCTGAGCAACGCCTCGGCGCAAACTGCCGGAACATTGTCAGTATGGTGCAATACCGGACAAAACGTTGCCGACACCACCTACTCATCAGCAAATAACGGTTTTTTAATCGACGAGTCAGGCAACCAGATAGCGTACAACATTAATGTTGGCGATCAGGCAAACAGTTTGTCTCTCAGCTCACCGCAAACAGTACAGCAAGCTAATGGCACTGGTACTGGCGGAGACAGCGAAGCTACCGATGTCGCAATTATTCCACAGGTGAACGGCTTTGAAAGCAGTGGCTCATACAGCGACACTATTTCGGTAACCGTTACCTACAATTAGAGTTAGTCACTCTCTTTTATACTTTTCTACCTCTCTTAACTTTTCCCTGTTTGTTTTTCAACTGCTTAGCCAGTATCGATAAATCAACTGAGGGAAACAGTTAACGCTAAAAATTTGGATTCATTAATTATCAGGTCACTACAATTTGCCTGATTACGCGCTTTTCTGAGTGTCAGGTTTCTGACTGCCAATTTTATGACGGCGGTTAAACTGTTCGCTCTGCGTCAAAAAATTGCGCAGGAAAAAGCGTCATATTTTTGATACCCGCCATGAACTGCGTCTTGTTTACCGTTGGATTTATGGCTAAAAGCCGGATTAATGAAAAATTATTTATTTTTTTGAAGAAAAAAAAATAAATCTCATGCAATTGATTTTTATAGAGTTTTTAAACTTATCGAATTTATTTTCGAGAAAAACCCCTGCCTGATATAAAAGTTGGCACCGCATCTGCATTAGTTAAATCAAACGGGGAACACCCCACATAATTTAAAGAATGCTTGAGAGGCCAATACCATGAACACATTTAACAAATCCATTATCGCAATCGCTGCTTTTACCGCTTTCACTGCAAATGCAACGATTTCTGTTTCGGACACAGATCAAACTTCATTCGACATTGGTGGTGAGATTTTGCCTGAGTGTAAGGTTTCAAACTATTCACCAGAGCGCTCTACTTCGTTGGACTTATCTTCAACTGAAGCGCAAACAACAGCATCTATTTCTCTTTGGTGTAATACCGGACAAGGCACTGCCAGAACCACCTATGAGTCAGTTAACGGCGGTTACATGGTAAGTGAAGAAGGCAAGAAGATTGCCTATGCCATCGACATTGCTGGTACAGCGAACGACCTGCAATTAACCAGTGCACAAACCATTAACCAAATTGCGGGGAACGGTGTAGAGGGCGCAGAAGCGACGCGTGCAGTATCTGTAAAACCTTTGGTAACGGGTTTTGAATATGCAGGTACTTACACCGACACCATCGAAGTAACCGTGTCTTACGAATAATCAACGAATTATAAAAAATCTAACTATTTAAAAAACTTTTTGGGGAATTAACATGAAAACTTTAATCAAAACTATCGCTATCATCACAACTGCTGCTGCTTTAAACGCCAACGCTTCTATCTCTGTAGAAGATACCAACGAGACTTCATTTGATATTGGTGGCGAAATTCTGCCAGAGTGTAAGGTTAACAGCACGGCAAGCAACGGCGCAACCGGGCTGGACTTAGCTTCCACTACTGCGCAAGATGTGGCTAGTGTTGAAATCTGGTGTAACACCGGACAAAGCACCGCTAACACCACCTACTCATCTGCCAATGGCGGTGTACTGAAAAACGATACTCACAGCGGAAAAGACATTGCTTACTTGCTGGATATTGCTGACACATCAACAGGTTTGAGTCTGACCAGTGACCAGGAAGTTAGCCAGAGTGCCGGCAGCGACGTTGAAGGTGCATCTGTAGCGAAAACTGTTTCCATCAGACCACAAGTTAATGGCTTTGAGTACGAAGGCTCTTATTCAGATACCATCACTATCACAGTGTCTTACAACTAAGATTGCAAAAGTTGAAATAACAACTTGTACTGAACTTCTGATGAAAAGTCGGCACCCTTGCCGACTTTGGTTTACGAGATAAAGAAGCGCCAGTTAATCTCAAATTGATACAAATTGGAGCCTGATGCTGCAGGCTCAATGCCTACAGAAGTCTTATCTTTTTACATTGATTTTACCCCAGAGATAACTACGGGCACGCAATATGCTTTGTAATAAATGACGAAATAGTATTCGTCAAAAATATTACAGGGTAACCGAGGGAAGCTAAATATTCTCAGGAAAGCAAAAAACAATTGCCAGGCCGAGGATTCGTTAGTTTCTGGAGTTTGTTCGAATTGATACAGCTATTGCTCTAAAGGAGACACGATTAACGCGAATTACAACAAGAATGTGAAGCCTGATTGCAATGATTAAAGAAAGTCATTTGTATCGCAAATAGTTTTAAAAAAAACAAGTACTCCATCAATCTTACAAAGTTATAAGTGATGTTGTATGAAAAAGAGTACCTGTACTAGAAAAGACATTGCTTAATTGCTAAGGCTCTAGATATGAACTTCCATTTTCCGACCTACGCGACACATCTAATTGTGTTTAAGAAGCCGGAACATGACAGTTTGATTTAAATTTTATATTCCAGGCTTTCGAATGCGAGTCAGCCAAATACTTCGAAGGCAGGATTGTAGTTCTATCTACATCAATCGATGTTAGCTGGATAACTTGAGGCAACACTAATAGACGAAATTTTATAGCCGCAAGGCCGAAATGCCTGAAAAGATTAAATGTTCAACGCACTCTTAAGGAGTGTCAGGTTTCTGACTGCCAATTTTATGACGGCGGTTAAACTGTTCGCTCTGCGTCAAAAAATTGCGCAGGAAAAAGCGTCATATTTTTGATACCCGCCATGAACTGCGTCTTGTTTACCGTTGGATTTATGGCTAAAAGCCGGATTAATGAAAAATTATTTATTTTTTTGAAGAAAAAAATAAATCTCATGCAATTGATTTTTATAGAGTTTTTAAACTTATCGAATTTATTTTCGAGAAAAACCCCTGCCTGATATAAAAGTTGGCACCACATCTGCATTAGTTAAATCAAACGGGGAACACCCCACATAATTTAAAGAATGCTTGAGAGGCCAATACCATGAACACATTTAACAAATCCATTATCGCAATCGCTGCTTTTACCGCTTTCACTGCAAATGCAACGATTTCTGTTTCGGACACAGATCAAACTTCATTCGACATTGGTGGTGAGATTTTGCCTGAGTGTAAGGTTTCAAACTATTCACCAGAGCGCTCTACTTCGTTGGACTTATCTTCAACTGAAGCGCAAACAACAGCATCTATTTCTCTTTGGTGTAATACCGGACAAGGCACTGCCAGAACCACCTATGAGTCAGTTAACGGCGGTTACATGGTAAGTGAAGAAGGCAAGAAGATTGCCTATGCCATCGACATTGCTGGTACAGCGAACGACCTGCAATTAACCAGTGCACAAACCATCAACCAAATTGCGGGGAACGGTGTAGAGGGCGCAGAAGCGACGCGTGCAGTATCTGTAAAACCTTTGGTAACGGGTTTTGAATATGCAGGTACTTACACCGACACCATCGAAGTAACCGTGTCTTACGAATAATCAACGAATTATAAAAAATCTAACTATTTAAAAAACTTTTTGGGGAATTAACATGAAAACTTTAATCAAAACTATCGCTATCATCACAACTGCTGCTGCTTTAAACGCCAACGCTTCTATCTCTGTAGAAGATACCAACGAGACTTCATTTGATATTGGTGGCGAAATTCTGCCAGAGTGTAAGGTTAACAGCACGGCAAGCAACGGCGCAACCGGGCTGGACTTAGCTTCCACTACTGCGCAAGATGTGGCTAGTGTTGAAATCTGGTGTAACACCGGACAAAGCACCGCTAACACCACCTACTCATCTGCCAATGGCGGTGTACTGAAAAACGATACTCACAGCGGAAAAGACATTGCTTACTTGCTGGATATTGCTGACACATCAACAGGTTTGAGTCTGACCAGTGACCAGGAAGTTAGCCAGAGTGCCGGCAGCGACGTTGAAGGTGCATCTGTAGCGAAAACTGTTTCCATCAGACCGCAAGTTAATGGCTTTGAGTACGAAGGCTCTTATTCAGATACCATCACTATCACAGTGTCTTACAACTAAGGTAGCAGATGACTCAAAACCCATTTTGAGTTATAAATGTGCACTAGAATTTAGCGATAAGTCGGCATCCTGCCGACTTTTGCTTTTTACTAATTGGTATCAGATAAAAATAACAAATCCAAGGTGCGCTCATGTTTCATTTTCGCCATGTTAAATGGTTTAGCCTTTTTACTGTTTTACTCTGCTCTAATCAGAGCTTCGCCTATCAGGTGCAACCCATGGTGGCAGAGTTGTATACCACCGGAAATCGCTCTGCCGTAACCTATCGAGTTATCAACCCCAGCGATACTCCGGTTCCCATCGAAGTTGTGGTATATAAACGCAGCTTTGATGAAAACCAGAAAGAAATTCTCACCGAAGCAGAAGATGATTTTATCGTTTTACCACCGCAGGTGGACGTGCCCGCCAATGGTTATCAGGTTTTCAGGGCCCAATTCTTGGGAGATAGTGAATTCGACAAAACTCAGTCTTACCGCATCGTGTTTAAGCAATTGCCCATCGAACAGCAAGGGCAAGCCTCGCAAGTGAATATGATTTTTAATTTCGCCACTTTGGTATTTGTCTCTCAACCAGAAAGCCAGGGTAATTTAACTCAAACACTGGATTGCCCTGATGCTGAAAATTGCACTCTCAATATTGTTAATGACGGGAATGCCGTTGTTAACTTAGTGCAAAGTGCTATCCACTTCGACGGTGAACAACAAGGCGACTGGCAGTGGTTACAAAACAATATGCCAGTCACATTTTTGATGCCAGAGCACAAACTCAGTATCAATATAAAAACATTACTCTCTGAAGGTACATTGCCCAAACAGGTAGAACTGGTTACTGCCAATAATGCGAACTAGCGCATTTTTATTCCTTTTTGTTTTTACTCTAAAAGCTCATGCCGCGTTTTACAGCATGAGCTTGCCAGTTCAATGGCAAGAACGCAAAATCGGGGAAGTGAGTTTTGTACTGGAAAATTTCAGCCTACACAGTGTTGAAGGAGACGCGCTCGCCCTGCCCTTATCCGGATTACTGAATGATGAACTACTGCGCTTTTTAAATCAGAGTCCTTCGGAAATACTCATCTCTACTCTTGCGGAACGAGGCCTTTCACTGACGCTTAATACCAAAGATCTGGTGGTGCAACTAGAGCTTGCTCCCGAGGCCATGGCCGTGGATCAACTCACTTATGGCAATCGCGATTATCTGGCCAAGCCCAGTGACGCGGCTAAGTGGTCGATACTTAATGACTTCAACCTGCGTATCGATAAATCGAATATTGACGAAGATCGGCTGGCGTTAGACTGGGTGGCGCAAAGTAATTACGGTGGCCATGATGGTTATAACTTAAACTGGTCAGTTTTTTATGAGAAAGAAGATGATGATCAGGAAGTGTATCGCGGTGACATAACGCTGTTTAAAGATAATTTCAGTAAACCCAGACGCTTTGAAATAGGCGATTTATCCAGCTTTAACAAAGGCCATTTACCGGCAGTAAATGCCGGAGGTATAGGTATATCAACGCCTTATCAGCAATTACAACCGCTAAAACGCATCAGCCCTACCAATTCCCAAGAATTTTATATGCGCCTTGCAGGTGAAGTTCAAGTAGTGGTGAATGGCAATATTGTTGCTAAAGTCAGACTCAATCCGGGGCGTTATGATTTGAACGATCTTCCACTTAGCACCGGTCAGAACGATGTGGAGGTGATCGCCATTTACGTCAATGGAGAAAGAGAATCTTTTACTTTTAATACTTTTTTCAACTCTCAATTGCTGGAAGAGGGGCTGACTATTTGGGCGTTTAATATAGGTTATCCCAGTCAATTCAGAGACTTTCGTTATGACTATCTGGACCCGCTGGTGATGACGGGTTTTTATGAAACCGGGATCACCAACACCCTATCCGCTGGTGTCAATGCCCTGTATGTGGATGGTGATTTTCTGGTAGGCACTTCTGCAACAGCAGGAACGGCTTGGGGTAACTTCACGCTGCGCATGACCACAAGTGAATACCAGAGCACACCGGGCTCATCTATTTCAATAGATACAGAACATACCGTACTCGGTAGTTCAGACTTTGGCGTGCCTAACTTGCGTCTAAGTTACCAAAGCCGGAAAGACTTTGTGCAATCTCCCTGGCTTGAAAACCCTACGACAGGAAATGATGAGTCCTGGTCCGTCAACTATAGCTGGTTCATTACCGACAAAATCGACTTTAATCTTAACGCCAGGCGCACCAGAAATAGTAATGACGTGACTTCCGAAAACATTTCAGCTCAGCTAAATTGGCGCTACAAAAGTATGCGTGTCAGTGTGCAATACCAACGACAAAAGAATGACAGTCTGGTGACCGACGACGAAGACAGTCTCTTTATAAACTTCAACTGGTCAGCCTTTGACAACCAATCTCTGACCCGAAAAAGAGTTGATTATCGAAGCCAAAACAACAATCTCAGGGCCAGTTATGCCAAAATAAACAGGAATTATCAGGATGATTGGGGTTACAGTATTGAAGCCAATAAAACCGATGAACTCGAAGCCGTCACGTTAAGCAGTAGCTATACCCACAATCGCTTCAGAGCCGATATGACAGCCCGCACGCAACAACGAGAAGGCCTCAGTCGCAGCAACGACTATAGACTCAACCTATCCAGCTCCGTTGCTATTGCTGACGGTAAAATAGGTATAGGTAGCAATGTGCAAACGCCGTTTGCCATCATCGACGTTCACCCTACCCTGAAAAAAGCGGAAGTCCAAATCAATCCATCCCCCACCGGACAAAGTCTCGGTAGTGCCAATACCGAACTGGCGGGATTGGTGAATCTCGGCTCTGGTTTTACCGAAAACATTGTCAATATCAATGCACTGAATGTACCGTTAGGTTACGACTGGGGACCAGGCACCTACAATATTGTGGGCGGAACAAATACTGGCCACGTGCTCACAATTGGCTCGGATCTTTCATATACTGCGTTAGGTTACGTCAAAGATGCAGAAAACAATCCAGTTTCGCTGCAACGAGGTACGATCACCGGAGAAGGGATATCTGCAACGCTGTTTACCAACCGCAAAGGTCGCTTTGTTGTGGAAGGTGTGGGTGTTGGTAAATACGAAATTAAATTTGGTGAGGCCACGGCCACCATAGAAATAAAAGCGTCGGAAATCAGTCTGGTGAGGCTGGGAATAGTGAAGCTGTATAAGTCTGCAACAACTGGAACGCAATGAAAACTAAAGCAACTGTAATCACTACAATTAAACAACTGGCGATACTGGCAAGCTTGGCCCTTTGCAGTGGGGTAAGCAGTTTTAGCAGCTATGGGAACTCCTACTACTACGACTTTTGCCCTACCGAATTCACTGTCAATACCGATACGTTGGCCTGGCAAGCTAATCGCAATAACTTACAAACCATCCCTATTCAGGTGAATTTTTCAAAACGGACGGATACTTGCGTAACTCACATATTGTTCTACACCGACAATAATACCAGTTTGGTTCTGAGTAATGGCACAGATGACATTGAAACCGATTTAGTAGACAGGCAACGTAACTTCTACGCCCAATACTCCATTGACGGCCGCATTGCGTGGGCGGTACCAATCTATCGCAAGAAACGCTTGAAAGTATGGGCACAATTGCGTACTACGGAAGCGCAGATTGCCGGTAACTATACGGGTATCACTAGTGTTGTCGCTTCCTATTATGGCTACCATATTTCGCCGGAAGTTTGGACCAGCGTGAATGCCGAAGTACCGTCAATTCTTGATGTAAGCGTACCCACCAGCGGAGCGGTTTCAGGCTCTGGAAGTTATTACTATGTTGAATTAGGCACGTTATACAATGGCTCCAGTGCAAACTGGCAAATTAACATTTATTCAAATGTGCATTACAACGTGAATGTGGCATCAGAGAATCGCGGTTTAAAACACGAATCCAGTAATGCTCTGATCCCTTACACTGTAGAAATGGATGGTACGGTCTTCGATGCGGCAAGCGGTTATTCCAAAGGCTACACAAACTATAACCCGCTCTCCACCAGCTCCATTCCCTTTAAAGTGAACGTAACAGACGTCGACTTTAAACCCGCAGGACGCTACATTGATAATTTAATCGTCACTGTAAGCGCCCGTTAGCCGTGCTTTGAAACAGAAACAAAAAAACCAGCTACAAAGCTGGTTTTTGTAAAGTTGATAAAGCGATATCTAGGCTTTATTAAGGGTATTCGCGCCTGCTACCGCCTCTTCGGCAAGTTCAGTAATACGCTGCCAATTACCTGCCGCCATCGCATCTTCTGGTGCTAACCAGGAACCGCCAACACACTTGATATTGGACAGTGACAAATAATCCAGATAGTTGTTTTGGCTGATGCCTCCAGTCGGACAAAAAGTCACATCTGGGAACGGACCACTGATGGATTTAATCGCTTTAATTCCGCCCGATGCTTCAGCCGGGAAAAACTTAAAGTGGTCATAACCGTGATCCAGGCCAGTCATCAACTCAGAGATAGAGGCAATACCGGGTATCAAGGCAATAGAGCCCTCTTTCCCTGCTTTTAATAAATCTGGAGTTAGTCCGGGACTAATAGCAAATTGCGCACCCGCATCAGTAACCGCTTTTAATTGCTCAGCATTGGTTACCGTACCCGCTCCGATAACGGCTTCAGGCACCTCTTTGGCAATTTTTGCAATAACATCGATGGCAACAGGTGTGCGTAAAGTTACTTCCAACACCTTGATACCACCGGCGATCAACGCTTTAGCTAATGGCACGGCATAGTCCAAATCTTTAATCACTAAAACAGGAACTACCGGCCCTTGGGCGAATACATCCGCTGAACTGCGGAGCCAATTATTACTCATAATGTTAACCCTTAAAATTCTGTGTCAAATATGCAGCGGTACCAATCAAACCGTGGTCCGGCTCTGTAATAACAAATGTTGGAATATCAGCCACATATTGTTGAAACCGTCCCTTGGCTTCAAAACGTGCTCTAAAATCACTGGATTTCAAAAAATCCACAAAACGCTGTGCGATCCCGCCAGCAATGTATACACCACCGTGAGTCGCGGCGTTTAATGCCAGATTTCCGGCAAATGTCCCCATAAGGGCACAAAAACGATTTAATGCTGCCAGACACACGTTACAGCTGCCATTTAATGCATTGCTGGTGATTTCAGCAGGTTGTGTGTAGCGCACCGTCAACTTACGATGTTGTGCAATAGCCTCATAGATTTGTACCAGGCCCCGCCCAGACAACGCCTCTTCAGCGGATGCATAACCATATTTATCGCGTAAAAACTCCCAAACAATCAGGTCGTCTTTGTTATAGATGGGCAGATCCACATGCCCACCTTCACCATCCAAGCATTGCCAGCCTTCCGAAACCGGCACTAAATGCCCGACTCCAAGTCCAGTTCCGGGACCGAAAACAGCGATGTTTTCCCGTGGTTTAACTTCACCAGGACCAATCTGTACTTTCTGGCTCGCGTCCAATACCGGCAGCGACATAGCAACCGCCGTGTAATCGTTGATCACGTGCAACCAATCGAGTCCTAACTCTGCTTGTAACTCTTTTACTGAAAATCGCCACGTGTGATTAGTCATAATGATCAAATCACTGTTCACAGGACAAGCGATACCAATACAGCCTGCAACAAATTGTTGTTCAGGGTAATCAGCCATATAGGCTTTGATAACATCGGCGATGGTGTCAAAATCGTTGCAAAGGTACTTTTTGATGTCCTTTAATTGGCCATTTTCAGTCTGCGCCAGGCGAATATTGGTGCCCCCAACATCCGCTACAAAAGAGGCCCCCATTAGTTTTGCTCCTGCTCAATAAACAAGGAACATGCCCCCTCTTCAGCTTTGCTCAAATGAGTACGCATTGCACCAAACAATTCGCGTCCCATACCAACCTGGTGATGGGCCACATTGGCCAATTTGTTTTCGCGCTTTGCCAGCTCTTCTTCAGGCACCAGCAAGGTCAGCGCACCAGTTGTGATATTCAGCTCAATCATATCGCCATCTTGTACCTTAGCGATAAGACCACCGTCCCATGCCTCTGGAGTAACGTGAATGGCAGCAGGCACTTTTCCTGATGCGCCAGACATTCGCCCGTCGGTTACCAAAGCAACTCGATATCCTTTGTCTTGCAACACACCAAGCGGTGGTGTTAAGCGGTGCAATTCAGGCATACCAATGGCCTTAGGCCCCTGGAAACGCACAACAACGATACAGTCTTTATTGAGTTCGCCCGCCTTGAATGCCGCGTCCAATTCAAACTGGTCTTCAAACACTACGGCAGGTGCTTTAATTTGCTCAGTACCCGGGCGCATTGCTGAATTTTTGATTACCGCCCTACCTAGATTGCCGTTAAGTACGGTCAAACCGCCATCCGGCTTGAATGGCGAGGCAACCGAGGCGACGACCTCTTTATCCATCGATTTAGTCGGTCCATCAACCCAGGTTAATTCACCGTCCAGCATTCTGGGTTCCATGCGATACTTCTCTAAGCTGTCACCACAAATAGTGCGCACATCGTTGTGCAATAACCCAGCATCCAGCAATTCTTTGAATAGCAGTGACATACCGCCAGCAGCAGTAAAGTGGTTAATATCAGCAGAACCATTGGGATAGATGCGTGTCAGTAGCGGCACCGCATTAGAAATATCGGAAAAATCATCCCAATTGATGATGTAACCAGCGGCTCTTGCAACAGCCACAAGGTGCATAGTATGGTTAGTTGAACCACCTGTTGAAAGTAGTCCCACCAGCCCATTAACTATGGATTTGGCATCAACAATGTGACCGATTGGCAGATAGTTATCGCCCAAATCCGTTAATCTGGTTACCTGAACCGCGGCAGCATCGGTTAATGCGTCACGCAGCTCCGTACCCGGGTTAACAAAGGATGAACCGGGCAAGTGAAGCCCCATCATTTCAACCACTAACTGGTTACTGTTAGCTGTGCCATAGAAGGTACAGGTTCCCGCTGAATGATAGGACTCTGACTCTGCTTTAAGCAATTCATCACGGCCCACTTTACCTTCAGCAAAAAGCTGTCTGACTCTGGCTTTTTCTTTGTTGGGCAGACCCGAAGGCATGGGTCCTGCTGGGACAAATACCGTTGGCAAGTGTCCAAAGGCCAAAGAGCCCAACAGCAAGCCGGGGACAATCTTGTCGCAGATACCCAACATCAGAGCGCCGTCAAACATATTATGAGACAACGCCACGGCAGCCGCTTGAGCAATGATATCGCGACTCATCAAGCTCAGGTCCATGCCCGGTGTACCTTGAGTTACACCATCACACATTGCTGGTACACCACCGGCAAACTGCGCCACACTACCTACTTTGCGCACCGCTTCTTTAATTCGTTGCGGATAGTGCTCGTAAGGTTGATGTGCAGACAACATATCGTTGTAGGAAGACACGATAGCGATATTCGCTTTGATCATGCTGGTTAAATCAGCTTTTTCTTCCTTGCTACAAGCAGCAAACCCGTGTGCCAGGTTACCACAGGACAAAGCACCACGGTGCGGTCCTTGACGTCTGGCGTTTTCAATTTTTGTTAGATAAGCCGCGCGCGTTTCTTTGCTGCGTTCTTCAATTCTCTGAGTGACTTCCTGAATCAGGGTATTCATGAATGCCTCCTATGGTGCCCAGACCAATTCAACATCAGCATTTTGCAACACTGCGCGAATTGGCATTTCAAGTGCGTTATCACCAGCCAAGGCTTCTTCAAGCACAGCTTTTTTGCTTTCGCCAGTGAGGTGTAAAAAGATATGCTCGCTTTCCAGAATTGCCTTCAAGGAAAATGACATGCGTTGATGAGGTGCGGTTGTGGGTTGCACAGCCAGTAATTTATCAGCGGTGTTGAGCCCCTGCTCAATCTGCTCTGAACAAGGAAAAAGTGAAGCTGTATGACCATCTTCGCCCATTCCCAAGATCAATACATCAACGGGCCAACTCATGCTTGCATAGCGTTCGTTTAGTTCCGACAAGCCATCATTTGCATCTTCATGGTCTGTCTTCATGCCAATAAAGTTGGCAACAGATGCGTTACCCTGCAAAAGATTAGCCCTCACCAGTTTTTCGTTGCTGGCGTCATCGTCCGCAGAAACCCAGCGCTCATCTGCAAGGCTTATCGTCACTTTTGCCCAGTCCAGTTCTGACTGAGATAAGGCTTTGAATAAGGGTAGCGGTGTTCTACCACCAGAAACCAATAAACTGGCTTTGCCCTTTTGCTCTATGGCTTGCGCCAGAATAGCAACTATTTTACTGGCAAAGTCCTGGTTAAGCGCATCTGTATTTTGGTAAATCGACTGTCTCATAAAATTCTCTTAATCTGGCCCGCACGGTATTACTTTTTAATCTTACTCTCGTACCAAGCGCGGTCTTCTCTTGCCAACAATGCAATCGAGGCCACAGGTCCCCATGTTCCTGCCTGATAAGGCTCAGGTTTTTCATTGCTCTTTTTCCATGCCTCGAGAATGCTGTCCACCCACTTCCAGGCTTCTTCAACTTCATCACGACGCACGAACAGCGATTGGTCGCCCAGTAAAACTTCCAGCAATAATTTCTCATAGGCGTCAGGAATACGCTTGGTATCGAAGGCTTCCGAGAAACTCAAATTAAGTTTAGATTTTTGAAGATTCATAGCGCCAGAACTGGTAAGTCCCGGAACTTTGTTCATCACCGTGATTTCAACTCCCTCATCAGGCTGTAATCGAATGGTGAGTTTATTAGGTGGCAACTGATTGAAACTGTCTTTAAACAAGTTGTGGGGCTGTGGTTTAAAGTAAATAACGATTTCACTCACTTTGCGCGGCATGCGTTTCCCGGTGCGCAAATAGAACGGCACACCAGCCCAACGCCAATTGTCCAATTCTACCTTTAGGGCTACAAAAGATTCCGTCTCACTTTCTGTATTGGCTCCCTCTTCTTCAAGGTAACCCGGAACCTCTTCGCCTCTGACAAAACCACTGGTGTATTGTCCACGTACGGTATTTTCGCGAATATTCGAGGCATTGATAGGACGCAATGATTTCAGCACTTTCAGCTTCTCGTCGCGAACACTATTGGCATCGAGACTCGCCGGCGGTTCCATGGCAATCAAAGTCAGAATTTGCAACAGGTGGTTTTGCACCATATCACGCATTTGGCCGGCATCGTCAAAGTAGCCCCAGCGACCTTCAATACCCACCGACTCAGCAACCGTGATCTGCACATGGTCAACGCAATTGTGATCCCAGTTTGTGGCAAAAATGGAATTGGCAAAACGCAATGCCATAAGGTTTAGTACCGTTTCTTTGCCAAGGTAATGGTCAATGCGATAGATCTGACTTTCTTTGAAAAACTCCGCCACTTGATCGTTGATGACCATGGAAGTTTCAAGGTCATGGCCTATAGGCTTTTCCAATACAACTCTGACACTCGGATCGATAATGCCGGCAGCATTCAAACCTTTACAGATGTCACCATAAATGGAAGGAGGTGTTGCCAGATAGCAGACCATGGTGCGAGACTCGTCCACACAACCTTGTAAGGCTGCATAGCTGTCATAATCTTGCATATCGATTTGAACGTAATCGAGCTTAGTACTAAACCGTTGCCAGGTATCGTCACATAGTGCTTCGCCTGTAAATTTTTCGATGTTTTCCTTGACCAGTGTGACGTATTCTTCTTGCGTCATTTCATAACGCGCTACACCAATGAGATGAGTTTGTTCGTGGATCAGCCCTGCTTTTTCCAGCTCGTACAAAGAAGGAAGTAATTTACGTCGAGCCAGGTCCCCTTTAGTTCCAAACAATACAAAATCACAAGGCTCAATTACTTTATTAGGTCCCATAGAATCAACCTTTCATATTAATAAATTAGTTAGGTACAGATATGTGCTGTAATTTTACTATATTTATGCACATTCACCCTAGCCATATCGCTACAGTAAACTATATTTGTAGTAATTTTACAACCAAATGCATATAATTTTGACGAAGCGTTCATTTCCTGTCAGCCTTAGTCTGTAATTAAGTGACATTTTGCTGTCAAATAATTACAGGGCGAATAACGCAATAAACAACAAGTATAATTAATAATTCCGAGAGCGCATGAATATTCTAGAAAAGATTGCACAGCAAAAAGGTGCATTCAGCAAATCTGAGCGAAAGGTAGCGGAGATCATTCTGGCCAACCCGCAGACTGCTATACACTCCAGCATAGCCACGTTAGCCAAGATGTCAGATGTCAGCGAGCCCACGGTAAATCGGTTCTGTCGACGCCTGGATACCAAAGGATACCCAGACTTTAAACTGCATCTTGCGCAAAGCCTCGCCAACGGTACGCCCTATGTAAATCGCCACGTTGAGGAACATGACACGCCAGAGGAATGTACTAAAAAGATATTCGAGTCTACTATGGCAGCATTGGAAGTAGCACGTCAATCGGTGGACGTTCTTGCGGTAAATCGCGTTGTTGACTTACTGACTCAGGCTAAGAAGATTTCATTTTTTGGCATGGGAGCCTCCGCTTCGGTCGCCCATGATGCTCTGAATAAATTTTTCCGGTTCAATGTTCCGGTTACTTATTTCGAAGATATCCTGATGCAACGTATGAGCTGCATGAACTGCAGTGAAGGCGATGTCGTCGTGCTTATCTCCCACACCGGACGCACTAAAAGTCTGGTGGAATTGGCACAGCTGGCTAAAGCAAATGACGCTACGGTAGTTGGTATCACAGCCCTTAACAGTCCCTTAGCTAATGAGTGTAGTTTAGTTTTATCACTCGAAGTGCCAGAGGACACCGACATGTACATGCCAATGGCGTCACGTATTGCTCAGCTTACTTTAATTGATATACTAGCCACTGGCTTTACGCTGCGCCGCGGTTCGAAATTCAGAGAAAACCTGAAACGAGTAAAAGACTCCTTGCGCGACTCTCGTTTCGACAAACGCTGACCCCTATTTAGTGAAACTCATCCGATGAGATAGCCAAAATTTAAGGTTTATTTCAGATGAGTTTCACAAATGCTTCATTTTAGACTAGTATTTTGTAATAAAATTACAAATTAAAAAGCAGCACCTGCCTGATTGGCCGTTGAGATAGTGCTGATAACCACCTAAATGAGCAGAAAATCATGTTAAGACGCACCAAAATTGTCGCTACACTCGGACCAGCGACCGACACTGATGAGCGCATCGAAGCTGTAATCGCGGCTGGCGCCAATGTTGTCAGAATGAACTTTTCCCACGGTACTGCGGAAGATCACATTAATCGCGCTCAAAAAGTAAGAAACGCAGCGAAAAAACTGGGTAAATACGTTGCTATTTTGGGTGATTTACAGGGGCCCAAGATCCGTGTCGCCAAATTCAAAGAGGGGGCGGTAACACTCGCGATTGGCGACGATTTTATTTTGGATGCCGAGCTGGAGCGTGACGCAGGTACAAAAGAAAGCGTCGGTATCGATTATAAACAATTACCCAATGACGTAGGTCCGGGCGATGTCCTGTTATTAGACGATGGACGCATTCAGTTGCAAGTAACCTCCGTAGAAGGTGCGAAAGTCCATACCAAAGTCACGGTAGGTGGCAAGCTTTCCAACAACAAAGGCATTAATCGTCAAGGTGGCGGATTATCAGCCGACGCATTAACCGAAAAAGACAAGGAAGACATTAAGACGGCCGCCAAGATGAAAGTGGATTATCTGGCCGTTTCCTTTCCTCGCACAGGTGCAGACCTCAACTATGCACGTGAACTCGCAGTCGCTGCGGGTTGTAACGCTAAAATATGTTCCAAAGTAGAAAGAGCTGAAACTGTTGCCTCAGATGAAGCGATGGATGACATTATTGCTGCCAGCGATGCCGTTATGGTTGCTCGTGGTGATTTAGGAGTAGAGATAGGTGATGCTGAGCTAGTCGGTGTGCAAAAGAAACTTATCTCTCGCTCTCGTCAGTTAAATAAGGTAGTTATTACTGCCACCCAGATGATGGAATCGATGATCACCAGCCCGATGCCAACGCGGGCCGAAGTTATGGACGTTGCCAATGCCGTATTAGATGGCACAGATGCAGTTATGCTTTCAGCAGAAACAGCAGCAGGCGAATATCCTGTAGAAACGGTAAAAGCAATGGCACGTGTGTGTGAAGGCGCTGAAACTCATCCGAGTGTAAAGATCTCCAAGCATCGAGTATCAGAAGAGTTTACTACTATTAGCGAAACAACAGCATTATCTGCCGTATATGCTGCAAACCACCTGAAATCCATAAAAGCTATTGTGGCGCTAACCGAGAGTGGTAATACTGCCAAGCTAATGTCGCGCATCACCAGCTATCTACCCATTTATGGACTATCTCGTCACGACAGCTCGCTTAACGAAATGGCTTTATTCCGCGGTGTTAAACCGGTGTTCTTTGACTCCAGCCTCAGTAAACCGGGCGAATTGGCAAGCGATGTCATTGCCTGTTTGCGTGCCAAAGAACTAGTAGAGTCTGGCGATCAGTTTATCATGACTTATGGCGATGCAATGGAAACCGTCGGCGCCACCAATGGTTGTAAAATTGTGACCGTGCCCTGAAGCAAAAGCATAACGATTAATAAGCCGGGTTTATCCCGGCTTTTTTGTAAACAGATACAATTATTTTCCTTTGCGGCTGTTTTGTTGCACACTTGAGTGTAAATCAACCTCGCCGGTGTGCTATGCAAGACAAGGAGAAAACGACACATTGTCACGAATGTGCCGCAAAAGTGACGCTGCCGGGCACTCAAAAGCCACATAAAGCATTTTGTCCCAGATGCGGAAACTTATTAACTGTAGTACGCGCCAAGGCTCATCAAAGGACTGCAATTTTCTCTCTCACCGCAATCGTATTTTTGTTCTTAAGTTTACCGTTTGAATTTATCTCCTTCAGTGCCGCTGGCAAAACACAATCAATCACTATTCCCTCAGGACTCCTGGTATTGGTTGAGAACAATTATCTAACCTTAGCTATTATTGAATCCTTTTTTATTTTGTTTCTTCCGGCGTTGGTATTGTGTTCAATATTCTTACTCACCTGGCGAGTGAGTCAAAAACAACAAAACAAGGTCAATAAACGCTTAACCCACTTCATTTTTCAGCTACAACCTTGGTGCATGGCAGAAATTTTTCTGATCAGTGTATTAGTCAGCTTGGTGAAAATAGTCACTCTGGCGGATATTGCCTTTGGCCCTGCGTTTTTTACTTTTTGTGGCTTTGTGCTCTTCAGTACATTGACCTTTATTTATTTAGACGAGCATCAACTACGCGCAGCTACTGGTGCCCGGCTTCCGGCACATTTTCATAGCCATCCCACAAGTGTACAAAAGACCTGGGCATTGTTAATTACCGCAGCCCTACTCTATATTCCTGCCAATGTTTGGCCCATTATGCAAACTAATGTATTAGGTCAATCTGAACTATCTACCATCTTAGGTGGCGTTATATTACTGTGGGAATCAGGCTCCTACCCCATAGCGTTAATAATTCTGGTAGCCAGTGTCGTAGTGCCAGTGGCAAAGCTTATGATACTGTGCTGGCTGAACGTGAGAGTGCAAACGGGTAAAGTGAAGCACCCCAGAAAAATGATGAGCTGGTATAGACTCACAGAGCTTATTGGCAAATGGTCCATGGTAGATGTGTTTGTGGTTGCTATTTTAGTAAGTCTGGTGCAATTGGGCGGCACCATGACAATTTACCCCGGCCCGGCCGCTCTGTCTTTTACCGCGGTTGTTGTACTTACCATGTTTGCTGCCCACAGTTTTGATTCAACGCTATTATGGAAACACAAATAAGCCATGACCCAGGAAACCCAGCATGAGCAGCATCACGCTACTCCCGAAGAATTAAACAGCATTTCCAAATTGTGGCTATTGCCGATTGTCGCCATCTTCATTGGTGCCTGGCTGATCTATTACCAAATCAGTAATCAAGGTCAGGAAATCACCATTTACTTTAGTTCCGCTGAAGGTCTGGAACCGGGTAAAACAAAAATTAAAACCCGGCATGTTGACGTGGGTACGGTAACTGCCATACAGCTACGTAAAAATGGCCCCGGAGTAAGAGTCACCGCAAGAGTTAACAAAGATGAAGAACACCTGTTAAGGGCGGACAGTAACCTTTGGATTGTCACGCCGCGTATATCTTTGTCTGGGGTCTCCGGGCTGAGCACTATTTTATCAGGCCCTTTCATAGAACTCGCCCCCGGTATGTCTGGCGAAGTGCGCTACAGTTTTGAAGGATTGGAAACTCCCCCCCTAACACCAGCAGGGACACCGGGCTTGCATGTCACGTTAAACAGTGATGATGAGTTTGCCTATAAAAAAGGGGATCCCATAATTTACAAAGGCATTCGAGTGGGAAAATTAGAAGATATTTATTTCAACCTGGAAGAGCGCATCGTTTATTACAATGCTTTTATTGAAGCCCCCTACCATGAACTTATAACTACTAACACCCGTTTTTGGGATGCCAGTGGGGTTCGTTTGGAATTGGGTGCCGAGGGATTGATGGTACACACAGGCTCTGTGGAAACATTATTAACCAACGGGGTGACTTTTGGTATTCCACAAGGCTTACCTCGAGGTGAAATCATCCAAGAGCGCGCCTATTTCGATATCCATGCCAGTCAGGCAGAGGCAAACGCGCGTCGATTTAAATACAAAGCCAAATTTACTCTGTTAATTGAAGACTCCGTGCGCGGTTTAAAACCCGGTGCTCCAGTAGAGTATCGAGGTATCCCCATCGGAGAGGTGGAAACCATTAACCCTCTACAGAATCAAACATTCAGCTTGCTTGAGGAAGGTTACAAAATTCCCATTGTCATCGCCATTTATCCCGGAATGGTGGCATCCAATGACACTGAAGAAGGGGTTAAACGAGTGAATGACCAGGTGGCGCTGTGGGTGAAAAATGGTTTGCGCGCCACATTGGAAACTGGCAACTTGATCACCGGTGGTCAGTATGTCGATCTGCAAAATTACAAAGACCTTGAACCAGCAAAATTACAACAAAATTTGGGCCACCCTACCATCCCCACTATCTCGAACGAGTTTGCCCAACTCACTCAGAAGGTATCCTCTATCCTGAAAAAAATTAATGAACTGCCCTTCTCACAGTTAGGCGCCAATCTCAACGTTTCCATCGAAGAGTTAGCTGCAACAGCTGCTGAATTTAAACAGTCTGCAGAAGGCATTAATAAGCTATTATCCGAAGCCGAACAGCAAAATCTGATCAAGCAATTGAATCGTTCATTACGTGCTTTCGAATTATTAGCCAACACCTACGGGAGCCAATCTGCAACAAACGGTTCCATCAATGAAGTATTATTGGATATACAAGCCACCATGCTGGAATTGAAACCCATATTACAGAGAGTGAATGAGACGCCAAGTAGCCTTGTGATCCCATTAGAGCAACCACAACCAGATGTCATTCCCAAAGTAAAAAGGAACTAACTGTTATGAAAAAAGTGATTGCGGTATTTTTAGTAACCTGGCTGATGGCATGCTCCACCAATCCCGGTAGCTTCAGGCATTATCAATTCAGTACAACTGCAATTGAATCTCAACCTGGTTTTGAAGATCTGCAGCACAGTACTGCCGTCATTCTGAGTCTTACCGTACCGGATTATCTAAAGCAAAATAAAATGATCATTCAGGTTGATGATGGTGAGCTGCAATATTCGCAATTGCACCTTTGGGCTCAACTACCCGCTAAAGCAATTCACAATCAAATGAGAAAAAGCATCAACCTGTCAGCTAAAGGCTGGTATGTCACACCGGGCAATCAAAGTGTCAGACAGGAAAGCAGTGTCCGTTTACACGTCAACCTTTCTCATTTCTACCCCACTACAGCAGGTGAAGTTGTGATGGCGGGTGACTGGTTATTTTCCATGGATGGAAAACCACAAACAAAATCGGATTTTAGTTATCAGAGAGCATTAACTGAAGATGGATACGCTGCCGCGTTAAAAACTAAGGCCGTGTTGATTGAACAACTTGCGCAAGAAATTAATCAACATATCGCGAGAAACTTGCCGGTTAGCGAAGGACACTAAAGTAAATAATAACTATACTTTATAAAATGTATCAAAGCCTGATGGTAAAGCGTCGAACAAAATAATGATTAAGCGGTTGTTGTCTCAATATTTGCATACCGGAATGCGGTCTGATTACGATTCCGAATCTAACCGCAAAATTTTTATGGTAAATCTGTTCGGTCTGGTAGGACTAAGTATTACTGCCATTATGTCAGTATCGGCCTTTGTAAATGAGCAGCTCTTGTTGGCGTCAGTGCTCATTTTCGCAAGCTCTGTTTATTACCTTGCCCACTACTACCAAAAATTGACCGGCAACTTTCAGCTGGCTTCAAATATCATTTTATACAGCCTTTTTGCGCTCATGGTATATCTGATCTATTCCGGCGGAAAAGATAATACAGGGCCACTGTGGATTTTTATGGTGTCTCCCGTAGCTTTGTTCTTTGGTGGACTAAAACGCGGGCTGATTTCCATATCAATCTTCGTTGTTACTATCAGTATTTTGATGTTCTATCCCGACAATCAATTATTGGCGACTAGCTACACATATGAATTCAAATCTCGTCTCATTTATTCATTTTTGACTATTACATTCTTGTCTGGCTTTTATGAATATTCTCGCCAGCAATCTTTTGATTTTATGCAAGAAATCAGTAACAAATTTGAACAAATGGCGAAACTAGATCCCTTGACTCAAATTTCCAATCGACGCGATGCGATGGATCGACTTAATTACGAATTAAGTCGGGTTGAGCGCAACGATACTGCATTGGCCATCATTCTTTGCGACGTGGACCATTTTAAAAAAGTTAACGATCAATTCGGTCACGATGCCGGAGACAAAGCCCTTGTGTTATTGGCAAAGTTGTTTCAAGAAACACTGCGCAAACAAGATATTGTGTCTCGTTGGGGAGGTGAGGAATTTTTGTTTATCTTGCCGCAAACCTCAGCTTTGCAGGCGCAAATTGTAGCAGACAAGGTCAGAGACAAAATAAAAGCTACCAGCATTGAACACAATGGCAATCTGTTTGATATCACTATCAGCATGGGGATCAGTGAAATCAACAAAAAAAATACCGATATCAATACCGCAATAGCGATGGCTGATAAATACCTATATCAAGCTAAATCAAATGGCCGAGACCAATACTATCCCCCTTCCAAAAGCGATAACTTAACTGCGATTTCTGCCAATGCGTAGGTTGGCATCTACTCAATAATAATTTGAAACTAAAAGAGCCAGTAATAACGCTCAAATAAACAGCAAATTCACCATTTTGATGGCCACAAAGGTTGCCTTGTGCATGGAACTGTTTAGTATGACCACTGATTTTTTAAGTTTATCTATTCGGAGTGGCAATGGCCAAGATTGAACAACTGAATGCTCAAGCACACAAGAACATTCGTATTAAACCCAACGCTGATGTGAGCGACCTGTCAAACCAGAATATTCTGCCTGTGGTGATCGCTGAATTTGCAAACGCAATGGTTGAATTTCCCATTTGTTTCGTACAAAACCCAGAAAATAAAGAATACCAGGTTGTTGCCCTGATGGGTATCGAACGTGGTGAAAACCTATTCGTTGAAGGAACTGAATGGGATGCTTCCTACATGCCGGCACGCTACACCCATGCACCTTTCGGCCTGCTGAGAAACCCACAAGATGAAAACCAGTATGGCATCGCTCTCGACGTTGAGCACAAGCAAATTTCTGATTCAGAAGGCGAATTGCTATTTACAGAGTCCGGTGAAGAGACTGAGTTTCTGACAAAGCAGAAAGAAGCTATGACCAAGTACCTCGAACAAGAGCACATGACCAGACGCTTCTGTAAAGAGCTGGTTGACTTCGACTTGTTGACTACGCGTAATATAGCTGTCTCCATTGGTGAAAAACGTATGTCAGTAGATGGTGTTGCTATGGTTGACGAAGAAAAGTTGAGCAAACTTTCTGATGAAGACTTTTTGAAGATACGGAAAAAAGGCATGTTACCGGCAATCTACTCTCACCTGAACTCAATGAGTCAGATGACCAACTTGCTGAAGAGAAAGTCTAAGCGTCTAAACGCAGCTAACTAATCCATTTTTTCTTCGATAAAAGCACTGCAATAGGCAGTGCTTTTTTTTAGTTTATCTTCTCTGGGATCTATCTGAGCAATAATTAAAACTTCCAGCTATCCTCTAAAAGAGCTTCCGAAAATTTATATTTATACCAAGCATCTGATGACCTTATGGTTTCTGCAATACTTTGATTCAACACGATAATTAAAAGTTTCAGTGAGTCGCGGAGTAAATATGTAATTAGGTATCACTAAAATCTGCATCGCGACTATAATTAACTAACTGTTTAGTGAAAGGAAAACAATGGCTAAGTTTTTAGTTTTAGGAGGCGCGGGCTACATCGGCTCGCATATGGTGAATTACCTGCAAAAAAATCACCACCAGGTTGTTGTCTTTGACAACCTCTCAACGGGTTTCGAAGGTCTGGTGTTGACTGAGCAATTCCGCAATATTGATATTTTAGATTCGGAAGCGTTAAAAACAGCATTTAACGATTTGGGCCCATTCGACTGTGTCATTCACTTTTGTGCTAAATCTCTGGTAGGTGAGTCTAAGACAGATCCTAAAATTTATTATCGCAATAACGTCACTGGGACTCTTAACCTACTCGATGTCATGTTGCAAACCGGCCACGATAAAATAATTTTCAGCTCAACGGCGGCAACATTCGGCGTTCCCGAATCTGAAGAAATTGATGAGAGCCACCCAACCCACCCTATAAATCCCTATGGCCAAAGTAAATTAATGGTGGAAAAAATCCTGAGCGATTATGCCGAAGCCTATGGGATGCGTTCCGTTTGTTTGCGTTACTTCAATGCAGCAGGTGCCGACCCGTCGGGGAAAATTGGAGAATTACACGACCCTGAAACTCATCTCATCCCCAATATTCTAAAATCTGTGTTGGGCCAAACAGAAGCGACCTTAAAGGTATTTGGTACGGACTACCCCACCCCAGATGGCAGTTGTATTCGCGACTACATTCATGTCAACGACCTGTCGAGTGCTCATTTTAAAGCTTTCGAATATATCGAGAAACACACTGGCGCGTATCGCTACAATTTAGGCATAGGCAATGGGTTCAGCGTGTTAGATGTGATCCGCACGGCAGAAAAAGTGGTTGGCAAACCGATTCCTTTTGATTTGGCTGAACGACGCGCAGGCGATCCACCAAAACTCATCGCTGACTCGACTCGAGCACAAAAGGAACTGGGTTGGCAACCGCAGTTTCTGGAACTAGAAGAAATCATTCAGACGGCTTGGGACTTTCACAAAAACCGGTAAATTTGACTAATCACACAAGACTACAAAAAACGGATCTTCAAATCCGTTTTTTTGTGCCTGAACTGCATCTCAACTTTGCGGCACACACTCACTAAGGCGTCGATTCATATCTTCAATCACGCGAATTTTAAAGGCATTGTGTCTGGCCATCAGATCGTCCGTTTTAACACTAAACTGACGTTTGTAATCCTTGATATTCACCAATTCCATATTGGCCCTTAAGGTTTTAAAAAGGTTAGGCCATTTATCCCCCGGAGCCTGAATATGATGCAGCCCACCAGAATAGACAAATAAGATCTTGCCCTCATCCAGACATTCCAATATATCTGCCACGCCACCTCGCACCGACATTGGCTTGCCAAACTTATCAAGTCCATTGCGTCTTTTCATGCGCCCCTCCGGAAGTATCGCAGTTATCTTTTGCTCGTTTACCTGACTCAAAAAGTGTATCCATGAATGATCGTTTTTCCGCGTGATGGGAATACATCCCGGCATCAACGCTTTGAGTATGCGCCCAGCCATGGGACGCCTCATGGTAATATCAGCGCCTGGAATAACCAACTTGTAGGCTAGTAGCCAGATTAAACGCCACGGAGCAAAACGAATAAACAGCGGCTCGAATAGACTTGTATGGTTAAGTAACACCAGCAACTTAACCTCCTGCATAGACTCCTCACGCTCCCGACTGAGCCAAACAGGCTCACCGCGATAAAAGACGTATGAAAAGACTTTAATAAGCCCGAGACAGAGAAAACTCAGAAACTGAAAAAACCACTGCATATACAGCCAAAAGCTCATTTAACATTTTAATAACATAGTGGCTGAGACCACAAATCCCCAGAAAAAATCCCTATTTTTTATAATTATTTTCCCAAGTTTGTAAGTAAATATGCAATTTAAGCCTTAATAAAGGCTGAAGAGATTTTTAAGTTAGCCGATACACATATCACTATGCCTAAATTTTGAGTTGTAACAATGAACATAGTAGGGTCAATCGCAAAACAATACACAAGATTATTCTGTGTCATCTTTGTTATTAGTAGTTCTTTGCTCACTTCCGGGTGCATGCAAAGTAGCGCAGCGACACAAATCAGTTTTGACTCTGATGAAACGGTTACCGAGCCTATGCTAAAGAGTGTTAATGCCGCTTTCCGCACCTCCATTCTCGGCGGAGATTGGTACTACCAAGGGGCGCAGGCTGTAAATGGTACTATCAACGCCTACATTCAAATCCCCGAAAAGCTCAACATGTCCAAAGATGAACAAGAAAAGTATTTAAAGATGCCGCTCTGTCCATCATCAGCAAAACGTTATATGTGGAACAAGATTAAGGGCGTGCCGTTATCAGTGCACGTGTATACCTTCAACAAAAAACACACCGTATATGCTGATTGCGACAACCCAATGGGTAAAGCCTGAGTCAGATTACACTGTTTTCCATAAGGAGCCTTACGGCTCCTTTTTTCTTAATGAATAGTCACTTTTCTCAGCAATTAATAAAAATTCAGCAGTGATTCAGTCATGCAAGCCTACACTTTCAATATCTACTGAGGAGTATGATTATGAAAAGCTTATTAATCGGTTTGGTGTCTATAGTTTTCTTATTCAGTCAATCGGCTGTGGCTGGCCACGATAGTCGCTATTACGACTATGGCAGGGTGATAAAAGTCATTCCTGTTTACCATAAAACTCACGGCCAATATTCCCATCACAACAGAGACTGTTATCGCAATTACAAAGGTCACCACTCATCAGAATACAGAGAACACAATTCGCTGGCCACGGTAACCGGAGCCGTTGTGGGTGGCGTTATTGGTAATAAATTGGGAAAAGGCAGTAGAAATCGAGATGTAGCAACCGTAGCAGGTGCCGTTGTTGGTGGTGTTATTGGCCATGAACTGGGGGATGGTCACAAGGTTTACACCAATCATAGACACACCAGACACTATGACCGCCATTGCACATATCCTTCACATTACGATAGACGCGACAGAAGATTAAAAGGCTATGAAGTAACCTATCGTTACAAGGGCGAACGATTTACCACTTTTACTCATGAGCATCCCGGCAGAAAAATCAGGTTGCAGGTTCACCTGACGCCCATGTACAAATAAATAGAAGTGGTTACACTAAGGGTTGATGTCTGCCACACTTAGCACGGGTGCAATGATACACGATGTACATCAACCTGATTTTTCGGAATATTGAATGCAGTTTTTGAAGTTTTTTTTGCTTATAACAATGCTGGTAACTGGCTTACCCGCACTGGCAAATGAGGGAGCCACTAGTAAAGCGGAAGCCGCCAAGTTGGCGCAACGCCAGGTAACCGGACGAGTTTTAAAAGTAGAGGCACAGGGTAATAAGTACCGGGTCAAAATTTTACAAAGCTCGGGCAGGGTTATCTTTATAGAAATTCAAAGAAAAACAGCACAACACAAGGAAAGAGGCGAATGAGAATCTTAATTGTAGAAGATGATGCCCGTTTATTAACGCAATTGGACCAACTAATGCAGAGGCAGGGATACAGTGTAGATTTAGCAGACGATGGTAAAAAAGCGTTGTTTTTATTTGAAGAGTATCCCTACGACGCAGCCATTGTGGATGTCGGCTTACCTGAAATAGATGGTTTTGAATTAATCAAAAGAATAAGACAAAAGGATATTGCTTGTCCGGTTCTCATCCTGACAGCTCGAGACCGTTGGCAGGAAAAGGTCGAAGGCTTAGATGCAGGTGCTGACGATTACCTGACTAAACCTTTTCAGGAGGAAGAGTTATTAGCCAGAGTCAATGCCCTCATTCGACGTGCTTCCGGTCAATCCAGCCCTAAAGTACAAGTAGGCCCGATAACGTTGGATACCGTAACACAAGAAGTGTTCGTTAAAGACGAAGTACTCGATTTAACCGCTTACGAATACAAGGTATTGGAATACTTGATGATGAATCCCAAGAAAATCATCTCCAAAACCGAACTCACTGAACATATTTACGATCAAGACTTTGATTTAGACAGTAATGTTATTGAAGTATTTGTGGGTAGATTACGCAAAAAGCTAGATCCGGAAAACAGCTACAAACCCATAGAAACCCTGCGTGGTAGAGGTTACCGAATTAATCGGCAGTTATGAGACCAATCTCATTAAAAGTCAGAACATTCGCAGCAGCCCTAATAGCGCTGCTGTTTTTTATTCCATTAATGAACTACGCATTACAGCAGGCCTATGCGGCCTCCATCCACCAAGCAACGTTTGAGCGTCTACGATTATTAAGCCTCACTTTGATTTCTGAATTTGAGATTGAAGGCAAAGAAGTTTACATGCCGGAACTGATGATACATGGCGAGTTCAATTTACCGGATTCGGGGATTTACGCGGTAATTCACAATTACGATATTGTAGTTTGGAAGTCTATGTCTGCTATCAATTGGCAGTGGCCAGAGATAAACACTTTTCCAGTCCCCGGAAAGTCACGTTTTGAAACCCTTCCCGATAATCAAGGTGACAAGTACTATTTTCGATATAGTTACACAGCCGAATTCGAAACGGATTTGGGATTGTCTCCGGTGGCTTTTCACGTTTTCATGGACAAATCGGCTTATGATAACGAAATAGCCCAATTTGAATCCACCCTGTTAAACTGGCTGGCAATCATAGCCGCACTTTTACTGTTATTGCTTTTGTTTACGTTGAATACCGCTCTTAACCCCATAAATCGTCTGGAAAAAGAAATATCCAGCATTAAAAAAGGCAGCAATCGACGGATTGCAAGTCACTATCCTCCCGAACTAGAAACCTTAAAAAACAGTCTGAATCACCTGTTAAGTACTGAGGAAAATCAACGGGAACGCTACAAAAATAGCCTGGGAGATCTAGCCCATAGCTTGAAAACCCCTTTGGCGGTGCTATCAGGCATGAAGTCCTTACCGGAAGAAGGTCGCGAACCAGTTTTTCAAATCGACCAAATCATTCAACGACAACTAAAAAGAGCTGTGGCAGGTGCAGGTAGCCGCTGGAATCAAAACACTCAAGTCACCTCCGCAGTCAACAAGCTTACCGACGCTATGGAGAAAGTGTACGCAGACAAATTTATTGCGATTGAACACGATATTGAGCCGGACACAGAATTCCAAGGCGATGCCACCGATTTAATGGAGTTACTGGGTAATTTAATGGACAACGCCTGTAAAGCGGCAAAATCTCGAGTGTTGGTAGAAGTCCATCAGGCTGAAAAGTTTATAGAAATTTCAATCAGTGATGACGGCCCCGGCATCCCAGAAGACAAGAAGCATCTACTGTTGGAAAGAGGCCAACGGCTGGATAGTTATGAATCTGGCCAAGGTATCGGCATGGCTGTTGTATCGGACTTAACCGCCGCCTATCAAGGTCAGCTGGAGATCAGCCAATCAGAATTGGGCGGCGCAAAAGTATCCGTTAAGTTTCCTGTTTAAGGTTGCAATTCAGTAGCAAGTCACTCAACTTTTATAGCAGTAACTATGTAACGCAAGTCGGTGTCAGCTAGTAAGGAATCAAAGGGATAACAAGTAATCAAAGTGAGTGTTGCATCCAGGGTATTTTCCACTGCCCACGCTTGTGACTCATGGGCAATACGGACCGAGTTTATGCGGTACAACGTTGTACCGTGTGATGTCTCTACTTCAATCAGATCACTCTCCTGTACCGATTCCAAAATAGCGAAATGAGTATCTCTGTGTCCCACAAATACGCTATTACCCGGCTGCCCAGGATAAGCCGATTGTACGAGATGACCGGGGCCAAATGCGATGATCGCGTCTGAACTACCCGCTAATGCATAGATTGGCTTGCCGTGAGCCGGAATACTTAACCTGGCAATAGGCCAGGTGTCTGCCCATGGCCAGGGCGGAACCGCTTGCTCTGTGGCTAAGGTTTCCTGCCAGGATTTCGCGATTAACAATTGTGCCACTATGGCTTTTGCATGAATCCAGGCTCCTTGGCCAAATTGCCATGCTGATAAAGCCATTAGCACAATAATTACAAGCTTGCGCCAGCTCAGAAAACGTTTTTTGGCAGGATAATAAAACTCACTTCGCAACATAAGCCCGGCCCTTTGTTTTGTGAACGGTAAACTCCATTCCATGCCAGAGTGTTAATAAAGCCGCGATTACCAATAGAAAGATAGCAATTGCCAGGTGTTGGCCTGATCCGAGTGCCGTCGCCGGTAAGTTGGCTATCATACGGGCATCTTCCGATTGATAACGGGTACTCTGGCTCTCAATTGCAATTAAACTGGTATAAGGGCTCACCAAATCATGTTTTAACGCCGTTTCCAGCACCCTCTTTCTGGTCTCGGTATCAGATTTTTGATGTGTTCGCTGCAACCTCATTAAGCTGGTTATCTTCTGGCGCGCCCAATGTTTGGCTATGCCTGAATGCTGAAACGCATATTCCTGCGTCAAAACCGTCTGCCATGGTTTGGTCAGGCTATCTCCCGTTACCTTGATATCAGTCACTGCCATAGGAGACTTGTAACTTATCAGCAAAGGTTCCCCTAGATACAAATCGGGCACCGGTTCCGGATAAATTTCAGCCTCTACAGCTAAATCAATCTCAATATTTTTTAACACCGGTTGCGCTAATTTATCGAACAACTCCCCCATTCGACTGTGCACCTGGTCTTGCTGAGCTATGTAGGTGTAGGTTCCTCGTCCCGCCCTTGCCGCTTCCACCATAAAATAACTATTCGGAGCAGCACCAATACCCACAGTAAAAAGTCGGGCGTTACCCAATTGCTCATTGAGTCGCGTCAGCAACTCATCTTCGTATCCAATGGCACCATCTGTGATAAAAACCAATTGCGGTAAATTGTCACTTATACGCTGCACCGACAAGGCGCGCTCTAATGCCTCGTAGATATTGGTACCGCCTTCTGCCTCCAATTGCTGCACATAGTCAACAGCCACTCTGCGATTGCGCTCACTACCCGGCAGCATTGATGTCCAAAGTGAATCCGCATGACTGTTAAACTCCACAATATTAAAACTATCTTCTTTATTGAGCTGTTCTATGGCGCTGAGTAATGCCGATTTGGCCTGTCTGATAGCGGGCCCACCCATGGATGACGAGGTGTCGATAACAAAAGTGATGTCTCTTGCAATGGTCTGTTCTGGCGCTCTCATGCCAGGCATCAACATTAACAATCCGTACTCACCATCCTCCCTTGATTCGCTGAAATGAAGGATTTCTGGTTGCTGATTTTTATAGCGCCACACAAACTCCACATCTCTGTCAGGCGCTTGCCCGGCTTTAGCAGTTAAACGCCATTGATGATTCCCATAAGATTCTGTATCTGCCGCATAATGAAGACTTCGCAGATAATCTAGTTCCAAGCCTGCATGGAGCATGAGCGTAAAATTAAACCTATTCGGTTGCACTGCGACCTGAGTTAGTCCTTCTTCAAACTCAAAGCTTCCACCAAATCGCGGCGTTATCGTCGTGGGCAAGCGCAAACGGAATTCGCCAGCATCAAACTGTACCTGTTGCTGAAACTGGATTTCGATTTCCACTTCTTCATGAGGACCAATGTTTGCCACAGCAGTGGTAAATAAATTAGGTCGTTGTTGACTCACCAATGAAGCTTTTTTACCTGCCGCTTTAGCTTGCTGAAAATTGGCTTTGGCTTTTTGCTTCTCTTGTATTTGTCCGATTATCTCGCGCCTTCCAATACGAATTTTCAGTGCATCCACTGCTGCATTTTCTGGCAATGGGAATTGGTACTGACCAGACAACCAATCATCACCGGGATTGCGAAAGGTCTGAGTCAAGATGGAGCGGGCAACAATACCTGAAACCTCTGTATGAAATCGAGATTCTGTAGCAAGCAAAAATAGTGATGCCTGTTCGTCCTCTGAGAGCCCTTGTAAAACAACATCTGATACAGGGTCTTGTTCCGCTGTTGTACCAGCGACTTTTGCTTCGCTTTCGGTTTTATGTACTGTGGTTTCTTGCTTAAAAACCAGCAAACCATTGGCGAAAGACAGCTCCCATCCCGACCGTTTCTGCGTTGACTCCTTCGCCCCTGCAAAATAGGGGCTGCAAAGTAGAGCTACAAGTGAGAGAACTATGCCTATCGGCATAGTTCTTCTGTCAGGCTTATTTAAAGCCCGCAAAGTGGTGGCGGGCGCGTTTTTCGCCCCCCCCAGATAATGAATGCAGCGCACAATAATTCCCCTATTGTTTTGCAGTCATCACCGCGTCTTCTGAAGTCAGACGCACCACCACTCTGCGGTCGAAAAAGTCATTTTCCCAGGTTTGCTTTACGGCAACAGGTTGTGCTTCGCCATAACCTGCAGTTTCAATCTGCACGGCCTGCACACCGCGAGAAAGCAAATAACGCTTAACCTGATCCGCGCGCTTCTCAGACAATGTCAAGTTGTACTCTTCGTCACCACGACGATCTGCGTAACCGAATAATTGCACCACCAACTTAGGATCACGTTGTAATTGCTCAGCCACTTTATCCAATTGCTCGACATAATGCTGTTCCAGCTGCCAGGATGCCGTTTTAAATTGGATATTCGCTTTTGAATCTAATAGCTCTGAGAGTTCAATGGGCGCAGTTTCGCGCTCCAATGCCGCCACTTGAATGTTGCTTTGCTGCGCTTTTAGCTGGTTAAAGGCCGTCAATGTCTGTTGATATTCTTGCTGCAAGGCCAAGAGTTCTGTCTCCGATTGCACAAGCTTTACCTGAAGGTTATCAGCGCGATTTTGATTATTGATATCATCACCGATAAAAATACCCATAATACCGCCAATAATGCCCCCAACGGGACCAGCAACACTGGCACCAATGGCGGCGCCACTGCCCAACCCAATCAATACGTGTTTTTCTTCCTCTTGCGTTGATACCTCATGTTGCTCTTGGTCTGATTCCGCCATAGTGGCAAAAGAGGCACATAAAGAGATAGCAATCAGAGTTTTATTCAAAGTTTTAAATGTCATAAGTCACCTGTTTGGTTTCGCTTGGTTTGATAACTATTTAAAACTCAACAAATGACTGGGGTATGGAGAAAAAATGGCAATATTCAGAACAAATGTGGCGAAATAATGGAGTAGAAAAAGTGAGCCAAATCATGGCATTAACGGGCGCAAATGTGGCGAAAAAATGGAAATTGCCAGATCCCGGCATTTATCTCTGGTTCAGACAGAATTTTTTATTATTCTTACAGTCCATACAAGAGTGTGTTGAATTTTGCTGCTAAACAACATTAAGTGAGGCTACAGATGAGCAATAAAGCGAGAAAAGGACTTTGGTTGTTAAGCGCCATAACGGCAGTTTTACTGTTGTTTTATGTGAACCTGGAAGACTACCAAGAGCAACGCATTCATATGTTAATTAATGACTTCTTGTTATCTCGATACTAAAACCGTTACGTTAAACCGGATCCATTATTATTATGTCCAAGAGAATTGCCCTGGTGGAAGATGATGCCGCCATTCGAGACAATTATCGAGCTGCTCTCCATAAGCAGGGCTACGATGTACTGTGCTATGAAGATCGCAGCAGTGCCTCGCAAGCATTCCAGCAACGACTGCCCGATCTGGCCATCATCGACATTGGTCTAAAGGAAGAAATCGATGGTGGATTTACCTTATGCCAACAACTACGGGGATTATCACCATCTTTGCCCATCATCTTCTTCACCGCCAGAGATAACGACTACGATACTATTTGTGGTTTGCGCATGGGAGCTGATGATTACCTTACCAAAGACATCAGTTTACCTCATTTACTGGCCAGAATTGCGGCCCTGTTTCGTCGTACAGAATTGCTAAAGATGCCCGTCAATCAAGAAGACATATTGGAAAGCGGGGCACTGTGTATGGACACCAATCGCATGACCGTTACCTGGCAGCAACAGCCTGTAGAGCTCACCATTACTGAGTTTTGGATGCTACACGCCATTGCCCGCCATGCCGGACACGTAAAAAGCCGACAACAACTGATGGATGAATCCCGAATGGTGGTTGACGACACCACTATCACCTCACATATCAAGCGTATACGCCGTAAATTTCAGCAACTGGATGACAGTTTTGACCGCATTGAGACTGTTTATGGCATGGGGTATCGATGGAAAAGCCAATAATGCTGCCCAAGGATTAAGCCATGTGGCAATTTCGTATCGGCATTCGACTCAAGTTACTGCTGTTATCCTCATTCTTATTTGCCATTCCCTGGCTTGGATACAAGTACATGTGGGAGTTAGAAAACTACCTGCTTTTGGGTCAGGAGCAAACGCTAATGGGCACCGCTCGTGCAGTGGCAACCGCATTGCATGAACGCCCGACATTGTTTGATACCCAGGCAAGTTATCAGCAGGATGTCAGGCCGGGTACAGACCTGTATGCTCATAAAATTCTCGATCCTATTCGGCTTGATGGCAAACTAGCCGATTGGCTGGATTACCGTCATCTGGCGATTAACTATGACCAATCTTATTTACTGGCAGGCACCCAAAGCCATTCCGTCTCCGATCTAAATTTCACTCACATGGTGGGTATTTACGATGACTATTTATATGCCTTTTTTGAGGTGGTGGACGATCAAACCGTGATGCGAAACAAAAACAGTTTACGGGTGGATCGCAACGATTTTTTACATATTGCTATGACAGATAGAGATAAACGCTTTCATCGCTATCTGATTTCCAGTTACACCTCTGGCTGGGTGAATGCCTGGGAATTAACACCAATTGGCGATTCATTCCGCCCCTTGGGTATCGAGTCCCGTATCCAAGGCCATTGGCAGATCACGGAGCAAGGCTACAACATCGAACTACGTATACCACTCGCCATGCTCTCTGATAAAATTGCTTTCGAAATCAACGATGTTGATGATGCCTATGCACCACAAGTGCAGGCCAGAATTGGCACCGCGAACCCCGCCCAACCTGACTCTTTGGGTACCGTATTAGTCCCTTCCCCTGAAATTGAGCGTATCGTTAAAGGACTGCAGCACTCAGGCGCTCGTGTCTGGGTGCTGGACAAACACAAGCGCGTGATGGCTCGCTCAGGTGACATATTCTCTTCAGTGGGTCTGGAAGCCAGACTGGCACAGCCAACGCCTCCGCAAAATATCTGGGAAGAGTTTGAGCAAAAATACCTGTTCCCTCTGTACTACAACATCTTAACTCGTCCACCGGATGACTTTGTGGATGAACTCACTGATGCATACTCACTGGAAGGTAAAGATATCGATAGCGCCTTGGGTGGCAAAGCCGACAGTTTGTGGCGCCTGACACCGGATAACAAGGCAGTGATCTTATCCGCGGCCCACCCGGTTTACCTGGATGACAAAGTGCTAGGTGCTGTGATTGTAGAGCAAACTACAAATGGTATACGTAGCCTTAAAAACAAAGCCCTGGAAGATCTATTCAACATTATTCTGTTGGTGATGATTTTAGGTACGTTGGCGTTATTCCTATTTGCTTCGCGAATATCTTCACGCATTCGAAAATTGCGCAATCAAACTGAAAAGGCCATCGATGGCAATGGTAAAATCTTGAGTAATATTCCGGTATCAAACACGCAAGATGAAATTGGCGACTTATCACGTACCTTCCACAGTGTATTGGACAAACTGCAGCAATATCACAACTACCTGGAAAAAATGGCATCCCGATTGTCCCATGAACTGCGTACCCCGGTTGCTATTGTTAAATCCTCCATGGAAAACCTCAGCCTGGAGTCGCCCACGGCACAACAACAACCCTATATTGACAGAGCGCAAGAGGGACTGGAAAGGCTAAGCAAAATACTCACTAATATGAGCGAAGCGGCTCGGCTGGAGCACGCCTTACAAGCTACAGAGCCAGAAGAGTTTGACCTGGTGGCACTGTTACAAAGCTGTGCCCATGGTTACCAGTTAGCCTACCCCAACAGGCGTTTTCGCTGTGACATCCAATTGCAGGAATTGAAATTATCGGGGGCGCCGGATCTTTTTGTTCAGATGCTGGATAAGATCACGGCGAACGCGGTGGACTTTAGCCCAATGAATGGCGTTATTGATATTTCATTAAGCACAGAAAACAACAAAGTATTGCTTAGAGTCGCCAATGAAGGCCGACTGCTTCCAGATGACATGCAAGAACAGCTTTTCGATTCCATGATATCTGTGCGCAATGAAGCCAGTAATAACGCCCCGCACCTGGGACTAGGTTTGTTTATCGCGCGCATCGTGGCGGAGTATCATTCAGCCAGGATCCGCATTCAAAACCTCAAAGACAAATCTGGTGTGGAGGTGTTGTTGCAGTTTTAATAGCAACAATTAGAGATGTACGCGGGGTTACTGGTACTTGCTAAATCAGATTTATGGCAAATACTTAAAAGGAACATAAAACATTAACTTCAGCTCATGCACAAACTCGCCCTGCTTCTCACTTTGTTGCTGCTTAGCTCACAACCCAGCTATGCAGAAAAACTAAAGGTTTTTGCAGGCATTACCTGGGGATTGCACCACCTGGAGGATGACATCCCCAAAGGCACTGTCACAGAGGCGGTAGTCGCATTAATGGACGCCACCGATATTCCTTATGAAATTTTAATGATGAACTGGGCGCAAGCGCAAAAACAAAACCGGGGAACCCCTCAATCATTGCTGTTTGCCCTGGCCCGCCAGCCGGAGCGAGAAGCGCACTATTCCTGGTTAGTCCCCTTGGGGCAATTAGACTTAAAAATTGCCAGACTGACTTCGCGCCCCGAGCTACAACTAGCCAGCTTTAATGAGCTTAAACAATATAAAATTGCTGCGGTAAGAACCTTATCCACGCACAAGATGCTACTCAAAGCGGGGATCACTGAATCGGAACAGCTGTTGCTGGTAGACTCCTCATCCAGATTACTCAAAGTCATCGAAGAGGGCTTGGTAGATTTTGTATTTTACGATGCCGCGTTAACACCAGCCATTCTTCAGGAATTTAATTATCCAGCCGACTTTTTAACGCCGACAGATGTAAAAGTGCCCTGGCAAAACCTGTGGCTTTATTTGGCCGCTAATCCACAACTGGATGAAGTCATCAAACAAAAAATTATACAAACCCATGAGCGCTTGATGGATTCTGATACGGATTATCAACTCAAAATAAGTCGTATCCTTGCTAAAACCAATTAGCTTTCGGCGGTCTTTTCCTGCTGTTCAGGCACATGCTCACTGATATCCCCTCCAGCCAACAGCAGTGCTATCCATCGGGTATCTTGATTAGATTCCAAAATGATTTTGCCAATCATAGTAAGAGGTACTGAAAGCAGCATACCTACTGTCCCCAACAACCATCCCCAAAAGATTAACGATAAAAACACCACCAAAGTAGACAAGCCCAGTCCTTTACCCATATAGCGTGGCTCTATGACATTTCCCATCACAGTATTGATCATGATGTAACCAATAGCGACAATCCCCGCGGAGGCTGAACCCAGCTGGATCAGTGCCAATAAGACGGCTGGCACCGCAGCAATCGCCGAACCAATATTCGGCACATAATTAAGCAAGAAAGCTAATACCCCCCACAAGAAATAATGATCCAGCCCAAGTACATATAAAAAGGTACCCACCAATAAACCTGTGCCCAAGCTAACAACGGTTTTGATAACCAGATAGTTTTTAACAGAAGCCAGCACTTTATCCACTTGAATCATACGCATTTTAGGATCGTCCAGTGCGATGTGTACTTTGTGGGGTACGCTGTCAGCTTCCATCAGCATGAAAATTACGGTAAGTAATATCAGCAGAAAGTTTCCTAACACTCCGGACAAACCAGACAGTAAATTAGTGGCCACATTCATTGCCATACCTGGATCCAGGTAAGACACTAACTGCTCTTTATTAATCTGAATATTGAAGTTTTGCAGCTGCGTCACAACCCAAACGAATTCTTCCTCTAATTGTTGCTTATAAAGCGGCATTTTTTCGGAAAAATCGGTCATCGATTGCCCCACTAATCCACCTAGCATGAATCCAAAAACCACAATGGTCAGTATAACCAGTAACACTGAGATACCTTTGGGAATGCGGTACTGGCTCATCCACTTAATAATTGGGTGGCTGGCCATCGCGATGAAAACCGATAACAAAAACGGGACCACAATACTGCTCGCCGCTTTTATGCCCGCGAGGATGATAACCAATGCGGCGCAAACGAGCAGTACCTTGATGGTTGTGGGTAGTCGATTTTCCATATAGCTTTCCCGGCCAGGTGAGTCTTGAGCAGTCAAGCTCTGCGTCATTTTTTTGCAAAAAGTAGCAGATAGGCTCGGTGTAAACCAGTATTATTAGCGCTTATTAAAATTAAAATAAGCCCACAGCAACAGGATATAAAAAGCAAGTATGCAATTAAATCAAGCCGTTATCAGAATCAAAAATCTACGCCTGCGTACTTTTATCGGAATAAAAGACGATGAGATTAAAAACAAACAAGACGTAGTAATCAACGTGATCATCAACTACCCGGCTGATAGCGCCAGCGAATCAGACGAGATGGATAATGCCCTGAATTATCGCACTATTACCAAGCGCATCATCGCCCACGTGGAAAATAATCGTTTTCATCTGCTGGAAAAGCTTACTTCAGATGTGCTTGAGATTGCCAGTGAACACGATTGGGTTACTTTTGCCTCCGTAGAGGTGGATAAACCCCACGCGCTGCGCTTTGCAGATTCAGTCTCCTTAACCTTGAGTTGCAACAAGGAGTAACCATGAAAATTCTGCTTACCGGCGCTTCGGGTTTAATCGGTCGTGAAATAATCAAACAGGTCACTATAGAAAAACACGACATTGTCGGTGTCAGCAGAAATATCCCTGCAGCCAAAAAGCAGTTACGCAAGTTATACGGTCCGCAGATTGATGCCAAAGTGGAATGGATATCAGGCGTTGACTCGATTAAACACCTCAATGATTTTGACGCAGTAATAAACCTGGCTGGTGAACCCATCGTCGGCAAACGTTGGAGTGATGAGCAAAAACTAAAGTTGCAAAATAGTCGCTGGCTCATCACGAAGCGCTTAGCTGATTTGGTTAAGGCCAGTGAGTCACCGCCTGCGGTTTTCATCAGTGGTTCGGCCATAGGCTTTTATGGCAGACAGGACGCCACCCCAATTGACGAATCCTTCACTGACGTACACGATGAATTTAGCCATCAGTTGTGTAAAAAGTGGGAGCAACTGGCGCTGAGCGCACAAGAAAAAACCCGAGTTTGTGTGTTACGAACAGGTATAGTGCTGAGCAACAAAGGTGGCGCACTAGAAAAAATGCTACTGCCCTTCAAACTGGGATTAGGTGGCCCCATTGGTGATGGCGAACACTACATGCCGTGGATCCATCTGGAAGACATGGCCAGAGCCATAATGCACCTGTTACACAATGAAAATTGCCAAGGCGCGTATAACTTCACCGCTCCTAACCCGGTAACAAACAGGGAATTCAGCAAAACCCTGGCTAGTGTATTGCACCGCCCGGCCATATTCCCCATGCCCGCAAAAGTGCTGCAGCTCATCATGGGTGAAATGTCAGATCTACTAACCACCGGACAAAACGTCATCCCGGCAAAGCTGCAAGAAAGTGGTTATCAGTTTATGTTCAGGGAACTTAAACCCGCGCTAGAAGATTTGAATTTGTGAGCCTAATCGCAGTTCACTGCCTCAATTGTGGTGACGGTTATGTTTCAGCTGTGAGGGTTATCAGAAGGACAGCAAGGAGAAATTTATCGATTGGTCCAAGTGACCAATATTTTCAATCAGGGAACGCTCAACACTCACAAATTCAATAAAATCTGATGACTAATGCACAAGGTAAAGCAGTCAGCCAACAGATAAAAACAACTCCGGCACATATAGGGGCCGGAGTTACTCTCGGGTGATTAGAAATTTACAGTATTTTCCACAGAAACTGAGTGTTCGAAATCACTCTGAGAAATTACATCAACCATCGGTTTTTCATCTTCTATCTTCGGGAACAGCTCTTGGCTACCATTTGCCCAGTTCATGCGAGTGGTAACAGGTGCAGCCAATGGAATATCTCCAGTATTTCGGCCAAACTGTATCCGCTGTATCTGGTTATCGGAACTGTTTAAAATGTACTGAAAATAAGTCGATGGGCGTCTGACTGCCACATCAGCTTTACCATCCCCGTCATAGTCAGCTGGTATTGGAATATCATCCTGCTCTCTTCCAAAGCTAATTCGCTGTATCTCATTATCGCTGGAATTGCGGATATACCAAGTTTGATTGCCCGGCCTTCTGACCGCAATATCAGCTTTACCATCGCCGTCATAATCCGCTGGCACAGGAATATCTGTGGATTGCAGGCCAAAATTAACTCGTGATATACCATCCGTATTGCCAGTAAGCGTGTCTGCACCAGAAGAATTCAGGATATACCACGTCTGGTTTGAGGGGCGTCTGACGGCAACATCAGCCTTGCCATCACCATCATAATCGGCGGGAACAGGCACGTCTTCTTTACGCAGTCCGAAATTGATACGCTGAATTTCACCGTCTGAAGAATTTTTGATATACCACATTTGGTTTGAAGGCCGTCTGACGGCAACATCAGTGATACCATCGCCATCATAATCAGCAGGCACCGGAATATCCTCTGGCTGCAATCCAAAACTAATACGCTGTATTTCACCATCTGAAGAATTGAGCACATACCACATCTGATTTGACGGACGTCTTACTGCGACATCGGCGATGCCATCTCCGTCAAAATCACCTGAAATGGGAATATCCTGCTCATCCAACCCAAACCGGATACGATCGATTTCACCATCCGAAGAACGAGTAATATACTGCAGTGCGGTGGATGGGCGTCTGACTGCGATATCAGCTTTGCCATCTCCATCGAAGTCAAAGGAAACGCTTGATACCTCTGAGTCAGAAGGCGGCATGTCACTCTCTACAAAAGAGAAGTTATCCAGAGCTGCCATGTCGTTACCTTCTTTTCCGGAGTCATCTTTTCTGTAGATGAACTGCACCACGCTCACGCCCTCTGGAACAACAATGGAGGATGCTTCCCAAGCATTGTAACCTGATAACTCAGACACTACCTCTCCATTGAGAATAAGCGACAAAATATCTTTATCGGTCTCAGAGTCAATAAGTACATCAAATGACACTGTACCTCCATTGCCGAAGTCCGCAATAAGAAGCTGTTCGCCATAATGACCATCTGGCACATACCTGACTGCTAATGCACTGTCTCCATCACTCGAGAATCTACTTGTACTTTCCCATTCGTAGGTAATCCATATGTCATGCATCATTTCTGATTCAAACGATCCATTTTGTGCCACGAAATCACTGAATAGAGGGGCATTTGCACTTTCACTTCTCGCAAAATCGACAATATCAATGATCCCGTTCTCGTCTACATCACCTCGTATATCATGTCTGTTTAGCGGATTTAAACCATGCGTTGTCTCATAGTCATTGGGTATTCCGTCATTGTCGTTGTCTGTGTCACTATTATCACCGATACCATCCCAGTCACTATCCATATGTTCTGATGCATCCAACGGGAATTTGTCCACAAAATCCAGGACACCATCACCATCGGTGTCGGGCTCAACGTATTCAACCGGAAGTGATACCTTTAGAGCATAAATATCGCCAGCTGAGCCGTTAAGGCCCTCTGGATAGCGCATTGGTTCATTTACGCTTAATAAGGCATAGCTTCCTTCGGGCGAAAAATAATATTTCGATACATAGCTAACAAGATCCACGCCTTTTTCGTTGACGAGGGGCGCCATATATTCATCGCTGGTGCGGACATAACGCATACTCCCTCCCCCAAGGGTCAGAGATACATTTTGATTTAATAACCTCCTAGTAACATGTAGCGTATTTCCATTGCTAAACTCATCAATTGAACCAGAATCATCTTCATGGTACCCGCCTCCTGTCAAATAAGATTTAAATCCTCCTTTGAGGTAAAGATCATGAATCGTGACTTCACCTGTTTCAATGTCGTATGCAAAATAGTATTCACCATTTGAAGCTGGCTGCCTAACCAGCTCTTCGCTGCCATAGGATGCTCCATTAGCATTAAAAACTACCTGCTTAGTGTTTTCATTAATCCAGACTGCGTTGGCGGATGAGAATTGACCGGTGATTACCGCCCCAGACATACTGCGATTCACAAAACTGAAACTGGCTGATTTCCTGTCTGTTAAATATACGTTTGTATAGTCAACATCAAAACTAGTAAGGCCACTACGATTGGAATTAACTGCGACATATCTCCCATCATCTGACATCGTCATGGTTGTAGTCCCTTCACCTTCACTACCAAAATAGCGATATTTTCCAACATCGACTCTCTCCAGGGTATTGGCCAACCTATCATAAACATAGGCATGCAGCCCAAATGCCGCAGACCCATCCGGCGTCCCTCTGGTTCTGAAAGCGACGTAACGACCATCATTTGATATTTTTGCAATATCTCGAATGCGATCGAGATTAACGCCATTATCGTTTGTATTTTCTGCTGTTGTGTATCTATCTAAAGCATCGAAACTCTCTCCAGTTTCGACGTCATACATCATAAAAGTTGATGTGTCGTGGTCAGTGTAAACCACCCATTTTCCATCTCCAGAAAGCAACGCGATGTTATAGTTGCCTGTTACAATTTTAGTTTCTTCAGTTCGATAGTTTCGTAACATTAATGCATCTCCTGAATCGAACATCGCCACTTCACCGTTTACAGAAATTCCTCTTGCTTTGGCTTGAATTGCTTCTCCCTCATTATCAAGTGATGCAACCTCTACCTCACTGGTAGTGTATGGGTAATCTACCTCCTCAACAGTGAGATATGATAATTTTTCGATAAAGAAGCTTTCGCCTTTAGCAAGTTCATACCTTCTGGTAAACAGACCGTCTTCATTAATATTCACTTGGTCAATGTCTGCTTCGCTTGGTTCAGCTGCATCGACAGGAACCTGCATGTAATAAATACTCTCCAGGAAAGTATTCGCTTCGAATTGAATGGTGACAAACGTGCGATTGTTCTGGTCGGTATTGGTTATCCTCACCGATGAAAATCCTTGATCGATCGGAGAAGGTATTGTCTCGATAACCGCTGTCCCAAGGCTGTCATCAGTCAATTCCATCAGGTCTTTCAGTGTATTACTGCGCAGCACCTTTGAGTAAACGGTCGGGAAAGAGCGGATGTTATCGGGCTCAGTACCACCTTGATACTCTGACAGGTTATTGAAACCATCATCATCTAAATCACTTTGACTATCATTTACCCCGACGGTGAGACCATATGTTCTTTCCCAATCATCATCCATTCTGTCTTTGTCGGTATCTTCAGCCAAACTGATTAAAGGTATTACCAAGAAAACCAAGCAAGTTAGTATAGAGAGCTTTTTCATAACCTAACCAAATACAAAACTACAAAAATACTGAGTATATACCAGAAGTACGCATGGAGATTTAGAAATTAAGTTCATTAACTAACGTTTTGCCGCTGCCTGATTCAGCAGTGTCAACCTTAATTATGCTTTAACTCTTCTTTATGTCATAAATTAAATAGTTGAATATGCCTCATTAACAAGCTGCTTCTCTTGTTAAACTGAGTGCCCCATCAAAGACACACTATTAGAGCTTTTTTAGGATGGTGAAAAATTTACCAGCTTAATTTTGTTGAAAGTTCCCATGTTTTGGTTGACCAACTTGAAATAGATAGCGAATCACTGCAGGAGCTTGATACCGGACATCTAGTATTGAAATACTAAACAACTCTTCTCATTTGCAGAAGCGATCAGTTTACATCGAGGCTTTCGGACAGATGCAATACGTTAATAGCCGACTAGAGCAGTATCGACCTCTACTAAACAAAACTATATTTAACGGCCTGCTGATCACATCGGTTAACACCGATTTAAGACTGCAGCTTTCGCTCTGAATCCTGCTCCACCACCATAAGTTTACCACCTGAGGCGCAGCGCAAGTTCAGGGCTGCGTCATTTAACACACAAAAATGGTTTTAGCATAACTCAATGCTAACTAAACAAATGCAATAAGCTGATTAAGACACAGGCGCCTGATAAGCGTTTCGGATTTCTTTGGGGGTTCTGCCAATGACCTTTTTAAAGGCTCGGGAAAACGCCGCTTCCGATTGATAGCCAATATCCAGGGCAATGGCTAACATAGAATCTTTGGAAAGCTGTAGCTTCGAGTAAGCCAATGACATACGCCATTCCGTTAAATAATCCATTGGCGTATTACCCACCAGTTTTTTAAATTTTTGCGCAAAACTGGTACGGGACATTCCCACCTGTTGGGCCAGCTCTTCCAATGACCAATGCTTGTCCGGCGTGTCGTGGAGCAATTTTAAAGCAGCACCGATTCGCTCATCTTCTAATGCGCCAAGCCAACCAGTTTTGTCGTCACCTAGGGTCTGTAAATGCTGCCGCAGTGCAGCAATTACCAGAATATCGGCAAGACGAGCAATGACTGCTTCAGCGCCCATCGCCACGTTACTAGCCTCTGTTTCCAGTAGCGCAGTGACATTCTCGATGATATTTAAGGCAGCAATATCCGAACCTCGTCGGATCACGATATATGAAGGTAATATTCCTAAAAGTTTGATTGCTAATGGATGTTGAAACAACAATACGCCACAAATCATGGCAGTTTTCTCGCCCTCTCCACCAAATGTCAGGGTTTCATAGCGCTCGGTTATGGATTTAATAGGCAATTCACTTAATGGCGTGAAGGATTGACATAAACCATCGCTTAAGTTGTGCCCTTCACCTTTGGGAAAAAGCACAAAATCGCCAGGGTTTAATTGTAATTGCTGCTCGCCAATATCAAAGTGAGCCTGACCATGCACTGCAATATGAAACATCATGCAATTGTGTATGGGCGGCATACTCAGTGCCCACGGTGCACTCAATGTAGATTGAGTAAAAAATGCGCTCTCCATGCGAAGACTGTCCAAAAGCTTACCAATGGGCTCGTCTTTTATTGACGTTTTGAGTCGATTTGCATAATCAAAAGTCATGGTTGCTGTGCATTGAATTATTGTCTGCCACCAAGCTACTTTGATTGTCTTCGGATTACAATGCCAATCACTCTCGGGGGGCAGGGTTTATGTGTATCGCGTTTAATGTGTACCAAGGTTTATGATTTAAGTTAATACCCCGACATTAAGCCAGTAATAAAAAACCGGATAGCACCGCACATAGAGTCCGGACATGATTCCAGAACACCCATTTCTTAAGATATAGCTCCCAAACAGCCGCTTTATTTAGCTCAGAAGCATCTCGCAATTTATTGTTCAGTGGTACGTTGAACAAAACCGTGACCAAGGTCGTGCCCAGAAAAAACACGACACCTGCTAAGGATTTCGCTCCTGAAAAACTGATAAAATAATACAACCCGGCTAATCCTGAAACGATAAATCCGGCCATAAAAAGCGGATTGAGTATCACCTTGTTAATCGCAATCATGGTATCGGCGCCTCCCTTTTGCCGGGATAACACCGGCATCAAGGTATTGCTGAAAATAAAATACAATCCCATCATCAAGAGCATGGACAACTGCAAAAGCACTTCAAGTATCGAGATCACCTCTATCATTGTGCTTCTCCCTTAAAAAGATGAGCATTTTTAAGCACAAAAGATTCAAAGCTGGTCGCAGGTCTGCCAAGGGCCTGCTCAACACCGTTGACGATGTACTCATTCCGACCATCCAATACCTCTGTAAACAAGTATGCCAACATTTCGATTGCCTTTGGCTCTACGCCGCTATGCTCAAGCGTATTGATAAATTGCGATTGCGATATCTGAATAAAATTTACGGAGCGGCCAAGAACTCGGGTAAACACGTCTGCTAATTGCGCAAAGCTCAATAACTCAGGACCGGTAACTTCATACAATTTGCCGCTGTGTTTTTCGTCCGTTAGGGAAGCCACCACCACATCACAGATGTCGTCAACATCAATAAAGGGTTCGGTCATATCGCCTACAGGTAACGCAATAGTGCCCACTTGGATGAAGTCACGGAACATACCTTCACTGAAATTCTGGTTAAACCAGCTGGCTCTGACTATTGTCCAGCTCAATCCTGATGTCTTGATAATTTCTTCGCATACCTGTGCAGCAGGCTCACCACGTCCGGAAAGCAATGTGATGTGCTTTACTCCTTTTATTTTTGCCAGTGCACAAAATTTGGCGATATCTTCCGGTGCTTCTGGGATCGCCAGATCAGGATAGTAAGTCAAATAAACGGCATCGATACCTGATAAAGATTTTGCCCAGGTTTCTGGTGCCCTCCAGTCAAAGTGCACCTCGCCATGGCGATGAGCCGCTTTTGCCTTTAACCCCATTTCACTGAGCTTGTGATAAACCCTTGCACCACTTTTTCCCGATGCGCCAATAACCAGATAAGTATTACCAGTAGAATTCATGTTGCCTTTACTCCTCTTTGTTCTGTAAAGGCACTATAGAGAAATGAGGCCGTTCAATATTTACTCAGCGTACCAATCTTTATACCCATCGTTCAGATGAGCTCTGCCCGCTTGTTCAGTGTGCATTTATTGTTGTCATGCTGATATAAGCTGTATTTACCACAAGGCATTGCGGTTATGTATCAACTCATATCTCCAATACAGTCCATAAGCACCATAGAATCAAGGTATCCGGGCCTGCTTAAAAATTACGAATGGATTGAGTTAAAGGCGCTGCATCAGCCCAGCGATGAAATCTGGAGCTACACCACAGCCCCAAAGACTTGGGAGATGATGGGCGGACGCTCTGGATACGCCCTGGTAAGAGATGGCAAAGCAATCTTCTATTGCGTTACTTTAATGAATTGAATTTTTTCTGGCTGGCTATCATTTAATATCCTTGCCGCCAGGAACCGAGAAATCACTCCAGGTGTTTATCCATCCAATATTGTAATTTTTCTTTTGCTTGACCTAACTCTTCGATGCGCTGTTCTATTTCTACCAATTTGTTCTCTATCGCTTTACGCAATTTAGGGCAGCCTGGCTGAGGATTATTCACAAAGGGGATAGCAGGTTTGATCTCACTTAAGGTAAAGCCTACTGATTGCGCCAGTTTTATAAATTTAAGTTCGTTAAGGTTCGCTTTTGAATAACAGCGGTAGCCATTAGCCCCCCGAGGTGGTGCACTTAGCAGACCAATCTTTTCATAATATCGCAGTGTGTCTTTGCCCACCTGAGCTTGAGTGGCTAATTGCTCTGAACGCATAGTTTATGACTCTCTTCAAAAAAAAACATTGACTACGGAGTATACTCCACAGTTTATGATAATTCCCGTAGCTGAGTAATTAAACCACTCAAGGGAGATATTATTATGGTCAGCAGCGCGCAATTATCTATTGTCACCTCAGACAACGTGGAGCTTGGCGCCACCCATTATTTTACAGATCATAAACCCGATGGGATAAAATCGGCGGCCCCACTTATTATTGTTGCGGGCGCCACTGGCACCCCACAGCGCTTCTACAAGCGTTTTGCAGAAGCGGCAGTCAATGCTGGATGTCAGGTGTTAACCTTTGATTATCGGGGAATTGGTCGTTCCCGCCCCCAGACGTTGAAGGGATATCAAGTAGACTATCTGGATTGGGCGAAACAGGATCTGGCAGCTGTTATCGCCCATTGTAAAATATACGACGCCCCCATTTATATCGTGGGTCACTCCTACGGTGGTCATGCAGTTGGCCTGTTACCGGATTTATCTCCCATTCGCGGGGTCTGGACTTTCGGCACGGGGGCCGGATGGTCTGGCTGGATGCCAACTTTTGAGCGTATTAAAGTGCAGTTTATGTGGCATATCGTCGCCCCTGTGCTCACTCGTGTATACGGTTATTTGGGCTGGAGTCGTCTGGGTATGGGAGAAGACCTACCCTTAAATGTATACCGACAGTGGAAGCATTGGTGTAGTTATCCCAATTACTTTTTTGGCGATCCAGAATTACCGGAACTGCCCAAGCAATTTGCTCGTGTCAAAATTCCTGTAACGGCAATTAACGCCACTGACGACAAGTGGGCACCACCCGTTTCTCGCGATGCCTTTATGCAACATTATTCGAACGCCAATCTGAGCCTGCAAACGGTCACCCCCAATTCTGTGGGCCAAGGTATTGGTCACATGGGCTATTTTCGCAGTCATTGTGAATCACTGTGGCATGAAGTGTTTGCTGCCATCACCCCAAAAACCGCCAGCCAGCAGTAAAAAGGCCGCTTATCTGCGGCCTTTAGAAACCTGTTAATTGCTGGCATTCTCAGCCATCGACATACGGGTGAGTATCGGTCCTGCCAATGGAATATCGCCAGAATTTCGACCGAACTGCAAACGTTCGATTTCACCATCACTGCTGCGCAGAATATACTGAAATTGCGTTGATGGACGACGCACGGCAACATCCGCTTTGCCATCGCCATCATAATCCGCCACAATTGGAATGTCCTGTGCCTGCTGTCCAAAGTTTATTCGCTGGATCTCATTATCGGAGCTGTTCAGAATATAGAACATTTGATTGGAGGCACGACGCACTGCCACGTCTGCTTTGCCATCACCGTCGTAATCCGCCGGCACAGGGATATCATCCTCATCTCGACCAAATACCTTGCGCTCTATTTCACCATCACTGGAACGCAAAATGTACCAGGTAAAGTTCGACGGACGACGCACCGCAATATCGGTAATACCATCTCCGTCATAGTCGGCAGGTACAGGGATATCTGTTTCCTGTAACCCAAAATTAAAACGTTGAATTTCACCATCAGAGCTATTTTTGATGTACCAGAATTGATTAGAGGGGCGGCGCACCGCAATATCAGTAATACCATCACCATCGTAATCCGCAGGTACCGGAATATCTTCCGCCTGCAAACCAAAGTTAAAGCGCTGAATTGCTCCATCGGAGCTGTTCTTGATATACCAGAACTGGTTAGATGGACGACGCACTGCCACATCGGCAATACCATCTCCATCAAAATCTCCTGATACCGGAATGTCATTTAAAGCGCGACCAAACTGTTCGCGCATGATTTCACCATCAGAGGAGCCGCTAATGTATTGATGATAATTAGAGGGACGACGCACACCCACATCCGCTTTGCCGTCTCCGTCGTAATCATGGGCTATCGCTGCAGAACTCACAGCGATAAGAGGGTTTTCATCATCACCATCGATAATGCCATCACTATCTGAGTCTGGATTATCCAATAGTGTTCCTGTGAGATATTCTTCAAGGTTAGTTAAACCATCATTATCAAGATCTTCATTAGCATCGTCAGAATTCAAGGGATCAAGGCCATACTCAGTTTCAACATCATTGGGAATACCATCCCCATCTATGTCGCTATCCTGGCTGTCAGGAATACCATCATCATCCAGGTCAGACTCAGCAGCAGGCATAGTAAGCACGTAAGCCCCGTTTATCTCCTGGACCACTTCCCCTATATTACTGCCATCGCTATAGGTAACTCTGAAAGATAAAACCTGGTCCCCAGTCCCAACCGATGGGAGCAGTGCCATATGGTTAAACTGGGCAGAATCGGCGGATTCGAAGGTTAAAGACTGCCATTCTCCATCATCCAATTTAACTTCCAGAGTTCCCAGGTTTAATGTGACAAATTCTGCATCAGGAGCAAGATACAGCCAATGCTCCTTGCCCTCCAAAGTTGAATCTTTGTTTAACACCCCATCTTCAAACACAGCTGTTCTTAAGCCCGGAAATGTGGGGGCTGTGTCAGGGGTCATGGTATAAGTCGCTGAACTTGAATAACTCTCCCCTTGCAAATCAGTTTGCCAGGTAAACGCGATACCCGTTGCATCGCAACCCGCTGTAGTTACGAATAAATAATTTTCAGCGTCGTAAAGACCATCTATGCTTTCTCCACTTTCACAACTGACTCTGTAATTGGCCTGCAAGCCAGAGTGAAATGTCTGACCGCTCCCGTTACTAAAATGAAACCCTCTGAGAGCCATAATGTAGTTGGTCCAAACTTCTATAGGTTTACTCAAGGTAAGCCCTGAATTAGCAAATTCATAAGATTGGTCCTCATTGACATTTATTGCATAGACGCTTTCTTCCGCTGAGTTGGTAAAACTCAAGTCTTGACTGGTAGCAGCCGGAGTCAACCAGCCTGTTCCCGATTCGCTCTGGTTACCTAAATGCAACCGCGCACTCACTCCCCCAAATGTAGAAGAGGTTAACTGCGTAAAATGTACAACATCTTTATCCGTGGCAAAGTAAAAAACAGGTAAAGTAAACGAGTTATCAGCCAGATCAGCGGCAACAAAAGGGGTACCGGAACCACTGAACCCACTAAAGGTAATCTCAGATTTAAGTCCTTCCTCGAAAGATAACAACAAATCCTGTGTATCATTGAGATCGTATACCATCTGTACAAAGGTATCGGAGTCCTGGCTTCGCAACTCAGGGAAGCGAACGTTGTCTTCAAAGCGGGAATCTATCTCATCGGACAGATTTCCCAATGCCAGATAACTGGCGGTTTGTTTCTCTGCATCTAGTGAATCGAAAAATATCTGGCTGCGATACTCTACACTCAACGCGCCAACCTCATTGCTGAACTGGATGAAGCTGAACAGGTTGGTATTATTCGACAATGCCGTGGTTAAAACGTCTTCCCCTGCTCGATTTTTGGCTTCAGCTAATCCCACAAGATGAGTTAAATTAGAGGGTGAGAGGTTGATACTATAACTTCCGTCCATATCTACCACATGTTCTTCATAGCCCTCGACATATGTTTTAATTCCATCTTCTCGACCTGGGATATCGAGGTGTGATATCTCTGACTCCTCAAGCTCATGTTCAACCCGGATATATAGCTTTGTTTCGGGTGTAAAAATTGTTCGTGTTTCTTCAGGAAAAATATAGTCAAACGCGAAGCTAATACCGTCAACACTGTCAACCGATAAACCAGCCGGGTTCAAACCGTCGTGGGTGAGGCTCAGTCTGTAGCCTCTCTCAAGCGTCACCGGAACTGATATAGTTTGCTCCTCAGAAGAAAAGCTAAGCAGGTCAAAATAACTGGTTGATACGTTGTTAGGGGTTTCGATTTCACCGGGTGAACTCACCAGTACCGTAAATTCCAGGCGCACCGTCTCATTTGCAGGAACCTGGATGCTGGACTGTTCAAGCTGAATGCTCACCTGCTCAGGCATAGCTTGTGGTAAGCTGATATCGAAATTCACCTCTGAATTACTGTCGTTTTGCAGTTCTACAAAGGCAGAGTACTCGACCTCGTTCAAGGTATCGTCCACCCTTCCGAAGGCTAATCCGGCATCAATAAGCAAAACCGTTTGCGCTAACGCTGCCGTTACATCCAAACGACCGTACCCCTGAGTATAGGGATCAGCGCCGATATCTACCGCTGAGGTTATCAATCTGGCTTTGATTTCTGCCGGTGAAGCTTCAGGATAGTTTTGTTTCAAAATTGCTGCCGCACCGGCAACATGTGGTGCCGCCATACTCGTGCCACTCAAAGACAGCGTTCCACCGTCCACCTCTAATGAGACAATATCTGAGCCCGGTGCGATAATCTCTGGTTTTAGTTGCTGATAACTGGCACCACCACCTCTGGAAGTAAAACCGGAAATTGTGTCTTCTTTGGTGCTGGAAGAGACCGTAATAGCATTGAGCGCCGAAGAAGGGGACAGTGCAGCAATATCACCGTAACCGGCGTAATTGCCAGCAGCTGCCACAACGACAATACCGGCATCCACGGTATTGTTCACTGCAACACTGGTTGCCGACTCAAAGTCACCCGGAGCCCCAAGGCTCATATTAATAATATCAGGAGCATCATCTGTGAGTAGGTCTCCGTCAGGATCTACGGCATACTCTAATGCAGCAATGATATCCGACGTGCTGCCAAAGCCCTCATCATCTAATACCCTGAGTGCCATAATCGAAGCCCCGGGTGCAACGCCTGTCACACTGCCACTTGCAGCTACAATACCGGCGACATGAGTGCCATGGCCGTCGACATCCATAGGATCTTCATCTTGTTCTACGAAGTCATAGCCTCCAATAACTTTGCATTCGGCCCCAAGACAACCACCCAAGTCTGCATGGTTATAGTCGACGCCGGTATCCATAATGGCCACGGTGATCCCAGTGCCCGTCAGATTCTGATTTTCACTATCCGTAAGTGACCAGGCCTCATCGGCATTTATCAGGGAAGTGCTTTCGTGCAGCAGCTTTTGTACAACTCTCACCGGTTGAATAGACTTTACTGCAGTATGATTGGTCAGATACCGGATATCACGCCAATCAGCTTCAACCACAATGGAATTGTGTATTTTCTGATTCTTACGCAGGACTTTTTGTACAAGGTCTTTCTGTTGCAATTCATCAATCAGACGCTGCTGCGCATCGCCTATCGCTTTGCGTTGTTGCTCAATAGCGTTTCGAATGTGGCCTTTGGCTGTACTGCCCTTACCCGCTCTTGCAGATGCAATTTTGCGGGTAGTGACTAGCGGTTGGTCGTGCAATTCAATAATAAATTGAGCAACCTGATATCGAGTCAGCTGCGTTATTGCTGCAGCGCCGGGGGCCGCAACAATTCGTGAGCTACTGTGAGTGATTGGCAGTGTTGAAACTTTTTCGAAAACCAAGGGCTGAGATATAGCTGAACTGGATAATCCAGCACTAATTGCAACAGCAATTGCACACAACTTATTGCCTTGTAACATCAAATCCATCCTTAATTGGCTATTTTTTGCGTCACACAATATAGGCAAGCGGCACTGGTCTGTCCACAAAAACACATCAAAACAATCAAAAAATTATTGTTTTAAATCATATAGATAGCTGACTATTTTTTAACCTTGGTTGATGTCAATTAATAAAAAGGCCGCTTATCTGCGGCCTTTAGAAACCTGTTAATTGCTGGCATTCTCAGCCATCGACATACGGGTGAGTATCGGTCCTGCCAATGGAATATCGCCAGAATTTCGACCGAACTGCAAACGTTCGATTTCACCATCACTGCTGCGCAGAATATACTGAAATTGCGTTGATGGACGACGCACGGCAACATCCGCTTTGCCATCGCCATCATAATCCGCCACGATGGGAATGTCCTGTGCCTGCTGTCCAAAGTTTATTCGCTGGATCTCATTATCGGAGCTGTTCAGAATATAGAACATTTGATTGGAGGCACGACGCACTGCCACGTCTGCTTTGCCATCACCATCGTAATCCGCCGGCACAGGGATATCATCCACATCTCGACCAAATACCTTGCGCTCTATTTCACCATCACTGGAACGCAAAATGTACCAGGTAAAGTTCGACGGACGACGCACCGCAATATCGGTAATACCATCTCCGTCATAGTCGGCAGGTACAGGGATATCTGTTTCCTGTAACCCAAAATTAAAACGTTGAATTTCACCATCAGAGCTATTTTTGATGTACCAGAATTGATTAGAGGGGCGGCGCACCGCAATATCAGTAATACCATCACCATCGTAATCCGCAGGTACCGGAATATCTTCCGCCTGCAAACCAAAGTTAAAGCGCTGAATTGCTCCATCGGAGCTGTTCTTGATATACCAGAACTGGTTAGATGGACGACGCACTGCCACATCGGCAATACCATCTCCATCAAAATCTCCCGATACCGGAATGTCATTTAAAGCGCGACCAAACTGTTCGCGTATGATTTCACCATCAGAGGAGCCGCTAATGTATTGATGATAATTAGAGGGACGACGCACACCCACATCCGCTTTGCCGTCTCCGTCGTAATCAAAAGGCACCGCATCAAAAGCCACCTCAGAAGACGTAGCAGGTAAGGATACGTTATCAATATAAACTCTGTCATCACCTCGTAGAATGCTTCCATCCTTAGTGTAAGTCCAGGTCAAGGTGTGTGTACCGGCGGTCAAGGTGTGATTTACCTCTTCAAAGTCATTTTCGCCAGACCAACTGTCTACAAGCTCATTATCAACATAAAACTTCAGATAATCAGCACTTTCTTCTGTGGAGGTTTTAACATAAAAGCTTAATGTCCCCGCTACAAAAGTTCCCGTATAACTCACAGAGGAGCTAGCACTATTTCCTATAACGCCTGAGCCTAGGCTGAAGTTTCCCTCCTGAGCTGACCCTGTGGCAAACCCCCAATCATTGAGAGTCCAGTTATCCAAGCCTGAAGTTGATTCAAATCCAAACGGACCTGTCGTAGCTACGTCATCTGGAGCAGAAATATAGGTTTGAGTACTGATAGGTAATGAGATGTTATCTACCCAGGCGGTGTCATCACCTGAACTAATACTTCCATCTTTTTCATACTGCCAGCTTATGATATGAGCTCCCGCAGTGACATCAAAACTGTAGGTTTGCCAATCAAGGATCCCCGATAACCTTGTAACTTCAGAACCATCCAGGTAAACCACCAGGTAATCCCATCCCTCCTCAGAAGATACCCTGGCATCAAAGCTGACTGTACCAGCTCCGGTTACATCCATGAGTGTGAGACTGGATGTCTCATTGTCATCGATATCGGCAGACTGCAAACTGTTTGAGCCCGATGAAGCATCATTATCAACCACAGTCCAGGCATTGCTGCCTGCTAGCGCAAAGCGGGCAAGCTCCGCATCAGTTTCAATATCATAACTCACCTCGCTTAAGAAAGGATTTGAGGAAGCGTCATTAGGATCAGTACCTGCCAGGTATTCATCCAAATTTGAGACCCCGTCCCCATCGGCATCGGCACTCGCATCCGAAGCATCTCCGGGCTGTAAAAAATTGCTCACCTCAAAACTATCAGGCACGCCGTCACTATCTGAATCGCTACTGTTGATATCTATACCAAACAAGGCTTCTTCGAGATTAGTTAAGCCGTCACCGTCCAGATCACCGTTCGCGTCCGAGGCGTCATTTGTATTCAGACCATTCTCTGTTTCAAAACTATCGGGCATACCGTCGCCGTCTGTATCGACACTGGTAGCCTCAACGATTGCAATGGATTGTTCTGACAGGGTGAAAAATACGTTATTTGCACAATTTAACTTAAAGCGTAAATTGCCAGTTTCCGCTGGCGCAGTAATGACGGCTACACCGTCATTTTCAATATTCTGTTCAAGAGTGCTAAACGAAACGCTGTTATTACTGGTAACTTCGAGGTTGATACTGTCGCAACTGATGGGAGCATTTTGTGAACCACCCGTATTCCAATACAACAGTGATGGTCTGCCTGCCTCCCAATCATTATTGGCATCTGGGGTGATTAAACTGAACCCAGCGCCAGATGTTACTGTGGTTAGTACCATCGCATCAGTCGCCACACCACCATTGCTGTCTCTCACGGTGAGGCGAAAATTTAAGTCTCTCGACGTAGTTGGATAGGTTTCCCCGATGGTTGTTGTTCCCGCAACAATATCAGAGAGTTGCGGAAAGGTGCGACTCGCCTCAGTTTGTGGAGTGAAGGAACGAAACAATGGGCGGTTTCCGTTATCCACCATAGTGTCCCGGCTGGAAGAAGATGTGCCGGTATCCAACTGTTCCCAGATATAGGTCAAGGTATCGCCATCCGGGTCGCTACCCGAGCCCGTTAGCGTAAATGGGGTATTTGCCGGGATGGTGTAATCACTACCGGCATCAACAGTCGGCTGGGTATTGTTTAGATTTGTTACTGTGCCACAAGAGCCCCCAGCACCGGTATCAATGAACTCACGGATTTCCTCAATAGAACCGATATGGAAAATGGCATCAGACGCTTCCTGGATATCTTGCCCGGAGCAAATATTGGCGTATCCCATTATCGTGCTGCCGCTCCCCGGTTCCCATGCGGTACTGCTATTTCGGTTGCCGCTACATGAACCTGCTGTGCCATTAAAGGTATGATTTCCACCAAATTGATGACCAATTTCATGGGCCACATAATCGATATAGAAAGCATCATTAGTAGGGAATGGGCTACCAGTAACTCCTGATGCCTTACTACTGGTACAGACTACTCCCAAGCCCGCTAATCCGCCTCCAGCAGTATTAACGATGTGGCCAATGTCATAGTTTTCTGCACCGATTGCTGCATCGATGACATCACCGTTTAAATCAATATCTCCGGTATTATTGTTGAATGGATCCGCTTCGGCGTCAGTAAAAATTAACGAATCATTGCCATCCACTAATTCAAACTGCACTGCCAGGTCAACCAGGTATACCTGGTTAACTCGGTTTACCATGGCATTAACAGCAGCCAAACCTGTCTCCACTGTACCACCGTGAAACTCCGTGTATTCTGCGGCAGCTGAAACGGCTAGTCGATAGGTACGCAATGTATCTCCTGTGGCACTCATAGCCCTGTGGAGTTCACTTTCCTCGTGCTCTCTTTTTCTCAGCTTAGAAAAGTCTTCTTTAAAACCTTCTTCCAGCAAAGGTTGAGCATTTTTGCGCAAATAACTGATATACAGAGATTTCTGATTGGTTTGATAAGGATCTAAGAATGCCCAATCACCTTTGTAACGGTACATTCCATGAATGCCCTGCGGACCATAACTAAAGCGGCCAATCTGTTCGCCTTGTGAATCTAAGGCTTTATAGGATTTTATGCCCGGATATTTAGCCGCTAATCCCGGAGCCATAACACTATCTTCTTGTAGAGTTAGCATCAGGTTTTTGCCATCCGGCGCAGGAACAGTGAGCTCAAAGGTTACTGCACCGCGCATCAAATACTTGCGCATATCTTCATGTTGGAAACGCAGATAACGCGCATCTGAGGCTCTGGCATTGACCTTATCATCAGTCACCTGCAACTTAGCGCTTGCATCCTGCCAAAACTGCTTGGCATGCACACCCGAACTCATTAACGATGTAGCCAACACGAGTGCGCTGAGGGTTAATTTTTCCATAGCGAAAATTCTCTGGTTCAAATTGTGAAAATACTTGAAATAAGCATAGCCTGGTTCAAAGAAGCGTCAGTCTATAAACTAGAACTACGCGCTAACTTACTGTTTCAGTGATGATTATTTTGAAGAAGACGACTTAGGAAGTGAAGTTATTCCTATCGCACGTGGAATTTATCCGAATGGTACTCATCACCACTGTGGTTTGTCCGCAACCGTGATGAGCACCTAATTTCATCAAGTTTGAAGTCAGTTTTGGTCGTCGATGATCACGCCACCTTGCGGTGAAGGTTTAGGTTCCGACTTTTTATTAGCAGCAGGCAAAATAATCCCACCAGACGCAGCAGGTTTGTGCTCCTTATCAGACCCAACAGCCACGGGTACCAACTCGTCTTGGTATACCTCATCGGTGTTCAAACGAACAATCGATCCTTTCACCATATCGGCAATACTTCCCTCAACAACGGAGCCATAAGATACTTTTGCTGTAACCCTGTTAATGGCAATCTGCCCCACTGGAATTTCCATGTAACCAAGAGACTCTTTTGTATAGGGATCAATGAGTTTTTCACCAAGCACGAAAACGTCAAACACCTCGCCTACTTCGAGGCTCTTACCACCTTGATTCAACACGACAGCATTATGGCTATTAGAGACGATTTTTAGCGGGTAAATAGCATTGATAATATCCCTGGAAACTCGAGAAGCCGTCTCCAAATCAGCAATATCAGTTTCGAGTATCGTCTTGTCTTGCCATTTAACTTGTCGGGTGGAGAGATTGATGATCTTATAATTCACTTCACTGTTAAAGGCCTCAATATCGCTGCGCTCCCCAGTGAACTGGTTGAACTCGGTTCGGGAGTCATCAAAAAACGATACCTCTCCTACTACCAGGTAATCCAGTCCAAGTACTTGTGAAAGGCGCACTTTTTCATTTAATCCCGTATCAGGACTCAACAACAGTGCTTTCTCTTTCTGATATTCAGTGTCGTGCTCTCTGTCCAATACGGCAAAACGTCTTGATTGCACAAGGTGAGTTTGCAGGTTGTCAGAAAACTCTTTACCAAATCTTCCATCAAATGGCGCCACTACGAGCTTGCGTCTTTTATCCGGTGATAGACCGGGACTCGTATACTTGGGAACGATGACCCGCATTTCTACTTCGCATTCATCTTCACAAAAGCTACTGAGAACTTCGTAACTTTTAATCTGCCCCCGGGTTTTCATCCTAGTGATGTTTTCCATCGCCACAACGGTATTGGACTCACCGTTAACTTTCAGTTTATTAGCCAAACGCCATGAGCGACTGTCGACATCAACCCCGTGAACCTGAGAGATAGCTCGAGTCAAACCTCGCTCTATGGCGATTTCTTCAGTCATTCCACGAGCAGTTAGCTCAACAGCAACATCTTTAGCTAGTGCCTGATTCATTCCTATTAGCGAAACGAGTAGCACCAAAAACTTAAAAGTCTTCATCATCTGCTCCATCACTTTCACCGGAAACCGGGGTAATTGTCGCTTTTGTGCCAGAGTGATTGCTCCTTTTCAGCTCTTTATTGCTTTTAAAGGCACGTGTCTCTTGTTCTGTTAACGGATGCCACATTAAAACAACACCATTCACCTCACGATTGGTTACAGGGTGCTTACTACTCCAACGCTTGACCTGTTGCAACCCCACTAAACCTTTCACCGAAGAGGTAACTTTTGACATCTGGCTAATTTCTTTGATCACTTTAGCTACTGTCTGCTCTTGAGTTTCGGTTTCGTTAGAGTCATTGAGGATGGCCGTTGCTGTTCTGGATTTATCGCTGGTGTTACTGCTTGATGCTTCTACCCGTCCCACCAGGTTGTATGTTTCAGCTATATGTGCAAACGCATTCAATTCCGCATCAAGATAGCTGAACTCCCTGTTATCAACACATTCTTCATAGTCGGCTGGATTACAATCATTACCAGCCATACCAAATGACAGAAGCACTGGGTAGCCTTTTTCGTCCCAATGAATTTTAGTGCCAATTTGATACATCAGATTATCTTGATGTTTATCCAGATAATCTAAGACAGGCATTTTGGCCTTACCAGGTTCCGGCGCTATATTGCCTTTGCTCTTACGCAAAGAAGCCAAAAAATTCTTTTTCTTGTTGGACGTGGCAATAACCACCGATACAGCAGTATTGCCGTTGCTGTCAGTCTTCTCGTAAGACTTCATGATTTGTGTGCCCGTAATGTCACCTTGTGATACCGTTTTTACCGTTTGGGTGATAGCTTTTTGCATCATGGTTTTGCGCTTTGTCGGTGGTGCAGCGTCGTATTCTTGGGGATCAATGCCCAACTCAACTAATTCGTTGTCGATTGTGGCACTGGCAAGTGCAGTAAGCTTATCCAAAAGGGCCACAAACTTACTTTGGGTTTGAATTTCTTCCTGACTGAACTCAGGTAACTGATTGGACTTAAAACTTTTCCGAATGGTTTCGGCAGCAACACTGGTATAAAGCTGCTTAAGCATCGCTTCACGCGCTTTTTGCATCGCTTCGGTATAGGCAAGAACCCGGGCGTCACCCCATGATGCTTCAGTCGGTCTTAAACTGATAATGGCTGTCCCTGCATGCATAAACACTTGTTTATTTTGAGTCGCGAACTTGCGTCGCTTACTCATAATATATTGCTGGGCTTTCTCATCGACGTAGGCAGCTGCATCAGCAGGCCTTTCCTCTTGCGCTTCAATAACCTCTTCACTGGTTGCCGCTGGTTGCTGCGCCTGTTCTTCCACCATGACAATATCCAGGATTTCTGCAGCTTCGGCCGTACCTTGAGCCAATAGCGGACTTGTAAACGAAAAGCAGTAAACCCCAGAGAGCAGGATTAATAAATTTTTTGCACGATACATAAGCGTTCCTTAATTCCATTTATAAATAGAAAAAGGCCAAACCGGCCTTTTTCTCTAGGTATGATTACCAGGATACCGAATCATTACGTCCGGTTTTTGCAATCGGATACTCTCCTTCCCAATACGCCAGACCGGTATCAAGTTGAGTCATGGTTAGCTGGAAATAATATTCCACGAGCTGTTTAGAACTACTAACCTTGCTATTGCGCTGGATAATTTTGCCACTTAAGCTGAAATCAGGAGCGTATACCTGACCATCTTTTTTGGTGGTATTCTGATTCATCAAACTGGAATTTTGTAGCTCACGTGATTTAGCAGTACTGCTGTCCTCCGGACCTGCGCCAGTAAAACTAACAGCGGTTGTGGTCAGGAATTTGCCACTATTAAGCAAGCCGACGCGTATTTTTTTCACCAACTGGTCAGTATCGATACGCTGTGTTGTATCGTTGATGATATTGTAAATAGACAAAATATAGCGTCCGCCTTTATCTGCATCAGGGTGAACCAATAGAGGGCTGGCAATAATGTCATCCAAAGCTTGACTTGCTGCAGCATCAAAGTCTCGCTGAGAAAGCCCCATTACCACAGTGTCTTTATCATTGGCAGAGACGTATTTTGTGGTGGACTGACACCCGGATACGGCCAGCAATAACGGGATTGTTGAAACAATTAATAATTTTTTCATGAGGTAATTTCCTTGTTATAAAGAGATAACTTCTACACTTGGAGCAATCATCGGGTTGATGGCTTTAACATAGACAATGTTGTTCTTGTTTGGATCGATATCCACGGATAAAGGTTGCGCGAAGCCTGCAGAGTCGATTTGAATTGACGTTTGTCCACCATTTTCAAGCATCAAGCCCTGAAAGGTCTTCGGTAAAATACTCCACGTACGTGTATCTGCTTCTGTTGTTGCCGCCTGCAGAATACCTGCTGCGAATCCCAAGTAGGCGTTATTGTCGTTCACTTGCTTTTGAGCAACAGTTTTAACAATAGTTCGCGTAATTTCGCGAGTTAGAGTCATAGGGAATTCTTCTTTAAACTCTGCTTTTATGATTTTATCCATGTCAGCCACCACCTCAGAAGACACGCCATTTACCAGGAAGCCTCCAAAATGATCCGGTTGCTCAACTAATTTTGGTAGTGCCATACCAACGTAGTTAACATTGCTGGAAACCAAAAAAACCGGTAAGTCGATGCGAAACTCATCCAGTTTTGCCATTTCGCCTTCTTCGAAAATCACCCAAGTATTTTTAACGTCTTTGAGCTGGGTGTCGCCACTTAAGATATTTTGAGCCAAGGATAGTGTTTCGTTGGCAACCGCAGTATTGGTGATACCTGAAACCCGAGTGAAACTGTCAACAGCCTTGCCGACATCCGCCGTATCTTGCGCTGTTAACATGAAAAACAAACCATGCATAAAGGTGGAAAACGGATTAATGTATCCATCATAAGCAGTCCAACCAGACATATCGATGCCCTCTTTGGCCAGAATTTTTTCCGCCTCAGACAAACTCTTATCAACTGACTCTTCCGCTTGTTCATTTGCACCGTCGCTGGTGCTACTGTTTTCTTCAGCGGCCTTGGCTTTTTCTTCTTCTGCGGCTTTTTCCTGAGCTTCTTTTTTCTCGTTAATGCGCGCAGCGAAAAAGTCTGCCGCTCTACGCTGCCGGTCATCTGAACGATTCCATTCCACCCTGGCATTAACTTTGTCACCCGCAGCGGTGAAGTTCATGGCTTTGTAGGTGTTAACCATAATTGAGTCGTAAACGGCTTGCTCATAATCCAGGTAAGTATCATTGGTTAGCGATGAAGTGATTGTCTCGCCAGTGGACTCCACCATGTTCTCGGTATCTTCCGCGTACATTACATCTTCAATGAGATCGAAAAACTGATTTGAGCGGTCGTAGTCACCTTGCATCCGGTATATGGTTGCGACTTGCATGGCCCAAAGCTGGTCATCAATGGTGCCCTGCTCTTCGTCGTAATCTGCTTCATCTAACGCAAGGACTAATGCCTCGTTTACCTGCCCTGCCGAGATATGGTTGCTGAATTTAGCGGAGTCACTTTCCGATTTGAATACTTCACCAATACCCGTGGTTAGACTAGAGAATGGACTCTGACCATTTCCTGTTGCAGCACAGCCAGACAGCGCCATTGCACCGAACATGCATAAGAGAACTTTTTTCATTTTTTGTTCCAGAAACGTGTGTTGAAGACACAGGGGAAGGGTAATGCTGAAAAATCCCTTTCAAATTAAATCCCTGAACTCGGCTTGTTCACAATTGCTTACATTTCAAGCCGCGACATTAAATATACGCAACATTTTTTAACGCTGTCAAACGCAAAACCTAAAAAATGTTATTTTTAATCCACCGATTTTCACCTGCAAACAGATTTAACAGACTGATCTCAATGGTAATCTTGCAGGTTTTTGTAAGGCTGTTCCCCGGATGAAGTTTTCGTTACAACTTCATTTTCATAAGGACTATGTTATCTTGCATCGATACTCTTCCCCATAAAATACAACCGGATTACACCTCAACGATAATGAATATTGCGATATTTGGTTCAGCCTTCAATCCACCGACAATTGGACATCTGGATGCAATTGAATTTGTACTACAACGAGACATAGATGAAGTGTGGTTGGTGCCCTCATACTCGCATGCATTTGGCAAAGTCATGTTAGATTACGAAGTTCGCTTAGCCATGCTAAACCGTTTTGTAACTGATATTGCCCAAATACCGGTGAAAATACAGGCGATTGAGCAAACTATCGCCAAAGAGGGACGACCCGTTTACACCTGGGACCTGTTATCGCATCTACAAACCACCCACCCGAAACATCAATTTAGTTTTGTTATCGGCCCTGACAACCAAGCCAACTGGCATAAGTTTTATAAAGCTCAAGATATCCAGAACCACTGGCAACTACTGTTAGTGCCGGAGCGCAAACCTATGCGCTCTACACTGGTGAGAGAAGCCTGCGAGCAAGGTAAATCCATAACCGGAATGGTTACCTCTTCGGTAGAAGCATTCATCAAACAAAAAGAGCTCTATCGGATCGCGAATTAATCTCATACCTCATACGACTTAGCAATCAGTTTGCATTTCTCAAAAAGTGGGCTTAACTAAAAATAACATCCAGCCTCACCGGAGTTGTCAACTTGCCAGTTATCAGGAACTTAATTCGACTAGTGGTAGCGTCGACTGTACTGATTGGCAATGTAACTAAAGCCGACTTCCTTGTGGTAATGGAGCCTTCACCGCCCTTTCAATTTTTTGCGGATAATCAGGTTCGTGGCTCGGTTGCTTCTCACGTTCAGCAGGTTTTCCAGCAAGCGCAAATCCACGCCCAATTTGAAATCTTCCCCTGGACCCGTGCTGTCAACCTGGCACAGTCACAGAGCAACGTTTTTATCAGTGGTATTGCTCGCACTCAGGAACGTGAAGATCAGTTTAAATGGATAGCTATCGTACAGTCTTTTGACTTTGCTTTGATTACCACAAACGAACTGATCTATGCAGAAACCTTAGATGACGCCAGACAGTTCACTATTGCCGTGCAGCGAAATGATATATCACACATCTACCTTAAAGAGATGGGCTTTTCTGAACAAAAAAATCTGTTCTTAACAACTGATATTACTGAATCATGGCGATTATTAAACAAGCAGAAAGTGGATTTTTTGGTGGAGGACGTTGCAGTGGTAGAAGACATGGCCCGTGACTATCTCACTAACGGTCAAAATGTTACACAAATTGTGCCACTACCGGACCTACATATCGACGCATGGCTGGCTGCTAACCCAGCCATTAGCGATGAAGTTGTGGCCCGTTTAAAACAGGCATTCTCTCGCTAGTCTAACTATGCTCCATTTTCATGTTGTAAATAAAACTTAACATTTGTGTTGGTTATCAAAGCGTCATCAGCTATTGTTGAAGGCGCGAAATTTCTCTAGATTTGTGCCCCAAAATCGCCCGTCCGGACTATTATTGATGAGACGCCGTGGTAAAAACAACGGCGCTCCACTTCTCAGCAGACGGTAGCAGACACTAAGTTATTTCGAGGAACTTCCGGTGTATTCACAGCAACAGATTATTGATAGTTTGCCCTCTCATTTGCGCCCCTTTATTGCGCATCAGGATTACAATTTATACACACCTAGAGATCAGGCTGTGTGGCGTTTTTTAATGCACCAACTGGTTGAAAACCTGAGTGAGTCAGCCCACCCTATTTACCTTGAAGGCTTGCGCCGTACCGGTATTAACATCGAAGAAATTCCTAAAATTGAGGTGATGAACGATCACCTCAATGAAATTGGCTGGCGAGCGGCAGTAGTAGATGGTTTCATTCCACCAGCAATTTTTATTGAGTTTCTGGCCCACCGTGTGCTGGTGGTAGCGGTTAATATTCGCTCTTACGCTCATATGTTGTATACCCCAGCTCCGGATATCATTCACGAATCAGCAGGTCATGCGCCATTTATCATCGATATTGATTATGCAGAGTACTTACAGCGTATGGGTGAACTTGGGCGCCGGGTAATCACCAATAAAGGGGATATCGAAGTTTATGAGGCAATTCGTTCACTCTCAATAGTGAAGGAAAGCCCCAATGCCACCCAAGCAGAAATTGACGCAGCTGAAACCCACTTAAAGGACTCCATAGAACGCAAGAAAGAAGATCCGATTTCAGAAGCCGCATTGATGTCCAGATTACAATGGTGGACCACTGAATATGGCCTTGTGGGCACAGTAGATGACTACAAAATCTTTGGTGCTGGCCTGCTTTCTTCTCTGGGGGAAAGCTTAAACTGCCTTGACGATCAAAAAGTCAAAAAGCTCCCTCTGACCCTACAGGCTATTGCCACCGATTATGATATTACCCGCGAGCAGCCACAACTGTTTGTTGCCCGTAGTTGCCGTCACCTCAGTCAGGTAGCGGAAGAGTTCGCTCGTAATCTGGCCTGCAACAGGGGCGGCAAATATGGCCTGGATATGGCTATCGCCGCCGAAACGGTTAATACTGCCGTTTACAACTCAGGTCTGGAAGTGAGTGGCTTGTTGACCCACGCCATGTACGACCCGATGGGCAACCCAACTTATATTAAAACCACCGGCCCTACCCAGTTATCCTACAACGAGCGTCAATTGAGTGGTCATGGCATTGAATATCACGAGCATGGCTTCGGCAGCCCGGTTGGTAAGCTAGTAGCCATTCCCAACTGTTTATCCACTTACCATATCGATGACTTAAGAGACTTAGGTATTGAAATGGGCAAACGGGTTACACTGAACTTTTTATCCGGCGTGTCAGTAGAGGGGATGCTTAAAAACATCACCCGTCGCGATGGTAAAAACCTGCTATTCACATTCGAAGATTGTACTGTCACTGATCTGGACGGCACTATTTTATTTGACCCTGGATGGGGTGTCTTCGATATGGCAGTAGGTTACAGAATCGACTCTGTTTATGGTGGCTCCGCTGATCCGGCTGAATATCCGCTTTATAACAATCCATCTGACACAGCAACGGTGGCTGGTGATTACGACGCAACCACACTGGAGCTGTTCTCCCTTTATGGTCAAACCCGTGGCCTGAGAGAAAATCAGGCAACCAGCGCGGCACAAGTTGAAGATTTGATCCGCTCCTGTGAAAATAAGGTACAGGAAGAGTGGTTATTGATATTTGAATTGCTCGAGCTGGCCATTAAAACTAAAGCAGATGAAGCATTGGTCTCTGCTTTGGAAGCCAGGCTGGAAAGCTTATTAGCCACTGAATCGCAGGAAAACCAAATTCTGATCCGTTATGGAATCAACAGAATTGCAACCCAAAAGGCAAGTTAATGAATAAAATTACCATTATCTCAGGCAGTCATCGCAAAGGCTCTGAAAGCCTGAAAATGTCCAAAGTTTTGCAGGCAAGATTAGAAGCCCACTCCAGTTGTGACAAAGCTGAAATTATCGACCTGGCAGAGGTGAATTTGCCCTTCTGGAGCGAGTCTTATTCCGATTCAGAGCAAGCATTAATCGACAAGGTTGGTGCCCAATTAGAAGCATCTGATGGTTTTGTGGTTGTCAGTCCTGAATGGCATGGCATGGTAACTTCAGCACTAAAAAACCTGTTCTTATTGTTTACCAGTAAACAGTTTGCTCACAAACCGGGTTTGATCGTCGCGGTGTCCGCCGGTGTTGGCGGTGCCTACCCCATCAATGAGCTGCGCACCAGCAGCTACAAGAACAGCCGTTTGTGTTATTTGCCTGAGCACCTGATTGTGCGTCATGTAGGCAGCATCTTTAACGGCAAAGAAGACGATGATAAGAAAACCGAAGCCTACATCGATAAACGTGCCACCGCATGTGTAGGTATGCTTCTGGCTTATGCCGATGCTTTAAAAACAGCGCGGGAGATGATGCCAGATATGAGCGAATTTCCCAACGGCATGTAATGCCTCAAGAGCATCATTTCAAAACCTTAAAAAGCACCATCAGGTGCTTTTTTATTGCTCTTCAGAAAAATCAAAATGCACAGCTCGTTTGTTCTTATTAACCCCTAACGTTCTCAAATCCTGAAGAATAAATGATAAAATCGTTGTTTCGATTAGTGGTGCAAGAATAACGATTGCTACATTAAGTATAGTTATTAGTAAACTAATTTGCTCCGCTGATTTTGATGGTAATAGGTATTCCTCTGTCAGTTCTTAGTTCCTCTGGATTACTGGCTTTTTGAGCGATGATATCTCTTAATGATGATATTTTATTTCTCGAGTCTGTGACTCTACATCTACGGGCCCCGAGATCTCCAATTAAGATACATCCCTCAATATCCTTTACAGTGTTACCGGAATGTATTTGCACATTCCTCCGTTCGCCAGGTACATTGATAAGTTCTAGCCTAAAACCACGACTCCCGTCTGTTCTAATAAATGCTCTGTATGTACCCGAAGGAATATGACTAATATCATTACGGTTGTCCCTCCATGGTAATTCAAGGGTTGAGGCGAATTCTATACCATCAATCAACATTCGCCCCATAATGGCTTCACCTTTTTCATCTCCGCATGTCATATTTCTTTCAATATTAATTATGAGTTCATCTGCTGAAACGCTTCCGATAAAAAACAGTGAAAGTAGCATTACAAATTTCATAGGTTTGCCTTAAATCAATATCTTGTTCCTATAAAGTTAGCCACACTTAATGGATACATCAAAACTTTGCTTATTCTTTCTCTTGATGGACTAAAAATGGCATGTCTATGTAGTGGCAGACTAAACCCGAACACTCTTTTAAGTGGTAGCATTACACTTATAAAGAGGTGTTCAATGAGAAGACAACGACGGTCATTCAGTCCGAAATTTAAACATGATGCAGCCAGCCTGGTTCTCGATCAGGGTTACAGCTTGGCTGAGGCGGGACGCGCAGTGGATGTTCATGAAAACACCCTGCGTAAATGGGTTCAGCAGCTTGAATCTGAGCGCAGTGGTAATACGCCGAAGTCAAAAGCCCTGACGCCAGATCAGCAACGTAGTCAGGAACTTGAAGCACGCGTGAATAGGCTGGAGCGAGAAAAAGCCATATTAAAAAAGGCTACCGCACTCTTAATGTCCGACGACCTGAAATCCACGCGCTGATAGACCGGTTGAGGGTGCATGAATCAACAGAATTGGTCTGTTCAGCGATTGGGGTTGGCGTCAGTAGTTATTACGAACGGCGAAATCGCCAGCGCCTGAATAGTACTAAGCGGCGTATTTTGCGTGCCAGAGTAAAACGACTGTTCGATAAGAGCCGCCAATCGGCTGGCACACGAACGATTGTTGATATGCTTCGTGATGAAGGCATCGTTATCGGCAGATTCAAAGTCGGTCGGCTGATGAAAGAGCAAGGGCTGATGAGCAAACAGCCGGGTAAGCATGCCTATAAAAATGTGCAGGTTGAACGCCCGGACATTCCAAACTTACTGGACAGGCAATTCAATGTGGCACGGCCCAATCAGGTCTGGTGCGGTGATATCACCTACATCTGGACTGGCTCAGCCTGGCATTATGCTGCTGTCGTGATTGACCTTCATACACGCAGAGTAATCGGCTGGAGCATGTCACATCGACCGGATGCGGAACTTGCCGCGAGAGCTTTAGATATGGCTTACGAACTGAGAGGCAAGCCACACGGCGTGATGTTCCACAGCGACCAAGGCTCTCAGTACGGCGCAAGGAAATTCAGGCAAAGGCTGTGGCGATACAAGATGAGCCAGAGCATGAGTCGTCGAGGGAACTGCTGGGACAATAGCCCTATGGAGCGCGTGTTCAGAAGTCTGAAATCCGAATGGATGCCATCAACCGGCTACCATTCGCCAAATGAAGCAAAACGAGATGTGGGATATTACCTGATGAATTATTACAACTGGGAAAGACCGCATCAATTTAACGATGGGCTACCACCGGCAAAAGCGGAAGAATTAGCTAAAAAGGTGTCCGGATTTTATTGACCACTACACGCTCCATTTAAATTAGGAAAGCTTGAGTAGACTTCAACCGCTATTTTTTATAGCCACAAAGATTGTAACCGTGTTTTTTAGCGAGTTCAACGAGTTGGTCACGTTTGGAACTAACATCCTTTACACTCTGTTTTCCAAAGCGTTCAATGTTGAATTTAACTTCCTTCGCATAATCATTGCCTGCAGATTCGTTAATAGAAACCGGATCCGTCCACAGAATTTCATATGCATTTCCTTCACATTCGATAATGTAGAAGAAAGCGCCTGCTTCATCAGTTACTTTTTTTGCTCCTAAAGCAAATGAGGCGCTGCATGACATACACCCCAACAAAGTAAGCCCTATAGTTTTAGAAAAATTCATAATATTCTCATTTGTAATATGACCCACATCAAAGTTATGGTTACAGTGAAACCTTAACGGACACTGAAAAATTTATTTGCAGAGTAGGCTAACCCAAAGATACGGTGTCATAAAGCTAAATACTGATTTTAGTAGTCAGAGCGCAATTAAGCGTGATTCTTGGGTTTAACCATCTTAATTAAGATTGGTGCACCTTCCTGTAATTAATCTGACAGTACTTTCCGTAAAGTTCTCTACAAAATGATTCCATTGTTCTTGGTCTGCATTTTCTCGTTTAAACTCAAGTACCACTTTAGATCGCGCATTTACAGGCAGATACCCCCTTTCGTTAAAGCTTGGAAATGTCACTTCTGAGCCACGATATTGAATGATTTTTGACTTACTTTCCTCTAAATCAATCCAAATATCACCTTCAGAAAATGCCCTAGATCTAGATATTCGGAGCTCAGCATTAGAGCCGAAAGGAAAATTTTCTCTTAATTGAACTGAGACAACCTCTAAATAATTACAGCTCACGTTTCTTTTAGGGGTTATCTCGAATATAATTCTCGAATTCTCTGTGCGCAGATTGGCCAAGCTATAAGTATATTCATGATCTCCGTTCGCCATATTGATTGCAGTAAAACTTTTGTTTAATTTTTCAATGATGTCTAACACATTCTCAGTCATACAGTTTTCTGGCTGATTCAATTGATCCGTTTGACACAAATTAGAGACTTGAGAGATTAAATCGGTATATTGTATATCTGTGTCACCTCGCAGATATATTTGAGCCTTTCTCAGATTCTCTGCTGCAATCTTCGCTCTACGTTCTAAGCCTTCATTATCAATTACGCTATCTTGAAGAATTGCTACTTTTTGTGCATGGCTCAGTTTTTCTCTCCATAGAATTTGGGCAATTCGACTTTTATAGATTTGGATTTGAGTCTGTTTAAGTCGATTAATATGCTCCTCAACACTGTTCCAAATATCTGAAAGTTCATTGCTGATTCGGTTCACTGTTTCAACTAAGTCACTATATTCTTGTCTTCGTCGTTGATACTCTTCATCTTGCTGGGCTATATCATTGAAATGCCGTCCAAGATCGACATCTAGGGCGTCCTGTTCAGGTTCGATAGCTGTGTTATTACTCTCTACTAGACCCTGTAAAGCACCTTTCATTTTCGGAGTGTTTTCTTGAAGCAGACTTTTTGCCTTGTTTGTTTTTTTTATCTTATCTTCTATTTCTTTTTTGCGCTCCTTCAAAAATCTGCTCTCATCAGCAAAAGAATATTTAACAGACTGTTCCATATCTGCTTGATGCCCCCTCCTTAAGCGGGCTCTTTCTCGGCGTTCACTTTCTTGCTGCCTCGCCTTCTGTAGTGCTTCAACATCACCATTGGCCCGAACACTTATATCATATTCTACCATTCCTCCCTGTGTTGAAGAGTTAATAGCATCATTAAGCTCAGCTTGCTCGTCGTTCAGCATTTCCTGAGCATCATTTAGTGCTTTCAACTCTTCTTCATAACTAGATATTGTCTTTAACCCTTTGTCTATTGCAAAATTCGACAGACCTTCGACAATGCCTGACCGAATTTCACGCGTACTTCTTCTATCGATTAAGCCATTTACTGCCGTAATTACCGTTCCTGCCAACGCGGGACTTACGGTAGCTCCAATTACAAGAGTTGCTGAATGCTTGAGGACCTGAGCTCTTTTTAATCGATACCGTTGCTTACGCTGCTCCTCTTCCAATCTCTGAGAGGCCTCGGTAGCAATTTCTGTGGTCCTTTCATCAATATAAGATTTTAGCTGAGATTGCATCGCTTCTAATTTAGTCAAACTTTTTTCCAGTTCCTCTGCTTTTTTTCTAAGTTCTGTTAAGTTTGAATTTAAATCTATTGAAAGGCTCGTATTATCATTCTCTTCTGCTTCAACCCTACCGACCTGCTGAGTCAAAGATTTTTGTAATCTTCCCAGTGTTACTCTTAGATTATTGTTCTGCATGTATGCTTGGTTCAAACTTGAAACCTGGTTATTTAGATCTGCCAATCTAAATCTGGACAAACTATTCCAAGGTTGATTAAACGGATTTAAGCCTGCAGCTATCTGTATTTTAATTTGTTTTAAGTTGTCGAATAGAGCCCTTGAAGCTTTACAAAGGTCTACATCATTTTGAGAATTTGAACAGTCTGGCAATGTGCGATCATTAGAATAGGTTTCAAATGAACTTATGGCATCGTTTAACTGCTCTATTTGCCCATTCAAGTGTAAATGGTTTAGATAGCGATTAAGTTGTAGCAAAATCGCTGTCGAAAATTCTACAGAAGCAATTTTGAGTGCGCCATCTTTCTGTTCATTCACTGGGTCGTTGTCCTCGATATTAGCCGATGGCTTGAGGCAAAAGGTGTCTTTAAAGGTTAAACTAGGTCCATCATTGGTGCGATAAATCCCTGTCGTCATACAAAAACTGATCGCAGCACCGATTAAGTCGTCTCGTTGGCTCCTGAGTGGGCCTTTATTTTTATTTATTTTGCTTAACAGTGACTGGTTGGCAAAAACGTTAGCTGGTAGAAAAATATCACCGCCATTGGCACTTTGACCATGAGGTTGAAAGGGCGTACCTCTACTATTTTGAAAAGCAATCAGAAATGGCTGTGCTTGACGATAATCGCGGTGACCACTATTCACGCTGTACGGAAACGGCTTATCGTCTTCGAAGTACTTACAATTCTCATTATGAAAATACTTTTCACTATTTCGACCATTTCTATCATTCAGGTCGATTGCATCCATTTCCCCGTCTTGGCGCCTAGGGATGTGATCGGGCTGAGGGTATCTCCTCTCACTACGATATGAAGCACTAGCTTCCTGATTCGGCCTTATGATGCAAACTACATACATTAGAACATTTTGAATATCCGAGAAATGTTCTCTAGATGGCCTAAAGAAATAGTTTTCGTTCCCCTCAGAGACCAGGTCGTTTATTTCTATATTTGTATTCCTAAGATCTTGTAATAGAGCATCTTTACCAGATTCGGTTAACTTATTTTGGGAATCAATTAAATCACCAAATTTACTATTAAAATGACCACTAATTCTGCCGTTATATTCAACCATGTGGCCAGCAACACCTGATTTCCCTGATTGCCCTTCTTGTCCAGATGTATCGATGGCGATTTCGGACTCTGCAAAAGTCACATGATTTGATATCAGGCTAACACTTCCAGATATTGGAGCATCTAGTCCTGCCGCGTCGGACTCGTGGTTTGCAAAGGCTCTCCCTGTAGTAGTAATTTTGCCGCCACTATTAAATACAATTGATGCCGCATTTAGAGATACATTGGCACTAGGAACAATGAGGTTCGCCGAAACAGTTATTTTACCGAGACTGTTTATTTCGAGTTTAGTTAAATCATGATTGGCGTTATCCATTGAGTAACTCACACCACTGGGAGCAAGCTCAAAGCTCTCTATAAAATTCTCGTCGATAGTAATATCAGAGAGGAATGTCAGACTTCTTGTTCTTGCAGTCGTATCATAGGTAAAAAGAGCAAACTGCCCTATTGGCAGCGGAGTGATTGTTCTATCGAGATACTCCACGTATGTATCGCTGGCGACAGGTTGTGATGACAATGCGAATACGGAAAACATTAGCCCAGAAATAACAGTGTTAATAACTTTACTAGCCATCACTTTGATTCTCAGATTGTTAATAATACCAATAGAAAATACTAGTTGAATAATTGGAGCGTACAAGCAACAGATGATTACGCTTTAGTTTTTCTGGAGACACCTTTTTGAATCTCATGTCCGCTTTAAGTCTTGAGTCGTCACGCCTAGTCGCATGGATGCGACGACTGCTACCATTAAATCACTTCCAGCCCACCCTTTTGCAAAACAAAAATGTATTACTCTGTTGTTACACGACTTGTTGGAACAAGTCGCACTGCGATTGCCGCAGTTCGTTCGGAGCAAAAATTCATGGATGAATGGATACCGCCGAAGGACTCGGCGCAAAAAAAAACGTACACATCATTATACACAGTATGTGCGTTCTAAACAAAAGCCACAGGTATTATATATAAAGACCTCACACTCACTCACACACGTATAGACATGGTTTTTACTATATACTCCATCAGGTGCTTTTTTATTGCTGATCAGAAAAATCAAAATGCACTGGGTGTGGGGCATTTTGCACTAAGCGCTCTTTTTCTTTTTTGGGCAAACGCTTAATCTGATATTCATATTTTGATGCCAGTGAGCGCCCTTCCAGCGCCATGAACCAGACAAGCTCAAAGGGTTTATTGCGCAAGTACTTGGCACCTGTACCCTTTCGATGACTGGCTATTCTGGCTTCCAGATCATTGCTGATCCCGCAATAAAGCGCCTGAGATTGCTGTACTCGCAACAGATAGACAAACCACATCAGCGTTTTCGCCACCACAAAAAGCCCGCTCCTGACAACCATAACAGCGCAAACCACCAGGCTGGCACCGGTTTATAACTCGCGCTTTGGCTTTGCTCAATCGAGCTTTTTTGCCCGTTGTAATGATCAATAGCAGCGTGCAAGGCATGTACTCTGACGTCTTTAAAAGCATGCGGCTGGTAAACATAGATTGCTGTTTCAGCGAGGCTGTTATTGTCATTGTCCATCAGTCTGAGCTGGTGCCAACCGCCATGAGTAGGCCAGAAATAACCACATTTTAATGCCTCTCGGTGTGGCGTAGAGGTCATCGGAATTTTAAATTGTTCTAATGTCCCTTGCTCACCGGCATGCAAAATAGCGGTTTGCACCTTTGAAGCGGCACTTAAACTACACACTTTGATTCTGCTTCCGATATAGACAACATTGTCAGGTTCTTGAGGTATGAACCGGGAACGAGATGTTAGCGGTTTTGCCGCAGATAACAGTGTTTGCCAATACACCCCGTAGTCTGTCACTTGTTGTTGTCGATTCAAGACAAAGCTGTCTGGTATCAAGGTAATGACCACACTGCCCTTGCCAAGGTTTTGTTGTATAGCCATAGCGCGGCCATCAGCATCGCGAAGCAATGTTTTACCGCCAGAAGTTTCGGTAAATCGCAAAGACCGTATGTTAACGCCAGCATCAAATTGGTAATCATCCAGTGCAAATGTCTGCATGTTTTTCCTTGGGACATCATAAGGAGTCAGGGTTATACCCAACTCTCTTAACCAAGTCACCTCTTGCAAGCTATCATCTGCGATCAGAATCAACCCGGTGCCAGCTTCGATTCCCTCTTGTAATCGAGACAGTTCATTCTGGCCCAATCGGGCGAGTTTCCGGCCATCCATAACAATTACGTCTGAGTTATCTCGCACTAAAGACGTTACTGACTTTTGTACAAGTGTTTTACCCTCACTGATATCGTATTCCGATATCACGTCCTGTTGCTGCGCTAACAACCACTTTTTTAAACCATTAAATTCCGCATTTGGAGAAGAAGCCCACAACAGGGCCTGTTGCTTAATACCTTTTTCCACATAAAGGTGTAAATCAGCAACTGTCCGCTCCTGAGCATCGATAATTTGGTACTGCACCTGGCCGGTGGCTTTGGCTATCAAGCTAAATTCAAAGGCCTCACCAGGTTTTAGCACTTCAGTAGCAAGCGTTTCATCGGCGATATCTCGCAAGCGTAATTCAGCAAGAGGCGCTCCAGTAAAATGATACACACCGGATATATTCACCGTCTGTCCATGTGTCACCTGTCTGTCCCAACGAAGCTGACTGATGCCAACTTCTGGTTTTGCTTGCATGGCCTTTATAGTATCGACGGAGAGACCGGCAAATCCCGCTTCAGGTAAATGCGTGCCATTGATGTCCAAGCGCGCAATTTGTGGATAAAGACGGTGCAGCGCCGGTAAGGTCATCACAGTTTCCAGCTGAGGAAAATCAGGGTGATAACCCAGTGTTAATTGTGGGCCAGTAGCCGTCGTGAGAGAGCTATCTGCATCGGGTAAATGCACTGTTACCACTGACTCTTTACCGGCGCGATATTCGGGTTTCATTATCAAGCCCATAAGCGCCAGCAGTACGATGCAGGCTGCCGAAACTGCAAGTCTATTATGTCGGGTTTTATACTTGTGCCGGTTTTGGTATATCTGCCTTAAACTCAATGCACCAATGGTCATCGCAAATAGCAGCAATAGCCATTGCCACAAGGAAGGCTCTGGCAGGTTTATAAAATCCAATATCTTATTGGACATGATCAAAGCCTCCCCTCTTGCCCTGTTTGATTCCGCAGTTCATTCAACAGAAAGTGCTTACCGGGAGAAAAGGCTGCAGGTGTGGGAGCAGACAGTAACTGCCAGACTTTTTGTTGCACTTTCTCACGGCAATCAGTACACACCTCTGGCTGCCAAATTTGATTAGCCAATAAGGTTTCCAGTTGCACCTGAGTGCGGATTAAAGCGGGTCTCTGCGTTATCTGATTTGAGATCCAAACTCGCAGTTCATTGAGTTTTGTTATATCCCGAGCCCCAATTCTCCCTCTACCTGAGGCGATTAAATAATAGCTATCTTGCAAAAGCTGTTGGCTGGTATCGTCCAACACAAAATCCAGACTTTTCTCAGCACTTATAACTTCATCCAACTCCCCGGTTAAGCGTTTTTCTTCTGATACTGGAGGTGGTTCAAAGCCCAGGCGTTTCACGTAAATACGGTCAGCCTGTCGAGCCAATTTTAAATATTTGAGGGCTTCTTCTTCAAAGGGCAAGGCGCGTTCCGGCTCTCCTAACATCAGATGTAGCTCGGCGCTCCACATCTGCTCCACGGAACGTTTCATATAGGCCTTCGGATTAAACTTTAAGACAGGCCCAATATCCGCCTCACCATGATTGTGTCCAAACTGGTTTATTAGTGCCATCCTGCCACTAAGATCTGTTTCAGCATGGCTGCTGTCCCCGCCGTGATGGTCGTGGGCACTGCCCGGGATAAAGGGCTCTGGCGCATGGTGTTCATCTTCGTGATGTTCATGCTCATCGGCATGGTGCTCTCCCTCTTCTTCAGGGCTTGAGTGCTCCTCTTCAGCATGCTCCTGGTGTGTATTGCTATGCGCATGCATTACCGCGCCCTCAAACTCATCACCTAGGTATTGGCCATAGCGCTGTTTTAAATCCGACTGAGCTAACCCCAACTGTCTGGAGGTTTCATTAAATTCGGCCAGCTCAAGCTGCTGTTTATCCTGAATCAGCTGTTTCGTTTCAATTATGATTTGGCGCTGGCTTTTAAAGTATTCCAGCTCCAGGTCCATCACAATCCCTGCCGCCGTTACCTGCTCCACCTCCTCGTCCAACCATTTAACAATAATGGTGGAAGACTTACCCTCTTGCGCAGTGACTGGCTTGTTGTCCCATGCGACAACTGCAAGATAAAGTTCATCTCCTGGCTCCATACCCAATTGAGTTAGATCCCAATCGAGATTGAGGGTTTGCTCACGCGTGTTGACAGTAAATTCGCTAAGTGCTCGTTCGATATCCCTGAATTTAACCGCCTCGCCTGTACCTCGAGCGAGTGACATGCGCACTTTGGCATCACTTAATGCAAAGTCATCGCGCATTTGCACCGTTAAATCCAATACAGGTGTGTGTTGCCTGGCGAAGCTCATGGTAGAGGCAGTATCTGTACTAAAGCGCACATCAGGCTTTTGGTCTGCCTTGACTAAAATACTGTAAAAACCCTGCTGAAAAATCTCATCTGCCAAACGCAAATGATAGCTCTGACTTTGCTGCACCTGAGTAGTAAAGATAGCTGTGCTGCCTTGCCACTGAGGCACCAAAGACTCGCCGCCAGATAATCTTAAGGTTAACAGCGCTTCCGGGCGATTAAATGTCAGTCGCCACTCTATTTCAGCACCTTGCCAGGTTTCAATATTCAGACTTTGTAGACTGTCTATCGGCAACTGCATGTACTCGGGTGCACGACTGACAACGTCAATACTCTCGAGCACTAAGGCTACTTCAGATATTTCCGACTGCACAGCGATAGCAGAGGACTTTGTTTGCGGTGACCACAACCAACCTGATAACAACACACTTAAACAAAGTGATAACATCAGAAGAGAAGGCTTCAAGTTAAAGGGGGAAAGGGTGGCCTTGAATGCTTTGTCTGAAATCCCCTTTAGTTGCAGTTGAACCTTTTGCAACTGTAAAGCTTCCAGTTGGCTTTGGCTTTGATCTTGTAAAACCAGTTGGGCACTGTATTCCAGTTGTGGAAAATAATGATTTAGGTGTCTGGCCAGCGAAACCGCTGGAATCGTTTTAAATCCCCCTGTCATCGCCATGCAAAGTAAAGATATGCTACTCAGCAATACCACTTCCAGCCAGCCAAAAGAAAAAGCTAATATTGAAAGCACAGGCCAGTATTTCAGCGCAACAAAAAAAGCGCATAAGGACAGCCAGAGTAAAAAACACTCCGCCCTGGCTCGGCGCTGCGCAAGTGCCTGAAATCGCTTTAAATTGCTCATTCGACCACAGCCTCTTGTGCAACTCTGGCAGCTAACATTCGCTCCAAAAACCATAACAGCATAAACAGCATTAACAGCGGCCAATGCAATTCACTGGTTCTGTTGTCCAGCTGTTGTGAGCTGTTGAGCTGCCCCGCCACCATTTGATTAGCAACGGCTCCATGAACCCTGTATTGCTGCATCAGACGCACCATAGACAGCGCAAACCATGGTTCCTGCACCCATGATTCGAATTCAGCTAACAGAACGGTGTTGTAAATTACATGCTGCGCGCCCTGCCACCACTCACTGTTGGTAACGGGCCTGCCATCAGAGTGAAAGACCGACTCTGGCTCTTTTGAAAGCTCCGGCTGATAGTGGCTGAATACCTGCCCGGCATGTTGCAAACTGGCATAATGATGCTGTCCAAGTGGCTCGCCACTCAAATTTATGATGGCAGCATATTGCTCATCGGTTTGCACTTGGGAGCTGATATCCCGGGTGTTTAGCGTTAAGTGAGGTAAAACTTTCAGCTTCTCCGCCATTTGTTGCGCCAGTAACTGCGTATCCATTGAAAACAGTATTAACCAATGACTTTGTGAGCGAATTGGGGCAGGTTGTTGGGCAATATACCAAGTCGTATGACTGTCACTTAACCGAACCTGGCCTGGCAAACTTGCGACATCATTCGCCAGAAACACTGAGGTTGTGGCATTTTGTGGTAGTCCCGCCAAGGTTTCGGCTACAACCTCAAAGTTGCCCTCAATAACTATGACTTCCGCCCCCTGAGATAGCAGTTGTTCAAATTCGGCTTGCTGCAACTCAGAGAAATTAGCCGGCCAGTCTTGTGGCACCAATGCATAAGATTTGTTGCCGATAGTCATCGGCAGCGTCAACCTGGCTAACAATAACGCCAGCAGCGCTATCAGAAGACAACGCAGCAACAGTAACAACCAGTGTTTAATGCGATAACTGGGTTGTTGCGTAGGCTTTACTTTTTCCAGGAATTGGATACTGCCCAACAACAGGCGTTTACCTTTGTCGGGGTTTAACAGGTGAATGATGACAGGAACCGCAACCGCCAGCAAAAACAATAACCCCAAAGGTGCCAACAAGCTCATCGTCCATGCCTCAGTCGTTGTTGCAGGAATTGCGAAATGGCATGACTAAAGTCTTCATCTACATACAGGCGCTGCAAATTAATCGCGCGTTGGTCACAAAGTGACGCAATGTCTTTGAACCAGGCTTGTTGAGCTTGCAAAAAAATCGGCTTTGCTGTTTTTACACTCACTTTTTTGAGTTCGCCGGTTTCCAGATCTTCAAATTGCACAACGCCGTTAAAGTCGAAATCCTGCTCTTGTTGTGAATGCAGGTTAAAGAACAGCACATCATTTTTCTGATGTTTCAGCTGAGACAGACAATCAGCAATCTCGGTGTTTTTCTGATAGCCATCACTGATAAACACCACCATGCAGGCCTTGCTCACCAGACTGTTCAAGTGTTTTTGCCAGTGGCTATCAGGAAAGCTTCCTTGCCCCTCTTTTTGTTGTAAACAGTTGAGCAAGCGGTACCAATGAGAGCGACCCGAACCCGTCGCAATTCTTTCCAGGCCACTATCACTCATCAGCGTTAAGGAAAAGGGATCCCCTTGCTTTTGAGCAAGATAGGCCAGGACCCCCGTGAGGTATTGGCCATAGGCCAGTTTGCTTAACGCCGCCTCACCATCGGGAACAAAGCTCATGGAGGCGCTGCAATCCAGTATAAAGTGAATGGCGCGTTCACTCTCGCGCTCTGCTTCTCGCACGAAGTATTTGTCACTGCGAGCAAACAACTTCCAGTCTATTTTCGAAGCCTCATCCCCCTGTTGATAAACCTTATACTGGTTAAAATCAGTGCCTACGCCTTTGCGTACACTGGGGTGATGACCACTGAGGTAGCCCTCGGCGATAGTGCGAGAGATAAACTCAAGATCATCGTATTGCAGCAGCGCTAGCAGGGCTTCAGGTAACAAGACTCAGCTATCCGTATTATAAAAAAGACTGAGTTTTGAGACAGTCGGCCCACAGCTGAGCAATGATCACATCAGCGTTTTGCTGATCGGCTTCAGCGTGGAAATTCAATAAAATGCGGTGGCGTAATACGCCCGCAGCCACAGCCTGTAGATCATCCAGAGTAACGGCAAAACGCCCAGCAATCAGTGCTTTCGCTTTAGCACACAAAACCAGCGCCTGTCCCGCTCGAGGGCCAGCTCCCCAGATAACATACTTTTTAATCAGGTCATTGTCGCTCTCAACAGGTCGGGTATTACGCACCAAGGTTACGGCAAATTCCAACAGCTCAGGGGCAATCACCACTTCTTTTACAAGCTGCTGCAATTCGATAATCTGTGCAGAATTTAACAGGGTATTGAGTTGTGCTGAGTAGTTACCCGTGGTTCGCTCTAGCACTTGCAACTCCTCCTCAGCACTGGGGTAATCCACCTTCACTAACATCAAGAAGCGATCAAGTTGGGCTTCTGGTAGCGGATAGGTGCCCGATTGCTCTACCGGATTTTGGGTGGCCAATACGAAAAAGGGGTCTGGTAATGGATAGCGTTTACCCGCATAAGTCACCTGTTTCTCTTGCATAGCTTCCAATAGCGCCGCCTGAGTCTTAGGTGGTGTACGGTTGATTTCATCGGCCAATAAAAAATGGGTAAACACCGGCCCTTTAATAAAGCTAAACTCTCGTTTACCAGTGGCGTGAATTTCCTCTAATAGTTCGGTGCCCACGATATCGCTGGGCATCAAATCCGGGGTAAATTGCAAGCGGTGAAAGCTCTGCTCCAGGGTTTCCGCAAGTGAGGAGGCCAGTAATGTTTTAGCAAGGCCAGGTGCGCCTTCTAGCAGACAATGACCGCGCGCCAGCAAACAAATCAACACCTGCTCAATGACTTCCTTCTGGCCGACGATTCGTTTACCAATCTCTTCTACCACTAATTGCAAGCTTTCCAGCGCTTTATTTTCGAGCGCATTATTATTATTGTTCATGTTAATTGTTCCTTATGCGGTCAGTGCATACATCACCACGTTGACGGCAAAGCGAGTGTTGTCCACCCGCAACCAGCGTTTATTGCGAAAGTCATAATCCCATTCGCAGCCATAATCTTTGTTGCTATACAGCACGGCTATTTTGCCGTTGACCACGATGGCTTTCAGATATTCATGCACCAGGTCGTCTCCCCAACCGTTGAGTTCATAGGAGGTTCGGGGGGGCCATCAAACTCAAAAAAGCTGGAATACAAGGCGTGATCATTGGGGATTTTTTGCAGTGCTTGCTCACCAAAAATATCCGCCATTTGCTGCTCAAAACTGCGGGCAAACAAACCATCAATATCGTGATTACAATCATCCACAAATACGAAGCCACCGCTTTTAACGTACTGTTCAAAGTTATTGCGCTCTTCCAGATTGAACTGCACCAGCTTATGGCCTGCCATATAACAAAACGGACTGTTGAGCATACGCGGATCGGCAAGCGGTAATACCCGTTCAGTAAGATCCACCCGCAAGTGCGTGTACTCAATCAAAGAGTTTAATATGTTGGCTGGCGTGCGCTCGTCTACGTCCCAATTGCCCGATTCGTAACTGAGTCGGGTAAAGTAAAAATCGTAGTCGTCAGCGAAACTGATACCGCTCAAAGCAGAAGCGGCCGGTATGGCCGCTAACTGTTGCAAAAAGCGTCGTCGCTTAAATTGCATAATACTCTTACACAGCGTCTGACAAGCTACTGAAGGTAAAGTCGCGGATCTTCATAGGCGGTATTAAACCACCATTGATACGCACGGGTTTACCCATGGCTTCGATGTTGTTCAACATGATGATGGGGCTTTCGTTGAAGCGGAAGTTTTTCACCGGGTATTTAATTTCGCCGTTCTCCACATAGAAAGTACCGTCACGGGTTAAACCTGTGTACATCAGGGATTGCGGATCTAACTGGCGGATGTACCACAAACGCGTTACTAAAATCCCTTTACGGGTGTTTTTGATCATCTCCTCCAGTGACTCATTGCCACCTTCCATAATGATTTGGGTATTGCCACCAAAAATACCACCGCCCGTGTAATGGGTAGGTTTGTACTGGGTACCGGTTTTCTGTGCCCAATAACGAGAATTAGGCATGTTTTTCACCACACCTTTTTCGATCCACATGGTCTTATCACAAGCATGGCCGTCTGCTGCAAATGGAGCGGTGGGCACTTCAGGGTTTTGCGGGTCACTGTACAGGGTTACGCGCTCGTCAAACATCTTTTCCCCCAGTTTATTGAGCGGTCCACCTTCCTTGCGATCCTGCGGTTTAATGCTTAAAAAGCTACGGCCTTCATCGGCACTGCGCTGATCCATGGAATTAAACATATTAGTGATCAGCTGCACGGTCGCAGCAGGCTCCAGGATCACCGTGTACTTACCGGGTTCCATTTCTTTGGCATCCACTGAGCCCTTGGCCTTTTTGATGGCAATGCTGGTAGCCGATTTGGTATCAAGCCTGGATGAGTCAGTAAAATCACGGGTTACCCAGCCAGAACCTTTACCGTCTTCAGTACGCAGAGTCGCCGTAAAATCGATGTTGGTATTGGTATCGTAAGCAAATAAACCTTTATTGTTCATGATGGCGATGAAAGATTCGCTGTCATTAATGAACCCTGATACCACCAGCTTGTCTTTTTTAGACAAAGAAATACTATCGTTAGCCATGCTGGCGCGATTATCCGGTGTAATGGCCGCCGTGGTAGCGGAATGACCATTCACCTTTTTGTATTTCTGTGCCTCTAAAACTGGCATATATTCCGGGTTTTCCGGAGCCAGCTTAGCCAGTTCTTCAGAACGACGAACCACCTTTTTTAACGATGCATCATCAAATTCGTTAATGGTAGCCACACCACTTTTCTTGCCAAAGGATGACTGTACTACCAATGTTACGTCACTGACTTCACCGGAGGTACTCACGGTATTTCTGGCATAACGGATGTTACCTTCCAGACTGCCAGACAAGTTGCACTCGCACTCATCGGCTTTGGAGAAGGACAGTACTTTGACCAATAATTCTTTTGCTTCTTTTTCGCTGATAATAGCCATTTTAATAAATTCCTCTTTTCCTGTTGCCAGTGCTTACACTTTACGCGCCGTATTAATAACGTTGACATTGTTGAAACGGGTGGTGGGACAGCCGTGGGATACAGCGCTCACCTGAGAGGGTTGACCTTTACCGTCGAAGAAAGAACCACCCAGGCGATAGTCTGAAACGCCAGCCATTTGCGTACAGCTGTTCCAGAACTCCTGAGTGTTAGATTGATAAGCAACATCTTCAATTTGGTCAGTGATCTTGCCATCTTTGATTTCGTAAAACAGCTGACCACCAAACTGGAAGTTGTAACGCTGCTGGTCGATGGAGAACGAACCACGCCCTGCGATATAAATACCATCTTCCACATCCTTGATAACGTCTTCCGCAGAAATATCTTCTTTGTTGGGACGCAGTGAAACGTTGGGCATGCGCTGGAATTGCACGTCAGCCCAGCTTTGGGAATAACAACAACCGTGAGATTCTTTTTGATCTATCATGTGTACCTGGTCACGAGTTGCCTGGTAGTTAACCAGAATACCGTCTTTCACCAGATCCCATTCTTTGGTTTTAACCCCTTCGTCGTCGTAGCCCACGTAACCTAATGAGCCGGGCTGAGTTTTATCAGCAAACAAGTTGACAATGTCAGAGCCGTACTGGAACTTGCCTGAGCGCCACTTATCCAGGGTGGCAAAACTGGTGCCCGCAAAGTTGGCTTCATAGCCTAAGACCCTATCTAATTCCAATGGGTGACCCACAGATTCATGGATGGTTAACATCAGGTGAGCAGGATCTAATACCAGGTCATATTTACCTGGCTCAACGGATTTCGCCTTCAATTTAGCCTTCAGCTGTTTACCCGCCTCGGCGGCATCTTCCAGCATGTCGTAGGAGTTTTTGTAACCAATATTGGCGCCTTGAACGCGGATTTTATCTTCTGCTTTACCATCCAGGTATTCAAAGCCCATACCTACAGGGTTGCCCAGGCTGTTACGGGTTTTAAAGCCGCCCTCGCCTACAGCTGTGGCAAAAAACGGTGCCCACAAACGATGCACATCCTGATCGATGTAAGAGCCATCACTGGAAGCAAAGTATTTTTGTTCGTTTACCAGGAACAAAATGGAGGTGATGTAGTTGGCACCATTGGCCATAGCGGCATCATTAACAGACAACAACAAGTCAACTTTGTCTTTGATGGGAATTTCGATGGCGTTTTTCTTGATGGGAGTTTGCCAGGATACTTCGCCTACGCCTTTTACTGGTGCCAGTTTTACCGGCTCATCCTGGAATTTCGAATTGGCTTTAGCCACGGCACAGGCTTGCTCTGCCGTTTTAGCGACTGAATCGGGATCCATTCTGGAACTGGCTGCAAACCCCCAGGTGCCGTTGACGATAACGCGAATTCCCACACCCGCTGATTCGGTGTTGACGATATTGTCTACGTTTTTCTCACGCGTGGTCACAAACTGATTCAAATAGCGACCAATGCGCACATCGCAATAGCTGGCCCCTTTGGCTTTCGCAGCATTCAGTGCTATATCGGCAAGACGCTTTTTAAATTGCACGTCCATCGGTTTATCCAGCAGTTGCTCTTCGGCCACCACATTACCCATTACAGGTAACATCAGGGCGCCAGTACCCACACCGGCGATTTTTACAAATTCCCGTCTGTCCATCTCCAACCTCGTTGTCGTTAAGTGTTATTATTGGATTTATTAGAGCTTGAGAGACTGTCAGGATTACCCCTTGCCGTCAACTGCACGCGTTTCAAAGGGCAAAGGTTAATATTTTCAAAATGTTTCGGGCTGAAATGAACTGTGCCTGAACATAAAAGCCACAGTCGTAATTTGTTACGTTTTGCAGGCCGGTGTGCGATAAACCTGGTGCAGCAAATAAAGGCCAATGATACCGTCCACACCCCCACAAAAAAGCGGCCACCAGCGTGGCATGCCCGGATTGATGAAAAGCTCATCATGGGACAGGTCGTAACCCGCGTGGAGCAAATATCCTACAGCAAGTATCATTGCAGCCAAAGTGGGCTTCACTCTCAAAGCCAGGGCGACAAGCAGAAAGAACAGGATGCTCACCCCCACCTCTTTTACCAATACCGAACCATCCGGTACAAACAGCGCAAACGCGAAGTAGTACAGAGGAAATGTTGCCAACAACCAAGCGTAGTAGCGCATTTGTTGTTGCCCTTTGAAGCGATTGAATCGCCAGATTACAAAGGTTGAAATAATCAACGCCAGGCTAACCGCAATTGTATTGATGCCCATTTGGCAATCAGTCCCTCAAGTGTAGCTATTAAATCACTCTGCAATTTAATGCCTAATTAAACCAGTTTAAAGGGCTTGTAGTACCATGTTGATTCTGGGTGCCCACATCATTAAAGCCGCGGAAACGACCCCAATCAGGGTGATCAGTGCACCAACAAACATGACGCTAGTTGCCCACCAGATAGGTTTGCTGTGCTTTTGTTTTTTACTCCAGAAATACAGCTCTGCCAAGGCCATTGGCAACAAATAACACGCAAAAGACAGCATGATATCAGCAGGACCATCAAGGGTTGAATTATTGCCATTAGGTCCTTGATTCACCATATACCAGCCCATCAGATAGAGGCGAAACGTCCACACCGCATTCACCAATAAAAAACTGTGCACGGCCCAACGCATGTGTAAATCAAAACGTTTATTAATGGCGTGTTTCCAGGCAAAAAATATAGCAACTGGGATCAGAATACCGTTTAAAGTAATCCCCAATGAGCCAATATCGCTTAACCTGAAGCCAGCTCCCCATTGCAGATACAAACCGGTAAGTGCGCCGGAAATTCCCAAGGTGAAAAATATCCGACCGTTCCAACGATGAAAAGCGCGATAGTTATTGCGTAGCGCAGGTATCAGTTGGGTGCATCCCAAAATTGACAGATAAGCCGCTGGGATCACATGTAAAAAAGCAAAAGCGAGATCCACACCATCTGCCTTTTTAAAACTCTGGGCCGGGACAACATTGCCAAGCTCAATACCAACAAATTGCGAAACCACATAAACCAACAAGATATAAAGAGCAAAAGCCCATTGCCCGGTTAGCGCAATAACAAACCAACTTTTTACACTCAAATCTAAAGCGGCATTGGCTTTTTTTGTGCTTTTAAATGCGGTTTGCATCTGTGTTTCGGATAGTTGTCGCGTTGAATTCATTTTCATTTGCCCTCGTTCTAAATAGAGGAGGTATTTTGCTTTTTTGGGGACGGAGTTCTCGCCGTTTTTAAAATCTGGAGCACAAAAAAGACGTAATTTGTTGCAAACAGTCGTTTGCCTGAAATTTAAACAACCGTTATCATACCGCCTCCAGAGCACAGGTATTATGGCACCATGGATTCACTGACCATCATTCAGCTAATATTGTTAGGCACCACTCTAAGTTTGTTGCTGGCACAAACTACCGTTAAGCAAAAACAAACAATGCATTTATTATTTGCCCTGTTTTGTGGCTCTGTGGCTATGGCAACGGCACAAAAATTGTCAGTGGGAGCGATTGGTAGTTATGGTTATTTGTTGGGCATGGGTGCTTGTGCTACCTGCAACGCTTATTGGTTACTGGCTCGCTCACTATTCCGAAAACAACAGGCACTGGCCCTTCATCACATCATTTTCGCCGTGGCACTCGGTTTGCTTATCATGCTGAAACAAGGTTATTTGTTTGTCGATGGTATCTGGCAGTTTAATAACGTCGTAGAACCTTTTGCAGTGGGTATCTTAGGGGAGCTAACCTTGATGTTCTCTTCCTGTGTTTTACTGCTCACCATATGGGAAGGTTTGAACGGCTTTCAGCAAGCTAATAAAACCGAAAAACGGCAACGCATTCTATTCCTTTTCACCATTATTAGCGCAATCGTTATTTGCAAAACGGTGCTATCTTCGGCCAACTTCAGTGCTCAAACCAACCAGCTAGTGGTGGCATGTGTCAGCATCTGGGTGATCTTAACCACACAAGGTTTGATATATTGGATTCATCAATCTCGTAATACCGCCAGCGAAGCCAACCATCAAGAAGACGAGCATTCTGCTAACCAACGGGTACTTGATAAAATCGCGGCCCGGTTACAGGCCTTGGTAGTTGATGAACAACAATACTTAAAATCGGGACTTAAAGTTGCGGATCTGGCCAGGCAACTCAATGTCTCGGAATATTTAATTGGTAGAGCCATCAAAGCGAAATTTCCGGACAAAAATTTCAATCAATATATCAACCAATTACGCGTGGAGCACGCCAAAGAATTATTGCTTGCCACAGACAAACAACACTGGCCTGTTTTAGTTGTGGGGCTGGAGAGTGGTTTTGCTTCTGTGGGTCCTTTCAACCGTGCCTTCAAAACTCAAACAGGCTTAACGCCCAATCAATACCGACAACAAGGTGAAGTTCAGGCTCCCCTGAAGTGTGGTTAAAGGAAAGTCTGTTTCACAACCATTTCACGCCATAAACCGCAAACTGGTGCCTCAAAAACACAATGAGGCATTCCATGTATTTAAAACCAACCAAACTGGCAGCGCTGGTACTGACATGCAGTGTGCAATGTACCGCAGCATTTTCCAATACCCATGAATTTAAAGACAATTCACTACATTCAGAATTACAGCAAACAGCTGAGTTGAACCAGGATTTCAGCAAGCCGGAAGTACTGAAGCGCACTGTTGAGCAAGCCATTACGCAGTTCAGTGCAAGCAATCGCACCAACTGGAGTTACACCCTGAGCAAATATGAAGACGAAGAAGGCGATATAACCAGCAGTATCGAGCAACACAATGCCCTCGCGGCAAAAGGACAACGTTGGGCCTTATTGCAAATCGACGGTGACAAGCCGAGTACCAGAGAGCAAGAGCGTTATCAGAAGAAAAAGGCCAAAAAAGACAAGCAAAAACAGGAACAAAGCTACTCGTTTCGTTTGGCAGAAATTATCAAAATGGAAACCTTACAGCTAGTATCAATATCGTCTGATCGGCTAAAAATGAGTTTTGAGGTCAATCTGAGCCAATTTGGTGAAGAGGCTTCCAGTAAGCTACAAGGTATTTTGCATTACGACTTAATTGACAAATATATCGAGGGTATTGAAATCAGCAATACGGACAGCTTCTCTCCGATGTTTAGTGCCGACATTACCAAGCTGTTATTGGAAATGCACTTTATTAAAATCCAAGATAGCGTTTTACCCGCCAAAAATCGTATGGTACTGCAAGGAACTTGGGCATTTTTTACTGAAATCAATGAAGTATCAGAGGCCACTTACAGTAATTATGAGGTGCCGGAAGAATTGGCCAAGAACATAACTCGTGGTGTCGAGGGCACTGAAGTGGCGACACCGGGCCACAACTGATCAGCAGAACACCACGGTTACCGTGGTGCCTTTCTGGCTTTCTACCGCCAGGCTCCACCCTTGATGCTCGCACAACCGTTTGACAATAGAGAGGCCAAAACCAAAGCCGGTACTTTGCGTACCTTTTACCCCCACTTCCATGATCTTATCCGATATCTCTAGTTCAATTCCCGGCCCAGAGTCCTGAATGTGTAAGCTGCCCTGCTGCCACCAGAGTCGCACCGTTCCTTCACTTGTATATTGGAAGGCATTGCTGAGCAAATTATCCAACAACACCTTTAACATTTCCGGCGTGGCCAACACTTCAACAGCGCAACTCTCACTCAGGTCAATTTCGACATTCTTGCCTTCTAACAACAAACGATTATCCAGGATTGCCGTTTCCAACAAGGGCATGAGTTTAATCGTCTGCTTCGGCGAGGTGTTGTGTTCATCTCTTGCCAAAACCAGCAATGCTTGTACGGTTTTTTGCATTTGAGTCGCGGCATCGTAAATGCGATTTAATATCGCGCTGTTGTGTTCATCTTGCGCATTTTTGCTGCGGTACAATTCAACCGCGTTTTTAATTACCGCCAGCGGTGTGCGCAACTCATGACTGGCATCGCGAGTGAAGCACTTTTCTCGTTGTAATGCCTCGCCAATGCGGCCTAGCGTGTGCTCCAGGGTGCTGGCTAACAAACCCACCTCGTCATTGGGAAAACGAGCCGCAAATTTATCGGGTATTTGCTCAGGAGCCACGCCGTCCACAAGTCGGACCAGCTGCTGCAAAGGTTTGGTGGTTTTTCGGGCCAACAACCAGGCAATAAAACAAGCCACAAGCGTCACAATTAAAGTGCTAATAAGCAAAAATATGATCACGCCACTTTTAATTTTTCGCACCTGAAGCTCAGCGCTCACCTCCGCTAACAAGTAAACCCCCGGATAAGCTTCAAGTTCATAGGCGTGGTAGTGCTTGCCCTGCTCACCATAAAACTCGCTGCGCTGTGGCTCTTGTAAGGCAATGTCTCGGATATCATCGGGAAAGCTCTGTTTTGACTGATGCAAAGACATTGTGCTGGTTCTGGGCTCAGGCCAACTACCTGAAGCCTGATATTCGGCTTCCAGATAGCGTGCCTCTCGGGCGATATTTTTTACAATAAAGCCATCCTCCACCACGTAGAGAAACAAGAATGACAACATGCCAAAAAACAGCGACAAAGCCACCGTCATCAAACAAAATTGCACAACGATGCGCTGACTTAAACTGCGGTATTTAGGCGTTTTAGATTTCATCTCAGCTCTGCTTTTTATCATCGATATCCAAGGTAAAGCCAACACCAAATACGGTTTTCAACAAAGGGGTATCAAAAGGCTTGTCCAGAACGTTGCGCAACTGATAAATGTGGGAGCGCAATGCATCAGATTCGGTAGGCTCATCACCCCAGAGTTTATGACTCAACTCAGTGCGACTCACCACTTGCGGAAACGCATCCATCAAAATCGTTAAGATGCGATAGCCCATACTACTCAAATTCAGTTGAGTGCCCTCCCTGGTAACCGTTTTGCGTTTGCGATTAAGCTGCAATGGCCCGAGGTTCACGCAATCCTGAACATGCAGTTGATGACGTCGTGTTAATGCCAGACAGCGTACCTCCAACTCCTCCAGAGAAAATGGCTTAGTCAGGTAATCGTCGGTGCCACTGTGAAAGCCAGAGACCTTATCGTCAATACTGTCTCGTGCGGTGAGCATTAAAACAGGAATGTGACGCTCGGCATTGCTCCTGATTTGCTGACAAACATCCAAACCGTCCATGCCAGGCAAGTTTAAGTCCAGTATGATTACGTCATAATAATTTTCCAGAGCCAGCTGCAGTCCTTGATCCCCGGTTGCTGCAAAATCAAACACGTAACCTTTTGCTTCCATATATTCGGCAATATTAGAGGCAATAGACAGCTGATCTTCCACTAACAATACATGCATGGCCGGGGATGATGTCATGGGTTCCTTCACTTATTAACTACTGGTGGTCAAATTGCTCAACATCTTCTCAGCAGGTTCAAAATCAGGGTGCTGAGCCAGGATGGCATGTAATGTGGCAACCGCTTTTTTGTAGTCACCCAGTTTATGTTGAGTTTCTGCTATTTGCATATCCAGCCTTGGATTGTTAATACTTTTCTGTGCCAACTGCATCAGGGCCAGAGCTTGCTGTAACTGCTGATCCGATTGTGCAACATTGAGATAATAGTAGCCGTACATACCAGCAAGGGGAATATGATAATATTCTTTATCCGCTGCCATCGCATTCAATGCACTTGATTCTCCAGATAAAAATGCCGCGATCTGGGCCATGGTTCTGTCATCGCGAAACGACAATGCATTAACCTTATTCACCCCAAGCGCCTTAACCATTTCTAATGCCACATCCACTGTCGAAGACGGATTCTGTCCGGTGATCAAGCGAGTATCGCTAGCGACATGGCTCAACATGATATCAGAAGACTGAAAGCGACCACCTCGCTCTGTCAACTTATCTTGTAACAAGAAATCAAACTCGGGCAGCCATTTTTTGCCAAATAGCTGCTCCTCGTGGTTGGTGAATCCGTTCACCGCTTTACCTGCTACCAGGTAACTTCCATCAGTGAGCTTCACATCCACCAGCGCAGCAGGACCGTGGCAAACCGCAGCCACCACTCCCTGGCGCTCGTAGATATCCGCAATAAATGCTTGTAATTGTTGGTCTTTTGGTAAATCGAACATGGCGCCTTTACCGCCCACCACAAACACCCCATGGTAATTTTCAACATCAATAGAGGCAGTTGATAGGGTATTTTCCAGCTTAGCCATAATGGCTTTGTCTGCCAGCACGCGAGCGTTAAAAGGTTTCTCCGGGTCGTATTTATCAGCCTGCACCGCACCGCCTTTGGGGCTGGCAATATCTACGGCAATACCGTTTTCTTTAAACACCAGGTAAGCTTTTGAAAATTCATCAAACTCGTAACCGGGACGCTCTTCCTGGGTCACCTGCCCCGCCTGGTCAGCCACTTCATGTTGACCATAGCCACTCAACACCAGCAAAACCTGTTTTTGGTTTTCTTCAGCTGTGACTAGTGCCGTTGTACTCAACGTCAAACAACACAAAATTAATCGAAAACTGTGTTTAAGTAGTCTCATTTCCACTCTCCTTTAATTTGAGAGTGCAAGATACTTAATAAGGCGTGAAACAGATGTGAAAACAGCAAAATTACGGCTTATTAACCGAAGATAAATGCGACGAGTGACACCCTAAAAAGAACCAGTCGGATGCTGAAAGCACCCGGCATTAATAATTGTGAAACAACCGTTCGATGAACGCTCACTAACGATTAAATTCAACCTTCATAACCCCACCTTTATACAGCCCCAGATAAAGTGTATCCACAGACTGAGAGCGGTGCTCTGTTAAACTATATACCCCACCTAAAAGCTCGGCATCGTCATACTGAAAAGACTGCCATGTCTGCCCTGAATCTCGACTGACTTCCACTATCAACGGCTGTGGACTTTCATAATTCTTATCCCAGCCCGCGGTGTAAAAGGTTTCCTCGTCCTCAGAAAACAGCGCGAAATCAAAATAAAATCGATAGTTATCGTTAACATGCAAGGGATGCCAGTTTTCTCCAGCATCGTCACTGTAGACGATACCACCTTCGCCTTTCACATAAACTCTGTTCTGGAATAGGTCAGAATACGCAAAGCCATAAACACTGCTGGGTACAGGTAGTACATCGTCAATATTGGATACTTCAAACAGTGACAGTTCGGTCTCTGAGTAACGTCTTAACACCGGATTTTCGAATGCCCTCTAGCCGCCGTACCAAACGAACTCATCGGTTGTATTTCTTGCCAGTAATGACGTGCCCCGGGCAAAACCATTTCAACTACCCACTAATTTTTGCCATGTCCGTCCTAAATCATCCGACACCGCCAAAGCATCATGGCCACTTCCGTAGAATTTCTCCCCTTGGTAAAGCAATCTGAATGCCGGCTCAACACTCTCACCTTTTGGCGCTTCGTTGTACTGGCTAAAGCCTCCCGGTACCTCAAGCCAAGAGGCTCCGCCATCAATACTCTCACTGATATGGTTAGCACCCCGGCTTTGATAGCTCAGAATAAAATGAAGATCATCAACAATTGCCATTGTTCCTGTTCATCCAAACGATATATGCCCTGATCAGTAGCCGCAATCAACTCGTCATTGTGTAAAACCAGTCTTTTTATAACGTGCTCGTTTAACCCTATGTGAGTAAACTCAGGTGTTGGATCAACCGGAGTCGGATCTACAGGTGTGGGCTCAGAAGTAACGCTTTTGTCACTACCACAAGCACTGAGCATAAGTACTGCGCATAAAAGTGAAAGAGTCCCCTTCAGGTGGGTTCCAGGAAGATATTGCTGTGCATTGCAAAATTGAAATATAGAGCGCATTGATTAAATTCCCTTTTGGCTTTTTTGTTGGGATGGCTTTACACTTAAGGTTAATTAATTACACCAAATGTGATAATAAAATCCAATGGCTCTATCTGTAAAAAAGTGTACAACATTGTATTCGGTGATTTCCGTATCACCTTTCAAACAAGCGGTGCGAAAACATGTTTCTGCGCTTTAATCCAACATTAACTCCCTGACAGAACTGGACAAACTGCGTTTACTGGCCATCAGCCCAAGGCTCACTACAAAAGCAACCATGGCCATAAGCGTTAACAGCAACCAACTTATATCTGGCTGCCAGGGCATAGAGAACTGCGACTGATAAATCAAGCTTCCCGCAAGCCAGGTGCCCAGTATTGCCCCGCAAGCCGCAATACTGCCCGTCACTATCCACTCAATTAATGTCAGTTTTAAACAAGTATTGCGGGCAAAACCAAAGCTCTGTATCACCCCATTTTTCTTGCGCTCGTCCGCCTCCAGTGCATGAATAGTGGCCAAAATAACAATGGCAGACAGCAGCAATATCAGCGAGGCGAAGGTAGCCACCACTTGTGTCACCATTTTCAGAATTGAGTCAAAACGTTCAGTCAATTCCTGTAGAGAAACCATGCGCAGCGAAGGGTGCAATTGCCACAGAGCAGATAACTGTTCGAACTGCGCCTCCTGCAGCTCCAGGCTGGCCATGTGGTATTGCGGTGCCGCAATATGAGCCATGGCACTCTGTGGCATCTGCACCCAAAAAGTAATGGAGCCGGCTCCGGGTTTGAAAGCGTGACTGGCCACTATGGTAAAATCATAAGCGTTGTCAGCGACGACTAAACGCAAACGATCACCAATATTTAAACCTAAGTCGGTGAGGACTTCATCTTCTACCGAAACCTGTTGCCAGTCAGTGCTGTCGGCTGACCACCACTGCCCTGCCACAATTCGATTGTTCTCGGGTATCGACTGTGTCCAATGCAAACGGATAGATTGTTTTAATACCGCCAGGCTTTCACTAGGGGTTTGAGTAAACTCGTCCAGATCCAGGCCATTGATTTCAATAAGTTTGGCATGCAGGTAAGGCTTGTTTTGTCGAACCTGAATACCTTGTTCTTGCGTCCACTTTAACACGTCCTGCATCTGCGCTTCGCTCGCTTGCGACACTAACAAGTTGCCATCATGCTGGCGTTGGTAAGATGACAAACTGCTGCCGAAATCACGCAATAACATCAAGGTAAATAACAACAAAAACGCGCACAAACCAACACCTAATATCTGGGTACATTTACTCAGCAGGCGCTGTTTCATCATGTAAAGGGCGAACGGCATCAAACCAGAGAAGTTACGGGTCACAGCTTCACCCGAGGTAAGCAATAACCAGCTTAGCGCTAAAATCAGCGCAATACTCACCGCCATGCTACCCAGCACCATGAAGGTTAAGAGCATATTGTCGGAATAATAAATTGCCACAGCAGACAGAATCAACAGCGCGCAAAGCCACATAGTGCCTTGATGTAACTTTTTAGTTTTGTTGTGGATCAGGTTCATAATGGCGGATTGTTTCAAGGCTAACCAGACGGGCAACTGAAACACCAAGAATACTGCCGTCACCGCAATAAGGCTGGTGAACGACAACATGATATTTAGCTGCCATTGCAATTGAGGAAACGTCTCGCTTAACAGGTTAATAGCCAGCCAGTGACACAAGGTAGACAGCAATAGCACCAGCGGAAAAATCGAAAGGCATTGCAAGCTCCACTTCAACATCGATATCCCCAAAGACATAGCGCGGTTTGCTCCAAAACTTTGGCATACCGCAGTGAAAAACAGCTCCTTACGCATCTGGACACGGGTTAGCTGTTGCATGGCAATAGCTGCCATGAAAAACAAAATAATGGAGGCAAGGCCAATAAAGTTTTCCGTGCGTTTCCAGAACAGCGCCAGCGGATGCGCCCCCTGCTTATGGTGCACACCGGCAGCTGGTATAACTGATTTTTGCCAATTTATAATGGCGTCTATCTGGGATTTATCAGCCGCCACCAGATAGCGGTGTTCAATAATATCAACAGCAAAGCCCATGACATTAAAATCCATGGGGTTAACCATGGCCCGCATCTGCACATTATGCCCTTCCATTAACCTGTCGGGTTCGTGAACCAGTACGCGAGTTACCTGCAGTACTTTGTTGGCAATGCTAATCCTGTCACCAATTTGGGCAGATAGTCCTGCCAATAAGCGGGAATCCAGCCAGATTTCGCCCTGTTTCGGGACACCACTATGAGCATAAGCTTTTGATTTTAAATCATCAGCCAGCAACAGCTCACCTTGCAGTGGATACCCCTGGGCTGCGGTTTTCAGCTTAACACTTTGCCACTGATTGTTATTGGTCAGCGTAGTAGACAAGCTCCTGGTTAATACAATCTGTTGTGACATTGCCCTCAGACTTTGTAACTCATCAGAATTTAATTCTCGCCTTTCCTGCAACACTAAGTCAGCGCCTAACAGGTTGTTGAGATTGTCTGTAAGAAAACCCTGAATGGAGTTACTCACCAGACTCAAAGTGACGATTAGTGTCATCAGCAACACCTGAATCAAGCGCATAAATCGTTGCTGGTTTTGACGCTTTTCTTCGCGATAAACCTGCCATGCGAGGCTGACTACCTGACTAAGCATAGTGTCTCTCCCCTTGCTGGCTTCCCTTGTTATGGTTTTCCTTGTTTTGATTCTCCTTCCCGTGACTTTTTTCAACCTCAGATGAATGCCACTCAAAAGGTTTAACAGGTAAGCTGAGGCTGAATTCAGCCTGCGTCGCTAATCTTTCGCTGTGGGTAACGATCACCAAACCGGCGCCGTTTTCACTGCAGCTTGATAATAACAACTGACTGATTTCAGCGGCAGATCCGGGATCTAAGTTGCCGGTGGGTTCATCGGCAAAAATAAACTCTGGATTGAATACCAGCGCTCTGGCAATGGCGACTCTCTGCTGTTCACCGCCGCTCAGCTGTGAGGGTTTATGCTGCATCCGATCTTCCAGACCTACTTTTTCTAACCAATAGCGGGCTTTGTCTAAGGCGCCTTTATGGCCCCGCAGTTTCAAGGGTAAGGCGACATTATTTAGGGCATTTAGTTCAGGTAACAAATGGAACTGTTGAAAAATAAAGCCGATTTTGTCACGGATTTGAGGCAATGGAATGGTGCCATTTGCGTCCTGATACTGACAATTGCCTGTTGTGGGCTCACACAATCCTGACATTAAGGTCAACAAACTGGATTTACCCGAGCCCGATGGACCCGTGATAGCGTATGAGTGCCCTTGCTGGATACTCAAATTCACATCGCTAAATAGGGTGATTTTTTTATCGTTACTCAAAAACGATTGACTGACATTGCTCAATTCAATGCGATTAGACAGGATTTTTGCAACAGACATAATGGCTACTCCATGGTGAAGATAGCAGCAACATTAACAAGCAGTCTGTGAAACGGATGTGAAAGACAGAATCAGTTGCGCGCCAAAGTATGGCGTGCAACTGGTGATAAGATTAATGACCTTTTAGCGCAGTAATAAGCGTGGTGGCATGTTCTTGTAAATCATGCCCAAGGTGAGTGAGATAACCGCCATCGGCTTGAGTAATAATGCCTTTTTGAAACAAGCGGCTCGCTGCATCCACCATAGCCGGGTCGGCATCATGATGAATTTTGAGTCCCTGATCCAGGCTCTGATTTGGAAATTTGAGCAACAACTCCAGTTCGTCTTTCATTTCAGGCGTTATTTGATTCATTCACACTCTCATTGGCTTTTGTAGGGTTCAAATTCAGTGTAGTGCAAATTGCTATCGAAACGCCACTAAAAATGTAGTTCACAGACTCACTCTGGATTAAAAGGCAGTCAGAATACGCTGAATGTCTCTTTGAAAAGCTAACGAATCCTCATGTGATACCACCTGAGACTCAGAACATTCAGCGAGGATACTATCCACGGTGTGCTGAATTTGAAATTCAAACCCAGTACCTTTGCGCTCATCAACAAAGGTCTCAATGCATTCATCACCGTTAAACAGCTTTGCGCTAGATGCGCACCAGAAATCAGGTATTGCTACATATCCCTCAGTTCCCAAAATAAACGCGTAATTGGGTAATTTGTATTCGAAGCTAGAACCTAAAATACTGAGCCTGTCACCGTAATCCAATATGGCTTTGATAGTTTTATCTGCGCCATTTTCAGCCCGTTTCCCGGTTATCTGCCAATTGAGTGGCTCATCGTGGTTAAACAATCGATTCAACGCCACCGGATAAATCCCCATATCAAAGGTACATCCACCCGCAAGCTCAACATTCCACTCACGTTTTTCTGGTCCATATTCAATGGGAAAACCAAAATCGGCTTGAATCTCCTTGAGCTCACCAATGCGCCCTTCCCTCACCCACTGCTGTGCTTTTTGTATGGCTGGCAAAAACCAGGTCCACATGGCTTCCATCAAAAACAATCCTTTTTGTTTAGCCAATTGAGTCAACTCTTCGCCCTGCTCAGGGGATACCACAAAAGGTTTTTCACACAGTACGTGTTTACCCGCAAGCAGCGCTTTGCGGGTTTGTTCATAGTGTAAGGTATGGGGCGTGGAGATATAGATAACATCAATATCAGGGTCGGCATACAGCGCATCGTAACCTTCGTATGCCTTTTCAATAGCGTATTTTTCAGCAAAGGCTTGGGCATTGTTCAAAGACCTCGCAGCTACCGCCGAAATCACGGAGTTGTTTACCAGCGGCATGTCCTTAGCAAAGGTATTTGTTATGCGCCCCGCCCCCAGCAAACCCCAACGTACTGTTTTATTACTCACTTACTCGCCCCAATATAGCCACTTTCTCTCTATTGTTACCACGCGTATCAGCTATAAGACAAGGAGTTGAGGCTGCTTTTTACACCAAAAGTCTCTTTGTCAGCGGCGCGTTTAAGCAATAGCAAAGCCGGGACTGTGGTGGCAATGAAAATCACCGACGTAAAGACGAGATATAGTGTGATTGATACCGGCTCTTCCGCATAATCAACGATAAAAGCGCGGTTCAGACTTCCCGAAGCATTGATCATGGCGTGCAATAACACCGCGGGCCAAACAGTGCGACTAAACGCGACGATACCTGCAAAGGAAATGCCCAGAAAGGTGGCGTAAAGCACTTGCATAACTACCGCCATACTCCAGCCATTGAGCAGGTTTAATAAGTGTAATGCCCCAAAGATGACCGCTTGCGCAATCGCCGCTTTAACTAAGCCATTACTTTTATTTGCCCAGGCTCTGGCGAGGATAAAAAACACCAAGGCACGCATCATGATTTCTTCAAATACTCCTGCTGCGAGATGATCCAGAGCCCACATGGGTATTTGAGCAAATGCTATCGACAATTCCGACCAGCGCACGATTGAAAAGTTTAAAGCCATCACCACCAACATCGTTAATGAAACAACGAACCAGTGCTTGTGCCAGTCGCGCATCGGGTTACTGACACCTGACGTCCGCAATCCCCCCAGGCGCCCCAGTAAAACAACCATTAAACTGGCAGCGGCAAAGCGGGTAAAAATACTGATATTACTGGCTGAAGTTTCTGCCATAAAATTGGATAGCAATAGCGCGCCGAGCTGCGCTGACAACACGAATGCTAATACCAGAATTAAAGATAAAAAAACGGGATAGGACATTGAAAGTCGATTGATTAGTTGCATAGTTACTCTCTGCTACAGTTATTTTTTACCAGCCTGAAGCAAAGCATTGGAGACTGACACAATAAAAATCTATAAATTTAAAAACTTACTTATCCAATTGTTATTAATAGCTTTTTCTTTGATTTAAAAATGATTGATAGAATTTTATAGAAGGTAAACTAAGACGATTGGGTTACACTAACCCCGGTTTCAAAACGACAAGAATTAATATTTGGTGAGCCAGATTTTTTTAACTGCCGATTATCGGATAGATCCTGTTGCTGGCACGGTGACAGACTCAGAAGGACAGGAGTGTAAGATCCGTCCACGCACCTTCCAGTTGTTGCTTCTTTTACTTTCCCGGCCAAAACAAAATTTCAGCAAGCAAGACATCATGGCTCAGGTATGGTCAGACGTTGTGGTGGGTGAACATGTGGTATTCCAATCCATAAAGGAAATACGACAAGTATTTGAGCCTGCGGAAGTGATTAAAACCGTACCGAAACAAGGTTACACCTGGATTCACGATGTGCAGGAGCTAGAAGCCTCATCTGGTACAAAATCACAAAGCGATACATCTAGCACGGGTAAAAAGGCGCTGGTGCTGTCACTAAGTGGACTCTGTTTAGCGCTGATTTTTGCTCTGATTTGGGTGACCCAACTACCCCAGCAAAAACTCTCGGGATCATTGGTGATATTGCCTGTGAATGACAACATCAAAGATGCCGATCATCACTGGGTAAAACTTGGCGCAATGGACCAACTCATTCAGCAACTGGCCTCGGGTGAGCATACTGGCGTTCTACATACAGATTACGTGCTGGAAATCATGGAGCGCGCCAATACGCCACTGCAAGGTTATAGTTCTGATGATATTGCCAACATATTTACCGTATCTGGTGCCAGCCTTATAGTGGAAACCACACTTATGGGTGTGCCGCAAGACTATAAGTTGCTCTATACCCTGTTTCGCCAAACCAGCATTAAAAAGGGGGTGGTGTTCGCCAAGTCAATTCCTGCTGCACTAGAAAAACTCGCGAACATCATCGCGCATCAAAGTGGTTTGAATATCAATCCCTTGCCCGCTGATTATGGGTCAGGATTCTCCAATGAGATAATCGCCAACGCCCTGTTGGCTCAGGAAAACAACGATATCGAGAGTACGATTAAACTCCTGGAAGCCGTGGTTGCCAAGGAAAAGTCTAACCTCACGGCCAAACGTCTTCTGATAGAGAAGTTGATGCAACAAGGCGAGATAGAACGCGCAGGTGAATTGCTGCAAGATGCTTTCAAGCAACTCAAGGCCCTAGATAAACCTAATCGAGAGCAGGTCCGCATCAGCTTTTTTGCAGCTGTCAATGAAATACAAAAGATGAACATCTCCTCTGCAGAAACACTACTGGATAAAACTGAAATCCTGGCGACAGATTTAAACGAATGGCTATACCTGGGTTACATCGCAGAAACTCGCGGCAAGGTTGCCCAACATCTGGGGCAATATCAAAGAGCTGAGCAGTTTTTTCAGCAAGCCATAAGTTATCATCAGGTGCTTCATTGCCCCTACGGTGAAAGCAACGGTTTGTTGAATTTGTCGATACTGGCGGATGAGCAAGGACTTGAGCGAAAAGCGCAAGCGTTCCTGAACGAGGCCCTTACTAAAACGAGACAACATCAACTTATCCAAGTGGAAAAGCGTGTACAGGACTGGCAACGGCAACTTGCAGCAAAATAAGTAACGAGGGTTATAGTTTCCCTCTTGCAGGAGTGAGTGTTTATTCAGAATTCAATGTCTAACTGAAGTGCAGTATTTACCGCTTATTACGCTTTCTGTGGTATCGCTGATTGTTTTTGAATCCCACCCAAGCACCAAGGAGTATTGCCACACCAATTGGCCAACGATAAGAACAAAGCATGCAATCTGGATTGTGTAATTCGATATAGGCAGAAACGCCGATTGCAATGAATGCGAAGAAACCAGCCATTAATACTGCGCTGAATATACCCGTAATCAATTCGGTTTTGATAGTTCTGCTCCCAGCGACTAGTTTTAAGTTATACATAATACTTTGAGACTATGGTACTGATGACAAATGAGCAATACCCCTATTTGCTTGTTCCACTTGTGATAGCGTTTTTTTTATTTCTTGCCTACAAGTATAAACTGAACCGTGGAAAACAGCTTTCTGTGTTCGCAAAACACCATAATTTTCAGGTTTTGACCATTGAAAATATCCCCTTCGAAGCGCAATCACTAGAGGAATTTAACCAATACGCACAAAAAAAGTTAGGTGAGATGATCTCGCAAGACTTTAATCCAGAATGGCTAAAAGCATCGAGGTATTTTGAATCAATTCATCTTGAGTCAGTATTAACTCGTCACGAGAAACATCAGCAAATTTGCCTATTGGAAGTTCACGCGACATTCGATTTCAAGGGCGAACTGCCCGATATTAGACCAGAGCATCGCTTTGATAGTTGGGATGGCAATATACTACTGCTTCGATGTCATCAGAAAAAATTCGACAAAACTTCAATATCACTTGGGGATTGGAGGCTCTTTTTTTACCAAGACCGTGTATTGATATTCAGGTTCGACAACCTCAAGCTAAAAGCTTTGTGGCCAATGGGGAAACTAAAGGCCCTCATAAATGAGGCGCTTTCCCTCGCTGAAAGTCGTTATGGGGAAGCTTCCGCCCCCCAATGACAAAACACCTCAATTTATTCCCCAGAACAGGGAAACGACTTCTCCAATGCTCTTACCGCAATCGCTCGTTTCATCAATTTAATATTGAGTGGATGATTTTGGTCAATATAGTCAATGATTGCCGTAGCTAACTCTCTCTTTGTTGTGCTTTTGGGTAAACAAAACCCTTTGTTAACCTTATGAAACAATTGATAATAAGTGCCAACGGCCAGCATTCCGCCGAGATAATTATGACATGCATTAGCCGCCACAGTATCTTTACTACTGTCCTCATCAGATTTTAAAAATTCCCCACATTCTTGATACAACTCAGCCGCTTTTTCTTCTTCAGCAATTGCGCTGGTGTTAACAATAAAGAACAAGAAAGTCAGCAACATGGGTAGTTTATTTGCTATACACATAGGTTAATTCAAACGTTTAATTTAGGTATTAATATAGTAGCTCAACCAGAACTAGCAGCATTGAGACTTTAATACTTGTTGGAGTTCAGCGAGCAATTTACTCTAAACCTGTTACTCACAGCATCACGTCAGCCACCGGGAAAGCGCCTTGTGTAGGGTTTCCTGGTTAAAAGGTTTGCTGATGTAATCGTTCATCCCCACAGCAAAGCACTTGTCTTTATCGCCATCCATAGCGTGCGCAGTCATAGCAATAATGGGAATTTCCCGATACTCCTCTCCTGCCTCGCCAGCACGGATCCGTTTGGTTGCCTCATAACCGTCCATAACTGGCATCTGGCAATCCATCAGAATATGGGTGTAAGGTGTTTCAGCCATTGCCAACAACATGTCCAACGCTTCAGCTCCATTGAGTGCGGTATCACAAGATAAGTGCAACTCTTTGAGTTGCTCGGTTGCGATGGTTTGGTTTATCTCGTTATCTTCCACCAGTAACAGCTTATTGCTTTGCCAGTTGCGCGGCAGAGCAGTTTCTTGGTGCAATGATGTATCTGGCATTGTTGTCGGCGTTAGCATATCCAGCAAAGCTTTTTGCAGCACGGGTGATAAAGCTGGCTTGGTCAGGAAGCGTTCAAAGTCACCGCTCACCGTCCTTTTTGCCAGCTCGGGATCAGAATTTGATGACAACATCAGTAATTTAATGTGACGCAAATCCTCACGTGCCTTAATGGCTTTGCCCAATTGCTCACCATTAATCTGTGGCATTTGCATATCTAAAATCGCCAGTTCCAGCGCTTGTTTGTGCTGTTGCAGCACTTGCATGGCAGCCTTGGCTGAATCTGCCAATAATACATTCAGCCCCCAAAGGTTGAGCTGGTGCAACAAAATTTCGCGATTGGTGGCGTTATCATCCACCACCAAAATGTGTTTTCCTTGTAACTGCGATATGTCAGCTAAAACAGTATGTTCACTGACGTTTTGAGATGGCTGTGCCACCGGAATAACGATGCTAAAGCAGCTTCCCTCACCGGGTGTACTGCTAACACCGATGCTGCCACTTAATAATTCACACAAGTTTTTAGAGATGGACAGGCCCAACCCCGTGCCCCCGTAGGTGCGTGTAGTGGAGGTATCGGCTTGTTGAAACGAGGTGAACATATCTTGTAACTTCGAAGGCTCAATGCCGATGCCCGTATCTTTGATGCTGCAATTGAAAAACAACTGTCCATCCCTGGATTCGGTAGAGGCAGAAACCAGCACTTCGCCTTGCGTTGTGAACTTGATGGCGTTGCCCACCAGGTTAATGAGGATTTGACGTAATCGGGTGGGATCAGAAACCACATCGTTGACTTGAATCTCGGTAGAATCCACCAAAAACTCCAGGCCTTTCTCTTGTGCCAGGCCAGACATGAAACCGGCTACCTCTTCCAGCAACTGATTGAGGCTGCAATCCACTTTTTCGATTTGCAGTTTACCCGCTTCAATTTTGGAAAAGTCCAAAATATCGTTGATGATAGACAGCAAACTGGTGCCAGATTTATAGGCCAGATCTAGTTTGCTTCTCTGCTCAGCATTTAAATCGGAATGGCCAAGAATCTCCAGCATGCCCAAAATGCCATTCATGGGCGTTCTGATCTCATGGCTCATGTTGGCTAAAAACTCGCTTTTGGCCATGCTCGCCTGCGTTGCCTCTTCAGCCAAAGACTTTGCCGACTGTTCTGCCGTAATCAAACGGTGTTCGAATTGGCGTAACGCCATATAGGCCAGAGATAGATAAAAAACGGCATTCATAATATTGCCCACCAGGTAGCCAATAGGCAGGTACCAATCAACATTAATGGCGATGGGAAACGACAGCCAATGCACGGCATAAAGCAACAACAAGAAAGGTAAAAACTTAAGTGCCGTATCAAACCATTCTGGTATGTGCTGTTTTATATAATGACTCATGAACAGTAAACACAGTGCCTGACTCAGGCCAAACCAGGCTGCATATGCGGTGGGACTAGCCAACACCGAATTAAGCAGCACAATGCCTGTTACAGTAACGATACAGAAAATTTTCAAATTGCGCACAACGCCGGGTTTAGCCGTACCGGTGAACAAATAGAATAACCCCAAAATTAAAAAGAACTTTTCAGCTACCAGCAGGACACCATACACTGTTTGCACAACGCTTGATGGCAGCCAATCGGAAAAGATATACAGATCAATGCGCGCCAAAAGAATAAGTACGCTGGCAAAAAACCAATACCTGGCCTGCATCTGTGATTTAGAAAGGCGTACCACCCATAAAAACAATGCGGCTAACAGTGCATAAGCGGTAATACCAACGATATTGATGGCGTCGAATGTCACCATAATGCCAGCCACGCTGAAGGAATATAGCTCTGATTATCTGGCTTGTTTAAAAACAAAGCCCCCGCTATTTTAAGAGGAGAAAAGGAGATGCTGTCGTCAGTTGGCTGTTCTTTCATTCAATTTTGGCAATGTTCAAAACTATGATTGTTGTTTTTATTGTCACCGATAAGGAATTTAGTCAGCCGGAGGCATACATATGGATCTGGTTATCAAATCTCCCCATCTTTAACAACTTTAGTGCGAACGGGAAAATTTTACCAGCAGATGACAGCTAAGTGATGACCGCTGAACCTGTCCGATTATGCAGCCTCGGATAGCCGGTTTAGAATATCATTAGAAATCCCATTGCAATATAGTTACTGATGACAAGTACATCATACACTCTCACGCTGTGTTTGAACCTTTCATAAATACAGGCCTTTGAAAATAAACTAAGCGATGCCAAACAACTCAATAAACTAGTTGTTTACGCCGGTACTAACCAAGGCTTGCGCGGTGCCAGAGACGAGGCGATTAAGCTATAATTAATTGTCATTATCGACTACCACATCCCAAAACAGGGGGATTTCGACTTCATTGAGGTAAAAAAGTCGTCTAACTCATCAGTCGGAGGCTCGAATCTCCACCAGACTCCTTTCGATGGATTGCTTTGTTGCCAGCGATAAAATAAATCATGGTTAGTGTATTTGTAATAAGTGCGAATATGTAGCATGGGATAATCACCATATACGCAGAGTACTTCACTCACTAGTGGTAATTCAAGCGTGATTGGCTCAGCTCTGTTCGCCAACGAAACACGGCAAAAAATCCCCTTAAAGTCTACTGTGGCAAGGTAATCTTCATATCCGCACTCCAGCAAATCAGCATGGCCGTCGCCATTAACATCTAATCCGGATGATTGATAGTCAATGATTATAGTGCTTGAGGCATCTTGCGACTCCTCCTGGCTCTGCAACGTATAGCCCTGTTCTGAGGAGTGGGAAAAGTGACAGAAAAACAGGGTTCCGGTGAAACAAAGATACTTCAATTGTCGTCTATTCATGGCTAAAAAATCATTTCCTCAATCTCTGACAAGTTCCAGTTGCCAGTCAAACTTGATCGTTTCGTATTCTCCCCACCAGCTGCAATCTTCAATACACAAATCAAAACGCAATTGGCCATTTGTCATTTGTTCTAAGCCTGTAATTTCATTGACGCCTTTAGAGGATTGCCCGCCCCTTTCAAACAAATACCAATTTCCTTTATGTCGCCATAAAACATAAGAAAACGCATTGTAAGGATTACCTTGTCTCTTTAAGCTCACAAAACGGTCTTCACCATTAGCAAAAACTCGGTTATCAGCGTAATGCAAGGTATCAAGTGTTCTAGTTAGCAAATCATTAACCTTGGCACCATCCGCCGTTAACCTGGCAATTTCGAATAAACGCTTTTGACCAGAATCCGTGGTTAAAAGAATTTGCTGTTTTATCAACGAGATTTCATTCAGATACACTTGCCATTTATCAAGCAAAAGCTGATCGCCATACCATTGGTGGATATTACAGCGTGCAAATGAATTGAATTGCGATGTACGGCTCTGGCCCGTTTCCGCTCCTAACGCAGTCAGAGGAAGCGTTTTTTCTTGTATAACGTCAACAGCATCAGACGAATCGGTATCCTGAGGATCATTCAGAGCTTGCCAATCAATGATATCCATCCGGCGCACTGCATCACCATCATCTACGATAGCGCTTTGCACAGTGCCATCGAGACGATAAAACCCATAAGAAAACACAAATACTGGCAGGTTTTGTTTTTCACTACGACACACACCAGAGAGACTGAGCTGCATGCCAGTCTCGCGGTAAAGCTCTTGATCATTTTTATATAAAGCTATCTCACCATACCATTCATATGAGATATCCGGGTGGCCCATCATGGCATAATCAATGCGATAGATGTGCTCATCCACTAACAAGGTATGACTATAGACAGGTATCATTGAAGACGCTTGGCTATGAGCTGTCAGCCAAACACACAAAAATATCCCCAAAAAGCGTTTTTTAAACACGAGGTTTTCCTGTCCAAAGGCTCGCAGAATGTGTTTTCTCTTACTCATGAACAGCTCAGTTACTTATTGCCGTCAGCAGATTTTTCAAAAGATGCCAACATAGCTTCAAGTTCCAAAACTTGTTGTTGGAGATGAGATTCTGAGGACAGTTCTTCAGCAACCAGCTTTAATGGTCGCCAGTTTCCGGTAAGCTCCAAAATACGGGCTGCATAGCTCATATTAATCGTCCCTAGCAGTGTATCTATGCCGATTTTGAGCGTTAACAGTCTGGTCTCATCCGAGCTGTCCGAATCGAACATTTTTCTCTGCAAATGCTCATCCAACCATTTGCTGACAAGATATTGCACCTCAGGAGAAAAGTTTTCGAAGTGCAGTAACAATTCGCTTTCCAACCTGAAAGCCATGAGATGCGCCAGAGACATTTCAGTAAGAATTTGTTCACTGCTTGTAACAGGTATCTCGGCAGATAAGTTAAGCAAGACACTGAGCTGCAGCGCGGTATTTTGCGAAAGCAGATCAGGATTTTCGCGAGCGCAATCTTGCCAAATTGCGTAGGCATTAGTTTTCCCGCTACTCTCTGTTAATAAACGGTTAAGCCTGTTGGCAATGCGATATGCAGCGGGTTGACGATAGTCGGCAATACGTCGGCAAAAAATCTGAGTTGCCGCAATGCTGATGGTCAGTAACTGCCCTTTGCTTAGCAGCTTGTTGCGATAAAACCACTGCAGTTGCAACAGTCCGATATCAAACGCCTGTGCCTCAACCATCGTCTTCAAGTAGTTTGTGAGCAATCTATCCTTTGCGGCCACATCATTGCTTATAAAAGCTTCGAAGAGCAGCAGCGACTGCGCAACAGGTACGCTCTTTATATCTGAATATTGCCAATTTCTGGCGCTGATTTGTTTTTGATACCATGCCATCAAACGCACTTGAAGATGCTTATCCAGTGTCAAAATCTTCTTCAGATTACGATTAAACTGTGTCTGATGTTCTGCAAAAGACCAATTCAATACAGCCAACAGACTCGGCATAAATAGCAGCTCATATGCTTGGTTAAATTGCTTGTTTGGCGCCTCTGTCAATTTGGCTACAGCCAACAGGGAGAGAAAAGCATCATCAGCCCCCTTTAACTCCAAGAGTGACAGAATTTGCTCAGTATATTCCTGCAGTTGATCATGTTCGGTACGCTGTATCCAGACTAATTGCTGAATAAAATCGACATGCTCCTTTCTTCCAAAATCAGTGGCGCAGGATTTGAGGATGTCGTTCATCGTTACTTTTTTCTGATGCGCTTCATACAGCAATTCTATCGCCTGCAACATAGAAGATTGATCTATCGCTTTGTTATGTCTCACCTGTGATGCAGAAGAAAGTACGCTAAACAACTTACAATCCTCAGTTGCAATCACCGCTTGGGATATCATTAATAAAAAAAGGGAAAAGCTTGGTGTAAAATACTTCATTGGTGTTTCCTGGTGTTGCCAGATGGCGAAAATCACGGTTTTTGGCGGTATTAGCCATGGCAATTAACAATAAATCTCGCCAAATCCACTTCTAAAAGTGCGGCCATTAACAGGTTTTGCTCTGACAGTAATTGTTGCACCAGGTCTTAAGTGTCTCTTTCCTCCAACACTGTAATTATGTCCCCATGAGTCATGCCCTTTAACCCTCATTTCACAACGCGCTGGAAATTTGTTGTAGTTTGTAAAGTTGCATATGGCCACGTAGGCTTCGACAAAACAATCAGCAGCAATCCCATCCACCTGGAATTGACCAGACACAAACCCGTTTGCATGGACTTGTTGCATCGCACCTACAATTGAGGTCGTTAAAAGTGCGCTGGCGATAATGATTTTTTTGAATGTGTTTTTCATGTTGCTATCCTCTGATTTGTGTTTACGTCTTGCTCTTAAGGCAGACACAGAATACCGAGAACCAACAAGACTTAATGTGAATATTCACTTTTTACAATTAAAAAACACCAAACCAATGAATTAACAAGGAGCTCATCATCATAGGACAATATTTCTTTTTATGTTGGACCTGCGGGGCACCAGGGGTTAGCATATTTAAGATGTGAATTTTCACATTTGTCACCACATAGCGCAGCTAGCATTGCTCAATTGCTACAATTAAAGGAAATGTCTCACAATGGTAACCACACTTCTTATATTGCATTCAGAAAATGACACTGAACAAGCAACCCAGTTGAGTGCAATGCTTGAGTGCAAACTGCAAAATGCCGTCGTTATCACTGAACTGATGTCAGACTCTAACGACATTCAGATTAAACATGCTGACGACCTGATCCTGTTAAATCAGAACCTGACTCCAGCGCTGGCCAGGCTGGTAGGTGAAAGACAAAAACTGCCGGGTACCTCTACCCTTTCAATAACAGGCAATAGCGCTACTTCTCTTAGCTCCTCGGCCAATGAATCAAGTTTTGAGGTGAATGAAAGCAATCTCATCAATTGGTTTGTGCAAAGCGACAATTCCAATAGTCGGTATGATGTCGACAGGTTAATTGGCAAATGGGACCTTGACCTGTTATCACACCTGAAAACCGATATTTTTATTCGTGACACAAACAGAACAAACCCACTGGCGGAGCCTTTGCGCGCAGCGGTTGCAGAAAACGACAACGCTAAAGTGCAATCCATTTTTCAGTCAGTTTCAGATATCAACCAGTTAAAATTAGAAGACATTCTGGATCTTTATCTTTCCCTCAGAGCCTTCAAGCTGTACGAAGAAATGCAGCTCATGTACGAAAGTTTACACCCCGTGCTGCAAAACAAAGATCTATTCAAGGAACAATACGTTTTTGCCAGTAACCGCTTAAGTAACTCTGCTCGCGCAAAAGCGGCACTGATAAAACACCTGGAGTCAATTGCGAGTCCAACAGCAGAGACGAAAGCACTGGGTGGCCGCATCTATAAAGACTGCTGGCATCTGGCATCGAAGAACAAATCCGCCAGCAGCGCAAAACAATATCTTAATCTGGCGATTGACTGGTATCAGGCAGCCTGCCAGCTAGACACCCGTGATATGTATCCAGCCATCAACCTGGCTACGTTACTTAAGTGCCGGAATGCCCCCGGAGATATCGCACTGATGCGGGATGTACTGGACAATATTCGATATAACCTCAGAATGAGCACCACGGTTTTCGACCAACCCCAAGCAGACTCCTCACTGAAGCGGCAAGCCGACTACTGGGATTACGCCACCGTTTTTGAAATGTATGTATTGCGGGAACATGCAGATAACGTCTCGACTTTTAAAGCCAAGTTATTCAGTCTCGCCACTGAACAATGGATGCTGGCTACGACATTAAATAATTTAACCTTGATTGATGATTATTCATCCCGCAGCTCTGTATTTTTAACCAGCCTGATTGAAGAATTTCAACAGGATATTGACGCCAAATTTGCCCAGAGCTAAGTGATGAAAAGCGATATTTTTCAGCTTTCGAAGGAGCTTGCAGGCGCGAGAAATCCCGAAGACAAACTCAGATTAGCAGAGATATTACTCACTATTGCTAAGCGCGCTGGCGCAACACTGCCAAGAGAAAAGGCCCTGGAATACCTGCTGCCTCACACAAATTTATTTGCTAATTTTGATACGAGTTTTATCAATCGTATCGTTGAGACCTATGCTGACAAAATGGCGATTGTAATAGCAGAAAAGCCACGAAAAAATGCGCACCTCTCGATGCAAACAGATAACTGGGTCACCTTTGCCATCGTCGGGCGCTGTTATGCCATGAGCATTCGCGAGTACATAGGCGAAGACGCTGTCCCGGTAAACGAACTGGGTAAAGTAAAAACCACTGAGAGTAAACAACTGGTGGTGGACATCATCGATAATGGCAAACACTTTGGTGATGGCCTGCCCTACAACGATATTTATGAGGATTACGAAGATCAGGATTACCAGGTGAGCTACCTTACCGAGTCTTACGATCGACAAATACTGTGTATCCAGATTGAATCCCACACCTTTGACGACATCATCAATGAACAGCCATTAATAGCAAAACGTTCACTGGAAATGATGAAGCTGCGCTATCGCAAATCGCTGGAAAAACTGCAGCAATTCAGCCAGTTAGATGTATATCAAAGACTGCGCGCTTTTATGTATGAGGCCGCAACCGAACTGGACAACGGCACCTACAAACTAGACTGCAAAAACATCACTCAACAAACCATCGCTAACACCATCGGCTGCAACAGAACCATGGTTGCAAAAGAGCTAAAAGCCTTGGCAAAATTTGGCGAGGCCAATAATAACTATGGTATTCAGTTTGTGGATAAGCAGATTGTTTTTAAGGAGTTGCCCTACCAATCTGTCCGTGATTAGTTTGCGCCGCTTCGGCCCTATAACAGGCTTTTACTAAGTTCACTTTAAAGTTGCCTCTGCAACGCCTGAAGGTTTAGGGGCTTTTTGAAAGGTCTAAAGGATTCTAGTGAGTCAAGTTGATAATCAAATACTTTACCGTCATCACAAATCAATAATAGACCTTCATCACTTGAGAAAGCTCTATTAATCTTGGGGCACTGTTTTAAACTTATTTCTTGTTTCATTTGGAGTTTATGACGATCCCACATCCTTATTTCTTTATGGCCAATAGAAAACAAAACGCTCTTGTCTTGAATATCTATAATGTGTATTGCGTTATGTTTCGCTTCTCTCAGCACGTTACAATTTTCTATACTCAGTGACTCTAACTTTTGATTTTCATAAAGCACGTGTACAACCCTATTTGTCTCATCAAAAGAAACGTCAAGCACTCCTGCTTTTTTTGGCAATTTACATGGGCTCATGAAGTCATCAAGCTCGTGAATTTTAATCCAATCTGAAAACTCAAGAAGAAAAATCTTCTGTGAGATGCTTTTAAATGCATCAAATATAATATCTTCGGTGCTATCGTACTCTCCAATTAAGACAAACTCTTTATCTTTCTTCCAAGCTTTAATATTTCCAGACCAGTCAGAAACCCACATGTTTTCATTGGTTAATCCTAGGATTTCACCATAGCTTTTTAGTCTTTTTAAGTTATCAGGGTGAATCAATTTAAAATCATCTGTTGAATAAACTCGTACTTTTCTATCCCTCCCAGTGGTTGCCATTAGCCTATCATCGTCACTAAACGCAATTGCTTCCATTCGTTTATCGAACTTTAACTCAAATATCTTCTTTTCCACCCTATCAAAGATTGAGATATTCCCGCTTTTATCCTCGCCAAGCCAAGTAAGCACCACAAATCGACCTGTTTGACTTAAATTTAAATCGTCATGATCTAATAAACCAGGAAAAGCGATTGACTCTTTTTGAATTTGATAAGACTTTGTATCAAGGATGATATGTTCAAACGGCCCACTTTTGTTCGCTATAAGGATTTCATCACCCCTACCAGACAAACTGAACCTAAAGGCCTTAAAGTTCAAATTAGTAATCAGTGAACTCTTCTTTTCGTCTACTTTAACTTTAAATTGTTTTACAAGTTCAGAATTGTTGCCATAGACAAATATGGATTCATCAGATGGAGAAAAAGAAATTTTAGTATAAATATCGCCGATTTTAATTCTGTCCAAAAGAGCTCGGTTAATGGCGTCGTAGATATAAACGAAACCATCTTGTTTGATAGCTAGCTTAGTGCCGTCGTTCGACAAAACAAATGCTTCTGGGTATGAACGATTAGCCAGGCTAATCTCTGCATTAATGTTCCCAGATTTATCTATGAAGGTTAACCTCCCTTGCGAAACGGAAGCCGTTGCAATAAAACCATTCTTAGTTATCTTTAACGGTCCATCGGTCTCTAGACCCAGCTCTTTTATCAACTTTCCATCGTTTTCAACATCAATAAATACTAAGAACGATTTTTTCTTGCCTGCAATTTCAATATAGCGCTTACCAATGAGACTACCACCAGTTAACATAAATTTTTCGAGCGCTAAATCTGATAACTTTGAAATTTTGCGCGGGTTATCAAGTGGGGAAACAAATAGCCCATCTTGCTTGGTGGCGAAGATAAGTTTTCCATCATCTCCTATTGCAATCTCTGTTATACGACTTAGCTCTTCAAATATTACTGTATCAGGGGGGGTACTTCCTGTTAAGTCATAAACCAATATGGCTCCATTACCAGACATTGAAACAAAGTATCGCCCATCTCTACTTATAGTTGAGTAAAATAAATCCGTATCTAATAAGAACCGTTTTTTTTCTAAGAAAGGAAATGAATCAAACACAGATAAGTCTTCCAAGTTCAACACATAAATAAAATTATCAAAGAAAACAACTACAACCTTGTTAGTTAGAGTGGATACGAAAATATCTGTAATAAACATGTGATCACTAAAATTAGTTTGTTTTATTTTTTTGGCTTGAGTACTGTCCCATAGGATAATTTCATCAGAAGAGGGGGCAGTAATAATAATTCCACCTTTTTGCCCTACACTCAGCTTGTCGGTACCACTTTTATGTTTGTAAATAGCTTCTAGTTTATTGTTTTGATAAGCCGTAAAAAAAGGAGCAGTGTAACCAATTAATGGTCTTTTACCCCCTTCTCCTCCTGCGGTGTCAGGCAGCGCTTTTAAAGAAAAAAACAGGGCTGAATCATACTCTTCATTTTCGTTAAATTCTGCCGCCAATCGCATATTTGAAAAGCTTTCTGCAATTAAATTAGAGGTGTATAGCTTCTCAGTCTTCCACCAAAAGAATGATAAAAGACAGAGAAACACAAACGAAACTACTAATCCTGCTATTAATATTCGATTTCTTTTATTCGCCAGCTCCAAGCGATATTCTTGATCTCGCTCGGTTAATTCGCCCTTTGAAACCCCTAGAATCCCTGCCACTAATCCAAGAAAAGCACTGTGATGCTGCGCTCTATAGGCTTCTACCTGTTTATTGATTTCTGTGCTGGATAAGTTGGTGGTCTCTTTTAAGTGCCGTTTATAGGATAATGCATTTGGCCAGCCTTCACTGTGTTTGCCACCCTGTAAAATTCGAAAGTTGGCGGCAATGGGCTCTGCTTGTTTTGAGGTTTTTCCTTCCTTGTCGTATTCGTATTGTAATGGCCACGGAAAACACTCGTCTTCAACTTTGTACCCATAATTAAGCTTGCTTTCATCAAGGCTTACATTGGGTTCGCCGTCGATTATGGCCGCGATGATGCGGTCGGAATGTCCGAGCCGTTTAAAGTAATCGATTTCCTGGGCAACATATTTTGATTCGGCGGCACGCGGCGAGCAAAGTACCACTAAAAACGCACTTTCTTGCAAGGCTAATTCTATGGCACTGGCAAGATCGGCATGCGCCGGTAACTCCGCCTCATCACGAAACACCGGATAGATTCGATCAGGTATAATTTCACCGCGCTGGTTAATTGTCCCTACCAATTCTTCCGGTACTTGATAAGTTTCCAGTGCCTTATGCAACCAACTTGCCCATTGGCGATCCTGCTGCGCATTATCGGCATGACGATAACTAATAAAAGCTAAATATTTTTTGGATTCAGTCTGTGACATTACGATTATAAAGTTCTTATTGTTGCACCCAATACCTTGCCTTCGCACAGCAAAAGTTTTTCAATCAACCAAATTAAGCACGGCCCGGAAATCTATGCTAAATCAACCACAACACCAAGCCTGTGAATAATCACTGTTGGCTGCTTTATCTTCGGACTATCAGCGTACGATTAACTAAGCTTAATAAAGAAAACCGATATTACACCACCATTTTGTCAGCATACGTTGTTCAAAAAAAAGCATCATAGCTGATAACCACTCACAAAAACCTGGCTGGCAAGCTGAAACGCATCAGGTGTATGTTTTGTTGCCTCAATAAACACAAAACAGTCCGTTTCATAGAATAATCCTAGAGGATTGCTCTTTAGTGTATTCATGAAAAGTTGCTCTTCCTCTAGGTCTTTAAATTCATCTTTGAAGCACATTCTTAATGTATTGATAGTGCTTTCTGAAGGTGTCTGACCAAACAGTAACAAAACGTTTTGCAGTCTCTCTTTAGTCAGGGCTGCTTCGAGCTCCCATTGAATGTGATTACTGTCACCAATTAACATGACGACAGCAGAAGAGGAAGACAGCATTTTTGTCACTAATGCTTGCCATTTTTCATCAGTAGAAGGGATTTTAAAAAAGCCCGGGTTAGGCCCCTCAATACCCGGATTAGATATGGCAATGGTTTTACCAATTCGGCGCAACGGATACGCAATGGATTCTTCAATACTTTTGGTGGTACGAAAGGTTTTCTGAGTAAGTGGTGCATCGAGTTTAAAACTGCGCAGATAAACAACCAATGCACGTTTGTCCGAAATAAGATAGAGCCAATCAGTGAACACAGTAATTTTGTTGCACAACATCCTAAAAACGGAGACCAAAAACCAGGTTAAGAGCAATGTAGTACTCCAAAACAATAAGCTACCTAAAATTTCAATAAACGGAGCAACTTGCCATGTTTGCACCTCCTCAGCAAGACTTAAACGCCATCGAGCCGTAATGTATTCAGGTTTTAGCCAGAACATTCCCCAACCCAGGAATACGCCCAAAAAAGTGATGATGTAAAGGAGGTAATTAAAAGGACTTTTGTAAATCAAGTTTCCAGAAAAACTAGACAAGAGAACAGCAAAAAAATCGAAAACGTTAAAAGGAAAACGCAATTTTTTGAAACCCAAATCAGTTAAAATTTTGGGGTATTTATAAAACTGTACAACTGTTTTTCTGTGAAGATATGAAGATGCGGTCGCGGAAACAAACAAACTAAGAACAATGATATTGTCCAAGTATTCAGAAGCCAATTCATCACCGAAAACTAGAGAAACTACAATTTGTGAAGTTAAAGCCAATAATGCTCCCCAACCAGCTATCCGCCAAACTGCAATATATGTGACTAACGGCGTTTGCCATAACTTCATATGGAAAAAATCTCTTCTGGTTAAAAGTAATTTAACTTCTTCCCTGATAACCAGTAAACCGGCAAGAATTGCGATCAACAAGGCACTGATAAAACTGCCTGATACATAAAATAGCAGAGCGATCAGGCACACGAAAATATAAAAGAACTTAAGCACTTTGCTCATTTGTGATAAGTCCTTTTGCAGGGCTATCGCCTTATTTAGATTAATTTTTGTGATCATTTAAGGATATCAAGTCATCATTCAGAGTAACGTGTTACTAACCAAGCAAAAAGTACATTTTCGGTCGAAACTATCACGGTAAAAGGCTATTTCCAGAAAATACGATTGCTCGAAAAACACATGAAGCGCTACTTTTCATCAGCCCAATCTAATCCAATAACAGGGCAAGACATGTGAATATTCACTGGTGACATGGCCTAATTTTCGGACAATTGCCGTACTTTCAACTAAGTTTAATAAAACAACCTCATTTGTCAGGAAGTAAGATGAAAAAACAACTACTGATATGCAGTTTTTTATGTTGTGGTAACGCACTTGCCGATGTGCAGTGCAGCGAGAAGCTCACCGAGCTGCACACAGGTAACGAAAAGGTCTACTTTAAATCCGATCAAACCTGCAAGGATAACTTTTGTATTTTGGCGTTTCAAAATGAAAAAGCCAACGAGCGTGCCTATTCCATATTGCTTGCAGGTTATGTGAGTTCGCAATCTATAGCCTTTCAATGGCGAGATATTGATTCCTGTGATAGCAGCAATAAAGCTGAGGCAGCCCCGGCTTTTGTTGGTATGAAAAACTAGTTGTCCATTTAGGGCTACCGTAAACGGAAGCCCAAACACAATTTACTTTTCTTCACCTATTTTGATTATTCAACATTCAATAGATTGTTAAGCATTGTTGCTGATTAGCTTCTTTATTTGATGATCTCCACCAGCATAAAACTGTGAATATTCACACATAATTAGATTTTCTCTGGATATGATTGGCTCAACTTAAACCACACCAGAGACAAAAACATGGAGCATCAAGAGCAAACATCGGCATTCAAAACATTATTTTCATTGGCTTTTACTGTCGCCATTTTGGTCTCCGCCAAAACGCACGCCATCACCAACGAAGTGGAGTCGCCCATCGTTGAGCAACAGCTACATTTTATTTGCGATGAGAGCACCGAAACTTGTGCAATAACCTTAGCACAGACTGAAATTCTGGCGTGTCGGACAATGCAACCTGATGTTGCGCTATTGATGCAAGAGAATACAAACCAATTTGCACCAGGTAAATCGACACAACAGAGTGTAAATAAAAGCAACATTGCTCAGCGTCAATTCCCCCTGTGCCAAAGTCAGGCATAAAAGGAGCAAATGCAATCATGGATAAATCCCATTCGTTGAGATACTCACAGGACATCCCTGACAATCGCTGTGGCGCCCAAGATAACAGCATTCCACTTTTTCCTGAAAAGTATCATCGCTATGTGTGCTCTGAAGTCAGTTTAGATATGACCCATAACTTTTCCGCTTGCGGAGAGCCCGAAGTTCCTCATTCACTGAAACTGCCAGTTGGAGTAAAAAGCGAAGACTTACCCGATATTATTGCGCGACAGTCAGACATGTTAACCGGCAAAAAGTTGATGCAATTCGGCTATCAAACAATTTCCGAGCTAGCGCGTGAAGATGAAAACATTGCAGGTTTTTTATTGAAGCTTTTTGTTGATAGGAATTGCTATGAGCGCTTTTCGAATTTGTTGTCAGCCTGTGATCTGGACTGGCAGCCCGGCCGTGATCTCGATGAAGCCAAACTGCGGTTTTTCCCGTTTTCTGAACCACTAAACAATGAGGGTGACACATTATGAACCATCAATACGAGCCAGGCGAAGAGCAGGTGTTTCTGAATAAACTGCTAACTATAGACACCATGCTACCGGGTTTAATCGCCAGTCTCATTAAGCGATGTGAGCATTGCGATTGCTTACAACAACTTGATGGCAATACACAGGCACTGGCTGAAATGTTTCATCATCGAGCTGCGTTCCTGAAGCAATCATTTCAGCAAAGCCTGAACTCGATATTAAACAACCCCAACGTAGTCGCCCATATTGCACTGGATGACAAGGAACTGTTGAAAACTCAACGGTACCTGGCAGAGATGGAGAAGGCATTTACACCTGAAATCGTACGGTTTTGTGTACCAGAGACAACAACCAAATAGTAAATGTAAACTAATACGGCTAATAGTAACCGGTAATGGGCCCACATGATCACATGCTAAAACAAGCTGTAAAAAATATTTAAAAGCTTCCTACATTGCGAAGACTGATAGCTTAAATACGGTGTTTGGTTGGTCGGAATACACATACAATCGCGTATCATCCATTCCAATAAACTGTAGCCACTCATACACCATTTCATCATCGGGACTTAAGCTCACATGGGCAAAGGTAAAAGTGTTTTCATAGCGCGCTATATCTGCCCCCGAACTATCGACCCAGATTAAATTAACCTTAGCGGAGCTATTAGATTCCACTGTAATAAGGATTTCTGTTGCGCGCTCAGCCAAAGACAAAGTGCTTTCCCACCAGTAAAAGCCATCTCGCATTGTAGCATCAGCAATTGTTTCACTGCTGTGCTGCACTGATAACGCCGTTAAGTCGAGGCCCTTGGCAAGTAAATTGGCTTTATAATTACTGACTGCGATTTCTATCGGGGTCTTATAAGCAGCATATTTACCTTGCCAATAAGAAAAGCGCTGAGTTTCGTTAATTTTGACCTTGTCGAGTAACAGTTCTTTTACTAAATCGGCTCTCTGAGCAAAGTTTACACCGACGCCAGTCTTAATTCTTTTGTTGTCAACAACAGTCGAATTACCAGCATTGTGAATAGCGATAACCTCCCCCTTAGTGTCAAATATCGGCGAACCACTGGCACCGCCATGAGAGGGTAAATTGTGTTGAATCAAATGATTAAGTGCCTTTTCTTGAGCAGTGAAGAAAAAGTCAGTGACACTGGTCAGATGTCCCATTTGCACTTGTGCGCTGGGTTTTAGCAAGTTAATTCCGCCGCCAACACTGCCCTCCTGCGGAAACCCGATCAACCCAACCGCCATACCACTATCCAACTCTAACAATGCTGCGTCTGACGCAATAGGTAAAACCGGGGCTAATAATTCAGGTTTATCAACTTCCAGTAAACCAATATCGTATGAGGGTACAAAGTCTAACCATGTGCCATCAAAATTTACTTTATTGGAATGAGAGTGTTGTGAAGCAAACGCCTCATAATGAGGATGAATTTGCATCTCAGTAACTTCGTGTAACTGATAATCTGGCGCTTTTGAAGATATGATTACCGCTTTATGTGTCGCCCCGTTTTCTTTTAGATTTTCTTCAAGGGCTTCTACTACATGCGCATTGGTGGCAAGTACCCCTTTAGCGACTACCCACGCGGTGCCGACCCCCTCAACGGTATCAGGGCCTTGCACTGCAACTAAATAAACCGACTCTCTCTTGTTCCGTAAAACTTGTTCGAAATTTGCTTTCTCAATTGCTGTTTGGCTGGCATTCGCTAAGGCATTGATTTGCTGATGAAGCGATTGAGATCCATGTTTTAAATAGATAAATCCGACCGTGCACACAACTGCAAAAAGTGAAAAAGCCCAAAAATAAGCCTTCTTGAGCTGTTGAGTTTGTTGTCTGACAGATTTTTTGATTTTAATGGCTGGTTGAGTTTCAGCCATGTCTGAATCCTGCGAGCTAACTTCAAGTTGAAACACTTCTTGTGAGTCTGGCAAACCTATTACTAAACGGTGCTCGCCAAACGAGAGTTCATCACCCGGATACGCCTCTTCTCCATCCACATAAGCGCTATTTTCAGCTCTTATCACAATCTTGTATCTGTCGTGCTCTAACTTCAGTGATAGGTGTTGTCGGCTTACCAAAGTATTATCAGCAGGAAACCTCACATCAGCAGAGTCGCTGCGTCCGAACAGGATCACTTCTTTGTGTTCATCAAAACTAAACACTCGGCCTGCGTTGTGTCCATTGGTTCCGATAATTTTGATGGGCATTGGCTTTTTCTACTTATGATAATCAAAGGAAAATGTTGCCTGCCGGAGTATCCCGCAAACAGGGGGCATTCTCAATATAGAATAGGTTTTAGATAATTTGGCTCTTGATTAGCAAGGTTGCAAAAAAGCGGCCGCCTCTAAAACACGTGAATATTCACATTAAAAACCCAAACTAGAATCTATTATACACCTAACGAAACAACATAACTTTAGGTGAAAATTCATGACTAACTTCAAATCACAAAAAACTACTTCAGCAACTAAATCTAAGACTAAAAAACTAACTGGCTTAACTGCTGCCGTTGTTGTAACCCTATTTTCCGGGGCAGCATCAGCCGCATGGGAATGCGGCGCATCAAGCACTACCGGATGGGGTGTAGGGAGCGCCTACTCTCGCGATGCAGCAGAAAGAATCGCTCTTAGGTACTGCTCTAAGAACACCGGTGTATATGATGTATGTTACATCAACTTTTGTAACTACAATGGTTACTACGGTTCAGTTGAAGTCAAAGATATTGATGCTGTAAGCAGAGGCGAAATCGAAGTGGAGGCTCAACTTTTTAGAATGGATAATGACAATTCTATTTCTGAGCTTTCCTGATACAAGCCGTAAAACTTTATTTAACTTTTAGTCCAGTGGGCAGGCTTGACCTAAAGTTTCGTATAAACAAGTCTGTCCCTTTTTCGATATCAAGATGTTCAGTCCGCGACAGTTTCGATCAATGGTTATACAAACTGCAGAAACTCGGCACTTTGCGGGCGAAGTTGCGGATCTAGTTGCAATGACTGTACTAAAAGCCTGCACAAACCAGGCTGGATACTCAATTTTTTAAGTCGGGTAGAGAGCAAAAACAGGTAAAATCGGTATAACAAGGGTGAGCGCACTTGCATCAGCTTAGCCGGGTATTCGTTTAATAAGACTTCGCAAAACGTTAATGCCATTGCAAATACATCTTGAGAATAGTTTCCGGTAGCGCCGCTCAGTACTTCCGGCGGCAGATACCTTAATGTCCCAGCGGATTCAATACGCCGGGAGTTCTGCCCAATTAATGTCGCGCTACCAAAGTCAATCAGGTATGTTCGACCGGTTTTATCCACCATGATATTTTCGGGTTTGACATCACCATGCACAACCCCCTTGGAGTGGACATGAGCGAGCGCTGAATAAACAGGTATTAGCAGTGCGACCTTGTCGGCGATATTGAATTCACTGGTATCAACAAGCCTTATACATTCTCCCTCAACTAAACGAGAAACAATGTAAAAGTCGGTTTCCTTCATTTTACCAAAGGCAAGTGGTGGTGCGATATTTGGATGTTCTAACAGGCTAACCATTGCCAATTCTTGTCGCAAAGATGACTCGGTTGCAGCCCCGATGTGAATGTCTGTTGGTTTATCCAGAACAAAATATTTTAGTGCCACTTCACATTGCTTGACCACATCAAATGCACGATAAACCGTTGCAAATCCCCCCCGCCCCAGTTCATTCAGGATCACATAACCGTTGTCAGCTTCTTCAAAACTGCTCACTATTGAGACGTTATCTTTGCAATCTGGACCACTGTGCAAATGGTACTTAACAGCCAACTCATCCATTTTTTCCATCAGTCGCCAGTTTTGCAGCGAGCCAGTAAGCTGTTTTGCTCTTGCAAATTTTGCCACTGCAAATTGATGCTCTCCTGCGTTGATATATGCCTCCACCAATGAAATGAGGCAACGCCAAAGATGGGACTTAAGCTGATTTTTCTCAAAATATGATTCTGTAGAGCACAGTAATTCGATCGCTATTGATGGCTCTGCTATCGTTAGTGCGCTGCCGTATATGGCATTTATGATTATCTTTTGCCATTCACTGCCATCTGATGCAGAGGTTGCCCTTGCAACCAATGTTTTCAGGGATTCAAATTCACCAGCGCCTGCCGCTATTCTGATATTCAAAAGTGCGAGCAAAAATTGGTTATATGTGTTCGATTCATCGACAACTGTCTGCTCTTTTATCGTCTTCGCGGTTTGGTAATCCCCTAAATCACAATAATTATTGGCAATATCGAGATTAAGCTTTACCTGCTCTTCTGGGCTAAGATGGCATTCTTTCAGCTCGCTCGCGAGTACCAGGAATTTAATTGCTTTGTTATAGTCGTTCTTTTCTCTATTGAGTTGTCCAAGTTTAAGCCATGCAATTTGCAAAGCTTGGGGATACTTTTCCTCTGTGGCCAATGCTACGGCCAGGAGTAGATCATCTAAGGAGGAAGACAATTGGCCCATCCAGGCAAAAACGGAGCTGCGCTCTAAAAGCACTTCAATTATCCAAACGCCTTGCCGCTGTTCTTCGGCAACCTTCTCTGCGACAACGAAGCAATCAATTGCTCTACTTCTCTTACCCGCTCTATTGAAAAGCACTCCCTGCAAGTAAGCTTTAAAGAAGGTGAGTAAAGGTGTTTCATCCGTGTTAATTAAATTATCTAAATCTATCAAAGCAGCTCTCGGATGATTCTTGCTCCAGATAGTCTCGAGGACGCCTTCAAGTACACCATGGTATCCAGGCGGGAAATAACCCAGTATCTCGGGCATGTTTTTTTTCGGAAGTGTACAAAAAATAGTAGCTTGCTATCTGGTTGTTCTGCCATATGCGGGTTCCCAATCGCCAAAGTAAGAGTGCTGATATGCATCACTGCTGAGCACATTTTTCAGTTTTTTTAACGGCTTTAGCGTTTGATAATAGATTTCTGTCCGGTTCAGCATATCCACATAACATTTCGATGCAACCATTGAACTTTGATTTTTAAAATTGGCGACAGAATAAAGAATTTTAAACTGGTGAAGTCGTTCTTCTCCGACAAAAGTAATTGACTCCCGGACATATGTCAGAGTAGGCGATAGTGTCACGTTTGATATCGCCGGCATTAACTACTCCCCAACAATTGCCCGCAGATATACCGATTAGGAACGGGCCAACATTGCATACAAGAAAAGCGTTACTGGAAGACACTTCCGTGTGTTTTGTACTCTACCCGCCGGGTATCACAACCTCAATTTGGCTGCCAGAATTATTCTAAATACATCTACCGTTTTTTGCTGCATACCCCACAATTTCTACCAAACAACAACTCGCCTTCCTGCACTGGCAAAAAGGCAAGCAAAATCTCAGCTACTTCTCCTCTGGTGCCTTAAACCCGGCTTCCTCAAGAATCTCGTGAATAGACATGCGGCTAAGTTCAATGATGTTTTTATTGCCTTTAAGCAGTGCGGTGTAAATGATGTACCGACCCGTTTTGTAGCCAATCGCACCGCGGCCATCAGGGTGATACCCGGAAACCCAATGCATATAATTCGCATCTTTGGGCAAGGCCAAAATTTCTTCTACCCAGGTGTTCACTTCTGCAGGCCCCTGATTACCTTCGTAGCTGTTGCCCGTTAACAATTCAGAGAACACCACGGCCAGGCCTTCGTTCACTGTGGCGATATAGATACCATAAGGAAAACGATTGTCTTCAATGGCCCAGCCTCGCGCAATGTGGTGTAACTCGTGTAACAGTGTCGCCCTTAAGCCATCTTTTATTGCTACATCCAGGCTGGCACCCTCGAAATTCGACAAGCGCACCTGTATCTCTGCCTTTCCTAAATGCCTTACAGCCATGCCCGTGGCATGCCCTACCATAGCTAAATCAAAATCAATGCTGGAAATGGAAAAATGGATGTTTTTGTTCATTTCCGGAAAAAACAGGCGTACATCACGCTCAGCGACAACCGCAGTTTGTTCAATTTTTTGTTTGATTGAATCGGTAAAACTCTCGCCCTGGTAAGAGAAGGTCAGCGCAGGGTTTACACCCTGCAAATGTTTGCTGTCTGCAAGCACGATGTTGCTACTCGCAAACCAAAATATTGCAATGGCTAATAAACTTTTCATTTTTACTCCTGAAAGAAAACCTGCCAACGCCCTTTGTCGCTAAAATACCCCGAAAGGTTGGCAGGCTTTTTTTTAACTCCAAATAAAAGATTAATTCGACTGCAACAGTTTGATAGTTTTCATCAACCTGGTGCGTTGCTCATGGCTCATACTGGAATGCAATTCGGCAACCGTAGTTAAGCTCTTCTCCAGCTCGGTATCCAGGTCTTGCTGCCAGGCTCTGTACTTTTGCATAATTTGTGGAACATCAATGTAATCCTGCTCAGCAAGCCCTTGTACAAACTGCGTCACTTCTTCTTGTGGATCTTCAACTTTGGAGGCTAATATCTGAACCTGATTTATCAGCTGAATAGCCAGCGTTTCTTGCTCATCTGTGAAGTTCTGAGACATCAGCAGTATCTTAATTGCCGTTTCGTTTGGCTGATTGTGATCATATTCTTCCGCCATAACACTAGTGCTCAAAGTTATTGCGGCTACGGCGCCTATCAGTAATTTTTTCATTTGAAGTTTCCTTGTGGTGTTGTGATTCGAGGCTAATGTAACGCAGTAGCACAAGTGCTTCTTTTCGCTAGTGCAACGCTAAGTAACGAAACGTAACATTTGAGCATTGAGCATTGGTTTATCCATTGAATAGGTGCAAACTAAAGATGAAAGCTATGATGTGGTGGTTATGAAAGGAAAAGTTCTCATTATCGACGACGATGAAGCCCTGTGCGAACGATTGACGGGGTATTTTGCCCAGTATGATCTGGAGCTGATTGTTGCTCATTCGCCAACAGAGGGCAGAATGAAACTGTCGTCAATGTCGCCTGATTTATTGCTACTGGATGTGATGTTACCTGAAACCGATGGCTTTAGTTTGTGCAAAGAAATCCGGGCCGATAATGAAATCCCCATCATCATGCTAACGGCTCGTGGCGAGCTAACCGATAAGGTACTGGGCCTGGAAATTGGTGCGGACGACTATCTGGCCAAACCCTTTGAGCCCAGAGAGCTGGTTGCCCGAATTCAAGTGCTGTTGCGGCGAAAACCAGTAACGGATTCCGAGCCAGATGTCTGGCACTATGAGCACTTAACCATCCATCCCAAACACCACAAGGTGATACTTGATGGCGAAGAACTCAACCTTACTGGTATGGAATTTCGTTTACTGACGTTACTGGCAGGCCAGCCCGGCCGCGTTTTTAACCGGGATGAATTACTGAACGAATTAAAGGGTATCGATGCCGATGTTTACAGTCGCTCAATCGATATTTTGATGAGCCGTTTGCGACAAAAACTGGGGGATAACCCACAACAGGCTCGTTTTATTAAAACCCTGCGCAATGCTGGCTACACCTTTGCAGCCAAACGAACAGGATAATCAATTTGCGCTTGCCTAAAATGGGCTTATACGCCCGATTTTTTCTGTTGTTCAACGTTACCACCGTCCTGTTGGCGGGTTTTATCACGCTCGGATTTTTTACCTACTCAGAGGCTGAAATAAAAGACTCAATCCTTGCAAATCACGAGCAAATCTATGAGAAGTTGACACGTTTTCATGACAAGGACATCGACGTTAATCAAATCAGAGCCGAATTCGATCAGCCTATGGTGGATGTAAAAGTCACCAGAGGCGAGCAAATTTGGACCACCTGGGATAATTTCCCCGACATTGAAAATATCTTAAGCAATGCCGAGCCGATAGAGCAGGTGTATTTTGCTAAATATCGTTTTCGCTACTATCTCATCGCCAATAAAGGCGACACCTGGGTGGCATTAACGACCTTACCTGCCAGCCTTTTATTTGCGCCGGGCTGGATGGAGTACTGGCCCTGGTTCGCAGCGTTGGGGGTTTTTGTCTTGAGTTATCGGGCGCTGCGCCGCTGGCTCACCCCCATTACAGAAGCCACAAGGTGCGCACAACGAGTCAGCCAGGGACAATTCCATTATCGCATCCACAAACACCCCAACACTGAGCTGGCAGAGCTGACTCATGGACTGAATAAAATGGCGGCGGATTTACAACAACTGTTTGATGCTAAGAGCGAATTATTATTGGCCATCAGTCATGAGCTCAGAACCCCCATGGCCAGAATGAAGATATCACTCGCTATGCTTGAAGAATCCACTGTCAGTGCCGAACTCAATAAAGACATCACGCAAATGGACCGATTGATTGAGCAATTACTCGAAGCAGAGCGACTTGAGCAAGGCCATAAAGTATTGCACTTATCAAACTACTATTTGCCGAGTTTGATAGATGAGTTATTGGCGGAACAGGATAATGCAGAGTTCATCAAGGTTAATGCGGATATACCGGAAGAAGCCATTCAACTGGATATTGGCAGAATTAAATTTTTGCTGCGCAACCTGCTAAAAAACGCCATTACCTATGCCCCCGGAGGCTCTGAAACCAAATTAAGCGTTACGCAAACCGACAGCGATTTTATCTTTACCGTTAACGACAGAGGGCCGGGAATACCCGAAGCCTTGCAAGACAAGATTTTTGAGCCATTTTACCGAGTGGAAAAAATTGAAAACCGCTCCCACGAAGGCGTTGGACTAGGACTTTACCTTTGTCGAAAGATCGCCCTTGCCCACAACGGGACGTTGACGGTTAAAAGTCAGCCGGGAACGGGAAGTGAGTTTGTTTTGAGTTTGCCGAAGATATAAATGTTTCAGGCGGCAGTACCATAGGCCCTGTGTTTATTTAAATAGTTGAAAGCATTATGAATTCTTTTTTTATTTACAATCTTTTATTTACTTTAACTATCTTCTTTATTCCAACATTGAGATTTAGTTTCTTCGATGATTTGTTGTTAGATTTGTTGGTAAAAGCGTTTCTTTTCTCCTCGCTAGTTCTACTTGTACTTATCAGAGGAAGAGTGGCTATCAAAGTTAAAAATAACAGGCTTTTTTGTTGCACCTATCCGTTGATACAAAGATTCGACTGTGACGAAATAAAACGGATTAAAGTGGGAAAGAAAAAAGTAACGATTCAGCTACAAGGCTCTATGGTGGAAGTGGATTACTTTTTTGGTATCCAAGATGCAATCGACGAGAGCGTCATGCAACGGCTTGAAGTACAAATAGAGCCAGGAGCGGAGTACGATACATGAATTATTTTTCAGCCCCCTGCACTCTCCAAATCAGTTTGATGTTTTTTCTTATACGCTGAGGGCGTGCAATCCATAATTTCCTTGAAAGCTTTGCTGAAGGTTACTCTGTTATTGAAGCCCGACTCCAGTGCGATACGCTCTAATGACCAAGTCACTGTATTGTCTTCAATCAGGTCAACGGCATATTGGATTCGGTAGCCATTGATCAGCTTGTAAAAGTTGGTTTTCATACTTTGATTGATTATCTGTGATAAGGTGTGCGCTTTCATATTGGTGGCTTTCGCCAGGTCGGTGAGGGTTAATCTCTCATTCAAATACAATTTTTGGCTTTGAATCTGCTGTTCCAGCTCTTTAGATAAGATTTCGCTGGTGCTCTGTGGCAGTGCAGAATGAAAGTATTTTACATTGGACTTATCAGAGTCAGGTGTGTTTTCTGCCACGCCCTGTTGTTCCGCCAATTTGCACTCTTCTGGGGTAAAAACTAAATCTGGCTGCTGTAACCCGATATATCCAATTGCCAGCACCATAAAGGCAACAAACAGCAGCCATATATCGCCAACGGCGTTAAGCGTACCCAACCCAAACAGCTGTTGTGCCGTAAACAAGCTCACCCAGGTTAGCTCCAACACAAAAAAAGCAACCACTATGAACTGCATATTAGATAAAAGCGCACTGCTATTATCGGCTCTTAAATTAATTGCCACCGACTTAAACTTTGACACGGAGCGCCAGCTTAAATAGAGATAAATCCCTAAATGCGCTTTGATTGATAACAACAGTGCGATATACACCGTCGGCAAATCGCCTCCGGTGCTATTGAGTAGCACATTCCAGCTGGCAACTTTCTCTTGGCTGCCGCGAAAAACAGCCGGAGAATTCAGCAGCCAAATAACCATAGCGGGAACAAAATTAGCCACAAGCAACCAGCGCGGCAAAGCTTTTTTGCCTGTCACTTGTCGAACATACAGCCAAATCAACGGGCCAATTATTAACACCATATAAGGCAACAATCCAATGCTGTGAACCACATGTTCATACAGCCCTGTGTATAACACGCCGCCTTCATACAACTTGTAACAGATCACAAAGGCGATAATTGTTAGCCACCTACTCGGTGCCCTTGAGGTGGTTCTTCGCAACAATGATACCGCCAGCATTAATCCATGACTAAGCGCAATAAAGTAAATAATACCTAAAAATGTCTGCTCCATTGTTTGTCCTGTTTTGGCGATAGAAAGAGCCTGAATGTAGTTAAATATGTTCAGAAAAACGTAAACCTCAGCCGAAATTAACACATTCATGATGGCAACAGTTAGTTTCTCTACATCAATAATAACAAGGGTTGCAGCGTGAAAACCTTGGCTTTTTCTATCTTTACATTAATTTTTGGCTCACTTTTTTTGAGTTCGAGTATTGCGGCGCCTGATAAGCATTCGGCTAGCGAACAGAATTGGAGCGAAGAGCAATTAGAAATCATCGAACTCAATCGATTTGTTGCCCTTGCCCCTAAACAAGTTGGCTATGAAGCATACGCCGAATTATTTCACCCTGACTTTACAAACTGGTACATGGCAGGAGACAAAAAAAGTCTGCGCAGTCGGGCAGAATACCTGTCTTTAGTTAGCGATTGGTTGCATGCAGGAAATTATGCAACATTTAGTAAAGTCGATCCTATCAGCATCGATGTATTGGGTGATCTTGCCTATGTACGCCAGGTTAAAGAAGAGCATTTTTATCATCCTGACCAGCCACCAACAAAATTCGTCGGCCATTTTGCAAGTCTGATGAAAAAGCATAACGGTAAATGGACCTTCTATCGAACCTCATTTGATACCCGATTTCGTGGCCCCTTCAACGATAATACGAATTAATGAAGTAACAGAATTTAAAGCTAAAACCGTTTACCAAGCTGAGTTAATAATCGCCTATGAATACGACCCCATACAAGCAGGGCAATGTCTCAGTTCACCAAAAACATCGCTTGCTCGGAATATGCCTTGCAGCGATTTGGCTATTACTGGGTTGTTCAACACAAGCAGAATCGAATTCCGATATTGTTTTAAAAAAACTAGAAAGGGCTATTTCTGAAACGCCTTTTCTGCAACCCCGACTGGATTTTTCCGCATGGCTCAAAGATAACCAGTCGCACTTTAATCTGCATGCCACTACCATAATGGAGTGGCATAAAAGCCTCTCTGAATTGCAGCCTGAGGACGGTTGCGAGCAGCTTCGACAAGACAATCTAAAAACTCATCTAAACTTGCTGCACAACAGGGTAAAGTTAATGAATGCCCTGCCAGAGGACACCAATTATTCAGGGCGCATGTCTGACCTACCAAACGGAAAACAATGGTACGTACACTGGTTGAATTCATGGTTACTGCTGGACACAGAACGGTCATCGATTACATCACAAATTGAACAATTGAAATTCATCGCGCATGAGGAATTGAGCCGGGCGCACCCTCAGTACCTGGCTCTTCAGGACAGGGTAGCCAAAAAACCGCCGTCAGGCTTCTCTCGCTCTCAGCACGACAGCATAGTTCACGCTTTTAAGAAAACAGAACAGCAAATCGTAAACCACCTGGAACAGGTATTTGGAACGCTACCCGCAATCCCTCCAGTGAGGATAAAACCCTCTAATTTACCCAAAAGCTTCCCTGCGCCCGGTATCTATAACAATGACAATCAAACCTTTTACTACCATTTCACAGATCAGAATTTCCCAGCTGAAAGTGTAGATTGGTTATATTTGCACGAGGCCCTCCCGGGCCATCACTTGCAATCTTATGTGTCTCGACAGCAATCATTTTGCCCCGTCTCAACGTTTTTCCCTTTGCCCCTGGTGACGGCAGAAGGGTGGGCAGCATACGTTGAAACCTTGGGTGAGCAACTTGGTGTATTTGAGCAAGCGAGCAGTCTGCATTATGCGCTTGAGTGGCGCGTGTTACGAGCGTTGCGAGTGCTCATTGATATCGGAATCCACTTTGAAGGCTGGACGGATGAACAAGCCCTGGCGCAATGGCGGCACTATTTGCCAGATCGCATGTCCATTGGCCGTCGAGAGTTAGCGCGGATCAAACGCTGGCCAGTTCAGGTGATCACTTATGTGTATGGCAAACATCATATCGAAACCCTCATTCAACAATTGCTATCGGAATACGGTGCTGAGCACCACGCAACTATTCGCAACACGATATTGAGGCTCACTAATCAGCCTCTGGTATCGCTACAAACCGCTTCTTACTTTCTGACAAGGACTATTTCTAAATGATATTAAAACGAGTCTTATTCAACATTTTCGGGTCGCTATTAATTTTATTGTGCTTCATGGCAAACGCAGAAGAATTAATCAGAGGTACGCTGTTAGGTGTGCTGCCAGAGCAGGCCAATGGCGAGCGTTCAGTGGTTTTACAACGAGTTTTAGCCAACAGTACCGCCTCATCACTGGGCTTACAGGCAGGTGACAAAATCCTTAGTATTAATAACCAGAATTTGAGTAATTTCTCTGAGTTGTTATCTGTAGTTCAACCACTCAAATCCCAACAAAGCATCGCTGTTACTTTTGAACGAGACGGCGAAACCATAACGCGCACAGGCACTATGCAGCCCAGGCCCTATGAAGTCAGTGGGCATGCCGATGTGTTGTACGAATCAGTCACTTACAAGGATAACCAACTGAGGTCAATCACCTATCGACCAGCGGGAGAGCATGGTAAGGCCCCTGCCATTTTCTTTATCCAGGGATATACCTGTGGTTCAATCGACATGGGCATAACACCTGAAGCGACAACAAAGCAGCTTGTTGAGCAGTTTGCAGCAGCGGGCTATGTAGTATTCAGAGTAGAAAAACCGGGAGTTGGCGACAGCCAATCAGTGCAGCACTGTAATGTTATCGACTTTAGCACCGAAACCAATGCCTTCACTCAGGCGCTAAAAGCATTAAAACAAAAGCCATATGTGGACTCAGAAAAGGTGTATTTATGGGGGCACAGTTTAGGTGTATTGCACTCCGCGGTGGTGGCTAATCGCGAACCCGTTACAGGTATAGTTGGTTACGGCGGTGTACTAAAGCCTTGGTATGATTACATGCTCGACATATATGAGTTGCAGTCAGTCAAACACTTTGATGCTTCTGAGGTACAAGCAAAACGCAATAAAAACCTGATGGAGCCCGTGCTAAACATGTGGCTGAACAGTGATAAAGACTGGCTGGAAATTACCCAACATCCAGCAACCCAAAAGGCCATCAACGCTCGGCTGCTCAATATTGACGGAGAGCGAGTTATTGATCGACATTACAGCTTTTTCCGTGATTTAAATCGCTATAATTTTACCGAACTTTGGCACTCGATAGAGGCCCCCGTATTTATGATGCATGGCAGTCTGGATATTCAGGCGATTGAAAAGAACTGGGCATTTGATTTAGCCAATTTATCGTCAAACCCCAAGAGCAAAGCAATTGAAATCGAAGGGGCTGAACATGCCTTTATGCGCTACGACACAAAATCAGAATATGACACCGCAAGAGCCAATCGCGCCTTTAACCCGTCGCAACCCGGCGAGCGCTTTGATCACCGTATAGCTGAACAAACCTTAGCCTGGCTGGAACAGCTGGGTGGTAGTCAACCTCAAGCGCTGCAGTTTTCTGGTATTAATCACATTCAATATCAGGATGAAACCAAAGAAAAGCCATTTGTCGGTAATGGTTTTCTGATTGAATACCGCGACAAGCTATACGCATTGACTGTAAAACACGCCTTACTTGAGGCTAAATCGGCCTCAATGAATTCAGTAACTATCGAAGGACATATATCTGACTGGCGAATCTACCCCAACCATTCACCCGAACAATATGTAAAGTTGGGAAGGTTATTGAATGAATCCAGACAAGAAGCCCTGGACATGAAAGTGCTCAGTAAAGATTGGTTAATCTTTGAAGTGAAAGAAAACCACTCCAACTTACAGGTATTGCGCCTGCGTGAAGCCCCAATTGAAGAGGGAGAGTCCCTGACGGCCTATGGCTGCAGTTATTCCACCAAAACCACCTGTCGCCAGGACGCTTATCCGGGAAAATACATAAAATCCACTGATACCAACCTGCGTATAACTATGCCAGACCTGGATTTAGCCAGCCTAAGAGGCCTCAGTGGCAGCCCGGTACTAGACCAACAACGCCGAGTGGTAGGGATTGTTTCCAACCTATTGCCTTCAGAAAGTGGCGAAGGCTTTGATTTTGCGCCTGCTAACTTAAGCTATTTGCTCGCTGAACTTAACAAGTTAAATGATTGAGCGTGATTTGTTGCCAAAGCCAATTTAGCAGGTAAATCCTGAAAGTGACTGTTGAACTGGCCGATTTTTGTTCTAGAAAAAACAACATAGACGCCTCACAGCAATTACTGCCAAGCAAGATAAACATGTTTGATTGTTTTTGAATCCCAAAAGAGGAATGTTACAGATAATCGTCGAACTAGCGGATTTTTGCTCCTGCAAAATCGGCATTTACACTATCCCTGGTGCTCAAGTTCAACCTACAAGAGATGGAGAGTGAATATTGGGTGTCATTAGAAGAGAATTTGGTCGGTGTGAGAGGATTTGAACCTCCGCCCCCTGACACCCAAAAATCAAACAACAAGGTGTAATCCAGGTGCCTGCTTAGCAGCGCCAATGACCATTTTTATCATCTGATTTTGAGCTTCTGAGGCAGCATTCAGGTCAGCTCAGATTAAATGGCGCGCTTTTCACGATATTGTTGTAACTCTTGAAACATCTCATCTTCCGACATGAGCCTTAGCTCCGCAGACTTGATCTGTTTATTAAAAGACTTGTTATATTTATGCTCCAATGCCGTTGTGACATTACCGTAAATACTGTTGATGTCCTGCCAGATTTGCAGAACTCAGGCCTCCAAGTAAGAAAAGAAGAGCCAAACTATAACAAATAAGGCTATGTCCCTATTTATTATTTTTGAAAATGTCAGGAACTTACGCCACAGGCCAGCGATATTTGATACCGGTTTAAAAACCGTTTTTGCGATAACTTTTGTATTTGAATTAATGCGCACAGGTAAGAATTTATCAAACGTTAAGCTGTGATTAAGATTAGTAGCCACATACTCCTCATCCCTGATTTATATGCTTTGTAAGACAAATATAAACGCAGAAATAATTACTTGCTGTTTGCTCATTTACAGCGTTTTGCAAGTGGTTATAATGCGCTCCCGGTCAAGATGACCGGTTTTAACACACACTTTTAAGGAAAATTTTTATGAAGAAGTCACTTTTAGGCCTTTCCATTGCGTTGTTATTTTCTGGTTCTGCTTTCGCGAAATCTCCAGACTGGAATTTGGTTGAACTAAGCTATGTTAAAGCGGAGATTGATGACACTGATTTTGAACCAGATGGCTTTGCCTTGTCAGGTTCCGCTTTGATAACTGAAAATATCTTTCTGCTGGCTGATTACAATGCATTAAGTGAAGATGTTTTTGGTGTTGACATCGATCTGGATACCATCTCCGCGGGCGTAGGCTACCGCTACGGAATTTCAGCGACAACCGATTTTTTTGCCACGCTCTCATACGAATACGTTGATGCTTCTGCACTTGGTGAATCTGAAAGTGACAACGGCTATGGCATTACCGTTGGCGCACGTTCAATGTTAACTGATGCCTTTGAGCTTGGCGGGTCGATTGCCTATATTGATGTTGAAGAAGACGACACGACCTTCACAATTGATGGACGCTATTACTTCACCGACAACTTTGCCGCCGGCTTGAGTTATGGTGTAGCTGATGATGCCGATTTTTACAGTGTAAGCCTGCGCTACGCTTTTTAATATGTGTTGTCTTGAAGGTGGGTAACCAGTAACGATCTGTTTAGGTTCGTTGGAACTTAACCTTCAGCAAAATGAAATTATTCAAAATCCGGTGTTCGAAAGTTCACCGGATTTTTTGTGCAACTTTCATAGAGTTCTTTATCATTAACAGAGTAAGATGATTATCCATCTCCCGTTAAGTGGGTAGATCCGGACTATAACAGATAACCGTCGAACTAAGGTTCGACCCACAGGAGATAGAGAGTGAATATTGGGTGTCTAAAAAGAGAAGTTTGGTCGGTGTGAGAGGATTTGAACCTCCGACCCCTGACACCCCATGACAGTGCGCTACCAAGCTGCGCCACACACCGACCGAAGGCCGCACATATTACTCAAAAATTTTTGAATTGCAATCACTAAACACGCCTTTTAGCACTGACTGATGAAACATTCATCAGTGATGGGCTGCATTGATCCTTTGTGGTGCTGGTGTCGTAATCCGTTAAAAAACTAAGAGTGACGAGTATGTTCGGTTTATTTAAATCAGATCCCACTAAGAAATTACGCAAGCAATACGATGCCAAGCTAGAGAAAGCTATGCTGGCGCAGCGTCGTGGCGATATTAAAACTTATTCCATGCTGACTGCCGAAGCCGAAGAGCTTTGGGCAGAGATAGAGAAGCTTAAAGCGTCTCATTAAGGGCGTGTAGTTTACGCGCATAGCGACGGGCGAAACCTTCGCTATTGGCGCTCTCTTTGGCTTTACTCAGATACTCCCGCACCTGCTGCTCATCACCTGCTTGGGCAGCGACTTTAGCTAACCCAAACCAAGCTAAGTGGTTATTATTTTGCAAACGCAGGCTTTTGCGGTAAGCGTTTTCAGCCTCCTGCCAGTCTTCATTGAGAAAATGCCGGTTGCCCAGGCGAACATGATGATTAGGGTTGTCCAGGCGGATACGGTTGAGTCTCTCTGAGATGTTCTCTGCAGCCTCAGTGTCGCCGGACTTTTTCAACATGCCCGCCAGATTTTCCCATGCGGAAGTGTTTTTATTATCTAACTCGGTTGCCGTTTGCAATGCCACAATGGCTTCATTCAATGCGCCTTGTCGGCTCAACAGCAAAGCCAAATTGTTCCAGGCGGAGGAGTCTTGTGGAAATAAACTCAGCGCAATGCGAAAATTCGCCCATGCGCGATTGTACTGCCCGTCGATCATGGCGCGCGCACCAATGTTAGAATAAAAATAGGACTCAATCTGGGTTTTGCTCAGCTCCTTGGTCTTCGCCCTACCCTCTCTGGATTCCGGGAAAAAATCAACGGTGTAGGTGCGCCTTTGCGACACCATGCCCGGCACAAAACTAAAGCGTGGTTTTCTCGCCACTAATAAATTGACGTGGCCGTTGGCTAAATCAAACTCTCCCGCCTGATTCCACGACTCTTGTTCAAACACTTCCTGAAAGCGCACATCTAGCTCTGCCTCTTGGGCCATGGCGTAAGCCAGGATAGTGAGACTCAAACAATTAGCTGTACCGTTATCAAAGGTTTCCTGAGCAACGGTATTAGCACCATAGACGTAGTCCAGTGCTAACTGTGATGGCGACATTAGATCGTTGATCAGAGTTAACGCTTTATCTTCGCTGGTTTCAGCCATAGCAGCCCGCTCTCGCACATAGGCTTTGCTTTTATCGTTGAGATAAAAAATGGTGTCTTGGGGGATGGTTTCTACGTTTTCAAAACCTGGAAAGAAAGCGTCGTATTGCTCCGGCTGAAAGTCTACCGACACAGGGGCCACGGTGGCACAGGCTTGTATCAGTGCCACCGCAAGTAAAACAAAGAGCTGGCGGTTAAGAATCGCCCTTTTCATCATCGCTGATCCGACTGGCAATTGCACCATCTTGGCCCTTGTATTTCGCATCAAGGCGGGCGTTGTAGGGCCGCTCAGCATAATCAGATAACACCTCAAAGCTCAGTGCGCCAATTTTCATTTTAGGGCGCAATGCCAGGGGCAGTTTACCGCTATTAAAAAATTCCAATACGATGTTGCCAGACCAGCCCGGATCAATTCGGTGCGCAGTAACATGTACCATTAAGCCTAAGCGCGCCAGGGAGGAACGGCCATCTAACCAACCTACAATGTTAGCCGGTAGCGTTACTGACTCATAAGTAACCGCAAGCGCGAGTTCACCGGGATGCAGGAAAAAGGCTTTGCCGTCTTCCAGCTCAATCTCGTCACTCATCACCGCTTCAAGCTGCGCGGCAACTTCGGCTTTAGGGCCGCTTAAGTCAATGTAAGGCGCCTGGTGATCTTCAAACACGCGAAACTTATTACCTAAACGAATATCAACGGTAACCCCGCTGATCATGTTTTCTTCAGGTGTGGGAGAGATGCTAATAGCACCATCCTTCAGATATCTGATTATGTCCTTATCGCAAAGCCTCATGCGTGGAGCGTCTCTTATATTGGTAATTAATTGCGCTAATGATCAAATGCTCAAAGCAGCACGTCAACCGATTTTTCCCACTGTTCCATAAATATCGCCAATAAGTGCATTAATTATGCGAAATAAGCGTCTCTTGCGAGATGAAATCAGGCGTTTTTTTCTGTAAACTCTCGCCCTCTTTATTCAATAACCCATTCAGGTAATCATGACCACAGAAACGCGTAAAATTCTGGTAACCAGTGCTTTACCTTACGCCAATGGCTCTATTCACCTTGGCCATTTGCTTGAGCACATCCAGACTGATATCTGGACACGATTCCAAAAACTGCGTGGACACGAATGTTACAGTGTTTGCGCCGACGATGCCCACGGCACGCCCGTGATGTTAAAAGCGGCTGAGTTAGGCATTACGCCCGAAGAAATGGTGCGCCGTACCCAAGCTGAGCACCAGCAAGATTTGGCGGATTTTTTAGTCTCTTACGACAACTATCACAACACCCACTCTGAAGAAAACAAAGAGCTGTGTGAGATGGTGTATCTGCGCGCTAAAGAGCGCGGCTATATCAAGCAGCGTACTATCAGCCAGTTGTTTGACCCGGAAAAACAGATGTTTTTACCGGATCGCTTTGTAAAAGGTACTTGCCCACAATGTGGCGCTGAAGATCAAAACGGCGATAGCTGTGATAGTTGTGGTGCCACCTACAGCCCCACGGAACTGAAAAATCCCAAGTCTGTGGTATCAGGTGCTGAGCCGGTACTGAAAGACTCTGAGCATTACTTCTTTGATTTGCCACAATTCGAAGACATGTTGCAAGACTGGTTAAAGGGCTCTTCGGTACAAGCAGAAATCGCCAACAAGCTGCAAGAGTGGTTTGAGCAAGGCTTGCAGCAATGGGACATCAGCCGTGATGCCCCTTATTTTGGTTTTGAGATCCCAGGTGCGCCCAACAAGTTCTTTTATGTTTGGGTAGATGCGCCAGTAGGCTACATGGCCAGCTTTAAGAATTTCTGTGCCAGCAACAATCTCGACTTTGATAGCTTCTGGAACAAAGACAGTGATGCTGAGCTTTACCACTTTATCGGTAAAGACATTACCTACTTCCACTGTCTGTTCTGGCCTGCCATGCTGGAAGCTGCTGAATTGCGCAAACCCACCGGGGTTAACGTGCACGGTTTTGTCACTGTGAACGGCGCAAAAATGTCAAAGTCCAAAGGTACCTTTATCAAAGCCCGTACCTATCTGGATCATCTTGAGCCGGAATACCTGCGTTATTACTTTGCCTCAAAACTCAATGATGGCGTCACCGATATCGACCTGAATTTCGAAGACTTCGTACAGAAAAATAACGCCGACCTGGTGGGTAAAGTGGTGAATATCGCCAGTCGCTGTGCGGGTTTTATCAGTAAAAGGTTTGATGGCAAATTAGCTGCCAACCTGCCCGAAACTGGACTACTTGAAGAGTTCCAGGCGGCATCCGAGGGCATTGCGCAATCGTTTGAGGGGCGTCAATACCACAAGGCGATTCGAGATATCATGGCACTGGCTGATAAAGCCAACCAATACATTGATGCACAAGCTCCCTGGGTAACGATAAAAGACGAGAACCTGCAAGAACAAACCCATCAGGTGTGTTCTTTAGGTATCAACCTGTTCCGTATTTTGATGACCTGGCTGAAACCCGTACTGCCGGTGTTAGCTGAAAAGACCGAGCAGTTCCTCAATAGTGAACTCACCTGGTCAGGAATTCAAAGCCCGTTATTAGGCCACAATATCAATAAATTTAAAGCCTTGATGCAACGCATTGACGCTGAAAAAGTGGAGAAGATGGTGGAAGCCTCCAAAGAAGATTTACAAGCGAAAGTGACGGTTGATCCCGATAGCCCATTGGCCAAAGATCCCATTGGCGAGACTATCGAATTTGCCGATTTTGCCAAAGTAGACTTGCGGGTTGCCCGCATCGCCAAAGCAGAGCACGTTGAAGGTGCCGATAAACTATTGCGTTTTGAACTGGATCTTGGCGGTGAAACTCGTCAGGTATTCGCAGGTATCAAGAGTGCTTATCAGCCGGAAGATCTGGTGGGCAAAATGACCGTAATGGTGGCCAACCTGGCACCTCGCAAAATGCGTTTTGGCATGTCAGAAGGCATGGTGCTCGCTGCCGGACCTGGCGGTCAAGACCTGTGGATATTAGAACCCCACGAAGGTGCACAGCCGGGCATGAAGGTTAAATAACGCCAGAGGTTAAAAAACCTGAGAAATGACAAAGGCCAGCAAATGCTGGCCTTTTTTATTCTGGTCTTTTTACACTGATATCAATTTAATCTTCGGCATGAGATTTTCGCCCGGTATTACTTAACGGCGAGCCTGTATTCTGCGCTGCATTAGCATGGGAAGCTCGGCCCTGATTGGGATGCATTGAACTGCCCTGCCTCGCCTGAAATCTCGGATTGGATTTATTTAGTACATACACTCGTCCACGCCGGCGGACAATCTGGCAATTAGCCATACGTTTTTTCTGTGAACTCAACGATGAGGTAACTTTCATAGTGCTGCTCCGAGAGGATTTTATTCAGTATTGTCTCTCGGAAACCGACTTGCAACTGGAATAATGCAAATGAACCGGTAAAGAGTGAGCTGAATATCTTAATTGTATTTTTGTGAAGTTAATCATTGCATTTTTCGTCACTTTTTTGGGTGATTTCCATCTCTCGGCTACACTTTTAATTAAATGTTAAAAAGAGCTGATCATGGTTAGTGCTTGGAAAAAAACTAAATCCTTCCGGTTATTTTTAGTCGTACTTATAAGCATTCCTCACTTTGCCACGGCGAAAGAAACTTGGTTTGTTACCTCCTTGAACTGGCAACCTTATTCAGGTGCTGAAATGATAAACGAGGGCAATGCCGTTCAGCGCTTAAAATCATTACTCGGCGAACAAAGCATTACTTTGTTAGTCGAGTTTTACCCATGGTCCCGGGCGCAAAAGCAAGCCACAGAAACAGGCTATCTGGGCTATTTTCCCGCCTGGCCAGAAGAAGTAAGAAAAGGCTTTATTGCTTCCCCTCCGATTGCCTGGTCTGAAGTGGCGGTATTGAAAATGGAAAATACTCAAGCCAGCTTCTCCGATGTGGAAACGCTGTTTAAAGATGGAACTGTAGGCTTGGTGCGCACATACGTTTACCCTGAGTCCATTACACAAGCGGCAAGGCGTTATCCAGATAACGTGTTTTACGCCGACAACGAGATATTACTCGCCAAAAAGCTACATGCCAGACGGCATCAATTTGCCATTACCGATCCATTGGTCATGGGCTACATTGCAGAAAAACACTCGTTGGAAGGCATTGAGCTTTTAACAAGTTTGTATAAAAAGCCCTTGGTGATCGCCATGACAGATTCTCAAGAGAATCGACACCGCATCAAGCTTATTGAGAAGCTTATTCAAAGTGCGCCATAGAACGTAGCTGTTTAAGAGGCTTTAACAGCTAATTCTGGCAACTTACCAGAGATCCCCATGGCTTGCTTGATAATGTCGGATTTTAGTGGCGTGATCTCATTAACCAGCGACATGCCGGCGCCACGAATAAGCTTCTTCAAAGGCTGCTCACCGGAAAACAAACGTTTAAAGGTCTCCATACTGGCCACCATCTTCGCCGCTTCGGCCTTGCGCCAGCGCTCTACAGGTCGCAAATAGCGCACTTGCGTAAAGTCTTTATCCTCTTCCACCAGCTGGCAAATCTGTTCGGCAACGCTGGCAGCATCCAGAAGCCCCAGGTTAGCACCCTGCCCGGCAAGCGGATGTATGGTATGGGCGGCATCTCCGATCACCATAGCTCCCTCGCCCAACCACTGTCTGGCATAACGCATTTTTAAAGGAAAGCACTGACGTGCTGAACACAGTTTTATCTGGCCAGCCTGCATATCAAAGGTGGTTGCCAGGGCTTTGTTGAAATCTGACTCGTCCAGGCTCAATAATTCGTTGGCTTTGTCGGTACTTTGCGACCAAACGATAGAGCATTGTTCGGGTTGCCAAAGTGGCAGTAATGCCAGTGGACCGTGGGGAGTAAACACCTGCCTGGCGGTATACTCATGAGGCAATTGAGTTTGCACCGTTGCAACAATGGCTTTTTGATCGTAGTCCCACCAGGTTTGGGCAAAATTGGCCACTTTACCCACCATGGAGTTGGCACCATCGGCACCGATAACAAAACGACAGGTCAACAACTCCCCATCGGCTAACTGTAATACCTGTGTGCCTTGTCCCAGCGATAACTTGTCAATCTTAACGCCAGTGATAAGTTCGACATTGTCAGTACGCTCAACCACATGAGTCAGTGCCGCAGTAACATTGCGATTTTCGATGATATGGCCTAAATCATTGGTAAAAACATCAGCGGCTTTAAAACCAATACGGGCAAAACTATCTTGCTCCCACACCTGCATTGCAGTGTAAGGCGTGATACGTTGGGTATTGAGGTGTTGCCACACGCCTAAGTTTTCGAATATAGATTGGCTGGCTTTACTGACAGCGCTCACCCGCAGCTCAGGCTCGCCAGCGGGTGCGGCACTTTTTTCAGCGGCATCAATGACGGCAACCTTTAACCCGGAAGGCGCCAACGCTAAAGCACAGGTTAAGCCCACCATACCGGCTCCGACAATTACGATATCTTTTTGTTTCATCATAGCTGTGCTCCGCTGCGCTGCCCCATGGCAATTCTAGCGAAACCGTCCTTTAACTTTTGTTTGTTGTTCATCAGCAATAAGCCGATGTTTCTGCCAGCCCTCAACAATGCATTGTTGTTGGAGAACAGGTGTACCAGTGAGTCGGTTAACAAAATCGTTTGCTGCTGGTCCTGCTTGCGCTCGGCCTTGAACTGGCAAAGGCTTTGATAGGCACCAATATCTTGCTTTTGTTGCACTGTATTCGCAATGCATTTCGCCAACTGCCAGGCATCCCTTAGCGCCAGATTAAATCCTTGTCCCGCAATAGGGTGTAGCGTTTGAGCTGCATTGCCAATGCACACTACTCGGTGACTGAAACTATCGTCGCTTTTCAGCAAATTAAGCGGGTAAGACTGGCGTTTACCCACCTTTATTATTTTGCCTAAGCGCTGTCCAAACTGAGTTTGTAATTGCTGGATAAAGTTATCATCATCTAATGCCAGCAGTTGTTCAACATCGGCAGAGGCCACAGACCAGACAACGCCGCTGCGCTGCTCTGTCATAGGTAAAAAAGCCAAGGGGCCAGATGCCGTGAAGCGCTCAAACGCGGTGTTATTGGGTGGTAGCTCTGTCACCACATTGGCGATAATCGCGTGTTGTTGATAGTTTTTTTGGGTTACATCGATATTAAAAAACGCTTTAGAGCTGGATTGCGTGCCTTCCGCTAATACCAGCAGCTGCGTAGTTAAGCGATGACCACTTTCCGTGGTTATCTGAATGCTGTCTCGCCTGGTTTCTGCTAACTGAATTTTGTCTGGTTGCAAACGTACAAGCTCAATATGACTTAGGGCTTGTTCTTGTAAATTGCGTTCAGCACATTCCAGTAAAACGGCCCCCAAATCCTGAGCTTCCATCACCATGCCCAGCTCTGTTTCGTGATAATCGCTGTGATGCAGTCGGACTTGCCCAGCAGCACCTTTATCACTAACCTGTATGGTTTTTATGGCTGTGCCGCGCTTGGCAATATCGTCGGCAATACCCATTGTTTTAAAAAACTGCAAAGTTTGTTTTGACAATGCTAAGGCTCGGGCGTCAAAGCCCGGGTGAGGTTGCGCCTTATTGGGATCAAAACTATCGATAAACGCGACTTTTAGGGGTTTATCAGCAGGTAGCATGGTTTGCAGAGACAACAGCAAAGACCAGCCAGTCGCTCCGCCACCGGAAATCACCAAATCAAATGTTTGCTGCGGTGTCACTTCAGACATGATCCCCTCTTAAGAGCGCGCCATAAACTGTTCAATTTCATCGACGGTTCTGGGCAAGCCTTGGGTCAGGTTCTCAAAGCCTGTTTCTGTTACCAGAATATTATCTTCAATGCGAATACCAATACCGCGCCAACGGGCATCGACATCCGCGTCTGGTGCCACGTAAATGCCCGGCTCAACGGTTAAAACCATACCGGGTTCGAAAGCCCGATCTTCCCCGTTGCGCTTGTAATCACCCACATCGTGCACATCCAGGCCCAACCAATGTCCAAGACCGTGCATGTAAAACTGCCGATGTTTTTGCTCAGCAATATTTTCCAACACTTCACCCGTTAGCAAGCCAAGCTCCACCAAACCGGAGGTGATCACTTCAATTGCGGCATCGGCGGCAGCTTTGAGGCTATTGCCGGGTTTAATGTGCTTAAACGCGATTTCCTGTGCTGCCAGCACAATGTTGTAGAGCAATTCTTGCTCTTCACTAAAGCGGCCACTACCAGGAAACGTGCGGGTAATATCCGCGGCATAGCCCTGTAACTCAGCACCGGCATCAATGAGCACCAATTCGCCATCCTCAATGACATCGCTGTTTTCTGTATAATGCAATATACAGGCGTTATCGCCAGCTCCTACAATAGTATTGTAGGCAGGTTGACGCGCTCCTTGCATAGCAAACTCGTGGTGAATTTCCGCTTCTAATTGGTATTCCATCACGCCTGGAGTACAAAATGCCATAGCTCTTTTATGTGCACTGACCGAAATGGCCGCCGCCTTACGCATGACTTCAAGTTCAGCTTCAGACTTAAACAAGCGCATTTCATCCATTAGCGGTTTGGGCTCAATAATGGCCACTGGTGCTTTTTTGGATTGTTTCGGCGCTTTACGCAGCGCTTCAACCGTACTCAGTACCATTTGCTCCATTTCGGCGTCATCGCCAAGGGAAAAATATAACTGTTCACTGCCGTCTAATAAGGACAATAAAGCTTCTGGTAAATCGCTGATGTCATAGCTTTCTGCAATACCCAGCGTCTGTGCGGCCTGCTCTACTCCCAACCTGCGTCCTTGCCAGATTTCCGCCTGGCGATCGCTATCGCGACAAAATACAAAGTCTTGAAACTCGCCTTCCAGATTGCTCAACACCAAACAGGCATCAGGCTCAGCAAAGCCAGTGAAATACCAGAAGTAGCTATTTTGACGAAACAAATACTCGGTATCGTTGCTGCGAGTGACTTCTTGCGCAGAGGGTAAAATGACAACTGAATTGGCGGGCAATTGCGCCACCAAAGCTTGTCGACGGCTTAACAGTTCGCTTTTGCTTATCATAACAGCGTATTAATGAATGGTTCTAAAGGAAGAGAGGTCGGTTTCACCGGTTTTGCCCAATTCGCCAAAACACAGCATAGCTGAGATGCGCACATATTCTTCCACTTCGAATAGTGCTTGTTCTGACTCTTCCGACTCTGGCATATCACTTTCCATACGAGCGATTTCAGCAAAGTCGCTTAAGGCCTCTTTAACTTCGTCAGACAAGCTATGTTGCCCTTCCTGTTGCACGCCAAATCCCAATAAGAAACCCTGCACCCACGAGATCAAGCTCTGTGCTCGTTCGCTAATGGGGGCAGCATCTTCGGGTAACAACAACTGAAAAGAAAACTCGCCGTCCAACAATTGCGTGCAAGAGGCTTCGAACACCTGAAAGATCAGGGTTTCTATTTCGGCAGGAAATTTTTCGCCAGTATTGATGAAATCCGACAGACTATTGATCCAGTCCTGGTTATCCAGACTCATTCCACCAGATACCATGCCACACAAAATGCCGTGTAATTCAGCCGGATCACTGCTCACTTTATTAGCCAACAATTCATTGGCTATTTGTTCAAAACTTAACTCTTTGTCTGACAAAACAAATCCACTTCGTTATTTGCTTATATCCTACCATTGAAAATTGCGATTTCATAACGCATATAGTGTTTGAAATAAGTGGTAAATTGATTAGGTTGCAAAGACTAATGCGATAATCCACAATCAAATTAACAAGATCTAAAAAACAAACGGTTTTCCGGGCAGAACAATAACAATGACAGTATCCAAAACGCAGTTTATTAACCTCTTTGGGCGCCAGTACAAGGTGCGCTGTCCATCGGGTGAAGAAACCGTTCTGAAGCAAACTGAAGACTTGTTAAACCAGCAACTGCAGGCTACCAAAAAAGGCTCCGGGCTCACTAACCGCGAAGACATCATTATGATGACCGCGTTAAATTTATGCCGTTCCATTGTAGAACAGCAGGAAAAAGACAAAGCAGCGGCTAAACATTTAGCGGAAAGTCAGGCTGCTGCCATGGTAAATCCCCCCCAAAAAGAGTTGAACAAACGCACAGGTGGCTCAGCGATTGCCGATGCCGCCAGCAAAGCTTCACAATTCCTCAAAGAAAAACGGCCTTAGTTACAATTGCTTGCACGAAAACTGCGCAAACAAACCCAAACCCCTTTGTAAAACGCGCCATTTCCTTTTAAACTAAAAACTCCTGAGATGTTTGTTAGTTCAGTTATGTCCCGAGCCGATGCTAACATCTAAGGAAGTTGACTTTGTTACTATTGAGCAAGCCTGGCTAGTACCATGAAGCCTACGGTAGCAACGATGCTTCCGCCCTGAACTATACGGTTCTGGGTACCCCTGAACGACGACATTTTGGGAATGAAAAAGAGCGGAATATTCCGCTCTTTTGCTTTTCTGCGTACACATAAAATTATTCGCATGAAATGCTGGCTCATGTGGGTTGGACTTCAGTCCAACATAGGTTTTTCAGCTAACGTAAGATCTATACCTCAAATAGCAGAAACTCCACATCATCTGAATTAGCCAATACCTGAATATCCTTTTCGTCACGCAGCTTTAAACCATCTCCGGGATGCATTGTTTGCCCGTTAATTACGACTTCGCCTCTAACCAGTTGCACGTAACTGTTCTGCGTTCGATTCAAGGTGAAATCTAACGACTCGCCTTGAGATAATCGCACTCGGGTTAACCAAGCCTGTTGTTTGATCACCAAACTGCCATCGGCACCATCAGGTGACAAAATCAATTGGGTATGACCCGATTGATTAAATGCCTTTTGCTGATAACCCGGCTTAGTGCCTGTTACATCTGGCGTGATCCAGATTTGCAAAAACTTCAACGCTTCTGATTTCGATGGATTAAATTCACTGTGGGTAATACCACTGCCAGCGGACATTAATTGGAAGTCTCCCGCAGGTACATGATATTCATTGCCCTCGGAATCCTTGTGGGCAATAGTGCCCTCCATCACATAACTCAGAATTTCCATGTTGCGGTGGGGATGAGTACCAAAACCCTGACCTGGCTCGACATAATCGTCATTAATCACCAGCAACTTGCCATGTCCTGTATGGTTAGGATCGTAATAACTGCCAAACGAAAAGGAGTGATAGCTTTGCAGCCAACCAAAGTTTGCCTGACCTCTTTCTTGTGCGGGACGATAAGTCATCATAATAATTCTCCTGATTCAATTTTTGTATTTGATGAACCCATTATCCGTTCTTGATTAACGAAATAAAATCACATTAATTCGGTCATATAATTCTAATAAATAGAAAAAAGAAACATACGAACAATTTATTTTGACCAAATGGTCAGGTTTTGAGCAAAATAAGGGAAATTGTCGTAGTTCAAAAGCAGTAAATGTTCTACAGTTAGTAATCGTAATAATGAGTGAAGAACAATCTATGGCGATAATCAATTTCGGCTCTATTAATATTGATCACGTGTATCAGGTAGAGCATTTTGTGCAGCCAGGCGAGACACTGGCATCCAAACAATATCAAAAACTGCTAGGTGGCAAAGGCGCCAACCAGTCTATCGCACTGGCTAAAGCAGGTACGGACATAAAACATGTCGGCTTAATCAATGAATCGGACTTTTCCATGAAGCAGTCTCTCATTAGAGCTGGCGTTGACTGCAAATATGTCAGAGGCACAGAAACACCCAGCGGGCATGCCATTATTCAGGTGGCCGATTCCGGTGAAAACTCCATCATCTTGTTTGCTGGCGCCAATCACGAATTATCGGATGACCTTATCCGCCAGGCATTAGACGGTGCGTCACCGGGCGACTGGGTATTGATGCAAAACGAAACTAATGCCATTGCTGAAGTTATCGAACAAGCTAATGAGCAAAAACTCAAGGTGGCTTTTAATCCCGCCCCAATGACAGAGTCGGTAAAGAGCTTGCCGTTGCACAAAATTGATCTGCTGATTGTTAATGAGGTGGAAGCCGAAGCGCTAACCGGTACCGATGAACTTGAAGCGATGGAAGGCTGGTTTAAACAAGAGCTGCCTGACACTGCAGTTATCATTACCTTAGGTGCCAAGGGCGCCAAACTCATTACAAATGCTGGCAATACCTTTGCCGAAGCATTTTCAGTACAGGCGGTAGATACTACTGCCGCTGGCGACACCTTTATTGGTTACTTTTTAGCGGGCTACATGCAAGAGTCTGAGCCTGCACAGTGCATCCGTAAGGCCTGTGCTGCATCTGCTGTTGCTGTTACCCGAGTGGGTGCCGCACAATCCATTCCTACCCTTGAAGAAGTCGAAGCGTTTTTGGCCGAACAAGGGTAATTATTTTACGTAAACACAAGGAATCAACATGGCAGAAAAAATTATCATTGATACCGATCCGGGTATCGACGACGCAATGGCCATCTTTTTCGCGTTTCAGTCACCTGATCTAGACGTATTGGGTCTCACTTCGGTATTTGGTAATGTGCCAGTCAAGATGGCTGCTCGCAATGCAGTTACCCTTTGTGATATTGCGGAAAAAGATATCCCTGTTTGCGAAGGGTTGGGATTACCTTGGGTGGGTCCTGAATCAGGCTACGCTCACTTTGTGCATGGTGACGATGGTTTTGGCAATATTCACCCAAAACTTTCTGATAAACCTATAGACCCACGCAGTTCAGCGCAATTTATTATCGACACCGCTAAGCAATATCCCGGAGAAGTTACCCTGGTGGCAATTGGTCCACTCACTAATTTAGCCATGGTGCTGAAGATGGAGCCTGAGATAACCAAGCTATTAAAAGGTGTGGTGATCATGGGCGGTGCTGCGCAAGTACCTGGTAATGTCACCCCTGTAGCAGAGGCGAATATCTGGAATGATCCGCACGCGGCAGATATCGTTTTTTCAGCGGATTGGCCACTGACCATGATTGGCCTTGATGTTACCTATGCGGTTTCTTACAACCAGGAATATTTGGGCAAACTGGCGGAGGTGAACCCTAAGCTGGGTGGCTTCGTTCATCAAGCTGCACAGTTTTACGCAAAATTCTACTCAGAAGTATTCCAGAATTCCGACGAAGAAGTCTGTTATTTCCACGATGCAATGGCTTTGGCCTACGTGATTGACCCTACCCTATTTGATATGAAGCAAGGTAAGTTCCGCGTAGCTACTGATCCGCTATGCTACGGACAAACAACCTTTGCTCCACTGGATAAGATGATGTCACCCCAATGGGAAGACGCCCCGGTGATGCAAGCCGCATTGAAAGTCGATGAAGAGCGCATCAAAAAGCTGTTTATGGACACATACGCGCTTTAATCGATAAGCAATAGAACATAATCAAGGCAGCTAAAATGGCTGCCTTTTTTGTGTAACTAACACCAGAATTGCTTTTGGTGTTCACACTAAAATCTGTCTTTTGTCTGAAAAAAACAACATCTTAACCGATGTGGTATTTATTTTACATTAGCCAGTGATATAACCCCGATTCAATTGCCCACTATCTAACTACTATCGGGAAACAAACCTATATGCTCAACTGTCTACACGTTCTTTTTTTAACCTGTCTGATATCAACATCTGTGCTTGCTCAAACAGAAAAAGTAACGCAACTTAACATTGCCGAAGTAAAACAGTTTGTCGTTCCCTCTGAGAAACTTGCGCAAGACAGGAGTATCACGGTTTATCTTCCCAAGAGCTATCAGAGCACGAATAAAGATTATGCAACACTCTATTTGTTAGATGGCGAGCGACATTTACCCCATGCCATTCTAGCCACCCGCTTGCATCAGGAGCTGAACAATATCCCGGAAATGATTATTGTCGCCATTAATAATAAAGAAGAAGATGGCGCGAGAGAGCAAGATCTGTTTCACAATCGAGTAGCATTTCGCCATTTCATTACCAGTGAACTGCGTAGTTATATAACAGAGAACTACCGAGCCAGCGACAGTGCAATACTCTATGGCCACTCACTGGCTGGATTCTTTGCACTAGATTTAATAGCGACCCAACCACAGCACTTTTCAAGAGTAATTGCCGCCAGTCCCCCTTTACAGGGTGACGCAAAGCGCATTTATAGTCAGTTATCAGAACATAAGCTCCAAAAACAAACATACCTTTACCTGACCATAGCCGCGCAACATGAAGAAGGTGAACCCGAATTTTCTGCTTTTCAGCGTTTCTCAAAACTATTAGCAGAGAGTACACCAGAAAACTTGATTTGGACCTCTCAAGTTATGGCAGAACAAAGTCATATCAGTAATTATTATTTAACCTTTTTTAATGGCATTGCCAAAGTCTACGATACTGAGGTAAAAAAATAATAGGGGCCGACTACCCCCGCCGGTTATTTCACGCTCATTTCACACGGCTCCCGATACGCTAACAGCGTTTTCGTTTCGGGAGTCAAACATGTTAAAGAAAACCCTTATCTCAATGATTGTCCTGGTGACGGTTGGTGCTGCCTTGTTTCACGGTGGAAAAAGCTGGTTAAAAAGCTTATTGCCAGACAAAGCCCATTTTCAGGTATTAAAACAAAGCCAAACACAGGACCTACCTTACGTGATGGAAAACATCCCAGAGAGCCGCGGTAAGATACTCGCGGTACTTACCAGCACTGACAAGATGGGCGACGACAAAGACACAGGCTATGAACATACCGAACTGGCGCGAGCCTATTATGTCTTTGTTGCCAATGGCTTTGAGGTGGAGTTTGCAAGCCCGCTTGGTGGTGAGCCGCCACGAGTGTTGGACGGTGAAGATATGGGCGCTTACGATTATGCCTTCTTAAACGATGCCTCTATTCAAAAGCGACTGAGCCAATCTATTCCATTGGCTGATATCGACCCAGAGCACTATGAAGCTGTGTATTACGTTGGCGGCAAAGGCACCATGTTTGATTTTCCTGATAATCCAGACATTCAGCGCATTACCAAACAAATGTACCAGGACGGGAAAGTTGTCAGTGCGGTATGTCACGGCCCGGCGGCGTTGGTGAATGTTAAGTTGGACAACGGCGACTGGTTATTAACCGATAAAAGTGTCAGCGGTTTTACCAATGAGGAAGAGCTGATAATTATCCCTGATGCCAAAGAAATCTTTCCATTTTTGTTAGAAGATAAACTGGTGGAGCAAGGGGCAAACTTTAAACCCGGTAAAACATATCTGGAGAAAGTCAGCCAAGATGGCAAGTTGATTACTGGTCAAAACCCATGGTCAGTATGGAAGATGGCAGAAATGGTGGTAAAGGAGCTGGGTTATACCCCCAAAGTGAGAAGCAAGACACCAGAAGAATACTCCATTGCACTGTTGCAGACTTACGAAGAACAAGGCTTACAAGCCGCTCAACAAGCCCTGATGAAAAATCCCGAGTCATATCAACAAATACTATTGCTGATGCACGGCATGCTGGCGCTAATGCAATTTGAGTTGGGCAAAAGTATCGATATTTTCAGTCTTGCTCACACTTTGAAAGCGGAATTACAAGCTTGAAAATAGTGAATCGGCGTATTGGCAAGGGAATGCCAATACGCCAAATTAACCCGCTAAGCCAGAAAGACTCTAGTTAGCCCCCCAAAAGCCCCTTCAGTTTTTCTTTGGCTTTTTCTTCCAGTTTTTGCTTTTCTTCTTCCAGCTTTTGTTTGGCTTCGTCTTCAAAAATCCCTTTCACTTTGCGTTTGCCCTCTTTGATTAGATTGTCCAGCATAGCATCCACAATTGCAGCGCCCACCTGGTCGGCTGGAATACCATCCGGCACACCAACGGCGTCGGCATAGAAGGTGGGTAATGTCAGCTCAAACTGGCGTTTGTCGTCTGGCAATTGCTCCAGATCGAGCGCTTGTAAGTTAAGTTTCAGCTTAACAGCTTGCACCTTGATTTTCTTAACGCTGACAAGTGGATTGGCAGCCTCGCCTGTTGGCTCTGAGGTTTCAGATTGCGGTAATGAGGCTTGCAGATTTTCTTTAAGCGTTATGAGGTTAGCCTTACCCGCACTGCCTAGCTCGTACAGTACTTCTGGCGCATCAATCAGTATCTCTTCAATGACGTAGGGCTCACTGGTGGACGTTCCCAGATCTAATCTCACGGTATTCAATTTAAAAGCATCATCAACTGAATAGCCTTCGGGATTGGCAATGCCCAACCCACCGATGGTGATTTTGGCTTCCGTTAACTTGGTTTCAACTTTGCTCACGGTCACCGAGGTTTTTGTCACCTTGCTTCCCTGTGTCTCAATCTGCTGTTTGATCAGATCATCCAGACCGGATAGCCCCAGAAACACAAAACCACCAGCGGCGATCAAGATGATAAGCAAAACGATGAGGACTTTTTTCATTAGCAACTCCCTATTGTCATTAATTTGAATATCTACACTGTAGACCAATTTCAACGCCTTATACGCCAGTGTATTGGAATTAGGCGAAATCGAAAACCGGGTAATCAAAGATTCCAAGTAATTGACAGCGAACACTTCATAATTTCTATTTTTTAGAACATTCAAGGCAATTTATTGCGCTTTTAAAATTATTAGATAGAACTATTATTATCACCGTCGAAACAAATTACTAACTTTCTGAGGATACAAACATGAAAACTGAAATCTTAACTTTTGATCAAAATGGTACCCTGGCTTCTATTATCGATGTAATTGCACGAGTCTTATTAAGTACGCTGTTCTTATTGGCAGGCAGCAACAAAATCAGCGCTTATGAAGGCACAGCTGGTTGGATGGAAGCGATGGGCGTGCCCGGCGGATTGTTGCCACTGGTTATTTTCGCTGAAATTGGCGGCGCACTTGCCCTTATCCTGGGCTTTCAAACACGCCTGGTGGCCCTTGGTTTAGCGGTATTCTCCATCGCTTCAGCCTTGGTTTTCCACAATAACATCGCTGACCAGGCGGAATTTTTAAACTTCTTTAAAAATCTGTCTATGGCGGGTGGCTTCCTGGTACTAAGTATTAATGGCGCCAAAAAATTCAGCCTTGATGCCCAATTTAACAAGTAGTGACTGTTCAACAAATAGGGACAACAGGTAGTGACTGTTGAACCCTCCCTGGATTGCAAGGCCGCCTCAGTGCGGCTTTGTTTTTTTGAGTGTGCTCTGTTATAAACATTGCTCTAAACAATAACTTAATTCTTACTGTGGTCATTCAGGCAAACAATTCCGAACGCAAACAATTACGCCAACAACTCAGAAAAGCCAGACAATCTTTAAGCACTGAGCAACAACAAGATGCCAGCATTAAACTGCTGAACAATATTGTCGCCAATAATATCGTAGACAATGCTCAAATCTGCGCCTTTTATCTGGCCAATGATGGTGAGCTAAACCCCAAACCATTGATTGAATATTGTTGGAGTAAAGGAGTTAAAACTTCTCTCCCGGTTATCCACCCATTCGCCAAAGGTCATTTACTGTTCTTGCAATACTCAGCCAACAGTAAGATGTGTAGCAACCAATACGGTATTGATGAACCCGTCTGTGAACTGCCTGATATTGTGCCATTGACCCAACACCAACTGATATTCACCCCGCTAGTGGGATTTGACTTAAATGGCAATAGATTGGGTATGGGCGGTGGTTATTACGATCGCACCCTATCTTCACTTAAACAGCAAGCAAACATTAGCCTCATCGGTCTCGCCCACGATTGCCAGCAAGTGGACGCGTTGCCTCAGGAAAATTGGGATATTCCAGTTAATAAGATCATTACCCCGAGCAGAATAATTAATTGCTGATAATGGGGTTTGCTGGTACAAGATTCCCGGTATAATTTCCTCAAATACACCTCAAAACGAGTAAAGAAATGGATCAGGATCAGAAAAAACGCGCTGCGGCTGCAGCGGCCTTGTCGTACGTTCAACCAGACAGCATTGTTGGTGTGGGTACAGGCTCCACCGTTAATTATTTTATCGAAGGGCTGGCGGACATCAAAAACGATATACAGGCCGCCGTTTCCAGCTCTGAAGAAAGCACTAAACGACTCAAAGCACTCGGCATTGAAGTCATGGATTTAAATAGCGTGGGCAACTTTGACATTTATGTTGACGGAGCTGATGAGATCACTGAGCACAAACACATGATCAAAGGAGGTGGCGCAGCCCTTACCCGCGAAAAAATCGTTGCGGCTGTGGCCGACCAATTCATTTGCATTATTGACGATACCAAACAGGTACCTATGCTGGGCAAGTTCCCCTTACCAGTGGAAGTTATCCCCATGGCTCGCTCCTATGTTGCCAGAGAGCTGTTAAAGCTAGGTGGCGATCCCGTTTATCGCGAGGGTGTTATCACGGATAACGGCAATGTCATATTAGATGTGCACAACCTCAAAATTCTGGATCCGGTGGAACTGGAAAAACAAATCAATGCCATTGTGGGTGTGGTGACTAATGGCTTATTTGCCAAACGCGGGGCAAACGTTGTGTTGGTGGGCACAGATTCTGGTGTGGTTACCATTAAATAACCTGCCGTTATGTGGCCTTTCTATACATTAATAAATAATGGGTTGCCTGCAAAATAAAGGCTTGCAGTTCACGTGCAATTTGCTATTGTTGCGCAACCCACTTTAGACGTCCAGACATCTAATTTACATTATCTGCGAATTCGAACCACGAATAGCGTTTCTGTTTTCGCTAAGCTATTGAAGTTTCAAGGTATATTCACCATGAGTAAAGTTTCTCTCCCAAAAGATAAGATTAAAATCCTGTTGTTAGAAGGCGTACATCAGAGTGCCCTGGAAACCCTGAAAAACCAAGGTTACAGCAACATTGAATACCTTAAGACTTCCCTGCCTGAAGCAGAATTAATGGAAAAAGTCGCCGATGTGCACTTTATCGGTATCCGCTCCAGAACCCAGCTCACAGAACAAGTGGTCGCTGCAGCATCTAAATTAGTGGCAGTAGGTTGTTTTTGTATTGGCACCAACCAGGTTGATCTGATTGCTACACAAGCCCGAGGCATTCCCGTTTTCAATGCACCATTTTCTAATACTCGCTCTGTGGCGGAACTGGTGCTAGGTGAAATCATTCTGTTGTTACGCGGTATTCCGGCTAAAAACGCTCATGCTCACAATGGCGGCTGGGATAAAAGCGCGGTGGGTAGCTATGAGGCCCGTGGTAAAACCCTGGGTATCATCGGTTACGGACACATTGGTACACAACTTTCAATTTTGGCAGAGCACCTGGGCATGAAAGTGCGCTTTTACGACATTGAAGATAAGTTGGTGCTAGGTAATGCCGAACAAGTGGCCTCTTTAACTGAGCTATTGAAAACATCCGATGTGGTCTCCCTGCATGTACCTGAAACGCCGTCTACCAAAGATATGATTGGCGCTGCCGAGCTGGAAGTGATGAAACAAGGGGCGATTTTAATCAATGCCTCCAGAGGTACAGTGGTGGATATCGATGCTCTAGCAGACGCACTACGTGCTAACAAAATTGGCGGTGCCGCAATTGATGTATTCCCGGTAGAGCCGAAATCTAACAGCGAAGAATTTGTGTCGCCACTGCGCGAGTTTGACAACGTGATCCTCACTCCCCACGTCGGAGGCAGCACACAAGAAGCACAGGAGAATATCGGTAAAGAAGTAGCCGGTAAAATTGCGAAATACAGCGACAATGGTTCAACACTGTCTGCGGTTAACTTTCCTGAAGTATCTTTGCCAGAGCACATCGGTCGCTCTCGCCTGTTGCACATTCACAAAAATGCTCCTGGTGTGCTAACGCAAATCAACCAGGCGTTTACGGAAATGAATGTCAATATCGCGGCTCAGTACCTGCAAACCAATGAAAATATTGGTTATGTGGTTATTGATGTAGAAACCGACCACGCAGAAGATGCCTTCCAGGCGCTGCAAGCCATTAACGGCACGATTAAAACCCGAATCCTGCACTAATCTTTTTTATAGTTGAATCCGGCAGTCTTCACTGCCGCGAGTCAATCGTTTGATAGCGCAGATTTAAAGATAAATGTATATCTTTAAGTTTGGTGCTTATATATCACTTCCGAAGGGGAGATCCCCTTCCCCCCCTTTTGGCCCGGACGCGAGACAGCATAAGCCTCAATCGCAGAACCTGAAGACCGTCAATGATAGCACGTCCCCGCGCTAGCATTGACTTAGGCAACATCCTTGTTGCCGATCTTCAGGTTTTATCTGCTCTTTCGACTTATCTCGCGAAAGGGCCAGAATTATCCGCACTTCGAATTAACGATGGGGTATTATTTAACTGAGTTTTGCATGACTTTACTCAATGACGTTCTTGTCGTGAAGCTGTCGGCCAATTATCTAGAAATAAAATAAGAAAAAGTTTTCTCTGCCAGATTTGTTGTTAAATAATCAGATTAAAGTTTGGGAGGCCTTAGGCAATTAATCTCAAGGTTAAAAATGGAATACTCAAACTTATGATCAAACGTATTATTTGTGTTGTTTTGTTTTCAGTGTTGGCGGCTTGCTCCTCTACATATAGAGAATTGGGAACAGAGCAAAGTTTTGGGCCACCAGGCGGATATAGCGATCAAAAAATTGGAGATGGTATATACAAAGTTGTATATATGGGAAATAACTACACGTCTGAATCACAAGTTAAAAAACTTTGGCAGAGAAGAGCTAGTGAACTCTGCCCACATGGCTATAAGATTATACAAGATAAAACAGAATTGATACCCGTTATGGCTGTATCGCTTATTCCAGAGGGAACTGGTTGGTACAAAACGGTAGATAATCCAGATAATTTTAAGAAGAAAAAAGGGATTATTTCCTGCGAGAGAACCTTAAAATAAATGAAGAGACTCTAAGTTTTTTCAATAATCAACCGATAGCGAATTCGAAGTCCGTAAGAATCCTTTCCTTGTGCGAGTTAAGCCTCCGTTGAAGAAGAAACCGGAAAGAGTGACATCAGGGATGATGTCTCAGACAATGCTGGCGCAGGGACGGGCCATCATTGTCGGTCTTTCAGGTTCTTCACAGGCGGCTTATGTTTTCTCGCGCTGGGATAAAAGGGGGTTTTAGGGGATCGCCCCTAAGAAAAAAACACATCGAAGTAATGAACATTAACCTATAGCAGAAAACAGAAACATCCCCACGCGTTTTCCTTGAGCTACATAGAAGGTAATTAAGCTGAATCCACAGTATTAATCAAAAATAATAGAGCGACGTCCTGATATCACGATGCGATGCTGCAGGTGCAGCTCCACTGCTCGCAGTAAGGTTTCAGTTTCGATGGACTTGCCCATGTTAACCAGTTCATCAGCGGTCTGACGATGGGTTATGGGTTTGACGTTTTGCATGATGATGGGCCCTTCATCCAGCTCTTCGGTAACGTAATGCGCCGTAGCACCGATAAATTTAACACCGTATTCTCGGGCTTGATGATAAGGCTTTGCCCCTACAAAGGCAGGCAACATGGAATGGTGAATATTGATCATACGGCCAGACCAGCGGGATAAAACATTAGGCGGTATGATCTGCATGTACTTGGCCAGCACCACCACATCTATATCGTTTTGCTCAAACAGTACCAGCGCTTTTTCTCCTTGCGCCTCACGGGTTTCTGGCGTAATCGGTAAGTGGTGAAAGGGTAAATCAAAGCGCTTAGCGTCCACTTCCATGTCCATGCGATTACTTACCACCAAAGTTGGCTCAACATTCCATTCATGAGACAGTATTTTAGCCAACATACCGTAAAAACAGGGTAATTGTTTGGTGACCATGATGGCCATCTTTAGGGGCCGGTCCATGATACGCAGGTCCAGTGTTAACTGGTATTTGCCATTAATATCTGCTTTTAGTGCGTGGATAATCTCATTTTCAGGCACCTGAAAGCCTTCCAGTTCCCACTCCATTCGGGCGAAGAACATACGCGGCTCAGTTTCAACGTCAACGTACTGATCAAAATCAGTGATATTGCCATTATTCTTGTAAACGAATTGGGTAAGAGCGGCCGCTACACCGGCTTGCAGCGGTCCTGAAACCACGAGAGTTGCGCGTATTGTCATACTAGAGAAAAGATAGCTTTTATTACTGTGAGTACGGTTCTACTTGGCCAGCTCAGGGGCCACGGTGTTCTCACTACTGGTTAGTGTTTGAGTTAAAGCATAATCGCCAACCGCGCTTTCTGGAAGCGGTTTTGAAAAAAAGAAGCCTTGCAGTGCATGAATGCCTAAATTTTGCAAGAATTGCTTCTGATGCTCCGTTTCAACCCCTTCAGCCACAATTTGCAATGCCATTTCTTTGGCCATCATGTTTGTCGCTCTTAATATCACACCGCCATTGGCAGCCAGATTGGACACAAAGTGCCGGTCTACCTTGATGCAATTTACCGGTAGCTGCTCAATTTGCGACAGAGAAGAATAACCTGTACCAAAATCGTCAATAGCAATAGTCACCCCGAGCGTCTTAACCTCTTGTAACGCTTTTCTGGCCTGATCTATATCGCCGCAAAAAACCGTTTCAGTGATCTCCAGATTCAGTTTTTCTGGTGCTAAACCACTCACGGTTAGGGCATGTTGCACAGAGCGAATAAAATTAACGTGCAACAACTGATGAGTAGAAATGTTAACGGACACCCCAGCATTTTGTTGCATTTGCCACCTTGAAGCACTCAAACAGGCTTGTACTAAAACCCACTCGCCTATCTCAACGATCAACCCTTGTTTCTCAGCCAATTCAATAAATATCGCCGGTGGCACATCAATATCGTTGAACTTCCAACGTGCGAGCGCCTCAAAACTCAGTATTTTTTGCTGCTTGATGTCAACGATGGGCTGAAACTCGAGACGTAACTGGCGTTTTTCCAGCGCTTGTTCCAGGCCGATTTTTAGTTTTTCCTTCTCATTGAGACTGTGCAAAATGGCACTGTCAAACATCACTGGCGTCGCAACGCGATTGTACTTTTGTTCAAACATGGCGATATCAGCCATGTGAATAAGCTCATTGGCATTGATGCTATGGGTAGGAAAAAGAGCAATGCCTATAGAGGCGCTGAGGAAGCTATCGCTTTCCCCGGGAACGGGAATGCCTCCAATTCTTTGCATCAGTTGTTGCGAAAAGTCACGCGCTTGTTTCTCGAGGCTACTCACACTGGTATGTGTCTTGTCTGATGCAACATCTTCACATTCCTGCACAATAACAAACTCATCGCCGCCCCAGCGCCCAATGGCGACTTTTTGATTTATAGCGAGTAATGTCGCTGCGACACTGCGCAACACCTTATCACCGGCATCGTGTCCGAGACTATCATTGATTTTTTTGAAATTGTTTAAGTCCACAAACAACAAGAAAAAGCCCGTACTATGCTCAATACTCTGCCCTATTCGCGTCTCTAGAGACTCTAAAATTGCCGCACGGTTTAACAAGCCTGTAAGTGAGTCTTGCTTATTGAGTTTAATAATTTGGCGGGTACGCTGATGCACTTTCTCTTCAAGCTGCTCATTAACCTTGTTCAACTCATCCATCGCTTCACACAATTTTTGATTACTCTCCCTGACCGCCTCTTTTTCCTTTTCTACTTGCCCAAGCAGAACGACATTTTGATTTTTTAAGGAAATGGCGTCACTGGTAAACTTTGATGCCTGAGTGGCAGAGACGAACATAACCGCGGCATACACAAACCCCATCGTCCCCAAGGTTTGCATAATGGCTTCATCCGACATAACAGATAAAATCGAAAGGGGTAATAACATAAAAAGACTGTATAGCCTTGCAATGCGTTTGTCGGCAGAAAGCACCGTAACACTGCCGCCAGCCAGTGCCGCATAAATGATGGCAGTGGCAGTAAATTCCAACGTATCCAGGGTATCAAAAACGAGAAAAGGATAAATAGCCCAGATAATGGCCGTGGCCATAACCAAGGTAAAGAAGCGCTGTTTATATTGAGCAGCCTTGGATTCTACAATGGTGCCGTTTAAATAAAAGGTAAAATAACAGCTGTCTAATAAGCGGCAGGTTAACAAGCTGGCCATAAAAGCAAACCAGATTAACTTATCATAGTGACTTTGCTCGTTGTAGAATGCGAAAGCGAGCACCGAAGAGGCGAGAAAGTTCACGACGTGACCGCCGTAGCTGTTACGGTATAAGATGGTTACCGCATCTGCGCAGTTCTTGTCTTGTATGCTAGAATTGTTGCTCATTCGAAAAGATCGTGCTTTATCGTCATTTATGACATAAATGACTTGGCTACTCCAGAATAACCTATTAAATATAGACTAAAGTCTGATAAAACATAGTTTTACTACCTCCAGAGGCAATCATGATAAATGTGGCGTTAATCGGCTTTGGTAGCATTGCGCAAAACCTGCACCTTCCTCTACTAAATAATCATCCAGAACTCAATTTATCTGCCGTGTCCAGCTCCAGGCCAGAGCTTGTGGCGTCGAAGCTACCAGAAGCGAAGTGCTATGCCTCCCCTGATGAACTTTTAGCAGCAAGCGATGCCGACCTGGTAGTGGTAACTACCCCTAATCAATATCACTATCCCCTTGCTATGAAAGCGCTGAAATCAGGACGACACGTGGTAGTTGAAAAACCTGTCGCTTTGCATCTCAAAGAAATACAGGATCTGCAACGCCAGGCTGAGCAGCAAGATGTGCAGCTTTTTCCCTTTCACAACAGGCGTTGGGATGGTGACTTTCAAACAGTCGCGCAATTAATCGCCAATAAACAATTAGGTGAGATTAAGCGCTTTGAATCAAATTTTGATCGCTTCATACCAGCTCCCAAAAGCAAGTGGAAAGAGCAGCCCGGACCGGGCAGTGGTTTGTGGGTTGACCTTGGCCCCCACCTGTTAGACCAGGCACTTTATCTGTTTGGCAGCCCCGAAGCCATTACAGCAAGAGTTTTGAATACTCGCAGCGGTAGTGCTGTAGACGACTACTTCAATGTGCAACTACACTATGCCGATAAAGAAGTGCTGCTTGCTGCCTCAAATCACAATGCAGCACCGGTGAAGCGCTTTGATATTCAAGGGACTAAAGGAACTTTTGTAAAATACGGTATGGATGTGCAAGAAGAACAACTGCAAGCGGGTATGGCCCTTGACCACGAAAGCTATGGTCAAGACCAAGAAAATAATCACGGTACCCTATATACCATCGATAAAACGGACAAAACTGAACTTGAAACCCTTAGTGAGCAAACTATTCCCACCTTGCGTGGTAGCTATATAGAGTTCTATGAGCAAGTGGCGCAAGCCATTCGCTACGAATCTCAGTCACCTGTCTCTATTAAGGCGGCAGCGGAAGTAGCGCGCTTTTTACAACTTGGGTTATTAAGTCAAAAGCAAGGAAAAACCATCAAAGTCCGGCAGTATCGTGAAGAATAATTTTCTCCTGACGCGGATCGGTACTATCATGCAGATTCTAATGCCGAAAAATCGCTGTTCTGATAAAAAACGAAAAATAACATCATGACTTCAACTTCATTTAACGGATTTAATTCCCTCAGAACCAGAATACTGCTGAACTTCTTGTTGATGCTGACTCTGGTGGTTCTCGTGACACTCTATACGGTACAGTCAGCCACTTACAAACACAGCACCGGTCAGTTGATGTCCTATGCGCAAACCTCAGCTAGCGTGGTGCAAGACAAGATTGAAAACCGTTCAATCTCGTTGCGTGATGCCCTTAACACCCTCAGCAAAGACTTTAGTTTCAAACAACTTATCGCCACCAGTGAAGATGACACTGCCAGCCTGTTATCCGCTCTGGAAAATTTTCAGGCACGAGCCGGCGCCGACATAGCATGGGTGCAAGATAAAGATGGGCGCAATATTGTCTCCAGTCCCGTATTACCCTCCCAGGATTTAAATATCGACGCCGCTAACTTCTTACCTGATGGCATTCATTGGCACAGTGTCGAAGGCACTGTGTATCTGGTGCGCTCCATGCCTGTTAAGTTTGTGGAAAGCTCACGCAATATTAATGCTTGGGTATTCATGGGTATCAAGGCCGAAAATCTGTTCAACGAACGCCTGATCAGCCTGACAGAGATGAACATGAGTCTGATTTTTATCGGGGCCGAGAATAGACTCGTTGCCACCACCCACGCTGCTGAAGAGGCTGAGTTTCTGGTACAGCAAACGATTTTAGTCAATGGCGAACTCAACCAATTCTCCGATGAACTCAGCCAATGGATATACATCGCCAGTGAACTGGGCAGATGGCGTGATATGCCTATGGAATTGGTCTTGAGCACAGTAGAAGACAAGGCTTATCTTTCGTACAACAGCCTTTTGGGACAGCTTATTTTCATTCTGGTGATTGCCGCTGTGATGGCGCTTGTGGCTGCAGCTTTGTTATCAAATGGCATCACCCGTCCGGTAACCCGTCTGGTGGATGTCGCCAATAAAATTCGCCAGGGCAAGTACGTTGAAGAGTTTCCGAAAGCCAGCACCAATGAAGTGGAGTCTCTATCTGGCGCTATACACTCAATGCAGGAAGGTATTAAAAAGCGTGAAGAAGAAATCCAATACCTGGCTTATTACGACTCTTTAACCCACCTGCCCAATCGCAACCAGTTTAAAAATCATCTGGCAGAAAATATTGCAGCACATCCTGACCGACAACTGGCAGTGTTGATGATGGACTTGGACCGCTTCAAAGAGATCAACGATACCATTGGCCATGAAGCCGGTGATCAGTTGCTCAAAGAAATTGCCAATCGCTTGAAAGCCTTTGCCTATGATGGCGTGTTTATCGCCCATATTGGCGGCGATGAGTTTGCCATTGTGGTTGAAGACATTACCGGACGAGATCCCAAAGCCGTGGCGGAAAATTTCTCAGGTTTGTTTGACCGTCCGTTTGTCATCGAGCAACTTTCTCTGGATGTAGATATCAGCATGGGTATTGCCACCTATCCGCAAGATGCGCAATCATCTGAAGGACTATTACAATGTGCGGATATTGCTCTGTACAGTTGTAAAGGAAAACACTTCCCCTACGCCATCTATCAGGACAGCTTAAACAAATACTCAGTGCAACGACTCAGCTTAATGTCGGAGTTGCGCGGCGCACTGGCAGAAGGCCAATTGCAACTGTTCTACCAGCCCAAATTAGCCATTAGTGAGCGTAAAATTACCACAGTCGAATGCCTGATCCGCTGGATACATCCAGTACATGGCTTTATTCCCCCGGATGAATTTATCCCCTTAGCAGAGCAAACGGGTGCCATCAGAGACGTCACCCATTGGGGTCTGCGCGTTGCTTTCAAACAATACAAACAGTGGCAAGAACTGGGTTATGACATCGGCATGGCGGTAAACATTTCCGCTATCGATCTGGTAGATATGCAATTGCCCACCTATGTTGCCGAGTTGATGTCGGAATTTGATGTGGACAATACCATGCTCACTTTGGAGGTCACCGAGAGCGCGGTAATGTCTGATCCGGAAAGTGCCTTAAAGGCCCTCAATACCCTCAGACGCATGGGCATTACCCTGTCGATCGATGATTTTGGAACGGGTTACTCTTCCATGGCCCAACTTAAAAAAATGCCAGTGGATGAACTGAAAATCGATAAGGCTTTTGTGCTGGATCTAGCCAAAAGTGAAGACGATAAAATCATGGTCAGAACACTGATGTCACTGGCGCAAAACCTCGGATTAAAAACCGTCGCCGAAGGTGTTGAAGATGGTGAAACACTGAAGTTTTTACAGGAAGTGGGATGCACCAAAGCACAGGGATTTTATATGAGTCGCCCGTTACCCGCGGACAAATTCAACGACTGGCTAAAAGACTTCAATGCTGATGACTTTTATCTTGATTCAAGCAAGTAGATTTGCCCTAACTCTGATAAAGCACCAGTGACGGTTATCTTGTGAGCCAATCGCATCAACACCGCTTTCAAGCCTTAACCGCATCACTTGAGAAATTTGCGCCGATTTGGCGCACCTCTGCATTCAAAAATCAAAGGCCACAATGGACTTTGCAATACCCGCAGTTGGCCGATTCATTACTTGAGTTAAGTGATGAACAACTGCGTACACTAGAGCACTCACCAGAACAACTGCACGGATTCTTGCATACTCATTTAGCTGAATACGGGTCGCTGTTAGCCGCCATTCAACTACCCAAAAATTCCAGAACAATTACTCCGCCCAAGTTCTCAGATATCGGTATTCCCGGTAGAAAATGGCAACAGATTCTCGCCTTTTTGGCAACGCCCCACACAAATTCATGTAGCACTACGAACCTTGAACTAGTGGATTGGTGCGCGGGTAAAGCTCACCTTGGGAGAGTTGCAGCGCTCATCAGACATACCCCATTAACAGCTATTGAATATAACTCAGCACTGTGCGAAGAAGGTTTGAAACTGGCACAAAAGTCCCAGACGAAGGCGGAATTTATCTGTGCAGATGTCTTAAGTAGTCGTATTGAGTTCAGTAGTAATCAGGAAGTTATGGCACTGCATGCCTGTGGCGACTTGCATAGAAAACTGTTAGCGAACTGGAAGCAAAGTGATTCGGCAAAGTTAGTGCTCGCGCCTTGTTGCTACGAAAAGTGGTTAAAGGATGATTATTTTCCCCTTTCCACGCAGGGAATTGAGCACAACTTAAACTTAACCCCGGCAATGGTTAAATTGGCCATGCAAGAGACTGTAACAGCTCCAGAGCGTGAGCAAATACTGCGACATAAACTGCAAACAGCCAGATTGGCTTTTGATATTTTACAGCGACAAGTAAGAGGCGTTGATGAGTATTGGCAAACACCGTCACTAGCGTTAAGCAAAGCCCATTTACCTGTTGAGGAGCTGGTACAACTGATGGCACAACACAAAGGACTCAGCTTACCAGCAGAGGTGAACTATATAGAGTTGCAGTGTTCAGCAAACACGCGTTATCAACAATCCCGTCGCTTAGGACTGGCCGCTCAAGGTTTCAGACGGGCTTTGGAATTGTGGCTGGTGAGCGACTTAGCCTTATACCTGGAGCAAGATGATATTCTGGTTGAACTGCACGAGTTTTGTGAGCGCAGCCTGACCCCGAGGAACATCCAGTTAACCGCTTTCAGACGTTAGAAAAAGTTATACACCAAGGTAACTGCGGTTTCGGTATCCAGGTTCTCCGCTCCCTCTTCCACTTCAGTATTGTGGTTGAGGATTACCGACACCTTCATAGACATTGAGCCATTTATCTTGGCTGACACCGATGATTCCGAGCGTGACTTAGTATTCAGGGAGCCGATCTCCGTGCTGAGGATCTGTTTGATATTGGCATTTTTAGATATCTTCCAACCATAATCCAGTTGCCCACGTAAGATCATACCACTGGCATCTTCACCTTCCTGTAACTCCTGGAAGGCATACCCGGGACCAATACTGTAGGTAAAGTGGCTGTTCGGCTTTTTAAACCACTGACTGCTCCAGCCTGCAGCTATTGTGGCCTGATATTCGAAACTGCTAAAGCGCGCATCTTCATAAGATGCAAAAGCGAATAATCTATTGTCAGGATCAGTGAGTTTGTAATTGGCCTGACTGGAAATGAAAAAGCGCTGTGCCGTGGTTTGTGTTTCTTCATACTCTTCGCCCGTAGCATCGTCCACTAACATCACGTCGTCCTGGCGATACAGTGCTTCGATCACATAGTCATTACTCCAGTCCTGCATTTCATGATGAGAACGTAAAGAGCCTTTGAAAGAGGTGGTCTGGGTGTTTCCGCCACTAAAAATAGAGCCAAATTCGCCTTCTAAGGTAAAGTCTTTTTGCTCTTCTTCAGATACGCTCCCCGAAGCGCCAACCGAGCCTGATAAAACACTGAGAAAAATTGTAAAAGCAAAATTTGTTATTTTCATAGCCTACCCTTTTTTGCGGGCCGCATTTTAAGTGAAGCAAAATGGGAAGTCTAGACGTCTGAAAACGTATTCAATGGTTATTTAAGGAGAGTATGAAAACGACAACATGAAGCGGGCAACAAAGTTACCCGCCGACATAAAAACAAGATGTTTAGGTGCGAGAAGCGGCGAAAATCGCTTCGATGGAATCACCCAACATTTGATTAAATTCTGCATCGGATTGCTGCGCTGATAACCCTTGTGCCAAAGCACGAGAGAAACTGGCTATCATGCCGTGATTGCGGGCGATAATGGCATTGGCGTCATCGCGGGAATAACCACCCGACAGCGCCACCACGCGAACCACGTTTTTGTGCTCCATCAACACCTTGTAGAAATTATCTTCAGAGGGCAATGTAAGCTTCAACATGATCAATTCATCATCCGCTAAACCATCCAATTGCTTCTGAATTTCATCACGCATGATGGCTTCGGCTTGGGCTTTTTCTGGAGAGTGAATATCCACTTCTGGCTCAACAATTGGCACTAAGCCTTTAGCACAGATTTGCTTGGCTACTTCAAACTGTTGCGCTACCACATCCGCAATACCTTGTGGGTTGGCCAGCTTGATAACAGAGCGCATTTTGGTACCAAAAACGCCTTGAGCAACGGCTTTATCCAATAGTGCATCCAGTTCTGGCATAGGCTTCATCACCTGCACGCCATTGGCTTCATCCGCTAAGCCTTTGTCCACTTTCAGAAATGGAACAACTTGCTTGTTTTCCCACAAATAGGCTGCACTCATTTTGCCCTCAATCTGACGATCAAGGGTATTCTCAAACAAAATCGCGCCTAACACTTTATCACCTGTAAATGCAGGACTGGTGATGATACGGGTACGCATAGCATGCACTGTGTCAAACATCTCCTCGTCATTGCTGTAAGCGCTTTCTGCAACGCCGTATTGCAACAGCGCTTTAGGGGTGCTTCCGCCACTTTGATCAAGGGCTGCGATAAATCCGTCAGTGTCACTGACTTTTTTCAACATTTCAGCGTTGGCTGGTAAAGCCATCGTAATTTCTCCTGAGTGCGAGCCTGTGCTAACGCCGCCAGACTCATAGGGTTACAGTGGAAAATATCCTGTTCTTATTATTTTTTCCGTTTATTTTTTTAGTGCGCTTAACTAGCGCGTTTTTCTAACATCGCAACGGCTGGTAGGACCTTGCCTTCAAGGAATTCCAGGAACGCGCCGCCTCCCGTTGAGATATAAGATATTTTATCGGCGATATTGTACTTGTCTACAGCCGCTAGCGTATCACCGCCACCGGCGATAGAAAACGCATCACTATTGGCGATTGCCAACGACAGCGCTTTAGTACCTTCACCAAACTGGTCAAACTCAAAAACGCCTACCGGACCGTTCCACACGATAGTACCGGCAGACTTGATCAACTCAGCCAAACGCGCAGCAGTTTCAGGGCCAATATCAAAGATCATATCGCCATCTTCCACCTGCTCCACATCTTTAAGGTGGGCCGCCGCATCTTCTGCGAATTTATCACCGACGATAACATCTACCGGTACCGGAATATCGCCTCCATTGGCTTGTGCATTTTCCAACAGTCGATTAGCTTCCGGGATAAGATCAGCTTCGTATAAGGATTTGCCAACGTTGTGACCTTGAGCCGCTATAAAGGTATTGGCAATACCACCGCCAACGATCAGCTGATCCACTTTACTGGACAACGAATCCAGTACCGTCAGTTTAGTAGAAACTTTTGAGCCACCGACAATTGCCAAAAGTGGTTTTGCAGGATTGTGCAATGCTTTGCCTAGCGCTTCCAGTTCAGCCGCTAACAATGGACCTGCACAGGCAACAGGTGCGTATAAACCCGCACCATGAGTAGACGCCTGGGCTCTGTGGGCAGTACCGAAGGCATCCATTACATAAATATCACACAGTGCTGCATATTGCTTGGCGAGAGCTTCATCATCTTTTTTCTCACCCACATTGAAGCGCACATTTTCCAGCACCACCAATTCGCCTAGTGCCACTTCCACACCGTTTAAGTAGTCTTTCTCCAGACGAACATCATTACTCAAAGCATTTGTCAGATAATCGACGACGGGCTGTAAGCTGAATGCATCTTCGTATTGTCCTTCAGTTGGGCGTCCCAGGTGGGACATAACCATCACCTTTGCGCCAGCATTCAAAGCATGCTCGATAGTAGGTAGTGCAGCTCTTAATCGCGCATCAGAAGTAACTTTGCCGTCTTTCACGGGTACGTTCAAATCTTCGCGAATCAAAACGCGTTTTCCGGCTAAATCAAGATCAGTCATCTTAATTATGGACATGCTAGTTTCTCCAAATTTTGTGTTTTCTTTTCAAATTTATATTGGTTATTCGTCTATTGCATCATTGCCAGGCTGGTATCCAGCATACGATTAGCAAAACCCCATTCGTTATCACACCATACCAAGGTTTTCACTAATTTTTTATGACTGACTCGGGTTTGTGAGCCGTCTACAATGCAGGAATGGGGATCGTGATTAAAATCACATGACACCAGAGGTTCTTCGGTGTAGGACAAGATCCCTTCTAATCGACCAATGCGAGCAGATTCCAACGCGGCATTGACGGTTTTGATACTCACTTCCTGACTTAGCGTTACACTTAAATCCATAGCGGTAACATTGATGGTAGGTACACGAACAGCAATCGCTTCAAAGCGTCCAGCAAATTTTGGCAAGATGCGTTCAACCCCCAAAGCCAACTTGGTGTCGACGGGAATAATAGACTGTGAGGCAGCCCGAGTACGGCGCAAATCGGGATGATAAGCATCAATAACCTGCTGATCGTGCATGGAAGAGTGAATAGTGGTTATGGTGCCACTTTCCACCCCAAAGTGGTCATCTAAAACCTGAATCACTGGTACAATACAATTGGTGGTACATGAACCATTGGAAACGATGCGATGTTCTTTTTCTAACAGGTTATCATTGATACCGAAAATAACGGTGGCGTCCATATCGGCTTTACAAGGCTGTGAAAACAAGACTTTTTTAGCGCCAGCGGCCAGATGTTTCTCACCATCTTCTCGCTCGCCAAACTCACCAGTGCATTCCAGCACCAGGTCGACATTGAGCTCACGCCAGGGCAAGTCTTCTATTTTAGCTGAATTCAGCAACTGGATATCTCTGCCCGCTACATTGAGGGTGCGATTGTGCAGCGTAACGGGAAATTTGAATCTACCGTGGGAGGTATCATACTTTAAAAGATGGGCGATACCTTCTGGTTCAGCCAGTTCGTTAATGGCGACAATTTCAATGATGGCATCCCGACCTGACTCATAAAGCGCCCTTAGTACGTTCCTGCCTACCCGACCAAAACCATTTATGGCCACTCGTATCATTTTGATTCCTGAATTACCCCTTTTAAAAAACGGGGCAAGTCTACCTTATTTGCAATAAAAAAGCAGGTCCGAAGGCCTGCTTTCTATGATTATGTCGCTATAAGAAATCTCTTACAGAATTTCTTGTGCGGCGGCAACGACAGCTTCACTGGTAATATTGAAATGTTTAAACAGCTCACCAGCAGGTGCTGATTCACCGAAAGTATCCATACCAACAACTTTGCCGTTCAAACCAACAAAGCGATACCAGTAATCTTTAATCCCCGCTTCAACAGCAACACGCTTGGCAACCGCAGCAGGTAATACTGATTCTTGATAAGCAGCGTCTTGCGCAAGGAATACATCTGTAGATGGCATCGAAACAACGCGTACTTTAGTGCCGCTTTCAGCAAGTGTATTGGCCGCATTAACCGTTAATTCTACTTCAGAGCCCGTTGCAAGTAAGATCACGTCTGGTGTGCCTGCACAGTCTTGCAACACATAACCGCCTTTAGCGATAGCTGCAACTTGTTCTGGTGTGCGCTCCATTTGAGTCAAGCCTTGACGACTGAAGATAAGTGAGCTTGGGCCTTCCTGACGCTCAATCGCAGCCTTCCAGGCAACCGCAGACTCAACCTGGTCACAGGGACGCCAGTTCATCAAATTCGGTGTTAAACGCATTGAAGCCAGTTGCTCAACAGGCTGGTGCGTAGGACCATCTTCACCCAATCCAATAGAATCATGGGTGTATACGAAAATCGCTGGTACCTTCATTAATGCCGCCATACGCACCGCATTACGGGCATATTCCATAAACATCAAGAAAGTGGCACCGTAAGGCTTAAAGCCACCGTGCAAAGCAATACCATTCATAATGGCAGACATACCGAATTCACGCACGCCATAATACAAATAGTTACCACTGGCGTCGTCTGCACTAACACCCTTGCTGCCTGACCAGATTGTCAGGTTAGAGCCTGCCAGGTCAGCGGAGCCACCTAACAGCTCAGGTAAAATTGGACCATAAGCATTCAGGGCGTTTTGCGAAGCTTTGCGACTTGCGATGGTAGCAGGGTTAGCCTGTAAATCGGCAATGTAAGCATCAGCCTGCTCTTGCCAATCCGCTGGTAACTCGTTATTTAAACGACGCAGCAGTTCCTTGGCTAATTCTGGATGAGCGGCTTCATAAGCGGCAAACTTTTCATTCCATGCGGCTTCCTTTTCGTTACCTTGCTCAGTGGCATTCCACTGCTCGGCGATATCCGCAGGAATTTCAAAGGCTGGCGCATCCCAATCTAAACGCTTGCGAGTTAATGCGATTTCATCATCACCCAGTGGCGCGCCGTGACAAGACTCTTGTCCTTCTTTATTGGGCGAACCAAAACCGATAATGGTTTTACAACAAATCAATGTAGGCTTGTCTGATTCTGCTTTTGCCGCGTCAATTGCCGCACTAATTTGCTCAGGATCGTGACCATCTACACCGCGCACAACGTGCCAACCATAGGCCTCAAAACGCGCTGGTGTATCATCGGTAAACCAACCTTCTACTTCACCATCGATAGAGATGCCGTTGTCATCCCAGAAAGCAACCAGTTTGCCCAAGCCCAATGTGCCAGCCAATGAACATGCCTCGTGAGAGATACCTTCCATCAGGCACCCGTCACCTAAAAACACATAAGTATTGTGATCAATAATGTCGTGGTCTTTGCGATTGAACTGTGCAGCCAGCACTTTTTCAGCAATCGCCATACCAACGGCGTTAGTTATGCCCTGTCCCAGTGGACCGGTTGTGGTTTCAATCCCTGGTGCATAACCGTATTCGGGATGGCCGGGAGTTTTAGAATGCAGCTGGCGGAAATTTTTCAGCTCTTCAATAGGAAGATCGTAGCCAGTCAGGTGTAACAACGAATAGATAAGCATTGAACCGTGACCATTGGACAGCACAAATCGGTCTCTGTTGGCCCAGTCTGGATTCGCAGGGTTGTGCTGCAAATAATCTCCCCATAGTACCTGGGCGATATCTGCCATACCCATTGGGGCACCCGGATGACCTGATTTCGCCTGTTGTACGGCGTCCATACTCAATGCACGAATGGCATTGGCTAATTCTCTACGCGTTGGCATTGTTACTCCTGTTTGCAAGGTATAGTACCGCTTACACAGCGGTTTCGGATGCATATTCTGGCTTAGGCGCTTGTGTGATGCAATCATATTCCCCAATCAATTCCGTTTTCCATATTACTTTTATTTCTAGTTCGGGAGATAAATACGACGGAGAGTCTAGTCTAAAGAAAAAAATGGGCTAAACAATGAGATTGAACGTACTCAGATTTTCATTACTTTTTTGCCAAAAAAGAGGAAAGAAAAACTTTTAAAAGAAATAATACTATGAAAATCAGAACCTTAAATATAGACATTTAGACGTCTAGAAGTAAATAATAGCTTTTTTCTCATTTTCCATTACACTATGCAACGTTCATAGATAGAAACATTAACGACAGAATCAGGAATCCCTATGACCAGACACCTTTTCACCTCAGAGTCCGTCTCTGAAGGTCATCCGGATAAGATCGCGGATCAAATTTCAGACGCGGTGTTGGATGCGATAATAAAACAAGATCCCAAAGCCCGAGTGGCGTGTGAAACCTACGTAAAAACCGGTATGGTCATGGTAGGTGGCGAAGTCACCACATCAGCATGGGTAGACATCGAAGAACTCACTCGTAAAACAGTGCGCGAAATTGGTTATATTCACTCAGATATGGGCTTTGACGCCGATAGCTGCGCCGTAATGAATACCATCGGCAAACAATCTCCCGATATCAACCAGGGTGTTGACCGTACGCGACCAGAAGACCAAGGTGCCGGTGACCAGGGTTTGATGTTTGGCTATGCCAGTAATGAAACCGATGTTTTGATGCCTGCCCCTATCACTTACGCACACCGTCTGGTGAAAAAGCAATCAGAAGTGCGTAAAAACAAAGTCCTTCCATGGTTGCGCCCGGATGCTAAGAGTCAGGTGACTTTTGCTTATGAAAACGGTAAGCCTGTGGGCATCGATGCTGTAGTATTGTCTACTCAGCACAGCGAAGCCGTAAACCTGAAAGACTTGCAAGAAGCGGTGATGGAAGAAATCATCAAGCCAGTTTTACCGGCTGAGTGGCTGAACGCTGACACCAAATATTTTATCAACCCTACCGGCCGATTCGTGATCGGCGGACCGATGGGCGATTGTGGCTTAACAGGCCGTAAAATCATTGTGGATACATACGGTGGCATGGCCCGCCATGGAGGTGGTGCCTTCTCTGGTAAAGATCCATCTAAGGTAGACCGCTCTGCAGCTTATGCGGGTCGATATGTCGCTAAAAATATCGTTGCTGCAGGCCTTGCCGATAAATGTGAGATTCAGGTTTCCTACGCCATCGGTGTCGCTGAACCTACTTCTATCAGCATTGATACCTTTGGTACTGGTAAAATTGCCGATGATAAGCTCACCGACTTGATAAAAGCGCATTTTGATTTGCGCCCTTACGGCTTAATTAAAATGCTGGACCTGGAGCAGCCTATTTATCAAGCGACAGCCGCTTATGGTCACTTTGGTAGAGATAGCTTCCCATGGGAGGCTACCGACAAAGCAGAAGAGTTGCGCAGTGCCGCAGGTCTGTAAAATGAAATAGTATTTAAAAGGCTCCACAACGGAGCCTTTTTTATTTGACGACTGTGGTTATAATTGGATTATCAATGTGCACGGAGCCAATTTATGTCCTTTAAAAAACTCGCAGCAGCCATCCTCATCAGCAGTGTTCTGCTTTCTTGTGCCAAGTCCCCTACCGGTCGCAACACGATTAAGCTGTATTCCTCTGCGCAATTAAATCAAATGGGAAACCAGGCATTTGCCACCCTTAAAGCAGATGCCAAAATCGCCAAAGAGCCTGTGCAAAACAATTATGTTAATTGTGTCGCTGATAAAATTATTGCGCAGGTTCCTGAAGAGACCTTCCCCGGCGAATGGGAAGTAGTGGTTTTCGAAGATGAGCAAATCAATGCATTTGCCCTGCCCGGCGGTAAAATTGGTATTTACACCGGCATACTCAAAGTAGCCAAAAATCAACATCAACTGGCGGCAATCATCGGACACGAAGTAGGCCATGTTATCGCAGAGCACGGTAACGAGAGAATGTCCCAAAGCACCTTAGTGGGTGTGGGTATGGAAGTGACGAATCAGTTACTCTCCAACAATCAAGTGGCTTATAACCAGGAAATCATGGCAGCGATAGGTTTAGGCGTGCAAGTGGGGCTGCAATTGCCATTTAGCCGCACCCATGAATCTGAAGCCGACTATATCGGTTTAGATTTAATGGCTAAAGCCGGTTTTAAACCCAGCGAATCAGTGAAACTCTGGGAAAATATGGATAAGGCTTCAGGCGGTGAACGCCCGATGGAGTTTTTATCTACTCACCCTGCCCCCACTACCCGTATCAAACAACTGCAGCAAAATATGGCTAATGCTGAAGTGTTATACAAACTGGCACCCGAAAAGGCCAACTGTCCGGTCAGCTAATGTCTTGAGACGGGCTAACGCCCGTCCCCTTCCCATCTAAACAATAAGGCACTTAAACACAAAAACACCGCAGTCATCAGCAACAAACTCACAAGCGAGGTGTGTAACTCCCATAAACGGGTACCGTCCGTCATAATGCTGCGCGCACCATCCACTATATGTGTAAGAGGTAGTAACTGTGCGATAGATTGCAGCCACTGGGGCGCACCTTCTAACGAAAACCAGACACCAGATAAAATCATCATGGGCCAGGTGACCAGATTTAATAATCCACCGGTGAGTTCTTCACTGCGACTGCGACTCGCCACCAGCAAGCCCAATGAAATCATACAAAGGGCGCCCAATATGGCAATCACCAGCAAATCAAACATTGAACCCAACATGTAAAAATCAAACATCCAGTCTGTAGCCAGGAACACACCAGCGGACATACAAACCACAATGAATAGCCTTGAGATCACCTGAGCCAGAATAAATTCAATGGGTTTCAATGGTGTGGCTTTCAGGCGCTTCAGCACGGACGCTTTGCGGTACCGCACAATTACGTACCCCACACCAAACAAACAGCTGAACATCATATTCATGCCTAATATACCTGGCACCACCCAGTCCAGGTAACGAATGGCTCGACCTTCAATAGTCAGTCGTTCATAACCGACACTATTTCCCAGTAGCAATTGCTCTACCGTGTATCCCTTTGGAGATGTCTCATTTACCCAATAGCGTTTCTGCTGAGGTGCCACAAATAAGTCAATTTTGTGTTTGCGTACACTTTCAATAGCTTGCGCAGTTTCAGTATAGGGAACAAATTCAATGTGTTTGAGTTGCAGAAACGCCTCGCTCTGCGCTTGCGACACCAAGGAGGTATCTTGCTGTAATACCCCCACCTTGAATTGGTAGTTATCTTGGTCGTTGAAAATAAAAGAAAAGCCCACCAGGATGAGCACCGGAAACGCGATATTCCAGCTAAGAGAAGACTTATCTCGAAAAAACTCCAGATTGCGCGCCTTGAACAAAGCATAAAAACGCGTCCACATGGCAGTTATTTTGTTGCTCATGCGCCTTCTCCTAGTTGTTGTCCGGTGAGCTTTAAAAACAAGTCATCCAGATTGGCAGATTTGACATGTAAGCCCTCAAGTGAAACGTGAGATTGCACCAGCAAAGCCAGTGCCTGTTCGACATTGTGAGTATTGATATCCCAGAATTCATGATTTTCTTTAGGCTGTAACTGAGTCTGCACCTCCTCCGTTAGCGGCTGCATCGGGATGCGAATTAATGCCCCGGAAAAATGCCGCTGCAATAACACACCTGGATGCCCTCTTTCGATGATTTTGCCTTTATCCATCAGTTCGATATGGTCACACAAGAATTCGGCTTCATCCATGTAATGAGTGGTTAAAACTACCGTTTTTCCTTTGCTTTTAATGGTTCTGATCAGGTCCCAAAAATTTCTTCTGGCATGTGGGTCGAGTCCGGTGGTTGGCTCGTCCAGGAACAGAATATCTGGATCGTTTACCAACGCCAGACCCAACAACAGTCTTTGCCGCTGACCACCTGATAGTTTTCGGTGATCTTGATGCAAAAAATCCTGTAACTGGCACAAAGCAATGATCTCCTGCTCATCCAGTCCTTGCTCATAAAAGCTGCGAAACAGACGCACCGTCTCACGGGTAGTTAAATAATCCTGCAATGCAGTGTTTTGAAATTGAATACCGATACGCTTTAATGATTCCCGGTTTAAAGGCTGGCCTTCAAACAATATCTCACCGGAATCGGGGGCACTGATACCTTCCATCATTTCAATCGTGGTGGATTTCCCTGCCCCATTTGGACCCAATAATCCAAAGCATTGGCCTCTTTTAACAGTAAAAGAAATCCCATCCACGGCTTTTATACCTTTGAAGGATTTCGTCAAATTGTTAACTTCGATTATTGTCGACACTCAACAACTCCTTTTTAAAGATAAGCATTTATCTGCAGGGGTAAATTCAATAAACTAGCCAAAACAGCCATTCCAGATTTACATGCGTATACCCAGAATATATTACCCCGACACTTTACAAACCGACACTCAAATTGCGTTACCAAAAGATTCAGCAATTCACATTAGCACCGTTTTGCGCCTCAAGCCGGGACACCCGATAGTCATGTTCAATGGCGATGGCAACGAATACAGTGGCGAAATTGTGGAAACCAGCAAAAGAGCCACAACAGTAGCTGTATCAGCCAAGCTAGGGATCTGTGTAGAGTCGCCGCTGAGCACGCACCTTGCGCAAGGTGTATCCAAAGGCGAGCGTATGGATTTAGTGATGCAAAAATCGGTGGAACTAGGTGTTACCGACATCACCCCTATCATTACCGAACGCTGCCCGGTGAAACTCAGCGAAGAACGCTGGCAAAAGAAGATTCAGCACTGGCAGAAAATTATCATTTCAGCCTGCGAGCAAAGTGGTCGCAACACCTTACCCACTTTACACCAACCCGTTAGCTTTCAGACTTGGGTACAACAATCCACAAATCAGTTGCGCTTGATGTTGCACCCACAAGCCAGTCAACGACTCAATCAACTGCGCCTGCCCACTGAGGGTGTTAGGCTGTTAATCGGACCCGAGGGCGGATTGTCGGATGCTGAGATCTATCAAGCTCGAGAATTCGGTTACGAAGAAGTACTAATGGGTCCAAGAATTCTGCGCACTGAAACGGCGGCGTTAGCGGCACTTGCCATCTTACAAGCCGGATTTGGTGACATTTAATTGGGGTATGGTTTAACCCTCAGACCGCCAGGTAGCGCCAGTATCGAGTGAGTCCTGACTCTTTGATCAGGCGGCGCATTTGCTTCTCAGTTTCTGGCGTCTCATCGTATTGGCTCAACAAGTCTTTAAATCTGACCAATGCTCGATAATGGCGACCACTTTGCCAGTGATTTAGGCCCAAATACTCAAGTCGAAACTTCAGTCGTTCTGGCGTCATTGAGGATCTCAGAACCACATCATTTAATATCAAAAATGAGATAAGTTCGGGAGAGACTTCAACTTTGGCCATCGATTGCTCCAGGCGTTCATGAATTTCTCTGGAAGCGTTGTGTTTCTCTAGTTTATTGGCCGCGAATAACAAGACATTGAGCTGCGAAATATCCAGCTTTTTCATTTGTACATAGAGCAATTCAAAAAGCTCTTCTGCTACCGCTTTGCCCTCATGTAACGCCATGCCTAATTCAAGAAACGGGGCGTAAGCTGAATACTTAAACTCGCCCTTTTGCCATATCCGATGATCCGCAAGCTCTTGAATCATCATATAAATATCCGGTTTTGACAGGCCGTCCAGATTGCCTGTTGCCAATGCAACGAAATATAACTTGGTTTTGGTAGCGACGAGATTACTGTAAAGCATGGAAGTCCTGGATGCGCGGCTCAAACGCCCATTGATAAAGGAAAGGGCTTTTTGTAATCCTTCGGCTTGCTGCAATAACAAAGCATAAGTTTGGGCATCATTGCCACGCAATTTCTCGGAGGGTAATCTCTGAAAGTGCCGAAGTGCGCTTCGATAATTGCGTTCGGATACACTCAGATAGGTCATCAGATAGACTCGTCCAAACAAAAACTGTTGTTTGCGTTCCGCCTCTGCGCACAATTCCCTTATGGCATCTTCCTGTCCGGTCACAGTGTTGATATAGGCCAGTTCTCTAAAGCGGCACGCTGGGTCGCGGATCTTGTCAGCTAATTTAAGGGCTAACTCCGGTTGTTTTGCTTGCATCAGTAATTGCAACTTCATCACCAGCAATTCATCGTCCACAATAGGGTCTTTGTATTTTGGTTTGATTTCCGTTACTTGTTTCACCAGCTCAGCAGGTGCCAACTTGTGTAACCTGGACAATATCGGCTTAAACAGTTTTATGGAAGTAATGGCGCGATAGATCAGATAGCGCATGGTCTGGAAATTAACCGGTAGATGAATAATCTCGGTTTGCAAATAACGGAAAATTGGGGCCGAAAGTCCGTAATTGTCATCTTCGCTGACAATGACGAATTTACACCAGTTGGGCACTAAATGGTCTCGCGTCAGAAAGCGAATAATATCGGGCGCAGATAGCCCATATCCGACATCAGCATTAATGAACACCAAGTCACAGGGCAGTGATTTATCACGGTTGAAAAGTTGCCTTGCGTCAGATTGCAACAACACATCAGGCTGACCTATTTGGGTCAGAATATCTTTGAACATGTTGCGATTTTGTAATGAGGGGTCGATGATTCGAATTTTCAGATCAAAAAATGCCAAGTCCTGTACCGCTAGTCAAAGATTTCCGCAAGCGACTATGCTAGGGGAAGTTAGCGTTTAGAGCAAGGCAAGTGTCATTATCCATTAGTCTTAAGCCAATGGTGCTAAATGATACCCCGCTCAATCGCTTTGAGCACTGCACGAGTGCGGTCTCGCACCCCCATTTTTGCTAATATGGCGGATACCTGATTTTTCACCGTACCTTGAGATTTGTGCATCGCCTCTGAAATCTCTCGATTACTGTAACCGGCGGCCATCAGGCGCAAAATTTCCTGCTCTTTCTCTGTCAATGGCTCCGGCTCTTCAAAACTCTCGAATTCCGTTTCCATACCTTGCAGGCCCTGTAATACTTTTTCAGTAATGCCAGGCTGAATCAGGGTTTTTCCCGCAGCGACATCTTTAATCCCCGACACCAAATGCTCCAACGAAACATCCTTGAGTAAATATCCCTTAGCTCCTGCCTGGATTGCGTCCAGCACGAGCTGGTGGTCATCGAAAGTGGTCAGCATCAATACCGGCGTGGTGATGTCTTCTGCCACCAAGGCTTTCACCGCTTCAATGCCGTTCATTTTTGGCATGCGGATATCCATCAAAATAACATCCGGTGTATGCTCTTTTACCTTATCAACAACCTGAGAGCCATCTTCAGCCTGCGCCACAACCTGAACCTCATCAGATAAAGCTAACAAACTGTGAATGCCTTGGCGCACCAACGTTTGATCATCCACCAGCAAAACACCTAAGCTCATAACGCCCCCTGAAATCTAACCACAGTACTAAACCCCTGTTCAGTGGCACTAAATTGAATTTTACCGCCCAAGGCCATTATGCGTTCTTTCATACCTGCCAGCCCATTACCGGGTTTTATCTCAGCATCTGGCTGACCGTTGTCTTGCATCGCCAATTGCAAACTGTTCTTTTCTCTGGATAAATGGATTTCAAACCGATCAGCACGACTGTGCTTAAGCGTATTGGTGAGACTTTCCTGAACGCAACGCAAAATGGTATCGGCCAGCTCAACATCATTGATATCCAGATTATCATCTAAGGTCAGGTTCACTTTCAATCTGGGCACTTCTTTAACTAGCGCTTCCAGGGCATCACGCAATTCAATTTTAGACTTTTCTCGTATCTCAGTGACGGTCTCCCGCACGTCAGACAACAATAACTTGGCAATAGCATAGCTCTTTTCAACTTGCTGTTTGGCAGCCCCTTCGCTTTGGTGCATGGCTACTTGCAAATTAATAGTTAATGCAGTCAGATGATGCCCCACCAAATCGTGGATATCTCGAGCTATTCTCACCCGCTCAGATTGGCGAGTGGCCTCCTTCAACAAACTTTGGGCAGCCATTAATTCGCGATTTAATTGCTCACTGGCCTCTTTGGCGAGCGTTTCCTGAATCCACGAATTAACCATGGTGACAGTAAACAAGCAGAGCATCCAATACAAGGCTGACGAAATCACCATATAGTTATAGTCCCAGTGCCAGGTGAAGATGCCATAGAAAACAAACATCAAAACTGGCGTTACCGCTACCGCTTTGCCAAGGCTCATAAAGTGCAGCAAATTACCGCACCAAATTCCCAATAAAATTGCGATAAAGGTATAAGGCAAAGTGAAAAACAAGGCAAAAAGTAGCAACAACTGTAATACAACAGCCAGCAAAAACATGTTATCAGCTAACGGTGCTTCCCGTTCCGTAGTTATCCACTCTATTCCAAGAAAGCCCGCAAACAATAGGGCAGCCACCATAACTTGAGGCCAATCAGTCGGCTCCTGCTTGACAGTGAGGTAAGTCGCCACCAAGGCAACAGTTAAAATGGTGATATGGCCAATCAATCTGACTGCGCCAAACTTTTCAAAAAAATCTTTCATACGCTCATTCTGCCTCGAAATTGCAGACAACGATATAGGCCAAAAGTCATTTTCTAAAATCGTGACCTTTGGCACTGATGCGATGCACTGATAAATCTTATGATGGTCTCCGTTAATTCATCGGAGACTGATATGTTAACCCTTCATACTTTGACATTTTATCTACACATACTGGTTGGTAGCATGGCCTTATTGCTGGTCTGGGTACCCCTTACAGTTGAAAAAGGGCGACTCAATCACAGAAGATTTGGGCGCTACTACAACAACGCCATGTACCTTGTGTCTTTGTCTGGTGCAGTCATGGCATTGCTAGTACTGATAGACCCCATGATGATACATGGACACAGATTATCCAACCCGGCAAACGAACAACTATTTGTTGAGCGCATGAGGGTATTTTACAGCTTACTTCTCTATCTTAGCCTGTTGGTTTATTGCGGACTAAGGCACGGTGAAATCACTCTCAAAAGCAAACAAAACAAAAAGCTGTTGCGTGCAAAGTCCCACATTCTTAGCAATGCCTTGTTAGCAGCCACAAGTCCTGTGCTTTTTTATCTTGGTTGGCAAGAGTCAATGACTCTTCCCATGGTGTTTGCTGTGCTGGGCCTGGTTACGGGACTATCTAATATTAAATATTGTTTGTCCGACGAAACCATTGGCAATACCTGGCTGCGAGAGCACATTAGCGCCCAACTGGGTACTGCCATTGGTGCATACACCGCATTTCTGGCGTTTGGCGGTAGGACCATTTTTGAAAATGCCGGTGAATGGCGCTTAATATTCTGGATTGCACCAGGTGTTGTAGGTGCCATCGCCATCAGAAAACTTTGTCAAAAATATGCCCCTGTTCAGGGAACCAAGATTGCAAGCCGTGTCTAACCAAACGGGAATACATTTATTAAGGGAATCCACCAGATGAAAAATTTATTGTTTATAGCCTTACTTTTAACTTCAACGCAGACCATAGGTGCCACGCTGGAGGAAGCCATCAACCATTATGAGTACATGCAGGATGACAAGGCATTGTCGATTCTTAAGGGGATCAATACAGCGGAATCTGCCGCCTATCAAACCAAAATTTTAATGGAGCGGGACCTGGATGATGCCGAGGAATTTATCGAACAAGCGATAGAATCCTTCCCCGATTCAGCCGAACTACAATTTCTACGAGGACGGGTGATGGGACAGCAAGCCGGCAATGCTATTTTTTCCGCACTTAGCTATGCAGAAAAATCGCAACAAAGTTTTGCCAAAGCCGTTGAAATGGCTCCGGATAACGTTGAGTACAATATGGGCTTAATGATGTTTCACCTCAACGCCCCTTCGATAGCGGGAGGCGACATAAAAATCGCTAAATCACAGGCAGAAAAAATTTATAAATTAGATAAAGAAAGAGGCTTACTGGCACAACTTAGATTGATCAGGGTAAGCGATAGCGATAACAAGGAGGAGCAGTTGCTCACCTTAGTTAATGCCAATCCAGAAACCGCCAGATTGCAGTTTGAACTGGCACAATGGTTTCAGCGAGAAGAAAAATATCAGGAAACATTTCCCCGCTATGAATTGGCATTACAAACTTTAGCTGAAGATGATGCAGAGCAGCGCTGCGCCATCTGGTATCAGTACGGAAAAACTGCAGGCCTGGCGGATAAAAACCATCAACAAGGTATTAACCACCTTGATAGCTATCTCAGTCAATGTGCCGTTACTCGTGGTATGCCAAGCAAGGAATGGGCGACCTTCAGAAGAGCCAATGTCATCGAACACCAAAACAAACCAGAAGCCATCAGTATTTATCGCAGCTTAAAAAGCACCTCTGATAAAGACCTTAAAAAGGCCCTGAAAAAGAAAAGAGTGTAAATGAGGAATAGATCTCGAGGTTGAATACAGTTGATTAACCAAGGTTTGCCACTATAACTAAGTAAACCTTTTTCAACCTCGGGGACCTCATGTCCAGAAAGCTCGCCATTGTGATGGATCCCATCACCGCCATTAACATAAAGAAAGACACCAGTTTTGCCATGCTACTTGCCGCGCAGCAACGCGGTTACCAGCTCACCTACCTGGAAATGGATGATTTGTATCTGGATACAGGTAAGCCCATGTGTAATGCTCGAGCGCTCACTGTGCAGCGAGACCCTAACAATTGGTTTACGCTCGGGGCTGCTGAGCAAAAATCACTGGCAGATTTTGATGTGATCTTGATGCGTAAAGATCCGCCCTTTGACAGCGAATACCTGTACGCCACTCAGATGCTGGAACTGGCCGAAAAAGCAGGTACTTTGGTAGTCAACAAACCTCAGGCTTTACGAGATTTTAACGAAAAACTATTTACCGCCTGTTTCCCTGACTTAATTCCACAAACCCTGGTAACCCGCAACAGTCAACGCATCAGGGAGTTTCACGCTAAACACAAGGATATTATCTGTAAACCGCTTGACGGTATGGGGGGCACCTCGATTTTCCGGGTGAAAGAAGACGGTAATAACCTTGGAGTGATCATCGAAACACTCACTAACCTGGGCACTGAATACGGTATGTTTCAGGAGTTTTTGCCGGCGATTAAAGACGGTGACAAACGCATTTTAATTGTTGACGGTGAGGTAATCCCTTATTGCCTTGCACGTCTACCCACCAAAGGTGAAAACAGAGGCAATCTGGCCGCTGGTGGTACCGGTCGCCCACAACCTATTTCAGAGTCTGATCGCAAACTGGCAGAGGCCATTGCACCGATATTAATGGAAAATGGACTCATTTTTGTGGGTATGGATGTGATTGGCGATAAAATCACTGAAATCAATGTTACCAGTCCCACTTGCGTGCAAGAAATCGAAGCCGCATTCGATGTTGATATTACAGGCAAATTATTTGACGCCATCGAACGTCGATTGAACCAACGAGCCTGACAGGTTTCTAATCACAAGACATGATCCAGACGTTAAATGACCAACTGGCATTATTCGACTAAAGTTGACTGGTAAGATGCCCGTTGATTGTTACCATCGCTAAAGAGTAATGAAAGGACGGATATTTTGGAATCTAGCTTACAAAATCATTTTTTAATTGCCACACCTTCGCTGGACGGTTCCTATTTTGGGAAAACTGTCACTTACATCTGTGAGCATAATGACCATGGCGCGATGGGCATTGTCATTAACCACAAGACTGAGCTAACCCTCGCTCAATTGCTCAATTTAACCGAGCAGGAAACTGAAGTGGATACAGAGCACGAAGATTGTCTGGTGATGGAAGGTGGCCCTGTCAGTAGAGATCGAGGTTTCATTCTCCATACCTGTCAGCCAGGCTGGAGTTCAAGCCTGGAATTGAGCTCAGAAATCATGGTGACCACCTCCAAAGATATTCTTGCAGTAATAGGTAACGACAAAGGTCCCGACAAAGCCATTGTCGCTCTAGGTTATGCAGGCTGGTCCGCTGGGCAACTAGAAGAAGAGTTAGAAAGCAACTCCTGGCTTACGCTGAAAGCCGATACCGATCTTTTGTTCAATGTTCCCGTTGAACAAAAATGGGAAAAGGCAATCGAAAAGTTAGGCATCAACATCTGGCAATTATCTCCTCAAGTGGGCCACGCATAACCCGGCGCAAAAATACCATGGCGGTATGCATTAACCGCCATCAGACAGCACATCTCACTCATCATTTATACACTTAAATTCATAATCCATCACTTGTATGACAACCGCTGTCGGTTAAACTGTGGATAAAATTCACTCTTATTTCAGCAGCATGCAGGAGGCAACTGCATAGAGGACTAACTCAAGATTGCGGCCAACAAAGATTACTGACATGTACGTGTATAAAAACACATCACCCTTTCAAATTTTGATTAAGGCACTGCTGCTGAGTGCCTTACTGTTATTCAATCCTTTCGCATCAGCGCAACTGCCCGAGTCAGAGCCACTACAGCAAGCCCGTAAACTGCAACAAAATTCGCAATACGAAGATTTAATTTCTTACCTGGTAGACGCCATAGAAAATGGCGAATTACGTGAACGTGAGCGCTTGATTGGCATTGATATGTTAGTACGTGCCTATCTGTATCGAGGCGACATACAGCAAGCCAAAGAACGAAATAACCAATTAAAATTAGAAGCCCTGCACACTGAAGACGAACTCTACACTGGACGGGCCTTGTTAAACGATGGCGAGATAGTACAAACCCAAGGCAAACACCTGGACGCCATCAGCTTTTTCAAACAGGCATTATCACAATATAAAAAAGCGGGTAACAGTAAGTTTGTCGCCAATGCGCTGCTTGAGATCAGCTCCTCCTTTGGCCATATAAATCAAAACATCGAAGCCTTAAGCTTTGCTGAGCAATCTCTTGCTTTAGGCGAAGAAATAGAGGATTTAACCACCATCGCCAACGCTTACAACAGCATAGGCATGTTACATGACAACATGGGTAATCTCTCACAAGCGCTTGAAGCTCACATGAAGACCATCGAACTGGACAGACAGCGCGGCGATATTGATGAACTGGCGACGTCTTATTTTAATGTGGCTAGTATTTACAAGAAGATGGAAGATTACAAACAGGCCAGGTTTTTCACCCTGGAAGCACTGAGTCTGGATCTCCCCGGCAATAATCCGGATTTTTTAGGTCACGACTACAACATGCTTGCCGAACTGGATCTCGCCATCAACGACCCCGAATCAGCTCTGAAAAACGCCAAACAAGCAGAGCATTTTTTTAATGTTACAAAGGCCGATGGCCATCTCGGTTTGGTATACAACAACTTGGCCAGAATCCATCTAAAGCTCAAGGACATTGAACAGGCCCGAAGCTATATAGAACGGGCACAAAAAATCAATGAGAACGTGGGACAAAGTAAGCACCTTATTCAGAGCCTGTTGATCAAAGCCGAGATTTTGATGGCACAAGCACAATATCAAGATGCACTAACACTATTGACCTCGGTGAAAGAAGAAACGATTGCGAAACAAAACTTTGAACAGATTAAAACCCTGTTTACTTTACAAAGCCAGGCATTGGAACTGGCTGGATTAACCGAAGAAGCCTTACGGTCCTACAAAGACTTTTATCGCTTGAAAGATGAATACGAACGCCAGAATCACACCAGCATCATGGCGCAATTGCAAAACCAGATGGATTATCTTCAAAAAGAACATCAAATCGAATTGCTGGAATCAAAATCGGCAGTAAAAGAACTGCAACTAGAACGAGCCAAGCTAGAGAAAAAACAGTGGATCGCAGGTTTAGTGCTACTTGTGCTGCTTTTGGCTGTGATAGGTTACAGAGAGCGTACCAAGCGCAAACTTGCCGCTCTGGAAAAGCGACTGCTGGCAAAATCGGTGGAACAAAAAAATGCCATGTTGGCAGAAGTAGCCCATGAGTTGCGCAGCCCTCTTACGGCGCTGAAATTACAAATAGAATCATTGCAATACAATCTTGAGGATGACCCCAAAACAGCCTATCTGAGGCTAAATAATAAAATTGATGAATTAAATAAGCTGATCGAGGACCTCTACGACTTGGCTCGTGCGGATAATGGCTTGCTTAAGTTAAACTTTGAAACGCTCGACTTTCAGGACTTATTTGAGGAGATAACTGATGGTTATCGCGAAGTGGTAGAGCACAAAGGACTCAAACTACAAACTCGCATCGATGTTAGCGCCGGAGAGCTGGTTAGTGTCGATGCATTAAGAATAAAACAAGTTATCGCCAATTTATTACGCAACAGTATTCACTACACAAGTGCCCCCGGCACCATTTTATGTACCGCCAGACGCATTGATAACAGCATTGAAATCCAGCTTGAGGATTCGGCGCCGGGCGTATCAGCAACAGATATGCAAAGGTTGTTCGAGCGAATGTATCGAGCCGACGGTACCAAAGAGCACGACAACCAAGGTTCAGGACTTGGCTTGTCTATTTGTAAAAGCCTGATAGAGGCTCACAATGGCAGTATTGTTGCCAGCGAGAGCAGATTAGGCGGATTAAAAATCACTATCCACTTACCCGCCTTACAGCAAGAGTTTCAAAAAGCCGCTTAAACTTACGTTTTTCTCTGCCCCCTCCAGCATGTTCAAGTCTTTAAGGTAAAAATTACTAAAACCTAAATTGTCCTGCTAACATATTAATATTGCATCTCATTTTGCACAATTTAAGCACGGGCTCAAAGACACTAAAAGTGTCAAGTAAAGCTTCACCAAACATGGAAAGGGAATCTCGGAGTAAAAATCTAAAACAATGGAAATCACATCAAAATCTCGCAGTTCCTTGTTTTTGGCGATTGTTGTAATCACCTTTTCGCTGCTATCTCCACTTTCAATAGCGGCAACTGACAGTAAAGATGTGATGTTCATTGGTGTTCATGAACGCATTAACTACAGAGAAAAATCAGCCAATGGACTCTGGAGTGGTATAGATATCATGTTACTGGACGCCATTTTCGCACACACCCCTTATCGCTACGAGTTAGTTGAGTTACCTTGGCAAAGGACGCTGAGCTCACTACAACAAGGCAAAGTGGATATGGCACTAAGTGCAGCCCTGTTGCCTGAAAGAGAACAGTATGCTTGGTTTACGAACGAGGTTTTCAGGGAAGGACATAATGTCTTGTTTTCCAGCAAGGCGAAATCACCATTATTCGAACATATAGAATCTTTGTCGGATATCATTGACTCTGACATACGCCTGGGAGTGGTCAGAGGGGTATCCTACTCAGATGAATATGATGCACTGAAAAGCGATCCGAGATTTACCCGCCATTTAATTTACCTTTCAGAAACTACCCCGTTGGCGGACATGCTCATGCATGACCGGATTGATGCTTTTTTGGATTCGGAATACGGTGGCCTTAAAATGATCTCACAAAATCCAGAATATCAAGCTCAAGTTTTCCCAGTGCAGCGGGTAACCAGCCCACAAGAAGCACAAACTTATTTGATGTTTTCGAAAAAAACGGTGTCGCCAGAAATGACGGCCAAATTTGACAAGGCGATAAAATCCCTCAAAGCAGACGGCTCATATCAAGCCATTTTAAGTCACTAAACGCTGCATTTGAGGCTATTCAGGAATCACTGAGTACTTCGTGTATCTTACTGAGTAATTGCTCTTTCTGAAAGGGTTTGCCCAGATGCCCGGAAAAGCCGATTTCACGATAGAACTTAACTTCATGGGACAGCACATTAGCAGTTAAAGCAACCACAGGCAGGTTGTGAAAGCAGACATTCTGGCGCAATTTTATCAAGGCTTCGGTACCGTCCATGTTTGGCATTTGAATATCCATTAACACCAAATCAAACTGGCTTTTTTGCAACGTCTGTAACGCCTGGATACCATCCCCCGCGACCGTCACCTCTGCCCCAGCCTGACCGAGCATTTCACAGGCAATTAATTGATTAATTTCGTTATCTTCAGCAAGAAGTATTTTGGTACCGACCAGGTCCTTGTGCTTAGTTTCCTTTTGGGTGTGAGCAACATGTTGTGCCTGGTCATAGTTTATCTGGCAAATAAAGCGGGTACCCTGCCCTTTTTCGCTTTTTACCTCAATACTCCCGCCTTGCATTTCCAGGAGTTGTTTGACAATAGACAAGCCCAGGCCAGTACCGCCAAATCGTCTGCTGGTGGAGCTTTCTGCTTGGGTAAAGGACTGAAACAGGCTTTCCTGGTCTTCTTTTGCGACACCAATTCCTGTGTCAGCGACGACAAACTGCAGCTTAAGTTTATCTTGATGCTTAAGCGCCCCAACAGTTACAGTAACGCCACCTTGTTCAGTGAATTTAATGGCGTTTGAAACCAAATTAACCAGCACTTGTAACAGTTTAGTCGGGTCGCCCGCCACTTTTTCTGCCACTAAACCTTTTTCCTCAATAGTAAATTCCAGGTTCTTGGCCAACGCCAGATGACGTAGCTGGGTATCTAATTGCTGCAATACGTCGGATATGCAAAACGGAATGCATTCCAGATCCATTTTACCGGCTTCAATTTTGGAGATATCCAAAATCTGATTAATGATTTGCAACAAGGTTTTAGCGGACAGATTCGCTTTGGTGATGTACTCCCCTTGCCGCTCGTCTAAAGCGGTATCCAATGTGAGTTCCAATAGTCCCATCACGCCATTGATAGGCGTCCTGATTTCGTGCGACATGGTAGCTAAGAACTCTGATTTGGCTTGACTGGCCTGTTGCGTGGCAATCACCGCCTCCTGTAGTGCCCTTTCCATCTTTTTGGCCTCGGTCACATCCTCATAAGCCCCAAGCACACCAATAATGCGATTCTGCTTATCAATCAGGGGGACCTTGTTAGTAAGGGTGTATAGGTCCTCTCCTTCAGGGGATTGCGACTGAGTAATGATGCCTAAAACTGGCTCACCAGATTTCAACACCTCGGCGTCCTGCTCAGCATAACTCTGAGCCGCAGCCTCGCTTTTAAAATCTTGATCGCTTTTGTTGAGCAACTCATTCAGGTGTTTAGCACCTATATCTTGAATAAAGCGTTTATTTGCCCCCCAATAAGACAAGTCAGGCTTTTTCCAAAACACCCCATAAGGCAAAGAATTTAGTACGGTTTGCAGCAACAATTCCGAGTGTTCCAGCTCCTGATGCTTCTCTTCCACAGCATGCTGTAACACCGCCGACATGGTTTTTAAATAAGTAAAAAACTTATCAATGACATACAAACAAATAGCGCTCAGGACAATATACGCAGTTAAATTATTCAGCCAGGCGGGAATGGAAAGCGCGTAATCAGCAATGGCAATTTCAAAAGTGAGCTTGTTCTGGGCAATAGCCAGCATGTAAATGACTTGCACAACAGCCCCGGCAATTAAAACCGCCAGTGCGATTTTACTGGTAAGTACTAAAGCACTCATTACACCAGCCACCAACAGAATAATAGTGCCCGCCCCCACCAGGCCAAAGTTGAATAAACCGGCAACGCCTGCCAGGAACAAAGTGGAAATCATCACGATAGCTTTGAGTTTACCGCTGATACGTCTGCGCAATACATAAACACAAAGAAAAACTAAGCTAATGAAGATGTGGACCGCCATGACGGGCTGAAACCCAATCACTGACATACGATAAAAAGATCCCAACAGCGCAATAGTTAACATAGCCAACATAGCTACCACCAGCCTGTCTATTAAGCTATCTCTGATGGCTACAAAATCTTCGCTTTCCCGGATCTGCATACTGTGGTCATAAGTTCGTCATGTTTCAAAAGATAGCACGACTTTAACAATTGTGTTCTCTTACGCACTCGGGAAAGTTACAATTTAGAACCAAAGTATTAAACCGCTAGTGGGTATCACTTACACTATGACGACTCTTCTCAGTTTTGATTTTGGCACAAAAAGCATTGGTGTCGCTGTAGCTCAAGCCGTAACCGGCACGGCAGCTCCTCTGGAGGCTCTAAAGGCCACCGATGGCATTCCAGACTGGCAGAAAATAGAATCTTTGTTTGGAGAGTGGCGTCCCGATAGAGTGGTTGTGGGCTTGCCTCTTAACATGGACGGCACCTGGCAACAGGTGACTTATGGCGCACAAAAATTCGCCAACCGCTTATCCAATCGTTTCAGAATGAAAGTCGATACCTATGACGAGCGCCTCACTACGGCAGCGGCGAAAGAAAAACTGTTTGAATTGGGGGGCTACAAAAAACTTCAAAAAGGCAAAATTGATAGTGTCTCAGCTTGTCTCATCGCTGAGAGCTGGCTGGAAAATGTATTTTATCAGGAATAAAACTATTTCCATTTCAAGCGTGACTTGGGCGGAAAATCTCAGCAGTCCAGTCAGTCAATATTGGCGATTCTCAAAGCGAAATTTCGCGATGCATTAGTCACTTTCGCTCCCAGCTCTTTGTTGTCCAGAGTACGAGCCAGTACCATTCCACCAACACACAATGCGGATAAGGCCAGGGCCGTTTCTTCTGAATCTTGTGACTCACAATCAAGGTTATTTTTGAATAATCCGGCCATGGCTTCCAATAACGTTTCGTAGGATTTTTTCGCATCCGCAGAAGCTCTGGCTACGTCTGACGGTAAGGCTATCATGGGGCATTGTCGATCAATATCCGTTAAGTGTTCACTTGATAAGTAAGCAGAAACCATGGCCTTCACTGCTGCCCGCCCACCGCTACTGATGTGCACTCCCGCATTATCCCGCCATTCTTTCCCCACCCCAAACAAGAAGCTGGAAATGGCCTCGGAGTAGAGCTCTTCTTTACTACTAAAATGATTGTAAAAGCCACCACGCGTTAGCCCCGCCTCGGCCATGATGTCATCAATAGAAACTTTAACAAAGCCATGACGGTTAAACATGACTCTGGCACATTCCACGATTTTGGCACGGGTTTTTAATTTATGTTCAGGGCTATAAGGCATCGCTTACCCTCCTATAGTTTGATTTATTAGCTTATCGCAGAATTAAAATATGTTCTTGAACATATATAGATATGGCTTAACTTGCAATCTCCAAAGTAAATTCAATGAGCAAAGCAAGGAGATTAGATATGAAACTACACAACGGTACATCCCCCAATGGCATGCGTGTCACCATGTTTATGCAGGAAAAAGGCATAGAATTACCTCTGAATGACATTAGCATCATGCATGGAGACACGAAAAAAACGGAATTTCTGGCACGTAACTCTCTAGGCCAGGTACCGGTACTTGAACTTGATGATGGTCGCTATTTAACGGAAAGCATCGCTATATGCCGTTATTTGGAATCCAAATATCCAGGTCCGGCTTTGTTTGGAGAGTCCGCCGAAGAGCAAGCCTTCATAGAAATGTGGAACCGTCGTATGGAGCTGTGGTTGATGACGACCTTTGGCAGTATTGGTGAACACGAAATTCCTTATTTTCAATATCGTGTAGAGCAGAATAGTGCTTTTGCTGCTGCGCAACGAAAAGAAGCAATAAAACGACTTACATGGTTAGATAACGAGTTATCTGACGGTAGAGACTTCATTGTGGATAACCAGTTTTCGGTTGCCGATATTACCGGCGCAGCATCATTAATGATCGCTCAATTTGTAAAACTAGCTATCCCTGATGATCTTGAAAACGTACAACGCTGGGCTAAGACAGTAATGAGTCGCAATAGCTTCCAGGCTAGCCTGCCAAAGAGGCAATAAATAACAGGCAACATACATTCATAAATTTAAAAAGCGCCGACCGGCGCTTTGTAGGATCAGAAAATTTAAGGATTAAACTCTGTACCGCATTGCCAGCAGATTTCAAAGCTGGCTTCGTTATGCTCCTGACATTGCCGACACACCCAAGGGCTACCTTCTTTTTCCGCGGCTTCAAATTCGGCAATGAGCTGACTGGCGCGGTTGAACCATTCATTATCAGTAAGCCAGATCTCGGGCCAGGCATCAAATGGTGAGATTTCACCTATACCGCCGATAGAGTATTCATTTTTGATAAAACAAGGGATGCCGTAGCCATCCAACAGGTCTTTTACCTGCTGGATGCGCAAACGGTTTTCACTGCAAAACACTTTTATCATCTGGCTAGAAACGCCTCCTAGTCCATATCAATAGTCACATCACTCAAAGAGCCCAAGGTATTACCTGCATCGCTATCCAACTTGATCATCAAGCGCAGATCATTGGGCGAATCCGCATGATGTAGCGCCTGCTCCATAGTGATTTTCTCCGCTTTGAGTAAATCATACAGCGCCATATCGAAGCTTTGCATACCCATCTCTTTGCCTTTTTGCATGGCTTCTTTTAAGCCGGAAATTTCACTGCGCTGAATCATATCCGTTACCAGAGGCGAATTGAGCAGAATTTCTATGGCAGCTACCCGCCCTTTGCCGTCTACCGTCGGCACTAACTGTTGCGCCACAATCGCCCGCATGTTCAAACTCAAATCGTAGCGCAATTTGGCATGTTGCTCAGGCGGAGCCAGGTGCATAATACGCTCAATAGCCTGGTTAGCGTTGTTAGCATGTAAGGTAGCGACGCACAAATGCCCGGTATCAGCGAAGGACATCGCGTACTCCATTATTTCCATTGACCGGATCTCACCGATTAAAATCACATCCGGTGCCTGACGCAGAGAACTTTTCAATGCCTCGTCAAAAGACAGAGTATCAATCCCAACTTCCCTTTGGGTTACAACACAGTTTCGATGTTCATGCACAAACTCGATAGGATCTTCGATGGTAAGGATATGTCCATAGGAGTTTTGATTGCGATGACCTATAAGGGCTGCAAGCGAGGTCGATTTACCCGTACCGGTACCACCCACAAACAGAATCAAGCCGCGCTTAGCCATAATGATGTCTTTGAGCACTGACGGTAGTCCCAAGTCTTCAGCTTTGGGGATTTCTGTTACGATACGACGCACCACCATACCGGCCTGGTCTCGCTGCCAAAAAGCACTACAACGAAAACGTCCTATCCCTTCTCGCACAATAGCAAAGTTACATTCGCGAGATTCTGCGAACTCCTTGCGCTGCTTTTCGTTCATGGCCTGATGCACCAGGCTTAAGGCACCTTCATCATCTTGTGTGCCTTTTTGCAACGGCGTCATCTTGCCATTGATTTTAGAGCTTACCGGAAAGCCGGCGGTCACGAACAAATCGGAACCGCCCTTATCCACCATAAATTTTAAAAACGCATCTAACTCTATCGCCATAATTTGTTCTCTGCCTTGTTGGCGCTGGTTAACCGCCAAACCCACCTTGTTTATTAGTACTCTTAGCCTGGGCATCTTGAGGTGTGATCACCCCTTGCGCCACCAGTTTTTGCAAGCATTGATCCATGGTTTGCATACCGTGCTGCATGCCGGTTTGAATCACTGAGTACATCTGCGCTACTTTGTCTTCCCGGATCAGGTTTTTAATGGCAGGGATACCCACCATTATCTCGTGGGCAGCCACCCGACCTCCGCCAATTTTCTTCAATAGCGTTTGCGAAATAACGGCGCGAATCGACTCCGATAACATAGAACGGATCATGGCTTTTTCTTCTGCCGGGAACACGTCGATGATACGGTCGATAGTTTTCGGCGCTGAATTGGTGTGCAAGGTGCCAAACACCAAATGCCCTGTTTCTGCGGCACTAATGGCGAGGCGTATCGTTTCCAAATCCCGCAACTCACCCACCAGGATAATATCCGGGTCTTCACGCAATGCTGAACGCAAGGCATTATTGAAGCTGTGAGTATCGCGGTGCACTTCCCGCTGGCTGATCAGACACAACTTATTCTGGTGCACAAATTCGATGGGATCTTCAATCGTCAGAATGTGTTCTCGTTTGGAGCTATTGATGTAATCGATCATCGCGGCCAGCGTGGTACTTTTACCGGAGCCGGTGGCCCCCGTCACCAACACAATACCCGTTGGGTGTTGGATAATCTCGCGAAAGATATCTGGTGCGCCTAACTGATCAAGAGTTAACACCTCACTGGGGATAGTACGTAAAACCGCTGCAGCACCGCGGTTTTGAACAAAAGCGTTAACACGAAAACGCGCTAAGTCTTTTACTTCAAAGGAAAAATCCGTTTCCAGGTTTTCTTCGTATTCTTTGCGTTGCTTGTCGTTCATGATCTCATAAACGAGGGCTTTCACCTGTTTGTCATTGAGGGGGTCTATGTTGAGCTTTCGCATTTCACCGTCGACGCGAATAATCGGCGGTAAACCGGCAGACAGGTGTAAGTCAGATGCTTTATTCTTAACACTGAAGGCTAAAAGTTCGGTAATATCCACGATTGGGACTCCGTAGTTTATTTTTTGAAGATGTATGAATACAAAAATAGCAGATAGACTGCAAAGCGCACTGGAAACTATCAATAAGGCCGCTCAATCGGTTAATAGACAGCCAAATGAGATACGATTGCTTGCGGTTAGTAAAACCAAGCCCGCCTCTATGGTGCAAGAAGCCTGGCAAGCAGGACAACGGGCTTTTGGCGAAAACTACGTGCAAGAAGGCCTGCAAAAAATTCAGGACTGCCAATCACTTACTGATATTGAGTGGCATCTGATTGGTCCGTTGCAATCCAATAAATGCAAACCCGTAGCGGCGCATTTTGATTGGGTGCAAAGTGTTGACCGCCATAAAATAGCCCAGCGCCTGAACGACAATCGCCCTCAGTCCCTCGCCCCGCTGAACGTTTGTCTACAAATCAACATTAGCGGCGAAAGCAGTAAATCTGGTCTCAACACAGCAGAGGTTAAGAGCCTTGCAGAAGCGATCCACAAGTCCATGCCCCAGCTGTGTTTGCGGGGTTTAATGGCCATCCCTTCCAATACCGAAGACGACATAAAACTGGCCGAAGAATTCAAACAGATGCAGGGACTCTTTAGCCAACTGCAACAAAGCTATGATACAGTAGACACCCTTTCGATGGGTATGAGCGGCGATATGGCGCTGGCCATTGCAAACGGCAGCACCATGGTACGTGTCGGTACCGCGATATTCGGTGCCCGCTCCCCAAAACAATAACCCGTTAACGGAGTTCTGATTTGCAACAAGCTAATATAGCCTTCATAGGCGCAGGAAACATGAGTCGCGCGATAATTTCTGGATTGGTTTCTGGTAATTATCCCACTGATGCAATTATGGCGAGCAATCCTTCCACGCCCAAACTGGACGGATTAAAAGCAGAATTCGACATTCTCACCACCCAAAATAACGTTACAGCTATTAACTTTGCCGATGTGGTGGTTTTGTCTGTAAAACCGCAATTAATGGCCGAAGTTTGTGCCGCTTTCAGTGAGCAGTGCGACTTAACTGGCAAACTGTTTATCTCAGTTGCCGCAGGTATCAACGCCGGGCGACTACAAGAAATGCTCGGTGGCCAGTACCCACTTATTCGCACCATGCCAAATACCCCTTGTGCCTTGGGGAAAGGCGTTGTTGGGCTCTATGCTTCTCCGGAAGTGAGCGAAGAACAAACAACTTTCGCGCAAGCTCTGATGGCCAACACCGGAGAAGTGATCACCGTAGAAGAAGAATCCATGATTGATGGCGTGATTGCAGCCGCTGGCAGTAGTCCGGCTTACTTTTTCTTATTTCTGGAAGGAATGCAGAAAAAAGCCATTGAATTGGGCTTCAGCAACGAGCAGTCTCGTATTATGGTACAACAAGCTATGCTGGGCGCGGCAGAAATGGTTTGTCACAACCCGCAACTTGAATTATCTGAGCTGAGAGCCCAAGTAACCTCTAAAGGTGGCACCACAGCGAAAGCGGTAGAGCATTTACAACAAGGCAATCTCGAAGGACTGGTGGGTGATGCAATGCAAGCTGCAATTAACCGCGCCAGGGAAATGTCTGAATTGTTTTAGGAACCAATATGAACGCAACCTATTTTTTAATTAGTACCCTGTTTGATCTGTACCTGATGGTGGTCTTGCTGCGCTTATGGCTTCAGTTGGTAAGAGCGGACTTTTATAATCCATTCAGTCAATTTGTGGTTAAAGCTACTCACCCCATCGTAGCGCCACTGCGCCGGGTTCTGCCATCCATTGGCTCGCTGGATACCGCCACCTTGGTACTGGCCCTGGCCATAGGGATGCTCAAGGTAACGGTGCTGGCAATGATGTTTGGCACCGGTCAGATTAACCCAATTGCCGTGGCTGTTTCAGGTACCATGGTTGTGTTCAAAGAGATCTTTTCACTGCTGTTTTGGGTACTCATTATTCGCGCTTTACTGAGCTGGTTTAGCCAGGGTCACAACCCAATTGAAATGGTCTTGCATCAGTTGACCGAGCCAATGTTAGCTCCCATCAGAAAAATCATTCCGCCCATGGGTGGTTTGGATTTATCAGTTTTGATTGCGCTGCTTGGCTTGCAGTTTTTACAACTGTTATTGCAAGATTTAATGCCCTACTTCTAGCAGGAAAAAAGACCATGAGACGAGGAATATTCGCCACTTTTATCGCACTGCTCACGCTGGTGCAGACACCAGTTAAAGCTGAACAGTATGAAACACTGGGTGATTGGGATGTGCACTACATTGTTATCAATACCAGTTTCTTAAGCCCTGAAATCGCCCGGGCCTATGGCTTACAGCGCAGTCAATTTCAGGGACTGGTGAATATTTCCGTACTGGATAAAGACAGCCACAAAGCACAGTCAGTTTCGATGATGGGCGATGCTACCAACTTGCTGGGAACCAAGAAAAAACTGACTTTTAGGGAAGTCAAAGACGGTGACGCTATCTATTATCTTGCCGTCCTGCCCTTCCGCGACCAAGAGCAGTATCGATTTAACATCAACATTAGCCATGGCAACCAACAACAAACCTTGAAGTTTAAACACAAGTTCTACAGCGAGTGAGTCTACTCAGGTTACTCTCAACAAAAGGCTGTTTTAGAAAACTGCCATAGCTATCCCTTGGTAAAATACAAACGTCTTAGCCTCAAGCTCGCTTGAGGTTTTACCCTCTCCCTGCATCCAATTAACAGGTAAAAATAACACCCTCAATAACTAGCGCCCTTGTCTTTTATTCTGTCACAGGAATCACTGAAGCCATCGTATTGCAAATTGCCATCGTCATTTGCTTCCGTGAGGTGTCACAGCATTACCAATGAACGAATATCCCAATTTGGGCTTTCAAATCCACTTCAGGCTGTAAGTTACTGGAGATAACTGCCATAATTCCGCGGGTTATAATTACTGATAATAAACAGAGCAAATATGAAATCTATTATAAAAACGGTTACAGCCGTTGCCGCGAGTATCAGTCTTGCAAGTTGCATGGTGGTGGTAGACACCAATAGCAAAACCAAAGACGGCTACAGCAACAAGTCCAGCTTCAAAGAGCAAGCCAAATCTTCTGAGACGAAAAAAGTCTTCACTCAAGACTATGTTTTAGAGGAACTCGATAACGGTCTGAAAGTGATGGTGGTAAAAACCGACTACCCAGACTTAGTATCACTGCAAATTCCGGTATCAGCGGGTTCCCGAGATGAAGTCGAAAAAGGCAAAACCGGATTTGCTCACTTTTTCGAACATATGATGTTTAAGGGCTCTAAGAAGTTTCCAGATAGCCAATACACCGAAGTATTCAAAAGCGCTGGCGTCGACTACGGTGGCTATACCACAAATGATTACACCAACTATCACGCGGATTTTTCCAAACAGCATTTAGAAACGGTTTTAGAGATCCTCGCCGACCACTTTCAGAATCTTCACTACACTGAAGCTCAATTCAGAACAGAGGCTCTCACGGTAAAAGGCGAGTATTTAAAAAACAACGCCAGTCCTATTCGAAAGTTGTTGTCTGCCGTGAGAAAAGAAGCCTACGATGTGCATACTTATGAACACACAACCATGGGATTTTTTGAAGACATCGAGGCAATGCCAGATCAAATGGCATACGGTCAGGAGTTCTTTAACCGCTTCTACAAGCCCGAATACGTGTCACTAGTAATAGCCGGCGATGTTGATCCGAAAGCCACCCTTGATTTAATTAAACAATATTGGGGTGACTGGGAAAGAGGTGACTTCAAATCAGTTGTGCCGCAAGAGCCAGAGCAAACTGCACCGCGCTATTTTCATGAGAAATATGACGGCCTGCCAGGCCACTGGCTGTTGGTGTCATACAAAGGCGCTCCCTGGATACCCAATAAAAAGGACCGGGCTGGCTTAGATCTATTGTCAGAGCTGTACTTTTCCGATAACTCTGATCTTTATCAAGAGCTTGTAGTTGATAAGCAAATTGCCAGTCAAATGTTTACCTACAACCCCAATACCAAAGATACCGGCTTGCGCCACGTGTTTGTAAAAGTTCAGGAAGAAGCGGATTTGGTAACAGTACGTGATGCTATCAATCGCACTTACGCCAAAGCACGCACTGAGTTAGTTGACGACGAAAAACTAGCTAACCTCAAATCAAATTTGAAATACAGTTTTGTCAACAGCCTGGACTCATCAGAGGCCATTGCCTCTACTTTGACAAGCTACATGCACTTTAAACGCGACCCTGAAGTAATCAATGAGCTTTACCAAAGCTTTGATAAAATTACCGCTCAAGATATTAAAAATTTAGCCAACCAATACTATATCGACAGTAACCGTACCACTGTGACATTATCCGCACTGGATGCCATTGCCGGATTTGAACAGGAAGTGTCTTTAGAGCAACTGGTAGTCGAAGCTTCAGTGGCTCCACCTGCTCCTGAGTTTACCATCGTAGATCGCACTAATTCCTCACCGCTGATTGACATCAACATCTTGTTCTATACTGGTGCGGCAGCGGAGCCTGAGGGTAAAAAAGGTGTGGCGGCATTAACAGCCAGCATGCTGACACAAGGGGGCTCTGAATCGAAAACCTTCAAAGAAATACAACAAAAGCTCTATCCACTAGCGGGCTCTTTTAACGCGCAACTAGATAAAGAAATGATGTCATTTACCGGGCGTGTGCACCAGGACAACGTAGCACAATGGTATGCCCTGATCAGTGACCAAATCCTGAACCCTGGATGGCGAGAAGACGACTTTAAGCGTGTGAAAAAAGAACTGCTTGATGCCATTAAATCCAGCTTGAAATCGTCTAATGATGAAGAACTGGGTAAAGAAGTGCTTTATCATGAACTGTATCAAGGCCATGTTTATGAAAGCTACAACCTGGGCGACATTTCAGATATCGAAGCATTAACCATCGACGATCTGAAAGCGTTTTATGCCAGTCAGTTAACCCAGGCCAAATTGCAAATGGGTTTGACGGGGGCAATTCCTTCAGCCATCAAGGCTAAAATAAAACAAGATTTCGCTCGTTTGCCAAAAGGAGAAGAAGATAGACTAAGCATTGCCAAGGCACCTGTACTCAAGGGAAAACACGCCACTATCGTGGAGAAAAATGCACAATCAACCGCGGTATCCTTTGGTTTCCCCATTGATGTTAATCGCAGCAGTGAAGACTGGGCTGCTTTGTGGTTGGCACGTTCATACCTGGGCGAGCACCGCAGTTCCAACAGCTACCTGTTTAAACGTATCCGCGCAGTGCGCGGCATGAACTACGGGGATTATGCCTACATCGAATACTACCCGCGTGGCATGTTCAGAACCAAGCCCAATGCCAACCTGGGTCGCTCATCACAAATCTTTCAGGTTTGGATAAGACCGCTTCGCTCCAATAACGATGCTCACTTTGCCACTCGCGTAGCCTTGTTTGAATTAGACAAGTTGATTGAAAACGGCATGACTCAGGAAGATTTTGAGGCCACCCGCAACTTCCTGCTCAACTTCGCACCGCAACTGGTATCTTCACAGGATATGCAGCTGGGCTATGCCCTGGATAGTGAATTTTATGGTATTGATGATTTTGTCTCCCACGTAAAAAGTGAGCTGGAGAAGTTAAGTGTTGACGATGTGAACCGTGTTATCAAAAAGCATCTGCAAACCGAAAATATTCACTATGTGTTTGTTTCGGGTGATGCAGAGGATATGAAAAACCGTCTTGCAACCGAGATGACTTCGCCACTTGAATACAATAGCGAAAAGCCAGAAGAGTTGCTGGCTGAAGATCGCATTATTCAGGATTACAAGTTATCTATCCCAGCGAGCAACATCAGCGTTGTGCCAGTGGATGAAGTATTCAAATAATCACTTTTGAATCCAATTTTCTGCCACCAGGTGTGTTCCTGCACCTGGCTGGCAGACCATCTACCTTTCGATGATTATCGTCAGCATTTGCTAAACATATCAGCCAACATTGCAAAGACTATTTTAACTGTTTATTGGGGCCTAAGCTCGTTAATAAATTGTGCATCCATCCAATAAATGTCACCTGTGTCACCACCATAACTTCTGTGGAAGAAAAAGTATTTTCCATCAGGAGATACACTGCCATAGGCTTCGTTATACTCGGTATTTATCTCGTCTCCCAAGTGAATAGCCTCTCCCCAGGAATTGTCTTTCTGGCGAAAACTGATATAGAGATCTGGACCACCATTTCCACTTTCTCTCTGATCATCCCAAATTAAATAGGATTCATCAGGTGCGATATAGGGGTGTGCATTCCAAGGGCCAAATTCAATATCCAAATCCCTCGGCTCTTCGCGTTTTCCATCTATTAACCTCGAGTAGCGGATGGGCGCTTCTGATGCCTCATCAAAAAACCAGGTTCCGTTAGATGAGACGGTCATGCGCATAATTGGCAAATCTGACAAAGGTTCAGCATGACTTTGCACTTCTGACCATCCAGAACTCGTGCGCTCTCTGAATTTTCTGCCCAGATATAGCCTTTTATTGTCGAGGGAAACAAAAGGCTCACCCGCCCAAGGAGGTAAAACGGATTCAGTCCATTGACCATTAGTTTTGCGCACCACAACTAATGTGTTCCTCTCGTATTCACCGCCCCTTCTGCGGAAATAAAACTCTTTTAAATCCGGCGAAAACGCAGCTGCGGCTTCCCGATGCTCGGTTTTGATCAGATCTGGTGCAAATAACTCTGGCACCAGGCCGGGCGGCTTTTGTCCCAAATATTGGTCGTTGCCAATACCGGGCTCATCTGTGGCGGAACTTGTAAAACTAATAAACAAACACCCCAACAACGTTGCTATTGAAGGTAACTGAAATTTCACGATTTTGACTCCCTTATGAATTCATGAGTTTTTTAAATGCAGGAACAGTTATTCGACAGGGTGAAGCTTAATGATAGAGGGTTTAAATCACCTGATTTGCTGCTGATTTTTGGCTGATTTTTGCTCCCTGCAAAATCAGAAAATGTTGATGAACCAAGTAAAGCTTAAATTGGTAACTCTTTGGGAATGTTAGACGTCGTGTAACCTTTTATCTTTTTAAATGCTCTCCTGAAAGAAGATTCAGATTGGTAACCAAGACTCTCAATGAAATCTAGTGTTACTTTCTCGCCACTTTTAATGCGTAACTCCGCAAGATTCATGCGCCAGGATGTCAGGTAGTTCATTGGCGTATCCCCAACCAATAAAGTAAATTGGGTCGCGAAAGCCGTTCTGGACATGCCTACGTCTTTTCCTAATGATTCAATAGTCCAAGTTATCTCTGGATGCTGGTGAATCAGAGATAACGACTTTCCAATTTTGGGATCCTTCAAGGCTTTAAGCCATTGGCCATGGTACTCGTCTCCTTTCATTACCCATTGACGAATTGTTTGAATCATCAGGATATCCACCAATCTCGTTATCACAGTTTCGCCGCCAAGAAAATTGGCTTCTGCTTCCTGAAAAATCAAGTTAACTATGCCTTCCATGACGGAACTAAATAAATGATGCTCTCTCTGTACATGGATTATTGGAGGCATATCATTCAACAACATTTCCCCAGAAGGATGGCGAATTTTAACGACACCACATAACAAAACCGTCTTTTCACTAGCTTCGCTATTCAGTTCGAGAGTTTCATATAAATCGCTTATTTTCTTCACAGGAAGACTATATAAATCTGATGCGTCTGTATTCTCATTTCCCATAACAAAGTGTCCTTTTGCTGCGGGAAAGAATACAACGTCACCGGGTTTCAGGAGCAATTCAATCTGGTCTAACTTAACCAAACAGGAACCTGAAACCAGTATGTGGAACATACTAGTATCAGGATAGGCTGGAACATTTACCGCCCAGTTCACGCCACCAAAGAGCGAGCGGCTGTAGTAGACACTCTCAAGTTTAAGGTAGTGCAGTAGCTCGTTATATTTAGCGGTGCTCATCACTAAAAAATAATGAACGATCTGCACATATTCAAGTTCTTTCTGACATTCATCATTCGCTAATTTCGGCAGACAATTATTCCACGTAAATACTTAACCGGCATAGGATGAATACCGTGGAACACAAAATAGCACTTATAACTGCGCCCAAAAGTAAGACTGGACGCCGAGTAGTTGAGCTACTCCAACGCTCCGAATACTTGGTGAGAATAGCATCCAGAAGCACAAGAATAAAATTTGATTGGGAAGATGAAAATACTTGGCAACAAGCCATTACCGGGGTTGATAGTGCCTATATCATTATTCCGCCAAATCTAGCGTTATCGAACATGTCTGCAAAATTGAGTCGATTCATTGAGCTATGTGAAAAAAATTCAATGCGTCGCATTGTGTTGTTGACTGGGCGAGGTGAGGCTGAGTCCAGGAAGTGTGAAACTGTAGTCCTTAAAAGTGACATTCCAGCAACGATTGTAAGAACCAGTTGGTTTTCACAAAACTTCAGCGAAGGTGTCTTCCTGGACAGCATTTTAAACGGTGAAATTGTGGTTCCTGTGAATGGTGTTAAAGAGCCGTTTATTGATGCAAGTGACATTGCTGAAGTTGTTTATCATTCACTATTAGATGAGAGCCCAGACAACCACATTTATGAGATTACTGGCCCCGAGCTTCTTAGCTTCAAAAAAATAGCGGAAATTTTCAGCAATAACTTGAAGGTTGATGTAACAGCTACGCACATCCCTCTAGATACATACTTGTCTGAGTTGGCCAAATTCGGTATAGCAGAAGAGGAAATAAAATTGACACGATATCTGTTCGAAGAACTTTTGGACGGTCGAAACGAATACCTTACATCAGATTTAGAGCGAGTTTTAGGAAGAGAGCCAACGTCATTTCAGCAATACATTGAAAGCACCAGGCGCTCTGGTGCTTGGGAACTTTTATCAATTGAGGAGACAAACAATGGCTATTAATAAGCGTAAAACGTATCTATTTTTTGCAGGATTTGTATTGTTACTGGTGGGGTTTTATATCGGCCTGATGCCGGTTGATTACCTTAATCAGTTCTTCAATAATTCCCAGTTCAGTACAGAAGCTCTGAGTGAAATGAGGGGGATGGGTGGAACCATATTCGTATTCGGTTTTTTTATTCTCGCAGGAGCTTTCTTTAAGCAAATAGAGTACACATCCATAATTATTGCTGCGCTTATTTTTGCGTCATTTTCTGTGTTCAGATTAATTGGAATAATTATAGACGGTATTCCGGCTCAGAGTATTTTTGTCGCCCTGACTATTGAATTGTTATTTGCATTCTCAGTCATACCGTTTTTACTTAGGAAAGATTCACGCGCTCCGTCAGAATCTCATTAACCATGGGCTAAACCAGGAAGAGTTATGAAAAAGATATTTCTTGGAATTAAGGGGCATGTCGTTTGTTTAAATCAGGATAGTGGTGAAGAACAATGGCGCACCAAAATCAAAAATGATTGGGGCAAGCCCACCGTGGTGGTTTATTCTGAAGACCTAATTGTCTATCTAAATGGCACTTTATATTGTATTTGCCCTGATGGGGGCAAAATCAAATGGGAAAATCCCTTGAAAGGCTTAGGCAATGGTAATTGTGTTATTTCACTGACCGGCAAGGCGGCACTTGGAAAGGATGGTTCCGAACCAAACGTCATCGTAGGAGAGATTATTGATACTGCTATTGATATGGCAATGTAATGATTTTGCCTGCATGAAACAGGATTAGTCATCGCCCATAACTTTCTTTAAGCGGTCACACAATAATTGCTAAATTGATGACCGCTTTAAGATAAAAGGCCCCTCTAAGCCTGCTCTTCCCTCAAAAACACCAACTCATTGCCTTTACTTGATTCTTCACTGAAGTAATAACCCGCTGAATCAAAGGCTTTGAGCTGGGCCACTTCATACACCTGATTTTCCAAGATGTAGCGAGCCATCAGGCCGCGGGCTTTTTTGGCAAAAAAGCTGATTACTTTATATTGGCCATTTTTGGCATCTTTAAATACCGGCGTATAAATCTGGGCTTGTAGCTTTTTCGGTTTGACAGATTTGAAATACTCATTTGACGCCAGGTTCACCAGCACGTTATCGCCCTGCTCTGCTAAGGCTTCATTGAGCTTATCTGTAATTTGCTCTCCCCAGAACTCATACAGGTTTTTACCTTTATCGGTATCCAGTTTAGTGCCCATTTCAAGACGATAAGGCTGCATTAAATCCAACGGACGTAACAAGCCATACAAACCAGACAATATGCGCAAATGCTGTTGACTGTATTGCAATGTTTCTTCACTCAAGCTCGGCGCATCTAATCCGGTATACACATCGCCGTTAAAGGCCAACACCGCTTGCTTAGCGTTGTCTTGGGTAAATGGTGTGTGCCAGGTAGCGTAACGTTCAGCATTCAACAAAGCTAACTTATCGCTGATATGCATTAATGAGCTGATATCTTGCGGCGCCAATTTTTTACAGCGGTTGATAAGAGCCTGGGCAGGCTCAAGTAAATCTGGTTGGGTATAGGCCGAAGTCGTGGCCGGGGTGTCGTAATCCAGATTTTTAGCAGGGGAAATAACAACTAACATAAAACAGGGGCGCTCCAGTCAAAAGCATTAATGTTGTGGCTTTTTACTGGATTTCAATGCAACTGGATCGATTGCATGGCGCGGATATAGGCTTGATATATTTCTTCATTAAAAGCGCAAAATATCACTTTGCGAATATCAGGGTAATAGCTGGTTTGCTCTACCACACTATTCATGGCAATTTCGCAGGCTTGATTAATGGGATAACCATAAACGCCACAGCTGATAGCCGGAAAGGCAATACTGCGCAGTTCATGCTCTGCTGCGAGTGCCAATACTCGTTGATAGCATTGTGCCAATAATGTGGCCTCTTGCCGCTCACCGCCATGCCAAATGGGGCCGACCGTGTGGATGACTTTTTTGCAAGGCAACTTATAAGCATCGGTAATTTTAGCCTCCCCGGTTAAACAGCCACCGAGGGTTTTGCACTCTTCCAATAGCTCTGGACCTGCTGCTTGATGAATAGCCCCATCGACTCCACCGCCCCCCAATAAACTGTTGTTGGCGGCATTAACGATGGCATCCACAGGCAAACGGGTGATGTCTTCCTGAATTACGGTTATTTTAGCTGTCATTTCAATCTAAACATCCCATTGATTACTGTGTTCAGTTATACGATACTTCTTGCCATTCTGCAGCGCCTTTTTTTGTCATCATTACACCATATTTCGCAAACACGAAATTTCATTCGGTAGTAACAATTAAAGGTTATACCCTGAACATGAATGTTTTGTCATTTTAGGGGCTCTTGTTCTTAGCGGTACAATTTTGCAGCAAAGTTCAACGGCCCTTGGTCCAAAACGGAACACTTTTGAGGATCTTATGAGTAACCAACTAGAAGCTTTACGCGCTGTAACGACCGTCGTTGCAGACACGGGTGATATCGAAGCCATTCGTCAGTACGAGCCTGTCGATGCCACCACCAACCCATCGTTATTATTAAAAGCTGCACAGATGGAGCAATATCAGCCTCTGATCACCGAAGCAGTGGAGTGGGCTAAACAACAGTCAGACGATGCACAACAACAACTTGAAGACGCCAGCGACAAACTCGCGGTAAAATTCGGCTGTGAAATTCTAAATATCGTCCCGGGCCGCGTTTCTACTGAGGTAGACGCTCGCTTATCGTTTGACAAACGCGCCACCATCGAAAAGGCCCACCGCCTTGTGGAGTTGTACGAAGAAGCGGGCGTTAGCAAAGATCGCATCCTGATCAAGATTGCTTCCACATGGGAAGGCATTCAGGCGGCCGAAGAGCTGGAAAAAGAAGGCATTAACTGTAACTTGACCTTGTTATTTGGTTTTGCTCAAGCGCGTGCTTGTGCTGAAGCTGGTGTGTTTTTGATTTCGCCGTTTGTTGGGCGAATTCTGGATTGGTACAAAGCCAATACAGAGCAAAAGGAGTATCAACCTGCTGAAGATCCGGGCGTACAATCCGTTACCCGAATCTACAATTACTACAAGCAGCACGGTTACAAAACCATTGTAATGGGGGCCAGTTTCCGTAACATCGGTGAAATCACTGAACTTGCTGGCTGTGACCGTCTGACCATCAGCCCTGCCTTACTGCAGGAGCTAAAAGACAGCGATGCTGAATTGCCGGTGAAATTACAAGATACAGGCGCCACATCAGATGCGCCGGGTGCTTTGTCTGAGCGTGAATTCCGCTGGCAAATGAACGAAGATGCCATGGCGACGGAGAAGCTTGCTGAAGGTATCCGCAATTTCGCCAAGGACCAGGTAAAACTGGAAGACATGCTGAAAGCGAAGCTGTAACATCTAATCTAAAATTTAAAGCCATCTTTGTGATGGCTTTTTTGTTGGCCCCAAAAACAACAAATTAAGCAATAAAAATAATAAGCAAAGGCCCTGCAACTATCCGACAAGTGTTTATCAATTATTGAGGAAGATTATGGCCCATCTGAATGAGCAACCCGCCTGGCAAAAGTTATCCGACATTGCCGACGCCATTAAATTTGAACACATGCGTGACTGGTTCAATAACGATCCTAAACGCGCTGAAAAATACACTGTGGAAGCCGCTGGGATCACCTTGGATTACTCCAAAAACCGGATTAATCAGGAAGTGATGGAGTCGTTGTTTGAGCTTGCTGAACAATGCAATGTGGCAGAAAAGTGCAGTGCTATGTTCAGTGGGGAGCAAATAAATTTTACTGAGCACAGAGCGGTATTGCACACCGCATTGCGCAACTTCTCTGGCAAGCCAGTAATGGTGGACGGTAAAGATGTGATGCCAGAAGTATTAGCAACCCAAGCCAAAATGAAGGCTTTCGTGGCCAGCATTTTACAGGGTGAGCACAAAGGCTATACCGGCAAACCCATTACAGATGTGGTCAGTATCGGTATTGGTGGCTCCTTCCTCGGCCCCAAAATTATGTCAGAAGCGCTTAAACCTTATTGGCAGAAAGACGTTAAGGTGCACTTTGTCGCCAATGTCGACGGCAGCCATATACAAGACGTATTGGCTCAGCGAGACCCAGAGCAAACTCTGATTTTAATGTCGTCGAAGTCATTTAGTACCCAGGAAACATTACAAAATACCATTACGGCTAAACAGTGGTTTTTAGCCAATGGTGGCAGTGAAACTGATATTGCCAAACACTTTATGGCGGTGTCCTCCAATATCAAAGCCGCCACCGAGTTTGGTATGGCGGAAGAGAACATTTTCCCTATGTGGGATTGGGTGGGTGGTCGTTATTCGCTGTGGTCGGCTATTGGCTTGCCATTGGCCCTGGCAATTGGCTGGGACAACTTTGAGGCTCTGCTGAAAGGGGCTTTTAGCATGGATGAGCACTTTCAAAATGCCCCTGCTGAGCAAAACCTGCCCATGATCATGGCACTTATCGGCTTGTGGTATCGCAACTTTTTCAACGCCCAAAGCTACGTGCTGTTGCCCTATTATCACTATTTAAGAGGCTTCCCGGCTTACGTTCAGCAATTAGATATGGAAAGTAATGGTAAGCAAGTGGCTGGCGATGAGGCAGTGGAGTATGAAACCGGGCCAATTGTCTGGGGTAGTGAAGGTACCAATGGCCAACACTCGTTTCATCAGTTGATTCACCAAAGCCATACGCTGATCCCGGCGGATTTTATGCTGCCACTAAAAGTGCCTAATCAGGACAATACCCATCATGCCATGCTGGCCTCAAACTGCTTTGCACAGTCTCAAGCCTTGATGCAAGGACAGTCTCACAAAGAGATTGCCGAAGCACTGAAAGATAAAGGCCTTAAGCAGGATGAACTCGAGGTGTTAGCCACTCATAAAACCATGCCAGGTAACAAACCTTCAAACACCTTGTTGTTTGAGCAACTGGATCCCCATACTTTGGGGGCACTGGTTGCCATGTACGAACACAAAGTATTTGTTCAAGGCGCTATTTGGGGCGTTAACTCCTACGATCAATGGGGAGTTGAGCTAGGTAAAGTATTGGGGAATCAGATCCTGGACAAAATTCAGGAGGCAGAGGAAGCACCAAACTTTGATGCTTCCACCAATCAGTTAATAACCCGGTTTGTTGATAGTTTAAAATAAGCTTTAAAATGTGCCTCTCAAATTAGCAAGGCGACCTGAGAGGCCTTTATCCCACATCGCATTTACTATCCGTTATTTGCATCTTCGTACAACTTTCAGGCATTTGTTGAATTTAAAACACTTCTCACGCATTAATTGTACGTTTTTCAGCCACTTATTGTGCCTTTCTTGATAGTTTCACGCAATGTTAATAAAAAGTTAACATTAACCTTTTACTTTTGCATCGGCTGTGATAAAACAGCAATCGAAGCCGGATGTTAACATGTTGTAAACCCGGCAATTTTAGCGGTGTGATGTAAGGAGTTTACCGTGGATAAAAACGATTTAATGTCCAAAATAGACCAAGAAACTCGCTCAACAAAATCTCGTAAAAAGAAGCGCATGTGGCGCGAAATCGAAGCTATCAAGGATAAATACAAGCTTCGTAAAGAACTTGAAGATATGGACATGTTCAACGAGTACGAATTAAGCCAAATCGACATCTAACCGCAAAAGCCCCTGTTTATGGGGCTTTTTGGTTTTTGGCGATAAGCTTTTTGTGGACCTCGTTTAGTCGGCGGGTTACTAATCTGCCGACGGATATGAATATTGAATTAAAAAGCGATAAACTGGCGAAGTTGCATTTGTTCAATTGCAAGGCATTGCTGATGACAGTGACAGCCTTACCGGAAGACTGCCGCAGTGAGTTGTATAAAAAGCTTATACCTGCCAATCGATGGCTGGCTTGCCTTGCTGTTGCAAAATTTGATTGCACTGTAAGAAGTGATTGCAGCCCAAAAAGCCACGATGAGCTGATAAAGGTGATGGGTGAGTTGTCTTCAATACCGTATGTTTGCTGGTATCGATGCATGCGCCTTTTTTATGGGCATGACTGCCCCACAGCATAAATACAAGCCCTTGAGCGTGCTCATTTAACGCCTCAATCACTTTATCAGTGAATTTTTCCCAACCTATTTTGCTATGAGAATGCGCTTTGCCCTGCTCTACCGTCAGCACGGTATTCAACAACAATACTCCCTGCTCCGCCCATTTCTGCAAATACCCATGATCAGGTATTTCAAACCCCGGAACCGATTGTTTTAGCTCTTTGTACATGTTTCTGAGTGATGGAGGTGTTTTAATTCCGGGCAGAACAGAAAAACACAAACCGTGAGCTTGACCGGGGCCATGATAGGGATCTTGCCCCAATATCACCACTTTTACTTGTTCAAACTCAGTGGCTTTGAAGGCATTGAATACATCTTCTTGTGGCGGGTATATGGTTTTACCTGCGCGACGTTCTTGCTCAACAAACTGAAGGATTTGCTGAAAATAAGGCGCCTGTTTTTCGGCGCCCAATACCTCTTTCCAGCTACTCATTTATTTTAGCAATTCGAACAGGTGAGCTTTTAAGCTTTCGTAAGAGGCATCTTTATTGGCCGACAAGGTTTCTTTGCCAGCACATTCCGCCAAAGGCTGCGGTAAGCTGATAGGCTGTCCCAATACGTTTTCCACCGTTTCTTTAAACTTAGCCGGGTGGGCTGTACCTAAAAATACGCCCACCTCGGTTTCCGTCAGGTTGCGCTTTAAACTTTTATAGGCAATCGCAGCGTGGGGTTCACTGACATAACCATCTTTCATCAGCTGTCGCATCGCCACCTGGGTGTATTCTTCGTCCACCGCTTCTGCTGACAAAATGGCTTTATCCAGATAGCCATATTCAAATAAAGCCTCAATACGCGGCCAGTTGTTTGGCTGACTCACATCCATCGCGTTGGACATAGTGGCTACTGTAGGCTTGGGTGACCATTCACCTGACGCCCAATAGCGGGGAACCGTGTCGTTGGCATTCGTGGAAGCAATAAAGCGTTTGATGGGCAAACCCAATGCTTTAGCTATCATACCTGCGGTTAAGTTACCAAAGTTACCACTCGGTACTGAGAACACCACTTCGCTGCGCTCGTCTTGTGGTATTTGCGAAAACGCCTCGAAGTAATAACACACCTGGGCCAGTAAACGGCTGATATTAATGGAGTTGGCTGAGTTAAGATGCAAACCGTCGCGCACTTCAGGATCATCAAAGGCCGCTTTGACCAACTGCTGACAAGCGTCAAAATCGCTCTCCACTGCAACAGTATGGATGTTACCACCTAACGTGGAGAATAGTTTTTCCTGCAATGTGGAAATTTTGCCTTTTGGATACAAGATCACCACATTGATATTCTCGATACCATGGAAGGCATGCGCCACCGCAGCACCAGTATCACCAGAGGTTGCCGTTAAAATAGTAATGGGATTTTTATTGTCTTTGGTTAAATATGACAACACCTGTGCCATAAAGCGACCACCAAAGTCTTTAAAAGCTAAGGTTGGTCCGTGAAATAGCTCAAGGCAATAAACATTGTCTTTCACCTGCGCCAGAGGAGCGGGAAAATTAAAGGCATTCTCCACCAATTGCGCCAGTGTTTCTGCCGGAATATCATCGCCTATTAAGTGGGATAAAATGGCACTGCTGCGCTGGGTAAATGGCTGAGCCAGTAACTCTTCAACATTACTCAGTGGCGCGATATCTTTGGGGAAATAGAGCCCTTGGTTTTTACCCAAGCCCTTTTGTACCGCTTCGCAAAAATTAACGGTATCGCTATCGTCTTTTAAATTAAATAAATGCACTTATGCTTCCTTCACTACACTTGAACCTTGCAGGTCCAGTTTACAGACATGGCTAAACCCATCTTCGTTCTGGATATAATTGTGAGCTAACCAGTCACTGATTTTATTGGCCTCTTCGAGGCTTTCGCACACAGCAAAGACAGTGGGACCTGACCCGGAAATACTGAAGGCCAATGCGCCATTGTCTAACGCAAATTCTCTGGATTCATCAAATTTAGGTAACAAACTTTTTCGATAAGGTTCGGCAATGACATCTTGCATCATGCTAGCCGCCAACTTCCCATTTTTCTGATGCAATGCATCCACGAATACAGCCAATTGCTTACCAAACTGCAATGCCGTTTGCACACTGACTTCTTTGGGTAAAATCTCTCTCGCTGCAGAAGTGGAAACCGAAATGCCGGAATAACAACTCACCCAATACCAGTCTTCTATGACGGGCAGTTGCGTAGTGATTTGCTCACCATTTTCCACCATTAACGTCATACCGCCCAGATAGCAGGGTGCGACATTGTCATAGTGAATGCTGCCACTAATTTGACCTTCTAACTCGCCCATCAGCAGTAGCATCTCATCTTCAGAGAAAGGCAGGCCATAAAAACTATTTAAGCCATCCAATGCAGCAACAATTGAACTGGCACTGGAGCCTAAACCACTGCCGATTGGCAAGTGTTTATTGAGCGTCATTTTACAGGCTGGCGCGTTAATGTTGCGCGCTTTTAGCTTGTGGTGAAATGCATTGTAACAATGCGTCACAATATTGTTGGAGGTATTAGCAGGCAGTTTGTGGGCAAAGCGACCAACAACAGACAAACTGAACGCTTGAGCTTCTTCAAGAGTAACCGTATCACCCAAGGGTGAACCATCTATAGGGGCAATTGCTGCACCAAGGATATCGAATCCTAAGCAAACATTTCCTATCGAAGCAGGCGCGTAGGCGATGTGCTTCATCGAGACTTTTCCTAACAAATCGATAAAAGGGTCATAAGGCTACCACATGCACATTGATTGTACAGCGCTGCCTTATGTCGAAAAATAGCTTTTATAAAAAAGGGCTATTAGTGTTTTCCAGCCCACGGCATGGTGCGCAAAACATCAGCGAAAACACCAGCAGCGGTCACAGCCGCACCGGCACCATAACCTCTAATTACAAAGGGTATGGGCTGATAATATTCACTGTGAATAGCCAGTGCGTTTTCACCATCTTTAATGGTGTACAAAGGGTGCTGAGCATCAACAGGCAATACTTTTACCGCACATTCACCGTTTTTAATGGTACCCACATAACGCAATACTTTACCTTCGGCGGCGGCATCCCCCACCAGCTTTGCAAAATGCGCGTCTAGCTCGGGCAATTTAGCAACAAACTCCTCGATGGAACCAGAGGCATCGAATGACTCAGGGATCACCGACTCAATACTTATATCTGAAAGTTCCAGTTCCAATCCTGCTTCACGGGCCATAATCAATAGCTTACGCGCTACGTCCATACCACTGAGATCATCTCTGGGGTCTGGCTCAGTAAAACCATTTTCCATGGCGATTTTGGTAGCCTGAGAAATGCTCAAACCTTCGTCCAGCTTGCCAAAAATAAAAGACAGCGAGCCAGATAAAATGCCTTCAAACTGTTGTAACTCGTCTCCGGCATAGATCAGGTTTTGCAGGTTATCGATAACCGGCAAACCAGCACCGACGGTTGTTTCATAGAGAAACTGGCGATTGTTAAGCCGCGCCACTTCACGCAGCTTGCGATAAAAACCGATTTCCGCGGTATTCGCTTTTTTATTAGGCGTAACCACGTGGAAACCCGCTTCCATAAAATCGATGTATTGCTCAGCAATGTCATCACTGGTGGTACAATCAATGATTACCGGGTTAACCAAGCTGTTATCGTGAGCGAAGCGCTGCAAGGTGCGTACATCCAGCGATTCTTCGCTGGCTTCTAACTCTTCTCGCCAGCCATTGGCTAAATCGATACCGGCTTCCCGCAATAACAAATTACGACTGTTGGCGATGCCATACACGCGCAAACTGATATCACGCTTTAGCAATGCAGCTTGTTGTTTACTGATCTGGTTAAGGAGTTCTGCGCCCACGGTGCCACACCCCACCAAAAAAGCGTCAATGGTGTGGAGGTTGGAGAAAAAATTCTGATGGATTACCTTAACCGCTTTTTTCGCCTTGCGGGCTTCAATGACAGTTGAAATAGAACGTTCTGAGGAACCCTGCGCAATGGCGACATTATTCACTCGCGCCTGGGCTAGTGAGCTAAAGAAGCGTGCAGCCAACCCTTTTGTATGACGCATACCATCCCCCACCAAGGTTACAATGGCCAGATTCTCTTTAGTTTGAATTGGCTCTAACAAGTGGTTGTCAATTTCCAGTGCAAAGGCATCTTCCAATACATTACGCGCACGTTCCTGATCTTTAGCCTGAATACAGAAACTGATGGAATACTCGGACGATGACTGGGTGATCAGGCTAATTGATATATTTGCATTTGAGATCACCTCAAATACTCTGGCAGCCATACCCACCATGCCTTTCATGCCCGGACCGGAGATATTGAACATGGACATGTTTTCCAGCAAGGAGATACCTTTAACCTGCACCCACTTTTCGCTAGCTTCATGGCTGATAAGCGTGCCCGGTGCCGCGGGATTCAAAGTATTGCGGATCAAACAAGGAATGGAATACTGAGCGATAGGGCCAATAGTTTTAGGATGCAGTACCTTTGCACCGAAGTACGAAAGCTCCATGGCCTCCTGATAAGTGAGCTTGTCCAGCAATACAGCACCATCCACCTGGCGTGGATCGGCGTTATACACACCATCGACATCGGTCCAGATTTCGCAGCACTCCGCATCAATACAAGCCGCTAAAATCGCAGCGGAATAATCTGAGCCATTTCGGCCTAACGTCACTTTTTCACCCGCTTCGTTTGCCGCAGCAAAGCCTGGCATTATCAATAAGCAGTCTTTTTCCACCACTAAATCGGCAAAGCGGGCACGACTGGCACTTAAATCGGCAATGGAATCTAAGTAATCGCCTTCGGCAACAACGTATTCCACCGGGTCGATGATTTGGTTTTTGACACCGCCAGCAGTCAATATCTGACTAAAGATATTGACGCTAACATATTCGCCCAGACTTAAGATTTGTGCGGTAATCGAGGCAGGACTGGCGTTGAGCAAAGCAATACCTTGCAGGTGCTTCACCAGGCCGTTGAGCTTTTCGGTAATAAGTTGACTAAGGGCATCGTGATTGAAGTTATCTAAGGTGTCATTGAGTTCGGCGGCAATGCTGGTGAGGGTTTGTTTGAGAGCGGCAAATTCCACTTCGTAATTTTCGCCCTGCTCCGCCTTCTGGCACAAGGCTTCCAGGTTATTAGTGACCCCCTTCGGTGCAGATAACACCACTGCCGCACCAGTTTCCTTGTAGGCTTGTAAACTGATATCCCGAACACTCAGATACCTGACTGCATCAGCCAGTGAAGATCCGCCAAACTTCAATACTTTCATTCTAAACTCCGATTACCGCTTCTTACCGATTTAATTGTGGCTCTGTGAGCCGACTTTATAAAACTTAAAAAAAAAGCCCGTTTCCTGGTAGGTCACGGGCTTTTGCTATTCTTTCGCTTGCACTAGCCAGTGACCTTCTCCGTGGAGATGGTGCCGGTCATAATAATCATCATCATAATGCTGGTAATAAAGTGCATTGTTTTTTCCGATCAAGTGCTGGCCGATTGATGGCTAGTGCAGTTGTTATTTTGTACTTGAGAAGAATTTGCCATCTAGACGTCTAAAAGTCAACAGCCTTTTTTTGACAATTTGATTAAAACCACATTATTGCCATCAAAAAGCCTGTAATCCTTTCCCCACGCCAAAGTAAACAATGAAAGATAAGCACTAGTTGCTACACTGTTCTTGAGCCAATTAATTTATTTGTCCCAGTAGTCACTGCAATGCTTGTATTCACGCGCACCATTTTGCTGATTTCGGCTTCACTGCTTTGTAGTGTAGTAAAAGGTGAAAGCGTCATTGCCGTTCTTGGCCCTGAAGCGGGTGAAGCCCAACGTCAGGCTTATTTTGAGCAAATTTTGCTAAGCTCGCTTACTCTCGCCGGAGGAAAATTTAGCTCCGCCCGCATCATTCACGTTCTCCACTCTGAGGCAACAAGAGGCGGTATGATTCGTCTTATTAAAAACGGTACAATCGACGTTTATTGGACCGCAACCAGTCACGAAAGAGAACATGAACTGTTACCTGTCAGGATCCCGTTAATGCGGGGCCTGTTGGGTTACCGGGTATCGATTGTGCATCGCGATTTTGCAGAACAAGTAAAACAACCTGGTGTTTCCCTAAGAGACTTAACTGCTTGTCAGGTGCGATTTTGGCCAGATACGACAATCTTATTAAGCAATCAATTTAATGTCGCTTCCGTTAATGATTTTCATAAAAACTTTGAGCTCATCCACAAGAAGCGCTGTGACTTTTTCCCCCGTGCTATCTTCGAGGGCCAGGCTGACTTATCAATGGCACAAGCGACTTACCCAGAACTCAGACTATTTGATGATGTATTACTGTACTCCCCTTACCCACTCTATTTTTTTACAGCAAAAGAGAACCGACAACTGAATAAAGAAATAAGCAAGGGACTGGAGCTAATGGTGTCATCAGGAGAGCTGCAAAAACGCTTAGAAAACAGTGCCATGACACAACATCTTTTCCCCCTTAGCCAATGGCAATCCAGACGCATTATCAAATTAGACAATCCTCTGTTACCCTCGAAAACCCCACTTTACGATAAGCGTTTGTGGCTGCAATTAGAGAAAAATTAGTCTTTTTATATGTTACAACGGGACCCGGGAAGCCGAAAGGGCAATAACAATAGAAGAAAAAACAAATGTTTAACTTTTTTGTCGATTCGATATCTATCGATATCAAAGGTAAGAATATTTTACACTCATACCACACTACTCACTTAATCCACTTTTTTGATCAAAACCAACATGGAAGTGAATACTAAAATGCCAAAAATCAAACTGATAACAGTGTGCCTTTTGCTGTGTTTTCATCTAAGCGCATGGGCGGCCGATAAGAAAATATTTAGTTTTCCGGTGCACAATATAGACAGTTTAAAGCCAATCGAAGATAGCGTTTATTGGGCGCAGCGCATGTATTATCAGCTTAGATATGGTGAAGTGATAAGTACTGTCATACCACTTTCTGTTGATATCAATAGATTGAACGAGTTTGAACAAGCACAAATGCGCTACATTTTAGAGTTTTGGGATGGTCAGTCGGAAACCTTCTCTAATGAAATTTACCATTTTAAAGTGGAGCATGGCTCTTCTGGCGGGGATTACAGGGTAGAGGTTAAAAACCATCATGTCTAATTTGGTGCCCTACCTCCATCATTCGGTTGAAGATGCACTCAATTATCTGTCTGTAGAAACATTAGCAAAGTTCAACATTCAGCCCAACTCTTGGGAAAAATACCTGTTTGAGCATAAAAACACTCAGCCAGCCCCAAAATCGTAATGTGCAGCTTGGATTGTTAAAAGGTCAATCGCGAAATAACCTTATTCATGCCCCGGCGCACATTAACGATAACCATTCTTGTTGCGCCAAAGGTTTTGCAAAATAATACCCTTGGTACAAAGCACAGTGCTTTTCTTGCAGAAAAGCCACCTGCTCCTTTTCCTCAACGCCTTCAGCAACACAATTGACGTTTAATACTCTCGCCATATCCAGTATCAAACTGACAATCTTTCCGGCAGATTCCGCAGAACTGGTCAATATATCGTCGACAAAGTACTTATCGATTTTCAATTCATGAATGGGTAACTCTTTTAAATAAGATAAGCTTGAATAGCCGGTTCCAAAATCATCAATGGAGAACTTGAACCCTTTTTTACTAAGAGAATCCATAATGGTTTTGACTAACTCGATATCAGAAATAAGTGTCGTCTCTGTAAGTTCCAACATGATACTGGACGCCGGTATCTCGTAGCGGCTTATGGTATCCAACAGCTTACTTTCAAAATCGGGGGCCACTATCTGCTTGCCACTAATGTTGATAGACACACTGGTAGTAATACCCTGCTGTTGCAGTTCGCTGAGTACCTTACATACCTGCTCAATCACCCAATCACCGATTTTAATAATGGCACCGCTTTCCTCAGCCAGCGGAATGAAATCCGCCGGACTAACGAAGCCCAATTTTGGCGAAAGCCAACGTACCAAGGCCTCTGAGGCTACGGCTTTACCTTGCGCATCAAATTGCGGTTGTAATACAACGCTTAGCTCATTGGCTTCAATAACGCTGTCTAGCGACAATTTGATAAACTTTGATCTTTCATAAGCCAACATTCCCGCCTCATCCACAAAGAAATGACCAAAGGGCTTGTTGCACTTCGCTCGTTCAATGGCGTGCTCCAGGGTATCTAATAGTGATTCAAAAGAATGACTTTGCGCATCACAGATGCAACTACCAAGTGAAGCACTAAGTGACAAGTTTTCCCCTTTCCACTGCACCTGATAATTTTCAGGCTGCAACAAAGCGGCTTCCAACTGAACATGGTCAAATTCTTTGGAGTCATATTGAGGTTTGGTACTGAGATTTAGCACCAAAAAGGAATCAGCGCCGTTTTTGTATAAATGTGTACCATCAGGCGTTTTGGCAGATAAGTTTTGCGCTAACATCTTGATGATTTCATTGGTTTCATTGAACCCAAAACGCAAATTGACTTGCGCTATTTTGTCTATGTCTATAATGGCAGCATAAATAAAGTGCGACTGGATACGGGCACGGGTCAATAAATCTCTGCATTCTTTTTCAAACCAGGTCTTGTTTCGCAACCCCGTCATGGTATCGGTAAACGCCATCTTGTAGATGGTATCTTGCGCTCTCAGGCGCTCGCTAATGTCTCTTATGATCCCGATGTATTCAATCTCACCATCACAGCTGCCCTGAGTGAGAGAAAGCTCCATTTGAAACACTTCGCCATTTTTTCTCAAGCCGGGTAACTGTCTGCCAACTCCAATAATTTTCGCCTTCCCGGTTTCTGCGTAAGCGCTCATGTATTGGCCATGCATCGAAGCATAGGGCTCAGGCATTAACGCCTCAACTGATTGCCCAAGCAATTCCCCTTCTTCATAGCCAAACATGTCATAAGCCACTTTATTGCTGTGCTCTATAATCCCGTTGGCATTGATGGTGATAACCGCGTCATTTAGGTTGTTGAGAATACTCTCAAGCCGGGTATTTTTATAAGTACTTTCTTCCAGCAACTCATAAATGCGGGTTACATCCTCGATTGCGCCGTAAACCCGGACAGCATTTCCTGTAGCATCTTGCTCTACTTTTCCTGATGTTCTTACCCACTTTAGCTTTCCGGTTGCGGATTTTATTTGTAGCTCCACATGGTAGGGTTCGCCTGTATTTAAAGCACGGGAAAACAACGACTCGATAATTCCGCGAGACTCGTCACTGTAGAAAGAAATAGCGAGTTCAGTACTTAACGCGGTTGTTGCGGGTAAATCATGAATATGGAAAGTTTCTGGCGACCAATACAAATGGCCTGTCGCTACATGGTATTCCCACGCTCCGGTGAGAGAAATTCGCTCCACTTCATTTAATAACTGTAACTGAGCATCTGCTTTATGTTCAAAAAAACAACGCCCTACTTTCTCTGTGATAAAACGAGAGCAAAGACGAAAACCATACACACTTTTTTCAATGTCAGGTTGAGGTTGTCGATACAGGCCCACCAAAATGCCAATGTACTTGTTCAAGTCATCAAAAATAGGCACAGCAACATAAGCCTCAATCTTCAATTCTTCCAGCGCCTTGTCGTCAGGAAACAAAGCACTTGCTCCTTGAGCCAAAGTACAAAGCTTGTGATCAAGTACTTGTTCGCAGGGAGAGCCTGCCAGTGCATATTGAAAGTTTTGAACCAGCTTGCCTTTCGATAAGGTGATGTGAGATTGTGCTGAAGTAAAATCCGCAGAAATTGAGGCAACGAATAACAGATCAAAACAGAATTGCTCATCAAGACTGCGCAGCTCTTGTAGAATCACATCTTTGTTTTCCAGCAGCAGTTCTGGCAATATTCCCCTGGTTAACCCTTCCTTGTATTTGTACATATCGACTCCTTACAACTTATTGCACAATATGGAAAACAAATGCGTTTTGACCAATTCAGGTAAACATGATCTTAAAATCCAGCGCGCTTATTGTAAATCACAGCCAAGCTGACGCCAGATGATATATGTAACATTCAATTATAGTTTTTGGTCAATAAATAAGATCTGCTGGCTGCTAATGATGTAGTATTTATTTGTATATGGCTCCGGGTTTTAAATCGGGATCAGTGTCTAAAAGCTCCAGAAAGCGGTCCACAACATAAGCGTCATACTTGACATTTCTGTTACTGCGCAGCTCCTCGATGGCGGCTTGCCTGCCGGGTGAGTATCGGTAAGGTCTGTCTGATGCCATGGCGTCAAAGGTGTCTGCCACGGCGATAATTCTCGCTTCTATGCATATATCATCTCCCTTTAACCGATTGGGATAACCACTACCGTCTAATCGCTCGTGATGCTGTTCAATCATTTGCGCCAGAGGAATAGGCAAATCAATATTTTTAAATAGATTGGCACCATCAGAGGGGTGTTCTTTAATCAATTGATACTCTGCCCCATTAAGGGGTTTCATCTTATTTAAAATCTCAGCAGGAATGCCGATTTTCCCGATATCATGCACCAACGCCCCTAACGTTACCCCCTCCACTTGCCGTTCATTTAAATCCAGTACCGAAGCTATTTTATGACTTATCAGCGACACATTGCGCTGATGAGCCGAAGTGTATTCATCTCGTAACTCCAGAGCATCCGACATGGCGGCAATCACTTTGAGCAGCGTAGTTTCAGGTTGAATGGCATTATACTTTAGCAAGCGATCCAGTTCGCGTTGCTCAATATCATTAATCTTGAGCCCTACTGCGCTCCAGGCACTGTTAATAAAAAGGCTAAGTTCTTCGATTTCAGCTTCCGAATAAGGTGTGCTGCGATTACCAACGCCTAAAACAGCGACGATTTTACTCGCTGGCATTACGGGTATGCCGAGATGGCGAGTCACTGGGAAATGCCCTTCAGGGAGTCCGTTTTTTAAATGGGGGGCCATACCAGCATAATCGTTGTGCACCACCGGGCGCCGTTGGCGAATGCTCTCCGCCCAGATCCCCGCATCAGATACGGGGTAATGAGAAGCGTAGGCCGTGGTGCATCGCTCAAACACCTTGCCACTCCACACTGCCAATTCGATTTCTTGCCGCGCTTCATCCACCAGGTGGAGATATCCTATTTCGCTTTGCGACAAATCTGTCACAACATCAAGAAAGTTGGCTAAAACATCGCGTTTATAGAGGTAATCCCTTGCCAGAAAATCCCGATAAAATTGACTTTGGTGCAGTGCTGAAGTGTCGATAGTGAATCCCTTTGATATCCTTGGATAGGTTTGAAAATATGTTAGATACTTTTACTATGGTTGAGTCTGCTAAAAAGTAAAGTTTCCGGCTCAAACCGCGACTTCCAGAGACTTGATAAGATATTCAGGCGTATCCTTTTCGGCCTGGCAATGATTGATGTAATCAGCAAATTGCCGATCCGTGGTTTGGGTGTGCTCCACAAACCAATGCACAAGATACTCTGCAAAATCCTGAAGGTGATTGATGGACTCTTCCAGGTGGCCCCGCTTATTTTGCAAGGTTTTGATCACCGTTTTATGTTCCTGACAATGGGCCTCTAAATCGCGGGAATGGAGTAAGTACATCAAATTTTCTTCACTTAAAAAGTGAAACTGTGCATACAGTATTACCTCATCAGCCAGTTTCAACACGATGGATTTGTCGAGGTGCTGAGCAACAATTAACTTGTTTAAACAGGTCAATAAATTCTTGTGTTCAAGGTCTATACCTTCAACACCAACGTAAAATTTGTCCTGCCACTTATAGGTATGCACTGTTTCATTCCCCAAAACTCAGTATTTACTGCTATAACCATAGAAAGTAATTTTCGACATAGCAATTATCGCTAAAAAACTAGCAGGGAAATCGCATGCAAATAGTTAATCCAGGACCGGTTTTAGTAGTAGAAAAAAGTGGCATGATGATGAGTGTTATCGTGACACTACTGCATGAGTTGCGCTTCGATAATATTGTTCGGGTAATTGATGCCAATTCAGCCCTGGAAAAATTGGAAACAATACACTTTACACTGGTGATTTGTGACTGGTACGACAAATCCAATGATATGCTGAACCTCATTCATCATATTCGAAACTCTCCACGCTCAACCGAAGTCCCTATCGTTATGGTGTCGGGCATTATCGACCATGCCGATGTTGAGCAAGCTATTGCACTGGGAATTACAGAATATATCGTTAAACCTTTTACGTTGGAGCTTTTCGAAGAGAAAGTACAACACGCCATGGCCTCATCGTCTGCAAATCCCAAAAGGATTCGAAAAGTGCAGCCAGAAGATGCCACCGAATTTACCTCCAAAGTCGTTTTATGTGTCGAGAATAAAGACTGGCAGCGCGTCAGTTTGTCAGTTTTACAGCACCTAGAAGTGGAATGTACAACAACGCTTGCCAATGCCATTGTTGCAATCAAAAAAGACAAGCAATTTGATGTGGTTATTATTGATGAATCGGGGGCATCACATAATCGAGAAGACATGCAATCACTATTAAAACTGGTGCAGTTAGGTCAGGTGGATATCATTCTGTTATCTGATAACACCAATAAGTTACATCGCGACAGTATTAAAAAGTTGGGAATAAAGCATGTGGTCAATCCCGTTATCTATGCTGAAGATTTAGTCACCAACATAGAGATGATGTCGAAATTAAAACAAGCCATGCTGCACATCAATCGTACAGTCAGAAAAGCAGAACTTAAAAAAAGACAGAACACAGAACTGCAGTCTCTACTTACAGGCTCCGTCAAACAGCGAGCCTCAAATATAAATTCTCTAAGCGAGCAATTAACGAGCAAATCCAAAGGCTCTCAGTTTGTAGCTAACCTGGCGAAAGAAATAAAATCAGACGCAATAACGATTGATAGTTACACAGATGCGCTTAATGCTATGGCTTCTCAAGATTCAAACATCGTTGTTCCCACCAAAGAAGGAATGCGTATGGCTAATACAATTGCTACTGCGCGAACGATATTTGCAAAAGAGTTAGCCGAGCGTGATATTACTATTGAATTTGAAGAGCAAGAGCTGTTGTCGTTCCAGGCAAACCCAATATTATTCAACAGCTTATTTATGTTTATTTGTAAATCTCTGATTGTGGAAATCGTTTACAGCGATATTCTGCATATCACAGCCTCCCCTTCTGAAAACACCGACGAAATACTGGTGACCATCAGTGCAAAAATTGCGGGCTTCCCCAAGTTAACTTATCTGGCTGAGCGAGTATCACCAAAACAAGATGGTACAATCTCGATTATTTACAAAGAAGCGATAAAGCATTTATTGGATTCTCAGCTATCTGATTTGCAGGCTAATTACAATCGCAAACAGAGTATTCTTAACCTGTATCTGAGTATTAAATCCAGCTCGCAATATGGAACGACTGAAGCTGAGCCCACTTGATGGATAAACAACAGCTGGATTTTTATATTGCAAAGAAAACTATCATTGCTTCTGCTAATGACCTTCGCCTTTAAGACTTAATCAGCAGTTTAATAATCAGCTCTGGTTGTTCAATCATAATCAGGTGTTCCTGGCTCTCCAGCGAAATCAGCTTTTTGTGTTCGCCTTGAGTCAGAGATTTATAGTGTTTCCATGCGTCTTTACGCCATTTTTGCAGACCTTCGATAGCTTGTGCATCGTCATTGCGGTTGATATAGCCTTGTTCAAAATCGGTATCAATGATCATCATTGGTAGCTCGTCTGGCCAGCCTAGCTGTTTGGCCCTAGCCAAATCCTCACCGTATACGGCAATCTCGCTAAACAAATTCACTTGATTAGGGATCTTCTCCCGAGCCGAAAAGATATCCTGCAGCCAGTGACGTTGCTCATCGTTGAACTCGGGAGCTAGTTTCTTGATATGTTCCAGCTCCGCGGCATTTTTCTGTTGCACTCGTGCGATGTATTTACCTGACTGCAAATATTCTTGATACTGCTTTTGTTTGTCTTTAAAAGGCTGGGCATCGGCTTGATAACGACTCACGGAAAATTCAGTCAGTACATCCGGGTCAATCAATATCACTTTCCGTGGGGACAATTCCGGATATTGATTTAGCAGTTGCAATACCGTCATGTTAGAAGAAGCAAATGCGACAATAGAGAAATCATCAATCCCCTGCTCTGTTATCACTTGCTTAACCTGCTTAGCGAAGGCCACATACCCTAGTTGCGGCGCTTCCAAATTCAAGCCAATAACCGGGCGTTCGATGGCCACCACGTGTGTGTGTTTTTGTAGCATAGGAGCCAGCGTTAACCACCATGCTGCATCGGAGTTCCAGTGGTCATTTGGACCAGATAATAAAATAACGGTTTCCGCCTGAGGTTGTTTTGCTTGCCACCACCAGCTTTGAAATTGCCCGGCACCTTCCCCAGAGATCTTAAGTACAGGCTCTGCCAGACTAAACTGTGTCAAAAGTGAGAAAAGAATGAAAAGAATTCCGTTGCGCATACATCTGCTCCACTGTGTTTGTGCTGTTTTTACACAAGCGGGAAGTTAAAGCAAAGTCGCAATCGGTCAGCGTCCGACATTTTTCGACCAACGACATACACTGAAACTATTTTTAGTGCTGCAGTTCTTCGAACTTGGCGCTGAGCAACGAAGCTAAATCAGCAGGTGTCAGCTCGATTTCCAGACCGCGTTTACCGGCACTCACAAAAATAGTGTCATGACTTTGCGCTGAGCTATCGATCAGGGTTTTAAGACGTTTTTTTTGCCCCAGTGGACTTACGCCCCCCAACACATAACCGGTAGAACGCTCCACCTGAGATTGTTCAGCCATTGCGGCCTTTTTGCCACCACAGGCTTTGGCAACCTGCTTCATGCTGAGCATGGCTGAAACCGGGATAACCGCGACAACAAGCGTGCTACTATCTATCGCAACCACCAGAGTTTTAAATACCTGCTCTTGTTGAATGCCGAGTTTTTCAGCCGCTTCAGTGCCATAGGATTCAGCGCTGGCATCATGCTGATACTGATGCACCCGATAGTTAATTTTAGCTTTTTGAGCGAGTTTAATGGCGGGAGTCATGGCTGTCCTTAGTTGCTTAATTCCTCGTATTTATCAGACTGCCATTTTTTGATATTGCTCGCGAGTAATTTTTAGTACATAACAACTTTCGTTCTCGATGGTTTTGGTTTCGATAAACTTAAAACCGAGACGGGCGTAAAAGCGTTGCGCTTTGCGGTTGTTTGCCAGCGGGTCCACCAGCAGCGCGTGTACATCAGGGTTGTCGAAACAACGCGCCATCGCCAGTTGCATAATTATAGTTCCGTAGCCTTTATTGAGGTTTTCTGCATCACCTATCCAGACTTCGATGGCTCGCAATTTTCTGGTGACATTACCCCAGCGATGCGCTTCATCATCGTAAGGATCGTAAATTTGCACGAATCCAACTGCCCGGCCATCGACTTCAGCCATCAGCTGTTCTCGCCATTCCGGTTGGCGACTTAACTCTCTCTCCCAGTTGTAATTAACATCTGAGCCCGCATCTACCACATGTGCTTGCTGATGCCACCATTGCAGTGTTTCCAGATCATCGAGTGTGGCGGTACGAAGTTGCATAAGAACGTCCTGAACGGGATCTCAGTCATAGATACCGTTAAGTATCGTTCAAATCGATAAATTTGCATGCTGAAGTTACACAAAGTCATCAAAATGCTTATGTCCTTCCTTGTCTTTGTAAAGACCTCGTCCTTCGTGCTCGTCGTCAATTAACTTTTTGCTGTTATTCACTCTGGCGGATAATACCTGCTCTTCGTCATTTAAGGGGCGAAAGCTGGCCTCCTTGTCCACAGGCTTTACATTCCTGGGTTCAGGTTTGTAGGGCACCTTGCCCAATCTGGGTAAGATGTAAAACAGTAAATCACCAGCCATAGTTGCTCCTTCGCAGTCCCGTCTACTTATATATCGGTCAATTTTTGTCCTTTTCAAGGATTTATGTCCCCCTTAGAGTCATTTCGCTTTAAAATCATATATAAGATAGCTTTTTGGAATATGTGAACAGCAAACCGACAATTGCAATTTAACCGAGAGTTGGTTATTGTCTGTCACGAATTATTTTATTGCTACCTAATTGGAAAGAAACACCGAATCATGTTTAACCTGAAAGCACACACTCATCACCATCATCCAGCGTGACCTTCAGGTTTATGCCGGAGGGTCTATTGATTGCCTTCCGGAGACAAAAATTTTATACCCCCGGAAGGAGACTTTCGGGGGTTTTTCGTTTTAGGGGCCAAACTTTTTAGCATTGATTAACAGGAACAAACCATGACAGATGCCAAAAGACTCAGAATTGCAGTACAAAAATCTGGAAGACTTAGCGAGAAAAGTATCAGTTTACTCAAAGCCATTGGCGTAAAACTGGCTATTCAGGATCGTCTGTTAATGGCTCATTCCACCAACATGCCCATCGACCTTATGCGGGTCCGGGACGACGACATTCCCGGCCTGGTGATGGATGGTGTAGTAGATTTAGGCTTTATCGGTGAGAACGAACTGGAAGAAAAGATGTTGGAGCGTAAAGCTGCGGGTAAAAACTACCAGTATGAAGTATTACGCCAGTTGGATTACGGCGGCTGTCGTTTGTCGATTGCCGTGCCCAATGAGTTTCAATATAACTCGGTGAACAGTCTGGCGGGAAAAACCGTAGCCACCACCTATCCTTACCTGTTGGAGCGCTTTTTCCAGGATCAAAACGTTGATGCCAGTTGTGTCATGTTAACGGGTTCAGTAGAAGTAGCCCCAAGAGCAGGACTGGCAGATGCTATCTGTGATCTGGTGTCTACAGGCGCAACGCTGGAAGCTAATGGCCTAAAAGAAGAAGAAGTAATTTTCCGCTCAACGGCGACCCTCATTCAGCGCCCACAACCACTGAGCGGAGAGAAACAAGCATTGATTGATCGCCTGTTGCCGCGCATCAATGGCGTTATGCAGGCCAAAGAAAGCAAATACATCATGCTGCACGCCCCCAAAGCTAATATCGAAGAAGTGAAAAACCTGTTACCCGGCTCCGAAGATCCCACTATTTTACCCCTTGCCGGTGACTCAGACAGTGTTGCTGTGCACGTGGTAAGCCCGGAGAACCTGTTCTGGGAAACCATGGAACGCCTGAAAGCACTGGGCTGTCGTTCTATTCTGGTGATGCCCATAGAAAAAATGATGGAGTAAAGCATGCTTAACTGGAGTGAAGCAAATCAGCAACAAAGACAAGCCGCTCTGGCGCGGCCTGTCGCAGACAATGCTGACAACGTCAGAATCACCGTAGCTGAGATTTTAGCGGATATCCGCCAGCGCGGTGATGAAGCCTTGCGGGCGCTTACTGCAAAGTTTGATAAGATCAACCTTGAGAAGTTACAGCTGAGCGAAGCAGATACCCAAGCGCTGGCACAGCAACTTGAGCCAAATGTGAAAAGCGCCATTGATGTCGCTTATGACAATATCCTCAAGTTTCACCAACAACAGGCTTATAAGGGTTTTACCACTGAAACCTCAAGCGGCGTAACCTGTGAATTACACTACGCGCCATTGGAAGCCGTAGGTTTGTATATCCCCGGTGGCACTGCCCCACTGCCTTCCACGGTATTGATGGTGGGTGTAGCTGCTAAAGTAGCAGGTTGTGAAAAGCGCATTTTGTGCACGCCTCCCAATGACGAAGGCAAGATCCACCCGGCAATTGCCTATGCGGCGTTGCGCTGCGGTATCAATGAAATCAACCTGATTGGCGGCGCGCAAGCGATTGCCGCAATGGCCTTTGGCACCCAAAGTGTCACGCGAGCCGATAAGATATTCGGCCCGGGCAATGCCTTTGTAACTGAAGCGAAACAACAGGTGAGCAGTATGGCAGGAGGCCCGGCTATTGATATGCCTGCTGGCCCTTCCGAAGTACTGGTAATCGCCGATGAAAACGCAAATCCTGAATTTATTGCCTCAGATTTACTGTCTCAAGCAGAGCACGGCAAAGACTCTCAAGCGATCTTGGTGTGCAACAGCCAAACGGTGATAGCCCAAACACAGCAAGCCGTAGAACAACAACTCGCGCGCTTAAGCCGCAATGAAATTGCCGAGGCTGCAATGCAAAACGCGCGTTATATCCTCACCCAATCGGTACGAGAGTCTGTCGCGGTGAGTAACCTGTACGCACCAGAGCACCTTATCGTGCAAACCGATAATCCACGCGAATTATTAGCCAGTATTAAAAATGCCGGTTCCATTTTCCTGGGTAAGTGGTCGCCTGAATCCGCAGGTGATTATGCCAGTGGCACTAATCACGTGTTACCCACTTATGGTTACGCCCGCAATTACTCCAGTTTGGGTGTGGCAGACTTTTTGCGTCGCTACACGGTGCAGGAACTAAGTTACGACGGCCTGGCCAATATCGGCGCCGCCATCATGGATTTAGCAGACGCTGAAGGCTTGGACGCTCACAGAAATGCAGTGGCAATTCGCTTAACACAGGAGACGATGTAACCATGAACAATTCGTTTATCGACAGTTTAACCTGTGATTTTGTGCGGGATCTGACTCCTTACGAATCCGCCAGACGCCTGTTCAGCGGCGGTAACGACTGGTTAAACGCCAACGAATCACCTTTTAGCAATGAGTATTCCCTCAATACCGAGCGTTTCAACCGCTACCCGGATTGCCAGCCAGAATCGGTACTGCGTGCTTATGCCAAATATGCCGGTTTAAGCAAAGAGCAAGTCTTGGTTTCTCGCGGTGCGGATGAGGGCATTGAACTGCTTATTCGCGGCTTTTGTAACCCAGGCAAGGACAGCATCTTAATCTGCCCCCCCACCTATGGCATGTATGCGATTAGTGCCCAAACCTTTAATGTGAGTGTGCAAAAAGCGCCGTTAAATAGTGACTTTTCGTTAGATTTGGCCGCGCTTGAAGCTATTGCCAATTCCGACAATTTGCCCAAACTGGTGTTCTTATGCTCACCTAACAATCCCACGGGTACTTTGATAGCTCAGGAGCAAATCAATGCCGTATTGGCTTTGTTTGCCGGGAAATCGTTAGTGGTGGTGGATGAGGCGTATATTGAGTTCAGTCCGCAGTACAATCAAACCGCACTACTGGCTGACAATCCACACCTGGTGCTCCTACGCACTTTATCCAAAGCCTTTGCCCTTGCGGGTATTCGCTGCGGCTTTACCCTGGCAAGTCAGGATATTATCAAGGTACTGCTAAAAGTAATTGCCCCCTACCCGGTTTCTGATCCGGTGGCGCAAATTGCGCATCAGGCATTGTCTGAAAAAGGCGTAGACTTAATGCAACAGCAAGTCAGTACCATTCGCTTTGAGCAGGTTTGGATGAAACAAGCGCTTGCAAATATGCAAGGCATGGAGTTTCAAGGCAGTGACAAGGCCAACTTTTTACTTTATCGCTGCCAGGACAAAGATGCACTAATGCAGCACCTGGTGCAAAACGGCGTACTGATACGCGACCAATCGAAACAAATACTACTGGGTGATTGCTTGCGCATCACTATCGGTAGTCGTGAAGAAAATCAGCGTCTGCTGGCGCTTATTCAACAGTTTTTTCAAGAAGGACAAGCGGCATGAGCCAGCAAGCAATACTTTTTATCGACCGAGATGGCACATTGGTGGAAGAGCCTGCCATCGACAAACAATTAGATACGCTGGAAAAGCTGGTATTTGAACCCAATGTCGTGCCTGCATTACTCAAACTGCAATCGTTGGGTTTTAAGCTGGTAATGGTTTCCAACCAGGACGGCTTGGGTACGGACAGCTTTCCACAAGCAGACTTTGATGTACCGCATGACAAAATGATGCAGTTATTTGAAAGCCAGGGTATTCGTTTTGATGAGGTACTTATCTGTCCTCATTTTGCCGAAGACAACTGTAGTTGTCGCAAGCCAAAGCTCGGTTTGGTACATGGATATCTGACAGAGGGTAAAGTCGACTTTACCCGTTCTTTCGTCATTGGCGATCGAGATACCGACATTCAATTAGCAAATGCTATGGGTATTCGCGGCATTAAATACGATCGCGAAAACCTCAACTGGAATGATATTGTTGCTCAGTTCAACCAATCTGAACGCACCGCCTCCGTAGTGCGCACCACATCAGAAACCGATATTCGCGTCGAGGTGGATTTAGATAAGCAAGTTAAATCCGATATTCAAACCGGCATTGGCTTCTTTGACCACATGCTGGATCAAATTGCCACTCACGGCGGGATTACCCTGAATGTTAAAGTAGATGGCGATTTACACATCGACGATCATCACTCGGTAGAAGATACGGCGCTGGCTATTGGCGAAGCGTTACGCAAGGCCCTTGGAGACAAACGAGGCATTGGTCGTTTTGGCTTTGCCTTACCCATGGATGAGTGTCGTGCCGAATGTGTATTGGATATTTCCGCCCGCCCCTATCTAAAGTTTGACGCCCCCTTCAGTCAGGAAAAAGTTGGCGAGCTAAATACCCAAATGGTGGGGCACTTCTTCCGCTCACTGAGCGACAGCATGGGGATCTCTCTGCATCTTTCCACAACAGAAGGCAATGCCCATCACCAAGTGGAAAGTCTGTTCAAGGTGTTTGGTCGCGCATTGCGCCAGGCGGTGACAAAACAGGGTGACGTGTTGCCCAGCAGTAAAGGAGCGCTATAAATGAGCCAGTCTCTGGTGATAGTGCATACCGGTTGCGCCAATATATCCTCACTGCAATTTGCCATCGAGCGACTGGGTTTTGATGTATTGGTATCTGACGACCCTGCTAAAATCAAAACCGCGGATAAAGTATTTCTGCCGGGAGTCGGCGCCGCCGCCGCCGCCATGCAGCAAATTGCGCAAAAAGGGCTGACAGAGACCCTGCAATCCTTAACTCAGCCAGTACTGGGTATCTGTTTAGGCATGCAGCTGCTCACCCGACAGTCTGAAGAAGGCCATGCCCAATGTTTAGGTATGGTGGACACCCAAGTGGGTCTAATGCGTTCAGAAAGCCTGACGTTACCCCACATGGGTTGGAATCAGGTACAGGTAGAGCGCGACAACCCGCTGTTTTACAACATAGATAATGGTAGTTGGTTCTACTTTGTGCATGGTTATTGTGTTCCTGTAGGTAACCACACACTGGCCAGCTGCGAATACAGCCAGCCATTCTCCGCCAGTATTAATAACAACAACTTTTATGGCGTGCAATTTCATCCGGAGCGCTCCAGTGATGCCGGTGCACAGCTCATCAAAAACTTTATTGAACAGATTTAAGGACAGACCGTGATCATTCCTGCAATAGATTTAATAGACGGTAATGTGGTTCGCTTATATCAGGGCGACTACGAACAAAAGACCCAATATCAACTGGCACCAGTTGATGTGGTACACAATTATGCGGATCAGGGAGCACAATGGTTACACATCGTCGATCTTACTGGTGCAAAAGATACGGATAAGCGTCAGTTAAGCCTGATCAAAGATATGGTAGCTACAAATCGTATGCAGTTTCAGTGTGGTGGCGGCATTCGCAGCGAGCAAGATGTACAACAATTGCTGGATATTGGTGTTGCTCGGGTTGTTATTGGGTCTCTGGCAGTAAAAGAGCCGGAATTAGTGCAATCTTGGATGCAAAAATACGGTGCACAGCATTTTGTATTAGCACTGGATATCAACATTAACGATGCGGGTGAAAAGCGCATTGCCACCCACGGTTGGCAACAAGACAGCGGTGTTGAATTAAGCACCCTGTTGCAAAGCTACCTGGCATTCGGCGTAGAGCAAGTACTGTGCACCGACATTAGTAAAGACGGTACGCTGCAAGGCCCAAATCACGCCCTATACCAAGAAATGGTGCAGAAATTCCCGGCGGTTAACTGGCAAGCATCTGGAGGCATAGGCTCGCTAAATGATATCGAGCAGCTTAAACCCACAAAAGTACAAGGGGTGATCTTAGGACGAGCCCTGCTGGAAGGAAAATTTACCGTCGCACAGGCCATTGAGTTATGGCAAAACCAGGGAGCACAATGATGTTAGCAAAACGCATTATTCCTTGCCTTGATGTCCGTGATGGACTGGTGGTTAAAGGGGTTCAATTCCGCAATCACGAAATCATTGGTGATATTGTGCCACTGGCAGAAAAATACGCTGAAGCTGGCGCTGATGAATTAGTATTTTATGATATTACCGCTTCCAGCGATCAGCGGGTGGTGGATAAAAGCTGGGTGACGCGCATTGCTCAAGTGATAGATATTCCTTTTTGTGTTGCTGGCGGTATAAAGTCTCTGGAAGACGCGCAAACTATTCTGGAAATGGGCGCAGATAAAATCTCTATAAATTCCCCTGCTCTGGCAAATCCAGACCTCATTACCCAGTTAAATGAACGCTTCGGTAAACAATGCATTGTGGTGGGAATAGATAGCTATTTTAATGCCGACTCCAACACTTATGAAGTTTATCAATTTACCGGCGATGAAAAGCGCACTCAAAACACCGGCAAGCAAACGGCTGATTGGGTAAAAGAAGTACAACAGCGCGGCGCCGGTGAGATTGTACTGAATTGCATGAATCAGGACGGTGTGAGACAGGGTTACGACATTGCGCAACTCAGCGCCATCCGCAAGCTTTGTTCTGTGCCTTTGATAGCCTCTGGCGGCGCGGGCGAAATGGTGCACTTTAAAGACGTTTTCCAGCAAGCCGATGTAGACGGAGCGCTGGCAGCTTCGGTTTTTCACAAAGGCATTATTGCTATGAAGGACCTGAAAGACTATTTAATTAAACAACAAATCGAGATCCGCCCATGCGCATAACTTCAGAAAACATTGATCAGCTCGCCTGGGAAAAGATGGATGGCTTACTGCCCTGCGTAGTCCAGGATAGCTACACGGGCTCAGTTCAAATGCTGGGCTACATGAATAAAGAGGCATTGGCCACCACGTTATCAAGCGGTAATGTGACCTTTTACAGTCGTTCCAAACAGCGCTTGTGGACCAAAGGTGAAACTTCCGGCAACACACTTGAAATGGTGGATATCAGTGCCGATTGTGATAAAGACGCGCTTCTGGTTTTGGCCAAACCCAATGGCCCTACTTGTCATTTAGGCACACAAACCTGCTGGGATGCTGCGCAAAGTGCAGACTTTACGTTTCTGGCAGAGCTGGAGAAAGTATTGGCTGAGCGGAAACAAGCGGATCCGGATAGCAGCTACACCGCCAAACTCTATCAAAAAGGTATCAAACGTATAGCCCAGAAAGTGGGTGAAGAAGGCGTTGAAACTGCACTGGCAGCCACAGTGAAAGACTTAGAGGAGCTGAAAAATGAATCCGCCGATTTGCTCTATCATCTCATGGTATTAATGCAAGCCAGCGGTCTGTCTTTAGAAGATAGTATCAGCGTGCTTCGGGAACGCCACAAGTAGCGTTGCCTGTGATTAAAAATGAAGCCAGTTGCAAAGACTGGCCTCTTTTACATCTGTATTTGCCGGGTTTATCCCACGGAACCAGTCACTTATCACATCTTCATAATTCCGCATAAATTTTTAGGCATAATGGTGCTAAGATCTAATACTAAAGTATTAGATTGATGACACTATTGGATTATCGTTTTGTAGCACTCACTTTGGGCAAAAGTTAACTGGCGATAGTTTTCTATTAATCATTTTGCTAACGGGTAAGACCATGGTAAAGCTGGAATATAAAGGATTTCTGGGTAGCCTTAATTTTCAATCAGAAGCCTGCTATTACTTCGGTAATCTGCAGCTGAAACGCGACAATGTGATGTATCAAGCCAGCTCTATCGAAGAGCTGGAGGTTAACTTCAGAAAGTCAGTGGACAACTATCTTCAGGATTGCGCAGCTTTTGGCATAGAACCGGGTTGATGCTCAGATTATTGATAGTGGTTCGATTCAAAAAGAGTGATCCATTTTTAGCGACTTATGTATAACTACATAACACCGCCCGGTGTTACTTGTGTGTTCTTCGAGCTCGCCTTGTGCGAGCTTTTTTACTTTTAACCGCAATCCTTTTGCAGAGAGTAATAGTCTAAGCGGGTTATCTTACGTATGCGAGCTTGTACCGAGGGCGCCTCATTTTCAGCCACAGCGGAGAGAATCTCCCAAGTTTGGGTCTTATAATGAGGAAACTGTTTCGCCACTTCGTGCAAGCCGTTGTAAGCCCAGGCACGAACCATTTTGTTTTTGTCAGCGGTCAGCAACTTTAGTTTTTGGAATAGCTGATGAGCCAATTCCGTTTCAATATTAAGCATCCCCAAGCACTGCAACAGGTGTAACCGAGTATCCCACAGCTGGGTTTGCAACAGCGTCAACAATGTTTTCCTCACCAGGAGTTCATCGAGAATGAATCCCTCTTCGAGATAATGTTTTAGTAACCAGGAGGCGGCTTTTTCTGTTTTTGGTTGGCGTAAACACTCAACCAGACGCCGGTCGAAATATTTTTCTGATTGGAAGTGTTTATAAGCCCGCAACAGCTCATCCGTACAGGATGCGTCACATAACGTCAGGGCTTGCTGCAACGACATGGCTAAATTTCCAACAACAAAAAGAAAACACACATTAGCATTTTCTCCATGGGTTCACAAAGCTTGAAGCTTAAGATTGGTAAAATAATCTCACATTGTCTATTTGCCCGCACAATTCAGCCACCTGCTCCACAGCCCGACTTGTCATGCGATGTAACTTATCCGCATCGGGCTGGATAATTTGATTGTGTTTAACCGCCTTGATATCCGGCCAATTTTGCCACTGAAATCCAGATTTCGCTGACTGATTGTCAGAAAGTGGCTGTATTATCAGATCCACTTTTCTAGCCAAAACCTGTTCAATGTTGACCTGGGGATAGGGGTTATTGGTGATGTCATCAAAAACATTATAGGCGCCGCAAAGAGCTAAAATACTGGAGGGCCAACTTGACGCACCAATAGTCGATAGCGGGTCTGGCCATAGCTCGTAAAACACCTTAACCGGCTTTTTGTGCGCATATTGCTGTTGAATGTTATCAAGTGCGGTTGTTAACTCAGCAGCTTTGGTTTCTGCCAGAGATTGTTTTCCCAGCAGCCTGCCGAGTTTTATAAGCTCTTGTGGTACATCAGATATACTGCGCGGGTCAGAGTATGCCACCTGAAATCCTAATGCTTTTAGCTTCTCCACGTCTTTTACCGGATGCCCTGTTTGCCAGACGATAATTAAATCCGGTTGTAACGCCACGATCTTTTCAATGTTGAGCGACTGATAATCTCCAACAACGGGAATATCCTTAGCGTCTTCGGGAAAATCAGAGTATTGGCTAACACCGATGATTTGTCGCCCGGCACCTATTTCAAAAATCAACTCCACCAGATGGGGCGCTAGTGCAACGACTTTGGGCGGCGATTGCTGAGTAGCGAGCGTTGCACTGGCTTTACACAAAAACAGCAGCAAGAGTAAGTACGCTTTGAACTTCACCAATCGATCCCCTTCTGCGCTTTGATGCCAGCATCAAAGGCATGCTTGGTATTTTGCACTTCGCTGACAGTATCCGCCATTTCAATGAGCTCTTGCTGACAACCACGTCCGGTGACGATGACGTGTTGATGATCAGGTCGCTGGCTGATGGCGTCTAACACTTCATCCAGGTCCAGATAATCATAAGACAACATGTAAGTAAGTTCGTCCAACATCACTACATCAATGCTAACGTCGGTCAATAGCTTTTTCGCCTCTTGCCAGACGACTTCAGCTGCTTGTGTATCTTTCTCTCGATCTTGAGTATCCCAGGTAAAGCCGGTTTTCATCACAAAGAATGGGACACCTGCGCCACTTAATAGATTGCGTTCGCCACACTCCCAAGTACCTTTTATAAATTGTGCCACTCCCGCCTTCAAACCGTGTCCCACCGCACGAGCTACCATGCCAAAACCAGAGCTGGACTTACCTTTGCCATTACCGGTGAGTACCAACAATAACCCTTTATCATCAGTTGCCGCCGCAATTTTGGCATCCACTTTGGTTTTTAATCGCGCCATTCTGGCCTGATGGCGCTCATTGCGAATTTGTTGTTTCTTATTGTTTTCGTTCAAGACACACCCTATGAATTTTCTATTGTTGCAACGGCAAGTTGTTTGAAACTTTAATCGTTGAAAAATTGCTAACTACTTTTTATCTGGCGTTGGATCATAATTCCCACAAAGAATACGCTGCCAAGCGCTGCAGTGATCACTCCCAATGGAATTTCCTGATTTGGTAGCGCTTGCCGAGCGATAAAATCTACCCACAAAAGAAACACACCGCCTACCAACATGCTACCAACCACCAGTTTAATGCCAGATGAGCCCCAGATTGCCCTGACAATATGGGGGATCATCAAGCCGACGAAACCAATTCCACCACACCAAGCTACTATCACTGAAGTTAACAAGGCACACAGCAGCAGCAACATCAAACGCAGCTTTTTAGTATCAACCCCTAATGCCTCAGCTGAATCATCATCCAACATTAACGCGTCGAGATGCCTGGCAAAGCGCAGAGAAACAATACAGGTAATTAACAACGCACCTGCCAGCCAAAAAACGTTGCTCATTGCAACATTGGCCAAACTGCCCATGAGCCAGAAAATAATGCGATTCGCGGCAAAAGGCTCACCGAGGTACAACAAAAATTGGGTAATGGCACTGAACATAAAGCCAATCGCAACACCACATAAGAGTATCATTTCAAACCGCTGTAGATACTGAGAAAGCGCAATCACTATCACTACCGCAATCATCGCCCCCATGAAGGCGAATAAAGGTAACAGCGGCTGCCAGTCTGCTGGTAACACCGTAGTGACAATGGTTGCCCCCAATCCCGCTCCGGAAACAATGCCAAATAAATAAGGATCCGCCAGAGGGTTACGAGTACAGGTTTGCAACATAGCCCCTGACAGCGCAAGCCCCGCCCCCACCAGAACCGCCATCAAGACCCTCGGTAAGCGGATATCCCAGAGAATGGTTTCAGTCAGACTATCAGGGCACTGTAACACCAAGCAACTGGCAATGTCTTTAGCTCCCAAAGATACGCTACCTGTTGCCAGACAGAAGAACAATGAACCTAATAGTAATAAGGGCAAAGCGATACGTATTGCCAACGTGCGATTGCTATCCATTAGCTTTTAACTCCGGATGAAAGCAAACCGTGGGGATACCATTGCCGGGATTTATCGCAACACTACAAGGCAGGCCGAAGGCGTCTTGCAAAACCGACTGCTGCATTGCTGTTTTTGGAGCCCCGGCCATCAAAACCTGGCCCTGTTTTAAAACGACAATCTCATCGCAATACTGGGCAGCAAGATTAAGGTCGTGAATAGACAAAACGATAGTTTTATTGAGTTTTTTCAACAGCATTAATACTTCGTGCTGATAAAAAATATCGAGATGGCTCGTAGGTTCATCCAGTAAAATGATTTCCGTTTTTTGCGCCAAAGCCCTGGCCAACAGTACCCGCTGCTGTTCTCCACCTGACAGCGAATTGTAGTTGCGGTTCACAAAGCCAATACAGCCTGTTTGCTTCATACACTGTTCAAGCCAGGCCCGGTCTTGTCGCGTATCAGAAGAAAGTGCGCTTTTCCAAGGGATGAGCGCCATCCGTACCACTTCGTAAGCAGTCAACGAAAACAATAAGGCGGTACTTTGCGGCACAGCGGCAATGGTTTGCGCTCTCTGGGTACGTGATAACTCAGCCAATACTTTGCCATCGATGAATACCTCTCCGCTGTCCAGAGGCGTCAATCCCTGTAAAGCCCTCAGCAAAGAGCTTTTACCTGCGCCGTTGGCACCCACAACACCACTTATTTTGCCTTTCGCAAAGTGGCAATCGACCCGGTCTAGCACCAATTTGTCTTCAGGCTTCCAGTGTAAACCCTCGGCCTGAAGAAATGGCTCGCTGTGCTCCATCAATGTTTTTATCGCTCGCAACTTTTGGGGGGTTAAAGAAGTTAATGACTAAAGGTACCACAAGCAGCAGTATTGTTTATCAGTGTTACCCTAACACAGCTCGAATTTTGTGTATAACAATATATTTTTCAATGAGTTATGATTTTTTTGAAAAAATTTTAAAATTTTCTCTTGAATGCAGCAAGTGCCAACCTATCTATTTATCAACGACGCTGTTCAGGGTCGTAAAACAGCCGCCGAATTGGGGCGTTTTTTAAACACTTTAACATATTGCTTAACGAGGATATGACTATGCGTACTATTGATTTATCACCACTATATCGTTCTTTCATCGGTTTTGACCACCTTGCATCTATGATAGATGCGGCTTCACAGAACGAAAAACAAGCCAGCTACCCGCCATACAACATTGAGTTGTTGGCCGAAGATAAATACCGAATCACTATGGCTGTTGCAGGCTTTGCTCAAAACGACATCAGCATTGAAGTACAAGAAAATACTTTAACTGTAACCGGTAAGAAAGAAGGCAAAGAAAATACTAGCGAAAAACGCTTCCTGCACAAAGGTATTTCCGAGCGTAACTTTGAGCGTAAATTCCAGTTGGGGGACCATGTAAAAGTGCTCACCGCGGATATGGAACACGGACTCTTGCATATCGATCTGGAGCGAGTGATCCCTGAAGCGAAAAAGCCTCGTAAAATTGAAATCGGCAGTAATTTGCTGGAAAGCAAATAATCTCGCCAGACTAACTTGTGTGTCCCTGATTGATATAATACAAAAACCCCGGCTTGCCGGGGTTTTTCTTTTTATCACTTGAATCGTGAGACTGACATTACGCTGGAACGTAAAGCGGGAACAAATTGGCCACAATAAGCACCAGAAGAATCAAAAAGGTGGAGAGTGAACCTGCAAAACGTTGCCACGACGTACCATAGTGATGACGTAACCCATAGGCGTGTAACAACCTTGCAACGATTAACCACCAGCCACACACATGTAACAGATAACTATTGGCCCCATTTAACTCCGCTATCATAAACAGGAGGAGTGCAAAGGGGACGTACTCGACAAAGTTGCCGTGCACTCTCATCACTTGCAACATGTGTTTATCACCACCATCCCCCAAGCCTACACGGCTTTCCCGGCGTTGGATGATTACCATAATCGCCAGATACAAATAAAACGCGGCTAACAGGCTGCCATAAAAAGCAGTAATAGGTACTTGCATAGCGCACTTTCCTGATTTTACTTAATACCAATCACTAGTAGTTTAGACTGCGAACATAAAAAAACCCACGTACGTGGGTTTTAATCAAGTCTGGGGGACTAACCCAATAACTTGCCGAGCTTCTCGCTCACTTCACTAACCGGCTGTGAACCATCAACTTTGTGATATTGACAATTACCAGCGTCGGCCTCAGCTATATAATAATCCACTAGCGGCTTAGTTTGCTCGTGGTAAATACCTAAGCGCTTACGTACCGTGGCTTCTTCATCATCAGGACGAATAACAAGGTCATCGCCCGTGACATCATCTTTACCTTCTACCTTAGGTGGGTTGTAGGTTACGTGATAAACACGGCCAGAGCCGGGGTGTACACGGCGTCCCGCCATACGCTCAACAATAATTTCGTCGTCCACATCAAACTCGATGCAGTGATCCACCTGAATACCTGCCTCTTTCATGGCATCTGCCTGAGGAATTGTACGTGGAAAGCCATCCAGTAAAAAACCTTTCTGGCAGTCGGCTTGAGCAACTCTTTCTTTTACCAGGCCGATAATAATCTCATCAGAAACGAGTTTCCCCTCGTCCATGACCTTCTTTGCAGCCAAACCTAACTCGGTTCCTGCTTTAATGGCAGCGCGCAGCATATCCCCTGTTGAAATTTGTGGAATGCCGAACTTGCCCATCAGAAATTGAGCCTGGGTGCCTTTGCCCGCACCTGGTGCACCGAGAAGAATGATGCGCATACTGATTGTCTCCCTAGACTGTACTGCTAAAATTGAAAAAGTTAATCCGAAACTTTACACATTCAGCAGATGCTAAACAAGGCTAATGTCGCCTGGTTTACCTTTAAAACAAAAAAAGGGCAGATTGTTTCTGCCCTTGATGAAATTTACTTTGCGATTATTTCGCCAAATCGATCAATAAGCTATTAAGCTGCTTCACAAATACCGCTGGATCTTTCAGGTTACCCTGCTCGGTTAGCGATGCTTGGTCCAAAATGACATTAGCCCATTTGGCAAATTGTTCTTCATCTTGCACATGCGCCATCACTTTGATCAAAGCGTGCTCAGGATTGACTTCCAAATCGTATTTCATATCAGGAACTGCCTGGCCCGCCGCTTCCATCAATTTCTTCATTTGGGTAGTCATACCAAACTCGTCAGCTACCACACAGGCAGGTGAATCAGTCAGACGATGGGAAAACTTCACATCTTTCACTTTATCGCCTAATGCTTCTTTAATACGGTCAGTTAAACCGGCAACTTCTTGCTCAGCCTCTTCCTGCGCTTTTTTGCTCTCTTCGTCTTCCAGATCACCCAGGTCCAACGCACCACGCGTAATGGACTGGAATGATTTTTCATTGAATTCCGTCAGGTGAGACATCAACCATTCGTCGATGCGGTCTGACATCAATAAGACCTCAATGCCTTTCTTCTTGAAGATTTCCAGATGAGGACTGTTTTTCGCTGCTTCATAGCTATCAGCAGTCACGTAATAGATCTTGTCCTGACCTTCTTTCATACGCTCAATGTAGTCGGCCAAAGACACGGTCTGGGCACTGCTGTCCTCGTTAGTCGAGGCGAAACGCAACAGACCCGCTACCTTTTCTTTATTGGCAAAATCTTCAGCTGGACCTTCTTTCAGGACGTTACCGAACTCACTCCAGAAACCCTGATATTTTTCAGCGTCGTTTTTGGCGATGCGCTCCAACATTTGCAGCACTTTCTTAGTGCAGGCCTGGCGCATAGCCTGCGTGACTTTGTTGTCTTGCAGAATTTCACGAGAGACGTTCAAAGGTAAGTCATTGGAGTCCAACAAACCCTTCACGAAACGCAGATATACCGGCATAAACTGCTCAGCGTCATCCATAATAAAGACGCGCTGTACATAGAGCTTCAAACCGTGCGCCTGGTCGCGATTCCACAAATCAAAGGGGGCTTTAGCAGGGATATAGAGCAAAGAAGTGTATTCGTTTTTACCTTCTACCTTATTGTGAGACCAGCTTAGCGGGTCGCCAAAATCATGGGAGATGTGCTTGTAGAACTCTTTGTATTCGTCCTCGCTGATTTCAGACTTGTCTCGGCTCCAAAGCGCTGTAGCCTTGTTGATGGTTTGCCATTCACCAGGTACCGCTTCGATTTTCTCACCGTCTTCGCCTTCAGACTCAGGCACTTCCTCTTTCCAGGTTTCTACCGGTATTGAGATGTGATCTGAGTATTTGGTTACGATAGACTTAAGACGCCAATCATCAAGGAATTCTTTCTCATCATCGCGCAAATGCAAGATGATGTCGGTTCCACGCGTGGCTTTTTCGATGGTGGCGACAGCGAATTCACCCTCGCCCTCTGAAATCCACTCTACCCCCTCAGATGCAGCTTCACCGGCTTTACGCGTTCTTACTGTTACTTTATCGGCGACGATGAAAGCAGAGTAAAAGCCCACCCCAAACTGACCAATAAGCTGAGAATCTTTGGCCTGGTCACCAGATAGTTTACTGAAAAATTCGGCTGTGCCGGACTTTGCAATGGTACCCAAGTGAGTGATCACCTCATCTTTGGTCATACCAATACCATTGTCAGAAATGGTCAGGGTGCCAGCGTCTTTGTCAAAACTCAAACGCACGCGAAGGTGACCATCATTCTCGTACAACGCATCGTTAGACAAAGCGTTAAAACGCAATTTATCAGCGGCGTCGGCCGCATTTGAAATCAACTCTCTTAGGAAGATCTCTTTATTGGAATAAAGAGAGTGAATCATCAATTGCAGAAGTTGTTTTACTTCCGTCTGAAAACCATGGGTTTCGTGTTGCACAGCGTCAGCCATTGCTTATCTACTCCTGAAGTATCTCATCAATATCACAAAACACCTTTTCATCCCGCTGCTGTGAAGTCGCTAACGCAAAGAAAGGGGTTAAATAATACGAACCGTCAATTTGGTTCTTAGCCAGAACTTATGCCTGGACTGTTATAAATTTTTTACAACAGCTGAGATAGGGGCGCAGAAGACAAATTCAATAGCAAAAATTGATAAATCTCTGGCAATAAATGTGAGGGTGCGCGGTTTAGATGGCACTGCGAGTCTTAAACGCACGACCAAGGGTATTGCTATCAACTTGTTCCAGCTCTCCACCAATGGGTACGCCCTGTGCCAGACGGGTGACTGGCAGCTGTAACTGCTTGCACATTTCCGTAATGTAAAATGCAGTGGCCTCTCCTTCCATGGTAAAATTCGTCGCCAGAATAGCTTCTTTAACGTCGTCCTCGGTCAAACGTTGCTGCAAAAGAGGCAGTCCAATTTCGGCTGGACCAATTCCATCAATGGGGGAAAGCCTACCCATTAATACAAAATAGCAGCCCTTAAATTCACTACTTTGTTCAATGGCAATAACATCCTGTGGATTTTCGACGATGCATAAAAGTCCAGTTGCTCTGCGCTGTTCATCGCGACAAATTTCACATTCAGTTTGCTCGGTAAAGTTACGACAGGTTTGACAATGATGCACATGCTCCATGGCATCATGGAGGGCGGCACTGAGTTTCAACGCGCCTGAGCGGTTTTTTTGTAACAAAGCGAACGCCATGCGCTGTGCGCTCTTTGCACCAACTCCGGGCAAACAGCGAAAGCTCTCGATAAGCTCATTGATCAGTGGACTAAACTTCATGGCGCGCTTTTATCTTAACTTTATTAGAAAGGCATTTTAAAGCCGGGAGGTAAAGGCATACCACCTGTCGCTTCTGACATTTTCTCTTGTGACGCTTCCGCCACACGACGCACGGCGTCATTAACCGCAGCCGCCATCAGATCTTCGATCAATTCTTTCTCATCTTCCATCAAGCTATCGTCGAGATCGACACGCTTGATATTGTGATTACCCATCATGGTTACTTTTACCATGCCCGCACCAGCTTCACCCACCACTTCCAGGTTAGCAATTTCTTCTTGGGCTTTTTGCATTTTTTCCTGCATTTGCTGGGCTTGCTTCATGATGTTGCCCATACCGCCACCTTTAAACATAATTTTCTCCGATATTATCTTGGTTCAATTGTTTCGTTTAGCACAGTACCAGAAAACGCTTCGCATAATGCTTTAACGCCACTGTCCTGTTGAATAGTTTTAACTGCATATTCCTGACGCATATTGTTTATCGCGTATTGCACGGCAGCAGGTGTGTCAATAACCTCGCCAATGTGTGCAGACACATTCACGTCGTGTTGCAATGTTTCCGACAATGCCTCTTCAATTGCCGCCAGAGCCGTGTCTGTAAAGAGGTGCTTTTGATGTTCAGAAACAATCAACTTAACGTTGTCACCTTGCAACACGTAATTACTATGTAGTGCCAGCTGCTTGTTCAGCCCGCCAATGCCAGATTGCTCAATTAACTGACTCCAGGTGTCTAGTTGGCTGGCCTTAATCACTTTCTTGTCGCTGACTTTAAAGGGAATCTCAAAATCTACAGAAACCTTAGGTATTGGGCCTGCAAATAGTTCGTGATATTCCTCTTCTTCCTCGTCAACATCCACAATGCCGTGGTAACCGTTGTCGTCCTGTTGAGACGAAGCCCTGTCACTATAATCAATGTCACTATAATCGGCATCGCCAAAATCAGTATCACTGACATGGGCGTCTCTGAAACCGTCTGCATGATGATCCGGCTCACTCAAACCCGATGGAACCTGGTTATCATCACCAGGGCCCGATGAGTGAGTGTTATAGGCTGTCGCGTTTTCAGGCTCGTAAGGCTCAATAACAAAATGCGGCGAAGGCGAATCCGGTGATTGCACATCTTCTTGCGTTTCAGACTCTGGCACTAATGGAGTTTTTGCCTCATCAGCAAGTGACGTCCTTTCTTCCGGTTCTTGAGAAGATTCCACGTCTTCCCACGGCGCTAAATCTTGTTCAACATCTATTGCAGCGACGTCCTCACTCTCTTGCGCTGCTCGCTGTACTTCATCATCCCTTTCCTCAGGGGTTTCCGTTTGGCTGTGCAACAAGCTTTCAGGATTGAAGATATGAGGTTCATCTTCGGGATTTGCAACTACTTGCGGCTGTTCTGCAGGCAAAGTCGATTGGTTATCGTCCTGAAAAGTTTGTCTGGCATCCTCAGGATCCAGAATATCATCCTGATATTGCTCCACCACACGCTCTTTATCTGGCTCGGGTGTAGGGCTCCTCTCTGATATATCGGTTATTTCCGGATCTTTGGTTTTAGCCAGATCATTTCCAGACTCACTCACATCTGAAGACTGCTTACCGTAGGTGGGTGACCCTTTATTATCTTTGCCCTCTTCCGGTGCACTCGCTAGGGTATCCATCAAGCTCAATAAAGACAGAGTATTGCTTATAGATGCCGCCTTTACCGGCACATCCTCTGCATTGGCCTTCCCGGTGTCTGTTTCCTGCCCCGTGGTTTGATAAGCATCAGAGCCTTGCCTGGACTCTTCTGACAATGGCTGACTCTGCGCTAAAACTTCATGCCCTACAGAAACACTGCTCTCAGCAGCATCCATTTGTGACATATAGTGGTAATCGTCAGCATAATTATCATCTGAATCTACATAATCTGGTGATGATGACGAAGCACCACCTTCTTCCTGGTTAGCGGAATTAAATGAAGCCGCCTCATTGATAGATTCAGACAGTGCCTGCGGTTCACTTTGTTGAATGGGATTTAAAGATTCTGCTTGTTTTATGATCCCGGAAAGTTCTTGTTCAAGGCTATTTGCCTGAGTTGAATCCTCTTCTGGTGAAACTTCACTAACAACCTTATTTTCTGAAGAAACTTGAGGTTCAGCTTGTGTTTCGGCTTCAACTAGCGTTTTTTTTTCTGCAGATGGCGGCTTAATCAAGTTCTCAGGAGGCTCTGCAGGTGCCATCATGGGCGCTTTTATTTGTGTCTCAGTAGCCTCATTAGCTGCTTTTTTTAACTGCTCCAGACCGCTTGATACTTTTTCTGGCATAAAGGCCAGCATACGTAAGGCCGCCATCTCAAAGCCCATTTTGGTATCTTGGGCCCACTCGATGTCTTTACGACCTTGCAGGGCAATTTGATAAAGCAATTGTACCTGTTCAGGCGGAATAACCTTAGCCCAATTAAAAATTTGTCGCGCCTGAGTGGTTTCTATCTTACAAACCTCAGGAACAAACTGGGTAAGAGCGACCTGGTGAAATACACTCATCAGTTCAGCCAGCGCACTCTTGAAATCAGCTCCAGATAGTGCCAGTTCATCGATAAGCTGGAAAACCTGTTGCTTATCCTTAATGATAATTGCCTGTGTTAGCCTGGCAATCTTATCATTATCGATAAGACCTAGCATGTCAGACACCACTTGCGAGAGTACCTGACCATTGCCCTGAGCTATGGCTTGATCCGTCAAACTCAACGCATCACGCATACTACCTTGCGCTGATTTGGCCAACAACGCTAAGGCGGCTTCATCATATGGCAAGTTCTCTTGCTTCAATATATAGGCTAACTGGCCGCTAATTTGCTCGCGCGTTAGCGCTTTTAAATTAAATTGCAAACAACGAGATAAAATCGTTATGGGTAGTTTCTGCGGATCAGTTGTAGCAAGAAGAAATTTGACATGCGGAGGTGGCTCTTCAAGTGTTTTAAGCAAGGCATTAAAACTGTGTTTAGACAACATGTGTACTTCATCGATGAGGTACACTTTGTAATCTCCACGAGTGGGACGGTATTGGACATTGTCCAGTAGCTCTCTGGTGTCTTCAACTTTAGTGCGAGATGCGGCATCGATTTCCAACAAATCGACAAAGTTGCCTTGTTCAATATCTTTACAGCTATTGCAGACGCCACAAGGATTTGAGGACATACCTTTATCGCAGTTGAGACTGCGAGCAAAAATCCGCGCGATTGTAGTTTTACCCACGCCACGGGTTCCGGTAAACAGGTAAGCGTGGTGCAAGCGATTATTGTCTAATGCATTGCTAATGGCGTTTACGACATGCTCCTGCCCGACTAGCTCAGAAAATTTTCCCGGACGCCATTTTCTGGCCAGTACCTGATAACTCAAAAGAATTAATCCCCATCAAACTGACAGATAGCGGCGCTTTTAATACCGTGCTGCGCCAGCTTTTGCTCACCACCTAGATCAGGCAATGAAACAACAAACCCGGCATGTTCCACAACGCCACCCAGTTGGCGAATCAGATTTGCCGTAGCAACCATAGTGCCGCCAGTGGCAAGCAGGTCGTCAATCATAAGCACTTTTTCGCCGTGAAAAACCGCGTCTTTGTGCATTTCAAGACAATCTTCACCGTATTCTAATTGATAGCTCTCACTGATCACCTCTCTGGGTAATTTGCGTGGCTTTCTCACTGGAACAAAGCCTATCCCCAGTTCTAGTGCCAGTGGAGCCCCGAAAATAAAACCTCTTGCTTCTGTTCCTGCAACGCGATCGAAACGCATTCCTGAGAACTGCTCAGCCAGCAATGAGATTGAATGCTTAAATGCCTTAGCATCTTGCATTAACGAGGTTACATCACGGAACATAATGCCCGGCTTGGGGTAATCTGGTACGGTTTTAATGGCCGATTTTACAATGTCAGCAGTCACTGGCAAATTCCTGTACTTGATCAGAGAACAAAAACGCTGATGCCAACAAAAATGTGCATCAATGGAAACAGAACCGCCGCCCCTAAAATAGCCAAAAGATATTTTGCGTTAAATGGGTCGTGTGGACCGTCATGTGATTCATTCGCCATAATTCATCTACCTTAAAGTTATATCGCGTAATGGTAGATCACTTTAGCCCGCATAAGCAATCGCATGGCCATAAACTTGTGCTTAACTGTACAGAATCAAGACGATTTAGAGGGTAACACAAAAATTTGTTTGCCTAACATTTGCTCTACGATATCTGCTGTTGCTTTGAGCACTTGCTCGGAGGGTAATTGTGATAACCCAGACAACATCACTGTATTCAACTGCTCAAGGTTAAAAACCCGGTCTTCCATTTGTGACAGCAACCACGCAGTAACCTGATTAATCTGAGAAAAATGTACCTGGTTGTCGTTATCTCGGTGTACCACAAAAAAGAAGTTTTCTTCACCGGGGCTATCAGGTATGTAATGCTCTGATATTTGATGTACGGGCCATTGATAACTTACGAGCTCTGCTAACGGAGAAAAGTGAAAACTGTTGAAGCTCTGTACTTTATCCCAAATCCTCAGAGGTCCAGATTTGCGCGTACTCAAGTTCAGCTCTAACCATTCATAGTGCGCCAACTCTGGTACGAAGGGATAACGATATTCCTGCTCAGTAACTTCATTTGCCAGAAACTCTACGAACTCTCTACTAATATCCACAAAATAGGGTGAGCGACAATCATGGTCACTGAAGAAACGCCGCGCGAGGACTTGCCAGTCCTGTTCAGAATAAAGAGATTCAAGTACCGGAAAGCCGGAATTCAGGAATCCTAAAATATTGTTAAAAAACAGCTCTCTGTATACGGCCAATCGTCGGTCTTCTATACCTTGTGGAGCAGGATTGTTTTGCGGATCTCGAATATGCCTCATAAACTGCTGTTGTACATCAATAAAAGACATTCTTAAGCACTCTTGTTTTGGGTTGAAGCATGTTTCGCTTGAATGGATTTGATGCGATTGACCTCTTCCAGTAATGTTTCCATCGCGGGGATGTTAAAATCTCTTTCCAATAGTGTCGGAAACACACCGTGTAGCTGATAGGCTTTGTCAAGCAATTGCCATACTTCATCTTTAACCTCTGCCCCGTGTGTATCTATCAATAAATCCGAAGCTTCGTCGTAATGACCTGCAATATGTCCATAGACAATTTTTCCCGACGGAATACCCTTTAAAAACTCCACCGGATCATATTTGTGATTAATGGCATTTACATAAATATTATTTACGTCCAATAGCATCAAACAACCGGAACGCCTTAACACTTCTACGGTAAACTCAAGTTCAGAAAGTTCCTGACCGGGTGCGGCATAATAAGAAACATTCTCCATCAGCAAAGGACGCTGAAGAATATCCTGTACCTGCTGAATTCTGGCTACCACATGATCTATCGCGTCTCGCGTAAAAGGTATCGGCATCAAATCATACATGTGTCCTTTTCCAGAACAATAGCTCAAATGTTCGCTGTAAAATAAAACGTCGTGTTCATCCAGAAAGGCTTTTACTTGCTTCACAAAGTTCACATCGAGCTTTTCAGGTGAACCGATAGAAAGCGACAGGCCATGAGAAACAAACTGATTCCCTTGTGTGTAGTGCTTTAATTGCTGCTGGTATTTTCCGCCAAATGGAATCCAATTTTCTGGTGCTACTTCCCAGAAGTCGACTTCCTCGGGCAATCCGGCATCAAGCTCTGCTGTCATCTCTCTGCGTAGTCCTAATCCGGCACCATAAAGTTGTTTCACGAAAGCCTCTCTCTAAACAAGCGGGGTATTAAAATACTGAAATAAAAAAGGCTGGAATACCAGCCTTATGCAATTACAAATGAGTAATTAGGCTTGGCCACCACATTTGCCTTCACCACATTTACCTTCTTTGCCTTTCTTATCACCTTTTTTCTCGGACTTGTCGCCGCCGCATTTGCCTTCGCCACACTTGCCTTCTTTACCAGACTTGTCGCCACCGCATTTACCTTCGCCACATTTGCCTTCTTTACCAGACTTGTCACCGCCGCATTTGCCTTCGCCACACTTGCCTTCTTTACCAGACTTGTCACCGCCGCATTTGCCCTCGCCACACTTGCCTTCTTTACCAGACTTGTCGCCGCCGCATTTGCCTTCACCACATTTGCCTTCTTTACCTTTGCCTTCCTTACCGGACTTATCACCGCCGCATTTACCTTCGCCGCATTTGCCTTCTTTTTCGCCTTTACCCTCTTTGCCGGACTTATCACCGCCACACTTGCCCTCACCGCATTTGCCCTCAGCAGCGGTTTGCATGTAACCGGAATCCAAAGTGCTAATAGCAAATGGACTTGCGTTCGCTTGCAAGCTTACGGACGCCAGTGAACCAATAACAACTGCTCCTAACGCGGTAGCAATACCAGATTTTTTAACTTGTTTCATACCCGTATCCTTAATTAAAAGTTTTAGTCTTATTGCGTCTTGCGAACGCTTTCAAAAGTATAGACCCTGGCAGTTGAAAAACTATTTCATTCGTCTTGAAAGTTGTGCCAATTAACTTAGAGGATATAAAAGGAAGGAATGCCAAATTGCCAAACAAGCAAAAATGACACTTGAACTTAGAAATGTATGATTAAACTGCCGATATAAAAAAAGCCCTTACGGGCTTTTTTTGTTAAATCGTTATACCACGATTCTTCGCTTTTTCTTTGATGTAAGGTTCCCAAGCTTTTGCATTACGCGCCACAGACTTATCTTTGATAGCCTCTTTAATGTGCACATAAGCTTCCTTGAACTTACCTTGATAGAAGTTAGCTTCCATCAGCGCCATCTGTATTGAACCTTCTTTATCGCTGCCAGCATCAAGAGATTTCTTCAATGCCACAATAGCTTCTTTGTACTTTTCAGCAGAAAGTAACAAAGTACCTTGCTTGCGATAATGTTCAGCATCATTACTGATAGCAGCGGCCTGGCCATAGTAGTCAGCAGCTTTGATGTAATCCTTAGCACGGTGCCAAGCGTTGGCTAGTCGTGATAAGGTATCTTCATCAGCCTCTAACAAACCAGACTTAAGATACTTCTCCTGGATAACAGCAGATTTGTATGGAATTTCTAAACTACCATACAGTTGAGCCAGAGCTCGTATCTCAGAGGCTTTTTGCAGGTACCCTTGAGTATAAGCTAACTCAAATGTCTGCAATGCCTTGCTAAAGTCCTCAACCAACATGTAAAAGAAGCCTAATTGCGTCCACCACTGTTTGTTCTCAGGGAACAACTTAACGAGTGTTTCTGCTACCTCAATGGTTTCTTTGTACATCTTACGTTCGTAGTAAGAAGTTAACTTCAACACGTAAGGGTTTTTGTTAGGCTTGTCGTACATCGCGATTGCTTTGTCAGCGGGTGCGATCATCTTCGGCAATTGCTTGGTTTCATAAAACGCTTGCGCCAGGCGAGTATAAACGTCTGCATCTTCCTTGCAGGTATAATCCATCCATTTATTATAGTACTCAACAGCCTGGTCGAAATTACGCTCCATCATGTTCAAATCACCCACTAAACGCAGAGTTTGAGCATGTTCGTTGTCGTTAAGCTCTTTATCCTTAACTGAACGAAGAAGGTAATTAAGCGCCTCGCTCGCCTTGCCTTCTTGAGAAGCAAGCAGGTTACCCAAAAATCTATCGACATAGGCTCTGTCAAACGAGTCATCTGCCTCAATTTCTTTAAGTATCTCTATTGCCTCGTCTAGCAACTCAGCTGAATAGGCTTCAAAGGCTTTTTGCACCCTTTTACCCACTCTTTGACCAGGTATTTTAGTCGGACCACGTTTGTAGTCCGGGCACAATACCGGCGGCGTTTGAGCGCTAGCGGTTCCAGAGGCTAATAAACCCACAGACAATACTGAAAGACCAAAAAGCTTTAGGATCGAAGATTTCATTTTGATCATGAATCACCCTCCAGTTTGAAGTCTAGTTGTACTCTCATGTTGAACTGTTTAACCGGTTTGCCATCTACGATTTTAGGCTTGTATTTCCACTTTCTCAAAGCGCGCTTCGCCTCTCGGTCAAACACACGCTTCGGGTCGGCTTCAATAACTTCCACGTCTTCAACGCCACCTACTTCGTTAATGGTAAACGACAATCTTACCCAGCCTTCTTTGCCATCACGAGCTGCCTGGATTGGGTATCTTGGTTCGATACGTACAATCGGCGTTGCTTCACCATCACGTTGCATTGACCCTGGACCACCAATGTCTATGCTAGCTCCACCGAGGTCTACACCGGGCATATTAAACGACATACCGTCAGTGTTAGCATCAGCTACCTCAGGCTCTGCCGGTTGCATTTTCGGCGGTTGTGGAGGCGGAGGTGGTGGCGGAGGCGGAACTCTTGTTCTGGTTTGAACATTGGAGTCCGGCTCGTTCATCACGATATCGATAATAGGTGGCGGTGCACTCTCTTCAGGAGGCCTTTGTGAGTTAGAAATCAACTCAGCCATAATGAAGAACAAGGCAAAAGTAATCGCAGCACCAACAATGATTGAAACGATAATTCTACCCATAGTTAACCACCTATCGCCGCTACCGCTATGCGATTAACACCTGCGGCTTTTATCTGATCCATAACGTCGACCACTTTTCCATGTTCAGCATCTTCATCAGCTTGAACAATAACTACTTCTGATGCTTGCTCAGCCAACAGACGCTCGACATTAGCGCGTACAGCGCCCGGGTCGATTTGTCTCTTGTCTAGCCAGACGTCACCGTCAGCAGTAATGGCCACGAATATATTGGCACCTTTCTTTTCAACCACAGTTTTTGCTGTAGGTTTGTTAACTTCGATGCCTGCTTCTTTGATAAACGATGTAGTAACAATGAAGAAGATAAGCATGATAAACACGATGTCCAACATCGGTGTCATATCAATCGCTGCATCTTCTCCCTGTTCACGTTCTTTGCGAGCCATATAATTCTCTCTCTAGTGATGAGGCAAACTGTCAATCAACTTTTCTTTCGCGATTTTCACTTTGGTTTCGAGACGAGAACTGAAAAACAGTCCGGACAATGCCGCTACCATTCCTGCCATAGTAGGAATAGTTGCCATTGATATACCTGCAGCCATCAAACGAGGGTTACTTGTACCCTGTGTGGCCATTGTCTCAAACACGTTAATCATTCCGGTTACCGTGCCCAACAGTCCGATTAACGGACACATCGCGACTAGTGTTTTAATTAACAAAATGCGCTCATTTAAACTATCCGAAGCTTCGGAAATCCAAGCGTCACGAATTCTATGCGCATACCAGGAAGTGGTATCTTCACGGGCATCCCATTTAGCCACAATATTCTTGTGTACAGTTGGGAATACCGCGTTAAGAAACCAAAAGCGCTCAATCATGAATATCCACATTAGGAAGAGCGCTAGTGCGACGACATACAAGACATCGCCGCCAGTAGCGATAAAATCCCTGACAGATTCCCATGTCTCTATCAGGAATAACATCTTACGCTTTCTCCCCTTCTGCACGTGAAGCTACGATGCCCGCAGCTTGCTCGTCGAGAATATGCAAAATGCTCTTACTCTTACCTGCTGTAATAGCGTGTAAAAGAATTAATGGTAATGCAGCGATAATACCTTGAGCCGTTGTTACCAATGCCATGGAGATACTGCCTGCCATAATTTTAGGATCACCAGTACCGAACAAGGTGATTTGCTGGAAGGTTGCAATCATACCGATTACGGTACCCAACAGACCCAGCAACGGAGCAATGGCTGCTAAAATCTTGATGATGTTGATACCGCTTTCAATAGAAGGTAATTCTCTCAAGATAGCTTCGTCAACTTTAAGCTCTAGAGTTTCTGTATCAGCAGACTTGTTCTCTTCATAAACAGTCAAGATACGACCCAGAGGGTTCTTGGTAGATGGGTTATCAATGTTTTTAAGCTGGCTTCTGATTGCGCCGCCCATTACTGTCAAAGTAACCACTTTGTAAACAGCAATTAAAGCACCGATAGCTAGCATAACAGTGATGATGTAACCTGGGATACCACCTGCGTGATAACGATCTTCAAGCGTTGCTGCTTGCGTTAACAGGCTTAAGATTGAACCACGTGAAGGGTCAACAAACAGAGGAGCTAAGCCGCTTGCACTGGTAAAGCTTTGTGCTGCAGAAACCATGTGACCGTCAGGCTGCTTACCAAGGGGTTGTACTTGCTTCAAGTCATCCTTGTACAACAAGTAACCTTCATCACCGATAAGGTTGAAAGTACCAACACGAGTTACAGTTTGAGAAGAAGAGCCACCGTCAAGACTGATTACTTCGGCCTGGAACTGCGTCACTTTACCAGATTCAGTCATTTCAGTTTGCAGAGCAAACCACATGTCTTCTAGTTCGCTAATGTTAGGCAGACCTTTAGACTCGTTAGACAGTTTCTCTAGTAGTTCAGTTCTGTCAGGATACTGAGCGCTTACGATTGAAGTGGAGATACGACCAAATGCCTCTGCTGCTGCAGAACGAACAACACCGAACATCTCACCCAATGTACCAACGGCATTCTCAAGCTCAACTTCTTTGTTTGCTAACGCGATCTCGTTATCGGCAAATTGCTTCTTCAAGCGCTCACCACGGTCGGTTTCGGCTCTCAGGTCTGCACGTGCTTTGTTTAACAACGCTTGCTTGTCTGCGCGCGCTGCCAAGAACTCGGCTTCACGTTGCTGGTTTATCTTCGCTTCAGATACGCGGTTGCTCTTAACTTGCTCTAACAGTTGATCAAGTGAGCTTTGTGCCATAGCTGGCATTGACATAGCGGCTACAGAAGAAGCCACTAATAGTGCTTTAATAGTATTCTTCATTATTATTTACTCCGCCGCGGGAACAGGTAGTTTAACCAAGTTAACAGGCTCAAGTTTCTTAGCCATCTTGATCGCCTTGTTTACCGATGACAGATAGCTGTCTTCTAGCTCGTTCCAGGTGCGTGCATTGTTATCCCACACCCAACCGTTCTTCTGATCAAGCGATAAAGCAACAAGGGCGGTACGGCCCAAGTTGAAGAAGTCAGCAGAGATGGTTTGACCACCGAAATCTAACTCGCCTTGATAAGAATTAATCGTAGTGCCGTAATCAAGTTCAATGGAGTAAGCATCGAGAATCAAACGGAATTGCTCAGATACGGTAACGTTGGCATTACCCATAACTTCTTTCAGGCGCTCGACACGTGCTTTACGTTGCTCGTAACGAATTGGCACATCAAGCTCAATGAACTTCTCAAGCGAGTCGATCATATTGTACATCAATGGTACTACGCCTTTTTTCACACCATCGATGCTATCAATTTGACGTTGTAGGTCATCAATTGCTTCTTGCTGATCAGCAACAAGACGAGCGATGTGGTCGTTATAAACTTTCAGGTTTTCGGTTTCATCAACCACCTGACGATACTCAACAAGCAAATCTTGAGTTTGCTCGTAAATGTTATTGATTCGTTCCTGGGCTTTTTTTGCAGCCGCATGATTTTTTCCAGCCTCATTTTGCAAATCCGAAAGCGGATCTGCTGAGACCAAGGCACTGCCACTAAGTGCTAAAACACCTACGACAGCTGAGGCAATTAAATTTCTCTTGCTCATCTTGGACATAGTTCCCAACCAATTAAACTTTAATCCTTGTTACATTTGGAATCGCATAACAAGGGACGATATTTGAAAAATTTTTTGTTATTGGAGTCAGTACCTACTCTTTTGAAAGGGCACTGGGACCCAACGATATTCACATGGATACACAGAGTAAGTCAAGCAGCCAACGGGCCAGAGATCAACAATAGCTTAAAAAAAATATAACAAAAATCTGAATTTCATCAGGCATTTGTTTAATAAATGTGCGAATAAGCTGTAACAGTTTGTTAATGAAAAAACGCTAAGCTATCGCGTTTCCATTTCAGGCATTGAGCCGCAGGGTATTAAACGGCTGTAATCGCCCAATAAACATCTCAAGTTTGATTTGTTCAGAAAATCGCCTCGAGTTTTTTTACACTCAAGAAAATTTAGGTGCATTTACATCAAAAGAAATGGTTATTTTTTGTCCTGAAAGCGTCTGGGTATTGGTACTGTGCCAAAAACAGGAGGGGAATATGACCAGTTTTCCCACTTCGGGTTTGATTAAATGTTGTGCTGGAAAGTCATCTACATTTCCTATGTCAGGATCACCAAATGCCAGATAACCAGAATTTTGCTCAATGCTTCCACCGGGCTTAGGCAACGACAAAAAGAAAATACCACTGATTTGCCCTCTCGGGTGGTAGTGACCTTTGTGATATCCCTGCTCCTTCAATCGCACAGACCATGCATCGGAAATAACAAATTTGTCCGATTCTGGCCAAGGTCCCCATTTCCGATATTGTGATTTTTCTGTTAGATAATCCTCAACACAGCCTTTAAAACGCGTTTCAAGCTCTAATAAACAAGGCACTTCCGTTTTAAATAAGTGGCGCCTTGTTTGCGTGCCGTTGTGACTGGATTTATCTATGAGCTCTTCGTTTGCCAAATGCAAACGAGTCAAGGTATTTAGTAATGTACGATAAAAGTTGCTATCTACTCTTGGGTCGAATATTTGATACTCACCGATAAGTTGTTGATAATTATTCAGTTCTCTTTCTGCATCATCACTCACCTTGCGCAGGTATAACCCCCACCAAGCGAGCGCACCAACATGCTCAGGTTTTTCTGTAAGGATTTCACTTGTAATCTTGCGTACCGGTTCAGCCTCCTGTACTGCCAACAAATAGCCACATAAATCTAATTTTTCATCGTCACTTAATTGGTTTGATGCACTTGCCTTGAGTAGCCAACTTCTGGCTTCATCAACCTCCCCGACTGATGTCAGGCACTTTCCATATAGGTATTGAAAAACACAGTCTTCTTTGTGCTTGTGATAATGTGCTTCTAATAGCGCTTTTGCATCAAGGTTACACTGTCCTTTTAACAATCGATGAACGTATTCGTACAAAAATTTCTTTTCATCCGGATACTTTTTAATCGCCGTTTCGAAATTGCGTAAGTAGTTTTTAATTTCACCTGACTGCCAAAGTGAATCACTCAGTTTTTTGTGACTATCAAGGCTTTTATAATTCAGCTTTAAGGCATTGTTAAAGTAGGTTATGGCCTGTTCAAAGTGCCCTAAATCTAGGTAGGCGTTTCCTAAATTATGCATTAATTGATAACTGTGCTTACCGCTGTTCAGAACTATCAAGTATTCTTTCAGAGCGTTTTCAGGCTCATTATTTTGGCAGTAAGCCAACCCCAAGTTATGCCTCGCCACATCAGAGTTTGGCCTGATTTTTAGGGCTTTTTTATAAGCTTTAATCGCCTTTTGATAATGCTCACACTCTGACGCAACGGCTCCTAAAAGATTGTATAATTCATAGTGTCCGGGAAACTTGTGGATTTGAGTATCCAATTCCTGATACGCCCGCTGGTAGTCCCCCATCTCCACAAGCACAAACATCCGTGATTTGAACGCGCCAAAGTTAGCCGGGTCTTTACGGATCACCTGACTTAACGTACCAAGTGCGGCGGTGTATTCCTGCAACTGCCTTTGACAAGTGGCGACATTTAACATTACCTGCGGTTGATCCGGCTTAATTTTAAGAGAAGCAAGTAGATATTTTAGTGCGCTGCGATTGTCCCCTTGGGCATGATAAACCCCACCTAATAATTGCAGAGCGTTGTATTCTCTTGGGGCCCTCTTGAGAAGCTTTTGATAATACTCTGAGGCACTTTTCAAATCGCCAGACTGATGGGCGTGTAATGCTTTCTTAAATAAATCCGCGGTCATTTGTCAGTTAGAACGTGATATCCAGCTTTTCCATGATTAGATTAAGAGAGTCATATCCTTGTTGCGCTCTGAACACACAATAGCAGTGTAATACCATTCCCGGAGTCGATATGGGAGCTATTGCTCTAATCGGAACATTATTGAATGTGCAATGGTTTTATTCAATATAGTCAGTATCTGAGAAAGCACTAGCGTTTTTAACAATTAAAGCCGCCTTTAATATCAGTGATGTGTCACTCCCACCATTGAATGCTAAACCAAGCCCCATAATTGATACTATTCACTAGCGGTAGTTGACATTTTTACCAACGACTTGGGACGTGCAACTTCAGAATGTAGCTCCCAAAAATATTGATGTGAGTCGTATTGCGCCGCGTTTAAATCTATGTCCACTAGAGAGTTCGGATCTGACACCTGAAACTCTGCTTGCACATAGGATTTGAGAGGCTGCAAGTTATCCTTTGCGTCTTTGAAGTAGCGCACGAAATCATGTTGCAATTGAGCTTGGTAAGGATAATTAAGGCCATCATCGGGCATGGCTGCTGCATTCACTGACAACACTGTAGACAGTGCACTGTCTTCGACGAGTCCATATTGTTCTTTGATATAACTGGATACTTCTCGGTAAAACGCAAGCCAGCCACCGGGCATACTTTTCTCTGTGTTAAAAAATCGCACGGCCCAAGTTAGCAACGGATACTCGGCAGGAGATGACTGAATATCCAGCATCAGCTTTTGTAAAAAGTCGATACTCTGTATTTGATGTTCCCATTGCAAGAATCGGATCACATAGCGCAACAGCCCATATCCTTCGGCCATTTCATAAACATGAAAAAGTCCCTTCATTTCGATGAGCTCCTCATGCGTAAAACTATAGGTTGAAGTAATAAAACTATTCTCATCAACCTCTATTTGATACTTTTCGATATATTCCGGGTCCGCCATGGGGCTGTTAGGCAATAATTGAGTTGGATATGCCTTAACTGAGATATCCTTGTCTATGTAGCGTTGCAAATCTCGCTTGAATGAAGCAACAGTTATACCGGGTAAGCCGATCATTAAATCGGTAGAAAGCGGCAGTTTAAGTTCGGCGAAGATTTCCGATAATTCATCATAGCGTTCTGTGCGAATATTTTTGCGATTTATAACTTCAAGCGTTTTATCATCCGTTGTTTGAATAGAAATGATACCTTGACTTATGATACCACCTTCGCTAAACACCTTGATGATATCCACTAACTTACGCGTCGAGTTCTTAGTGTAATTAACCACCACCTCTTGGGGATAGCCGTATTTCTGTTTTGTGGCGACGATATGTTTAGAGATATCAATATCCCTTTCGTAAAGTCCATAATTGGCATCTGCTATCCAGAGTACTCGAACCTGATTTCGCCCTATCCAGGTAATCTCATCAAACACTCTTTCTAAATCAAATTTACGCACTTTCTGATTAGTGGCTGAGCCCCAATCACAGAAGGTGCAACCATAAGGACAGCCGCGATTACTCTCAATAATAGCCGCTTCCACCCTGCCCTGATAATTGTCGAACACCCCGGACAAATATGGTGAAGACACAGCATCAGGTTGTTTCATGCGTTCTCTGCTACCGGTGCGCACCACGTTTCGGGAAATAGGGTCCTTGTAGGTGATACCCGCAACCTGACTTAGCTTGTACCTATCAAGGTCGGCGTCCACTTTGAAAGACTGGTTCAATACCTCAAAAATCTCTGTGATGGTAACCTCTCCCTCACCGTGAACGGCAATATCCACTGAGGGGTGTTTGTTTAAAAACTCTGCGCAAGCCTGAGGATAATCAGGTGTACTAGGTCCACCATGGATAGTGAAATTACCTGAATCGTGTTGTTTTATGGCATTACTGATCTGCATATTGAGGTCAATTGACCACATATAATTAGAGAATAGCCAGATACCATTGCCAAATTTGCGATATGGTCCATTTATTAATTCTGAAGGTTCAAGGTAATTAATGGGTAAAAACAAGAATCTCTCAGACAGAAGGCCATCTTTATATTCGTTAAGTGCGTTTAAAAGGACCCCAAGCGCCAATGGGAAGTGATTTTCCATGTGCGGTACGAAGTAAACAGGGATACGATCATCGGCAGAGATACTTTGCCAATCCAAATCCCCCATCGTGGCCTCTGGTGTTTCAGTTGAAAACACGCTTAATTGAGTTTCATTTTTACTTTTAAGTATTGTTTTACTTACCAGTATTCCAGCGTTTTTTAGCGCAACAATCTGAGCTGTGAGCCATTCTGGTGACCGAGTTTGAAACGTGGCATCACGCAGAAGCTCTTCCTGAGCTCGGCCTTGTGCAAAGGAAAACAGTAATATTACTTGCTCTGAGCTTAGCTTGATAAAACCTTGTATTTTGGGCGCATAAGAAATGAAGCCATTCGATGTAACATGCACACTGTGATGCATACTCAGATAATTCACTTGCTGCTTATCAAAACCATCCAACTCTGATGGCTCAATGTTAACTGCTAAATCAGCAATCGTTTCACCTGGTGGAGTATCAAAGTGCTTTGATAAGACAGATAATTCTTTTAGCCTGGTTTTAAGCAGAGAACTTGTGATGTTTTTTGCTGCATTCTTCCCGGATTCGGTTCCCAAGAAAGCACTTATGGCTTGTTCTTCGTTATCACTGTTAAGCATGGAGGCAATGAGCTCAATATCGGCCAACGCCAAATTGATAGCGGAGTGCTTTCCTGTCAAGGATACCAACATCAAATTCGACTGACGATGGAGAATCGATGATGTTTGACTAAAAAAGGTATTTTGCATAATGACTTTCTAACTCACTTTTACAGTGCACTGACAAGCACTAAATCCGGGGAACTAAAACAAAGTGAAGCAAACGACCAACTTCGCCAAATTGGTTTTGGAGACATTTATCCACCTTAATTTCGTAATTTTGTTTGACCAGCTCATCCACCAAGGAATCGCTGTTTTTTGCTGCTTTTAGTTGTTGCTCTAACCTCAAAACATGCATTTTTAGCTGCTCAAAATACTCTATTAATGCGTGAGCATGCGCGACCTTTTTGCGCAAATCAACAGCACTAAACAGCTGTTGTAGTCTCTGCACTACTAGTTGCATATCTTCCATCAACTCAGGTCGATTTAAATTTACAATACTATTGATTTTACCCAGTACATACATTTCGAACGCTTTTATATCGTGAGATTTTTTAAGTATACGCAACGCTGTAGTAGTGGCCTTATCCAAGAGCAACTCATAAAAATTTAATGAGATTTTTGATTTAGCGCTAATGACGGAATCTGGAGTGTGCATCAAAAACAGACAATCCATCGATTTCTTTGCTACGTTATTTAGCGCTCTGACTAACTTGCGTCCATTACCGTATTCTGCGGCAAAAAGGGCGAAAACGATATCAAACGCTTCCTGTGAACGCCTGGTATTTATTAATGATTCAAAATTGTCAGTATAAATTTGTGTATTGGCGTCAATTTTAGTATCTGGTACCGCTGCATCAACACCCGTAATTTTGAGTGTTTTACCTTCTAAGGAGGGGAAAACATGGCGCAACCATCGAAAGTGTTCGCCTCTGCCACAGCCTAAATCTAAAAGACTTTGAGGTGTGCTGTTTAAGAAGTTAATGGAAGAAATTTCTTTAGCTAAAACACCCGCTATTGGATTTTCGTCACTAAAACGTGCACCAAACGTATCGAAAGAAGTGTCTTTCCAATAAGACTGCCAAGGCGTGTTTTTATTTTGCATGATTTAAGAGGTACCAATAGCTGTTGAACCTTGAGGGCACTATTGGAAATAGCAACCAAAACCGACAAAGTACGTCATGAATTATTATTTTTATTGATCGCACATATTATAAAGTTAGCCATAAAAAAAGCCAGCTTACGCTGGCTTTTCAACTACTGTGCTTTTCTAAGTTATCTTAGAAAGATTGTACGTATCTTGCGAACACGATGCGTCCGTAACCGTCGTACAAGTCGAAGTTGTAGTCACGGCTACCACCGCCACCACGGAACGACTCAAGAGGTGGCTCTTTACCGCCAACGTTGTTAACACCAACAGTTACTTTGGAGTTAAACGGTGTGTGGTAAGTTACGTTGATATCGTGTGTTACGTATGTACCAACGTGACCGATTTGCTCACCGTCAAGAACGTTTTCAGCATTGTCACCGATGTAGTTCAAGTTGTAAGCAATGTGGAAGTCACCCATTCCTAATGTGTTAGAGATAACACCACGGTCTGCAGGTAAGCCTACATCACCAACTTGGTCACGTCCGCCGTCTGTTCTGTAATCAAGTACGTAAGAGTACTGAAGAGTAGACGTCAGGTCACCGAAGCCCAAGTCTTGAGAGTAAGTTACGTTCAAGTCAAGACCAGAAGTTTCAAGTGTACCATCGTTACCGTAACCCTGAACGATACGAGTAATTGTACCGTTAGCCAGTCTCTCTACACCCAGACCAGATGGAATTGGGTCGCCCGCTGCTTCACGGTTAACCAATTCTTGCGCTGAGAAGAAGTTGATACGCTCTTCGATTTCGATATCGAAATAATCAAGAGAGAAGCTCAAGCTTTCAAGCGGTTGATATGCAACACCCAAAGAAATCTGTGAAGATTGCTCTGAACCTAAGTTAGGGTTAGCAGTACGCAAACCATTGATCTGTACAGAACAGCCAACAGGCAGGTTGATTGCGGCACAGTGAGTATCATCAGATACAGAGTCAGCTGCGAAAGAATCCAACTGAGTTAAGATATCCAGTGTAGGAGCACGGAAACCTTCACCGTAACCACCACGAACTACTAGATCTTCCATTGGTTCCCAACGAACTGAGATTTGAGGAGAGAAGTCATCACCGTAGTCGGAGTAGTCATCGTAACGACCCGCTAAAGTCACTTCTAAGTTGTCCATTACTGGCAACAAAGTCTCTACGAATAGTGCACGAGCTGTACGACCGCCACCTGCAGAGTTACCAGAAGAACCACCGATCGCACCAGCTTCAGACAGTGAATCGTATTGGTCAGCGTAATCTTCTTCACGCCATTCGAAACCTACGATAATTGAAGACATACCGCCGTCCATTTCAAACAAATCAGTTTGAGCAGAACCAAACACTTCGTCTTGGTCGTAGAAACTGATACGTGAAATAGTCGCTTTCATCGCATTCAGAACGCTGGCTGGATTAGCAGTAGGGTTCTGAAGGTCGTAAGTACCGTCGTTGATGTATGCTTCAGCTGTAGTACGTACTAAGTAGTTACGGCCGATGTCATAAGTTTTGTTCTTCGTGCGGCGTACACCAAAATCTACGAAGAAGTCACCGATCTCACCTTCAACCATGACCATCAGGTTTTGAGTTTCGTTTTCAACTGAGTTGTCACGATTACCTAATGAATCAAAGCGGTGCCACCAGAATACAGGAACGTTAGGACCAAACGCTGGGTCATACATCGCACTTGCTGGGTTAGTTGGGTTGTTCGGGCTATCTACTGGAATTGGGTTACCAGTACCACCTGCAAACGGTGAAGGTGAATCTGGTACTGGTGCATAACGACCGAAAGAATCAGTTTTGTTCCAGTTCATTTTAGACAGCAATTTCCAGCCATCTGCAATTTCATATTCGCTGTTCATGAACAAGCTGGTAACACCTGTAGAGGCTTCGTCAGCAGATTCAAGTGCGAAGTTGTAAGCACAACGCTCACCAGTGATAGAACCACCGAAAGGAACAAGGTAGAAACCGTTGTTTGGATCAGTAGTACCACCAGCACAGCCGCCAGGTAAAGCAGTTACGTCGAAGTTGTCAGAATAAGTACCGTCGCCATTGTCTACAGCAGTAGAGAAGCTGTTACCGTAGAAAGACGCACCTGGGTTATACCAAGGGAAGTCTCTAGCGAATACGATGTCACGGTGGTTCCAAGAAACACCACCTACGATGTTACCTTTCTCACTGGTAGTACCGATGATGATTGAACCTTCTTCGCGGTCACCACCTTCGTGCTCGATTTCAGCACCACCTAGCTTAACTTCAACACCTTCAAACTCTTTACGAGTGATGATGTTGATTACACCCGCTACTGCGTCAGAACCGTATACAGCTGAAGCACCTTGAGTCAGAACCTCGATTCTTTCGATGATTGCAGTTGGGATAGAGTTAAGGTCAGCAGAAGAACCAGTAGAAGGCGACTTAGGTAGACGACGACCGTCGATAAGTACCAATGTACGCTCTGCACCTAAACCTCTAAGGTCGATAGTAGAAACACCCTGTGCAGAACTACCAGACTGAGGTCTGAAAGAACCAGCTGAGTTGAAGCTAGTGTTACGTAGAAGGTCAGATACAGAAATTTGACCAGAAAACTCTAGAGCTGATCTATCGATAGTAGTAATTGGAACAGAACCCTCAAGGTCTGCACGACGCAGACGAGAACCTGTTACTGCGATTTTTTCTACTGCTTCGCCGTCTGCAGCTTCTTCTTGAGCCATTACAGAACCGCTGAACGCAGTTGCTGAAGCAGCACCAAAAGCAATAGCTAAGCTTACTGACTTAGCCAGTTTGGATTTCATATACATGTGTTGTCTCCCTGGACCACTAATTTTTTTAAATTTATTTAGTGTTGTGGCCGCTTTACCAGCGGCAATAATGTGTTAGGTAGTGAACCTAACGGGTAGTGAACCCGCCAACAATATACACAAAGGCAAAGAGCGGGGTCAAGCTGAAAACTTTGTGAAAAAAGAGGAAAGTTCAAATTTACAAATATCTTACAAATCATTAACTGTCACCTTTTGTTTACAAAGTGTAACAGAGCTAGACCGAAGATAATGAAAACCCGAGGTTTTTCTTTACGTTAACGGGAAGTGCAGGTAAGACCTCTTTAGGCAATAAAAACGTCGACATGTTAAAAAAATCTTTAAATATCCGATTAGATTCTGTGGTTTTTTTAAGGTAATCGTGCCCTGAAGAGCCACCTGTGCCTATTTTTGTTCCCAACATACGCTGTACCATCATGGCATGTCTGTATCGCCATAGCGTTAAGTTTTCGTCGATTTCTGTCAAACAGGTAAGAAACTGAAAAGGCAAATTAAATACCGGCTCCTCACAATACTGATGGATAAACAATGCCGACATCAATGCCTTTTGAGATAATCTAAAATGCCCTTCTTGTAGCAAGGTATGATAGCCAGCCTCATCAAAAATGGCATTAAAGCTCGCCTCTGTTTTGCCCAGTTCTGTCAGCTCCTTATGTTTTTCTTCATCGGTCAAGGTTTCGTTTTGTTGGATGATTTCACGATCGCTCTGCAGCATTTCCTGGGTTGCTTTTTCATAAAGATGCCAGAATTTAAAATCTTCGAAATCTAGCAGTGGCAACCTTTCCAACCAGTCGTTTACCATTTCAAATAGACTGTTCTTGGTCTCCATATTTTGCAAAAACTCTCGGTCTTTGGGTTCCAGTCGCTGGTAGAAAGACTGTTTATCAAAATCAATTCGGTATTGGGTTTTTAATCCCAATTTAATTTCCAGCATTTTGAATTGAATGCTCTGGAATCCCGAAGCTGGTACCAGGTAATCTCTGAAGGACAGAAACTCTTGTGGCGTCATCGTCTCCATCACACTGATTTGGTCGTTGAGCAGTTTCTGTATTTTTATCACTCGATTGAGTCGGTGAACTACTGTGGATAATTGATGATCTTCCACCGCTTCTTGTGTGAAGACGTCCAGAACAGTATTAAGTTCATGCAACATTTGTTTAAACCAAAGCTCATAAACCTGATGCACAATGATAAACAGAGTTTCCTCATGCGCAGCTGTCGCATACTTCTCACTTTGAAGTTCCTGCGCACTCAAGATTTTATCCAGATGCAAGTAGTCGCCATAATAAACGGGGGTCGTGTTCTTCTTCATATTTTTCTCCATCACGACGATTTAAAACATATCGATCAGTTGTGTCTGTGCTTAAACGCTCAAAAACGACAAATACTATTGTCATAGTTGACGCAATTTCATACTCTAACTTCAAGTTTAACACTACAGTTGTTTGTCATGAAACTTGATGATGATATTCATAATTACTATGAGCACCTGGTACTAGATAGAATCGAAGCCTTGGGTTTACCCGGGAAAAAAAGTGCCGACTATATCGCGGACCTTTGCTGCCTGGCATTAAATAAAGTGCCACCACGCTATATTCGTTACGAAGTGGATATGGCCTTCTTCTTGCCGCAACTTGAGCGAATCCAAATGGAACAAGAGGTTGAAGCTGCGATAGAGCAAGGTATTAAAATATTAGATGAGCGGGAATTGCGCGGCGAGTTATAAGCGGTGTTATAAATTGCAATATGAGGGGGGTGGCGATCCCACCAGCCACATCCCGGCACATGAGTCATCTGCTGCGGCTGCTCCCTTCCGGGCCTGACCGGGTTCACAGACTATCATTGCGGGAGGACCAACAGGACCACCATCGAAATCGGGGGCGTAGTATGCCCAAATAAAAGAGGGACTGCAAATAAATATCAGTCCCTAACTGAACTCATTTATTTACCAAAGCGTTCTTCAGCAATCAGATTGCTCACCTGGTTAGTAGGCAGAGACTCTGCATCGGCTCTTTTGTAGATTTCTTGTAATGTACCACCAATACCTTCAAGGTGCTCTTTCAATGCCTGAGCACTGCTGTCTTCCTGATTCTGATGATAAATATCAATAATGCCGCCGGCGTTAATGACATAATCTGGAGCGTAAAGAATGCCAGCGTCCATCACCATTTGACCGTGGGACTCTTTGGCCAGTTGATTGTTAGCTGCTCCAGCCACCACTTTACATTTCAATTGCGGAATCGTTCGCTCGTTGAGCACGGCGCCCATGGCACAGGGGGCAAATACGTCAACATCTTGATGGATAATCTCTTCCGGACTGACAATTTTTGCGCCAAACTCAGACTCTGCACGTTGCAGTTGTTGCTCGTAGATGTCTGTAACAATCAGCTCAGCGCCTTCGTTTTTCAGGTGCTGTGCCAGGCGATACCCAACATGTCCCAAACCTTGTATCGCAACCCTCAACCCCTTCAGATCTGTGCCTAATTTGTATTTAACAGATTGCTTTAATCCAACAAATACACCATAGGCCGTTGCCGGAGCAGGATTGCCATCAGCATGGCCGCCATGAAAACTATATCTGGAGTGAATTCCCGCAATGTGCTCACTGAATTCGTGCATCTTGTTCAAGTCATCAATACTGATACCTGAATCTTCAGCGGTAATATAAGCACCTTGAGCAGAGTTAACAAAGCGTCCCATCGCCGCCATCATTTCCGGTGTTTTATCCGTATGCGGATTGCCGATGATCACGGCCTTGCCACCACCTTGTTTCAAATTAGCCATTGCAGCTTTATAGGTCATTCCCTTGGAAAGCCGCAGAACATCCGTCAGTGCTTCACCACTGTCGGTATAGTTCCACATTCGGCAACCACCCAACGAAGCGCCTAAGTTGGTGTTGTGCACTGCAATAATGGCTTGCAATCCAGATGCCTTATCTTTGCAAAATAAGACTTGCTCGTGTTGGTCAAATTCATGATGTTCAAATACAGACATAGGGTTTTCTTTTTGTTGTTTATTGCAATTATTGGATATTACTTATTTTGCCCCGGGCAAACTATGCGGCGCCCCAGAATTAATCAAGGTAATAGCCTATTCGCTGTAAGGAAAAAATTCCAAGAAATGTAGCTGCAACCAGCGTAAATTCAATAAAAAGCACAATCTATCCTGTTAGCAGGTTAAAAAAGACCGTTCAAGAAGATTTTGTACTAAATTCCTTCCTGAAATAGAAAATTCCTGTTACCTTTCCCAAAAATAAAAACACTATCTCCTACATGAAATTAGACAAATTCGACCGAGAAATACTTAGAGTGCTGCAGCGCGACGCCACTGTCTCAATGGCAGATTTAAGCCAGTTAGTTGGCTTATCCCATACCCCTTGCTGGCGCAGAGTGAAAAAACTCGAAAGTGCCGGCATTATAAAAAGCAAAGTGACTTTATTGGATAATAAACTACTGAACCTTGGCGTCAGTGTATTTATTTACGTTACATTAAAGAACCACGACACTGAATCACTCAATGGTTTTGAAGAAGCCGTTCAGGATATCCCGGAAATTATCGAGTGTCATACCACCAGTGGCGAAAAAGACTATTTGCTCAAAGTCATTGTTGAAAGTATTGAGGAGTATGAGCAATTGTTGAAATCCAAATTAACTCACCTCCCCTGCGTTGACCACCTGAGCTCCACCTTTGCACTAAAGCAAGTGAAAAACACCACAGAACTGCCTATCAAGTCACAATAGCAAGTGCGCGTTTCAATGCCCGGCGATTAAGGTTATTGGGCATCTGGCTGTGCTTCTGGCGCAGCCGCTTTGAAGGCATCCAATTTATTACAATTGTCTACAACACGCTGAATCAGGGGATACTTGTGCATGTCAACATCAAAGCGCACCGCGTTGTAATACTGGGGTACTAACACTGCGTCAGCCAAGGAGACATTGAAGCCAAAACAGAAATCTGCCGCAGTATTTTGAATTCGCCTTTCAACAGTAGCAAAAGCCTGTTCAATCCAATGTTTTGCCCACTGAGCCTTTTCAGATTGCTGCGCATTTAAATTTTTCTCCAAATATTGCAGTACTCTTAAGTTCTGAATAGGCTGAGCATCACACGCCAGATCGTATGCCACCGTCCTAACTCGAGCTCTATCGAGCTTGTGTTCTGGCAACAATTTACACTTTTCCGGAAAACGCTCATCCAGATATTCAATGATAGCTAGAGATTGGTTGAGGATAATGTCGTACTCATTTTCGCTATCCACCAAAGTTGGGACAAGTTCCCCCGGGTTCAACAACTTATAGTCATCTGAGTGCTGCTGCCCCCCATCTTTTACCAGATGCACAGGGATGTATTCATAGTCAATTTCTTTCAGGTTTAATGCGATTCTAACCCGATAGCTCGCTGATGACCGCCAATAGCCATACAGTTTCATATCTTTCTCCCGAAGGTTCAAAAATCTAGCTGGAACATATCCCGCCGAATTATATTTTTATAGTTTTACGGCTAATGCCGTATTCCCGCAGTTTGTTGGCGATAGCAGTATGGCTTAACCCCAGCTTTTTCGCCAACTGTCTGGTGCTAGGATAGCTAGGGTAAAGCTGCCTGAGCAATGACTTTTCAAACTTCTTCACCGCTTCATCCAAGGTTCCTTCAAAGTCAGTTGAGGAAAAACTGAAACCAGAGGCATTACCCGGAAGCTGAATATTTTCTTTGTGAATCTCTCTACCTGTTGCCGTTAGCATCGCCCGACAAACTGTATTTTCTAGCTGCCTGACATTCCCCGGCCATGAATGAGCCTGCAACAAATCAACTGCTGCTCTTGAGAGTTTGGGAACCCGCTTGCCCATTCTAAGAGCTTGTTGTTTCAGGAATAATTCCGCCAAACCAATGACATCGCCTTTACGGTCTCGCAGAGATGGTACTGGTAACACCAACGATGTTAATCTGAAATACAGATCTTCTCTGAACTTACCCTCTGTGACAGCTAGGCTAATATCTTCCTGTGTCGTTACCATCAGCCTGGCCTGTTTCGACTCACTATTGCCACTCTGATATTGTTTCTCATTTTGTTGTAGCCAAGCCCACAACTTTGCTTGAATAAAGGCACTCAAGTCATTGATTTCTTTCAATAACACAGTACCGTTTTGTTCGTCATTCAGCACACCGGGTGTTGTGTTATCACCAAATAATATGCCATCCAGTTCCTCGTCAGATTTCCCGGTAACCACTACCTGACAGAACACCTTCTCACTGCCAGCTGTTATGGAGTGACAAGCCCTGGCTAAGGTTTCTTTACCTGTTCCGGTTTCCCCAAAAAACAATAATGGTAAATTTGATTCGGCAAACTTTTTAGCTTCCCGAACAGTTCGTTTCATCGCGGTACTTTGCGCAAAAATATGATTAAAGCTTTCTTCTCCGGGCTGATGAAAAACACTGAATTGTTGGCCGAGTCGAAATTCAGATTTGAGTAGAATGACTGCTCCGGCCAAAATAGGAGATTGTGATGAGTCAGGCACAAACACCGGGAAAAAATCAGCCAGGAAGTCTTGCTCCACAAATTTAACTTTGTGGGCCTGAATGTTGATATCTTTGCTTTCCAACCACTTTACGACATTGAAGCCTTTAACCAGTTCAGATACCTGAATTCCCAAAAGACTTTGTCGCTCCTCATCTAAACTAGAGGCGGCAGCATCGTTGGTCAGCATTATTCTGCCTTTGGCATCAACAGAAAAAACCGGATCAGGCAAGGTTTCAAGAATCGCATTTAACTCGTTACGCTCCCGTTCAATCGGCATAAACGGAGTGGTTTTAACATCGGTTACGCCACTGAGCTTACGGATCTCTGGCATTAGATGTTGAAATTCGTTAAATTCAATAGTTGGAAAACTAAGGAATATTTTCCCCGCAGGGTCAATCTCTATGCCACGCAGATCAATATTGTATTTAACGAGAATATCCAATACATCCTGAGTAATACCCAATCGGTCATGGCAAGTAATCTCAAGCCGCACTCAACTTCCCCTAGCTTATGTAAAGATAATGTTACGAATCTATCTCATAACACCGAGAAAGGAAAGTGCGTAGATGCAACAAAGCGAAGAAGTTGTTGGAAAAAGCAGCGATAAGTTGGCTTGTAAGACCACTACAAGACATTAGTTGGCGACGGTATTTAACAGCCATAAAAAAACCTTTACCAATGGTAAAGGTTCTCATTCTTTAGAGTTTGTTGAACTCTCGGTTTAATTGGAATTCCGAAGACGTCACATAAGACTCCATCTTGTGCAATCTCAATTCCAGTTTACCGAAGTGACAATGAATGTCTTTAAAGGCCTGCTTAGGCGGCTCACCGGCTTGCCAAACTTTGGATTTCACCTCTACTTTCACATCATCACCAAGGTTAGATACCCAGCCTTTGGATTTATCAGCGGCTACTGAGAGCGGGTTCTTCTGGACATGTTCTGGATTTTTTTTGTCTAACACAAACCACCCGATAACATACGCCATAAAGAAAAAGGAGCCGGTTAGTAAAAAGCCTGAAATGAAAATGATTCGAACCAACCAAAGCTCCCACCCAAAGTACTCTGCTAGTCCGGCGCAAACGCCTGCAATCTTGCCTTTTTCTGTATCTCTGTATAGTTCTTTTTTCATAATCACACCTTGTTACGCCAATCCGGTGCCTCTTCGTCAAGAATGGACTCCAGTGTTTTGATCCGATCTGCCATGCCCTCTGCCTGACGAGCCAAATCATTGAGCGTTCGAATCTCTGCTTCTGATAAGCCTTGACTCAATTGCTTCTTACTGCGGTAGTGTAAAATCAACCAAATAGGCGCCACGATGACTAAAAACACAACAATTGGCGCAACAATAATTCCTACAACATCTTCCACGAGCAACCTCCAGTTTCTTTAAGCTACTTACTTAGCATCTTTTTTATTATCTTTTTTCTGAGTTTTTAGCTTGGCTTTCATGGCGGCTAATTCATCTTCCACCTTGTTTTCTGATTCAAGTTCCGCGAATTCATCCGAAAGCGTCTTTTTGCCTATGTCATAAGCATCTACCTGAGATTCCAGACTGTCGATTTTTTGCTCATATCGCTCAAACCGATCCATTGCATCATCAACTTTACTGCTATCTAAACGTTTTTTCACTTCCAAACGTGAGCTCACTGTCTTCTGGCGCATTATGATCGCCTTTTGACGGGATTTGGCATCCGCAAGCTTTTCTTGCAGCTGTTCCACTTCAGCTTTCAACTTAGTTAATTGCTCTTCCAGAAGGCCCAGCTCATGTTTTAAACTGTCGGCGTGTTCAATACACTTCTTCTTTTCCACCAAAGCGGCGCGAGCCAAGTCTTCCCTGCCCTTGCTCAAGGCTAATTCTGCTTTCGCAGCCCAATCGCTAGCTTCATGCTCTAACTTGTCTATTTGACGAGAGATATCCTTTTTATTGGCCAAAGTCTTCGCTGATGCTGAACGCACTTCAACCAACGTATCTTCCATTTCCTGAATGATCAGGCGTACCATTTTCTCAGGATCTTCTGCCTTATCTAATAGAGAATTGATATTTGAATTTACAATATCGGAAAAACGAGAAAAAATACCCATAATTGTTACCTCTTAGTTTTTATCTCATTCTGATTGCTAAAATACTGAGAATTACTATTCAAATAACAGGCCAAACAGGATAAGTCCGTAACCCTTTGAATTAAGTAGTATTATTAAGCTTAGCAATTAGTTAACATTTGGCCTATTATTCTGTTTTTACCATTAATTGGTTAATTAAACCAAAAAATAAGGTTTTTCATGAGTCGATTTCGTCAACAAGACAATCTTATTGGCCAGGCCAACAGTTTTCTGGAAGTGCTGGAGCAAATATCTCAAATTGCGACATTGACTAAGCCGGTACTGGTTATCGGTGAACGGGGAACGGGTAAAGAGTTAATTGCCGCCCGTTTGCATTACCTTTCTAGGCGCTGGGATCAACCTTATATAAAACTCAACTGTGCTGCATTAAGCGAATCACTGCTGGAGTCTGAACTGTTCGGCTATGAAGCAGGTGCTTTTACCGGGGCTAACAAGCGCAGAGAGGGACGGTTTGAGGTGGCCCATAATGGCACACTGTTTCTGGACGAATTGGCTAATACCTCAGGGCTCATACAGGAAAAGCTTCTGAGAGTCATCGAATACGGTGAATTCGAACGTGTTGGCGGCTCTCGTTCAGTCAAAGTCGACGTGCGCCTGATTGCTGCAACCAACGAAGACCTGCCGGGTCTAGCAGAAAACGGAGAGTTTCGCGCCGACTTACTAGACCGATTAGCCTTCGACGTGATCACCCTGCCCCCTCTAAGGGAGCGCCGGGAGGATATCTTGGTATTGGCCGAGCACTTTGCCATTAATATGATTCGGGAAATGGAGCTCGAGCTTTTTAGTGGTTTTACGGAAAAAGCAAAACGCGTGCTACTGGACTACGATTGGCCAGGCAATATCCGGGAATTAAAAAACGTAGTAGAGCGCTCAGTGTACCGCACCAATAATCCTTATGTACCAGTACACGATATTATTATCGACCCATTTGAGTCTGAATATCGCCCTAAAAAGCGCATCAAAACACAGGACCGCATTACCACTAGCGCGCCAATGGCAACCGCTATTATTCAACCTGATACGACAGTCTCGAGTAACGATGCAGTCAGTAAACCTGACCTTGTTGAAAGTGCAGCATTGAATAGTTTTGAGTTTCCGGTAGATCTCAAAGAACTCAGTCAAAACTACGAAATTGATATGATTAAACAAGCCTTGGCCGATAGCCATTACAACCAAAAGAAAACTGCTGAGAAGCTGTCCCTGACATATCATCAATTGCGCGGCTATCTGAAAAAATACAATCTGTTGGATCAATCAGTTGAAGATTAATCTTAAGCACAGCTGTATTCTGACAATAGCGTTTTCGTTATCACTATTGACAGCATGTAGCAAAAACCAGGAAATTCAGTTTAAATCTGAAGGTCTTGTTTATTGCTCTGAGGGCAGTCCAACCAGTTTTAACCCTCAACTTGATACTTCAGGCACCACCGTTGACGCCACATCTCATCAGTTATATGACAGGTTGTTAGAATTTGATCCAGAAGACAGCCAAATTATTCCGGGGATAGCTGAGAGTTGGCGAGTGAGCGGTAATGGTTTGATTTATACCTTTCAGCTGAGAAAACGCGTCAGCTTTCACCAGACGCCTTATTTCCAGCCATCCCGTTACCTGAATGCCGACGATGTTATTTTTAGCATCAACCGCTGGCGCCTGGAGTCTCATCCATTTCACGATATTGATGTCAGTGATTACCCTTATTTCGTGAGTCTGGGATTGGATAAACTGATAAAAGATGTACGCCGTATTAATGGTTATCGCATCGAAATTGAATTAAACAAACCCGACAGCTCGTTTCTGGCCAACCTGGCAACCGATTTTGCCATTATTTTATCCAAAGAATATGCCGAGCAGCTTTTAACCACGAATCAACCTCAGTTACTCGATGAGCAACCGATTGGTAGTGGGCCATTCAAGTTTGTAAGTTACAGAAAAGACCGCTTCATTCGATATGCAAAACATCAAGAGTACTGGAAACACGATCAAACTATCGAACAATTGATTTATGACATAACTCCCTCCAGTTCATTGCGTTTGGCCAAGCTGATGACCGGAGAATGTGATGTCATGTCTTTACCCGCCCATAGTGAACTGGACATCATTCGCGACAGAGACAATCTGATGTTAGACGAGAAGCCGGGACTGAATGTGGGTTTTTGGGCATTCAATACCAGCAAACCCCCTTTTGATAATCCAGAGGTTAGGCGGGCGCTAGCAATGGGGATCGATAAATCCAGTATTCTGGAGGCTGTGTACTTTGACAGTGCTATTAAAGCTAATGGCCTGATCCCGCCGAGCAGTTGGGCATATCAAGCAGATTTACGAGATAATAGTTATAACCCCGTTCTTGCCCGGGATTTGTTGCGAGAAAATGGTATTGAACCTGGCTTTACAATGAATATATGGGCGATGCCAATTGAGCGAGCCTATAATCCCAATGCGATTATGATGGCGGAGTTAATCCAAGGTTATCTCGAGCAGTTGGACATAAACGTGGAAATTATTAGCTTCGAGTGGAGCTTGTTTCGCAGGCGTCTTGATAGTGGCGCCCACGATTCAGTGCTTATTGGATGGTCTGCTGACAATGGCGATCCTGATAACTTCTATCGCCCTGTTTTAAGTTGTGCCGCAATTGACTCGGGAACCAACCGAGCCAAGTGGTGTAATAAAACCTTTGATGAGATCATTGACGATGCACTTACTTATTCCGACCCGCAAACAAGAGCAGCTCTGTATCAAACAGCGAATGCTATTATTGCCGACCAGATACCACTAGTACCAATAGCGCATGCCTATCGTTTCCAAGCGTATCGAAAGAACGTTCACAACCTGGTGATTAATCCGTTTGGTGGTATCAGATTTGGTGATGTGGTGATTGCGCAATGAGTTTGTATCTGTTCCGTCGACTCAATCTGTTAGTTTTTACCTTGTTCATGCTAGCCATGGCATCATTTGGTTTGGCTTGGTTATTTCCCGGTGATTATTTAACCAACCTTACAGGCGTTCATTTTGACACCCCAGAACAGCGAGAACTCTTTGCAGCACTCTACAAAGAAAATGAAGGTGTATTCTGGCAATTCATGGCATACCTTGAGATGCTTTGGCAAGGTCAATGGGGGCAGAGCTTTAGCTCGGGGCAACCTTTATTTCAGGAAATACTAACTACCCTCCCGGCCAGTATTGAGTTGAGCGCCTACGCCCTTTTTATCTCTTTGGCTGTGGGTATTCCACTTGGCTTTATTTCAGGACTTAAGCACAACAAGCTAACTGATTACAGTATTTTATCGTTCAGTTTAGTAGGCTACTCCATTCCTGTTTTCTGGCTGGCACTGCTATTAATTTTAGTACTCTCTTTGCAGTTAGGATGGTTTCCTATATCAGGACGTATCAGTTTACTATATGACATTCCTCCGCAAACAGGCTTTATCCTCATTGATATTCTCAGCTCTGATTTACCTTATAAATGGGATGCGTTTACCGATGCTTTAGAGCATCTGGTATTACCTACTTTATCCATTTCAATAGTTACCAGCACGATCATCTTGCGCATAACGCGACGCTCAGTTATTGAGGTAATGAGTAGTGAATATATTAAAGCAGCAACCGCAAAAGGCCTGAATCGCACTCAGGTTATTTTACGCCATGGAATACGCAATACTATCATCCCAATCATGCCGCAGCTGGCGTTGCAGTTTACGACATTACTCACTAATGCCATGATTGTTGAGAGTATCTTCTCATGGCCTGGCATTGGAAATTGGCTGTTACAAGCCATCTATCAGGGTGACTACCCGGCAATTAGAGCAGGTATGTTGGCGGTTTCTAGTTTGGTGGTCATTTTCACCGTATTTATTGATATTATTCACAAGATTATCGATCCAAGAAGGCTGTACAGACAACGTGTTAAAATCTAGTCTTTACCAAGAGGAGCAGTTTCCTTCCCCGCTGCGTCAAACCTGGTATGAGTTCAGGAAAAGCCATGTTGCCTTTATTGGTCTGTGTGTTCTTGCCTGTATCACCTTGTTCATTCTGTTTGGGCCACTGATTACGCCCTACACGCCACTAGAACAAAACACTGATGCTCTGCTCGTTCCTCCCGCCTGGGACGGCAACGGTGGCATAACTCATGTGCTGGGTACCGACGGTTTAGGCAGGGATGTATTAACACGTGTTATCTATGGCAGCCGTGTCACCTTTGGTATCAGTGTTTTTCTGGTTCTGATAGCCATGATTATTGGTGTCGCCATTGGCGCATTTGCAGGCATGAATAGTGGCATGCGCAGTAGTATTTTAAACCACTTACTCGATTCAATGATGGCAATCCCCACCCTGTTAATCGCCATTATTATCGTTGCTATATTGGGTCCGGGCTTAGTCAATTCCATGTGGGCCATTACTCTGGCGCTGATCCCTCAATTTATTCATTACACTCGAGACTTCGTGCGTGTCGAAATCAATAAAGAATACGTCATCGCTGCCCGCTTAGATGGCGCCTCTCCCTTCAGGATCTTTTTGTTTTCTCTGCTCCCGAATATGGTAGAGATGTTGGTAGTACAAGGGACTTTGGCTCTTTCCATTGCCATTTTAGATATCAGTGCCCTTGGCTTTTTGAATTTAGGTGTGCAGGCACCTGATGCAGAATTGGGAGCTATGTTATCCGAAGGGCTAGATATCGCTTATATCGCTCCTTGGTGTATTGCCGCCCCGGGTGCTGCCATATTCATTGCGATCATATCCATCAATGTGGTTGGAGACGGTTTGAGATCAGCCTTGAGAAACAGGTTAAAACACTAATGCCATTACTCGATATTAAAAACCTGACATTAGAAATAGATACTACCGGCGGAAGAGTAAAAGCGCTGGATAAGGTCAGTCTTACCATAGATGAGAGTGAAATACGGGCATTAGTAGGTGAATCAGGCTCAGGAAAAAGTCTGATTGTTAAATCGATTGTGGGTGCCATTAATGACACCTGGCAATTGACTGCGGATCGTCTGAACTGGAAAGGTAACGACTTGCTTTCCATGACGAGAGAGGAAAGACGCAGGACGATCAAGGACGATATCGCAGTCATATTTCAAAATCCGGTAAGCTCCTTGGATCCCACTGCATCCCTTGGAGAGCAGCTGGAAGAAACTATTCCTGATCACCTGATCGGTAAAGGCTGGTTTTGGCAACGCCAGCAGAAGCGCAAGGAAATGGTATCAAGGCAATTGCACAAAGTTGGCATCAAAAATCACGAGCTTTGTCTTTCCAGTTTTCCTCATCAACTTTCTGATGCTATCTGTCAAAAGTTTATGATTGCTATGGCACTGGTATCAGAGCCTAAGCTATTGATTGCTGATGAACCAACTATGGGCATGGAAACCACAGTTAAAAGTCAAATACTCAAGCTTTTGTCACGATTGAATCAAAATCGGAATCTCAGTATTTTGTTTGTTAGCCATGACTTACTAGCAATATCTTCCATGTGTCATTCCATGACCGTTCTTTATTGTGGCCAAACCGTCGAGAGCGGACTAATGGCAAATCTGCGCAAGCGACCTTTACACCCTTACACTAAAGCGCTGTTAGACAGTGCTCCCAGTTTTAGTAAAGACCTGCTGCCCAAATCTAATTTAATTGCATTGGAAGGTACCATACCGACACTACAACATCTGCCCATTGGGTGTCGTCTCGGGCCCCGTTGCCCAAGGGCGCAAAAAGAGTGTGTAAAAATTCCAGCGCCGAGACACATACACAACCATTATTACAGTTGCCATTTTCCACTACACAGGCCTTTAAAATGAGTGCGCTTCTTACTGTCAAAAATCTGAAGTTCATCCGTAAAGAACGCAAAAATTTGTGGCAGAAACCGGAAAAATTTACCGTTGGCCCAATTAACTTTGAACTTAACGCCGGCGAAACGTTGGCCATAGTTGGCGACAATGGCTCCGGAAAGAGCACCCTGGCAAACTTACTAACAGGCGTGATCCCGCCAGCTTCAGGACAAATCCTGTTGAATGGACAGAAGCTCAGACACAGAAACCTCAAGCAACGCAGTCTTAATATCAGGATGATATTTCAACACTCCAAGGAGTCGCTGAACCCTGCCCTTACCATAGGCACCATTCTGGAAGAGCCATTGCGCTTAAACACATCACTGGATGCCAAGCAGAGAAGGGATAAGATTTCCTCGACGCTTCGCCAGGTTGGCTTATTAAGAGAGCATGCCCATTTTTATAGGCACATGTTATCTGATGGGCAAAGACAACGCGTAGTGCTTGCCAGAGCACTGATATTAAACCCACAAGTGATAGTAGCCGATGAGCCCTTTGCGGCCTTGGATCCGTCAGTAAGATCGCAAATGGTCAATTTGTTAATGCGCTTGCAACGAGAACTCGGGCTGAGCTATATCTTTATTTCCCACAACCTGGGAATAGTGAGACACATTAGCGACAGAATACTCATTTTGCAAAATGGTGAGGTTATCGAATCCGGTAAAACCGACGTCGTATTTAATTGGCCAAAAAGTGAGTATATGAAGAAGTTATTGGACGCTCATCAATCATTGGTTCTGAGCAAACTACTGGAAAATTGATAAGAACTGAGGTTCGATATCAGCACCGAACCTCAGCTATAAAGTGACTACTGAGTTACTGACTCAACCTCAGCTTGATTATTCAACGCTTCAATCAAAGCAGAAAACACTAATTGTCCGTTGTTCGAACTTAGATTCTGCGTAATTGCATTTAAGTCCGCTTCGGTTGGTGCTTCTGGTTGGTTGATTGCCAATAGCTGTACAACGCCCACATTGCCATTATTCATTTCAACGGCTCTGGCAGCATCGATGCTTCCCAGTTTAAACAACTCACCACTCAAAGAACTGTTTAACTCTCCAGAGTAACGCTCTAACGAGGCCAACTGAGTCCATTCCACTTCCTTTGCTTGCATCGCTGCTTCGAGGGCGGCTTGATTAGTAATATCAGCAACAACGGTTTCAGCCCACTGCAGTGCTAATTCCTGCGACTTTTCAGCTGTTAAGCTGGCTACGATTTGCTCCTTAACCTCAGACAATGGCAGAGTGCGTTCAGATTCATGCCCAGAGACACGGAACACCACAAAATGTTCATCATTTAGCTCGATAACATCACTATTTACTCGGTCTTCAATCAACTCTTCCGAGAAAGCTCTGTTTAACAAAATACTATTATCAAATGGCGCCTGAGCGGTATTTCTGGTAATACCGTTTAGGCTTTTAAGTTGAGTATTGCCTGCAGCTGCGACCTCTTCCAGTGAATCCGGGATTTCAAATGCCAATTGAGACATGGTTTGTTGCACATCGAGATACTCGCCCAGCGCTACTTCTTGCTTCAATTGGGCTTCAATATCTGCACGAACAGTTTCCAGTGGCTCTACTGATTCGCCTTTAACATCTGTGAGCTTGATAATGTGAAATCCAAATTCACTGCGAACTACGTCACTCACATCTCCAGCTGACTCGAGTGCAAACGCAGCCTCTTCAAAATCTGCGTCCATCACACCGCGAGTAAACCAATCCAGGTCACCACCGTTTTCGCCGCTGAAAGTATCGTCAGATTCGCTCTTTGCTACTTCCGCAAAATCTTCTCCCGCATTAATGCGTGTCAAAATTGCTTCGGCTTTTTCAAGACTCGCTTGCTCATCATCGCCAAACTCTATCAGGATGTGGGCGGCACGTCGCTCTTCTTCAGTTCTATAGTTGCCCAGATTCTCTTCGTAATAAAGAGCAATATCGGCTTCATCTACAACCGCTTCAGCGACAAAATCTTCAACCTTAACTTCAACGTAAGTAACGTCTACCTTTTCTTCAGTATCGTACTGTGCAATATTTGCCTGATAATAGTCATTAATATCTTGCTCAGAAATTTCCACTTCGGCTTCGAACAATGAGGCAGGCACTTCAAAATAACGCGCATCGCGAGTTTGGTTCTGAATATTAAGGAAGTTTGTTGCTTCGGAAGGTAAAGCAAAGTCAGATTGTCCCAGCGCCGTACTGAGTTGCTGACGCGCCATTTGCCCGCGTAAGTAATCTCTAAACTCAGCAGGTTTAAAGCCAGCCTGTAACAACAATGCCTGATAACGATCATTATTAAACTGCCCCGCAACAGAAAACTCAGGCATGTTAACGATTGTTTCTCGCAACTCGCTGTCGCTAACACGAAGACCTAATTCTCTGACCTTCTGATCCATCAACTTATCATTGATAAGTCTCTGCAAAACCCCTTCTCTGAAGGTTTTCAGATACTCTGGATTTGCCGCAAGCTGGTTAAAGGTCTCACCTAACTGTGATTCCATACGGCTTCTTTCGGACTGATAAGCTTGTTCGAATGAAGAAGTCGTAATTTCTTCACCATTTACAGTTGCCGCTGCGGTATCTGCACTGGAATTTATATAACCACCAACTCCAGCAAATATAAAACTCAAAATGATAATACCGAGAATAATTTTGGCCGTAATTCCTGTGGCCCCTTCTCTTATTTTTTCCAACATTAGGCTTACTCTTTCATCACCTCAAAACTAAATTCGCGCGGGATTATACCGCAACCGCTACAGGAATTGCACATCAGAATCAGGATTAATTTAATGCTGTTGGCCAAAGCCGTGAACGTTATGTAATGCTAGCGAATGAGGGTTAGATTTTTGGATCAAAAAAGGGCGCTTACACGCCCTTTTTAACTTAAGCTCGAGTAACTAATTAGTTACACGCGTCTTTCAGAGCTTTACCAGCTTTGAAAGAAGGAACTTTAGCAGCAGAAATTTGGATAGTCTCACCAGTTTGTGGGTTGCGACCACTGCGAGCAGAGCGTTCACGAACTGAGAAAGTACCAAAGCCAACCAGAGCAACTTGGTCGTCGTTTTTAAGAGCCTCTGTAACTGCGTCAGTGAAAGCGTCTAAAGCTCTGCCAGCAGCTGCTTTAGAAATGTCGGCGTTCTCTGCAATCGCGTCGATAAGTTGAGACTTGTTCACAATATCATCCCCTTCAATTGTTATTATTTGTTGTTCCGCATTTGTTGTTGCGGAACCGTTATAACAAGCTTGAACGCGAACTTCAAGCTATGTTTAACAATTTTTTAAAAATTAACGATTTACCGCCACCCCTTGCGTGGCAAGGGTTCTAGCGGGACACAACAAAAGGCTACCACAAGTTTACGGATTGGGAAGCCCCAAATGAGCAAATGTCATAAAAAAATTAAAATATGTATGATAATCAAGCAATATTTGCTGCCACAGGCTCAAATCCTTGTGGATTTTCCTGCAATGCCAACTCTAAAACCTCATCGATCCACTGTACTGGATGGATAGACAAATCACTCTTAACATTATCCGGAATCTCTTCCAAGTCTCTCTCATTATCCTTAGGTATAACTACGACTTTGATGCCACCGCGATGAGCGGCCAATAATTTCTCCTTGAGACCACCAATAGCCAGTACTTCTCCACGCAAAGTAATTTCACCGGTCATGGCAACATCACACTTAACGGGATTACCGGTTAAGCTTGAAACTAATGCCGTGCACATGGCGATACCCGCACTGGGACCATCTTTCGGAGTGGCACCTTCAGGGACATGAACGTGTATATCGCGTTTTTCATGAAACTCTGGATTGATGCGCAACATATCGGCACGACTGCGCACAACCGTCATCGCCGTTTGTATGGACTCTTGCATCACGTCGCCTAACGAACCAGTGAAAGTAGTTTTACCTTTTCCTGGCACGGACGTGGCTTCAATAGTTAGCAAATCACCACCAACCTGGGTCCATGCTAAGCCTGTTACTTGACCAATTTGATTGTTCTTATCAGCCTTACCATAGTCATGTCTTTGCACACCAAGGTATTCTTTGAGATTTTCCTGATTAACGACAACTTTTTCCGACTTTTTGTTTAGCAAGATTTGTTTTACCGCCTTGCGACAGATTTTCGATACCTCTCTCTCGAGAGCTCTGACACCAGCCTCACGCGTGTAATATCGGATAATACCAATAATGGCCGACTCTTCGATTTCCAGTTCGCCCTCTTTCAAACCATTGCGAGACATTTGTTTTTTCACTAAGTGCCGTTGCGCAATGTTGAGCTTTTCGTCTTCGGTATAACCTGAAAGTCGGATGACTTCCATTCTGTCTAGTAATGGGCCGGGTATATTCATACTGTTGGAAGTGGCCACAAACATCACATCAGAAAGATCGTAATCCACTTCTAGGTAGTGGTCACTAAAGCTGTTGTTTTGTTCCGGATCCAAAACTTCCAGTAAAGCTGAGGCGGGATCGCCGCGCATGTCCGATGACATCTTGTCGATTTCATCAAGCAAAAACAGTGGGTTCTTAACTTCCACTTTCGCCATTTTCTGGATCAGCTTTCCGGGCAAGGAACCAATGTAAGTTCTTCTGTGACCGCGGATCTCTGCTTCATCACGTACTCCGCCTAATGCCATGCGCACATATTTTCGCCCCGTAGCTTTGGCGATGGATTGTCCCAATGACGTTTTACCCACACCAGGAGGCCCTACAAGACACAAAATAGGCCCTTTTAGCTTGCGTACACGCTGCTGTACCGCAAGATACTCAATAATACGCTCTTTGACCTTATCTAAACCATAGTGATCCTCATCCAGGATCTTTTGCGCATTGCTCAGGTCTTTTTTCACTTTGCTGCGCTTAAACCAAGGGACATTGATAAGCCAGTCGATATAACTGCGCACCACAGTTGCTTCAGCAGACATCGGCGACATCATCTTGAGCTTATTCAACTCTGAAGTGGCTTTCTCTTTCGCCTCATCAGGCATTTTGGCGTCATTAATTTTCTTGTTTAACGCTTCAAACTCATCTGGCGCTTCGTCTAATTCTCCCAGCTCCTTTTGAATTGCTTTCATTTGCTCATTCAGGTAATACTCACGCTGGCTTTTTTCCATCTGCTTTTTAACGCGTGTCCGAATCTTTTTCTCAACTTGCAGTAAGTCTATCTCGCCTTCCATTAGCGCCATGAGATATTCAAGACGTTCAGCGATATCATTCATTTCTAACACTTTTTGCTTTTCTGCCAGCTTTAGCGGCATGTGAGCCGCCATAGTGTCCGCCAGACGAGCAGCGTCTTCGATACCATTGAGAGAAGTTAAAACCTCAGGTGGGATTTTTTTGTTGAGCTTTACATAGCCTTCAAACTGAGACACGGCTGAACGTATTAAGACCTCTTGTTCAGACTCAGACAGTGATTCACTTTCGGACTTAACGACATTAGCCACAAAGTAATCTTCAGTTTGCACAAATTCGGCAATACTACCTCGTACCGTCCCCTCAACGAGCACTTTTACAGTGCCATCAGGTAACTTCAATAACTGTAGAATGGTTGCGATAGTGCCTATGGTGTAGATATCTTCTTCTTTAGGGTCATCGATAGTGGCATCTTTTTGCGCCACTAAAAAAATTTGCTTGTCATTCTCCATAGCGGCTTCGAGACATCGAATTGACATTTCACGCCCTACGAATAAAGGAATGACCATATGCGGATAAACTACAACATCACGCAACGCCAGTACCGGCATTTCTATGCGATCTTCTCGCTGTTCACTCATGCTAATTAACTCGTTTACTTTTTTACTTGAATATGGGGCTCGAAAGAGAAAGATCAAATAATGATTGAAGAGCCAACCAAATAAATAACAAAGGCTCCGCAGAGCCTTTAAGAATTATTCCGATGCGGCCTTTTTATCAGCCGTATTGTCATAAATAAGAATAGGCTTGGATTCACCTTTAATGACACTTTCGTCGATGACCACCTTACTCACTTCTTTCAGTGAAGGTAGCTCGTACATGGTATCCAGCAGAACACCTTCTACGATAGAGCGCAGGCCTCGTGCACCGGTTTTTCTGTCCATGGCTTTTTTAGCGATGGCATTCAATGCATCATCTCTGAACTCAAGCTCCACGTTCTCCAGAGAGAACAAGGCACCGTATTGTTTCGTCAAGGCGTTCTTTGGTTCTTTAAGAATTTGAATCAGTGCCTCTTCATTGAGCTCTTCCAGGCTGGTAACGACTGGTAATCGCCCGATAAACTCAGGGATTAATCCATATTTTACCAAATCTTCTGGCTCAACTTGTTGGAACAGGTCGCTCACAGAACGGCTGTTATCAGCACCTTTAACTTGCGCACCAAATCCTATGCCTGTCCCGGTATTAGCTCTTTGCTCGATAATCTTATCTAATCCTGCAAAAGCTCCACCACAAATAAACAGAATCTTAGACGTATCCACTTGCAAGAACTCTTGTTGTGGATGCTTACGTCCACCTTGTGGCGGTACTGAAGCTACCGTGCCTTCGATGAGTTTCAACAGCGCCTGCTGTACCCCCTCACCTGATACGTCTCGCGTGATTGACGGATTATCGGATTTTCTGGAAATCTTATCGATTTCATCGATGTAGACGATACCACGTTGCGCTTTTTCAACGTCATAGTCACATTTTTGCAGTAGCTTCTGAATGATGTTCTCGACATCTTCACCTACGTATCCCGCTTCGGTCAGTGTCGTCGCATCAGCCATTGTAAATGGCACGTCTAACAACCTTGCCAGAGTCTCCGCAAGCAGGGTTTTACCGCTACCAGTAGGACCAATTAACAAAATATTACTTTTGCCAAGCTCAACGCCTTCGTGTACATCGCCATTGCGCAAACGCTTGTAATGATTGTATACCGCTACAGACAATACTTTTTTCGCGTATTCCTGACCGATTACATAGTCGTCCAAATGACTGTGTATTTCTTGAGGTTTAGGTAAAGCATCTTGCTTTTTCTTCGGGGAAATTTCTTTAATTTCTTCACGAATAATGTCATTACACAGCTCGACACATTCATCGCATATAAAAACAGATGGTCCGGCAATTAACTTTCTGACTTCATGCTGACTTTTACCGCAAAAAGAACAGTAAAGTAATTTGTTATCGCCATCACCACTTTGTTGATCACTCATTCACCACGCCTCTAGAGTCTTAGAGTCTAATTTCTAACATTTACCAAAATTAGGGGCGCATTACAATCTTGTTGCCCCCCCCTAACGAAAGTTTAGTCTAATCTTTCGCTTTTAATACATCTTCTCGACTGGAAAGTACCTGATCAACAATTCCATACTCCATCGCTTGGGTCGCCGACATGAAGTTATCACGATCAGTGTCTTTTACCACAGTGTCGTAGTCTTGTCCGGTATGCTCAGCGAGCAAACGATTTAACTTATCTTTGATAGACAGAGTTTCTTTGGCATGAATTTCGATATCCGAAGCCTGCCCCTGGAAACCACTCAGAGGTTGATGGATCATAACGCGAGAGTTATTTAAACAATAACGTTTGCCCTTAGCACCACCAGACAACAAGAACGCGCCCATACTGGCAGCCTGTCCGATACAAACCGTACTCACATCAGGTTTAATAAAGTTCATGGTATCGTATATCGCCATACCTGCAGTAACAGAGCCGCCTGGAGAGTTGATATACAAATAAATATCTTTTTCCGGATTCTCTGCTTCTAAAAATAACAACTGCGCCACAATCAAATTAGCCATGTGGTCTTCAACCTGCCCAACCAGAAAAATAACGTTTTCTTTTAGCAGTCTGGAATAAATATCGTAGGAACGCTCGCCTTTGGCGGTTTGCTCCACAACCATGGGGACCAAGGCGTTATCAATTGAGGAATTAAGCTGATTCAGGGAGTTCTGAGGATTGTAGATCATATTTTTATACTGTCTCAAAAATAAAAATGCTCGGTATATACCGAGCATTTAAGCAATTTGCTGTTTAGAAAGTCAAACAATAAAACAATTACGCTGTTTTATTCATCACTTCATCAAACTTTTTAGCAACTTCGGTGACATTCGCTTCTTCTAAGATAATGTCGATTGCTTGATCTTCAAGGGCTAAATTTTGCATTTGTTGCATTAATTCTTGATTGCTCTTGTAGTAGCTAATCACTTCTTGCGGATCTTCGTAAGCTGAAGCATTAGTTTCGATCAACGCATCCACTTTTTCCTGGTCAACTTGTAAGTCCTTAGACTTGATAACTTCGCCCAGGATTAAACCAATGGAAACACGCTTCTTGGCATTGTCTGCAAACAAGTCATCTGGTAATTCAGGCATGTTTTCAGCTGGTACATTACCACCAAAACGCTGTTGCGCTTGACGCTTCAAGGCTTCGATCTCTTGCTTAACCAATGCTTCTGGTAAATCAACAGGATTGTTTTCAACCAAACCAGAGATAACTTGCTCTTTTAGCTGAGCACGTAAAGTTTGGTCTAACTCACGTTGCATGTTACGAGTTACTTCGGCACGCAATGCTTCAACGCTACCGTCTTCAACACCAAATAACTTGGCAAACTCTTCATTGATTTCAGGCAATTCCTGAACTTCAACTTTCTTCAAAGTAATGGCGAACTTCGCGTCTTTACCTTTCAAGTTTTCTGCGTGGTATTCTTCAGGGAAAGTTACCTCAGCAACCAATTCATCACCTGCTTTCTTGCCCACAATAGGGTCTTCGAATCCCGGGATCATTCGAGACTTGCCCATTTCCAGTACGAAATCTTCAGACTTGCCGCCTTCAAACTCTTCACCGTCAATAGTGCCTGTGAAATCGATAACAACTCGGGAGTCCGCAGCAGCAGCTTCTTCTGACTCAACCCACTTACCGTGTTGAGTGCGCAGAGTTTGCATCATTGCATCGATATCTTCTTCCTGGATTTCAACAACGGTCTTTTCTACGTTAATAGCGTCCAGATTTTGAACTTCAAATTCTGGGTAAACTTCAAAAGATGCTACAAACTCAAGATCTTCACCGTCTTTGTCTGATTTCATTTCGAAAGCAGGCATGCCAGCAGGGTTTAATTTTTCCTGCATAACAGCCTGGTAGAAGTTACGCTGCATAACTTCGCCGGCGATTTCTTGACGAACCGCAGTACCGAAACGCTTTTTAATTACTGACACTGGTACCTTACCAGGACGGAAGCCGTTAATTCTTTGAGTTTTTGCGAGTTGTTGCAAACGGGATTTAACTGCAGAATCGATTGTATCTGCAGGAACAGTAATAGTGAGACGGCGTTCTAAACCTTCCTTTGCCTCGACTGATACTTGCATTCTTCTACCTCTATAGTGCCTGGATGCACATTACTAATTGTTATTTAGGCCAGATTAACTCTGCTCTTCGAAGCTTCGTTTTAATGAAAGTAATGAGCTTGAATTGCGGGGAATCCGCATCAGCTTTTACCGGATCTGGCACGTCACCTGATAAAAAGACGCAGCATTATAGCGGCAGACAAGCAGTTAGTCGAGTCTGTGAGCAATTATATTTGAAGTTATTTGAGCAAAGTGTTGTTGAGAAAAAGAAATAAGAGTGGTCGGTGAGATAGGATTTGAACCTACGACCCCTTGGACCCAAACCAAGTGCGCTACCAAGCTGCGCTACTCACCGATATAAACAAGATGTATTAAAGAGAGGAAGTCAAATGGGGTGGACGATGGGACTTGAACCCACGACAACCGGAATCACAATCCGGGGCTCTACCAACTGAGCTACGCCCACCATTTGGACTTACTTTTTTGCCGAAGCAACACTGAATGGCGCGTCCGGCAGGATTCGAACCTGCGACCCACGGCTTAGAAGGCCGTTGCTCTATCCAGCTGAGCTACGGACGCACGGTCATTCCGTCAGGAGTGGTCGGTGAGATAGGATTTGAACCTACGACCCCTTGGACCCAAACCAAGTGCGCTACCAAGCTGCGCTACTCACCGTTTCCTGATTTAGCTTAGCATTATCTGCCTTGCTACGGGGGGCGCATATTACTGATTTGCCCCCCACCAGTCAAACGTTTTTTATCACCTTTTTTTTGTATGCTGAAAAAACCGACACTTCGAATATTTACTGTGCAAATTCAGGCTTAAACCAAAACCTCTAATTACTCTCCCTGATAGGTCCAAATTCCTTTGCCTGCCGGTTTAAAATTCAGGGTTTCTAAATATTGTTCGTGCTCCACACTATCTGCCTTGGCACCGATAAGTTGATAACCCGTTAATTTTTTAAGCGCTTGTTCCTCGCCTAAGGCGAATACCCCCAGACGACAATCGCGATATTGCGGCACCACAAAGTCAAAGTCCACAATGATGCGTTGAGGGTTGTCCGCTGCATCAACGATACCAGAGATAACTCCGACCACCTTGGTGCCGTCCAGAAGCACATAAAACTCCCGATTTTCATCTTCCAGGCGCCTGAAGAATTTAGGAAAAAAACGCTTTATTTCAACTTTGTGGTAATCCAGAAAAAAAGTCATGTAGTGAGAACGGGCCTGGGTGCGCAAAATCGTGAAATCATGGTTAGTGTGATAAACAAACTTCCTGATATAAAAGATATTTGTCAGGGTAATAAAGGCGTTTAGAACAACCACCGGATAAGCATTGATAACAACGCCATACAGACACATAGACGCTGCACCAAACAAGTTTATCCAGCGCAATTGCACAATTGAGCTTCTTGTTAATGAGAACGCGATGACTGCTGACGCACAATAGCCAAACAGTTCAGTAAAATTAATTTCCAACTTATTTCCTTAAAATTGAATTCAGCCAGGCACCAGTTAAACCGCTATGTGTCAGCAAATAATTTGCGTTTAACACTGGCTAAGTATTGGCTAATGACAAGCTATAATGAGACAATATCCAACATCGTTATTTCTCTAGTATACCAAAAATATGTCAGCTCAATTAATTGATGGAAAACTCCACGCTAAACTCATTCGTCAAAAGGTCGCCACGCAGGTAGATGCCATTGTTTCTGCCAACAAAAGACCACCAGGGTTAGCCGTGGTGTTAGTTGGCGCAGATCCCGCCTCACAAGTTTATGTCCAAAACAAACGCAAAGCTTGCGCTGAGGTAGGCTTTGTAGAGAAATCCCATGATTTACCCGCGGATACGACACAAGAAGAGCTGTTAAACATTATTGATGCCTTGAATGAAGATCCAGATGTCGACGGTATTTTAGTGCAACTGCCGCTACCAGCAGGCTTGGATGCCAATCTGATTCTTGAGCGCATACATCCCAATAAAGACGTGGACGGATTTCACCCTTATAACATTGGCCGCCTTGCACAGCGTATGCCAGCGCTACGTCCTTGTACACCTAAGGGCATCATGTCACTCATCGACTCCACCAAGAAGCCTGTCAAAGGCATGAATGCCGTAATTGTGGGGGCTTCCAATATTGTGGGTCGTCCTATGTCGCTGGAGTTGTTACTAGCAGGCTGTACCACCACCGTATGCCACAAGTTTACCAAAGACCTGAAAAGCCATGTTGCTTCCGCCGATCTATTGGTAGTTGCAGTGGGTAAAGCAGAGTTCATTCCCGGCAGTTGGATCAAGCCAGGAGCCATCGTAATAGATGTAGGTATTAATCGCACCGATGATGGACGACTGGTGGGTGATGTTGAGTTTGAGAGCGCCAAAGAGCGTGCAGGTTGGTTAACTCCGGTGCCAGGTGGTGTTGGCCCAATGACAGTGGCCAGCCTGATAGAGAATACCCTGGAAGCTTACGTTAATTATCGCAGTTGATAATGACCTGCGAAGCATACACAGAAGAGTCCAGCGCAGTATTGCGCTGGCTAGAAGATATCATAATAGGGCTGAACCTGTGTCCCTTTGCTAAAAAGCCCTATCTTGCCAATAAAGTTCAGCTCTTATTTGAAAGCAGTAATAAACTCAACAAGATTGCTGAACAGGTTGTATTGGCCTGTAATCAACTTGATCAGCAGCCTGAAATTGAAACGGCCTTAGTGGTTTTTCCAAATTCACTGAAAGACTTTAATCGTTATCTGGATGCCTTAGAATTTTGCGAGGCGTTATTGGAACAACAAGGCTACTCGGGTGTTTATCAGCTAGCCAGCTTCCACCCGGATTATGTATTTGAAGGAGAGGAGTTTGATGACGTCAGTAACTATACAAACCGCGCCCCCTATCCTATCATCCACATCATCCGTGAACAGAGTATTGATCAGGTTTTGAAGACTTATCGAGACCCCGAAGCGATCCCAGAGCGCAATATAGCGTTAATGCAAAAAATGGGATTAGCACAGATAGAAAAACTTTTTTCTACATTAAAATAGTTTTCTACAGACAAAAAAAAAGCTGGTAAGAACCAGCTTTTTTCTGAAATCAACGTGCTTAGCGACGCAGACCTAAACGACCAATAAGCGACTTGTAACGCTCTTGGTTTTTGCCTTTCAGGTAGTCCAACAACTTACGACGTTGGCTAACCATGCGCAACAAACCACGACGTGAATGGTGGTCTTTTTTGTGATCGCTGAAGTGAGACTGAAGTTTGTTGATGTTGTGAGTCAACAAGGCAACCTGTACTTCTGGTGAACCAGTATCACCTTCTTTAACACCGTATTCAGCGATAATGTTCGCAGTTTCATTTTTACTTAGTGACATAATATTCTCCAATTAAATTTAAGACTTGCCGATCACTAATTCAGTCAAGTCGAAAAGAGCGGCGATTATAGCGATTTTTAGCTATAACACAAGCCCCCATTAGCATTACATATTATTCAAGAGACCAGTCTTTTGGGCTGCAATTTGCCTTTGCTGTTCTGGGCTACACCTAAGAAGCGCTCACCGCAATATACTCTGACAGCTTCAACAACAATGGAGGTATCTCCTTCAACCGCCTGCCCCTGTACAAAGCGTTCACTATACTTATTGGAAACCTCTACTTTTGGCAAATGTAGAATCGGTGCATCAACTGCTAGCTTGAGCTGGTCCAAGGCTGAGAAATCGCCATCGACTCTTAAGCTCTCCAGATATTCAGGCGTATACATGGGCAATCCGGCATAGCCAGAAACCTCAGTGCGGTGCAAACGGGTGACATAAGCACCACAGCCCAACAACTGCCCCAAATCATCCACCAGCGAACGAATGTAAGTGCCTTTACTACACTTCACTTTCATACTGATTTCAGTACCGGTGAATTCCCGCAATACTAATTCATAAATAGTGATGTCACGTGCAGGGCGGTCTATGATGATGCCCTGTCTGGCGTAATAATAAAGTGGCTTGCCTTGGTGCTTTAGAGCAGAAAACATCGATGGGATTTGTTTAATCTCCCCACGAAAAGTATCGAGAGCTTCATCGAGCTGCTGCTCTGAAACATCTACAGATTTCTCTTCTACCACTTCGCCATCGGCATCAGATGTGGTGGTGCGAATACCCAGCTTGGCCGTTACTTCATAAGTTTTATCAGCGTCTAATGAATACTGAGCAAATTTAGTGGAATTGCCAAAACACACAGGCAACATCCCACTGGCAAGTGGATCCAATGCGCCGGTATGACCGGCTTTATTAGCATCAAATATCCAACGTACCTTTTGTAAAACCTGATTAGAAGAGCCCCCTAACGGTTTATCAACCAGGATCACGCCATCCAGCTTGCGTCCAGACTTACGTCTTCCCATATTATTTACGACTCACCTTCTTGCTCAGAATCTCTTCCCGACGTGCGGGCCTTTTCTTCATCAGCTTTGATGGTTTGCGTTACAATATTGGAAATACGCATCCCCTCAGTAATAGAGGCGTCACGCATAAAGTGTAATGCCGGCACGGAACGCATTCGCAAGCGCTTCGCCAACAAACTGCGCACGAAGCCCTTGTTTTCTTCCAAAATCGCTAAATCTTCTTTAATCTTTGCTTCATCATCAGTGAAAAAAGTCACAAAGATTTTTGCATGGGCAAGGTCACGGGACACATCTGCACCAGATACTGTGATAAAGCCGATGCGCGGATCGCGGTTTTTAAATTCATTTTGCAGAATACTGGCAACTTCTTTGTGAATTTGTTGCCCCACTCTGTCAGTTCTTGAGAACTCTTTTGCCATAATTTATACCAATTATCAGACACAAACGGAGGCTTATGCCTCCGTTTTATTAAACTTATTTCGAAGTTTTTAACAACGCATCGCAAGCGACGCATCGTAATGCAACAGTCAGAATTATAGCTCGCGCTTCACTTCAACTGTTTCGAATACTTCAATTTGGTCGCCTACTTTAACGTCGTTGTAGTTTTTAACGCCGATACCACATTCCATACCGTTACGAACTTCAGCGACATCGTCTTTAAAGCGGCGCAGTGATTCCAATTCACCTTCGTAGATTACTACGTTGTCACGCAGAACGCGGATTGGATTGCTGCGCTTAACGTTACCTTCAACCACCATACAACCAGCGATTGCGCCCAATTTAGGCGATTTGAACACGTCACGTACTTCAGCAAGACCAATGATCTCCTGCTTGAATTCTGGTGCAAGCATACCGCTCATGGCCGCTTTTACTTCGTCAATCAGGTCATAGATAACGCTGTAGTAACGGAGGTCAACATCTTCTGCTTCCAACACTTTACGGGCTGCTGAGTCAGCACGTACGTTAAAGCCCACCACAATCGCGTTAGATGCAGCGGCTAATGTCGCGTCAGTTTCAGTGATACCACCCACGCCACTACCGATAATGTTTACGCGAACTTCATCCGTAGACAATTTAGTCAGTGAATCGGAAATAGCCTCAACAGAGCCTTGAACATCGGCCTTCATTACCACGTTCAATTCTTTCACATCACCGGCTTCCATGTTGGCAAACATGTTTTCCAGCTTGGCTTTTTGTTGCTTAGCAAGTTTCAGATCACGCTGCTTGGTATGACGCTTATTAGCAATCTCTCGAGCCTTGCGATCATCCGGTACTACCATGGCATCTTCACCTGCTTGAGGCACACCAGACAGACCTAAAATCTCAACCGGCTTAGAAGGACCTGCGACCTTAACGTCATGTCCGTTCTCATCACGCATGGCACGAACTCGACCATACTCGTTACCACATAATAAGATATCGCCCGCTCTTAGTTCACCTTGTTGTACCAAAACAGATGCAACCGGCCCACGGCCTTTATCCAGACGAGATTCAATCACGATACCTTTAGCGGCACCTGTTGGAATCGCTTTTAGATCCAATACTTCAGCTTGCAACAAGATAGCGTCCAATAATTCATCAACACCCATACCGGTTTTAGCCGATACGTTAACGAACTGGTGTTCACCACCCCACTCTTCTGAGATAACTTCCAGCTGAGATAATTCCGTTTTAACACGATCAGGATCAGCCGCTTCTTTATCCATTTTGTTAACCGCAACAATCAGCGGTACGCCCGCAGCTTTGGCGTGCTGTACAGCTTCTTTAGTTTGCGGCATTACACCGTCATCAGCTGCAACCACCAAAATAACGATATCCGTAGCTGTGGCACCACGAGCACGCATCGCAGTAAATGCCGCGTGTCCCGGTGTATCCAGGAAAGTAATTTCGCCATTATCCGTGTTTACGCTATAAGCACCAATATGCTGGGTAATACCACCCGCTTCGCCTTCGGCAATTTTCGCTTTGCGGATGTAGTCAAGCAGTGAGGTTTTACCGTGATCAACGTGACCCATGATGGTAACAACTGGCGCACGTCCTGCCTCATCACCTTCGGCAATATTGGCCAACAATTCATCTTCTAACGCATTGTCATTAACTAGTTCGTACTTCTGGCCAAGCTCTTCCAAAACCAGTACCGCGGTATCTCTATCCAGCACCTGGTTAATGGTTACCATCTCGCCCATTTTCATCATCACTTTGATGACTTCAGTGGCCTTTTTGGCCATCTTGCTCGCCAACTCACCAACAGAGATGGTTTCGCCAATGCGAACTACACGATTAACGGGTTGCGCAGGCATGTTAAAGCCTTGCTTGAGTTTATCGGTTGCCTTTTTCTTCTTATGCATCCGACGTCTGGAGCTTTTTTCCAGCTCCATATCTTCTTTATCTTCAGCTTCCTGAGCATAGCGGTTGCTGTGCAGGTGCACTTCGGCGGCTTCTTCTTCCTTGCGCTTCTTCTCTTCTTCTTCCCAGCGAATACGATTTTGCTCAGCTAGTTTTTTCGCTTCTTCAGCCGCTTTTGCCGCTTCTTGCTCCAACTTGCGCTTCGCTTCTTCTTCCTGCTGTTGCTTCATTTTTTCAGCTTCTTCACGGGCCTTAGCTCGCTCAGCTTTTTCTTCTGCAGTCAGCTCAGAATCTGGATGATCGTCAGCAGCTTGCTCAGCCTTGCGTTTTTCTTCGCGGGCTTTTTGCTCTGCTTTGCGCTTTTCTTCAGCTGCTTTGCGCTCTGCTTCCAAACGCGCTTTTTCTTCTGCCGCTTTACGAGCCGCTTCCTCAGCTGCTAGACGAGCTTGTTCTTCCTGCTCAGCTTTTAGCCTTGCTTCTTCTTCAGCAATTCGCGCTTCTTCTACTTCGCTGCGTTTCACGTATGTACGCTTCTTGCGCACTTCTACCTTCACCTGACGAGATTTCCCGGCAGTCAAAGTACTGGTAGTTTTACGCTGCAATGTCATTTTTTTCGGTGCTGCATTAGCGCTACCACCGTGTTGCTTGCTCAGGTGTTCTAACAGTGCTGCTTTTTCAGTTTCTGTTACGTTATCCTGACGCTGCTTGGGGATCCCGGCATCAGCAAATTGTTGCAACAATTTCTCTACCGAAATACCGACATCTTCAGCTAATTTTTCTATCTGGACTTCTGGCATGTTGATTTGTGCTCCTATGCTGCTCTTATTCTTCGTTGAACCATACGATATTGCGCGCTGCCATGATGAGCTTCCCAGCATCTTCTTCTGACAACTCTTCTATATCACTGATATCGTCGATTCCTTGCTCTGCCAACTCTTCGAGATTGGTAATCCCTTTGCTAGCCAATACAAACGCAACATGTCTGTCCATTCCTTCCAGGTTCAACAACTCTTCAGTGGGTTCAGACTTTTCCAGTGATTCTTCATTTGCCAAAGCTTTTGTGGTTAACGCGGCTTTAGCTCGCTCACGTAACTCTTCTACGACATCTTCGTCCAGGCCTTCAATTTCCAATAATTCACTTACTGGTACATAGGCAACTTCTTCCAGGGACGTAAAGCCTTCATCTACTAATACAGCAGCAAAGTCTTCGTCGATATCCAGCCCTTCCATAAACACGGTAAGTACTTCGGCATTTTCTTCTTCGTGTTTGGCTGATAATTCTTCCGTGGTCATCACGTTCAATTCCCAACCCGTTAACTGGCTGGCAAGTCGAACATTCTGGCCACTTTTACCAATGGCTTGCGCCAGATGATCGCTTTCTACTGCGACATCCATCGAGTGTGCATCTTCGTCTACAACGATAGAGGCCACTTCTGCCGGGGCCATTGCGTTAATTACAAATTGTGCGGGATTTTCATCCCACAAAACGATGTCGACACGCTCACCGCCTAATTCACCTGATACAGCTTGCACACGTGAACCACGCATACCAACACAGGCGCCAACAGGGTCGAGACGTTTATCGTTTGTTTTTACAGCGATTTTCGCTCTTGAACCTGCATCGCGAGCTGCAGAACGAACCTCCAAGGTCTCTTCAGCAATTTCAGGTACTTCAATACGGAACAGTTCCACCAACATATCCGGATGAGTACGACTAATAAACAATTGCGCACCTTTAGCTTCCGGACGAATGTCGTACAGTAAGCCTCGGACACGGTCACCCGGCCTGAAGGTCTCACGCGGCAACATATCTTCGCGATACATCACACCTTCAGCATTGTTGCCCAAGTCAATGATGATATTGTCGCGATTTACTTTTTTAACGGCACCAGTAATTAAGTCGCCCACTCTATCGCGGTACTCATCAATCATTTGCGCGCGTTCTGCTTCGCGCACTTTTTGCACGATAACTTGCTTTGCTGTTTGCGTGGTAATTCGGTCAAATGCGATAGATTCGATTTGTTCTTCAACAAAATCACCGAGTTTAATTTCGGGTTCATCGATTTGTGCCGCCGACAAAGTGATTTCAGCGTACGGATTTTCTTGTGGTTGGTCGTCTTCGATAACTAACCATCTGCGAAACGTATCAAAATCGCCGGTGTCTCTGTCGATGCTGACACGCACCTCAATTTCACCTTCGTTCTTTTTCTTGGTCGCACTTGCAATTGCGAATTCAAGCGCTTCAAAGATCTTCTCTCTTGGCACCTGTTTTTCATTTGATACAGCTTCTGCCACTAACAGAATTTCTTTATTCATTTCCGCCGCCTTCTCACTAATTAGTCGTTATTGTTATTTGAGCCACTAAAATTGAGGCACCAAATTGCCTTTTTCAATATTGCTGATCACCAGTTCAAATTGCTCATTGTCCACTTCGATGGTTAACTTATCTTCGGTAACGCTGAGTACTTGACCTTTGAAATTACGTCTATTTCCTTGTGGGACGCGCAATCTGAGTGACACCACCTGCCCTGTAACCGCCTGATAATGAGCCGCTTTGAACAAGGGTCTGTCCATACCTGGCGAGGAAACTTCAAGGTTGTATTCGGTGCTGATGGGATCTTCAACATCCATAACGGCACTTACCTGATGACTCACATCAGCACAATCATCCACGGTGATACCGTCAGGATGATCGATGTAAACACGCAATGTTGAATGTTTTCCAGCTCGAACAAATTCAACACCTATTAATTCAAAACCCGCCGCTTCTACGGCAGGCTCTATTAAAGCATTCAATTTATCTTGAAATTGAGACAATTTGTTCTCCAAAAATAAAAACAGGGCATAAAGCCCCGTAATAAAAGTCCTGTATATTGGTTCGCTCTACTTCTTTAAAACTAATCAAGTCGATTTCCCTGAGCGAAGATAATAAAAAACCCCGGTCTAGCGGGGTTTTTATATTTGGACCCAATGTCCTTTTATTTTATTTAAGTTTGAGCAATAAGCCAACCTTAAAATTTGGTTGCGGGAGGCGGATTTGAACCACCGACCTTCGGGTTATGAGCCCGACGAGCTACCAGGCTGCTCCATCCCGCGCCTGAAATCTTTTGTGAAGCGGCTTTGCTGCCTTGCTTCAACGTGGGGCGTATTATACATAGGCATTAACCAGGCGCAACCACAAATATGAATTTTTTATGATAAAAACGTTCGTTTGCTCAAATACCCATCAGGACGTTGCTTTTTCACCCGAAAGTTAACAAACTGGCTACATTCTGCTGACCATTTGGTCACATTTAAAAGTTAAAGTAATTACAATGCCTCTTCGTTCTCTTCACTGGTTCTGATTCGAATCGCCCGCTCAACCTCGTAGACAAAAATCTTACCATCGCCAATCTTGCCTGTCTGAGCGGTATTCACAATGGCTTCAATGGCTTGCTCTGCAATTTCATCAGGTACTACCACATCAATCTTAACCTTAGGCATAAAATCCACTTGATATTCTGCCCCGCGATACAATTCGCTGTGCCCTTTCTGGCGTCCATAACCTTTCACTTCAGTCACGGTCAGCCCCTCAACTCCAGCTTCGGCCAATGCTTCACGAACATCGTCTAGTTTAAAAGGTTTAATTATCGCTTCTATTTTTTTCATAAAATGCTCCAGCAACATTTATCCGTAGTAATCAAGTTTGTGATTCTGTTAGTCAACTCACAACCAGGTGATGAGGTTATGGCAAAATAATCCATTATCTATCACGGCTTTTCAATCAGTATCTTGCCAATATCAAGGTTTGTTGCTCTCCAAAAGTTGAATACTCGCCTTCGCTCCGGCGTATGTCGCAACACAATAGGGAACAAGATAGGTAAGACAAAACTGCACCAAGTTAATAGACTCGCTGCCTGTTATGGCAGGCCACTGATTGATCAGATTGAGAATGGTTCCCACCAATAAAGCCGTCTTGATGGAGGTGACACATTGCTTTGCCGAAAAAGCAAAGCTGAAAAATGAATTCGGTTTAAACATTGGCTGTTCACATATTGTTTCCGCAGTCGAATCCAATCAGGACAGGCCGCTGCCACATAAAATTTCAAGCACTTACCGGCAAACAAAACATACTACTGGCTTAATTCAATAATTAAGTTGTATTCACTGGTTGATGTAGCAGTTAACCCGGTAGCCAATGAATATGAGTCGCTAACCGAAACTGAACTATCAGGGTATTGAATGCTTAGTTGCGTGGTATAACCCGACGGCGCAAAATTAAAGGTTATGGTCCCTGTCCAATTTTCAGACACGTCTTCACAACTGTAGAAAGGCGTAGAATTGCCTTTTGGCACTGTGACTGTACAACTGAAGTTGGCAGGTGAAACATCAATATCAAGCTCTGATAAATCGACGTACCCAGATTTTTTGGAGTTGTTTAATTCGCACGAGTCGGTAACCCCGGCGATGGTCACCAGACAACTGATGTCCCCTACTATGCCATAATAATTGGTGGCAGAAGCTCCGGTATCAACGGTTACTGTCATCGAATCTTCTGTTATCAGGTTATCGTTTTCATCGCTGCTAATAGCCGTAGTACCAGTGATACCTGAATTGTAGGGATTGGCAAAACTAGAGACGGTTACGGTGCCATCGGCAAGCGCGTTAAGACGGCCACGACTGTAAGTGCCATAAAAGTCGTTGACTGGATCAACAATGGTTTCTATATCTTCATTAGTGATAGTGGCAACTGAGTTATCATCAGTACTCCATTGCGCCAATAGTGTCAGGTTAACATCGTAAAATGGGGTGATGGCTTGCCACGAAGTATCACTGGCTGAGATTAAGTCTTGTACCGCGCTCAAATGGGAAGATTTCATTCTATCCAGGTAAATCCCCCGCGATATCAACTGATGCCCACCAGTAGCCACTGTCAAATCACGTCCTGCCGGTTTAGTTGGATATGAATTGCCTTGAATATCCGCTTCCATCAAATCAATAACATAGGCCTGATAAGCATCCAGGTTATCGGAATCAAACAAATACTCATCGTCAAACTCCACAACTTCAAGAAGCGTCCAATCAATATAGGTTTCAAAAAAACCATTAATGCGTTTAAAACGACAAACTTCATCGTACTGGTCGCCCGTACTGGAAGCCAAGCTGTAACTACCGCCGCTGTACTTGTAATGCTTATGGGGGCCGCCATCTTCCAGACGGTAATAAGTTTCATTAGTTACCATATCATCGGTATCGTGATGGTCCCTGCAGCATTCTTCACAAAGCGCAGCCTGACCATTACCGTCCACTTCACCTATGGTTTTGCTGACAAAACTTCCCGACTCAGTTGTCATGGCATCATCTAATAAAACATTCATGGCCGGGGTTTTACCTTGCCCGGTACCTGCCAATACACACTCACAATTAACAGTCAAAAAGTCTTCTTGCTCGACCTTGGTTTCATCAACATTATTGGTGGTGTAGCGCACCGTCTCAAATTCAACAACATTATTTAATCCCCGATTATCGATTTCAGGCACGGGTTTACTGGTTTCGACTGCTTCGCCATTGCCTAAATCGTAAGCAATAACATCCGGCGCATCTCCCGGGTCGTACTCCACTTGCGGTTCTGTGGCGGCAGAATCTGATTGATTGACAGCATGGTAGCTATTGCTCTGGGTAACAGGAGCAATGCTACCTGATACGCTCACCGACTGGCTCTCTCCTTGGTAGTCAGTCCAGGAAACCGTTACTACAATGGCTTTTTGTGGAGCATAGACAGGCAAATCTTCAGGTAAATTTTCATTGCCCTCACTGTACCAGGTATCTTCAACACCATCGTCATCGGTATCTATATAGTATTGATTAATAACATCCCAGCTGCGTTGAAAGCTATAGGTATTGCTATCGTCTGAACTTACCTGCACCTCAACGGTGCCACTGGACAGATCACCGCCACCATTACTGACGATATCGTTATAAGCATTAATGTTTTCTTCGGTGTCTAACTGGGTAAACATTTTCAGATCATCAAGCTTTTCCAGTGCCAAACGCATCGCAGTAGCCCGCAAATTTAGCTGGGAATCACTTTGCAAAAATTTAGTTTGTAAGGTGACGTAACCTGTTACCCCCAACATGACGATAAAGGTAACAACCAATACTTCTAAAAAGGTAAACCCGAAAAAACGCTTCATGTTACACCACCTAAAAATCCCGCCAGCTGCCGGGTATCCGCGCCAGCCTTTGGAAAGCATCCCCCTGCTCTAACTGGCTTAGCACGTCACTGTCGTACACTACATTAAACGTGCCGTTGGCATGGCCCACAGAATGGTTAGACGCGACCGCACCAAATACCGAGGCCCCACCGTTCATGTCTAATTCAAAATCCAGAAGAGTATCGGGTTTTCGGAATGAAAAAACCAAACCATAAATAGTGGCTCCACCATTCATGCTCAAATCACCATCGGTTACCACCAGAATCACAGGATCATCTGTAGACCCAACCACTGTGCCCGCATTTAAGCCACAACTGCCTTCAACCCATATCAATCCGGTGGTACTAGCACCTAATGAATCGCAGTCTTCATATTGCTCATCGGCATCATCCCGCAAGGACTCCCAGCTGGCTTCAGGTACATTAAACATGTACTCAAACATGTCACTCGGGAAGTTGGCATCATTGTCTAAGATATCCAGATCCTGAAATCCTTTTTCCGAATAGGGATCAGAGCTGCAATCCCCGTCAGAATACTCTTGCTGACCGCAGGTAGTGCCACTACCGTTATCCATATCCACATCTTGATCTGTCCAGATAGATAAAGGCACGCCAGTTCCACCGCCATTGGGGTTCGCCACCACCTCAAAATTACCACCGACATTAATACCGCCCTTAACAATTAGTGGAGCATCTGGTGGGTTGGCCAAAACACTGAAAATCATAACCTGTTCCACCACCGTTGTTTGCCCCAAGCCATCAGCGGAAGCTCCAATAGAAGTAATTGTCATCACAGTAAATTCTGAAGTGTCTCGAGTCACTGATTCAGTAGTACCACTCACAGTGAAGGTGGCGGAACCATCCAGAGTTTCATTAAAAGCGGTACCATCCCAGGTAGGATCTTCGGTCAAGGTACCCATGGCTTTCATCAAACCAGCTTCTGCAGCAGCAAATGACGCTAAGTGATTGACGTCATTTCTGGCGATACGCATTTCAAAAAGCTTAATTTTTCCTGTGTAAATTGTCACCATCAATGCCAGCAACAATAGCATGATCACCGATATCAAAATGGCCGCACCTTTTTGCTTGCAGCAGTTTGATGAGTGGTACCTAATCATAACTTCTCACCAAAAATGCTACATCATAACTGCGAGAGCGGTCTGCATCAGAATCAAGCTCTCCCACCAGGTTGATGGCAATTTCCGTGCGGGTAATGCTGTTGTTGGTTGAGGTTTGGCTGGTAAAGGTTAGTCCGGTGACCTTCACCACTTCCGAATCGGTCAAATCCTCCCATCCATCCTCATCACAAGCCGCACCATTTTTGCGAATTTCAATGGCATTGTCTTTCAACCTGTAGCCATATTCCTCTGAATCGGTTCCGGTATCCAGCGTGCCATCTTCATTAGCATCATAGGCGAAGGTAATGCAGCTGTTAGCGGCCTCCCCGGTATATTCTGAAATGGTAATTGAGTTACTAAAGGCAGATACGGTATTTTCTGGATCTTCCACCCTGAGTATAGTGGCGCCGTTGTACCCGGCTCGTCGGATATCACGCTCCATAAGGGAAATAACCACCTTTAACTCTTCGCTCAAGCGAGAATTAGTCATTAACTTGCCATTCACGCCGACGCCCATACCAACTAGCGAAGCCACCCCCAACACGGTCACCATTCCGATAGAAATGGAGATCATGAGTTCTACGAGTGTTGCGCCTTGCTCACGGTAAGTGCGTTTTGAAACAAAATTCAGCATGATGGATAGTTCCCTAAACTGCCAGAAACCACACAAATTCGAGCTCTTCCCATATTACTCAGCAAGACTTTCGCTTCAGTATCAGAATTACTGAGAATAAAGCTGCCAGAATTTCCAGAAGCAATACCCCGCACTCCATCAAAGCTGGTCTGGTCGCTGTCGCCAAATGTTAGATCACTCATACTCACTTCAGGATAATCTTCGTAGTTAAATACCATTTCAATGCCGTTAACCGTGCAGCTAGAACTGATATTGCAACTGCAACTACCACTGTCATTTATCCCCAAACACCAAGAATCGCCTTGTACTAAGTCGACAGTAATATCGGTTGCTTGGGTAATGGCTTCTGACTTTGCTTGCTGCAGGAAAAAATAAGCTCCTTCTGTCGCTCCCCGAAGTTTGCGCTCTTCGTTGAGTTCCATGAACGCAGGTACGCCGACTGTCATCAAGATAGACACGATAGAGACCGAAATCAGTAATTCGATCAGAGAAAGCCCGGAATTTGCGTACCTGTTAACCAAATCTAATACCTAATAAATCTGCTAAAATTGGCATATTAGTCAATACTTACTGTGATTGTAGTTCATTTAATCGTCAACCCAGGTATAAAAATATTGTGAAGCGTATAACAGGAATATCTTTAATAGAACTTCTGATAACTGTAGCCATTCTTGGCATTATCATGTCGATAGCCATCCCAAGCTATAACGATAGTCTGTTAACGACTCGTCGTTCAGAAGCTATGAATGAACTGTTAAAACTGCAAATGACGCAAGAAGGTTATCGATTGGAAAACAGCAGTTATGCAAGTAGTGATGACATCACCTTGCCGAGCTCAGATTATTACACATACAGTGTGGGTAATATTGGTGCAAGCTCCTATACGTTGACGGCGACGGCAAAAAGCTCGCAAACTTCAGATACAGGTTGTACAACCCTGACTTTAGATCAGTCAGCAAACAAAACTCCCAGCGATTGCTGGGAGTGATAATAGATGTGAACAAAAAATTGTCAGTTCAAAGCAGGCAATTAAAGCTGCTTAATTTGCAATTCTTTTGGCACCGCAAACTGGATATTTTCTTCTCTTCCCGACACTTCAGTGACAGTAGCGCTGGAGATAGACTTCAGTTTATCAATGACCCCCTGCACCAACACTTCAGGGGCAGAGGCACCTGCAGTCACGCCAATATTCTCAGCGCCAGACACCCATTTTTCTTGCAATGCACTGGCATCATCAATGAGGAATGCCTTGGTGCCCATTTTTTCAGACAGTTCCCGTAATCGATTCGAGTTAGAGCTATTTTTCGCTCCCACCACCAACAATAAATCGCAATTTTGCGCTAGCTCTCTCACCGCATCTTGACGATTTTGTGTGGCATAGCAGATATCGTCTTTCCTTGGACCTTCTATCTTGGGAAATTTCGCTCGCAAAGCGTCGATAACATCTGCGGTATCATCCACAGAAAGCGTAGTCTGACTGCAATAGTACAGATTTGCTTCATCTTTGACTTGCAAATTGTCAACATCATCTGCCGACTCTACCAGGTAAATACCGCCTTGGGGATTGTCGTATTGCCCCATGGTTCCCTCTACCTCGGGATGTCCTTGATGGCCAATCAAGATACACTCTGTGCCTTTTTTGCTGGCTCGACTCACTTCTAAATGTACCTTTGTAACCAAAGGACATGTAGCATCAAACACCTTAAGTCCGCGCTCCGTCGCTTCCCGGCGAACTTGCTGCGAAACCCCATGTGCAGAGAAGATTACAATGCTATCGTCAGGCACTTCATGGAGTTCATCAACAAATACAGCGCCTCGATCTCTTAAGCTATTTACAACATATTTGTTGTGAACCACTTCATGACGCACATAAATAGGCGGCTCAAACAATTCCAACGCTCTGTCAACGATGGTAATTGCACGGTCAACACCGGCGCAAAACCCTCTGGGATTAGCTAGCTTTATTTGCATTTATTTAACCTTCAGAATTTCTACCGAGAATACAACGGTTTCACCCGCCAATGGATGGTTAAAATCTACCGTAACGGAATCACCTGCTACAGCTCGGATTATGCCCGGGATCTCCATTCCACCTGGTTGAGTAAAACCAATGATCATACCAACCTCCGCCGGCGCATCCAGGTTAAATTTGCTGCGCTCCATATGGTGGATATTGTCTGGATTAGGCATGCCAAAGGCATCATCTGGTGGCAAAGTGAAGGTTTTCTTGTCCCCCGCTTTAAGCCCTCTTAAACAGGACTCGAAGTTGGGTGTTAAACTGCCATCTCCCATCACCAATTTCGCTGGTTTGTTATGAACTCGCGTACTGTCGGCGGCGGAGCCGTCTTCCAGCTTCAAGTCAAAATGCAGTAATACTTCGCTGTTATCAGTGATAATTGCAGAATCAACCATTTACTTGCTCTCACTATTTTTTTCTGAATCAGCACCTTGTCTGAAAAATGCATCATATATCAACAAGCCCGCACCGATGAATATGGCGCTATCTGCAATGTTAAACGCCGGGTAATGCCATTGCTGATAATAAAAATCCAGAAAGTCGATAACGTAGCCATAAATCAAACGGTCCGTCACATTACCTATGGCACCAGATAAGATTAAACAGTATGCAACAGGTAACAGTACTTCATGTTTTTTACTTTGCTTTAACCACCAAAGTAATACCACACTGACCACAATAGCGATGGCGGTAAAGAACCAGCGCTGCCAGCCACCAGCATCGCTCAAAAAACTGAATGCTGCACCATAATTTCGCACGTAAGTAAGGTTAAAAAATGGCAAAACCTGTACCGACTCATACAGTTCAAAGGCTCTTATCACCCATTGTTTGGTGATCTGGTCAAGCAGCAGTGCAAGCACTGCTACCCATAACCAACGCAAGCCACTTTGTTTAAATATGTTAAGCATAGTGTCTTACTTCGCCGTCACCCTCGACATTGTCAACACAGCGAGAACACAACTCTTCGTATTCACTGTGGCTGCCAACATCTTCACGTATATGCCAGCAACGCGCACATTTAGTGCCCGGTGCCGCTTCGATTTGCACCCACAACCCATCTAGCTCACTGGCATTGAGATCTTCGGGTTTATCACTGGCAGGTTTAACATCGGCTTGCGAGGTGATCAGCACAAAACGCAACTCATTTTCAAGACGATTAAGCACTTTATAATGAGCATCGGACACGTACAGGGTTATCTTAGCCTCCAGAGAGCTACCAATAACCTTATCTTTTCTGGCCAGCTCTAGAGCTCGGTTAACTTCAGTTTTTATGCGCAGCACTTGTTGCCAGTAAGCGTTGTCAAATTCTGCTGATTCGCTGTAATTTTCAAAACCGTTATACCAGACACCCGTCAGTACAAACTCATCTCGTTGTCCGGGTAACGCCTGCCATATTTCCTGAGCAGTAAAGCTCATAATCGGAGCCATCCAACGTACGAGAGCCTCAACAATATGATACAAAGCCGTCTGACAGGAACGACGTGCAATACCATCACCCTTAGCGGTATATTGACGATCTTTTACAATATCCAGATAGAAACTGCCTAATTCCACAGAACAGAAATGCATTAACTTTTGAGATACCACGATTAAGTCGTATTCATTGTAAGCTGCCAAGATTTCCTGTTGTACGGTTTTGGCACGCTCAACAATCCAACGGTCCAAAGCCACCATTTGCTGCGCTTCCAGCATATCCGTTTCAGGATTGAAGCCCTTGATATTGGCTAACAAGAATCTAGCGGTATTACGGATACGTCGATAACTATCTGCTGCACGCTTGAGAATTTGATCGGATACGGCAATTTCACCGCGATAATCGGTGGAAGCAACCCATAAACGCAGAATATCAGCGCCGAGTTTGTTCATCACATCTTGTGGTGACACCGTGTTACCCAACGACTTTGACATCTTGCGCCCTTGCTCATCAACGGTAAAACCGTGAGTAAGTACTTCCTTATAAGGCGCATGTCCTTTAGCTGCAACACCTGTCATCAAGGATGACATAAACCAACCTCTATGTTGATCTGAGCCCTCAAGATAAAGATCTGCAGATGCCGGAATGTCTTCTCTACGGTCAACCACAAAATAATGCGTTACACCCGAATCAAACCATACGTCTAACGTGTCAGTCACCTTGATATATTGCTCAGCATCTTCGCCAATCAGGTCAGCGGCATTAATATCCCACCAGGCCTGGATACCTGACTTCTCCACTTCCTGCGCAACTTTTTCAATCGTTGCTACAGAATCAGGGTGCAATTCACCAGAATCTTTATGGATAAACAGAGTGATAGGGACACCCCAGGTACGCTGACGAGAGATACACCAGTCAGGGCGTCCTTCAACCATACTTTCGATACGACCTTGACCCCAATCAGGGATCCATTTGGTCTTTTCAATTTCAGACAAGGAATCACGACGCAAGCCATTTTTATCCATAGAAACAAACCACTGAGGTGTGGCACGGAAAATAATGGGGGTTTTATGGCGCCAGCAATGGGGATAGCTGTGCTCGTAGGCATGGTGATGCAATAAATTACCTTTCTCAGTCAGTACATCGACTACATGACTGTTAGCCTTAAATACGTGTTCGCCAGCAAATAAATCGGTTCCTTCAACATAAACACCATTAGCTCCGACAGGATTAACTACCTTAAGATCGTAGTGTTTACCCACATTAAAATCGTCTACACCATGACCCGGTGCCGTGTGAACACAGCCGGTACCAGAATCTGTTGTGACGTGATCACCTAAAATCAGAGGCACCTGATAATCGTAGAATGGATGCTGTAGTTGCAGGTTCTCTAACTTTGCGCCCTTACAATAGGCCAACGCGTGGTAACTATCAGCGCCAAAGCGATCCATACAATCTTTCACCAAGTCCGCAGCTAATAAAAGACGTTGCTTAACACCGTCCTTTTCCATCTGCACCAATTCATACTCTAATTTTGGACTAACACACACAGCCTGGTTTGCAGGTAAAGTCCAAGGGGTTGTGGTCCAGATAACAACGGCCAGTGCGCCCTCGCCTTGATGGCCTTCTTTAAGCTCCATTTGCTCAAGCAGTGCAGCTTCATCAACTACCGGGAACGCCACATCAATGGAAGGAGAAGTCTTGTTTTGATATTCCACCTCAGCTTCAGCTAAAGCTGAACCACAATCTGTGCACCAATGCACAGGTTTGAAACCTTTTTCCAGGTGTCCTGCTTCGATAATCTTAGCCAGCACGCGAATGATGTCGGCTTCAGATTTGAAATCCATGGTTTTATATGGCTTGTCCCATTCTCCCAAAACGCCCATGCGCACAAAATCGGTCTTTTGACCCTCTACCTGCTTATTGGCATATTCACGACACTTTTCGCGAAACTCAGCTGCAGAGACTTTTTTACCTGGCTTGCCGACCTTTTTCTCCACCATGAGCTCAATGGGTAAGCCGTGACAGTCCCATCCGGGTACGTAAGGCGCATCAAAGTCGGAAAGGGTTTTCGACTTAATAATGATGTCTTTAAGTACCTTGTTTACCGCATGACCAATGTGAATATTACCGTTAGCGTAAGGAGGGCCATCGTGTAATACGAAGGGAGTTTTGCCTTTTTTGGCTGCCCGAATTTTGTGGTAAAGCTGTTTTTCGGTCCATTCTTTAAGCATTACTGGCTCGCGTTGGGCCAGGTTGCCACGCATCGGAAACTCCGTATCGGGAAGATTAAGCGTATGTTTGTAATCGGTCATGTATTCCAGGTTCCAATCATTGATGCCAATCTGGCATCCTCATTATCTATTATTCTGTAGCCACTCTCGGGCTTGCTTAGCGTCTCGCTGAATTTGCAATTTCAGCTCTTCAAACGACGCAAATTTGCGTTCTTGTCTGATTTTATGGTGTAAATCCACCTCAATAAATTGACCATACAAGTGCTGGTCAAAATCAAATATATGCACTTCCAGTTGCGGCTTTTCACCATCCACAGTGGGGCGATTTCCAACATTGGCCACACCCAAAAACTGTTGTTCACCTATGTGTACGGTAACCGCATAAACTCCCTGTACCGGTGAACGATGTCGTTTGAGCAACAAATTCGCCGTCGGAAAGCCAATAGTTCGCCCCTTTTTAGCACCGTGTACTACTTTTCCAGAAATGCTAAAGGGTCTGCCCAACATCGCAGCCGCTTCTTGTAGCTGGTCTTGAACCAACAACTCTCTAATCGCCGAAGAGCTGACTCTTGCCTGATTCAGGCACAAGCTGGCTGTATTGATCACTTCAAAATTGTGTTGTTTACCAGCCTGTTGCAGGTATTCAAAATCCCCTTTTCGGCCTTTGCCAAACCGAAAGTCATCACCTACCACTAAAAAAGCGATACCCAGTTGTTCCACCAGCAGATGCTGCACAAAATATTCTGCGCTTTGAGCAGCAAACATGGGGGTGAAATTAAGACAAAGCAAGCGATCGACCCCAAGTTGCTGTAAGCGGTGATATTTATCTCGCAAGCGGCTCAATCTGGCAGGCGCTTTATCAGGCGTAAACAACTCCTCTGGCTGCGGTTCAAATAGCATAACCACTGAGGGCAACTGCAATTCTTGTGACTTAGCCAAGAGTTGCCCTATCACCGCTTCATGGCCCAGGTGAACGCCATCAAACTTTCCTATTGTGAGCACACAACCGCGATGCGGATCACGAATGTTATGCAGCCCCCTGATAAACTCCAAAACCGGCCCCTTAATCAAATGAATCAATTCCTAGCAACAATCATCTGATTCTCGCAAAAATCACCGGATTATAGCGAACCTGATAGGCAGTTTCAGCCTGTTTTAGGGCCAAAAAAGCGATTTTTCATGATTTGTCTAAAATGTTGGGTTAGTCTCTAGCACAAACAAACCTCATCGATGCCCAATATGTCGCACTTAAAAGCCATTCTTTTTATCTGTCTACTCGGTTTTCTTGTCCCTGACACGGTTCAGGCAACACTTGGGGCGACTGCGCCAGACAGAGCCGAAGGTGATGGTCCTTGGCAGCGATTGATTTTAAGAGGGGTCAACCTTATCAGCGGTGAAGGCGCCCCCCGGTAGGTCCCGTTGATATTGTGATTGAACAAGACCGCATCAAGCAAATTGTGGTTGTAGGTCATTCAGATGTACCTGTATTAGAACACAAAAGACCCAAGGCTAACCCAGGTGATAAAGAAATGGATTTGATGGGTCATTATGTACTCCCCGGATTTGTGGACATGCATGCCCATATTGGCGGTTCCGCCGATAACATCCCGGCGGAATACGTTTTCAAATTGTGGCTGGCTCACGGTGTCACCACAATACGCGAACCCGGCTCTTTTAATGGTCTGGATTGGGTACTGCCGCAAGTTGAGAAAGCCGATAAAAATCAGATCACTGCGCCTCGTATTATCCCTTACCTGGGCTTTGGCATGGAATCAGCCAAACCCATAGAAACAGCGCAAGATGCCAGAGATTGGGTAAAAATGGCGAAAGCCAAAGGTGTCGCCGGAATTAAGTTTTTTGGTGCGCCGCAACCTATTATGCAAGCTGCACTAGACGAGGCTAATAAACAAGGTTTAGGCAGCGCCATGCATCATGCCCAGCTCAATGTGATGCGTACTAATGTATTGGATTCAGCAACTCAAGGACTCACTACCATGGAGCACTGGTACGGTCTGCCCGAGGCCATGTTTGAGGACAAAATCATTCAGCATTACCCGCATCACTACAATTATCAGAATGAACAACATCGCTTCGAGGAAGCAGGCAGGCTTTGGCAACAAGCCGCAGCGCCTGGTAGTGAGACTTGGAATAATGTCAGAGACAGGCTTATTGCTCTGGATTTTACCCTAAACCCCACCATGACAATATACGAAGCGAGTCGTGATTTAATGCGAGAAATGAACGCCGACTGGCATGACGAATATACTTTGCCCACCTTATGGGAGTTTTTCCAGCCTTCGCGCTATGCTCACGGCTCCTATTGGTTCGACTGGACCACCCAAAACGAAATCGACTGGAAGAAAAACTTTCGCTTGTGGATGACATTTTTAAATGACTATAAAAATCACGGAGGTCGAGTCACTACCGGGTCCGATTCAGGCTACATATTTAAGATTTATGGTTTTGGTTACATCCGAGAATTAGAACTCTTACAAGAGGCTGGTTTCCATCCACTGGAAGTGATTCAGGCGGCAACGCTGAACGGTGCACAGGCATTGGGTATGGAGCGTGAAATTGGCTCAATTGTAGTGGGTAAAAAAGCCGATTTGGTAATAGTTAAAGAAAATCCTATCCAAAACTTCAAGGTACTGTACGGCACCGGACATTTTATGCTCAACGAACAAAACCAACCAGTGCGCACCAAAGGCATTCGCTACACCATAAAAGACGGTATTGTGTTTGATAGTCAGCAGTTATTGCAAGACGTACGCAACATAGTGAAGCAAGCCAAAGCCGAAAACTCAAACTAACGCGCGAGCAAATGCCTGGGCCTGACGCCGGTAAGTACCAATCCGGCGCCATAAACTGCAACGGCTATTACCAATAGCTCAGCCAATTTCCAGATTCTCGCGCCAAACTGCATAACAGCCCAATCATTGGCGGGAACATTCAACGAATAAACCACCCAGCCCATCAAGGCGCTGAGTAACAGTGCACGCAAGATGAAAACCACCGTAGAGGAAGATAGACGAAAAACGCCATCCCGATGTAGTCTTTGATAGAGTAAAATAACATTCAGCAATGCCGATGCCGAGGTTGCCATCGCCAAACCGATGTATCCCATTTCATAGCCCAGCGGAATGACAAACATTAAATTGAAGCCCATATTGGCTGCCATACACCAGATACCGTATTTCACTGGCGTTTTGGTATCTTGGCGAGAGTAAAATCCCGGTGCAAGTACCTTTACCAGCATAAAGCTAAGCAGCCCGGTGGCATAAGCCATTAAGCTCAAAGAAGCAAAATGGGCATCGTCCACACTGAACTCACCGCGTTGAAACAATACCATCATCATAGGTTCGGCCAATACTGCCAAACCAACCGCTGCTGGCAAACCTAGCAGGCATACCATGCGTACTGCCCATTCCATGTTGCGTTGAAAAGCCCCCTCATCAGATGCCACAAAATTACGTGAAAGAGAAGGCAAGATAACCGTAGCGATGGCAATGCCAAACAGCCCCAAAGGAAACTCTAACAATCGATCTGAATAATAAAGCCAACTAATAGATCCGGTAACAAGACTTGTGGCAATCACCGTATCCAATAATAGATTAATTTGGCCCACAGAGACGCCAAACAGCGCCGGAATAATGAGCTTACGCACCTTTTGTACGTTTTCGTCCTGCCATCCCCAAGAAGGTCGCACCAGTGCCCCCGCTTTGGCAAGAAACGGAATTTGAAATAGCAGTTGCAGCACCCCCCCTAAAAAAACTCCCCAAGCCAAAGCATAAGCGGGCTGTGCAAATTTATCATGCAGTAATATCGCACAACTTATTATGGCGACATTAAGTAATACTGGTGTGAAGGCAGAAACGGCAAACCGGTTTATTGAATTCAGAATTGCGCCAGCTAATGCCACTAAGGTAACAAACCACAGATAAGGAAAGGTGATCTTCAGCAACTGTGACGCCAATTCAAACTTGTCGGCGTCAGGACCGCCAGTTTGATAGTCAATCAACCAACCGGGAGCGAAGATACTGACGATCACTGGCGAGGCGATCACCCCCACGAGGGTTACCAAGGTGACAAGGGTCCCTAAGGTGCCTGCCATTCGAGCAATAAAAAGCCTTGTATGATCGATGTCTTGTTGGTGTTGCACTTCAGCCAACACCGGCACAAATGCTTGTGCAAACGCCCCTTCTGCAAATAAACGCCTCAAGAAATTTGGGATTTTATTAGCAAACAAAAACACATCGGCGGCGAACCCTGCGCCCATAATATTTGCCACGACGATATCTCTGACCAGGCCGAGAATACGCGACAAAAAGGTCATGGCGCTAACCACAATTCCAGATTTTAAGAGTTTTTTAGACACGTGTGCTCTATAGCTAAGTCGCTGTTTTTATCAATATTATGCGCTTATTTGACAGCTTTATCAGTAGCCATAGTCAATTTCTGTGAGAATTTTTGCTTTAACTTGTCAACGCCAGCCTTGGCCAATCGTTATAGCCATTGAATACAACATCAAAGCCTGTGCGGCAGGCCAACTTAACTCAATCGAATTCAAGGAGTCGACTATGACCTCAAAATTTACTCAGCGCCCTCTCGCCATTGCCACTGCTTCAATATTGGTCTCAGTGCTATTTAGTTCCGTGACTTATGCTCAAAAAGGCCCCCGAAGCGGTGATAGAGAGCGCGGAAATTCTCTGGAGCAACGCTTTCAATCACTGGATAGCAGTGGGGATGAAGTATTATCACTGGATGAGTTTACTGCAAACACTAGTGAGCGCGCAGAAAACAAGTTCAACCGTAAAGATACCGATGAAGATGGCTTTTTATCCTTTGAAGAAGCCACAACTAATCGTCGCGGTGAAGCAACTGATCATTCTGAAATTGCACAAGACATTGTAGATTGCGTTGCTGCACTGACAGAAGATAACGACACCATTATCGTCCCTGAAACCTCGGATTTTTCTTCACCTGAAGAAAGATTCAACGCAGTGGACACCTCTGGTGATGGCCTGTTGTCTTTAGAAGAAGTGCAAGATAACGCCCTAAATAAGGTCTCTTCGGCATTTGAATCTATGGATACCGATGCGAGCGGGGATGTTAGTTACGAAGAATTTGAAAGCCACAATCAGCAACGCAAAGCTACTCGCCAAGCAATTCGCAACTGCATCAATGAGCTTGAAAATGACTCAGTGGTCTAGACAATTCACTTAACAACAGCAGAAGCGCGCTGATATCGGCGCGCCCACTCCAACTTTCCAACTCCCCTCTCCCTCAAACCCACTGTACAATCTATCCAAAAAGGCGGTGACTGGTTGCAATCTGTAAGCGACAATACTATGTTTCTCGACCAAGACATTAACCGTGACCTCTGTATAGAGGCATTTTCTGTTCTCGCCGACTGCTCGCGGGGTTCCAACATAGACACAGTAACTTCGCGTCTGGAACCTATTCGAAAAAGAAGTTTTCCGCGGCTAACAAGGAAAAAATAATAACGATGAATACAAAGCAGTTTGTGACCTTGGCAGTCCTCACCTTTTCTTCAGGCAGCCATGCCAGTTCGGTTTATCTGGGCATTGAAACGAGTGATACGCACGTCTTCCTTGGAGACGAAAGCCATACACTGACGCCAACAGGACCATCCATTGCCTTTAATTATGACCTGGATGACAACTGGGGGGTAAACTTTGACTATGCCCGGCTCAACACGACGAAACAAATCGCCGAGCCTGTTGCGATAGACTTTGAATCCGAAAGCTGGGGAGCCGGCGTTAGCTATTACTCAGAGCGCTGGAGTGCTTATTACCAGTTTAGTAATTATGACGACCAGCAATTAACTGACGACTCAGGACCCGCTCCTTCCTCCAATTCAGAGACAGACTCAGTCACCCATTCAATTGGTGCCAGCTATTATTGGTTGCTTGATGGCGACTGGCAAATCAGCAACTCACTTGGCCTGCATTACAGTGATTGGGAACAAACTCTCACCGAAATCCACGATGAACCAGAGCCACCGCCAATGACTGTACTTGATCCGGGAAGTGCTACTTTGTTATCCGCTTCTTTGGGAGTTAATAAAGCCCTGACCTTATCTGAGGATTCAGATCTCAATGTGGGGTTTTATGTCAGTTGGAATGAAGTTTTAGAGTCTGACACTGATACCAGTGACGTTAGTAATGAGCCCAACAGATCTAATCCACCAGACAGAGATCAGAATCGCAATAACTTCGTTGCTTCAGGTTCAGAAAGCTATGGCTTATTGAGTGCCTACATTGCTGTGGATTTCGCACAAAATTGGACAGTAGATTTGGACACCAGTGTTGATTTTGGCATTGACGATTCCAGTCAATCCTGGCGTCTAAGTGTTGGCTATCAGTTTTAAGGAATAAATTATGAGTACAACAAACAACAGGGTTACATGTAACATCGAAAATGGCATCGCTAACGTGCAATTGAACCGCCCAGATAAGCTCAATGCTATCGATATGCAGATGTTTAGGGAACTAGACAGTACTGCACGCAAGCTAAAAACTAACAACGAAGTTAGAGTGGTTATTGTCAGTGGCAACGGCGCTGATTTTTGCAGCGGTATTGATGTGCAGAGCGTACTATCCAATCCCAAAAACGCCATGAAACTACTGTGGAAATGGCTGCCATGGCGTGCCAATCTGGCGCAGCGGGTGAGCGTGAATTGGCGAAAGCTCAGCGTGCCCGTCATCATGGTACTACACGGACGATGCTGGGGTGGCGGATTACAGATAGCATTGGGTGGCGATTTTCGAATTGCTCATCCCGAAACAAGCATGGCAATTATGGAGAACAAATGGGGGCTCATTCCCGATATGGGCGGCACCCTGGCGCTCAGAGAGGTGATGTCTGCCGATCACGCAATGGAACTGGCGATGACAGCAAGAGCAGTAGATGCCCAATATGCTAAAGAGATCGGGCTGGTCAGCCATGTAGACGCAAACCCGCAAGCGAAAGCGCAGGCACTGGCAGAGGAATTGCTCAACCGAAACCCGGATACCATAGGCCACATCAAGCGCTTTTACCAAAAAGCCTGGCATAAAAATGATGGTGGTCTTTTAGCCTCCGAAACAAGGCGTCAGATCCAGATTATCAGTGGTAAAAATCAAAAAATTGCGGTGTTAAGAGAAACCAAGGATCCAAATAAGCCCTGGCGAACATAGTCACATAAGACTCTCCGGGGTCGGCACAATTATTTGAAATTGTGCCAGCCCCCACCACTTGAGAATGCATTTATATTAGTAAATTCATAGGGTTATCAAGTTGAAGTGTTTTACCAATAAGTTAATATAGTTAGGATAAGTGTACTAACGAAGTCTAATATTGTCGCTCCGCAGGCGATTGAATAAACCTCCTCATTTCCCCTCATGAAGCTCCATTGAAAAACGTCAAGCAAGTTGCCGGTGATTTTCAGGGATGAAAATCAAGTCACGCCTAAGCATGGACGCGCATCGTGACGACGGAAACTTGTAGTTTTTAAATGGATTAAGCGTAATGCGGGGGCCTTTTTCTTTCGCATACGGTTTCTTTTTGGCAAAAAGAAATGGTATGTGGACCAAAGGGATTTGGTTCAGAAAAGCCAAGGATGGCGTCTGTCAGACGACATTGAGGTCAAAAAAGATATGGTAAGTCTCAAGAGAAGAGTCTGACGGTGGCATTACAAACAACAAAGGCGAGTTAGTAACTCGCCTTTTAAATTTTCGAAACAGATTACATCACGCGTCTGAAAAAACTGCGTTTACCGGATGATTTGCGATCTTTGCGCATGGAAGCGCGGATCTCTGAACGCGTGCCTGATAACCACGACTCGCGATCAACCTTCGCAGCATCACCTCGACGTCCCTCTTCAGTCTTTCTGAAGCTACAAAATTGGCGGTAAGAGCGCAAATCCAAGGACATATCCTGAATAACCAATTCAATCATAATTGCGTCATCCAGGAACCCTAATACCGGAATATCGTCAGGTACCAGATCCTGTGGCTCACTGAAGTAGATCAAAGAGGTCATGATATCTTTCTTTTCATCTTCTGGCATTTGCCACTCTTCATCTTGCACTGCGGCAATCAAGTCAGCCAGAGAGCTTACCCGCGACTTTACAAACTCGGGTTGGTTGGAATCCGCCATCTCACTCACAACAGCCTGCGCTTTTTCCAGGATCTCCTGATCCGATAAGCCGCTATTTTTTTCAATAGCACTTTGCATTAGTTGCTTAAAATGGGCTAAATCTGCGTCTGATAATTCCAGATTAATTTCGATGGTCACGCTAAATTCCTCTGTAACACTTTGTTGTAAATATTCTCATAATCCCAACCATAGTTAGCCTGAGGCCAACTGTCAATCGTTAAAAATCCTATCCTTAATTCTCCCATGACAGACTCATTATATTGGAGAGCCAGGTGGCAACTGTGGTAACGGGACTGGTTGCCAACTTTCTGATGATATGCCTTGCTGTAGGCGAAACACCTCAAAATTAACAAACCGCTTAAGCACACTGTTGATATCAGAGCGGCCTTGCATCGCCTTTAACTTTTCGTGGATTGTAGTGACCGCTTCATAATAACTCGCTTTCAATGTTAAGGGAGTATCTGCCGCATGCAGCTTATTGAGATAATTACTATTGATCAGCGATAAGGTTTGCACCTGAATCTCAGCGGAGATGCCCGTATAAAGCTTTTTGAACAGGGTATTATGGATATTTAATAACAGTTGGGAAACCGATGGCAGGTTTCGGTCTGCGGCGGCCTGTTGCGTCAAGCGCATTAACCTTTCATTAGCCAGTAATATATTTAATGTGTGTTGAATTGACTTGTTGGCCAGTGCGAATCTGTCAAATACTACCCCCATTTCTCCGTGATTACTTTCCCGGGTTCGGTATTGCTCGTGTGCCTTAGGCGCGATCAACTGCACTACTGATTCAGGTAAATTCAAAAACTCAGGTAGCAAGGTCTTTAGTAAAACCTTTATGGCTATATTTTGCTGCTCTGCAGACACTGAGCCGTGCACAAGCTCTACTTCACCTTTAACCGCATAGTTGTAATTCACACCGCCAATGAACTTCCCTGCCGCAATGGCTTGATAGCGGTGAAAGTAATAAAGCGGGATCAATATCTCTTCAAGATCTGAATATGGCCGCCCGGCATGCAAGCTTGCTTCACCGAAGTTGAGCAAGGCTTGATGGCGCAATTTCATAACGCGGTTTAATTCTGCAACCGCATCTTCACCATTGTCCCAAAGGCTGGCATAGGGATGAGCATCACTAATATCTCTGGCATCGGCATCAGAGACAAACCAATAACCATTTGCCTGATTGTGCTGAATCATTGCTGCTCTTTGTTGCTCTGCATCCAGGCCAGTAAAATCCGAATAGGCATAAGCGATTGCTCTTCTATCCCAGATACCAATGCTATCTGTATACGCATTCTCGACACTTATCTTGCCCGAGTTTAACTCAAACAGCGGGTGCGGATAATCCATTACCGAAGCACGGTCATAGGCGCTGGCGGCAAAGTTGTGGGCCAGCCCCAAAGTATGTCCCACCTCATGGGCGGACAACTGCTTAATGCGATTGATGGCCAGTTGTTGCAGTGCCTGGTCTTCATGATTAGACTCAGCAAAAGGGGATAACATCGCTTGCGCAATCAGGTAATCCTGGCGAATGCGCAACGAGCCTAACGAAACATGGCCCTTGATAATTTCTCCGGTGCGAGGATCCACAACACTGGCGCCATAGGACCAGCCCCTCGTCGCTCTGTGAACCCATTGAATGATGTTGTAACGTACATCCATCGGATCGGCATCCGGTGGCAGAACCTCGACGCGAAAAGCGTCGCGATAACCGATTGCCTCGAACGCCTCATTCCACCAACGCGCACCGTCCAAAAGCGCACTTCTGACAGGTTCAGGTACGCCTGCATCGAGGTAATATACGATGGGTTCAACGGCCTCAGACATTTCAGCTCCCGGCGTTTTTTTTGCAAGTCGATGACGCGGTATCCACTGCTGAGTAAGCGACTCATTAATCGGCTTGCCATAATCCTGAAAACTATAGTCAAAATAACCACTCAAAGAGTGATACTGCAGTGGCTCGTATCCGGGCTCTGGTAATTTCACAAAACTGTGGCGGATGCGCAAGGACACATTTTTAGGGTCAATGGCAACCTGTCGAACGTATTTTCCCGGGGCGTTACCAATGAAGGTCAGACGAGCCTCTAACTCGGTATTGTGGGGAAAAGATTTGTAACTGTCCGCATCGACACTGGACCGTGATAAATCCAACTTAAAACTGCCTTGTTTGCGCCCTTTGAGCCTGTCTACAACTTCGTGGGTGTCCCGAAGAAGAAACTCAGAAGCATCCACTAGCCAATACTCCTCATCACTGTCGAGCAACGGGAATTGCCAGAGAATTGCGTTAGCAAATGAATCCTCAATCGCCTTTTTTTCTACGGGGTTATCTGACGTTGCGCGATATTGGGTGTTTTTTTGTTGCATCAGGAGTTTGTTGCCCGAGCGTAAAAAAGAAACCAGCCGAGTGTCGCCTAATTGTCCTCGGTCCAATCCGATATCGTTGGAGCCCAAACCATGGGACAAACTGGTTTGATAAATGAAATCCCCCAGTTGCCTGGGCACTCTAAAGTAAGTTTTATCCTCTTCCGGCTCATACCAGACATCAATAAATCCAGCTTTCACATCTGAGTATGATGTCATGGCAGACAGAGTTTTACTTTTTTCCTCAGCCTGTAGCGGGGCAGCCAGCAAACTCAACGTTAACAAGTAGAATAAGCGCAAGATATTGTGAAATTGACAATACAAGTTGTGCATGAGTAGTTCCATTTACCAATCATTTGCTCAATATGATGGAGAGTCGCAACAGCGGTGTAAAGTCTGAAAGGGAATTTTCGGGAAGTTTCCAACTTAGACGCTCAGTCTAACGAGGGTATCCAGATATGAAAATGTAACGCAGGTAAGGCCAGCTCATCAATTTCCACTCTGCCATTTAAACGGTTTTGTACTATGGTTTTCACCACAAACAAATCAAGCCCACTGACCTCTTGTAAACTCAAGGTCTTGGCGTAAAATGGCGCAAAAAGGTCCTGCACATTTACCTCTTCAGACAAGCCTTTGCCATTGTCTTTTACCACCAGTTCATAGCCTTCGATTTGTTTGTTCAAGGCGATGTAAACTTCATTCGCTTCTCCGTGATGCCATGCATTTACGGCGAGCTTTTTAAGTACTTTTAGAAGAGGATGCACTGGCAATGAATGTACCTGCTCTGAAGTATCGTCCAATACAATACTTAACTCGTCTTTCAATTCTGCTGGCAATGAGGTTTTTAACCCCTTGAGCAATTCGCTACTGCGAATTTTTTGAAATGTTACTTGTTGCTCCTCCGGATTCAGTTCTTTGAAACGCTCTACCACATTTATGGATTTATCCAGACTGCTTTTAATCACTTTCCCACTTTGCTGCACCACATCCAAAAAGGAACGCAACCTCGCTGCGGTGAGCTTCTGCTCGGACAACTGCTGTTCCACCTCATCAGTTTTGCCCGTTACGAGGGTTTGCGCGGTATTCGCGGTTCCAAGCGGCGTATTGAGATAATGGGCAACCCCAGCTACCAATGCTTCAAGCTGATTCACTTCTCTTTTATGTGCTGCTATTTCAAAAGCCTGTTGTTCAACTTGCGCCGTGACATCAATACAGGCTCCCTCATAAATAATCTCATCATCGTCAGCCACTACGCGCACCGAAATCCTCACCCATCGCTCTTTTCCATCAAGTGTGCGAATTTGAGTTTCCGCGTCTGCAACACCGTGATGACGCAAATCCGAAACCAGACTGAGATAATCTTTGTTGCTGCAATAAACTGATTTGCTCTCCACTTTCGATTGCACCAAGTCTCTCTCACAGGCAAAGCCAAACAGGGTCAAAAAGGCTTTATTGGCTTCAATAAAATGGTCCATTTTATTCACTTTAAACATGGGAATAGGTGCGTACTCAAACAAGGCTCGATAGTGCTCCATATTTAACACCGCCAGATTTTTAGCACTGTCGGCTTCTTCCCTGGCGACTTTTTCTCTCTCCTGAATATCCACGATTCGCGAAGCCAAGCCAAAGGCGATGAGCGCGAAGTTGACAGTGATCCCCAAATCAAAACTGTGAAACAACATATCACTGTAAGGTAATAGTCCCAGTGCCACCATCGCCTTGGCAATAACACTTGCCATTAAAAATACCCAACCCAACACCAGATAAATCGCAGTTCGTTCCCCTCCCCGCCATGTGCGAATTGCCAAGATCATTGAATACAAAGCAAAGATGGCATTTGCCAGGTGGGTAAAAATCTGAATCTGGTTATACAAACCTACCACGGACAAACAGGCCAAAAAACCACATAAAATTGCATGCGCCTGACAGATTTTGTAATCCACCGGATAGCGCTTTTTAAGCGGTAAGAAAACAGTTAAAAATAACGCATAGGTTAACCCGCCTAATTGTCCAAACAAAACACTGAGGAGGTCGTTAACATTGGGCCATATGGGCAATATGTAAAAGCGAAAATAGCCGTTTAAGGTTAAGTTAAATAAGGTAAATGATGCAGCAAATGCGGCGTAGTAAAGGTAACCTGAATGCTGTAAGCGTAAGCCGCCAAATAAATTCAACAACACCATAAACAGTGCGCCACCAGCAAGCCCAGACAGCAGCATATTTTTTACTGCCTCAGATTGGTAAAAACTGTCTTTGTCGATCAACACTAAAGGAACCGTGTAACTTGAGCCAGTTTGAATGCGTACATAAAACGGGTTAGTTCCGGCGCTCAAATGCACGGGTACCACTAGCTTACGATGCTGTACTTCGCGCTCAGCCGGGGGCAAGTGATCGCCGGAGTAGTGCGCCTGAACAGTATCATTTTGGTTGCTGAAGGAATAAACAGCAATATTGTCCAGAATAGCGTAATCAAAGAGCAAAAAGGCGTCAGAATTCTTTTCAGTAACCACGTTAAATCTCAGCCATAGCGCCCTACCCGGCTTATATCCGAATGAGGCACCTTTGCCTCGCATAGATTGCCAGTCCAAGTTTGTGGCGCCGCTTATTTGTTGTAACGTGGTTTCAAGATTGGTAAAAGTGAATTGCGCAGATTGTGATAAATCAATCCGAAATGAAGAATGATTGGGTAGTTGCTCAACAGACGCTAACGAGGAAAAAGAATACAAGCTGACAATTAGAAACACACGGACAAGTGACCGCAGAAAAGTGCGGGTTACCAGCCAGTTTTTAAACCATTGTACTCTTGTAAATATAGCATCCGTATATGTTGTCACTGCCGCATTTAATCGATATCAAGCGCCATAGCATAAAGCGTAAGAGATATCCGCCACTTGTCAATTTACAGAATGGATTCAGGCTCTGACAAATAGCGTTGCATGGCGTCAAACTGTCGACCTACATGCAAACCATCGGCAAGACCGTGATGTACCTGAACGGAAAATGGCATCATCATCTTGCCATCTCTTTGGTGATATTTGCCCCAGTAATAACGAGGAACTGAATCCACGGGTGAAAAATGCATGGCGTGACTATTACCGGTGAATGCGACCCAAGGCAGGCAAGACAAATAAATCACATCATCCTGCTTTTCTGTGTGTAAAGTTTTGTCTTGCTTTGCCAAAGCCGATTGGGCTTTTACATCCTCACAAAACGCCAGAAAGTCTTTTTGATACCGAACCCGGCAGTGATAATATAGTTCATCATCAGCCAATACCGTAAATGCAGGATCGACACTAGTGTGGATACACACTTTATCTGCGCGTATTCGGTAAAGCATGTTCTCTATTTCGTTGGCGGTGCGACTGATAAGGTAAAGCATAAGTGTTGAACTTGAAATATTGCGCTGCTTACAGAACGCCAGTGACTGAGTGACCTCCACATCCGCGGTAATACTAAAATGTGGCATGTCCACCCGTTGAAACATATCGAAGTGGCGCTTGCGAGGCCAGTTTTCCATTTCAATCCAATTCATTTTTTACTCGTCCTGGCAATTGTTCTCGCCGCAGTACAATACTAATTCCAAAATGTTTATTACCACCAATAAAGCTAAAACGACTGACACCGTTAAATCATTTACCTTTCCTCAATTGACCAAGCGACTGGCCATCACAGGCCAATTTTAAAGTAGCTGGTAACCCCGGCCAACGTATTGGTTACAGCTACGGAAGCGAGTATTAATCCCATAACTCGACTCACAACACTAGCTCCGGAGTCACCAATAACTTTTTGCACTCCACTGGCCATCAACATCAGTAATAAATTCACCACCAAAACCAATAACATCATCGCGACAGTTTGAACCTGTTCCATGAGGTTAAAGCGAGCGTTCTCGGTCAATAGTACACAGGCCAACATCGCCCCCGGACCTGCGATTGAAGGAACGGCCAACGGAAAAATTGCAGTTTCGTGATGAGCTTCTGCTATTCTGACCTCTTCTTCAGGTTTGCTCTCACCGAATATCATAGAAAGAGCAAACAGGAAAAGTACTATTCCTCCCGCTATCTGAAAAGCGGGCAGCGGTATTCCCATAGCAGTTAATAATAGCTCTCCCACCACGGCAAAAAATAATAGTATTGCTGCAGCAACTGCAGATGCAATAAGCGCAATTTTCCTTTTTGCAGCAGCATCATAGCCACGTGTAACCGCAATAAATACGGGCACAGTACCTATGGGGTCGATAACCGCAAAGAAAAAGATAAAAACCGCAATGAAATCAATCATGATAAGTCACCCGAAGTTAAATAATGCGCAAACCATTGCAACAAAACCCCAATACCCATCTAACACTGTTTTTTGGTTTAAGGCCAGTGCTTTACGGTTTACGCCGCGGCTTTCCCTTGTGCCCTTGACGAGAACGATTTTTTTTTGCTTGCTGAAACTTTTCTCTTAGTTTGGCCCGTTGTTCTTTTGGCATTTTTTGAAATTTATTAAACGCGCCTCTGATTTGCTTCCGCTGTTCTGGAGACATTTGTCGGAACTTTTTGAATTGCTCTCGCAAGTGCTGTTGTTGCTCTGGCTTAAGTGACTGCCAACGCTCAAATTTAGATTTAATTTGCTGCCTTTGACCGTCGTTCATCTTCAACCACCGATCAGCTCCGGTAACCAGCTTCTGACGCTGCTCTTGAGGCATTGAATCCCAGCGCTGCTCGGCATTCTTAAGCACTTGCTGCTGCTGTTTATTCAGATCTTGCCACTCAACCGCCGTTACGGAAACACTGAACAATAGCAAGGTCAGCATGAGGAATTTACTCATTGCTCTTCCTCCCCATCATCAACGGCCTTCTGAGGCGACAAGGATTGTAATGTTGCCCCATTCGCTTCGCTGTCTAATAGCTGCCACAAGGTCAACCATTGTTGCTGGTTCTCATTGTCGATGTTAGCTTGCTGTGTATCGGTATCCGGCAATAAATCCACCGGTGTCACCAGTTCTCCTTCGAGCTCTTCCATCTCCGCCAAAAACTCCAGAAACGCCAAGTCAGGCAGCTCTGATGTTTTGGCTTTATCAGCCACAGAAGGGGTAGCGAGTATCGTCATCAACATACTAAAGACGACCCTCTTGCTGTTGTTCCGCCAACCAGCTCGCAAACTCTAAATCCTCTAACAAGGCCAGCTCTTCGCCGGGAATGTCTCCTGTAAAGAACACCTCCGGTAGTACTGGCACAGTATTACTTTGGTTATAGCTTACTAGCACAGCAACGATTACCGCAACTGCTGCGGGCGCGACATAGCGAAATTGATGTGTCATTACTTCTTGCTGCATTCGCTGCCACCATTGTATAGGCATTGGCAACTTGTTCTTTTGGTCACGCTTGGCGGAAGCCGTGTGCAATGCGTTTAAACGAGCTTGGGTTATGTCTGATAACACCTCATCACTCAATTTAGCATTGGCCTCATCCAGCAACGTATTGACATTGCGATTGAGTGTGTCTTGCTCAGATTGTGACGTCATGTTGTTCCTCCAGTACAGCTTTTAGCTTCTGTACAGCTCTGTAAAAATGTGTTTTTACACTCCCTTGTGAGCAGCCCATAATGTCGGCGGTTTCCGCCACCGACAGTCCTTCCCAACTGCGCAATAAAAAACACTGTTGCTGCTTAACGGGTAATGCTTCCAACACTTGCATCATATCTTGTTGTTGCAATACCCGATTCAAGGCTTTACAGGGTTCTTCCGTTTTTTCATCTGGCACCTGCTCACACAGAGGTAGCTCGTCATCTTCGTCTTGCTTAGCACGCCAGAAAAACAGCATATTGCGCACCTTTTGCTGCCGATGCCAATCCATAATGCGATTGTTCAATATCCGATAAAATAAAGGTTTCCATTCATTGCCGGGTCGCTCTGCGTAGTTACTCACAAGTTTCATCATCGCATCTTGCAGTATATCAATCGCATCAGCATGCTGCCCCACCGCGAGCAATGCCATGCGGTAAGCCTTTTTTTCAATATGAGCCAAAAACACATCCAAAGATGTAAATTCGGTTAACTCATTGGGTTGCCGCTCATCCAAAATGGAAGTCGCAGGGCTCTGAGATTGATTCAACGGGAAATATTACCTTGCGACACCGAAAAGACGCATCCTGAAAAACACCTTTTATCATCTGGTTTATCGTCATAACGTTTAACTTTGAGTGTGGTTGACAAAAAGCTTAAAAAAAAAATTATTGAGCCGGAATAATTCGCTATTCACAGGCGTTTACTGGAGTTACATTGGTTAATCCCGTTGCGGTATAACACTCCTCTAGCAAGGAGCAATAACAGGTTTGCAGCTTTGTAACATGGCGGGCTTTGTTTAAAGCATCCCATAAAGGTTTATTCAGTTGATTTTGTTCATACAACAAAAAGTCATACTTCATTTGCCCGGTAACGACGACATCACTTAAGTCACTGCTAATCAGGTCAAACGGCAATAGCTTGGTTTGAGCCTCATCGTTTTTTGCACTTTCCCAACGAGTACGCACTAACTCCACTTGAGTTAAACAACAAGCCTCTATCCATGCATTTAAATCATCATATATCTGCTGTTCGTAGACAAATTGAACACGGTGCAATACTGCCGGGCCCGCGCCCCCGTTTTGCAACGAAAAAGTGAGTATGCTCTCTTCTTTTTCTTCATCCCAATTACTGTGATCAAACTGCAGCAAAGGTAATGTCATGGCCCTAACTTGCTTCTCTGCTGCATCCGCTTGAATATAAGTGGCATAAAAAGAAGCAGCTGAGATGAGTATGGCACAAACAGCAATAATAAAGTTTATGCGCTCAGTCTTGGAGGACTCGAACGTAGATGACATAGTTTTTCTTCTCCATGCATCATGTATTTGACTTTGAAGGCGGAAAGCCTACCGGTGTAACAGACCTTTTAGATCTAGCTTTGCAACCTGCCGTTTGCCCGTTAAAATCCAAGCTTAACTGGCATTTGAAACCCAATTCAGGCGCTGTATTATGAAAAAGTTACCTGAAAGATAAGTGATTGCAATGGCTAAGTGAAATCCTTTTTCGCCACCTTATTTGCCCTCTGGCTCAGTACCCAAACCGGTCCTGCAATAAGAAACACAATTTTTAAACAATATTTTTGATAAATACTTTGACATTCGACGCCATTCCCGGCAGAATTCGCACCCTCGAATTTACAGTTGAATCGTTTTGGGAGTGTTATCTTGGCTAACATCAAGTCTGCTAAGAAACGTGCGCTTACGGCAGAAAAGAGCCGCCAGCACAATGCAAGCCGTCGTTCTATGATGCGTACTTATGTAAAAAGAGTACGTGCTGCTATTGAAGCAGGTGAAAAGAGCGCTGCTCAAGAAGCATTTGTAGCTGCTGCACCTATTCTTGACCGTATGGCTACTAAAGGTTTGATCCACAAAAATCAAGCAGCTCGTACTAAGAGCCGTCTGACCGCTCAGATCAAAGCTTTGGCATAAGCACATAAGTTTCACAAAAAAGGCGTCGCAAGACGCCTTTTTTGTATCTGTTTTTCCCCTTATCCCTATTCCCGCACATCGGCAACGTCAATTATCTTCATAAAGGTATTAGCCTTGCATCTACAAGACAAGCCGGATCCGATCAGTTATGATGCAGCCACCATAAAGCACATACCCACAACGCCACCCACATGATTAAAAAAATAATATTTTCAACACTTTTATTCACCTCCTGTTTTGTCGCGGCAGACACTGAATCAGAAATCCAAAAGCTAAAAGACACCTCCCAAAACAGTCTGTTAGCCTATGAGATTGTTGCCTCATTAACCCGCGAAGTTGGGCCGCGTATTGCTGGCAGTGAGGGAGACAAAAAAGCGGTAGCCTGGGCAGAAGCGAAACTTCAGAGCCTGGGTTTTGACAAAGTTTATAAACAGCCTGTGAGAGTGCGAAACTGGTCTCGAGGTCTTGCCGATGCCAGCATACTGGCACCTTTTGAACACCAACTGGTGGTCACAGCCTTGGGCGGCTCGGTTGCCACGCCCGATAAAGGCATTGTGGCAGAAGTTGTCATGGTGGATTCTCTTGAAGACCTCAAAACTCGTTCAGTAGAAGAGATAAAAGACAAAATTGTATTTATCAATAAACGTATGGAAAGAGATCGGGCAGGACGCGGCTATGGCCCGGTAGTTATCGGTCGTTCCAGAGGAGCGATTGAAGCTGCCATGCTAGAGGCTCAAGCCGTTATCATCCGCTCAGTAGGAACAGCGCAAAGCCGCTTTGCCCATACAGGTGCCATGCAATATAACCCAGAGGTAGAGAAAATTCCGGCTGGCGCCCTTTCCAATGCTGACGCAGATACACTCGAATACATGTTCAGTAAGCAACAACCGGTAAAAATGCATCTTAACGTTCAAGCCAAAGAACATGGCTGGCAAACCTCTTACAATGTGATTGGTGAGATAACTGGCAGCGCCAAACCAGAAGAGATTGTACTTATCGCTGCCCATTTAGATTCTTGGGATGAAGGCACAGGAGCACTTGACGATGGTGCAGGTGTAGGTATCGTTACTGCAGCAGCCAGCCTGATCAAGTCAACCTTAGGTGCCGCTGAGCGTACTATTCGCGTTGTACTTTATGCCAACGAAGAATTTGGTTTGGTTGGAGCCAAAGAGTATGCCAAAGCTAACGCAGAGGAATTAGGGCAAATTATCGTCGCCGCAGAGTCTGATTTTGGCGCAGGGAAAATTTATCAGCTGGATACTCGCTTTGCGTCTGATGCACTCCCGTTTGTAAAAGAACTGCACAAGCACCTGGCACCATTGGGTATCGCTGAGGGGACCAATACCGCAACTGGTGGCCCGGATATATCCATGTTACCCGCCAAAGGCGTACCTGTTGTATCACTGCGCCAAGATGGCACTCACTATTTTGATTACCATCATACGCCAAACGATACCCTGGATAAGATTGCACCTGACGATATTCAGCAAAACCAAACTGCCTATGCTGTTTTTACCTGGCTAATGGCCAACAGCGCTGTTGATCCGCGTCCTGCTCCGGCGCTGATAAAATAAGCGCAATGATTCTCCCGGGAGTCTCTACTCCCGGATTACGCCCGCTTTTTTACCCACTTTGCTTTTCTTCACAAAATCTCGTCGCTATTGCAACAAAAGTTGTTGTATCCTATAACCGATCATTCAAATTAATACCTGTTCTACAGCATTAATCAGGCGTTTTTCAAATGGATAAGAAAAAAGTCAAAGCGACTTCTCAAAACGAAGGTTTTATTATCAACCCGATTCACCTCAAACTCCTGGGTGCGGCGGTGTTGCTGCTGCTGATAATTCTCTTTCCTAAACCGCAACGCATTACCTACGAATATGCCAGCATGGTCTCCACAGGCACCTACTGGGATGGTTTGTTTGGACCGGGAATGTTGTTGGACTCCAATGCCAAATTTGTCCGACTGGATGAAGATACTGATCATTTACATGTCTGCTACAGCAAAGAAAATGACAATTGCTTGCGCTATAAAGTCATTGATAACACTGGATTCGCTGGCTACATAGGGTCCTGGTTCAGTGATGAATGAAAACCAGACCGTCTTTTTTATGAGGGTTCGTTAATACTATCGCCATTCAAATCCCTTAGCTATAGTGCTCAATAATTGTTCAAAGAAATGTCACATTAGCTCGATTCCTGTAACCACAAGTTCATGTTCTTTTAACGGAACTGTCACTCCCAATACCTACCATTGTGCAAACCAAAGAGGAACGAAGCACAATGGCAACTCAACAACACTTCCGTACTGTTTGGATCTCAGATATTCATTTGGGATACAAAGACTGTAAAGCCGACTATCTATTGGATTTTTTAAAACAAAGCAAAATAGAAACACTGTACCTGGTAGGTGACATTGTCGACATGTGGGCGATGAGCAAACGATTTTTGTGGCCACAATCCCATAACGAACTGTTTCATTACCTGTTAACGCTTTCCCGTACCGGTACTAAAGTGATTTATTTACCCGGTAACCACGATGAGCCTTGCCAGAAATACGATGGTATGTGCTTTGGTGAAGTAGAAATACATCGGGAGTACATCCACACAACCGCAGATGGTAAAAAACTATTGTTGTTGCACGGTGATATTTTTGACAATGATGTTTGTTTTGGCCCCATCACCGCCTGGATTGGTGACAAAGGCTACGAGTTTTTGTTATTTCTGAACCGCTGGTACAACAAAGCCCGCGCCGGGTTAGGTTTTCCCTACTGGTCATTGGCGGGCTATATTAAATCTAAGATTTCAGGCGCCAATGAAGCCATAGAACGCTATCGGGTAGCCAGCACTAACCGCGCCAGAGAATTGGGATTAGATGGCGTGGTTTGTGGTCACATACATCACCCGGAAGTGGTTGAAATAGATGGGGTAACCTATTACAACGACGGGGACTGGATTGAAAATTGCTCCGCGCTTACGGAAGATAGTGAAGGCAACATAGAGTTAATAACCTGGACTCAAAATACCTCAACAGAGGCCACAGTCCACACCTTGCCTGAGCTTCAAAAAAGCGGCGCTGGGCAAAAAGCAGCTTAATTTTACGGCGGAGTAACCCGCTCCGCTTCTACTCTCTGACGGCACTGCATGAAAGCAAATAGAACGCTCTATGGTTTGTAACAAAACAGCAATGAATTTTGCCTAATATATTCATGAAAACGTCATAGAATTCCCACGTTAAAATTACGAGGTCCAAAAAAACAGATGTTTTCGGTTCACGAAGTGCTAAGCAAGCAACTCCCTTCCCTTGCGCAAAAACCCCTATTGTTTAAGCCCCTCAAATTCCTGTTGAAGCGTTTGATGCACGAGCGAGAATTTGTTGAGTTTGGAGAAAAGTACCCGCACCTGCAGGGCATTGAGTTTATTGAACAAGCACTGGAATACTTCAACTTTACCTACTCCACCCGAGACTCGGAAAAAGAACGCATACCCGCATCTGGGCCATTGGTCATTGTAGCTAATCATCCGATAGGATCTTTAGACGGGCTGGCCCTGATAAAAATGGTCAGTGAGGTCCGCCCCGATGTAAAAGCCGTGGTCAATGAAATGTTGATGGCAGTGAAACCGCTGAATGAATTACTTCTGCCCGTTAATGTGATGTCCGGGAATACCGCTAAGCAAGATATTGCCAGAATTCAGGAGCATCTGAAAAATCAAGGCGCCATAATCGTGTTTCCCGCCGGGGAAGTTTCACGGCTTCGTCCACAAGGGATTCGAGATACCAAATGGAACACCGGCTTCGTGCGCATAGCAAAAACGGCCAAAGCAGCTGTACTACCGGTATTTATTGAGGGGAAAAACTCAGCCTTGTTTTACGGCGTTTCCATGCTCTATAAACCACTGGCCACCATGTTGTTAGTGGATGAGATGTTTAAACAAAAGAACAAGCATTTGCCAATGCGCATTGGTCAACTTATTCCCTATGAATCTTATGGTGAAGCGCGTTTTAATAATAAGCTGTTGACCAAACTATTTAAAAAACACCTGTATCGCATAGCCAGTAATAAATCAGAGATTTTTGCTACGCAGAAATCCATTGCTGCCCCTGAAAATCGTCAGATACTTACTCGAGCCATTAAAAAAGACTGTGAGTTGTTGGGCAGTACTACTGATGATAAAGAGATATATCTCTATCGCTACAATGGCAGCTCTCCCATACTGAGGGAAATTGGTCGCCTCAGAGAAATTGCCTTTCGCGCTGTGGGCGAAGGCAGCAACAAGCGTCGTGACACCGATCAGTATGACAACGACTATTTCCACCTGATTTTATGGGATAAGGATGACCTTGAAATTGTTGGGGCATACCGCTTTGGTGATGCACAAAGGCTGAAACAGGAAAAAGGTTTGAAAGGTCTTTACTCCGCGAGCTTGTTTAAATACAACAAGAGCATGGATCCCTATTTCAGACAAGGACTGGAATTGGGTCGCAGCTTTGTACAGCCCAAATATTGGGGCAAACGCAGTCTGGATTATCTTTGGTATGGTATTGGTGCGTTTTTAACCCGTTACCCACAATATCGCTATCTGTTCGGTCCGGTTAGTTTGAGTAACAGCTTTCCTCAAGCAGCTAAAGATCTGATGGTGGAATTTTACCAACTACACTTTGGTACCGAGCAAGAAATCGCCGTCTCTAACTACCCTTATCGCCTGCCTGAAGCGCTGCAAGGTAGCTTTACTGGCGACGATTACAAAGCAGACTTTATCACCCTGAAAAACTTATTGGCTAATATGGGCGTGGCGATCCCCACTCTATACAAGCAATACACCGAATTATGTGAGCCCGGTGGCACTCAGTTTTTGGGATTTGGTGTAGATCCAGACTTTAATGATTGTGTCGACGGCTTGATTTTAGTGGATCTGATGAAACTGAAAGCTAAAAAACGTCAGCGCTACTTACCCGAGACGATAATTACCGAACAATCAGACGTGCAGCAAACCAATCCCTCCACTTATCCTGAGGGAAATGTTGTACGCATAAGCGTCAAGTAAATGCTCTAAACCTACGCCCCAAAAGTGCAGAGATCCAACGAAACATTACCGGGGCGTTACTGTAATGACTGACAGTCCAACCTCCAACTGGAGGAGGACTGCCTGGTGCACTGCAACTCCAATCACCAATTAAATGCAGCCATTGCCACGGGTAGCCCCACCGGGACGTAAGCATCACCGACAGGGAAAAATCGTTGCCAATCCGCTTTTGTTGCAGAATAGCGAATGGTTAACTTTCCCGATATAGCAGAATACAGCGCAATGTCATCTCTGCCGTCGCCATCAAAATCGGCGGCAAAAGGTAAAGCATCGCTTAATCCCTCAAACCAGTTCTCAGATATCTCCAAACTCTGAGAGTTCCGAATAATCCATACACCGGCAGAAGGACGCCAGACAGCCAGATCCGTTGCACCGTCACCATCATAGTCCGCAGTAACCGGAATATCATCTTCAGCCAGGCCAAACCTTATTGATTGCACTTGCTCAGGCGCTATTATTCCGTTTTTAGTTTTGCCAGAAGGATAAATATACCAGCGTCTTTCATCGGGATTCCGGTATGCCGCATCAGCAAGACCATCACCATCAAAGTCTCCTAAAACCGGAATATCTCCCACTTTAAAATTTGTTTTAACTTCAACAATATCAGATGTAGATGATTGACGGATGATCCAAATCCCTTTGCTACTCCGGACCACAGCAAAATCTGTAATACCATCACCGTCATAGTCAGCTGCTACAGGATAATCATGGGTTCGTTGACCCAATCCCACTCTTTGCACGCCGTCCAGTTGCTCGCTATTAAAGTTACTTTCACTGGAGTTGAGTACTTGCCAACGTTGCTCGTCTGGTACTCTCAAAGCCAGGTCATTGAGGCCATCGCCATCAAAGTCGCCAGTAACCGGAATATCTGTGGAGTGCTCTCCAAATTCAAAATACCACTCTTGTTCTGTTCCTGAGGGGTAAATTAACCAGTGATAGTCATACGGAGCGTGAAACGCCACATCAGCGCGATTGTCACCGTTGTAATCTAACTTCGAACCCCGGCTGATATAATCAGTGCCAATGTGCAGCCGGGTTAACTCACCTCGCAAATAAAAACCATTCCTACGAATATCTGCGGTAAACCAAATATCCCCAGCAAATTGCGCTGTTTTACTGTGGCTAAGCCACAAATCAGATTCATCAAAAGTTATCAATGGCTGTTCTGTACCGACTTGCCAAACACTATACAAATATGGCTTCCTGGAATTAGCTGGATAATGCGGGTTTTCAGTTCTGGAAAAATAATAAATGTCACCTGCAATTTGCTGGATACTTGACAAGATAAAACTGTAATAATCGCCATTGAGGCGTTGTGCTATCCATTGTTCGTACATTTCGTCCATATGAAAAACAGAAAAATTAACTCCACTCTCGGCATCGATAGTTTCGTAAAAAAGCTTACCTCCCTGACTCACGTAATACCGAATTTTAGCCTCCAGAACAGGCTCAACCTCATTACTACCCGGCACAACCTGCCATAAAGTTGATAAATAAGGTTCATTTTCATTGCGTAATAAAAATAGGACCTCACCATTGGTAAACAGATCTTGGGCGCACCCCAGTTCAGTCACCGCTTGTGTGATGGTGTTGAAGCGCCTCAAATAACCTTGTTCGGTGATCAAATACAAATCTGCACCGACTTGCATAGATACGTTGCGGGTTTCACCGGCTAATTGCGCACCGTATTGCACGGAGCTACATTGCTGTTCTGACTCAGACGCTAAAAGTTTTAATTCTTGGGACACTACATCGTAACTGTACAATCCCGGTCCGGCATCGCTCTCGTGGGAGAGAAATACCGTATTCTCAAACACATCAATCACCCTTCCTGGTCCATTGTAGATTCGCTCGGCCTCGTCTGTTACGCCGTCATACTTTATGATTCGAGAATGGCGAACACCGTCCTGCCAAAAGTATCTCTTGTAGTAAACAGTACCCTCTTTTGCTTTAAAAAAACTTAGCGGGGATAAAGACAGTTCATTAATTGCATCAACGGCCTGCACTGAGTGAGTTTCAGTATTGATTTGCCAAACTCTTCCAGCTGAAAAATACACTTTATTACCGATTACAGCGTCAAAGGAAACCTGATAGTGACTAACCCCTTCAGGTAACTCGAATGATAAAAGCTGAGGGGTGCCAGTCACGCCTGCTCGCCATATTTTTCGATTTGCTACGCTGGACTCAGCAGCAAAGTAGTAGGCGTCAGAAGTCGCCAGACCTGCCCGCGGGTAAGAAGCCGTATTTTCGTTGTCATTTAAAGCGAACAGGTGTTGTAGCGACTGGCTGTGATTCAAACGCCAGAGTTTTAGGCCCTTGCCATCAATGTATGTGCTGAACAGCAGTTCGCGATTCTCAGCAAAAATTTCAGGCGCTGTCAGTGGACGATTTTCGTTATCAAGTACTTTACTGAGGCTACTGCTAGTGGCATCTAGTGCCCACAATTGCATTGGTTCATGATTAATTTGTTCTTGTCCTGGCAGATACAATTTATCGTCGATTTGTTTTCTTTTGCGATAATCAAAAAAACCATCTAACTGGCGAATAACTTCCTGCTGCGGGTCAAAATGCCACAGGCGGCCTCTAGCAAGGTCCCGTCCAACAAAAAAGTACAATTGTCCCCTGAAGTTGATCAGATTGTTTATGTTTAGCTCCAATGGCCATGGCCAGCAACTGATATCTAACGAACTGTCTTCTAAAACATCAGCAGTTATTTTTTGTTTGGATTTTTCGCTGATGTCGTATTGCCAAACATGCAATCCCTGCTGCTCTTCGTTGGAAACATAGTAAATCTGGTTATCAATAAAGGTGACTGATGTTTTTTTGTGAAAAGGAAAAAGACCATCATTATCACAATTACTGTAATGATTGAGGTCCGCAATTTTGTCCAGGCTTTGACTGTCGATGTTGTAATACCAAAGCTGCCCACCTTGTGAGTACCGGGAAGTAACGAACTCAAGTTCTACTACAAGGTGTTCACCATCTACAGCTGCAATATGCGGTTTATAAAATTTTCTATCTTGTTTCAGCAAGCTGTTGAATTGGCTAACCTGAGTTAGCTGCTTTGCAAGCTGATGGTACTGATATACTTTTCTTTGTCCGTATTTATTGGTAGCAGTAAAATAAAGCTTGTTGTTATCTGCTGAAATGCCATCAATTTCGCTTCCTGCAGCTCCGATATTGATATCATGCACCAAAACAGCTCGGTTTTCTTCAAGCTCAGCTCGCCACAGTTCGGTACCATATTTTATCGTTTGAGCAACAAAAAAAAGCTCTTCACCTGACACCGTGACATGAGACACTTGCTCAAACTCACCCTCGAATACGGAAGCACATAAACACGCTTGGTCAAAACGCCAGAGACGTTTTTGTTGATTCCTGTCTCTTGCGAAAAAGTACAAATTACCCGCAATTATCCGCAGTTCGGAGAAATCTGGGTGCAACTGGTTGATGCCATCAAGAGACAATGCCTGCTCGGTTTGCGTATCAATGTTGAGTTTTATTAGACGACTGCCCAAAACATAATGATTTTCTACGATAAAGAGATCGTCATCCAGCTCCACTGCTTCTAAAACCTGTCTGGGCTCCATCAAGGGTTGTTTATTCAAATCATAAATTGATACAGCGGGTTCAGTAGTCGTCGCCACAGACCACATACTTAGTGAACAGAAAACAATAAAAGTCAGTGCCTTAATGCAGGCTTGCCATTGATACCTTAAAGTAGGAAAACATAGTAGCCTTTGATATTGCCCGTCCCTAATAAACATAATTCACTCCTGTTAGTCGCTCACCTTGAAAACGATATTTGGTGTCTTTTTATTCCCGCTAAAAAGTGTTCTTGCAAATTGTGACAAATGTCATCTTCACTTAGTGACAACTGCCTCTACTGAAAAAGCGGGCGATTGCGCAAACTATTCATCACACAACGAGGAAATCAATATGTGCAAAAAAATAGTGAAAGTAGATAAGGTGTCCGTTAACTTTGATTCCACTAAAGCTATCGACAACGTATCTTTTGATATCAATGCTGGCGAAGTGCTTGCCCTGTTGGGTGAAAACGGTGCCGGTAAAAGTACGCTTATTAATAGTATATTAGGGCGTCTGAAAATTGATAAGGGCTGTATCAGAATATTTGATGTTGCTCCGGGTGAGCAGCGCGCAAAGCAGCGCACTGGGACGATATTACAGAGTGCGAACCTGCCTGACACAAGTACAGTTGAGGAACAAATTACACTGTTCAGCAGCTACTACCCTGCGCCATTAGCAAAACCAGATTTGATTAAACTCACCATGCTGGAAGGACTCGAAAAGCGTCGTATAAATACCTTATCTGGTGGCCAAAAACAGCGTCTTTTCTTTGCCCTCGCAGTATGTGGTAACCCACAAATCATATTTCTTGACGAACCAACGGTCGGCCTGGACAGCAGCGCTCGTCGGGAATTCTGGCAATGTATCGAAAGTCTAAAGCTCAATGGGGTATCAGTCGTCTTAACCACCCATTACCTGGAGGAAGCAGAGGCCCTGGCAGACCGCATAATACTGCTCAAACAAGGAACCATCATCCATCAAGGCACGCCTTCTGAAGTTAAAACCAAGGCTTTGGGTAAAAGAGTAAATTTTGTTTTGCATTCACCAAAGGCAATGTTTGAGACCTGTTTATCACAGTTACAACAACAGAGCCTCAACGTGGCTATCAGCAACCTGGTGTATAACCAAGACAAAGTCAGTCTGACCTGCGCTCGACCTGAGCCTCTTCTGGAAAGCCTGTTTACTCAAGGTGTCGGTATTTCAGATCTCACCATTGAAAGCGCCCGTTTGGAAGACGCTGTAGAGGTGCTAAATCGGCAAATAAACTCAACTCAATTAGTATCGGAGGAAGCGGCATGAACAACTCACTAAATACACGGCAGCTTTTCAACATTTGGCAACTTGAAGCGTCAACCGATATCCGAAAAACCTTCCGCACACCGGGTTTTGTCTTGCCAAGCCTTTTATTTCCTGTGATGTTTTATATTTTCTTTGGCATTGTATTTGTGCCAGATGAAAATTCTGCTGTATCCCAATATCTAATGGCAACCTATTGTGTATTTGGAGTTATGGGTCCTGCGCTGTTTGCCTTTGGTGCCGATGTGGCAGTGGAAAAAGACAGGGGTATGCTGGCGCTCAAGCAAATCAGTCCGATGCCCATTGCCGCTTATTTCGCTGCAAAAGTGGTTACCGCTATCGCCTTTGCCAGCATCATTGTTGTTCTGTTGTTCTGTATTGCAATTACTTCAGGTGGCGTAACGATGGAATTCTGGCAATGGATATACACGGCGCTCATTTTATTACCTGGTGTGTTACCTTTTTGTGCCATGGGACTATTTATAGGATTAAAAGTAAAAGCACAAGCGGCAGCAGCGGTGGTCAATCTGATCTATTTACCTATGTCGTTTTTGTCGGGATTATGGATACCGGTAATGCAATTCTCTGAGATGCTACAGCAGTTGGCTAAGGTCCTACCGCCTTTTCACTTTTCCCAACTGGTATTGAAAATACAGGGAGCAGATATAGGCATGCCATGGTGGATACATGTTAGCGTGTTATTGGGTTACACTGCTCTTTTTGGTGGGTTAGCTTATCGCGCCTTTAAATCCATGGAAGTCCGTTAGCTTTTGTCGGCGTAACCAGAGTAAACAATGCCCCTATTCATTCAACGTATTCATCAGCGCCTGCTGCCCTCAGATTCAGATACAGGGTACCTGCCCTACTTCTGGCTGGTATATCTGATCATGTTTATCTTGCCACTGAGTTTTGGTGACAGGCCCTTGTGGCACTATGCCGCTAGCATGGTGGTGGTACCCGTGTTTTTAGCTTTGTACTTTTACACCTTTTGGCAAACTGGAGCTCGCGCCCTGGTATGCATTCTCGCTATTTTGGGGTTAGGCATGGCGACAGCTTGGTTTAACCCGGGAGCGTCGGTATTTTTTGTCTATGCCGCAGCATTTTGTGTGCAACTGAAGCAACCACGCAAGGCCTTAATTATGGTGTTTTCCATTGCGGCAGTTGCGGCTCTATACAGTTTTTTAATGCAGCTACCCGGATTTTTTTATCTTCCTGCGATTGTCATTAGCATACTGATAGGCTGCGTAAACATATATGAAGGTGAGCTGCGCCAGAAGAATCAGCTTTTAAAGGTATCCCAGGATGAACTGGCCAAAATGGCGGCCACTGCAGAGCGAGAGCGAATTGCTCGGGATTTACATGACTTAATTGGTCACACATTCTCTTTAATTACGGTGAAAGCCCAGTTGGCCCATAAATTAGCGGATATCGACATAGATAAGAGTAAACAAGAATTAAAAGACCTCGAGCATCTCAGTCGCACAGCGATGGCTGAAATCAGGGAAACAGTACACAATTATCAACAAAAAGATATGACTAGTGAGATAGCCAAGGCAAAAGCCTTGGCGAAATCAGCAGATATTGAGTTCCACAGTGAAATTGAGGCAATACCGCAAAAAGAAAGCACCAACAGTGCTCTCGCTTGGGTGATAAGAGAATCGTTCACCAACATGGTCAAACATTCTGAGGCCACCTCATGCCAGCTTAGTTGTAAGACAGTCGCTGACCAATATCGTTTGACCATCAGCGACAACGGTCAGCCACAAACTGAGATAACCGCGGGTGACGGACTAACAGGTATCAAGGAGCGCGTAACCGCCCTAGGCGGCAAGCTTACTGTGGCAACGAATGGTGGGTTTTCAATTCAGGTGGAGGTGCCTTTTGCATAAAACGATTAAAATTGTGTTAGCGGAAGACCAGGCAATGTTGTTGGGTGCTGTGGCTGCATTATTAGATTTAGAGCCAGATTTTAGCGTGGTTGGTCAGGCTAAGGATGGCGAATCAGCTTTGTCTTTGTGCATGCATCATCAACCCGATGTGCTGCTAACGGATATTGAAATGCCCGGAATGTCGGGCATTGAACTAGCAGAAAAGCTACAACACACTGAATTCGACGGTAAAGTCATCATTCTCACAACCTTTGCTCGCAGCGGCTATTTGCGCAGAGCGATGGATGCCGGGGTAAAAGGCTATTTATTAAAAGACACCCCTAGCGATGAGCTTGCCACGGCAATTCGCAAAGTTGTGTCAGGACGTAAGATGATTGCTCCTGAGTTGGTAATTGAGGCGTTTGACGAGGCAGATCCTCTTTCAGAAAAAGAGCGAAAAACCTTAAAGCTGGCCGCTGATGGACTAACAACAGAGCAAATTGCAGAGAAGTTATTTTTGTCCAAGGGAACGGTGCGCAATTACCTGTCCAGCGCAGCGTCAAAGCTCAATGCCCAGAACCGTATTGAGGCAGCACGTATTGCCAGACAACGAGGTTGGTTGTAAAGCCAATTAAGATGAGTTCAAAAAACTCTCAAGCAATGCTCGGCTCTGCAACAAGAGCCTTACTACTACTCAGGCAAACTGATGGCCTAAGACATTGTCGAAGGACAAAATGATACCATCTCCTATCTTTGCGTACGCTAAATCCTACATTTCCATCAGCAAACCTTAAATAGCAACAACCCTGGCGTGTGAGCAGTCAATGAAAAAAAATTAAATCATTAATATTCAATAACTTAAAATAAAATCAAGAAATAACCAAGCAGTTGCAAAATCCATGTTGCTGCAAATCCACACCCAGGCAAAGAGGTAAGTAATTTTTCCAACTCTAATTCTGCTAATCTTGATTTAAAGCGGTGCCATCAAAGCAGTAATATGGAAAATTTAGACATCAATAAAAAAGAGCAGGTTTCGGGCAGTCTAGAATCAGAGCCGAGTTATGTTTATGGCTGTAAAATATTGCTTGTAGACGATCAACCCATTACCACAGATATGTTAGAGGCGATGTTTAAACCACTTGGTTTTGATACCCTCGCCGTTAATGACAGTTTACTTGTTTTGGATGCATTGCAGGAGTTCGAAGCGGATTTGATCTTACTTGATGTGCATATGCCCCACAAAACCGGTCTCGAAATCAGTACAGAATTAAAAAACTCGAAACACTTAAGCCATATTCCCATTATATTGCTTACCGCTATGGATGATAAAAACGCGGTGGTAAAAGGACTGTCTTGTGGCGTTCAAGATTACGTGACTAAACCGTTCCACAAAGCGGAGTTAACAGCGCGAGTAATCAATAATCTTCGACTCAAAAAACAACAAGATTTCTGGCGTTTAAATCACAAATTGATAAGAGAACAATTTGACGTTTCAGGTTTACCGTTACAGTCAACCTTTCATCAATATCTGGAAAAATTTACTACTCATAGCCGAGAACCGCTGACCCTGGCTATCTTTAGCATCTACGCCTTTGACGAAATCGTCGCTTCGATGAAGAGCAGCAACATCAGAAGTACTATCAATACCACAATATACGAACGCCTTAACCAAAACGATTCAAGACAGATATTTGTCGGTAATTTGGGAGAAGGCAAGTTTGGGGTTTTATTTCTGCAAAACTCAAAGCAAATCAATGATGATTTAATGGAGTTACAAGAATGCCTCGAGAGATATATTTTGATCTCAGATAGTCGAATTAAACTCAAGGTTAATGTTGGTTTTTGTGTCAGTCGCTGTAACCCCGGAAACTGGCGTGAAATGCTGGAAAAAGCGGAAATTGCATTACTCAAAGCAAAACAGCCAGGTAGCCCCTCAATCGTAAAATACAGTCCAAAAAGTCATGGCGAATTAAACGATAAATGGTGGGTTTTACATTACCTCGATGAAGCTATCGAAAAAAATGAGATAACAGTACAGTTCCAACCACAATTTGACTTGTACAGTTGGGAATGCACGGGTTATGAAGCGCTTGCAAGATGGCATAGTAAAATGAGAGGTACCGTATATCCTGAAAAATTTATCCCGATTGCTGAGCAGCATGGGTTAATTGAAAGACTCAGTTTTCAAATCTTTGATCAGGCTTTGCGTTATTTACCTAAGCTACCCGGACCTAAAGTGGCCCTCAACATTTCACCTTTGCAACTGCATAATCCAGCTTTTCCCGTTTTGTTAACTGAATCATTGGAAAAACATGGGGTTAGCCTGAAACAGGTGGAGCTGGAACTAACCGAATCCAGCATGATGGATGAGCGACTTATTGGTGTAGTAGAACAATTAATGAAGATCGGTTACGAGGTAGTCATTGATGATTTTGGCACTGGTTACTCCAATTTAAGCATACTCACAAGATTACCCTTTTCTAAAATTAAAGTTGATCGCTCTTTAATCCGGCAAATACATGTTTGTCAGAAGTCCGAAGCGTTAGTTACTTCGATGGTTTCTTTTTGCACCAAATTTGGCATGAAAGTACTGGCAGAGGGCGTTGAAAACTCAGCGCAAGCAGACGTATTGAGAGCAATTGGTGTTGATGAAGTGCAGGGATTTTTATTCGGCAAGCCCAGAGCTATGCCTGCCAGCCCCCCGAAACGGAGCATCAAACATGTTGAGATTCCTTGCGTTCACTGACTTGTTCAGACAAAGATAAACGCCATTAATTAATTGAATTAAATCAATTTATGGGTAATATTAAATACCAAACTTAAAGATTAAACGGATTTAAGATTGAATATTAACGCCACACTTTATGGAAAGTTCGTACTGGTTTTGGCAATTGTCATGACAATCCTGTGTTACTACCTTGGCAGCCGCAAAACCCAAACTCCCAAACTCGTCGCAGCCATTGGTTGTGTAACCTGTTTATTTCCCCCATTGGCACTTGTTTACCTGGTTGTATTAGTGCTCAAAGATGATATTCGCGTCATTGAATAATAAGTTTTCGGTGACACCAGTGAAAGATGTTTATCGCTGGTTCACATGTCGTGGCTTAATCCTCAAAAAACAGTAACCACACGGAAAATGTACGGCTGAACTTTATCTTCATAACCCGCGTACTACTCTTATCTATTTGACAGAGAGCTGGTATGTTCAACTTATTCAACAACAACACCAATTTTACCGAACAAATTCTTGAACAAAGTATTGATGCTGTCATAGCCATTGATGAGCACAACTGCGTTATGTTTTACAATAAAGCGGCAGAAAAACTTTGGGGCTTTGCCCATCACGAAGTCATAGGTAAAAACGTGAAGATGTTGGTGCCTGTTGAACATCGTAGTAACCATGACAATTACGTCAACCGCCATCGTTCCACAAATCAAGATAAATTAGTGGGTACCACCCTCGATCTCTATATCGAAACCAAAGCCGGCCAGAAAATCTGGTGCTCATTGTCACTATCGAAATTCAAGGTGAATGGCAAGCAATGCTACTCGGCAATTGTAAAAGACATCACTAAAGAAAGAGAGCAAAAGCTACTGATCGACCAGACCCTTAACCAGTGTATTGACGGTGTGGTTACTATCGATGAAAACAACAACGTGGTTTTTTTCAATCCTGCTGCCGAAAAAATATGGGGTGTGAAAAAAGAGCAGGTATTGGGCAACAATGTCAAAATGCTGGTTCCTAAAGAGATCCGGCCTAGCCATGATGAAAAAGTGAACCGCAATCGCAGAACCGGCGAAAACAGAATTGTCGGTTCATCACGAGAATTGCCTATAGAAACGTTTGATAACCGCAACATTTGGGTTTCACTCTCTCTATCCAAAATCACCCTGGAGAGCAAAATTTTATACACTGCATTCGTAAGGGATATTACCGAAGAATTCAAAGCCAAAGAAGAAGTTAAACGACTCTCTCTGGTGGCCAACAATACCAGTAATGCTGTAATAATTACCGGTGCTAATGGCCTCGTGGAATACGTCAACCACGGTTTTTCAGATATAACAGGCTATACATTGGAAGACATTAAGGGCAAAAAGCCAGGAAGTTTGCTACAGGGTAAGCACACCGATGCAGATACCGTCGCCCGGATAAGTAAAAAAATTAAAGACAAACAGCCGTTATACGAAGAAATCCTCAACTACGACAAAAAGGGCAATTCCTACTGGATTTCATTAGCAATCGACCCGGTATTTGATGCAAATAACAACCTGACCAACTATGTCGCAATCCAGGCTGATATCGACAAGACCAAGCGCAGGTCACTGGAAAACGATATTAAAATGAATGCCATTAACGATAGCAGCTTAATGTTTGAAACCAATCCGCAGGGACTCATAACCTATGCCAATCAGCAGTTTCTCACAACATTGGGCTGTAGTGATAAAAACGCGGCCAACGAATTACTGGGCAATATCGCCAATCTCACAGGAGATGGAACATGGGCTGAGCTGGCAAAAGGGGAAGCGTTTAAATCCGACGTGAGCGTTAATACCTTATCAGGTAAAGAACTCAAGCTCACTTTAGAAGCGACTCCAATCACAGATGTTACCGGCAGCTTAACCAGCGTATTGATTTACGCAGAAGACATTTCCAGTAAAAATGCAGTGATCTCAGAAACTCATGAAGCCATGTCACAGGTACTGGATCGCATCAGCTCCATAGTACAATCAATTAATAATATCTCAAATCAAACCAACCTCTTAGCACTCAACGCGGCGATTGAAGCAGCAAGGGCGGGTGAAGCCGGTCGAGGTTTTGCTGTAGTGGCGGATGAAGTAAGAAACCTGGCCCAGAGCTCCACTGATTCTGCGGACCAAATCACCTCATTGATCGAAGAGACCAAAGGCCATGTTGACCAACTATCGCAGTATCTTGGAAATAGCTAGCGCAACCCCGGCCAATAATTCTACTTTTTAGATAAGATTAGCCGTTATTTTGCAATTTAATATCGATTAAGTTATCGATAGTATGAATCTGAACAAGGTGTTTTAGAGGGTTTAGGTTATGTCTTTGCGAAATTCTGACAACAACTACGGTTCCATTGCTAAGTGGATCCACTGGCTTACGGCATTGCTGTTTCTGGCGGCTTATATCAGTGTCTACTACCGACAGTGGTTTACTGAAGCGCAAACCCCAGAAAACTGGACAGCGTTGCAGTTGCACCTATCTTTTGGAGTTTCGATAGCAGTTATAGTGATTTTGCGTATAGTCTGGAAAGTGACGAATCCCTCGCCCGCACCAGAGCCCGGAACGGCGCTTGAGCATCTGGCGGCAAAGTTGGGACACATTGCCTTGTATGCCATCATGATCATCATGCCAATTACCGGTTATTTAGGTACAGGGGTTGCTACTGAGTTCTTTTATTTATTCGATATTCCCAGTTTTAAAGATACTGCGCTTTTTGCAGAAACCTTTGGCAAGTACATGGAATTTGCAGATTTTGAAAAGCCACTGGATTTTATTCACAAGGACATATTGGGTGCATGGCTTGTGTGGTTATTGATCGCCGGGCATGCTGGTGCAGCGCTATACCATCACTTTGTAAAACAAGACCGCACTCTCAAACGAATGACAACGGGAAAGTAGATGGTATGGATTAGCGTTGCCCACTGCGGGCAGCGCCACTAATCAAAAAGTAAACCTGATAGTAGATCGGTAAAAATATCTTCCAGTGTCACCAAATCAGAAATGTGAATGCGTTCATTAACCTGATGAATGGTTTTGTTAGGTACGCCCACTTCCACAACTTGAGTATGCTCACTGGCAAAAAAGCGTCCATCAGACGTGCCCCCAGCCGTAGATAGCACAGGAAAACGTCCGGTATTTTTGATTATGGCTTGCTCAACAGATTTGATCAGGCTATTTTGCTGATCAACATGGGTAAAATAGGGCACGCAAGGACGTTCCCATTGAATATCTGCACTGCTTACTACCGCTTCAATCCTCTCCTGAATCAACGCTTCCAGTGACGCCATACTGTACTCATGGCTGTAGCGGATATTAAAGCAAATACTGCAATTGGCAGGCACGATATTATCGGTGAAATCACCAGAATCAATGTGCGTAATTTGCAGGCTTGTTCCCGGAAAATCATCACTACCGGCATCGAAGTTTATGGAACTAATGGCATCGATTACCTTTGCCATTTTGTGGATTGCGTTGTCTGCATATTGCGGATACGCCACATGACCCTGTTTACCCTTAACCTGAATACGTCCGGAAATGGCACCACGTCTGCCCACCTTGATGGTATCACCTGTGGCCAACTTGGCCGTAGGCTCACCGATAATGACGCAATCCACGGATATATTGCGCTTATCCAGCCAGGCTTTGATCTCCTTACTTCCAAACTCCGCTTCGCCTTCCTCATCGCTGGTAATGAACCACATAAACTTCGCGTTAAGGTGGCGAGATAACCTCAATACTCGCTCTGATGCAGCTAGCATGGCGGCGACACCCGTTTTCATATCTGCAGCGCCACGGCCAATCAACTCATTGTCTATCACAACAGGCTCGAAGGGATCGCTGTGCCATTTTTCAACCGGACCAGGCGGAACGACGTCAGTATGTCCCGCGAATGCAATCACCCTTTCCCCCGCCCCGATTTCAGCTACCAGGTTTTTAACACCATTCACCTCAAATGGGTGGCATACAAATCCCAAAGAAGCGAGTTTTTCCATCAGCCAGTCCTGGCATCCTGCGTCTTTCGGGGTAATGGACTTCCTGGACATCAGCTCTAAGCTGTAAAGTATAGAGCGCGCATGCCCGGTCAATGACTGACCTGGCAGCCCACACAGCTCAGTTATATGGCTTTGTCGAGCAACAGTTTCTGACTTTTGCGGTGTAATCGGCATAGACATAAAAAAGCGATCCTGACATTAATAACCTCAGTATTAGAAAAAAAAGTCATTACAATCTCATTTCAGATATGTAAAACTTTTTTAAAAACAATCACTTTTTTTGTCATTAAACGAGGATAAGGTTTTGATTAAATTTTTGTTTTTGATCCCGTTGTTATTGTGCTTGGGTTGGTTTGTGTATCTTAAACACAATGGTTATACCCTGGAGCAGGGCAAAAAAGGTTTTATTTATATCCTGGTGATAAGTTCAACCATTGCACTGTTTTACGGATTGTTAATTCCCCTCACCCATTAAAAAAGGGAAGCCCAGCTTCCCCTTTTACCAATTAATTAAAAACTACGGCCCCACCAATGCCAGCAAAATACCTGCAGCTACGGCTGACCCCAATACACCAGCCACATTTGGCCCCATTGCATGCATTAATAAAAAGTTGTGTGGATTGGCTTCCAATCCAACCTTGTTAACCACTCGTGCCGCCATTGGCACAGCCGATACACCAGCCGCGCCTATCAGAGGATTGATTTTGTCTTTACTCAATCGTCCCATTAGCTTGGCCATCAGTACCCCGGCCGCGGTTCCAATTGAAAACGCCACAGCCCCCAACGCAAGAATGGCTAAGGTTTGGGAAGTTAAGAACTGATCAGAAGAAAGCTTTGAGCCCACTGCTAATCCCAGAAAGATGGTGGTGACGTTGATCAATTCGTTTTGTGCAGTTTTACTCAGTCGCTCTACCACACCGCTTTCCCGCATCAGGTTACCCAAGCAGAACATACCCACCAGCGGAGTCGCCGTTGGTAAAAACAAAATGGTCAAGCCAAGCACTGCCAGGGGAAAAATTATTTTTTCACGTTTGCTGACAGTGCGCAGTTGCCGCATTTCAATCTTGCGTTCTTCCGGCGTGGTCAGCGCCTTCATAATCGGCGGCTGAATGATGGGAACCAATGCCATGTAGGAATAAGCCGCCACTGCAATAGCTCCCAGTAAATGATCTGCTAGTTGAGATGCCAAAAAGATGGCTGTCGGACCATCAGCACCACCGATAATGGCAATGGCCGCGGCTTCCTGAAGCGTAAAACTCAATCCGGGCACCAGATTCAACAAAATAGCACCAAACAGGGTAGCAAAAATTCCAAATTGCGCTGCAGCCCCTAGAAGTAACATGCGTGGATTAGCGATCAACGCGCCGAAGTCGGTTAAAGCCCCAACTCCCATAAAGATTAATAACGGAAACACCGTTGAGCCGATGCCCACTTCGTAGACGTAATACAACAAACCGCCGGGCTCGGTAAAGCCGCCCAATGGGATATTGGTTAGTATTGCGCCAAAACCGATAGGCAGTAGTAGCAAGGGTTCATATTTTCGAGCGATGGCCAGGTACAACAGCAAAACGCCGACGGCCATCATCAGTATTTGCCCTGGCTCAAAATTAGCCAGAGCAGTGGTTTGCCATAAGATTTGTAACTTTTCCATGGAGCCTGCTTCCTCAGCTAAAACTTAGCAAAGGCTGCCCGGCTTGCACGGCATCACCTTCTTTCACCATAATATTGGCAATCGTACCAGTGTTAACTGCCCGCACCTCCGTTTCCATTTTCATCGCTTCCATAATCAATACCACATCACCAGCATTGACGGACTGTCCAGCAGCGACGTTAATTCGCACGATATTACCGGCTAGAGGTGCATTCAGCGGCTCGCCTCCTGATGCTGCAACCGGTGTCTGAATCTCCTGAGCTGGCGCAGCAGCTGGGCTGGGGGCAACGTCCGTTAAGCTGCCATCAGGCGCAACTTCCACACGGTAGACTTTGCCGTCAACGCGAACGGCATAGGCTTCGGCCGTTCCACTACCAGAAACCACATTTGTTGGTTCTGCTGCGGGTTCGTTGCCGGGTGCTGGTTCAAAAGCATCCGGATTATTACGATTTTCCAGAAATTTTAATCCCACCTGAGGGAATAATGCGTAAGTCAATACGTCATCAACTTTCTGCTCAGCTAATTGTATGTTTTTGTCACTGGCAAGTTTATCCAGTTCGGTTTCTAATTTTTGTAATTCAGCTGCAATGAGATCCGCAGGTCGGCAGGTAATCGCTTCTGCACCGTCTAAAACTCGCGCTTGAAGCTCAGCGTTTACTGGGGCAGCTGTTGCACCATACTCTCCTTTAAGCACCCCCGCTGTTTCTTTGGTAATACTTTTATATCGCTCTCCGGTCAGTACATTAAGTACTGATTGGCTACCAACGATTTGGGAGGTGGGTGTAACCAGAGGGATAAAACCAAGATCCTCGCGAACTTTAGGAATTTCCTTGAGTACCTCGTCTAATCTATCTGCGGCACCTTGCTCTCGCAATTGGTTTTCCATGTTGGTTAACATGCCACCGGGCACCTGCGCTATCAAAATTCGCGAATCCACGCCCTTCAAACTACCTTCGAATTTGGCGTACTTTTTCCTGACATCGCGAAAATAAGCCGCTATCTCTTCCAAAAGAGTCAGATCTAACCCAGTGTCACGCTCCGTGCCTTCGACAATAGAAACCATAGTTTCGGTGGCACTGTGGCCATAAGTCATACTCATGGAAGAAACCGCCGTATCGAGCATATCAATGCCGGCGTCGATAGCTTTTTGATAGGTTGCAGTGCTTAAACCTGTTGTAGCATGACACTGCATAGCAATGGGTACGGCAACGGTTTCCTTGAGCTGAGAGACCAACTCTTCACACTCGTAAGGTTTCAGCAAACCTGCCATGTCTTTGATACAAATTGAGTGTACGCCCATATCCTCCAACTGTTTAGCCATATCCAGCCACAATGACAATGTGTGCACCGGGCTAACAGTGTAAGAAATAGTACCTTGCGCGTGGGCACCAACCGAAATCGCAGACTTAATCGCGGTCTGCAAGTTGCGGATATCATTCATAGCATCAAAAATGCGAAATACATCAACACCATTGTGATGAGCCCGCTCAACAAATTTCTCCACCACATCGTCAGCATAGTGGCGATAACCCAACAGGTTTTGACCGCGCAAAAGCATTTGTTGCTTTGTATTTGGCATTGCCGCTTTTAACTTGCGAATACGCTCCCATGGGTCTTCCCCCAAATAACGTATGCAAGCATCAAATGTCGCGCCCCCCCATGATTCCATGGACCAATAGCCAACCTGATCAAGTTTTGGTGCGATGGGTAACATGTCTTCAAGACGCATACGAGTGGCCAGCAAAGACTGATGAGCGTCTCGCAATACCAATTCCGTTAAGGCCAGCGGTTTAGCCATAATTATTTCCTCTTCAACAAATGATGCAGTTTATTTTTATGCCTTTGGCATATTGAGCGTCGTTGATGCTTTATTTTTTATTGTTTTTTATTTCGATACTGGTGCACTGCAGAACTTATTGCCGCTACGACTTGCGGACTAATCGCCTCTGCTTGAGTCCCCGATACTTGAGGTTTGATTTGGGTTTCTGGTGCGTCGGGCAGCTTGTTACACAACCACTCAATAAGATGAATGGCGCCGATGAGTATTGTTAAAAAAACAAATACGACGGCCATCCCCACCAGGAGTAATCCCGCAGCATCAAGTAATACTGAATAAATATCGTCTGTCATAGAAAACTGTTCTTTTTACACCAAACCTGAATAATAACCAGACAATCGTCTGAAACACAAACTCAAACTGCACAAAAAACAACCGCAAATCGACTTTTTATGCACTTTTTTAGCATAAGTAATCGCAAGCGAATATTTAATGTAAACGGCTTTTTGTGCCTTCCTAAAATGAGTCTAGGACTGCCTTCTGGGTTTCGCAACAAGCTGACAGGTAAACGAGAGATACTGGCGATTCTGTTTTAAATATTTTGTAACAGCTCTGCAAGTAATAAATTGAAACTCTGCATTACTATTGTTAGTCGTAACCAGTGTAAAAAAACTAACAGGTAAGTGAATGAACAAACTCAATGCAATATGGCAGGAAAATAAACTATTTTTATTGTTTATCGGTTTAATGGTGATGTTTCGCAGTGCGGTGGCTGATTGGAACCACGTACCAACCGGCTCAATGCAACCCACCATTAAAATCGGCGACCAAATATTGGTGGATAAACTCGCCTACGACATTCGCTTGCCTCTAACTCACGTTTCACTACACAAGCTTAATGACCCGGAGAGAGGCGATGTCATTATTTTTGATTCCAAAGTATCTGATAAACGTTTGGTTAAACGCGTTATTGGCGTCCCCGGTGATAGAGTAGCAATGAAAAACAATCGACTCTTTGTCAACGGTAATGCGCTCAAATACACCGCTGTTTCTGAGCAGGGTGGTTTTAAAGTGCTAAATGAAGTCCTCGGGGAAACAACTCACAAAATAAGAATAAGAAATGCCAATACCAGAGCTTCTAATTTTGCTGAGGTGACAGTCCCGTCCGGGCACTACCTGGTGTTAGGCGACAACAGAGATAACAGTGCCGACTCTAGAGCAATCGGATTTATACCTCGCAATGAGATTGTCGGTAAATCAGAAACTGTGGCTTTTTCTTTAGATTACGACAATTACTATTTACCACGCAGCCAGCGAGTCATCTCTCCGCTAGATGAAACGTAAGTTCATCCGTCGACATCATTTTCTATACCGGGCCCTAAACAGGGCCTTTCTTTTAATGCTAAACTGCACCGCAGTTATCTTTAAACTTGTTGTTAGAAATGCGCCTGTGTGCAATCAAATACCTTAGTGTGGGTTTTTTATGGTTTTTGTGGACATTCTCCGCTAATGCGATTCCACAAGACACACAATCTCTTGAGGCGGAAACATTTGTCTTGGGCGTACAGAACTTCGATTTTTTCCCCCACTATAACTTTACCGACCAAAATAAAAACTCATTACTGGAAGAAGTGCTCGCCCTGTTTGAGTTAAAAACAGGTATTAAGTTGCGAGCTGTTGCTTTACCTACCAAGCGCTTGGAATATGCTTTTTTTGAAAGCAAAGAAGTGGATCTGATTTATCCTGCTAATAAACGCTGGTACAAGGATAAACCAGGCGCAGTGCACTACAGTAACTCTTTGGTGACTTCTATTTCCGGCACTATGGTGATTGAAAAAGGATTACCACTGAAAAAGATCCGCGCCATCAGTATTCCCTTTGGCTTCACTCCGGTAAAATGGAACGAAGAGCAAGATGCCAGACAAGTTCAAATATTTGGCGTGCCAGATGCCAAAATGGCGATGCAAATGGTGGTAAACCATCGAGTACAGGCTGCGGATGTAGAATACAATGTCGCTGAGCACCTCAATCTTCAATACGGTTATGATTTGGTACTAGACACCAACCTGCCGTTATCAAACCCTGAGTTTCAATTTGCCAGTATTAAACACCCACAGCTTATCACCTTATTGAATCAATTTCTGGCTGAAAATAAGGATGAGATCGCTACCATTAAACGTCAGTTATATATTAAAGAGTCGATTGCGTCGCTATAGTAGCCTTGCTCCTTGCAAGTACTCCCCCATTAGCGATACATTGCCGACGTTACAAGGAGAATAATAATAATGAAGCCATTCCATCTCTTAATACTTGTTATAATTTTTTCTATTAATTTGACTGGCTGTGTCGCTGTAGCTGTTGTGGATGCTGCAGTAGGCGTTACTACCACCGTAGTGGAGGGCACTGTTGACGTTGTTGATGCAGTCACGCCAGATGTGTTTTCAGACGATGATGATGAAGACAATGAAGATTAAGAAGAAGACGACGAATAATAGTATTTAGTACAAACCGTACATTTGCAGCGATTCTAAAAGCTTTTCCTGAGAAACGGGTTTTTTAATGAAATCCAAAGCTCCCAGTCCCAAAACTCTGTCACGCATCTTAGGTTGCACATCGCCAGAGACAACAATGACAAAAACTTCAATTCGCTCTGCTCGGATCGCCTCTAATACTTCAACCCCATCCATAACAGGCATGGTCAAATCCAGAAACAGAATAGTTATGGGTTTGGCCCTTAATAGTTCCATAGCCTCTTGACCGTGGCTCGCCATGTGGATCTCGGCGGCTAAGCCGTCTGGCAAACTGCGCTCTACCGATTTTCGACCAAGTTTCGAATCATCACAGATTAAAACGGGGAAACTCATACCTTATCAGGACTTCCATTATTGATTTATACCAATTCCAGTAAACATTTACTCTCCTCAGTGGGAGATGAAAAGCATTTAGGCAAGGCGGTTGTTTGCAGGTCTAGTGGGCCTAAATCAAAAACATCCAACACGGTATAAATGCTTTTAAGCCCCATCGAAGACGCGCCTCAGCAACATTATTTCTTTGTTGTGCGAAGCTCACAAGACCACCAGTATTCTTTCATTCGCACGCCTCGAACTAATGTCCCTGAGGCTGCGCTGAGTGTGCAAATATTTACTGGAATTGGTATTATTACTATTATTGTCAGCAAATAGATGGACTGCGTTAACATACCAGCGGATTCTGACATGTCAATCAAGCAAGTAACCAATCAACAAATTGCCTACGAAATTCTGAAAGGATTTGAAAAGAGCTTCAGACTTTACAATCGCATCACTTCAGACGCCAAGAAACGCTTTGAAACCTCCAAATGGCGTGCTTGTCAGCAAGCCTCTCGTGACAGAATCTCGCTTTACGAGAGCATACTCACAGAGACAGTCGCGCAAATATACACGCTTTTTCTGCCACAACAGCAATCCCCTGAATTCTGGCGCAGCTTAAAACAGGATTTCGTTGTTCTGTTAGATGATCATCCGCAATTTGAATTGGCAGAGACGTTTTACAACTCAGTAATTGGACGAATATTCAAACATCAAAGAATCGACGATAGCATGATGTTTGTGTTGCCCAGTCGCTGCTATTTATCAGGGGTTAACAGGCCTCGTGTGATCAATATTTTTGATACCGATAAAACGGTTAAATCAACACTCCAGCAGATGTTCACTCACTACCGGTTTAATGTGCCGTTCGAAAACTATCAACGAGACTTACATAACCTCACAAGCACGATTAAAGCGCGCCTCAGCTTCGAGCAACTAACCCAGGTTAAGCGTGTTGAAATGCTGCAATCTGAGTTTTTCCGTGGCCGTGCAGCTTACCTTGTAGGCCGCATCTGTTTTGAAGATGACTACAAGCCCTTTGTCGTGGCCTTATTGATGAGTGAAGCCGGTGAATTATATGTCGATGCCCTACTCACGGAAAAACGCGATTTGAGTGTCTTGTTTGGCTTTGCTCGTGCTTATTTTATGGTAGACACCCAATATCCAGCTGAAGTGGTGGCTTTTTTACAAGAGCTGTTACCCAACAAAAAGCATTTTGAACTCTATACCGCTTTGGGCTTTTATAAACATGGTAAAACCGTGTTTTATCGAAATTTCCTCCAGCACCTTGAAGAATCTGATGACCAGTTTGAGATCGCTCCCGGCATCAGAGGTTTGGTGATGATGTGCTTTCACCTGCCCTCTTACGGCGTAGTGATCAAAATCATCAAGGACGAGTTTGCAGAAAGTAAAAAAATCACCCGGCAGCACGTAATTGACTGCTATAAATTGGTTAAATCACATGACCGCATCGGTCGCATGGCAGATACCCATGAATTCGCTAATTTCAGACTACCCAAACACCGAATTCATCCCGATTTATTGCAAGAGCTGCAGGATACTTGTGGCAATAGCATTGAAATACTGGAAGACGAGGTACTCATTAAGCACCTCTACATTGAACGAAAAATGACGCCACTGAATATTTACCTTGCCAATGAAACCGACCCGGACAAAATACGCAACGCGATATTAGATCTCGGTTTGGCAATCAAACAAATTGCAGCAGCCAACATCTTTCCCGGTGATATGTTGCATAAAAACTTCGGCATTACCCGTCATGGCCGAGTGATTTTTTACGACTACGATGAAATTTGCTACATGTCGGAGCGCAATTTCCGCAAAATTCCGCAATCGGACGATCCTTACGCTATGGATACCTTATCAGTGGCACCCAATGATGTGTTTCCGGAGCAGTTCGAACACTTTATTGTTGGCAAGCGAGAATTAAAAGCGATATTCAAGGAACTGCATGCCGACCTATTTACCCCCGAATATTGGCAAAATGTGCAAAAACAGGTGGCCAATGGCGATATTATTCACGTTATCCCCTATCCGGAATCGGATAAATTTCAACGATGATATCTTTCAGCAAAAATAGCAATTAAAACTAAATAAGATAGAGCTTTACCAGGTAGCTACCATTGCCATGGCTTGCCATAACATTAGTAGTGAGATGATAAAGCCAACGCCCCAAAACAGACTGCGTAATACGTGCTGATCTAACCAATACATCAGCAAATAACAAAAACGCGCAAATACAAACCCCATGGCATAGTATTCAGTCAACTGGGTGACGGCGTCCACTGCGACCACTGCCAACGCACCAGGAATATACATGATTAATGCCTCAAAACTATTGTAATGGGCGGCTTTACAGCGCGCTCCAAAACCTTGTAATTGGTCTTGCTGTTGTCTGGGATTACGATTGTCGTAGCCTTTGAGTTTGTGCATTTCCAGTGCCAAAGGCGCCTTAGCCAAAATGGGCATAAGCGTCGCGAGGAATAAACTGATTAAAACAATTTCCATAATAAAACAGGTCTCAATTTGAATAATGTTAAGCTAAGACTTAGCATACTCCTGAATCTCAACCGCCGCCACCAAGGTTATGCCCACAACAGCGAGTCTCAGCTTTACACTTCCTTCGCCTTTAACACTTTTGCCAGCAGAGCTATTTGGATGTGATGACGTGCACATTCAGGTTAAACGCGACGACCTCATCCATCCGATTGTATCCGGTAATAAATGGCGCAAATTACAGGCGCTGTTTTCTCCCTGGCCACAAGGTAAATACCGCGGTATCGTGAGTTTTGGCGGTGGCTTTTCTAATCATTTACACGCACTGGGTTATATGTGTAAACAATACAACATCCCTTTTATTGCAATGGTCAGGGGTGACTATCGCGATAATCTGTCGCCCATGCTAAAAGATTTAAGTGCCTGGCAGTCTGATATCCGCTGGCTAACCAAACAACAATACAAGCAGCGGCAAAACCACAACTGGCTGAGCACGCAAATAGAGCAGCTTGAAGATTATTGCGTTGTCCCTGAAGGCGGCTCTGGTCAGCAAGTGCACTCGGGGATGACACAGCTCGTTCAGGAATTACCAGAAACACTGGATGAGCTTATTTGCCCGGTAGCCAGCGGTGGTACGCTGGCTGGAATAATTCAGGCAATGTGGCAGCTGAAGCGTACAACTCGCGTGACAGGCATCGCCGTACTGAAAGGCCAAAACTACCTGGAAGATTTGGTGGCAGCTTGTGTCACAGCCCCCCCTGCTATGCGTCACCCATGGCAGATAATGCATGAATTTCATCACGGTGGTTATGCAAAAAGCAATGCCGAGCTGGAGCAATTTTGTCGGCAGTTTAGTGAAAAAAGTACCATCCCTGTAGAGCCAGTGTATAGCGGCAAGCTATTTTTTGCTCTGCAACAGCTGCTAAATCAAGGCTATTTTAAACCACAGAGTAAAGTCGCAATACTGCACACGGGCGGTTTACAAGGGGCCAGAGTGTAAAAACCAATAATAAAAGCCCCTTTTCAAAGCTTACTGTGCCTTCTGTCGCTTCGCTAAACGGGCTTTACGGGCAATAGCTTGCTGGCGTTTTCGCTCGGTATCGGCATAAACAGCCGCACCAATAATGCCGGCCTCATTGAGTAAAGAGGCGGCTACTACCGGCGTTTTTACTGTAAGCTGTGATTCAAATTTATCCATCTTCTTGCTGGCACCTCCGCCTAGGATAAAAAGATCTGGCCAAAACAGGGCTTCCATGGTGCTCAAGTAGTGATTAAAACGTGGCGCCCAATGTTTCCACTTTAACTCTTCCCTTTTTCGGGCAGAATCTGCTGCGTAACGTTCTGCCTCATGGCCATTGTCCAGGTGAATATGCCCAAGCTCAGTATTAGGTAACAGCTCACCATTGGTGAATAGTGCAGTTCCCAATCCGGTACCAACAGCAACGAAGATGACAATGCCTTCTTTATAATCTTTACCTTTGCCCAACTTAAACTCAGCCATACCTGCTGCATCAGCATCATTGACACAATAGACGTCACACCCGGTGGCTTTGGCAAAGAGCTTTTCAATATTGGTATCAATAAAGGCATCATCGACATTTGCCGCAGTTTTGGCCACACCGTGCTGTATCGCTGCAGGGAAACCACAGCCGATAGGGCCCTTCCAGTTGAAATGACTCACCAGTTCATTGATGGTAGCAGCAACCGCTTTAGGTGTTGCCGGTTGCGGAGTGGGTATCCGATGACGCTCCGTCAGCATTTCTCCGCTAACCGTATCTACAATGGCCCCTTTAATACCAGAACCACCAACATCAACACCTAAAATTCGCATAAAGCTTCCTTATATCGTTATCAGATCTGAATACAAATATCTTTGTTAAAGAGTACAAGGTTTAACTGAATTCGCAAATTCAATGGTAAGCACTTCTACTGAATTTCCTCAATCGTTCCAGTCTCGAGCACTTCAATGCTATTTCCCTCCTTGACGCCATTTGCAGCGAACCAGCCCTCGTTCATTTCAAGCGCATAGAGCACGGGCTTAGAGCTGGGTACTGAGGTCAAATCCAGTGGCTGCATTTGCTTGATATCTACAATTTCTCCATTCTTTTTAAAAAACGCCACATCCAGAGGAATGAAGGTGTTTTTCATCCACATAGAAATTAACCTTTCCCGGTCGAATTTAAATAACATGCCACACTGCTGGCAAAGCTCAGTACGATACATCAAACCACGGGCTCGCAGTTCCCATGTATCGGCGTATTCAACCTGAAATTTTTGGCCATTAATTAGCAATACAGCTCGTTTGAACTGGACGTCCTGTGAAATGAGCTCTTGTGCCGACAGTGGTAAAAAAACCCACAATCCCAACAACACCATCATCATCAAGAAACTGGACTTGCGCATCATATTTACACCTGTATACGTTTTAATATGTAGAAAATCGTTGTTATTATTGCTCACTAACATCTATCTGCTCTTGCAAGTATTCCAAGCGTACCTTATCACCGTACCGAATACCTTCAACAAATGGACAGAGCACTTCCAATAGTTGGTCATTGTGAAAGTGTTGAGTTTTGGTCTCTGGATGCGGGTAATGCACATACCCTCTCATTGATATTTCTCCGAACACGAGCTTACACTCTGCAAATGAAAAGGTTTCGGCATTAAACCCCGCTATCCATTCTACCTTTTCAAAAATGTGAGAGGGACGCAGCATTTTAAATTTATGGGGCGTAATGGCGACGTTTAATGTTCCGGGAAAACACTGGCTCAGATCCAGCCCTAGCTCTCTGAAAAATGGCATCTGCAAAGGGATGCTGCCATCGGGATAGGGGCTGTCTTTCGCTTTCCCGGAAGCCACTTGATGACCTTGTACTATTATACCTGCAACAGACTTCCATTGTGCCATTGATTATTCACCTGACATTGTGGTTCGAGTTAGTTTCAGTAAGTCTTTGCCGTTTATTCCTGATTGGCGCTGACCAGATTCCACTTCTTTAATGAGACGAGTAATGGCTCGGTTCGCCGGTGCTTGCATACCTTGAGATTCGGCCAGACGAGCCACGGCACCGTTGAGAAACTCAACTTCTGTCTTTCTTCCCCCTTGGACATCCTCCCACATGGAAGAGCGAGCCTTAGGATCAATCGCCAACATTTTTTGGGCTACGAGTTTAAACAGCCAATCAGGTAACTTTAGCAGTCTTGGTATCATACCCGGTGATACAGCAGTGAGTTTAGCCAGCTCAATATTCCTGTCTCGACAATAGGCCAATAATTCCAACTGGCATTGCGCTAACACAAGCCGATAAGGGCGCTGCTCTAACTGTGCTTTTAAAGGGATATTCGAAAGCGCGTTGATGGCGTTATTTAAATTTAACAACAGCTTACCCCACACGATGGCGGTCAAATTTTCATTCAGTTCACAACCCAAACCGTAAGCTTGCCACGCTTGCTGCAAAGGCATCAGGCTGGAGTGAATAGGCAAATGTAATGCACCTTCCGTGGCGCGATGAAAACGAGCGCCCTGTGACTGCACCACATTAAACGGAGTAATGCCAGTCAATACTTTGTGATTTGGCAAAGCTTGTTGCACCAATTCAACAGCGCCGACGCCGTTTTGCATACACACAATTAAAGCCGAAGGTGAGGCAAATTGCCGCAGTTCTGAAATTGCCGAATCGATAGCGGTGCATTTTAGTGTTATCAGAATCGTATCCGCTGTGCTAAGCACCTCTGGTGTGGTGATGAAAGGCACATCTTTAACGCAGTCATTGCCACCTTCATAATCAGATAAATAAATACCACCTGCCGATTCAATTTCATCTTGAAGCCGTCGCCGTCCCAGCAAACAAACATTAATCTGATGCTGGTACAAAATGGCACCAATATAGCAACCGATAGAACCGGCACCGTAAATTACTGTTTTCAACTTCGCTCCTTAGTCATTTCCAGGAAGCATGACTCACCATTAAATTTTTACCAAGATACCACGCTTAAGCGAATTCATTTAACGTTTCATTCTCACCATCTGCTTTTTTCGGTAGAGTAATATTATGTTTTTGAGTGACTTTTTTGATTCTAAGGTGAATAAATTTTTATCCACAAACGTTAAGCTACAAGGAACAGCAAAAACCTCAACCCCACTTTAATTCTCAAAAGAAAAGACAGTTCAAATAAAAGGAGAAATTAATTGAACAGACTTACCAAACATTTAACTATTTTAATTGCCTCTATCCTGCTTTTTTCCTGCAGTTGGGACGGAGAAGATCCCAGAGAAAATCGTCTACCTCGAATCGCTGCAATCCCCCTAACCCAAATAAATGAAGGCGAAGCAGTCACTATTGAGATTGAAATTACCGATCCAGACAACGACGAGTTCGAAATTAGCTGGCAACAAATATCCGGTCCAACAGTTGAATTGGCAGGGCACAACACGGATACCCTCTCGTTTACTGCCCCCTCTGTCACACTTGCACAAAATATGGTTCAGCTAGAGTTCGAAGTTTCGGTGAGTGATTTCGATGTTGTGCCAACAACCGCAACAGCTTCTGTTGAAGTTTTTGCCACCGAGTCTTCGCCTTTGATGTCCTTTGATTCAGACACCATTGTCACCTACCCGGTGAAAAAGGCCATTTTAGATTGTGAGGTATCCGATATTGATGGACAAATCGACATAATATCCATTACTTCGACTCAAGGAGACAGCTTCGATTTTGAGGGGTGTCCAGTGCATCTTGATCTGAGGGGCTTTGAGCCGGGCTCAATGCCGCAATTTATAGCGCAAGTCACAGACGACGATGGCCTGACAGATGAGGCGAGCCTCACTATCCAATTGTTGGCTTTACCCAAAATCAGTGATACCGGCATTTCCACCTGTATTGATGAAGTTGCACCAGGATTAACGAATGCTTCTTCCGGTCTTGATTGCTCCAAAGAAGTTGACGATGAAGGAGATCGAATCCCCAAAGGCCAGGACGGACATACCGGCTTGTCTGCACGTCGATATAATTTGTTGCACGATGGTTTTCAATACACCAAGCTAGACGCTGCAGGAAATGAATTATCGGACGAGGCGACAACCTGGTCCTGTTTGAAAGATGAGGTAAGCCAATTAGTATGGGAAGTTAAGAGCAATGATGGTGGGTTGCAAGACATCGATAACACTTACGCTTGGTTTCCGAATCAAACAATGCGGGAAGCTGGCGTAGAAGGAACCGAATCAGCTGGAGTTTGTACCCTTGAAAGTTGCAACACTACTGCTTATGTCAGTGCCATCAATGCAATAGCACTATGCGGTCGGAGTGACTGGGATTTGCCCAGCATCAACGAACTCAATAGTCTTGTAAATTATGGAAAAATATCTCCGGCTATATCCAGCGACTGGTTTATCAATGAAGGCATGGGCCAAAACGTTTGGTCGAACACCCCTGTTATTCCAACCGACCATTTTTCAGGTTTTATTAAAATAGCTCAATTTCAATCAGGAAATATTTCTATGTATCATCATAGCGATGCTTTGAAAGTTCGTCTGGTTAACCGTAACTTTACGCAATAAGGATTTGCCCAACATGAATAAACTGACAACTTTATTATTTGCACTGCTATTCAGCCAGTCGACTCAGGCACAATGGCGACAAACATGCTTAGATGCTGTACCAGCATCTACGCCCACGGAACAATTTATCATGCACGATAATGGTACGGTAACCGACACCCGTACCAATTTGATGTGGCAAACCTGTCTCTACGGCGAAACCTATGCCAATGGTACTTGCAACCCTGTCGGCGTTATTGCCTACTGGAATGAAGCATTGGATATTGCAGAAAACGCTCAATACGCAGGTTATGATGACTGGCGCCTGCCAAACATCAAAGAGTTGTTGAGCATAGTTGAAAACCAGTGCGTAGATCCCGCCATGAACCTCAGCGTTTTTCCTGGTGCATCAGGTACGGCGCTGTGGAGTTCATCCCCATTTAATGACAGTAATGAAATCTGGTTTGTCTTTATGAATAGTGGCGATACCTGGCATGACGGTGAAGAATACGAGCCATACGCCTTCAAATTGGTACGAGACGCAAATCCATAGAGCGAAAATAATTTCATTAAAAACCCAAAAGACTAATCCAGAGAACGCGATGCTTGTAGCATCGCGTTCTCAGATAAGGTTACTCTTTAATCGCTATATAGAGTTCCCTGACGTTGGCACAAGAAAAACGTATCAGTAATGCCAATGCGATTAACCCCAACAGCCAATACAGACTTCCTCCTGAAGAACGCGGCTTTTCGACAGTAATTTCTATTGCTTGTGCTGCACTGCTCGCTTGCCCGTCATCTGCGCTCACTGCAAATCGAAACAGGGTATCTTCAGTGACATCTGGTGCAGTAAATTCAAACCCCTGTTCGTTACTTGCTATGGGTACTATCAATCCAGCAGTCTGAACAATGGAAAAACTGAGCGCATCACCATCCACATCAATAGCCTGCGGAGCTATCACCACAGTTTGCCCTGCACTGACAGTTTGTGGCGAGAAAGCAGCGAGTTCAGGGGCATCGTTAACGGCTAAAACACTAATATTTACTCCAACTTCAGCTGAATAATGGCCAGCCCCATCAGCGATGCGATAGGTAAAGACATCCTCGCCGAAAAAGTCTGCTTCAGGCTGATAAACCACCTGTCCCTCATTAATCGAAACGGAGCCATGAGATGCACCATTTAGCACTTCGATTGAATTAGCATCCAATCCTCCGGTCGCTTCGACCCTTGCTGTTGATATGGCTTTATGAGCTTGGTGCAATTGTAATTCAGAGCTAAGGGTAACGGCGCTGAAGCTAATATCATTGGCCATGACATCAATCGTCACGCTGCTATCTTCTGCCACTTCAAGAAAATCCTCCTGTGCATAATCTTGTCCGTTGACAAGTGCAAGCTCAGTGTGAATTTGTACTTCTCCCTCTTCGATGGCAAGTAGCTGCAATGCCATACCGGATGTGGGCACAGTGCCGATGGCCGGTGAGGACTCATCGTAAAAGTAATAACTGTTGCCAATCGTACCGTCGCTATTTTCCGCACCGACAGTCAAAAATACCGGCGTTTCTGGGATAGCAATATAATTGAACCAGATGTTGTCGCTGTTTTCCTGAATAATGATCTGAAAAGTAAAACCAGCGCTTTGCGCTTCTTCCGTATCAGGGATAGCTGGTTCATCATCTCCAGAAAAGCCGTCTCCCGGAAAATCATCCCCTCCCTCCCCAAGTTCATTCGGATTGTAAAGCGCCACATTATCCCACTCTACTACGAGATAATTAATATCGTCTATTACCCTTACAGCAGCGCGCAAATACCCAGTACCAGTATCCCCTGGCAGGTTGTCATCTAATAAATCAAACTCCGTCCAGAACGGCGCAATGATGTTATTGAGATTATCAGACTGGGGGAAATGCTGGTTAAACAAAGCGGTAAAGAAACCAAAGTTTTTACTGCCAGGAACTGCGAAACCGTTATCTGATATTGTCAAAGTTTGGTAGTCATCGCCGTTAAACCGAAAATCAAACTCTACGATGGTGTTAAAGCCATTACAGCCATCTTGGCAAGGTAATGGCGCCACATCGGCGTCAGACAGCGTGAAGTCATCCCACAACGCCTGCTGCTGCAAAATCATGCTGCCAGGCTGCAAGGTTCCCTGCCAGTACAATGATTTTCCATCTTCAGACAGCGTTAATTCGGTGGTTTCAGCATTGTCCAGGGAAATACTTGAAGATCCCGTCACAAAGCGAGCATTCTCAGGTGCACTTAAGGTGGCATTAGCTTGTGAACTGGTGCTGATATTACGGATACGAGTGGTAAATTCGATGTCATTTTGACTTTGTAAATCATTACCATCGTAACTTACCAATAAACTGCCCTCATCGCTGCTATCATTGGCATAGATAACCACTGGCATGTGTTGCTTCTCACCATCGGTATTGGTTGCTGTGAGCCTGCCAAATACCCATTTGTCATACAATCTATGTTCAGGATTAGCCCTTGTGGCATCTACCATGATACTGATATCTGCACTGTCGTTTTCCTCCCCGATTGCCGCCAGAGTAATGCTTTCTGGTGATACCTGCCCTCGTGTTTCTCCATCAAAAAAATCGATTTCCAATTGCCATTGCTGGGGTTCATCAGTTTCATTATTCAAAGTGTTTTGATAACTACAGCTACCAATGCAAGCTGGAGAAGACCATGAAGGCGAAGCGAAACGCAACCGACTATTAAGAGCAGCAAAGGTGTCCAGGCGCCCGGCCCCCTGCTGAAACGCGGTGGCAAGCTCGACACCAAGTCGAGTTTCGGTAGCACTGGTGGACATCAAAGCTGATTTTATTTGCGCGGGTGACCAGTTTGGGTATTGCTGTTTTAACAACGCTGCCGCTCCAGCTACCTGTGGTGACGCCATACTGGTGCCGGTAAGCATGGCAAATACCGGCGAAGAATCAACGCTGCCACTTCGGAACCCACCCGGTCCATCCGGAAAAGGATTAAATACAAATTCATCGGGAGAATAAGCAGATAAAACATGGGTACCCGGCGCAGCTAAATCAGGTTTGAGTACGCTTGGATCATTATTTGGCCCCGTAGAGCTGAACGGGTTGACTATGTCTACATATTGACTCTCAATACCCTGCTCAGCTTCGTGGCTAATATGCAAAGTGTAATCACCCTCATATGCATCATCAAAAATCAGATTACCATTTTCTCTGGACAGCCCGAACACAGGAATACTGTATTGCCCTTCAAACGGAATAAAGGGTTCGTAAGTCCCCATGCCAAAGGCCCCCGCTTGATAAATTAACACTGCTTCGCCACCGCCATTTTTGATGTTATTGGCCACCTCTTCCACTGTGCAAAACGGTCGGTAATCCACCAATACAATGGCTCCCGTAAAATAATCGGTATCCAATGCCCCACATCCAGTATCATCCAGCGGACTGAGGCTGTTTAGAGACATGAGGTTAAGTTGCAGTGGCGCTTGCAATTGATCGTTGTTGCCCTGATACGCGAGAAAACTCTTGTCATTGACCTCCAGGCGATGGCCGATAAAGCGACCGTGGGTGGTATTGGCCACCGCGATACCAGATTCGATGCAAGCAGGGCAATTAATGGTGGCTCCCGGATGTCCTGTATTGCCAGCCGCATTAACCACTACAATCCCGGCCGCCTCAGCACTGGCAAACACCTGATTGTAGATAGACGCAGCCGGGTCTTCACCACTGCCTGCCCCCCAAGAGTTATTGATCACATTTGCACCGTCTAAGACAGCGAGTTCAAGAGCTTGCAGCAACATGGTATCCGTACCAAACGCAACGCCCAAATCGCTCATATACAGAGCTTTATAAACCATTAATTGTGCGCCGGGAGCGACTCCCGATATATCCAAATTGGCCTTATTGAATTCAATATTCACAGGGTTACCCGCAGCGATACCGGCAACATGGGTACCGTGACCATCAAATCCCAAGGGCGTTAAGTATTCGCCAGAGTACACTTGCATACCATGTTGAGCGGGATCGATGGCACGGGCCACCACTAGTTTGTTATTGCAAAATTCTGGATCACCTCCGGTAGCTCGGCAATAATCGGGGTTGTCAGTTAAGTGAGTATTATCGGACAAGTCTACTGCTGCAAAACCCGTATCATCAAACATGGGGTTTTCAGGCCGGATCCCGGTATCAACCACGGCAATTTTAATGCCTTTACCCGCTTCACTTTGCCCACCAACGGACTGCCATGCCTGAATAGTTTGGGTAACCTGGTGGCTGGCATCTAAATCCAGATAACGTTTTCTGACGGGATAAACAGCCTTTACTTCAGGTTGAGCACGAAGGTTATTTATCTGCGCAGCATCGAGTTCAACCTGAGCGCCATTGAACAATACTTGATGTAATGTATGAACCTTCATTTCAGAGACTTGTGAGCTAATCCGGGCAAGTACAGACTTTTGTTTGGTCTGCAGCTGTTTTTTAAGAGACTGTGCAGCTGAGCCAGACACGCCTTGTTGCTTTGCTAGTGAATTAGCACTGCGAGCCAAACTTTTAGCTACTGGTGCCTCAAAGAACTCCACCAAAAAACGATTGGCAAGCAGATCTGCTGGCCTGTTATTAGCGCGCCATTGAATGGTTTTCTGAGTTGTTTGTGGTTTATTGGAAACTACAGATTGGACTAAGTTTTGTTGTTGTAGTTTCACCGGCAGTAACTGCTGGTGCGTTTTGGCAGCGCTTGCAGGCGTTGCAAAGGCTGCGGCACTTGAAAGCAGCGTGCTAATTAACAAATACCTGAATCGGTTAACTGTGATGTATTTATTCATTGTTTTGTTCCTGAAAATTTCCCTCAGGCAAAATTATGAACAAACACCTTGATTAAAGACTCGCCATAAATGTTTAGAAATGTGATTAAAAGTAACCCTATAAAAAAGCCGGACTTAAGTCCGGCTTTTGCTGTTAAATGCACTCAGTCAATTAAGACAGATTTAGCGTAGGAATGATATTCTCCTTGGCTTTTTCTTCAGCGGCTTTAAAGTCGGGCATCTGATCAAAATTCAGATAGCGGAACACTTCAGCGCTCATCGATTGGATCTTACTGGCGTATTCCATGTACTCCTCGGCCGTCGGTATCTTACCTACAATAGCACCAACCGCGGCAAGTTCTGCAGAGGTCAGATACACGTTGGCACCATCACCTAAACGGTTAGGGAAGTTACGTGTAGAGGTAGACAATACCGTAGCACCGGCTTCAACTCGTGCCTGGTTACCCATACACAATGAACATCCCGGCATTTCAGTACGCACACCAGCACGACCATAGATGTTGTAATACCCTTCTTCCATCAACTGGGCTTTATCCATCTTAGTCGGTGGAGAAATCCATAAACGCGTAGAAAGCGGAGCCTTGTTTTGCTCCAGTAGTTTACCCGCAGCGCGGAAGTGGCCAATATTGGTCATACAAGAACCGATGAATACTTCATCAACTTTATCGCCCGCGACGTCAGACAGCGTCTTGGCATCATCAGGGTCATTCGGGCAGCATACGATTGGCTCTTTGATGTCGTTCAAGTCGATTTCAATGACTTCCAGGTATTCAGCATCATCATCAGCACGCATCAACTCTGGGTTAGCCAACCACTCTTCCATCTTCTGAGCACGACGCTCAAGGGTACGCGGATCGCCATAACCTTCGTTGATCATCCAGCGCAACATAGTAATGTTAGAACGTAAATATTCGCTGATAGACTCTTCAGAAAGCTTGATAGTACAACCAGACGCAGAACGCTCCGCAGAAGCATCAGACAACTCAAACGCTTGCTCAACCGTTAGGTCTTCTAAACCTTCAATCTCCAGGATGTTACCGGAGAAGATGTTCTTCTTGCCTTTCTTCTCAACCGTTAGCAAACCTTGTTTGATGGCGTACAAAGGAATAGCGTGTACCAGATCACGTAAGGTGATACCGGGCTGCATTTCGCCTTTAAAGCGCACCAGAACTGACTCAGGCATATCCAACGGCATTACACCCGTTGCGGCCGCAAAAGCCACCAGGCCAGAACCTGCAGGGAAAGAAATACCCAATGGGAAACGGGTGTGAGAATCACCACCAGTACCCACAGTATCTGGTAACAACATGCGGTTTAGCCAGCTGTGAATGATACCGTCACCAGGACGCAAAGATACACCGCCACGGTTCATTATGAAATCAGGCAGGGTGTGCTGAGTATCGATGTCTACTGGCTTTGGATAAGCTGCAGTGTGACAGAACGACTGCATGGTCAAGTCAGCGGTAAAACCAAGACAAGCCAAATCTTTCAACTCATCACGAGTCATAGGACCAGTTGTATCCTGAGAGCCCACCGTGGTCATTTTAGGTTCACAGTAAGTACCAGGGCGGATACCTTCCACACCACAAGCTTTACCCACCATTTTTTGCGCTAGCGTATAACCCTTACCGCTATCTTGTGGTTGCTCTGGTTTGCGGAACAAATCAGACGCCTCTAATCCCAGTGCTTCACGTGCTTTTTCTGTTAAACCACGACCGATGATCAGATTAATACGGCCACCAGCGCGAACTTCATCCAAGATGACTTTGGACTTATAGCCGAACTCAGACAGAGTCTCACCCGTCTCAGCATTGGTAATTTTACCGTCTAATGGGAAGATATCGATCACATCGCCCATTTCCAACTTATCAACGTCAGTTTCAAATACCAACGCACCAGCATCTTCCATGGTGTTAAAGAAAATTGGCGCTACTTTACCACCAATACAAACACCACCACCGCGCTTATTAGGCACGCCTGGTAAATCTTCGCCGAAGTACCATAGAACAGAGTTAGTAGCAGACTTACGTGAAGAACCTGTGCCTACTACGTCACCCACGAAAGCAACAGGATGACCTTTAGCCTTCACTTCTTCGATTTGTTTAAGCGGGCCAACTTCACCATGCTCTTCTGGCGTTAAACCATCGCGAGTCATTTTGTACATGGCACGAGCATGCAGAGGAATATCTGGACGCGACCAGGCATCAGGTGCAGGTGATAAATCGTCAGTATTGGTTTCACCGGTTACTTTGAACACTGTCATGGTGATCTTTTCAGGCACATCGTCACGAGAGGTGAACCACTCACCCTCTGCCCAAGACTCTATCACTTCTTTTGCATGGGCATTACCCGCTTTCATCTTGTCTTCTACATCGTGGAAAGCGTCAAACATCAGCAAGGTGTGCTTCAGCTCTTCTGCAGCCAATTCAGCCAGGTCAGCGTCATCCAAAAGTTCTACTAAGGTGGCAATGTTGTAACCACCATGCATGTTACCAAGTAACTGCACTGCAGCTTCCTTGGAGATAACTGGAGAACTGGCTTCACCTTTTACAATCGCAGATAAGAAACCGGCTTTAACATAGGCGGCTTCGTCAACACCAGGAGGAACACGTTCGGAGATCAATTCTAACAAAAAGTCTTCTTCCCCTGCTGGTGGTGTTTTTAGTAACTCAACCAGATCAGCAACTTGTTCGGGGTTCAGTGGTTTTGGGGGCACACCTTCAGCGGCGCGTTCCTCGACGTGTTTACGATATGCTTCTAACACAACAAGATCCTCATAAATTGTTTCGCACAGATGTGCTTATTGAGATGATAGCCATTTGCACCATGCCATTTAACGTTCCATGGCAGCGAGCTCGACTATCCCAACGACTGTCGGATAATAGAACTTCTTAGTATAAAGAATCCTGTCAATAAAGGAAAACCAAAGCCGTTTTTTATTATCAATATCCACTATAAATAACAGTTATATATAGTTACATCATCATCATTGATTTAAATATAAACCACCGGATGTCGAATAAGCGCTAATTATTTATCGAACTTACGGGCCCGCAGAGCCGACAATTTAGCGTAATAAAGCTGCCTTTGGGATTGCTCCCAGGATTTCTCTGCGGCGGTGCGCATCGCTTCAGCTGCGGCAGTAAACTCACCGCGCTGATACAAACTTTTAGCCAAACCGAAATAAATTTCGTCAAGGTAAGGGGCCAAAGCCATAGCTCGCTGATAATAACTTATGGCTCTACCATGCTGCCCCTCAAGGAAGGCATCATGTCCTAGTTTTATCCAGGCATAAGGGTTACTGTCTGGAAATTCCAATAATTTTTGACGAATTAACTCCGCTTGTTCAGGTCTGTTTTGCGCTTCCAACATGACAGCGTAGTTACTCAACAGATTGGTATTATTCTCAGCCGCGGCCATTCCGTATTGATAAAATGCCTCAGCCAAATCATCCTCTTGCAGCCGCCGATAAATAACCGCCATCATATTAATGTTTTCGGCATCATTAGCTGCCAGTGAAAGAGCTTTTTCAGCGAACCAAAAAGCTTCGCTCAACTGGTCTTGCAACAACGCATCGGCAGCCAGATTGCGGTAATACATGCCCATAAATTGTTGTTCACTAATTTCATCGCCTGGAACGTCATAGCGATTGGGAAAATAATCTACAATCAACCTTGGGCGAATAAGAGTAATCACGTCTTTTTTAGGTCGCCAACTTGGATCATACAAAAAAGTACGCACGTGATAAGAAAGCAACAGAACGTTATTTCGTTTCTTGTACACCGGGGTCGCATTGACTAGTTGATAGCCCACTTCAACCCCAACAATTTTTGCAAGAGCAGTGGTCATGATGGCAAGGGACAAACAGTTTCCTGCTTTGTGAGTCATCGCCTGAGTGGCGTTGTAGGTGTTACCTCGATAGTCGAAGCCATCGGTGTATTTATCCAGGTAATAATAGACCCGATCGTGAACGGGTTCATCGATTCTGATTGGATCGTAAAACCAGGCTTTAAAATCAGCTTCTTGCTCAGCTGTTAAGCGAAAAATATCAGCCTCATTGAGCGAGTACTGAGCACCGATATGTTCCGGAACAACAACCTGAGGTGCGACACTTTGATGGTTATCCTGCCGATTATCTTGTTTTTGATTGTAGTTACTGACACAAGCCCCTAAAAGCAAAACACTCATGGTTGCAATGAAGAGTTTTTTCAATCGTTTCATATCCTTAGCCAATTATCGCGGTCACCATAAAAAAAATTTCCCGGCAAGGCAATCAATCATTGAAAAATTCATAAGCCAGCAGATACAAATTGTAAACTAATTGTTATGAATACGTATGCGTAATGTTGTCAGTTTCAGCCGAAACAGGATAAAACTTTAATGGCAAGTAAAAAAGCAACAAGGCCAAAAGCGGATTCAATGACAAAACAGGAATTAATAGAGGAACGATTGGAGCAGATCCGAGCGACTATCGCTGCGCAAAATCACACGCTCGCGATGCTGTTGCCTCATTGCGATGGTGCGCTCCACGCCATGCGCATGGATGACTGTGACATCGGATTTATGCTGCTAGTAGAGGCTGGTTGTAAGGAGTTGTTTTTGAGAGACATCGCCTGGCTTGCTGAAATACAACATATTGCTTTTGAATTTCGCCGTAGTCCCGGGCATTTCCGGTTTCTGTTTTCCGATGGTATTTTTTGTGATCTTACCGTAATGGAGAAGCATGAACTGGAAAGCGGCATCATCCCCTCTGAAGAGATCGCATGGCAGCGCACTACAATGCATTCCGAAATTTTTGATGTGGCTGTTCCTCAAAGCTCCCGCTTCGACCTTGATGACATTGTTGAATACGACGATCCTGATTGGTTATTGGGAGAGCTGCTAACCAATCTGCTTATCGGCTTAAGAAGGTTCAACAACGGCGAGAAGCTATCAGCCTTCTATCTGATCCAACACCATGCGCTATCCCGGCTGCTCAGTCTGGTGAATCAGTGGGAGCCAAAACAATCTAACAATAATGGCTCCAGCATGCCTTACCAACAAAGTGTTGAACGCAACTACCCGCAATTATCGCATTTGCTTCGAGAGTTTGCCTTGGGTTACGAGTCAACACCGCGTTCTGCCATGGCAATACTGAAATACGTTGAGCAACACACGAGCATCAATTACTTCATCAAGGACCAAATCCTGAATCAGATCCAGTCCCATAGTAATTTGCATTGATTAAGCCATTCGCGTTGGTTTGCTCTTTTGTATTTCTCTGACCAATAGATAAACCAAAATGGCAATTGAGCCGGTGGCCAGTATTGCCAGTAGCCATGGCCATGGATTAACCTTTCGGGCTTTTGCATCGGCCAACATCCAACAGCTAAACACCAGACAACTGATTACCAGATCAAACAGAATTTGCATAGTCCCAGCGGATTCAAATCCGGCGGCCCAAATCCCAAAATACCCCACATCCAGTAACACCCACAGGCTGAATCCAGTAAAAGCGGCCAGTATCATGCCCAATAAAATGATTCGCATATTCATAGTTCTCTCCTTCTGAGTTTTGCTGTTAGTCTAGCTTTTGGGGTAATACCGGCAATTACCTCAAAGGTAATTGTTCCTTTACTTGTGATAATTAAAATGGAAACAACCTCAGAGGTATCGATATGATCAACGCCACAATTAAAACCCATCAGGAAAAAACAGATTCGGCTTTTTCTGGCATGTTGAAGCGTTGGCGCAAATTTAAAAAGCTATCTCAGTTAGACTTGTCACTAGAGGCAGGTATCTCCCAGCGACATATCAGCTTTTTGGAGTCAGGTCGTTCCAGACCGGGAATGGAGGTCATTCTGCAACTTGCAAGCGCCCTCGACATGACCCTCAGAGACAGCAATCAACTGCTGAAAAGCGCAGGTTACGCACCGGCTTTCACTGAGCGAGAACTGGATGATAAAGCCATGGTAAGCATCAATAATGCCCTACAAATGATGCTGGAACATCACCAGCCTTTTCCCGCACTGGTGGTAGACAGAAACTGGGACCTTTACATGGCTAACCAGGCCACCAATACGCTGCTTAAACTCATAGGCTTACCTGACCCATCAGTTTTTCACGAAGAAAAACTCAATATCTATCGCCTCACCTTCTCGGAAAAGGGATTCCGACCTTTTATCAGCAATTGGCAGGAAATTGCCAATCCTTTGCTACTTCGGCTACAACGAGAAGTGAATGGTGACCCCGACAATAGATTTTTAAGTACGCTGTTTGACGAAGTTCAAACGCTCTCAGGTTGCTCAGAATATTCAAGCACCGATATCGCGGCAACCCTGGCTCCGGTACTCTCGTTGCAGCTGCAAATAGGCGATATAGAGCTTAAATTATTCAGTATGGTGTCTTCATTCGGTACCGCTCTTGATGTGACTGCTGCGGAACTCAAGGTGGAGACATTTTTTCCGGGCGATGAACAAACCGAACAGTTTTTTAAGACTAATGGCCTATAGCCAGGCACACCTCAATATTTCAAACTAAGTCTGTTGAAGTTTGAGAGAGTGGCTGATGAAGCTTCTACAAATAGCATATTTTGTTCTGTTCCTCTGGGCACTGGTACCCATTTGTCGAGCTAACGTGCCGTTTACCGTCGCCACAATTGACTGGTGCCCTTACATTTGTGATATCAATTCAGACAGACCCGGAGTGCTGGTAGAAATCGTTCGAGAAGTTTACAAAAATACCGAATTTGAACCTGAGTTTCTGGTACTGCCTTGGTCAAGAGCCATCAGAGAGGTGGAATCCGGGAAGCATATGGCGTTGTTGGCGCCAGCCAAAAGTGAAGCGCCAAACCTGCTGTATCCAAAACATCCCATAGGGACACAGCGTTTTTGCTTTTTTAGTCGACAGGAAGATAACTGGCAGTATCGATTACCAGAGGATATTGCGCAAAGAAAAGTGGTCTACCCAGTAGATGGACTACCGTTGGAGTTAAGGTACTTGCAGTCAGAAACAAATCAGTTACAAGGTTTATCTTTTCAAGATAGTTTTGAGGGGCAAACCAGTGAGTTACTACTGCAAGGTTACATTGACAGTATCTTAATCACTGAATCTTCCATGCTGTACTTTCAATATGAACATAAACATCAAAATAAAATACGCACTTCCGGCTGTCTGGCTGAAGATGAGTTGTATTTAGCGTTTACACCATCAGGCTTGCACACTGGCGAGGTCAAATTATGGCAAGATATTCACGACAACGCCGCTGTTTCACCTGAGCATCAAAAACAGGTCGCTATAATTCTGGCCAGATACGGTTTGTAGCCTGCCTGAATCTTTCACTGAATAATTCAAACGGGTGTTTCACTTCTTGGCATTTCCTTCATATACTGAGCTAATGCAAGTAACAAAAAGTGGATAACATGCAAGCTTTATCAGGTCTGGACGCCTCATTTTTATTTCTTGAAACTAATAAAATACCCATGCACATTGGCGGAGTCGCTATTCTCGAAGGTACTCTAGACTTTGAGCACTTCAAACAGTTCCTGCAAGAGCGGGTGCATACGGTACCACGACTTACCGAAAAGCTGGTTACCTCACCACTTAATGTGGATCGCCCCCATTGGAGCTACGACAAAGACTTTGATTTAAACCTGCATATTCATCGTACCGCATTGCCAAGACCCGGCGGCTGGGCTGAACTGCGCTATCTGGCATCCAAAGTATTCTCCTTGAAACTAGACCGAGACAGACCATTGTGGGAATTCACCTTTGTGGAGGGTATAGACTGCATCCCACAGGTACCAGAGGGCTCTGTGGCCCTGATCTCAAAAATCCACCATTCTGCATTTGATGGCAAATCTGGTGCGCAACTGATGAGCATGTTATTCGACGTATCACCCAAACCGCGCAAGGTTCCGCCAGCAGTTGAGCGTAAAAAAGACAAAGTCCCGGGGGCCATTAGCATGTTAACCCAAGGGGCGTATAATCTGGCTTCACGCACCACCAAGCTGCCGGGATTACTTTGGGAAACGGGTAAAGCCACGGTAAAAACCAGCTACATCTCAAAGGTTCACGGCATCGACATGCCTACCCTGCCCTTTACGGCACCGCCTACTCGATTTAATGATATCGCCGGGCCTGAACGTATTTGGGATTCTTCTATCCTGGATCTTGGACGAGTCAAAGCCATTCGCAAGGCGGTTAAAGACGCAACCTTAAACGATGTTGTACTCACTATTTGCGCTGGCGGTTTGCGTCGCTACCTGATGGAAAAAAATGAACTTCCCGACAAGCCTCTGGTGGCTATGGTGCCGGTTTCCACGCGAACCGATGATCAAAAAAATGACATGGGTAATCAGGTAACTGCCATGTACATCCAATTGGCCACCAACGAAGCCGACCCAATCAAACGATTAGAGACCATTCACATCAATACGGTGATTGGCAAGCTCTATCACGAAGCGGTGGATGCTGAGAGTTTGATGGGCTTTGCCGAGGTTATCCCATTTGGTCTGGCAGGTGTTGCAGCGCGATATTACAGCCGCGCTAATATCGCTAAAAAGCACAACCCTATCTTTAACCTCATCATTACTAATGTTCCGGGACCTCAAATTCCTTTGTACATGGCTGGCCATAAATTGCATGTCAATATGGGCACGGCACCCATCATTGATGGCATGGGCTTGATCATGCCAGTTTTCAGCTACAACGGCAGCATTTCAATCAGTGCCACGTCAGCATCAAACCTGATGCCCGATATGAAACAGTTTGTTCGCTATGTTAGAGAATCAGCCAATGAGCTGGAAGCGGCAGCTATGGAGGCGCTGCAACAACAACCAGCAGATGAACCCATCGCGAAAAACACCACCGAAGATGATACAACTAAGAAGTGATACTGAATGAGCAAACCTCGACTGCATCACACCCTATTTGAAAGTCGCACTTTAGTGGAGTTTGCCGCTGCGACGCTGACGATGCCCTTTTTATTAAAAGCTCCTTCAGGCAAACGCCCGGTCATGGTTATACCGGGTTTCCTGGCCAGTGATGCATCCACCCTGCCACTGCGCAAATATTTACGGCTTAAAGGTTATCGTTCCTACGGCTGGCAACAAGGACGGAATCTAGGTCAACACATAATCCCGGGCGCAACTATGATCCGGGAAGATTTACTAGAAAGGGTGTTGGCTTTAGTGGAAAAGGAACAACAGCCAATACATCTGATAGGTTGGAGTTTGGGGGGCATATTGGCCCGCGAAATAGCGCGACTCATGCCGGATATGGTAGCGTCGGTGATCAGCTTGGGTAGCCCCTTTAATTCGCCTGAAGCTTCGTCGCCTATGGCTGCAGTTTTGTTTAAACGCGTTAATCAAAAACGCATCGGTGCAGAATTTGAAATTCCTGAAACTATGGCAGTTCCCCCTCCGGTACCCTGTACCTCAATCTATTCTCGCTCTGACGGCATTACCCATTGGCAAGGTTGTCATCAACATGGTGAAGAGCGTCACGTGGAGAATATTCAGGTCAATGGTAGTCATTTAGGTCTGGGACATCATCCCACCGTTTTATGGCTAATTGCTCACCGATTGGCGGGTAACAGTGAACTCAAGTCATTGCAGGATTGGCGACCACTTGATGTCAGCGCTGCACCTCGTTGGTTGACGGGGAAAATCAGCACTCAACACAACCATGTTTAGTGATTAACCGTGTTATCTTCCCCTAGCCAAGGCAGCGCTACAAGTAATCAGCTAGATAGCGTCGCTTACCATCCAGAAAAGCTATATCGCTGCGGTAATATTGATATCGCTTGCGATAGCTTCGGCGACCGGAACAATCCGCCAATACTGCTAATTATGGGCTTGTCCACACAGCTTATCCATTGGCCGGAAGAGTTTTGTCGAGAATTGGCGACTAGTGGCTTGTGGGTTATTCGCATGGATAATCGCGATATAGGTAAAAGCACCCGATTTTCTGAGCGGCGTCCACCGAGTTTTGGGCAACTGCTGGCGCATCGCTGGTTAAAAACCCCTATAAACGCCCCTTACAGTCTTGAGGATATGGCTCAAGATGCGGTTCATCTGTTGGACAATCTCAAGGTTAAAAAAGCCCATATTGTGGGGGCTTCCATGGGCGGAATGATTGCTCAACTGATGGCTATCCACCACCCAGACAGAGTGCTGACCTTAACCAATATCATGACCACCACTGGCAACAAACGCCTGATGCATCCAAAGATAAATGCGTTGGTGGCTATGGCTCGCAAACCCAAAAACACGGTACAAAGCTATATTGAAAATGGCTTGCGTCTCTGGCGCACATTACATGGACCTAATCTGGAGTTTCCCGAACAATACATTCGAGATTTATTGTTGCTGGCAACGCAGCGTGGCGTTACAGCCGCGGGTGTATTGCGCCAACTCAGCGCTATAGCTACAGCACCAGACCGTTCTTTTCATTTAAAAAAACTCACCCTACCTACCTTAATCATCCACGGCGATGCCGATCCGTTGCTCAAGGTACACAATGCCCACGCCCTCAAGCGTATTATGCCGCATGCCGATTTGCTTGTGCTCAAAGGTATGGGACACACCCTGCCCCGGGAATATTGGCCAGATATCATTGCCGCCATCGTCAATAAAACCCGAGATTCTTGACCTGCCGCAAAGTTCTGGCTTTTAGATAACAGAGCCCCTGTTTTTTTGAGTTGCAATATCCCATACTCACTCTGGCTATTAATTAAACGGTGAATATTATGCTGCACAGCTTGAATGCGCTTGAAGGGTACCTGGTTCTTGGCTCTGATGAGGAGCTGGGCTATTGCAAAGACTTTCTGTTTAACGACGAGCATTGGAATGCCCATTACATGCTTATCGATACCCATAAATGGCTGCCAGGTGGCAAGAAAGCACTAGTGCACAGTAAATTAATCAGCCACATTAATAGTGACAAACAAGAGATTCATTTGCAGGTCAGCAAATCTCAACTGAAACAAAGTCCGTCACTACTGAGCAATGATCCCATCGCCAGAGCCTATGAAAAAACCTACATGTGTTATTTCGACTACGCCACCTGGCATGTGGGTCCGCAGCCGCTAGACACCTACCTGACCGGCGTCCATCCAGAGCGAGTTAAACTCGTGGGTGCCGGTGAAGAGCCCGCTTCAGAAAAAAACCATGTGCATTCCGCTAACTTTGTTGAAGACTACGAGCTGGAATCAGACGACAAAAAACACGGCCACATCAAAGACTTTATCCTCAATGATGAGAACTGGGACATTGCTTACCTGGCCATAGAAATGAACCGCGTATTGGGTCACAAACACCCCATCCTGCTCAACCCCTCAGAACTGGAACACATCGACTGGTCGCAACAGAAAGTGATTATAGATTTACCCGAAAAACAGATCCTTAATAGTTCTGCTTATCATGGGAAAAGTTATCCCTCGAAGGGGATATGAGTTCGCTGTAGGCGGAGTGATTGAACGGCAAGAATTACTGTTTTGCGGGCGTTCAATTGGTGAGATTTATAGGATTGCTTTGTGCCAATTGCAGACATTAGCTAACTAATTGTCATAAACGTTTTTCGGAATACCACTTATTTAGAATGTGAGTGACCAATACATGTTTATTAAATCTATAATCGATATAAATGTATCTGAACCACGGCGGTAACATAATAAGATGAACAGCTCGAATATCGATCTAGAGCGTACTAAGGCAGCAATACATAAGCTTGTCGATGACGGACGCAGTAAACTAAAGTCGTATTTACTGAAGAAAATAGGTTTAGCAACGCACGATATCAGAGTTCTAACCAATGCAGATTCAGTATTTAGGCTCGACGGCCCCCCATTAATGAATAATACCTTCTATACCATTAACAAGTACTATACCAATGAAGAGATTTTTATCGTTAATGCATCCAACACCAAGCCTGCTATTTTGCAAATAATGCTCTCTGCAACATTGCCTGAAAGTTGTAATTTTAGGTTCTCCGGTGAAGAGGGAGAACCGATCACGACTTTTGTCAAAAATGTCGACTATAAAAAGCCTCCTGAAAAAGGGGATACATTCCCTGTCCCACTGCTATCTCCTGGAACAGTATGTTTTATTAAGCCACGAACTTTTTTACCATACATTAAGTGTAATGACGAAGCGTTCAGTGAATTGCTTAGGGATGATGAATTAGGCCACCCGCCAATTTTGAACGATGAACAAAAAAAGCTGCATGAATCTTATAAAAATGAGCTTTACAGCATCTTGGAGAGAATGGAAATTTTGCTGAGCGTCACTCTTAACAATGAAGAATTGCTACCTTTTGAGTGGAGTTGGGAAGAGAAAAGATTCGTCCAGGGATTCGAATATGACGGTACAGTTGTGATTTAAGGGTTAGTGGTAATCAGACATTAAATAGCTAAAGGGGCTTTTAGATGCTGTCACTCGATCATTTTTTTAAGAATCAAGGATAATGTTAGATTTGACGGTTTACTCATTGACATTTTTGTCACTCAGTAGATGTTATGTCTCAGATTACCTGTTTCGGTGTGACGAGCGCCTGTGAAGGTAGCTATTAGGTCTGGTACGTGCCAAAAGCGGACATTTAAAACTGTAATTAGTCCCCGGACTGATACCGTAAAGCAGACGTTCGTTTATTCTCCAAGTATGATGAAAGAATTTTGATTGTATTTTTTACACAAGCAAAGTTGCCGTTCTAATCCATCAACATATAAACATACGTCCTCTATCGGTTGATATTCGACAGAGGGCCTATTGGAACTATCTAAGCGCCCTTCAAATTGACAATTATAAAGGTCGTCGACGTAGTTTTGTCCGCAGTTTGGGTACTTGGTTTGTAACAAATTCGACATCGAAAAACTTGAATCAAACCTATTATGACTGGGTAAAGCTAAGAACCAATGATGCAGTATCTACTTATCAATATTTCTTAATTTATATTAGTTGATGAATTCAGGCTTGAGGGTCTTAGCGCTCTCTAATGGCAATAAAATATCGTTCTCTGTGTTTGAGCACAGTCCCTCAAATGCTGGCCAAAACATTTGAATTGAATGAGGCAGTTTCTCGAATTTATATTCTTCTGGTTGGTATTGCGCAAGCAGATATCGTTTCGCAGTTGCACAAGCAGGCATGTCATTGATGCTATTGGGGTAGATATCAAAGACCATTTCTAAATGCACCAAGTAATCTGATAAGGCACCATCTCTGTTATCCACATCATTGAACAATGATGGCTCTTTGAATTGAAGTTGAATCAAATCTAGAATATTCCCGAGTACCAGCGTGAGTTGTTTGTATCGCTCAGATTTCAGGTTTATATTGCTAATTTGTGAGAATTGGAATGAGATATAGTCTGGGTTTAGGTATTGCCGTAATTCTTCATTGGGAGAGATTTGAGCCTTTAAAACAAATGAAAAAGCGCAGAAGAACAAAAATATGAGGGGTTGTTGACACTTCATCTTGAGGCTAACTCATTAAAGTAACACAATAGCATACTTGCTTACCGCTTCTTACTAAAGCATAGCCGGACCTCCCCGCCATCATTTGCCACGAACGTTGATCAGAAGTAAAAGACCATATCTCATCGCCCTGTTGATACGTACTTTTCAATTCTATCCACTCAAAATTGTCAGTTAACCCCTGAAATTTGGACTCCAAGGCTTCGATTGAATCAGCTCGTTTAATTAACCTATACATTGCTTTATTTCAGTGATTTTGACTTTTGGCAAAATTTAATCCTCTTAGTATCGTCTCTGTTCTATGGTCTCAAACCAACTATTTCTAATTAGAAATTTATAAAATCTAAAACCTATTGGTGAATGACTACCAACTTAATGTAGTGGCAGACTAAACCCGAACACTCTTTTAAGTGGTAGCATTACACTTAATAAAGAGGTGTTCAATGAGAAGACAACGACGGTCATTCAGTCCGGAATTTAAACATGATGCAGCCAGCCTGGTTCTCGATCAGAGTTACAGCTTGGCTGAGGCGGGACGCGCAGTGGATGTTCATGAAAACACCCTGCGTAAATGGGTTCAGCAGCTTGAATCTGAGCGCAGTGGTAATACGCCGAAGTCAAAAGCCCTGACGCCAGATCAGCAACGTATTCAGGAACTTGAAGCACGCGTGAATAGGCTGGAGCGAGAAAAAGCCATATTAAAAAAGGCTACCGCACTCTTAATGTCCGACGACCTGAAATCCACGCGCTGATAGACCGGTTGAGGGTGCATGAATCAACAGAATTGGTCTGTTCAGCGATTGGGGTTGGCGTCAGTAGTTATTACGAACGGCGAAATCGCCAACGTCTGAATAGTACTAAGCGGCGTATTTTGCGTGCCAGAGTAAAACGACTGTTCGATAAGAGCCGCCAATCGGCTGGCACACGAACGATTGTTGATATGCTTCGTGATGAAGGCATCGTTATCGGCAGATTCAAAGTCGGTCGGCTGATGAAAGAGCAAGGGCTGATGAGCAAACAGCCGGGTAAGCATGCCTATAAAAATGTGCAGGTTGAACGCTCGGACATTCCAAACTTACTGGACAGGCAATTCAATGTGGCACGGCCCAATCAGGTCTGGTGCGGTGATATCACCTACATCTGGACTGGCTCAGCCTGGCATTATGCTGCTGTCGTGATTGACCTTCATACACGCAGAGTAATCGGCTGGAGCATGTCACATCGACCGGATGCGGAACTTGCCGCGAGAGCTTTAGATATGGCTTACGAACTAAGAGGTAAGCCACACGGCGTGATGTTCCACAGCGACCAAGGCTCTCAGTACGGCGCAAGGAAATTCAGGCAAAGGCTGTGGCGATACAAGATGAGCCAGAGCATGAGTCGTCGAGGGAACTGCTGGGACAATAGCCCTATGGAGCGCGTGTTCAGAAGTCTGAAATCCGAATGGATGCCATCAACCGGCTACCATTCGCCAAATGAAGCAAAACGAGATGTGGGTTATTACCTGATGAATTATTACAACTGGGAAAGACCGCATCAATTTAACGATGGGCTACCACCGGCAAAAGCGGAAGAATTAGCTAAAAAGGTGTCCGGGTTTTATTGACCACTACATAAAACTGCCAACCATCAAGTGGTGGTCAGCAAATACCAGACTCCAGTCAGCAAAGAATATCTAGAATGTTTGCCTACTGGAATCCCTAAACAGACTAAAGAACATGCTTTCTCTAGTTTCAATTAAATATTAATTTCCTATCGCTCCCCATCCAGTAGATACTATCTTTTAATTGTTTTTTCCCAAAAATGGTCTAGATTTTAGGAAACATTTCTCACTCTACTGAATTGTTCTATGTTCAATTCGAATACACAAATGAAGCTGCTAAAGTACAACCTAGCATTCCTATTGTGGATAGTCGCCAACTCAATTCTTGGAGCCATTCTAGCTTCCTCTCTTCCATCCAGTGTTGAGGCAGACCGATTACTTTTACTGGCCAAAAACGCTATGGATGAAGGGAATAATGTCGCTGCAATTGAGGCGTTTGAAAAAGTAAAAAAGCTCAACGTGCCTGTCTTTGACAATTTTCACTTTTACTACGCGAAGGCATTACAAGCGGAACTAAGGTCTCAAAAGGCACTACGAGAATTATCTATTTTTTTAACCAAAGTCGACTCAAATAATCATAACTATAAAGCTGCGCTTGACTTATATAACAAGGCCGAGGAGGCAGAGAAAAGAAGAATTGATAACATCAAGGCTGAGCAAGAGCGAGAAAAGAGACAGAAAGAAGAAAGGCAGAGACTTCAAAAACAAAAAGAGAAGGAAGAAAGAGATAAGGAAAACGTATTTTTATCTAAGTTAGAAGCACTGAAGCCCAACATGATAGAAATACCGAGCGGAAAGTTCACTTTTTATAGCTTTAAGAGTAAAGCTAGAAATACTACTTTCCTCTCCCTATTCGCCGAAGAGGTATCTGAGGCAGAACAAGCTTATTTGAATGAAATAGCAGTACTTAATGAGGAAGGACAAAAAACCTTGCGCTTTAAACCAAAAGGATGGAGAGAAGATTTAAACGAAGTTATAGCTGCTCACATAGAAACAGCACTTAACAAAGTTGAAAATATAGAGGATTACAAAAGCTTTATTTATCACCGAATTGCATCTGGGTGGATTACTGGGTGCATTAATGCGACAGAAATTGACTCAGATATATTAAAGTACGTTCATGAAAACGGCGATAAGGTATATAGAAAGTTCACACAATATTCGGTTAAAGAAGGCTGCCCAAGTCAAGAGAGAGCTTCGCAAGTCAGAGCGTATGCTGCAGAGAACTGGTTTGAAAAGGGTTCGAATAACTTATTAAAGGTACACTTTCTTGAAAGTTTTAAGTTACAAGACCGAAAGGTTTCGTGGCAGCTTTACAATCTTTGTGTCGAATATGGGACCTGTGAACTAACACCAAAAATCAGTAATACTCTGGAAACACAACAAAAAAATAATACGAAGTTTAGCTTGGACTTTCCTGCAATTGTCCCTCTGAGTAACATTGTTCAACAGTTTATCCCTTGGTTAAACTCAGTAACAGACGAACCCTATCGACTTCCAAGCTTGCAAGAAATAAATTTTGTTGGGCGTGACGGTTTTTTAAGAGAACACTCGCTTACGATTTCGACTAATAAACACGGAGTCTATGGGCTTTATAACGGCCCGTCTGAATACGTTCACAATTGTCCCTCTCCTCACAACAACCCCTTCAACACTGAATGTGGTGAGAGGCCATTCGCAAATTTCTCAGCCGACCCCGTTTTAAGAACACATCACAAGCAATATCTAAACTCAACAAGCTCTGCTGGTTTTAGGCTAGCAATTGATATTAGAGATTAGCCCAGCTACATACCAGAATTCTTCTAACGTTGAATGGTAAAGGGATGGGACGCCCCACATTTATCGATTTGGCTTATAAAAGTTATCTTTTGCCATACGGATGCAAAAAAATATTAACTATGACTATAGGTGCTGCCGGCATGCTTTTCCGATTGTAGCTACTCTCCCTCGGCTGTTATTAGCCAAATTGAGACAATGCTCGAGTCAGTCTAGCGAGATAACGTCAACAACCCATTTTTCTTTTGAAGAATTCAACTGGCGTCGGAAAGTACGAAAATGCTCATCATCAAGGAACACGTGAACCGTAGCATTAACCGAGTTTAAGCTGCCATAATTAACTACTTCGATAGAATAGGAGCCTTTATCGCTATCAAAAACAGATATGTTTTCTGGGCCATAACCAGAGGTATTATCGACATCTAAGGATATCTCATAATTATTTGAACTATAAGCTTTATTGGAGTAATAGACATGTTGACCTTCAGGACCTTTTAGATGTAAGTCTAAGTCACCTTGTTTATCCCATAATAATGTAACCCTGATTTTGGAAACCCTACCTGTATAACCGACCTCTATCCCCTTTTTGATTTTAATTCCTTCTACTTCCCCATAAAGATCGATTTTATTATCACCCCATTCAAGAATTGCTGCAGATTTGAACCTCCGACGTGAATCAACCGCAAATCTTTGTTTCCTTCCATTAACAACCAAATAGTAGTTCCCCTCATTATTTGGTACTTTTCCCTCTATCCATATAACCGAGTCTTCTGTAATAACCTTTGCTGATGGGGATTCGATTAATAGGTTTTCCTCTAAATCCCTTTTAATTTGAAATCCGTGTTGCGCATCTCCATATGCAAACCAATCAGTGACCCCTGATTGTTTATCGATAAAGTCACGGCTGCTAGGCGCCTCTTCTGCGCTACCTGTTTCTTCGTTGTCTGGAGAAGGTCCTTGATTTTTCCAAGGGTCAAATGCATCTATTTGGGCTTGTTTGTTTTTTGCTTCTTTATCGCTTTTTTTCTTTTCAAACTCTCGAATTTGGTTTTCGACAAGATCGTTGTAGCTACTTAGGTTAAAGCGGTGATTACAAAAATAAAACTCTATTGGTGGAACCTCAAGTTTGAATATACGCTTGGTTAATTCACTATTTACAAACTCCCCTGTGGATTTACAAAATATTCTTCTCGAAAATTCAAAGTATTCAAACACTTTGTCCCAATCGCTCGAATCTGGAATATTGAAGCTTGGCTCCCCACCTGAGCCTTTCACAATTCCGGGGGAAGAAAAAAGGCCTACCTCGTGAAGTGGTTCTGTGCTTGATAGTATATCAGTCCTTAATTTGCGTTCTTCAGACGATATACTCCAGGAAGCATTTTGCTCAAAACGGGTGCCCATTTTAAGCACCAAATCCGTATCAAAACTAACAAACTTATCTGATAATACTGGCCAACCTGTTACAAAGCCTTCCCTATAAAGTTCGGTCAGCAACTTGGAAGTTTTATGACCTTTTAATTGCCATTGTAGGTAAGTGACATAAACCGGCTCCCCCATCAGCATGCTGAATCGAAAGTTCACCGTTACGTCCATGCAGATTTGCCTTATGTAAAGGCTGTCAGATTTAGGCACATCTAAGCACGTGTTGTTAGCTGTCAGCGTTCCCTGCTTTGAAAAAGCTAGCGCTGAAGCGAGGTATAGCAATATTAGTAAATTGATTTTCGCTTTCACAAGTGTGCTTCTTGAAATCTCTCATAGTTTAAAGTTGTACTCTGATTATAGGCAGAAATTCTGAGTTTTTATTCAATTTCTGCCGCTATCTAACTTGATAAACGAAGCCACAGTCTGACTAACTTAGAGAATAACAAAATCGCAGATACACAAAGAATAAAAATAATTACGCATCGACAGCTTTCTATATTATTTACTCACTTCTCTTCTCCTTGCTCACCATTAAAGTGAAAGAGCTTTACGACCCAATAATTGCATCGCCCTAGTTAATGCTTTAGTTAACACCTTAGCACTCGATATCAGATTCCATTGGTGCTCTCAAAATATATGTTAGACTGGAGCAAGACAGAATTAAGACACTCTTAATATGCTTATGAACCATTTAGGCTATGGATTTCTTAATTGGAAGATCTCTTGATTAACTTCCAATTCATATTTCTTGGAGTCGTATTTTTATTGTAAATTGGATATTTGGACTGTCTGCAAACATTAAAAATGTAGTCTGTAGATCTATTAACATCGATAGTCCGCTATGGTGTGTGAGCAGTCAGTGAATTAACACAAAATGACCTTCTATTTTCTTAAAACAGCAGTCATACCAAACAGCTTGGTTTAAAACCGACTAAAGAAACCACTTACGCCGCGTACAAGCCACTTAGGATACAGTCGCGACCATTGCACCAGGGCTTTGTTGTGTATCTTATGAATATAAATGGTTTCGCCTTTCATCACCGATTTGTAGGCATCTTTTACCAGCGACTCGGGGGCCACTTTCATAAAACCGGGAATGTTGTCTTCCAGACCATTGCCCTGCTGGATCATGTTGGTTTTGGTAAAGCCCGGGCAGACACAATGGGCTTTGACATTGGTGTACTTTATCTCCTCCACTAGCGCTTCGGTGAAAGACAATACAAAGGCTTTGGAAGCACCGTAAATGGCAAATTTTGGGGTGGGAATAAAACTGGCGATGGAGGCGACATTAATGATTTTGCCATTGTCGCGAGATAGCATCTGCGGTAAAAACTGACGAGTCATTCTCACTACAGCATTAATATTAAGGGTAAGCAGCTGTTCCAGTTTTTCGGGTTCAGTAGTAAAAAAGTCTTGCACATACATCAATCCGGCATTGTTCACCAGGATATCCACCTGTAATTGCCGCTCTTGCAGTTGAGCCGCCAAAACTTCCGCCGCACCGGGTTGCGTTAAATCCTGTGGCAGTACAGTAACTTTGACCGAGTGCTCATTACGCAGTGATTCCGCCATGGCTTCGAGCTTTTCCTGCGAACGCGCCACCAGCACCAGATCGTGTCCCTGGCGGGCAAACTCTTCGGCAAAACATCTCCCGATCCCTTCAGAAGCCCCGGTAATGAGTGTGAGATTAAGGTCAGCATGTACAGCCATTGGATTGCCCTGTGTTGGTGTGTTACCGCCTCAGTTTAGAGGCGAACCACATAAATTAACAGGAATTAGTCTTCATCACCGAACAAGGAGGATTGGCTATCTGCCTGTGGTGTGTTTTGCTGCGCTTGATTCTTGCGATACATGACGCGTTTTTTACGCTGTTTGCAGGCGTTGAGTATTTGTTGTTTCACAGCGTTGTCCACCTGGTGCCAATAGACACGCTCATCCCGACTGCGAAAGCAGCCTTTGCAATAGCCCTTATTATTCACCTGGCACACGCCAATACAGGGGCTGGGGATTTCAAAAAACTCAAGTTGTTCCATAGCTGATTTATAGAGCCAATCGCGCGATTTAACAAGATGGATAAATGTTCAGTAGTGTGGGGCTAACACTCGTTAGCCCCTTTAAGATCACGGATGAAAGGTTTGTGGATACGTGAGCTGGAGCCTTTAAGTGCCATAACCAAACATAACGGCCAGTATCAATACTACCGAGGCTGCTGCCATGAGCTTAAGGATGAGTGGCATACAGAATTTGAACCACAAATGATAAGGTACGCCTGCCATGCCAATAATCCCCATCAGTACCGCATTGGTGGGAATAATCATATTAGAAAAGCCATCACCAAACTGATAGGCCAACACCACCACCTGGCGGTTTACCCCCACCAAATCGCCCACCGGAGCTAATAGTGGAATAGTGACATAAGCCTGGCCACTGCCAGAAGGGATAAACAAATTCAAAAAGGTTTGCATGATAAACATACCCACGGCCGCCAGTTCTGACCCAAGGTACGACAAGGGATAAGACATGTTATACACCAATGAGTGCAGGATTTGCCCGTCTTCCATAATCAACGCGATACCTCGTGCCACACCGATTAGCATAGCGGTGGTGGCTAAGTCCTTTACCCCTTCAATAAACTGCTGTGCGGCGGTATCTGCATCCAATTTACCAATAACAGCGGTGAATACCCCCCACAAGATAAATAATGCGCCAAGCTCGTACAGATACCAACCCTTTTGAGAGATGCCCCAAACTGCCGTAGCGATAGTGGCAACCAGTCCGAACAGGACTAATTTATGGTGTAGCTTCAGTTCGGGGTACCCCACTTTGTCATTACCCGCCAATGGACAGGGCAAATCCGCAGTCATGGATTGTGCAGGATCAGCCAGAACTTTTTTGGCATAACTCCAGACGTGATGAAAACCGATAAGAACAAAAGGAATGAATATCGCCAGGCGCAACTCAATCCCCGAATAAACAGGTACTTCTGCGACACTTTGCGCCACCATTACGGTAAACGGATTAAAGGCGGAAACGCCATAACCAATGCCGTAGCCAGTCACCACCATTCCTACGGCTGTCATGGCATCCAGTTTCATGGCTTTACATAAGCCCACCAATATCAACACAAACGGGATGTACTCACCTGCCGTGCCAATGGCACCGGATGTCATGGCAAAACAGAACACCACCATAAAAATCAATAAATTGGGTTTATGACCAAATTTGTGCAGAAGATTGCCAATAAGCGCATCAATGGTGCCAGTAGCCCTGGCAACCGCCAGTACCCCGCCCACAATAAAGACGAAAAAGATAATATCCTGAGCTGCTGCTAATGCTCTGGGGATGGCCACCAGAAAATCCATCGGTGTCAGCCGCACTTGTTCTTCACTGAGGGTGAAGGTTCCCGGTACTACCGATTGGCGGCCATTTTCAAGGGTCACGGTTTCAAACGCTCCTTGCGGTACTAACCAAGTGGCAATGTAAGCCACCAGCATCATGGATAACAGAAGAATAAGGGTATGTGGAACTTTGAAACTATTGCTCATGGCCTTTTCTTGTACTCCCTTTTATATCGGGAGGTCCTTGTTTATTGTTATAACACTGGATAGCGCTGCAGTTGTGCGCAAACCAGACTGTGATTAAGCCGCTGATTAAAACCTGCGCTCTCTAGAATTTCAATTCGAATTTTATAGCACAGTAATTCGACACAGAACATGTTTAAAAAAGGCCGCAAAAAAGCGGCCTTGGATAACACTCACCTGAGGTTTACTACCAGATCTTAACTCGCGCTTCAGGCGATAGATACAAGGCATCTTCTGGGGTTACATCAAAGGCCTCGTAAAACTCCGGTACATTGCGCACCGAACCATTCGCTCTGAAGTGACTGGGCGAATGGGGATCGGTATCGATTTGATTGCGCAATGCTTCGTCGCGATATTTGTTGGCCCATACCTGTCCAAAGCCTAAAAATACCCGCTGCTCGCCAGTAAAGCCATCCATAACCGGGGCTTCTTTGCCTTGCAGTGACAGCTGATAGGCTTTCAAAGCGATGCTAATACCACCTAAATCACCGATGTTTTCACCTAAGGTAAACTCACCGTTTACGAACACGTCCGGTAAGGCTTCAAACTGATTGTACTGCTCTATCAATTGCGCAGTGCGGTTTTCAAATTCGGCTTTATCGACATCCGTCCACCAATTGCGCAATACGCCATCACCATCAAAGGTACTGCCGGAATCATCAAAACCGTGGCCGATTTCGTGCCCAATCACCGCACCTATACCACCGTAGTTCACGGCATCTTCTGCTTCCATGTTAAAGAAGGGTGGTTGCAAGATGGCTGCCGGGAACACGATTTCATTCATTGGCGGATTGTAATAAGCGTTCACCGTTTGCGGGTTCATGGCCCACTCGTGTTTCTGTACCGGGCCATTTTGCTTCTCCAGCATTTGCTGATACTGAGCTTCAGAAGAGCGCATCAAGTTACCGTAGAAGTCGTTTTCATCTACGGTTAACAATGAGTAGTCACGCCATTTGTCCGGATAACCAATTTTCGGCGTAAACTTGGATAGTTTATCCAGCGCCTCTTTTTTGGTTTCGTCAGTCATCCAACTGAGATTTTTAATGCTGTCTTCATAAGCTAATAGCAGATTATCTACCAGCTTTTCCATACGCGCTTTCGCTTCAGGCGGAAAATGCTGTTTAACGTAAACCTTACCAATAATCTCACCGACATTGGCGTTTAGCAGGTTAACGGCTCTGCGCCACAACGGGCGAGGCTCTTCTACGCCACGTAAGGTTTTACTGTAGAACTCAAAGTTTTGCGCATCAATTTCTTCGTTCAAACGAGCGGCAGTAGCATTAACGAGGCCCCATTGCAGGAAGGTTTTCCAGTCATCCATACTGGTGCCTTTAATGATGTTATTAAGCTCTTTCATATAGTCCATCTGAGTCACTACCAGACCGTCCAGCTCGGATAATTGCGCCTCAGCAAAAAACACATCCCACGGGAAATCTGGCATAACACTATCCAGCTCCGGTAGCATCACCTTGTTATACAACGCCACCATATTGCGTGTATCTTCTTTTTTCATGTGATGGCTGGCTAACATGGTTTCCAGCGCCATCACGGTTTGCGCGTTCTTTTCGCCGTTGCCTAACCCTGCCAGTTCAAACATCTTAGCCACGTGAGCCACATAGGCCTTGCGAATGTCCTGGCTGGCTTCATCTTCTTTGAAATAATATTCGCGATCTGGCAAACCTAAGCCCGCCTGCCAGCTGTAAATCATATAGGTTTCTGGATTTTTGAAGTCTACATATTGACCAATAACAAATGGCGCACCAAAACCGTACTTACTGGCACGCGCGAAATATTTTGCCAGATCCTCTTGCGATTCAATGGCATCGATCATGGCCAATTCATCAGCTAGTGGTGTAACGCCCAGCGCATTGCGTTTTTCCATGTTCATGTAGGAGTTGTACAAATCGCCCACTTTTTGCTCGTCAGAGCCTTGCGCAAAATCACCTTCTGCTGAGGCGTTGATGATCTCCAACACTTTCTCTTGTGCTTCGTCGCGCAAAATTCCAAAACCGCCGTAACTGGCTTTGTCCGCGGGGATCTCAGTTTTGTCATACCAGGTGCCGTTCACATAGCGGAAAAAGTCATCGCCCGGTTTAACGCTGGTATCCATATTTTCAAGGTATATACCCGAGACATATTCTTGTTGTTGTTCTGCTTTGGGGGTTTCAACAGTCGGTGTTGAGGCGCTGTTTTCTTGCGGCGCTTTGCTGCATCCGCCCGCAATAAGTCCTAGCGCCAGGGCAACGCCCAGGGCCAATTTGTTGACATTTTTCATGATGTTCCTTTGTTATTGTTCTCTGTCGCCGTGCAAGTGTACGTGCCCAGTCAAAAATAGGCAAAAGTGAACAGCACAACATGCCAAATTATCTGTTACAAATCCTTAACAAGTCATTTTTCCTGGTAAATCTCAGGTTATTTAGTTAACCAGTTCACAGCTTCTGGGTAGTTGTGAATTACTTCACGTTTTCCATGCTGTTTTTGTGTCACAAGTGAGCCTATCTTATTTTGCATCGCAGGGAAGCCTTGCAATGCCAACGCACTCAAGCCCAGTGATATGACCCTAATCACTATTTGGAGAACAATGATGTTACGCAAACTTTTTATGATGTCCGTACTTATTCCCGGTTTGGCCTTTGCTGGATGGCAAAGTAGCGATAAAAAAACCGCAGATGAAACAGTCGCCATTCTCACCAGCAACGACGAAGTCATGAACGCCTATCTTTGGTTACCCGAAGGCTATGATGCCAATAACCAATACTCTGCAGTAGTGATGGTACATGGCTGTGGCGGTGCACACTACAAAGACACAGCTGACCAATGGACTGCGAAATACGTGTCCGGTAAGTACAAAGTATGGGGCAAGTTACTTAATGAGCAAAACACCATCGCCTTGTTAGTGGACTCCTTTACTCATCGCGATAATAACGGCGATGTGGGTGGCGGAGTGTGCGGTGGCGACCCGTTGGAGCGCCCCACTAAAATCGACCCTATTTCAGTACGCCCGACAGATATTGCCGAAGGTATCGCCTGGCTCAAATCTCGCGACGACATCAACCCGGATAAAATCGGGGTACTGGGCTTTTCCAATGGCGGTACTTCTGCTTTAGCCTTTGCCAATCACGGCATGTTAGCGAGCAATGAAGAACAGTTACAGATGGACGACAAGCAGTGGTTCAACCTGCCCTTCGATGCACAATATCAGGCCAGTACCGTTATAAGCTTATATCCAGGCTGCGCCTTAAATGGCTATTCAGATGCTACACAAGATATCTTTGATGATGCCTTTGAAACCAACAGCGAAAGCTATATTTTTGCCGCTTCGGATGATGATAGCTTACCCGATGATACACTGGAAAAATGCCACAATTTGGCCTTACTGGATGCCGGAAATGGTTGGGAAACGCCTAATTTACAATTAAATGTGGTGGCCGATACTGATCATCAGTTTGATTATAAAGAGAATGACGAAGCGCCTGTTGAACAAACCATAGCACGCATTCTTGCGCTATTTGGCTCGATGTAGGAAATTCGCCTCATATTTAGATACAAGTCTCACACGAACAGCAATACCTTCTTCGTTATGCTCTTAAGTGAACATTTCGAGGAAGACATTGTCCATGCGTAATTTATTAATACTTTTACTGCTATTTAGCACCGGCACTATTGCAACAGCTGAACACTTTCCGGGCAAGTTTGAGGAAAAACGGGTCCCTCAAAATACCTTACTGCAATACAAAAAATCCAACATCGATGGTTCTCACGAAAGCCAGATAGCACTTTATTACCATGACGCACTGAATATTGAAGCATTCAAGTGGACACCAGGTAATGCCCGAGGCACCTCTGTTAACGCAACAATATCAGCAAAAACTTTAAATGTGATTGAGTTTAGCGCCGCATCGGTTATGGCTGATGGCTCGATTATCCCAAGAGCACAACTACGAGAAACTTCCCCCACAAGGTTTTCAGTCCAGCTGGGTGAGCAAAATACAGAGACAACGCTCAATGCAACCTTATGGCACAGCTATGATTTCGACTTTGCCAGTTTAGGCTTCGCTTACCGACATTTATCTGACCCAAGAGCAGATTTTAACTTCTCCATACTAGACCTGGACATGAATAAAAGCCCACCACCTTTCATCAAGTTCGGCGATGTTGTTATGCGCTTTGAGAATAATGAAGTCAAGCTTGGCAAAAACGCAGCACACTACACCATTAACGGGTATGGTTTGGATAATCGGGGCGGAAACATATGGTTTGATAGCCAAAGCAAACACTTATTATTGTTTGAAATTGAAAAGCCAGACGAACGCGGCTTTACATCCAATCGCCTGGAACTTGTAAAAACGGCAACAATGTCAGCAAAGCAATGGCAAGAGTTTAAGGTTTCTCGGTTGACCAAATAGCAGGAAAGAGTATTAGCTTTTCGTTTTTTTGTTTTGCAGCAGACCAAACATATCTGTGGTGTTTGAACCCAAAATCTTATTGAGCTTTTCCCGACAGGCTGAGCACATATCTTCACGTCCAGACGCCATTAAGCCGTTGCAATTAATACAACGGTTTTTATTGCTGAATCGCGGCGATGCTTTGCTTAAGTCGACATGTACCATATCAGTGTATAAATCAGTGTAACATGTCCGAAATATAGCCATATTCTGGTTCTGAAAAAGTCCGACAATAACAACAATATTTGTAAGTGATTTCTGACAAAATCGACTTCGGGATAATTATGCCACCCGAAAATTAAATCTTGTATAGTTTAATACTCAGCGGAGTGTTTTAAAAAATGTTTTTTTCTGGCTCAGCAACAAAAAAGGCCGCTTATTCAAGCGGCCTTTAAACTAACTAAAAAGCATCATTACTTTTTCTTTTTCGCCTTAGGGTTAGGCAAATCAGTAATTGAACCTTCGTAAATTTCAGCAGCAAGGCCGATAGACTCGTTCAAGGTGGGGTGAGCGTGAATGGTTAATGCGATGTCTTCGGCATCAGCACCCATTTCAACCGCCAAACCGATTTCGCCCAACATTTCACCGGCATTGATACCGATCATTGCACCACCTAATACGCGGTGAGTGTCTTTGTCAAAAATCAACTTCGTCATACCTTCAGTGCGACCAGAGGCGATAGCACGACCAGAAGCCGCCCAAGGGAACGTAGCTGTTTCAACTTTCAAGCCCTGCTCTTTGGCTTCTTTCTCAGTCACACCTACCCAAGCAACCTCAGGGTCTGTGTAAGCTACAGAAGGAATACAACGCGGGTCGAAGTAGTGCTTCATACCAGAGATAACTTCTGCTGCAACGTGACCTTCGTGTACCGCTTTGTGCGCCAGCATAGGCTGGCCGACTAAGTCACCAATGGCATAGATGTTGTTAACGTTGGTACGCATTTGCTTATCAACATTGATAAAACCACGCTCGTCTACGTTAACACCGGCTTTGTCGGCATCCACCAGACTGCCGTTAGGACGACGACCAACCGCTACCAATACTTTGTCGTAACGCACTGGTTCTGCTGGCGCTTGTTTGCCTTCAAAGGTGACATACAGGCCGTCATCTTTAGCTTCAACTGCGGTCACTTTGGTTTCCAGCATTACGTTGAACTTGTCTTTAACGTACTTCTGGTAAACCTTGATGATGTCTTTATCCGCAGCAGGGATTAACTGGTCCAGAAACTCAACCACGTCGATTTCACTACCCAGCGCACGGTATACGGTGCCCATTTCCAGACCGATGATACCACCACCTAACACCAGCATTTTACCTGGAATGTCTTCCATTTCCAGCGCGCCAGTTGAGTCGATTACGCGCGGGTCGTCATGCGGAATAAAGGGTAAGGTTACCGGCTCAGAACCGGCTGCGATAATAGCGTTATCGAAGTTAATGGTGGTAGCACCATCTTTACCTTCAACCACCATGGTATTGCTACCAGTGAATTTGCCGTAGCCTTGTACGTGTTTAACTTTACGCATTTTGGACATGCCAGACAGACCTTTGGTCAACTGACTAACAACGCTGTCTTTCCAGGCGCGTACTTTATCGATATCAATTTGAGGCTCACCAAAAGATACACCATGAGCAGCCATATCTTTGGCATCGTCGATAACCTTAGCAACGTGCAACAAGGCTTTGGAAGGAATACAACCCACGTTCAGACAAACACCGCCCAGGGTGTCGCGTGCGTCGACGATAACTGTTTCAATGCCTAAATCCGCAGCACGGAACGCTGCAGAGTAACCGCCGGGACCGGCGCCCAGCACTACCAGCTGAGTTTTAATTTCGCTCATGATGACCTCAAAATTGTGTATTTGGTTGTTCTATCTCGTTCTGCTGCATTCAATGAGGGCAGCAACTAACTCTTATTTTCGAACTCTTAAGTCCGTTGTTGGGTACAAACGCCGCAAGTGTAAACAGCTAAGGCGCGAAAGGCAAAGGCAGGAATGCTTTCCTGCCTTAATTGCTCTGCTCTGTTAGCTTTACATTACCAGGCGACGTATATCGCTTAGTACCTCAGACAGATGCACTGCAAAGCGCGCTGCCAAGGCTCCATCTATCACCCTGTGGTCGTAAGATAAAGACAAAGGCAAGGTCAACCTTGGCTCAAACTCTTTACCATTCCACTTGGGCTTCATATCACTTTTCGATACACCCAATATGGCGACTTCTGGCGCATTTACAATAGGTGTAAATGCCGTTCCACCAATTCCGCCTAAGCTGGAGATGGTGAAACAACCACCTTGCATATCTGCCGCCTTCAATTTGCCTTCGCGAGCTTTTTTACTGATATCCATCAGCTCGCGAGAAATCTCCAGCACGCCCTTTTTGTCCACATCGCGCACTACCGGAACCACCAAGCCATTTGGCGTGTCTACAGCGATACCGATGTGCACGTACTTCTTCAGGATCAGCGCTTCACCATTTTCCGACAAGGATGAGTTGAAAGTGGGATACTCCAATAAGGCACTGGCTGCGGCTTTCATGATAAATACCAACGGCGTGATCTTAACGCCCACTTTGCGCTTTTCATTAAGGGCATTTTGCTGTTTGCGGAAGGCTTCCAAATCAGTGATGTCAGCGTCTTCAAATTGCGTCACATGGGGGATAGTCACCCAGTTGCGATGCAGGTTTGGACCGGAAATTTTCTGAATGCGAGTTAACGGTTGCTCTTCAATTTCACCAAACTTGCTGAAATCTACCTTCGGCTGTGCCAGTACCTGCAGACCACCAGAACCTGCTGTAGAAGTTGCGGCATTGGCCTTTGGACGAGACAATTCATATTTAACATAAGACTGCACGTCTTCTTTTAAAATACGACCTTTGCGGCCCGAGCCAGAAACCTGACTCAAATCCACACCAAATTCGCGGGCCAAGCGGCGAATTGACGGCGAGGCATACACAGAACCTGACTTGGGTTTTTCCCCGGCAGAGGGATGATGCGGTACTGGTGGGGCTTTTGGCGCTGGTGCCGGTGCTGACGATGATGCAGCAGCAGGAGCCGGGGCACTTGCTGCTGGGGCAGGCGCTGGAGCAGGTGCTTCACCAGCTACTTCCAGCATAATTACAGGCGAGCCTTTACTCACCTTGTCGCCGGTTTTAACCAACATTTCTTTTACCACACCGGCCTTAGGTGAAGGTACATCCATGGTGGCTTTATCGGTTTCCAGGGTAATGAGTCCGGTTTCAGCATCGATGCTGTCACCGACACTTACCAATACTTCAATGATATCCACATCGGTGGCATCACCAATATCAGGGACAGTTACTTCCATTACGCTGCTACCAGAAGAAGCAGCGGCAGAATCTGAACTTGTTTCAGCAGCAGGTGCAGGCGCCGGGGCAGTCTCTTCACCAGCACTCTCACTGGTTTCCAGCAACAGCACCAAGCTGCCTTGAGAGACCTTGTCTCCCACATTGATCTTCAGCTCTTTTACCGTACCGCCTTGGGGGGATGGTACGTCCATAGTGGCTTTATCGGTTTCCAGGGTAATAAGGCCATCTTCCGCTTCCACCGTATCACCGGCTTTTACAAGTACTTCGATAACGTCTACATCTGCGGCATCACCGATATCGGGGACCAACACCTCAATAACGCTACTGCCGCCAGAAGCAGGTTTAGGTGCTTCTGCTGAAGGGGCGGAAGCCGGAGCTGGTGCCGGAGCAGGTGTAGCTTCTTCTGCAGCGTCTCCGCTGGCTGCCTCAGCAGAGCCTGCTTCAATTTTCATGATCAGTTTGTCCTGACCCACCTTGTCGCCTACAGCCACAAGAATTTCACTGACTTTACCGGCAAATGGCGCAGGAATGTCCATGCTGGCTTTGTCGCTTTCTACCGTGATCAGCGCATCTTCCGCTTCAACAGTATCGCCAACACTGACACACACTTCGATAACTTCGACTTCTTCTCCGCCCACATCCGGGACTAAAACATCTTTGCTCATTGCTCTTCTCCCGGTTGATTACGCGTACAGCGGATTGAGTTTGTCAGCTGAAATACCAAATTTCTCAATGGCATCAGTCACCACTTTGGCATCGATATCGCCGGCTTTCAGTAATTCGCTTAGTGCCGCAAGTACCACGAACTTGGCGTCCACTTCAAAGTGGTGACGCAAATTAGCTCGGCTGTCAGAACGGCCAAAACCATCAGTACCCAATACCTTGTATTGCCCTGGTACATAAGCGCGAATTTGCTCAGCAAAAGACTTCATGTAGTCAGTGGCGGCAATAGTTGGTCCTTTAGCGCCAGCTTCCAGCACTTCAGTGACGTAGGCTTTTTGTGCATCAGCAGTTGGGTTTAACATGTTGTGACGTTCAACGTCCTGACCGTCGCGGCCAAGGTTGTTAAACGAGGTAACGCTGTAGACTTCTGCAGTCACACCAAAATCTTCTGCCAGCAGTGCAGCCGCTTCGCGCACTTGCTCAAGAATGGTACCGCAACCTAATAACTTAACCGACAGCTTGGATTTTTTCGCTTCTACGGTATCCAGCTTGTAGATACCTTTTACGATACCTTCTTCAACACCATCAGGCATGGCTGGTTGAACGTAGTTTTCGTTCATTACCGTGATGTAGTAGAACACGTTTTCCTGTTCCTGGAACATACGGCGCATACCGTCTTGCACAACGACTGCGACTTCGTAACCGTAGGTTGGGTCGTAAGTAATACAGTTAGGAATCGTATTGGCCTGAACATGAGAATGACCATCCTGATGCTGCAAACCTTCACCGTTGAGGGTTGTACGACCGGCCGTACCGCCCACCAGGAAACCGCGTGCTTGTGAATCACCGGCGGCCCATGCAAGGTCACCAATACGTTGGAAACCAAACATTGAGTAATAGATATACACCGGGATCATGGGCAAATCATTGATGGAGTAGGATGTACCTGCCGCCAACCAAGACGCCATTGAACCTAACTCGTTAATCCCTTCCTGTAGTACCTGACCTTTTTTATCTTCGCGATAGTAGGCAACCTGATCAGAATCTTGAGGTTCGTATTTTTGGCCTTCATGGGCGTAAATACCCACTTGACGGAACAAACCCTCCATACCAAAGGTACGCGCTTCATCAGGAATGATAGGTACTACGCGCTTGCCGACTTTCTTGTCTTTCAGCATGGCGGTCAGTACGCGTACAAATGCCATCGTAGTAGAGATTTCACGACCATTGGAGCCTTTCAATACCGCATCGAAGGCGCTTAGAGGTGGAGCTTCAAGGGTTTCTGAGCTTTGCGGTAGACGCTTGGGCATATAGCCATTGAGGGACTCGCGACGCGCTCTAAGATAGCGCATTTCCTCGCTGTCTTCGTCAAACTTGTAGTAAGGCAAATCAGCAAGCTTTTCATCTGCCACCGGGATGTTGAAGCGATCGCGGTATTCTTTAATGGCCGCGGTATCCATCTTCTTAACGTTGTGGGCGATGTTCTTACCTTCACCAGCGGTTCCCATGCCATAACCTTTAACAGTTTTCGCCAGGATTACCTGAGGACGACCTTTGGTTTTAGTGGCTTTGTCATATGCCGCGTATACTTTCACCGGATCGTGACCACCGCGATTCAAACGCCAGATGTCATCATCAGACATATTGGCTACCATCTCTTTCAGCTCTGGGTATTTACCAAAGAACTTCTCACGGGTGTAAGCACCGCCTTTGGCTTTAAAGTTCTGGTATTCACCGTCGACGGTTTCCATCATCAGATCCATCAGTTTACCAGAGGTATCGCGAGCCAATAGCGGATCCCAATATCGTCCCCAGATAACCTTGATCACTTCCCAACCTGCACCGCGGAAAGTACCTTCAAGCTCTTGAATGATCTTGCCGTTGCCACGCACCGGACCATCAAGACGTTGCAGGTTACAGTTGATGACGAAGGTCAGATTGTCCAGGCCTTCGCGCGCAGCTAAGCCGATAGCACCCAAGGATTCTGGCTCATCCACCTCACCGTCTCCCATAAAGCACCAAACCCGCTGATCTGAGCAGTCTTTTAAGCCACGGTCAGTGAGGTACTGTAAAAAGCGTGCCAGGTAAATGGCTTGCATTGGACCCAGTCCCATAGAAACGGTGGGGAATTGCCAGAAGTCAGGCATCAATTTCGGGTGTGGATACGACGATAACCCTTCGCCATTGGCTTCCTGACGGAAATTATTCAGCTGTTCCTCGGTTAAACGACCTTCAATATAGGACCGGGAGTAAATACCCGGCGCCGAATGGCCTTGCACAAATAAATAATCGCCACCGCCATTCTCACCCGGAGCACGGAAGAAATGGTTAAAACCCACATCATAAAGCATGGCTGAAGATTGGAAACTGGAGATATGCCCACCCAATTCCAAATCTTTCTTAGAGCCGCGCAATACCATCATCATGGCATTCCAGCGGATCACGTTGCGGATCTTGGCTTCAATCGTTTGGTCACCCGGCATTGTCGGCTCTTGTCCGGCCGGAATGGAATTGATATATGCCGTTGTGGATTTGTGTGGTAAATGAACGCCACTGCGACGTGCTTTATCGATCAAAGATTCCAGCAGGAAGTGAGCGCGATCTGCCCCCTCTTCTTCCAGTACTGCATTGAGTGCTTCTAACCATTCTTGCGTTTCTTGTGGATCCAAGTCTGGTTGCATCGTATCAGCCATGCTGTGTTCCTATATTTGTCGTTTTAACCTTTAAGTCCAGGTATCAAAACCAGAACCTACCATAGTAAAAGGGACGAATCGCAGTGCGACTCATCCCGAATTTTAATGGGAGTGTTCGCTCCCCACCTCAATGCGGCGCAATGCGCGCTGCATTTGAGAATCCTCTGAATTAATTTCCAGAAGGGTTTTTTCTATAAATGCCAGATGCTCATTACTGGCCTGGCGCGCCAGTTCCGGATTCCCCGACACTATCGCGGCTACAATCTGTTTGCGCTGCTGATGGATTTGACGATAAGCCTCAGGTCGCTTGCGCAATAATGCCAGGTTGCCTTCGATATTGTCTTTCAACACATCCAACAAGTTGCCCATGATGTGCAGCAAAACCACATTGTGAGAGCCTTTGGCCATACAGAGATAAAACTCCACCAGCGACTCTGCCTGCTGCTCTACGCAATCCTCTTTATAAGCCACCTCAGTTCGAGTTAGCGCTTGATTCAGGGCCATAAAATCCCCTTCATCACCACGCAACGCGGCGTAATAAGCTGCCATCCCTTCCAAAGCGTGACGAAATTCCAGCAAGTCAAACTGACTCTCAGGATAGGTAGCGATTAACTGCATTAAAGGATCAGTCACCTTAGGTGCCAGTTTATCGCTAACCCAAGTACCACCACCCTGTTTGCGCAGCAGTAAACCTTTGGCTTCCAGTTTTTGTATCGCTTCGCGCAATGAAGGTCTGGAAACATTAAACTGTTCGGCTAGCTGTCTTTCCGGAGGCAGTTTTTGCCCGGCCAGAAATTGCCCTTCCAACAACATGGCTTCCAATCGTTCAACAATAATGTCAGACAATTTTTTATTTTGTATTTTTTGCATCTGTATCTGTTGAGTTGAAACTATTCAACCAGTCTTTTTCGTCAGTGTTTACCACTTTACGAAAAGGTAAATTGGTCTTACCAATTTTTGAAGGATATCGAATCTGCTTGCTCAGGTAAAGCCCATCGGGTTTTCAGATTACTAAGTTGTAGTCGCTAAATAGCAAAAAGGCCACGTAAACCGTGGCCTTTTTCAGTATCGTCAGCGCTGGTCTGACCTCGATATATGAACCTGTTTTTGGCTAATTTATCCACCCACCAAGGGTTAAAACAGCTGTTACTGCCAACAAAAGCATCATATTGCGCTTAGCAAGTCGCAAAAGCGTGCAGGGTTCTTCTGTGCAATCCATGGTATCGGGTTCCACCTCCTCACTGGACTTCGCTACCTGGGTCACGATATCGCGGGCACTGATAGTCAAATCAAATAGATAGCTACTGAAGGACTTCACCCCCTGAGTAAAATGCCCCACCAACAAAAAGCCGCAAGCAGCGATGCGCGCCGGTACCCAATCCAGAATAGTCATGACTCTGGCTGCCACTTTACGTTGCGACTCATCTGGCGCCTGGCTTTCCAGCAATCGTGCCGTGAGATACATCACCGCCCCGGTACCACCCAGAATTAAGAACCAGAATGCAATGGCAAAATAATAGCGAAAGTTAATCCACACCATGTGCTGCCCAAATGAAATTCCATTAGCTGGTATAAACTTCAGTTCCTCAGCGTATAAATCACGGGCGGCAAAATCGCCGCGATTGGAGGCTTGCAGATATCCTTTAAATTTGGCACGAATATGAGGACAGCCAACAGCAATAAATAACACCACCAGATTTAACACCAAGGTAAGCAAACTGCTTTCCAGGTTCAAAAAGATCCACCACATCACAAGCGTGGGCATGGCCACAGCAAGATAAATTTGCCAGGCGTTTGTTGTATATAACCAACCCTTTGAGCGCAAAAAATCAAGATAAGGCAACATATACGTTTCACTGCGCCAGATATTCGACTTGGTAGTCAATCTTTCCAATGCAATGACGAGTAACAAGCTGATCAGGGTCATGTAAGTTCTCTTAATGTAGTTAAAGTGCCTGGCGATAGCGGCACCAATCAAAGGCGACGCCTGGATCGGTTTTTCTGCCAAAGGCAATATCATTGTGCCCTACTATACGCCCTAAGTTAATGCCTGGATATTGGACCATCAAACATTTTGTGATTGCAACAAGGGTTTCGTACTGGGCATCTTCATATGGTGTCTCATCAGCTCCCTCAAGCTCGATACCAATACTGAAATCATTGCAACGCGAAATACCCTGGAATGCAGAAAGTCCCGCATGCCAGGCTCTTTCGTCAAAACTGACAAACTGAGTAATCGCCCCTGTGCGTTCAATTAAGCAATGGGCAGAAACCCGCATTTGATAAATCTCTTTAAAAAACACATGCTCTGCAGGATTTAACTTACCAATGAAGAAAGGCTGCACGTATCCGCCACCAAATTCACCGGGCGGTAAACTGATATTGTGAATAACCAGCAACGATGGGCTTACGCCCTCAGGTCTCTGATCAAAATGAGTCGTTACGCATTTTTCAACCTGTTGCAACCACCCGTTTTTGATATCCAATGATTTCATCCTAAATCTTTATTTGTACGTATTATTACATGATTTTTTTGGAATTTAGCGTCAGCAGTGTTAGTTTTTGTTGGCATTTTTTCCCTTTTATTTGGAGCAACTTTTGTCGGCTGAACAAAAAACCACTTCACGATTAGGTACGGGCATGTTTATTCTGGCCTGGCTAGTTGGACTTGCATTGATCAGCGTGCTTTTTGAAGATTCTCTGTTGGCACAATTCAATCCCAATGAGCGACCCGAAAGTCGGTACGAAAACGGCAAGCCAACTGTAGTATTGAAGCGCAACCGCTATGGACATTACGTTTCCAGTGGCAAGATCAACGGTCAAGAAGTTGTATTTTTAGTGGATACCGGCGCCACTAACGTTTCCATCCCGTTGGCAGTGGCAGAAAAGCTAGGTCTGCAAAAAGGTGCTCCAGGCAGAAGCATCACTGCCAACGGAACCGTCACCGTATACCGCACCAGCATTCCTTCTCTGGAATTAGGTAACATTCAGCTTACTAATGTTATCGGTAATATTAATCCTGGCATGCAAGGACCGGAAATATTGTTGGGTATGAGTGTCTTAAAACAGTTAGAATTTTCGCAGCGCGGTGACACTTTAACGCTGAGACCTTTGTGACAGGGTGGATTCAGTGACGTGTGGAATCAAAAAGCAATTGTAAGATACTTCGCCTTTGTATACAGTCGCGCGTCTAAACAATTCGCCCCATTTAGATTAATTTTAGTGCAATAAGCTCATGACCCAGTTCCAGACTTTACTCGACGCCGAGATCACGCTGTCAGTGCTCACCAGTCTCTGGCAAGACCTCGGCGAGTCCCCTTTCCAACAGTTAGCAAACGGCATTCCGACGCCAGAGATTGCCAAACAACAACTGCGAGCTATGCTCAATTACGATGTTACCGCCAGCCTGATTGCTGAAGACGACACGGCACATGCGGCAGTGATCTGCAAAGAAAATTGCATTTTTGTGGGTAAAGCTTGGGTAGAAGAAACCTTTATGTTGCTCGATGATGGCCTCGACATAATATGGCATACTCAAGATGGCCAAGCCCATCAAGCTGGTGATACTCTGTTTGAGATTATAGGTAATACCCGTGCAATTCTCACCGGGGAACGCACCGCTCTCAACTTCGCTCAGACTTTATCTGCAACGGCCACTGAAGTAGCTCATTACGCTGAATTATTAGTCGGTTTTAATACTCAGATATTAGACACCCGAAAAACTATTCCCGGCCTGCGTTATGGGCAAAAGTATGCGGTTACTTGTGGTGGTGGTGCCAATCATCGCATTGGTTTGTACGACCGATTTCTGATAAAAGAAAATCACATCATGGGTTGTGGCAGCATCACAGCGGCAATCACAACAGCCCGGAAAAGAGATAACCGCTTGCTGGTTGAGGTTGAAGTGGAAAATCTATCAGAGCTTAAACAAGCTATCTCTGCAGGAGCCGACATTATCATGTTAGATAATTTCAGCCTTGCTGATGTGGAAAAGGCCGTTGCCATAAACCAAGGACAATGCAAGCTGGAGGTTTCCGGTAATGTAGAAGCAGAGCGTTTACATGAAATTGCCAATACAGGGGTAGATTTTATTTCCTCTGGCGCCATTACCAAGAATATTAAGGCTATCGACCTCTCTCTGCGGTTAAGCAATTAACCCAATTAACAATCCAATCTTCAGCTGACCTCCTGAATAGCGAAAATGTTTTGTGAGCAACTTCACAGTTCAGGAGGTTTTTCGTACAAAAAGTCGTCGTTTGAGAATCAGTTATCAAATTACATCCTTTTACAAGTACAAATTTGTGTCTAATCTTGTCGATACAAACTTAAGAAGGGTTGGCAAACTTGCCCAATGAGAATTGCCTTCTATACTGAGTTTGGAAAGCCCGGAAATTTTTCAATTCTGATAAATGACTGGTCTGACTTAAAATAAAGCTACAAATATTAAGCCGCATAATTGCGCAACTGGAGATAGAAAATGAATCAAGTCGAAAACAACCAAAAAGGTTTTACACTGATAGAACTGATGATTGTTGTGGCAATTATCGGTATTTTGGCAGCCATTGCCCTACCTGCCTACCAGAGCTACTCTGCTCGGGCTTCCTATAGTGAAGTCATCTCAGCAGCCAGCCCTGCAAAAACAGCCATGGAAGTGTGCGTGCAAACCGGCTCTCCAGCGGATTGTTCTACGTTGACAGTACAATCTGGTTGGACAGCTTCTGATTTGGTGAACACTATCGCATTTGGCGGAGCAGGTACCGGAGGTGACCCCTACACCATCACAGTGACGCCGGCTGCCAGTGTAGTAAGTGGTATCACTGCAACTGAGACCTATACTCTGTCTGGTGTGGAATCCAATGGAGCCATTACCTGGACTCAAGGCGGCGGCTGTCAGGCAGCAGGTCTGTGCTAATCTAAACTTTTCGATTAAAAGCCCGGTGTAAGCTGGGCTTTTTTGTTTATAGTTAAAGATAAAAACAAAAACAGCGGTCACGATGGCAGTAAAAGAAGCAGAAAAACCCGAGTTTATCTGGACGGGAAAAAATAAAAAGGGCCAGACAGTTAAAGGCGAATTTATCGCCGACTCCATGAACGATGCTAAGTCGATTCTGCGTCGTCGCGGCATATCTGTTACTAAAATAAAAAAAGCACCTAAGCCCCTGCTAGGCGGCGCCAAGATAGAAGCGCTGGACATTTGCAACGTTTCGCGACAAATTGCCACTATGTTATCCGCAGGGGTAACACTTATCCAAACCCTGGAAATGATCGGCCAAGGCCATGATAAAGCGCCCATGCGCAAGATGCTGGGACAAATCACCCACGAAGTGCAATCCGGCCAACCTTTGTCAAACTCACTGCGAAAATTTCCCGATTATTTTGATGATTTGTACTGCGACCTGGTGAAAACCGGTGAACAGTCGGGTGCCTTGGAAAATATCTACGACCGTATCGCCACCTACAAAGAAAAAGCGGAAGCGCTGAAATCGAAAATAAAAAAGGCTATGTTCTACCCTGTGGCGGTCGTGGTGGTGGCTTTCATTGTTACCACCATTTTATTGATTTTTGTTGTACCTCAGTTTGAGGAAATCTTTGCTGGGTTTGGCGCGGAACTCCCGGCCTTCACCCAATTCGTACTCAATATTTCTAATTTTGTGCAAAACAACGGCCCGTTCATCGCGATGGGCATGGTGGCATTTGCGTTTTTCTTTAAACGCGCTTATAAAAATTCACAAAAACTAAGAGATACTTTAGACGCTAAACTATTGAAAGTACCCGTTATCGGAGAAATTTTGGTGAAAGCCTCCATCGCCCGTTTTACCCGAACCTTATCCACTACATTCGCTGCCGGCGTTCCACTTATTGAAGCATTAGAATCGGCGGCTGGCGCTGCGGGCAACGCGGTTTACCGCGACGCAATTCGTTACATGAAATCTGAAGTAGCCGGTGGTGAGCAAATGAATATTGCCATGCGCAGCACTAACGTTTTTCCGCCAATGGTAGTGCAGATGGTGGCCATAGGTGAGGAGTCAGGTTCAGTTGATGATATGTTAGGTAAGATAGCGACTATCTATGAACGTGAAGTAGACGACATGGTAGACGGTCTCACATCTTTATTGGAGCCAATCATTATGGCCGTTTTAGGGGTGGTGATAGGCGGATTAATCGTTGCCATGTATTTGCCTATATTCCAACTGGGCATGGTGGTGTAAACTGCCCTCAAATCCTGATTGCAAAGATAAGAAGAACATAAATGGAGCAATTGTTACTGGTATTTAATACCTGGCCTTGGGTGTTTTACGGTTTCGTCTTGTTTATCGGTTTAACCGTTGGCAGCTTTTTAAATGTCGTGATCTATCGTCTCCCGGTGATGATGGAGAAAGAATTCAAGCATGCCTGCGAAAGCCATTTTGACACCCAGATTGTGAGCAATTCCCCTGCGCCGACGCAAACCGATCGATTCAATCTGGCTATTCCAGCGTCCACTTGCCCTAAGTGTGGCCACAAAATCAAAGCATGGGAAAACATTCCCGTCTTAAGCTGGATTTTACTCAAAGCTAAATGCAGCCAATGTAAAACCAAGATTTCGGCTCGATATCCCACAATCGAAGCATTAACAGGGGCACTGAGTGTCGCTATGGCCATTTATCTCGGCCCGACTTTGGCACTATTCATGGCATTGATTTTTTTGTGGAGCCTCATTGCTCTGACATTTATCGATCTGGACACCATGCTACTACCGGACCAAATCACCCTGCCGCTGATGTGGTTAGGATTATTGTTAAGCCTGAAAGGTATATTCATTACCCCAGATCAAGCTATTTTAGGTGCTGCGCTGGGTTATCTGAGTCTCTGGAGCGTTTATTGGGTTTTTAAACTGGTAACGGGTAAAGAAGGCATGGGTTATGGCGACTTTAAGCTACTGGCGGCATTAGGCGCCTGGACTGGTTACGCTTATCTTCCAGTGATCATCATACTGTCCTCCTTCGTGGGCGCTATTATCGGCATCGCCATGATGATCACTAAAAAGACTGAAAAAGGACAAGCAATCCCTTTTGGTCCCTACCTTGCTATTGCCGGACTCATCACCTTCTTCTTTGGCGAAAGTATTGTTAACCACTACTGGCAGTTTATTCTCTCATGAGCAATTTTATTGTTGGATTAACAGGCGGAATCGGGTCGGGAAAAACCACAGTTTCAGATCTATTTAAAGAGCATTATGGCATTGAAGTAGTGGATGCCGATGTCATCGCACGTGAAGTGGTGCAACCGGGTAGTAAAGCACTTGCCGCGATAAGGGATAAATTTGGTGCAAGTATTTTGTCCCAAGAGGGTACCCTGGATAGAGCACAATTACGCACACGGGTTTTTGCTGATCCTGCGCTTAAAACCTGGTTGAATGAATTACTCCACCCCCTCATTCGCGAACAAATGCAAATACAATGTCAGCAAGCGAAATCCGATTATGTTCTTCTTTCTATCCCATTACTGGTTGAAAATCAGCTACAACACCTGACTGACCGAATTTTAGTGGTAGATTGCCCGGAAGCAATTCAGCTACAACGAGCAACAAGCAGAGATGGGGTTGGAGAAGCACAAATAAAAAGTATAATGCAATCTCAGGCGAGCAGAGAGCAACGCCTTGCAATTGCTGATGACGTGATTGTAAATGACACTGACAAACCTCATTTGTTGACCAAGGTTCAAACCTTGCATAACAAATATAAGGCGATTGCCCAGAGCATTTAGGCAATCGACTGTTTTTTCACCTAAAATACGAATAACAACATACTGAGCTGGTTACATGTCGAATACTGTTTACGAATTTCCATTAAATGAGAAAGTGCGCACCTATTTGCGTTTGGAACAGTTATTCAAACAACTGCACTCTGCCCGGGATTGCTCGGAAGATTGGCAGTTTATTCACTTTTTTGACTGCTATTTTACTTTATTGGAATTGCTGGAGCGCATTGACATGCGTACAGATATCCTCAAAGACATCGATAACCACGAAAAAAATCTGCGCTTGTGGGCACAACATCCCAAGATCGACAAAGAAGCTCTGGACCTTGCCCTGCAACGCATCCTTGAGCTAAAAGCAAAACTGAAAAGTAGTGCCAAGATAGGTGCGGGTCTGAAAGGCGAGCGATTTTTGCTATCCATAAAACAACGCTTTTCAATTCCTGGTGCCACCTGTAGTTTTGATTTACCCAATTTACATTATTGGTTGAAGCAGTCAGATAAGGCCATTGCTGCCGATATTGATCGCTGGATTAACGAATTTACCCTCATCCAGCAAGCCATCGAAATTACCTTATCTTTCTTACGGGAGCGCGGACGCTTTGAAGAAGTTGAAGCCGTCAAAGGGTTTTACCAAGGAGTTGCGGACGAACGCAATGACCTGATCCGCATTCACTGCGCCTCAGATAGCAATTATTATCCCACCCTCAGTGGCAACAAATATCGCTACGCGATACGTTTTATGCTGTTTGAGCCCGATGAATTGGGTCAGGTGTCGGTTGATAAAGCCATAAATTTTAAATTAGCTTGCTGCTAACTAATATCAATTTATACAAGGTACACTCGCAATGAAAGTCAATTGCCCTACATGTCAGACTCAAATCGAGTGGTCTGCAAATAATGAACATCGCCCTTTTTGCAGTAAACGCTGTCAGCTTATCGATTTAGGCGAATGGGCAGACGAAAGCCATACCATATCAACACCGCTGTCTCAGTCTTCCAATATCAATATTGATCCAGAAGATATCGAAGAAATGCTGGCTAAACAACAAAACCAGCACTAATTTGTTAATCGAGTACCGTTAAGAGATCGATGCGTCGCTCATTGTTTAAGATTTCAAGATGCAAATGGGGTCCAGTCGCCATCCCGGTAGCCCCCACCGAACCGATAGTTTGTCCTTTGTAAACCTTCATACCCGGTTTCACCCTGATCTCATTCAGGTGAGCGTATAGACTTTGATAGCCATTGCTGTGTTCGACTAAAATAACGTTTCCATACTTGCTGGATAAGGTTGAGTTATCTGCAATAGTTACGACTCCTTCAGCTACAGGTGTTACGGGTGTCCCCTCTGGTACACCAAAATCCACACCACCGTGTTTTCGGTAATTTCTCAATCGCGAAACATGACCATAAGGTGAGGTCACATTTAAATCTGCCAATGGATAAGTCCACCTTATTTCGCCATCTGTCTCTTGAACGATACTTTCATCAAACAAGGTATTTGCCCATGTTAAACTGGTAAATAATGCTGCAATTATTGCAGACAATAACAGCGCACCCATGCTTTTCTGAGGCTGTAAAATAAGCTGCAAGCGACGTTTATTGTCCCTTGCATCGAACTGTCCGGCTGTAAAACAAGACACTACATTTGCAGAGGGAGTCGATGCAAGCTTAAATCCATTGAGTAACGCTCTGGCATACTGAACAGGAGAAATATTGTGGCTTTTGATGGTGTTGAGATCACAGCGGTATTCCATTGCCTTTACAAAGCCCTTCTCCATCTTTCTGATGAAAGGATTAAACCAGCAAACAATTGTAATCAACCGCCATACCAATACTGATATATGATCTCGATTTTGAATGTGGCTTAATTCATGGCACAACAACACTTGTTGTTCAGTCTGTGGAAAATCAAAAAACTGTTGTGGCACATAAATCCTGGGGCGCAATAATCCTGAAACGAAAGGGGAGCAATTTAGCGGCAGTTGATACACTTTGAAGCCTAACCTCTGGGTTTCAGTGGCACTCTGACATAAGCGACACAAAGCACAATACTGCTTGCAAAAGCGAGTTAATTTCAGCGTAAAGACAAACAAATATGCAAGCACTAGAATAATCATTGCCCGGGAAGTATATAAAGCACCATTATCTCCCGTTGGAAACACCGTTCCCACTTGTGTAAAAGCAGATTGAAACTCCCCTAGCAAGAGTACTTCAGGAATGCTCATTACTTGCGTAAAAACGACGGGCAAGGTAATAAACGGCACAAGTGTTAAAAACAATATGGTCCACCAAAGAACAGTATTTTGCGGGGCATGCTGCGCTAACACATTAGCGATGAGTAGCAAGAAACCGCTCAAAAAACACCAAACAATCACGTCGACAAATGGTTCAGGCATCTTAGTTTGCCTCCCCCTTGTGATTGTCCTTATTACTGGGAGATGACAATAGCAACTCTAATTCAGCAAGCTCTTCAGAACTCATTATTTTGCTGTCGGCAAACATGGCGACGGGTAAGGGTGAGTCCAGTTCCATGATCTGTTTGGCAAAATCCTGAGCCAACAGTGCCAACGTGGGCATCTTTTCCAGTTTGGCACTATAGATCTTTTTATTGCCTTGCATTCCTTCTGACAACAGACCTTTAGCGCTCATACGTTCTAAAGTCTTGCGTGTTGAGGAATAGCCCCACCCAAAGCGCTTACTGAGAGCATCATGGATACCTTTCCCGGTTCTGGGCTGGCTCTGCCACAATAATTTGAGAATAGTGAGTTCGGTAGAGTTGGGTTTCATAAATCACCTAAAGTGTGACAGTTGTCGCACTTTAGCAAACAGACATGTGCGACACAAGTCACACATGTCTGTTTATTCGATAAAAGTTCATTGCTAACTATTTGCAATCTCATGAAAATTAGGGCAATTTAGTTCTCAAGAAAAACAACAACAATTAATTCAGGGATGAAAATCGTAATGAAATCAGCGCTTTCCATACTTAGTCTGATATCGGCACTAAGCTTACCAGGCACCGCCTTCGCAACCAATGTACCCCAACAATTTTCCAATATTCCGGCTAATCAAATCTATTACCACAATGACAATAATCTCGTTGTAGGGATAAACAGATCAGAATTTGAAGGTAAATATTCAAAGGCACTATTAACCTTACCCATCGAACAAGAGCTTATCAGTATCCCCGTTGCACAAGTCAAAAACGCTGGAGCTTCGCACCAATTTGTTAGCCAAGATTTTGTTCATTCAGGCATAGACTACCGCATTATTTATACTCAAGGTAAAAACACAGCAATGGGAGAAATTGTCGGTAACGGGAAACGCCTGCTTTTCGAAGTGCGCGACAACCAATCGTGGCAAGTGGACATAAGCCAGCTTGCCCTGCTTCACGGTAATTACGAAAATGATACGCTGGGCTCACCAATGCAGTCGCCGAATTCGTATCAAGAAATGGCTGAATCGGAGACAAACGAATATACCGTTGTAGATGTGATGTTGTTATTTACGCCAAATATCAGAGCTGCTTACCCTGGTGAAATGTCATTTACGCTGATGAACCATCTGGTGGAAAAAACCAATCAATCATTTGTTGATAGTGGTATTAATGTGCAATTGCAGCTGGTTCGCAGTGAACTCGTCAATTACAGCCAGCCATCATCTTATTTAGCCTTAGACGATCTCGTTGGCGCTCTGGACGATGACCCTGCTACCGCTGTCGATACCTCATTGAGATCGATCGCAGCCTGGCGCGATGAATCAGGCGCTGACATCGTAGCTATGATCCGTACTCATGACCTGAATGAGCGTGATGCTTGCGGTAGAGCAACCTTTCCAAATACGGTGCCAGGTGTACTGGCAAACGTCAGCAATGTAGGCATCAGTGGTGGTTCTAATTGTATCAATACCTTCACTCATGAAATTGGCCATAACTTTGGTGCTGGTCATCAGTGGCGAGATGGAGCGAGTGTAGGCTCATACAGCTTTTCTGGCGCATTGTTAGTACCGGGTCAGTACAATACAGTGATGAGTAGTATCGGCACAGGTGATGAAAACCGAAACTATAAACTTCCTTATTTCTCAAACTTGTCCTTTAGCTGTGGCGGCCAGGTATGTGGCGACGGTGTATTTGCTGATAATGCGCGTACCATCAATATAACGGCCGCTCAGAACGCTGGCTTGAGAGAGTCAGTTTTTACCGATGAAGTGACGATTCCAATTACCAGTGTTACCGATATTGATGGTGACGGAGTTAATGACAGGCTAGACGCTTTTCCATTTTCACCAGAAGAAACTCAAGATTCCGATGGTGACGGTACTGGCGATAACAGCGATGCGTTTCCCAATGACAGTATGGAGTGGCTGGATACAGACGGTGATGGCATCGGTAACAATCAGGACACTGATGATGACAATGACGGAGTTGCAGACACTTCAGATCAACTGCCATTAAACCCAGAGGAATCTTTGGATAGCGACGGGGATGGCATTGGCAACAATGAAGATGCTATTCCGAATAATTTTCAGGAATTCAGAGATTTAGACCTAGACAATACCGGCGACCTGAGTGATCTGGATGATGATAATGATGGCGTAGAGGATTACTACCTACCCACAGCATTAAGCCAAAGCAACATATTAATTGTTAGTGCGAATAGCAATCAAATTATTGAATTTGATGCCCAAACAGGTGACTTTATCGGTGTTGCTGCAACTGTCGACGAGGGCGGACTAACTTTCCGTTCCGATATTCAAGTCAACAGCAGTCAGCAAGTATATTTTATCGCATTCAGTGACGTGTATCGCTTAGACAGACAAACCGGCGAAGTTATTAATGCTATCGATCGCAGCCAGTTAGCGACAAACTTTCCGGCCCATCTTTTGTTTCGCGGTGATCAGCATTTATTGGTGAACAATGGTCTGGGCTATTCTTATCTTGATGGTGTAGCAATGACCAGTACAGGCAATAGAGTCACCAAGCAAACTTTCGACACAGCAGTATGGCGCGACGTGTTATTACAGAGCAACAATACGCTACTGGTTGCATCACGCAGCAGTAATGAGCTTCGGATTTTGAACGACAATGCAGGGAATTCAACGGGGACCGTTTTTGCTAATGTCAGACTCAATAAACCGGAACATTTAGCCAAAGACGCCAATGGCCTGATATACGTAAGTAATGCGGGAAACCGAAATATCACGCAATATACGGCTAGCGGTGAGTACCTGAGTGAATTTATCAGTGCCGGGAGAGGCGGTTTGGGCATGCCTGGCTGCTTAACAATTGGACCTGATGGTGACTTTTATATTTGTAGCAGTGATACCAACCAGGTATTGAAATTTGACGGTACGACAGGTGCATTTGACTCGGTGGTGATAGACGCTGGTGTCGGTGGGCTAAATAAACCAGTGGGTTTAGTGTTCGTTGGTAAGGCTTTGGACGAACAACCCTACAACGACGCTCATGACACAGACGGTGACGGCATACTTAATAGTGAAGATGACTTACCCCTCGATTCGAGTTCAGCTATCGACACCGATGGTGATGGTATTGGCAACGAATCAGACACGGATGATGACGGTGATGGCATGCCAGACTCATTTGAAGAAGACTTTGGCTTGGATCCCTTAGATCCAAGCGACGCCGCTGTAGATACAGATGGTGATGGTGTAAATAACCTCACTGAATACAATCAAAATACGGATCCAACGGTGGTTGACAATACGCCACCACCGGCCCCTGTTGCGCCTCCAAGCGGTTCAGATAACGGTAGCAGTGGAGGTTCTTTGGGAATTGCCGGATTACTGTTTCTGATATTTGCTACGAGACGTAAGATCTATTGCAGAGACTAATTACTACCTGCTATGCCCGTCACTAACTGAATGGTGACGGGTCTAAATCCTGACAAAGCAATAGGCACAAGGCTTAATCAGCAAACCATATTGACTGATTGATTCAATAATTCCTCAAGTAATGTCACATTGCCGAATTCATCTACATACTGCAAATTAACACCATTGCGGCCATTGCAGTCGAACCAACTCGTGAGAACCTCATAGCCACTTTCCACTTTACGATAGTACTGAGCAGTCTCAAGATGGTTAATTATAAAATGCAGCTCCGCAGGCCTGTCTATCTCTCCTAGAAAATTCAAGAGATCCAGTTGATTGTCAACGATTGTAGCTGTCTCATCGTAGAGAGCAGCAATGTAAACATGGCAGATAATAGGATAGCAACCTACGGTATAGCCATATTCACTGTTGACCTCTTGCAAAGCTAACAAAGCAGGCTCTGCAAACTTTGTTTTAATTGCAGCATCGAACTCGTAATACACCTCATAATCACTGGCGTCTTCAGATTCGGAAGAATTCGGTGAGTAAGCTCTCACTTCAAAGTAATCAGGCTGTGGGTTGAGTCTGAAATCACTAAGCGAAGTATCAAGAATGCTAATAAGTTCAGTGAAGCCCCGCTGGGTGGCTTCCACCAGAAGCAAATCAGAAGGTTCAATGTAGCTGTCTGGCGGCGGATCAAAAAGCTCAGGATCACTGGTAATGTTGTCGCCCCCACCGCAACCGGAAAGTAAAAAGAAAACAGAAATGATTAGAATACGAAACATATTAGATGCTCTCCATGCAAAAATATTAATTGAGGTAAAACGTTCAGGGCCTAACCCCTACTTTGTAACAGACGTAAAAGAGGTCTATTTTATTCCCTCAATATGAAAATAACACCATCAAGGCGTAACCAGTAAATGGCTGAATGGTGTAGTGCGCAGAATGGATAAAGAAAGAGTCTTTGTTTTACACAGCTAAGAGCTTATTAACAATAGCACTATTTGCTTCAGGGAAGTCGACTTCAGACAACCGGTTGATGGGCACCCAACGAAATTCTAAGCCTTCTTTGGATTCCGGCTCGTTGTTAAACTGCACTACCAGATTAACGTCTAATAGTACTTTTTTGTCACCATAATCATGGCTGATTTGCATAAGAGGTGTTGAAGCAAGGACTTCGATACCTACTTCCTCCTGAAGCTCTCTGGCAAGCGCTTCAGGCATGGATTCGTTGGCCTCGCGTTTACCGCCGGGAAATTCCCACTTACCCCCTTGGTGGGCTTCACTGGCTCTGCGGGTCAGGAACACTTCCTTATCCCGCAGAATTACGCCAACGGCAACTTCAACTATGTTAGTCATATCAGCTTAGTTTACCGTGGCACTGCTTGTACTTTTTACCCGAACCACAAGGGCAAGGATCGTTACGCCCCACTTTGGGCTGTCTGCGGGCGGTTTGCTGACCTTGATCTTCCGCCTGGTTAGGTGACTGATGCTCAAAGTTTTTCGGCGCAGCTTGCTCTTGCTGACGACGTTTTTCTTCCACCGCATCCACATCAGATTGAGCGCGCACTTGTACCTTGCTAAGGATGCTGATCACATCTACCTTCAGCGACTCTAACATTTCACTGAATAACTCAAAGGACTCGCGCTTGTATTCCTGCTTGGGATTTTTCTGAGCATAGCCACGCAAGTGAATACCCTGACGTAAATGATCCATCGCTGCCAAATGCTCCTTCCAATGACTATCCAGGTTCTGCAGCATAATGGCTTTTTCGAAGTGGCGTAATACCGAGGCTCCCACCTGCTCTTCTTTTTCAGCGTAAGCCGCATCGATAGCCTGGTGGATTTTCTCTCTTAGCGACTCTTCGTAAAGCTTGTCGTCATCTTCCAACCATTTAGCGATAGGCAGGTCGATCAGATAATCTGCTTTAAGACGCTCTTCAAGGCCCGGTACATCCCACATCTCTTCCAAGCTTTGCGGTGGAATGTACTGGCTGATGGTGTCATCTACGACATCATTGCGGATGATATCAATGGTTTCTTTAATATCACCTTCGTCCAATAATTCATTGCGCTGCTCGTAGATAACTTTACGTTGATCGTTAGCTACGTCATCGAATTCCAGCAATTGCTTACGGATATCGAAGTTACGGCCCTCAACTTTGCGCTGCGCATTTTCGATGGCTTTGGTGACCCAAGGATGCTCGATTGCTTCACCGCGCTCCATACCCAGTCGCTTCATCATGCCAGCCATACGATCTGAGGCAAAAATACGCATCAAAGGATCTTCCAGTGACAAATAAAAACGCGATGAACCGGGATCGCCCTGACGACCAGAACGTCCACGCAGCTGATTGTCTATACGACGAGATTCGTGGCGCTCTGTACCAATGATATGCAGACCACCGGCTTCCAGTACTTTAGCGTGAAGCTCTTTCCATTCCGCTTTGATTTTTTCCACTTTAGCGGGTTTCGGATCGTTAATGGCAGCGATCTCTGCTTGCCAGTTACCGCCCAGCACAATATCGGTACCACGACCCGCCATGTTAGTAGCAATCGTAATGGCGCCAGGTTTACCCGCCTGGGCAACAATTTCGGCTTCCTGTGCGTGGAACTTAGCGTTCAGTACTTTATGAGGAATCTTTTCTTTCTTCAGAATACGAGACAACAGCTCTGAGTTTTCAATGGACACCGTACCCACCAAAGCAGGCTGACCGCGTTTAACACAATCTTTGATATCCTCTACGATAGCTTCGTATTTTTCTTCCGCCGTCATATAGATCAAATCAGCCATATCCTTACGGATCATCGGCTTGTTCGTAGGGATAACGACAGTATCCAAACCATAGATATGGTTGAACTCAAACGCTTCCGTGTCCGCTGTACCCGTCATACCGGATAGCTTGTTGTACAAGCGGAAATAGTTCTGGAAAGTGATAGAGGCTAAGGTTTGGTTTTCATTTTGAATTTTAACGCCTTCTTTGGCTTCAACCGCCTGGTGTAATCCATCAGACCAGCGACGACCTTCCATAGTACGACCAGTGTGCTCATCAACGATGATTATTTCGTTATCTTTGACAATGTAATCAACGTCTTTCTGGAATAACTTGTGGGCACGAAGCGCGGCATTAACGTGATGTAAAAGGGAGATATTAGTGGCACCATACAGAGATTCGTCCTCAGGCAAAATCCCAATGCGATGTAATATCTCTTCCACGTGCACCTGACCGCGCTCAGTCAAGTGTACTTGCTTGGATTTTTCATCGATAGTGAAGTCACCGTCACCTTCTTTACCTTCTTCATCTTCTTTTTCCTGCTGTATCAGCTCAGGAATAATGGTATTGATGCGACGATAAAGCTCGGAGCTGTCTTCTGCCGGGCCTGAGATGATTAGCGGCGTACGCGCCTCATCAATCAAAATTGAGTCCACCTCATCGATTACGGCAAAGTTGAGGGGACGTTGCACCCGCTCTTCCGGACTGAAAGCCATATTGTCACGCAGATAATCAAAACCAAACTCATTGTTGGTACCGTAAGTGATATCCGCCGCGTAGGCCTCTTTCTTTTCTGCATGGCCCATACCTGGCACATTACAACCTACCGTCAGCCCGAGAAATTCGAACAATGGACGATTACCTTCGGCATCACGACGGGCCAAATAATCATTAACGGTAATAATGTGTACACCTTTGCCAGAAAGGGCGTTGAGATAAGAGGGTAATGTAGCAGTAAGAGTTTTACCTTCACCGGTACGCATCTCGGCAATTTTACCTTGATCGAGCACCATACCGCCCAGCATCTGTACGTCAAAGTGACGCATGCCATAGACGCGCTTACTGGCTTCTCTGACAAGTGCAAAAGCCTCGGGCAAAAGATCATCTAAGCTAGCACCTTCACTCAGGCGAGTTTTAAACTCTTGAGTTTTATTTTTGATTTGCGTCTCGGATAAGCCTTCAAACTCCAGTTCATAAGCATTAATCTGTGAAACGATTTTATTTAATTTTTTTAGCGTTCTGTCGTTGCGGCTGCCAAAAACTTTGGTGAGGATATTTGCAAACATTAACTCTTATTTCCTGATCCGGAGCCCTAATTTAGACGTCCATTACTCTTATTCAATACTTGATAAAAACAATCGGCTCTGGGAGCCGATTGTTAAAAACCTTAATTTTGATTTGCCCTTTCGGGCCGTCAATTTGCTGCTTTGCGATAGACGAATTGCAGCGGGTCCATCTGGTTACCGTTTTTCAGCACCTCATAATGGACGTGAGCGCCAGTTGCGCGACCTGTTTGTCCCATATCAGCAATCTTTTGCCCTTTGGTAACAACGTCGCCGATTTTAACATGGATTTTTTTATTATGCCCGTAGCGAGTCACTAAACCATCGCCATGGTCAATTTCCACCAGATTACCGTAACCATATCTTGGACCAGACCAAACAACCATCCCCGCTCCGGTAGCCTTTACTGGTGCACCTTCCGCACCTGCAAAGTCAATACCTTTGTGCATCGCTGGCAATCCGGAAAACGGATCCTTGCGCATGCCGTAATACGAAGACAACCACCCGGTCTCTATTGGCCGCCCAGATATGAAGCTCTCGTTTTGTATATGGTGTTGCATCAACACAGATTCAAGAGCTTGTAGCTGTTGCGATTTGTTTTTCAACTGAGCCATCATAGAATCTATTTGGTTAAGCACTTCCATAGAGGAATCAACCGTTGGCATAACCACATCATGGCTAGGTCCACCAATGGGTAAGGGATGTCCAAATTGAAATTCTTCTACGTATAGATCTGATTCTTCAGCAAGGCGTTCGCCCAACGCATTGAGTCGCTGCAATTCACTTTGCATTTCCCCCAACTTCAACATCATACCCGCAAGTTTCTGCTCGGTTGTTTTGCGTAGTTCGGACAATTCTTGCTGCTGCTCTATCAAGCCCGTCTGAGTGACAGCGACGCGCTCAGCAAAACGCAGATCAGTCTCTTCCTCAGAAACCATTATAGCAGCTAATATGAGCCCACCAAAAAAACCGGCGACACCCAAATTGCGTAGGGAAACCGTTTTTATCAGTTTAATTTTCCGACTTCTATATAAAATTGTAAGACTCATAATCGTCTAAAAGCTTTCCGGAAAGTCAATAAAGGTGCTCATTTTCTCGTTTCGCGCCTTTGGCTAAGGCACTCAAGAAGCAAGAAAGATAAACACACATTAATGATAAGTCAATCTTATGAAACTGCCAACGGTACCTCAATTGGTACCCTTATGGCTGTGTTCTTTAATAGCATCGACCGTGTAGTGAAAAATATGAATGATGTTTTGCAACGCATCAGTCAAACAAGAACAACTAAAAAAGCCACCCAAAAGGTGGCTTTTTAATAAAAAATCGATGTATCAGGAGAAAGACAATCCCGGCGCAGCATACTTGATTGGCATGTCCTGGCCAGATTCGTAACTAACGTACTCCCAAGCATCGGTCTTTTGCAACAGAGCGTTCAGCAGTTTGTTATTCAGCCCGTGACCGGATTTATAAGCACGAAGCTCACCGACAATACTGTGCCCACCGAGGTAAAGGTCACCAACCGCATCAAGAATTTTGTGTTTTACAAATTCGTCTTTGTAACGCAAACCCTCTTGGTTTAGCACGCGATATTCATCTAGCGCAACAGCATTTTCCATACTACCACCCAAGGCAAGATTGTTAGCATGCATGAACTCCAGGTCTTTCATAAACCCAAAGGTGCGCGCACGGCTGACATCATCAATGTAAGATTCACTGCTGAAGTCCATCACCATCCTTTGGTTGGTTTGTTTTATCACTGGGTGTTCAAAATCGATGGTAAAATCCACGCGGAAGCCATCGTAAGGAACGAACTCTGCCCACTTATCGCCGTCTTCAACACGGATTTTTTTGCGCACTTTAATGAAACGCTTAGCAGCGCTTTGTTCTTCAATACCGGCAGACTGCAACAAAAAGATAAACGGGCTAGCGCTGCCATCCATTATCGGCAACTCATTGCTGTTTACTTCAACTATCAAGTTATCAATGCCCAGTCCCGCAAGTGCAGAAGACAAATGCTCAATGGTGGAAATACTGTGGCCATCGTCATTGCTTAAACAGGTACATAGCATAGTGTCCCCTACAGCATTCGCCTTAGCGGGAATATCCACATAGGGTTCCAGATCAATACGTCTGTATACTACACCAAAGTTTGCAGGAGCAGGACGGAGAGTCATCGTCACCTTCTCCCCTTTGTGCAGACCGATACCAGTCGCTGATACAGCTTGTTTGATTGTACGTTGTTTAATCATGCCCAACCTTGTATATAATTTAAGCAATATGCAAAAAAGCGGCGCGCAGTTTACCCTTTAATTGACCACAAAGTCAAATAAATGTAATAAAACTACAATTTCCAGCCGAAATGCAATGCAATCGCGAATTAATCAGCTTGTTTGCGCAAAAATGCTGGAATATCAAGATACTCCAAATCTCCGCTATCCACTTTTTCTTCCGTGATTGTGCTTACCTTTCCAGTCTCAGACATCGGTACAATGGAATCAGTTCCATTGGCTTGTAATTTAAATTCAGAAGCCTCGGCATTGACGCGATTACTTCTGTTGGAAACTATCGAAATTTCAGGCTTTTTCTCAGCGCCAATACCAGTGGCTACGACGGTAACACGCAGTTCATCAGCCAGGTCCATATCAATAACTGTACCCACAACAACTGTGGCATTTTCAGAAGCAAATGCTTTAACAGCATTACCTACCGTTTCAAACTCATCAATCGCAAAATCAGGGCCTGCAGTAATATTAACCAGAATGCCTCGTGCACCTGACAAATCGATGTCTTCCAATAACGGACAAGCAATAGCAGCTTCTGCGGCTTCTTCTGCGCGATCTTCACCGCGAGCAACACCACTACCCATCATGGCCGTGCCCATTTCTGACATTACCGTTCTAACGTCTGCAAAGTCGACGTTGATCAGACCCGGACGCGTGATCAGTTCTGCAATGCCCTGCACTGCGCCGCGTAACACATCGTTGGCTGCACTGAAAGCTTGTAACAGCGGGGTACCGCGCCCCATCACTTTCAATAATTTTTCATTGGGGATGGTGATTAAAGAGTCGACGTGCTTAGCAAGTTCTTCCATACCACCATCAGCAATAGTGCTGCGCTTTTTGCCTTCAAACGGGAAGGGTTTGGTTACAACGGCAACAGTCAAAATACCCATTTCTTTGGCGATTTTGGCCACTTCTGGTGCGGCACCCGTTCCGGTACCACCACCCATACCGGCAGTAATAAATACCATGTCAGCGCCTTCAATCGCCTGCTTAATGGTTTCGCGGTCTTCTTCAGCCGCTTTTTGGCCCATTTCCGGATTCGCTCCGGCACCAAGACCTTTGGTTACATTAGAGCCAATTTGCAAGGTCAAATTGGCGCTGGAATTTCTTAATACCTGGGCATCAGTATTGATGGCAATAAACTCTACGCCTTCAATAGACTGTGACACCATGTGCTCAACAGCGTTATTACCACCGCCGCCGACACCTATGACTTTGATGACCGCTTCTTCGTTGTGGCTATCCATCAATTCAAACATATTTTACTCTCCGATTTAGCTTGCACTTAAAAACGAACCTAGCGCATTTTGGTTCGTCGTTAAAATTCCCCTTTAAACCAACTTTGTACACGTTCCCATATGCTTTCGTTGGCACTATTTTTATTGTTTTTCTTGGTAACAACTTGTTCGCTACCATAATGTAACAAACCGACAGCGGTAGCATAGGTGGCATCATCCACGTATTCCGCCAATCCTTTCACATTCAAGGGTGTTCCTACTCTTACTGGCATTTGGAACAACTCCTCGGCAAATTCCACCGCCCCTTCCATTTTTGCGGTTCCACCGGTTAAAACAATACCGGCAGCAATCTGTTCTTCAAATCCACTGGACTTGATCTCTTCATGTATCAGTTCGAATAACTCCTGATATCTTGGTTCAACCACTTCAGATAACGTATGTCGCGACATGGTACGAGCAGCTCGTCCACCAACACTCGGCACTTCGATGGTTTCTTCCATGCTAACCATGTCTTTCAAAGCGCAGGCATAGTTAACTTTGATTTCTTCAGCGTGGCTGATAGGTGTGCGGAATATTTTAGCGATATCGTTGGTTATCTGATTTCCGGCCACCGGAATAACCGCCGTGTGTCGGATCGCTCCGTCAGAATAGATCACCATATCGATAGTTCCACCACCGATATCAACAACGCACACACCGAGTTCTTTCTCGTCTTCAGTGAGTACGGCATAACTCGAGGCTAATGCAGAGAATATCATCTGATCCGCTCGAAGTTCACATCTTTCTACACATTTTACTAAATTTTTTGCCATATCATCGGCACAGGTGACGATATGCGCCCGAGCTTCCATACGAACACCGGACATACCCACCGGATTTTTGATGCCCTCTTGCACATCAATGGTGTAATCCTGAGGTAATACGTGCAGCAATTTGCGCTCTGCAGCAATGGGCACTGAGCGAGCTGCGTGGATCACATTATCAACGTCATCTTGTGTTACTTCCTGATTGTTAATGGGCACCATACCACTTTCATTTTGGCATTTTACATGGCGACCAGATATGGACATTAACACCGACGAAACCTGACAATCCGCCATCAACTCCAATTCATTGACGGCCCGTTTTACAGACTGCACAACCAGGTCAAGGTCATTTACGCCGCCCTTATCCATCCCCTTGGATGGGTTGGAGCCAACACCGACAATACTGATTGAACCGTCCTCCACCAGCTCACCCACAACGGCTTTAATATTGCTGGTTCCAATATCCAGACCTACCACTAAATTTCTGTCTGTTACTTTTGACACGATGTTTCTATTTCCTGTCACAACCTGTTAATTCAAGACGGCGTTTTATCACGCCATCCCACCGCAAGCCCCGTATCATAACGAAGGTCCACATAGGCAACTGCCTTTTCATTCTTCAGCAACAACGGATAGACATCAATGAACCGCTGCAACCTGTCAATAAACTCGGTGCGTCCGAGACGCAACTGTATGCCGTTTTCCAGCTTTAAATGCCATGCGTAGCGCTCACTTAATGACAACTCAGTAATAGTTAACTGGCTGCCATCTAATAAACCTTGCATGGCTTTGAGTCCCTGCAATACCGTCTGTTCACTGCCTCCAGGACCAAACAACGCCGGTAGTGTATTTCCCTGCCAACCTGCATCAAAAATACCACCGTATTGATTGAGTAACATGTCCTCATTCCATCGGGCCACAGCTACCTGCTCAATCACATAAACTTTTAAGGTATCCGGCCATGACTTCCTTATCGATGCCTGATACACCCAAGGTAAACTCTCAATCGCTTGATGGGTTTCATCCACATCAATCGCAAACAAACTGACCGCGCCCTCTTGTCTGACAGCCCGGTTAATGTCTTCCGCCGACAATTGTTTAAGCTCTCCCGAGACTAACACTTGTCGCAAGGGCACTTTTTGCTCATCTTGCAGCCATTGCGCAACCCATTGACCAGAAATTAAGAATAATGCCAGGACAATAAGCAAAAATGTTACACCGGCGACAAACTCCGCTGAACGCCACTTTTGCGCATCTTGCTGCTCCATATCAACGGCGACACTCGCAGGTTTTTGCAATCGCCAAAACCAAATCAGTAAAACTCATACCAGCTTGCTTTGCCGCCATCGGCACCAGACTTTTTTCAGTCATACCGGGCACTGTATTTACTTCCAAAATAAAAAAATTGCCCTGTTGATCACGCATGACATCTACACGCCCCCAGCCCGAAGCTCCCACAGCTTTAAAAGCGCGTATAGCGATATCAGCTAAGTGCTGTTCTTCTTCAGCAGTCAAACCAGAAGGACAGTGATATTGGGTGGTGTTGGTATGGTACTTCGCTTCGTAATCATAGAAACTATGAGGGGTTTCCATCCTGATCGACGGTAAAGCTTTATCCGCCAAGATAGAAACTGTATATTCTTTACCAGTTACGTACTGCTCCACCAAAACTTCACGATCAAACTGCAATGCCTTAGTAATTGCCGCTTGCAGCTCTTCGGCAGATTTTACTCGGGACATTCCTATACTGGAGCCTTCCAGAGCAGGTTTTACCATAATCTCATTGTTTAACTGGCTCATGACTGCCTGAGCATCGAAAGCTTCAAGAGAGGCTTCGGTGGCCACATAATAGGGTGCCGTTGGCAGTCCTTCAGATTGAAAAATACGCTTGCTGCGGATCTTATCCATCGCCAGGGCCGACCCCAACACCCCACTACCGCTGTAGGCAATGCCTAAAGTCTGCAGAGCGCCCTGGATGGCACCATCTTCACCACCACGACCATGTAACATAATAATCACACGCTCAATATTTTCTGAGATCAATTCAGCAATAGAACGCTCAGCAGGATCAATTCGAAGCACCTGTAATCCATGTTCTTCCAGGGCATTCGCCACTGCTTCTCCAGAGCGCAACGATACCTCCCGCTCTGCGGAGTCGCCTCCTAACAACACTGCGATTTTTGCCATTGCTCTGTTACTCACGTTTTAAACCACCAACTCTAAAAGTTTTTCCGTATCTAACTGGGTCTGTTGCAGTTTCTTGGCCAAAACACCGACGTTGCCGGCGCCTTGGGTCATCAACACGTCGCCGTCTTTTAAGACATTAGCTAACACCTTAGGTACTTCGCTTAAAGACTCAATGTGAATAGGGTCGATGCCACCACGGTTGCGAATAGTACGACACAACGAGCGACTGTCAGCCCCTTCAATCGGTTTTTCTCCCGCGGGATATACGTCCAGCAACAACAATAAATCTACTTGAGACAACACCCTGACGAAATCTTCATACAAATCGCGGGTTCGGGTAAAACGATGAGGTTGGTATACCATCACCAGCCGTTTGTTCGGCCAATTGTTGCGAGCCACCTCAATAGTTGCTGCAACTTCAGTAGGGTGATGTCCGTAGTCATCCACCAGGATAACCTCACCTTGTTGCGTTTGATAGTCACCCAATATTTCAAAGCGGCGACCGATGCCTTCAAAATGCTGCAGGGCCTCCTGAATCGCTTTATCGCTCACTCCTTCGGCTGTCGCAACGGCTATGGCTGCGAGGGCATTTTGGATATTGTGTTTACCCGCCAGATTGAGCTGAATTTGTAAGTCGGCGCCTTGTCTGCGTTTAACCACAAACTGACACTGATTCACTCCTAGCTGTACGTCGCAGGCTCTAACATCCGCATCTTCATGGAAACCGTAAGTGGTATACTGACGGCTTATTTTGGGCAACAGACTACATATGGTTTCGTCATCGATACACAACACTGCCAAACCGTAAAAAGGCAAGTTGTGTAGGAATTCTATGTAAGTGTCCTGCATTCGGGCAAAGTCACCGCCATAATTTTCCATGTGGTCTGGCTCGATGTTGGTTACAACCGCAACCATTGGTTGAAGATGTAAAAACGAAGCATCACTTTCATCAGCTTCGGCAATCAAATACCGACTGCTGCCCAAGCGAGCATTGCTACCAGCACTATTCAGTCGTCCGCCAATGACAAACGTCGGGTCCAGCTTGCCCTCGGCAAAGATAGTCGCCGTCAGACTAGTGGTTGTGGTTTTACCATGGGTGCCAGAAATTGCGATGCCATGGCGAAAGCGCATTAACTCCGCCAACATTTCAGCACGGCGAATAATTGGGATACGTCTGACCAAAGCCGCTTTAATTTCCGGATTCTGCGGATCGATGGCACTAGAAACCACCACCACATCTACATCCGCAATGTTCGATTCAGCATGTCCTTGAAAAACATTCGCCCCCAGGCTCGTTAAATGGCGGGTCAAATTACTAACGTTGATGTCAGAGCCCGATACTTCGTAGTTTTCATTTATTAATACTTCGGCAATACCCGCCATACCGACGCCACCGATCCCAACAAAATGAATTCTTCGGATGCGCCCCATAATAGGGTTAGCGAATGTCGCGATTGCTTGCTTATTCATGGTTTTGCACTCGCCTCCTGGACGCAAATATTGGCGACCTTTTCAGTCGCTTTTCGCTCACCACACGCTCTGGCTTTTTGTGACATTTCGACAATGCTTTCTCTCTTTGCATTTAGTTGTTCAAGCAAGGGGACTAAACCACCCTGCTCCAATTGCGGTTGTGGCAATAGTAAGGCCGCTTCATTTGCTACAAGATATTGGGCATTTTTGGTTTGATGGTCATCCACCGCATGAGGTAAAGGTACGAAAATAGCGCACCGCCCTGCCAACGCAACCTCAGACACAGTCAAGGCTCCTGCTCGGCAGATCACCACATCAGCCCACTCATAAGCCTCTACCATTTCGTCGATAAAATCACTGATACGTACGTTACTTTCACTTAATCCTGCTGCCTGGTATGCGCAGGACACGCTGTCACTATTGCCTTTACCCGCTTGATGCCAGACACTGAAATCGTGAGTCGAGAGTTGCGCTAACGCTGCAGGAACCTGTTGGTTCAATACTCGTGCCCCAAGACTACCGCCACAAATTAGAATCTTCAGCTCAGTTTCAACGGATTTTTTCTCACTCACGGAAGCAAACGCCGCGCGCACAGGATTGCCCACCTGATGCTTTTTAGCACCAGCCGTTTGCCAATGAGGAATATCAAATGCGGTTAGCACCTTTGTGGCAAAGCGAGCCAGTATTTTATTAGTGAGTCCAGGTGTGGCATTTTGTTCGTGTAACACTAACGGAATGCCACACAACCAGGCCGCCGCCCCGCCCGGACCACTGGCATAACCTCCCATGCCCAGCACCAGGCTGGGTCTAAAGCGACGCAGTATGCGAATTGACTGAAATACGGCATTCAACACCATAAATGGCGCTTTTATGAGACGTAGTAATCCATTCCCGCGAACACCAGAGATAGTGACAAAATTAATGTCGAAGCCGTGTTTAGGAACAAGTTGAGCTTCAATTCGGTCGGCAGTCCCCAGCCATTCCACTTGCCATCCCGCAGCTTTTAAATGCTCGGCTACGGCCAGTCCCGGAAAGACATGTCCACCTGTACCGCCAGCCATGACAAGGAGTCGCTTAGCCATCATTGACGCGCTCCTGTCGACTTTTAGTCCTGGCAACTTTTTTCGTTTTTTTAGCCGTTTTAACCTTGCTCATGGCCTGCAGCTTGCCAGTCTTCAGCTCAAAATCAATGCGTAACAAGATAGCGATGGCGACAGCCATAATAATAAGGCTAGACCCCCCTGCACTCACCAGTGGCAAAGTTAATCCCTTGGTAGGCAATACACCTGAGCTGGCGCCAACATTTACCGCCGTTTGAAAACTAATCCAGATACCGATGGAATAAGCCATGAAGCCTTCGTAGGGTTTTTCCATTTGCAGTGCTTTGCTGCCGAGTTTTAAAGACTTCACAACAATGAAAAGCAATAATCCGAGGATAAGCAGTACCCCAAGAAGACCTAATTCTTCTGCAACAATAGACATAATAAAATCGGTATGAGCTTCGGGTAGAAACTCCAGTTTTTGCAGGCTATTCCCTAACCCCTCCCCCGACAGGTTACCCCGGCCCCAAGCCATTAAGGATTGAGTGAGCTGGTAACCGGCTCCAAAGGGGTCTGCCCAAGGATCTAAAAATGCTGTTACCCTGCGCATCCGATATTCTTCCACCAGAATCAATGAGGCAACCGCGGCAATACCCGTAAAGGCTAGACCAAAAAACTGCCACAGTTTTGCGCCCGCTAAAAACAGCAAACCCACTGTAGTAGCAAACATCACGATAACAGTTCCCAAATCAGGCTGAGCAAGTAACAACAGTGCTAAAACAAAGAATACGATGAGCGGTTTTATGAATCCCTTCAAATTTTCAGTGACCTCACCGTAACGACGTACCATGTACCCCGCTAAATAGCAGAAGAAAAATAGTTTTGCCGGCTCTGCCGCCTGTATTGTGATGGGACCGATGGCCAACCATCGAGTACTACCGTTCACTGTTCGTCCCACCAATAACACCATGATGAGCAAACCTATGGCAAAGAATAATAAATAGGCATTGGTTTTTTGCCACCAACTCATGGGGATCATCAATGCGACCAGCGCCGCCATACTGGCAATGATGAGATAAATTGCATGCCTGATGGAGAAATGAAAGGGATTATCGAACAATCGTTCAGCAACGGGCATTGAGGCAGAGGTTACCATCACAAAACCAATCGCCATCAGAATAAGCGAGGCCATTAAAAGGCCGAGATCGTAGGGCCGCTCTGGAGCACCGCGATCATGTCGCCATGCAAATAAATCAGGTAAATAGCTGGAGGGTACTTGCATTAGAGAAGCTCCTCCACCGCATCGACAAACACCTGGCCACGATGCTGATAATTATCAAACATATCTAAACTTGCGCATGCCGGTGACAACAACACCATATCACCACCCTTGCCTTCGTTAGCGGCCACTTTGACGGCTTCTTGCAAGGTCTGCACCGCAACACTGTTATCTTTCATTGCTGCTAAAATATGACCATCTTTGCCTAAGGTAATCAATCGATTTACATCTCGTTCAATTCGATTAGCCAGCACACTTAAATCCGCTTGTTTAGCATCGCCACCGGCAATTAAACAAAGTTCGCCATCCACCAAAGGACGCAGCCCTTCAATAGCGGCAATGGTCGCTCCGACATTGGTTGCTTTAGAGTCATTAACCCAGCTAATACCTTGTTTATAAGCAATCAACTGGCAACGATGGGCTAGTCCTTCGAAGCCGCAAAGCGCATTTCTTATTTCGCTTTGCGGGACATCAAATTGACTGGCGATGATACAAGTAGCCTGAGCATTGAGTAGGTTGTGAATCCCTGTAATCTTAAGCTCATTGGCGAAAATGAACGGCTCACCATCAAAGGTAATCGCTGCCGGCGAAAACTGTAGCCCGAAGCCATTTGCCTGATTATCTCGACGGATATAAGCATCGGCCTTGGCATTCACCGGCCAGGTATTCTTATCGTCGATATTCGCCAGTTTAAATTCAGCATTGTCAAAGATTGACTGCTTAGCAGCGCAATAGCTTTGAAAGTCTGGATAGCGATCCATATGATCTTCACAAACATTGAGCACAGCGGCGGCTTTCAACGGCAAATTACTTACTGTCTCCAGTTGAAAACTGGATAACTCCAATACCGCTATTGCAATGTCTTGGTCGAGTATATCCAGTGCCGGTATACCGATATTCCCCCCCAAAGCCACAGGCACCTGTGCTTCGAGAAATACCGCCTCTAACATGCTAACTACCGTTGATTTACCATTAGAGCCGGTTACACCAATGATTGCACCAGAAAAGTTGGCCGCAAAAAGTGCAATATCACTGCTAATCTCGACACCGCATTCAATAGCGCGTCTGATGGCTGGTGTAAGCAGTGAAATCCCGGGGCTTAATAAGATAACATCAAAATCGATAAACTGATTTTCCTGGAATGCACCGAACTGGCAACGGATGTCGAAGTCAGCCTCATTCAAACTACGGCTGTCAAATCCCACTGCATCGATATCGTGTCGCACCAGAAAACGCGCGCAAGATTGACCCGTAAGGCCCATACCCACTATCGCGATTTTTTTGTTTTTCAGTTGCGACACTAACATTTGATACTACCTGAGTTTCAATGTAGCTAAACCGATAAGCACCAGGATCAGCGAAATTATCCAAAAACGCACGATCACACGAGGCTCTGGCCAGCCCTTTAATTCGTAATGATGATGTAACGGTGCCATTCTGAATATGCGTTGACCACGCAATTTGTAGGAGCCCACCTGCAATATCACCGACAGGGTTTCCATGACGAAAACACCGCCCATGATCACCAATACTAACTCCTGACGCACTAACACGGCTAAAATGCCTAAAGCACCGCCTAGCGCCAGCGAACCAACATCTCCCATAAAGACCATCGCGGGATAAGTGTTAAACCATAAAAAGCCCAAGCCCGCTCCCACAATAGCTGTGCACACCACCACTAACTCACTGGTAAGGGGAATATAAGGGAGCTGCAAATATTCAGAAAAGTTTACGTTGCCGGTAACATAAGCGAATATGGCCAGCGCACCCGCCACCAAAATGGTGGGTACAATCGCCAAACCATCAAGGCCATCCGTAAGATTTACGGCATTGCTGGTGCCCACGATGACAAAGTAAGCCATTACCACAAAGAACAGGCCCAACTGCGGCATCACTTCTTTGAAAAAGGGAACCAGCAAGGCGGTTTCAGCCGGGCTTTGACTATTGGCATACAAATAAAACGCCACCACAATGGCAATGACCGATTGCCAGAAATACTTCCACTTAGCAATCAAGCCTTTGGGATCTTTGCGTACCACTTTGCGATAATCGTCTACAAACCCAATAATGCCGTATCCAACAATGATTGCCAGCGTCACCCAGACATAGCGATTGCTCAAGTCTGCCCATAACAAGACGCTGATGGTAATGGCAGCCAGGATCAATAAGCCCCCCATTGTAGGTGTGCCTGACTTACTCAAATGTGATTGGGGGCCATCACTTCTTACGGTTTGCCCTATTTGCAGTTGCTGCAACCAGCGAATCACTCTGGGTCCCAACAACACAGCAATGAGCAGTGCTGTCAAGGTACTTAAAATTGCGCGCATGGTTAAGTAAGAAAATACATTAAACCCGGCATCAAATTGCTGTAGCCACTCGGCCAACCAAATTAACATGCTATTCGCTCCCTTGAGCGGTCAAACTTTCCCACAGGAGATTCCTCCAGTGCTTTCACAACATTTTCCATGCGAGCACTTCTGGAGCCTTTTATCAAAATCGAAATATCTTGATGCTCATTAACAAGGGCGTCAGTGACTGCATCAATCAAAGGTCCGAGCTCCGAAAAGTGATGTCCCTTACCGCCAAACACATCACTGGCACTCTGACTCAATACCCCCAGGGAGTAAAAGTCATCTACCCCATTATGGAGGGCATATTCACCCACTTTTTCGTGGTAAAAGCGCGCCTTTTCACCCAATTCCCCCATGTCACCTAAAATCACGATACGGCGTCCGGAGAAGCTACTCAACACGTCAATTGCGGCGTTCACTGAAGCGACGTTGGCGTTGTAGGTATCATCCAGTACACGAACCTGGCGACTGAGTTGCTTGACATTCAAACGGCCAGAAACCTGCTGTAACTGCTGCAGGCCATTTTTTACTTGTTCCAGGTTTGCTCCAACTTCCATCGCCAGAGCCGCTGCCACTAGCGCATTATTAACATTGTGCATACCCGGCAGAGTTAACCAAACACTGGTCTTACCTTGCGGTGTACACAAATCAAATTGGGCACAGCCATCGAGGCCCAGGATAATGTCTTCGGGATAAAAATCTGCATCACTGCAATCCATCGAGAAGGTCGCAGTACGGTTATTACTGAGTTTTCCCGCCCAGTATTCGTAGAATTGACTGTCCTTATTTAAAATTGCCAACCCTTCGTGCTGTAAACCATTAAAAATTTCACTTTTTGCCCTGGCAACACCAAACAGCGAACCAAAACCTTCCAGGTGAGCTGCAGAGGCATTCACAATAGTGGAGACATCAGGTTTTGCCAGGGAGCAGGTATAATCTATCTCACCAAGGTGATTGGCCCCCATCTCGATCACTGCATATTCGTGCTGTTTCTCTAACCTCAACAGTGTCAGTGGTACACCAATTTCGTTATTAAAGTTACCTTTGGTGGCAAGCACATTACCTTTTAAGGAGAGAATGGAAGCCACCATCTCCTTGACTGTGGTTTTACCGGAGCTACCTGTGATGCCAACGGTTTTGGGTGCCACTTCATCTCGTACCGCTGCGCCGAGCGCCCCCAACGCTATACGCGTATCTTCCACCGAGATAACCGGCAATAAGGTATCAACCGATTTGCTTACCAGCACCGCTGCAGCACCAGCACTTGCGGCTTGAGCGATAAAGTCATGGGCATCAAAATTGGGCCCCATCAAGGCGATAAACAGACTACCGGGCTCAATGCTGCGGGTATCCGTACTCACCTGGTTCACCTGGATATCCTGACCATTCAATGTCCCCTGAACTTTTTCTGCAATCCAGGACAAAGATACTTCAATCATGATGCCACCTTGTAAAGTGATTTAATAAACTGTCTTTCGTCGTAATCAGTTACCGTATCGCCAATGATTTGCGAGGTTTCATGGCCTTTTCCAGCCAATACAATTAAATCCCCCGCTTCACCTTGGTTTACCGCCCAGCGAATGGCTTCTTCCCGGTCGGTCTCGATGTAAACCTTTTCTTGCTGAGGAATGCCTCGCAAAATATCTGCTATGATGTCCTGAGCGTTTTCGTTGCGCACATTATCATTGGTAAGCACAACCCAATCTGAATACTGGCTGGCAATACTGCCCATTTCCGGTCTTTTGCCTTGATCTCTGTCGCCACCGCAACCAAAAACACAGATGAGCTTGCCGTTACAATGGGCACGCATGGAACGCAAAATCTTGTGCAAGGCATCTGGCGTGTGAGCATAATCGACCACTATGTCGGGCTTACCGGGTGCTCTGAAAAACTCTGCGCGACCAGCTACAGGCACAAGTTGTTTTGCCGCTTTGACTACCACATTAAAATCGCGACCTAATGCAATTTGAGCGGCTATCGCACTCAGCACATTTAGTACGTTAAATTCACCGTACATTGGCAAGCTGATTCGGGCTTCACCCCAAGTGCTATGTAATCTGAAGCTTGTGCCCGAGGCATTAAGCTTTATTTCATCAGCAAAACAAAATGGATGTGGGCAGGAACTCAGCTCTGAAATCCCAACCAGAATCACTTTCAGGTGTTTCGGCTTAAAACGCAGCCAGTTGCTGTGTTCGGCATCACTTTGATTGAGGACAATCGTTTCCAGGCCCGGTTGATTCATCAACCTGCGTTTCGCCTCTGCGTAGGCCTCCATGGTGCCATGATAATCCAAATGATCTCGCGATAAGTTCGTAAAAATAGCGACGCGAGTTTGCACGGCTCTTATACGGCCTTGGACCAATGCATGGCTGGATGCTTCAAACATCAAATCAGACGCGTTGGCAGTAACCGCCTGAGAGGCCAATCGCTGGATACTCACAGGATCAGGTGTGGTGTTTTTAGCAGTTTGTAAGTTGTTGACCGTTCCATAACCCAAAGTTCCAGCAAACCACGCGGTTTGCTTCATTGATTCACTCAGTTGACATAAAAAATGGGTAGTTGACGTTTTTCCATTGGTTCCGGTAACAGCGACCGTATTCAAAGCATGAGTGGGGTGCTTAAAAAACACATCAGCGAGTGCAGAAATCTGCTCATTTAAGCGATAAAACTGAATAATAAGAGAATGCTCACGCATAGACATTTGACCATGCTCAGCTTCCACATCCGTTTCAGCAAGGATCACTTTGGCCCCCAAGCTTACGGCTTGTGGAATGAAATCTCTACCATCCAGGTTATGACCGGCGACCGCAAGGAAACCTCTGTGAATTGCCACTTCGCGACTATCCAATACCAAATCGTCGAGCGCCAATTCGGGAGCATCGATACCAAAGGGCTGCAACATCTGTTTGAGATTACACAGAGTCATATCAGGAGTCATTGCGCTTCCCCCTGATTGCCGCCAAAGAGGATACCGATTTATCATCTGGCGGGACATTGAGCATTTGCAACGCACCCGACATAACGCGCGAAAACACCGGGGCAGCTGTATCGCCAGAGTGATATAAATCACCTCCGGGTTCATTAATTAAAATAACCACGGCCACCTGCGGGTCAGATACAGGAGCCAAACCTGCAAAGATATTCACGTATTCTTCACCATAACCGCCTGGTACTGCTTTTCTACTAGTACCGGTTTTGCCTGCCACGCGATAACCCGGAACTTGTGCTTTTTTGCCCGTTCCGGAGTCCGATACCACTTGCTCCATCATCTCTACAACCGCGTTGGCTGTTTGGCTGGATAATGCCCGCTCCCCATCAGGAACTTGTTGTGATTTAATGATACTCAAAGGACGGCGAATACCGCCATTAGCTAATGTGGCGTACATTCTGGCCAATTGCAGAGTGGTGACTGCAATCCCATATCCGAACGACAAACTAGCAACCTCATGATCTGACCAGCGCGAACGCTCGTGAAATATGCCGCCACTTTCCCCCAAGAGGTTACTACCGGTGTCACCAATCAACCCTACTTCGTAGTAGATATCGAGAAACTGTCTGCGCGGGATTGAAAACGCCAATTTTGAGGTACCCATGTTACTGGACTTTTTGACTATCTCGGTTAAATCCATCACGCCATAATTGCGCGGGTCTCGCACGTAAGCACCGCCGACCCGCATCCAACCCGGCGAAGTATCGATTTGCGTATCTAGCTCGACACTGCCAAATTCCAGGGCACTTACTACAGCGAGCGGTTTTACAGAGGACCCCGGCTCAAAGGTGTCGGTAACCGCGCGATTGCGAATGCGGTGGGCTGGTACGCCTTGACGATTGTTGGGATTGAAAGAGGGACTATTGACCAGTGCCAGTATTTCTCCAGTGTGAACGTCTGCAACAACGGCGGAACCAGAGGTGGCCTCTAACAGGCTGACTGCGCGCTTAACTTCTTTATAAGCCAACGCCTGAATACGCTGGTCAATAGTTAACTGGATATTCTTGGGTTTTTTCCCTGACTGTTCTGAGTGTAATTCAACAGAGCGGCCTTTAGCATCAATACTCACCTCGCGTCTGTCCGGGGTGCCGCTCAACACCTCGTTGTAGATACGCTCTATCCCTTCAAGGCCTTTATCGTCTACATCGGTAAAACCAATCAGGTGGGCCGAGACTTCACCCGCAGGATAAAAGCGACGCGACTCATCCCGTAAATAAACCCCGGGAATTTTCAACTCAGCCACGTAATCAGCCATCGCAGGGGATACCTGACGCTGAATATAAACAAAGCGTTTCTTAGGATCTTTGACGCGATTCAATATTTTATCCACGTCTTGGCCTAGCACATCTGCCAGCGCGTTCCAGCGTTTTTGACTACTTAAGCCATTGTTTTCATGAATTGTTTTGGGATCGGCCCAAATAGCGCGAACCGGAACACTTACCGCCAGTTCTTCGCCATTGCGATCCAGAATCAACCCTCTGTGAACCCGAGTTTGGCGAACGCGCTCGGTGCGACTATCACCTTTTTTGACCAGCATATCGGGGTCGATTACCTGAATGTAAGCCGCTCTGACAGCGAGTCCTACGAACACCAAACACACCAAAGTCAAAACAGTGATGAAGCGCCACTGCACGGTGGTGGGCTTAGCTACCTTTTTGTTCCTTTTTGCTGAACCGGTCATTTCACCCTCACCACCACTTCTTCTTCCGGACCGGGACGATACATATCCAACTGGTCCATCACCAAAGATTCAATGCGGTTGTGTTCGGTTAATGCCCCTTGCTCCAAAATCAAGTTGCGCCATTCAACGTCCAGGCGGTCACGTTCTTGCAGTGCTTTCTCTTTTTCAATTAACAGCTGACGATTGTGATGAGCACTCAAGATTACGGCTAGCGCACTAATAAGCACAGCCGTAAACAACAACACTCGCAACAAGTTACGAGTGATGTCTGTGAGAATAATTGTGACCAGATTGAAGTTGTTCGTCATAACTTCTCCGCCACTCTCAACACCGAGCTCCGGGCCCGGACATTGCGTTGAATTTCGCTTTCATCGGGCTTGATAGCTTTACCTATCAAGCGCAGTTTTTTGCTGGCGTTTATTTCTTCTTCTCTGATTGGCAGCCCTGCAGGGACTTGCATACCACGACTCAAGTCCCGCATAAAACGCTTGACGTAACGGTCTTCCAGAGAATGAAAACTAATTACGGCAAGACGCCCATCGGTTGCCAGAATCTTTAGAGCAGCCGCCAGCCCTCGTTCAATCTCACCCAGCTCATCATTAATAAAAATACGTATGCCCTGGAATGCTCGGGTGGCTGGATGCTTGAATTTGTCCTTAACAGGTACCGCCTCGTCGATCAATTTTGCCAGTTGCAAGGTAGAACTTAGTGGTATTGTTTTGCGCGTGTTAACGATGGCATGAGCGATTCGTTTGCCAAATTTTTCCTCACCAAACTCCTTGATAACCGCGGCAATATCAGCTTCATCGGCAGTGTTTAACCATTCGCTGGCACTGACGCCTTTACTGGTATCCATACGCATATCCAGAGGGCCATCCTTCATGAAACTGAAGCCTCGACCAGCGTCATCAAGCTGCGGTGAAGAGACTCCAAGATCCATTAGCACACCATCGATCTTGCCCGACAACGCCATATCAGCCAGAGCGATGTCCATTTCGGAAAACGCGGAGTGAACTATCTGAAAGCGTTTGTCATCAGCAAACGCTTTAGACGCTTCGATGGCACTGGGGTCTCGATCGAAAGCAATAAGCTTGCCTTGCTCCCCCAAGCTTTCAAGAATCAGTCTGGAGTGGCCACCTCGACCAAACGTGGCATCTACATAGATCCCATCAGGTTTAATGGCCAATGCAGAAATAGATTCATGCAGCAGCACAGATGTGTGGGTAAAAGTGCTGGCCATTATAGTGAGAAGTCCTGTAAACGTTCGGTAAGATCGAAGTCCGCGTCTTGCTCAGTGGCAATATCGGTTTGAATTTGTTGTTCCCAAGTTTGGGTATTCCAGATTTCGAACTTGTTGAGTTGCCCCACCAACATGATTTCTTTGGAGAGGTCGGCGTGTTGACGAAGGGGAGCAGAGAGCAGGAACCGTCCATTCTTATCCATTTCTCCCTCATTGGCGTAACCGAGCAACAGACGTTGCAGGCGACGTTCATGAGGATTCATGCTGGATAGACGGCTGAGTTTCAACTCGATTTCTTCCCATTCGGAAAGTGGGTAAAGCAGCAAGCAGGGTTGTTGAGTGTCTATTGTACAAACCAGTTGTCCCTGACAATCATCCAGAAGCGACTGACGATACCTTGTAGGTATCGTCACCCGGCCTTTAGTGTCCAGATTGATTGCGTTAGCGCCGCGGAACATTCCCCTAGCCCAAATGTTTTTATTGTTTTTAGAAAAGGCACGGTAGACACCAAAAAATCCACTTTATGCCACTTTTACCCACAATTGACAGTTTAGGAACCACACTATGCCCCTGTCAAGTTAATTTCAGCTTATTTTCCCCACTTAATCTGGGTGGTAAATTGTGGATCCACTGAAGTGATTGAAATTACGGTGTTTTTCTCGATTGATTATTTTTTGCTCCGATTGCGCAGGCGAGATCCTGTGAATGGCGCTATCTTTGAGAGGCGCTTGAAAGATTGAGTGGGTATAGAAAATAAAGTAACCTACTCTTATATTAGACATAAGATTGTTGTGACCGAATGAAGAACATCAGTACCTGCAGCAACATAAGACAACAAGGCAAGTGAGACTAACAATGAGTTTTGAGAATTGTATACTAGCTATTGACCAGGGAACTACGTCAACTCGTGCCATCGTTTTTAGCGAAACCGGAAAAATCATCTGTAGTGCCCAGCAAGAATTTACTCAGCATTATCCAGACGATGGATGGGTGGAACACGACCCAGAGGAAATCTGGTCTGGTACACTGAAAGTATGCAGAGAAGCCTTAAGTGAAGGAAAAACCCTTGGCGCCCGCGTCGTTACCATTGGCATTACCAATCAAAGAGAAACAACGCTGGTTTGGGATAAAAAAACGGGTAAAGCAATTTATAATGCCATTGTCTGGCAGGACCGTCGCACCGCGGCCGTTTGCGATAAGTTGCGCACCGATGCAACCCTTGAGTTGGTGCAGTCAAAATCAGGGCTATTATTAGACCCTTACTTCTCCGCTACAAAAGTTGCCTGGGTACTAGATAATGTGGAAGGTGCCAGACAGCGCGCCAATGACGGTGAACTTGCTTTCGGCACAATTGACAGCTTTTTGATCTGGCGTCTCACCGGCGGCAAAGAACACCTGACTGATGTTACTAATGCCAGTCGTACCAATCTTTTCAATATTAATTCATTGTGCTGGGATGATGAATTACTAGCTCTGTTTAATGTGCCCGATACCCTACTACCTGAGGTAAAAGAATGTGCCGATGATTTTGGCATCACGGATTCTGCTTTATTTGGTGAAGCAATACCCATTAATGGGGTTGCCGGTGATCAACAAGCAGCAACGGTTGGGCAATGCTGTTTCCAAGAGGGTTCGATCAAGAGTACTTATGGCACCGGATGTTTCGTACTATTGAATACGGGAGATAAGGTACTCACTTCTAAAAACAATCTGTTATCCACTATTGCCTATCAAATCAATGGCAAAGTGAGCTATGCCCTTGAAGGTTCCATTTTTATCGCAGGAGCAGCAGTGCAATGGCTTCGAGATGGGATTGGTGTTATCGAAGACGCCAGAGAAACTGAGACCATGGCACAAAACTTAAATTACGAGCATGGCGTCTACATGGTGCCCGCCTTTGCTGGACTTGGCGCTCCCTATTGGGACCCACTTGCACGCGCCTCTATTTTCGGAATGACCAGAGCAACATCGCCAGATCACTTTGCCAGAGCCGCACTGGAGTCGGTCGCTTACCAAACCTTTGATCTACTGGAAGCTATGTCTCAAGATGGCGTCACCGCCACCTCTATCAATGTCGACGGAGGCATGGTGGCGAATAACTGGGTGTGCCAGTTCATTAGCGATGTACTGAATATCGAGGTAGCACGTCCAGAGATCATGGAAACAACCGCATTAGGCGCGGCGTATCTGGCGGGATTAAAAGCCGGGATATACGAATCAATGGATGATCTGGCACAAAAGCATGCCATTGAACGTAAATTCAATCCAGAACTGGCAGAAGCCACTCGCAACAAACTACTGTCTGGTTGGAAGGCAGCGATTCAGAGTACTTTAAACTTTCTCTACTAGAATACCCGTACAAGCAGCAGTCGCTTCATAATTTTTCATGTTCTGCAGCTTTAGTTACCCAGCGTGGAACCGATATACTATAATGAATACAGGTTCCACGAGGTATATTAATTGCCAAAAGGTATAGCAGGTACTTACAAACAATTTGTATCCGGCAGCGTTCTGGCGCTGATGGTAATTATTTGTGTGCCCAGCTATGCTGCCCAAACCTATTTCCACAAAGAAGACAATAACGACAGCATAGAGCTTCGCTATCGCTGGCAAGATTTTTTTGGCACCCATCGCTCCCTTGCGTTCAAGCTCAATAAAAGCGCTATCGCCACGCAAAATAAACAAAACAAGGTGTTTCGTCCTGAAATAGCGCAGCGCTATGTATTTATGGAACTGCAGCGCAAAGCGCAAACCATTAATCCTAAAGAAGCTCGGGTGCGATTTATTCCCCGCGGAGATGAGTTGCAAATTAAAATAAAAAGTCGTTCGCAACAGATGATAGATAAGTGGATGGGCGAACTCACTTTAGAAAGAGAGGCGGCATTCGATCGCTACCTGGAGATGAACTACTACAGTCGCTATGAAAGTCCGTATGGCCAGGTAGGCGTTAAACCCGATCACATTCGTTTTATTAACGAGGCGGTAACCGCTCTTTTACCTGCATCTCAAGCACTTTACGAACTCATGGATGAAGACAGTACATCCAGAGCCTACGTTAATATGATTCTAAGTTGGGTGCAGAGCATTCCCTACAATCCTTTGGAAGATCGGATGGCTTCTAATGGAGCAGGTTATATTCCCCCATCCGAAGTATTGCTAACTAATAAAGGAGATTGCGATAGCAAAGCGGCTTTAACTGCAGCTCTGTTGCGCTCGTTATTACCAAATCTTCACATGACCCTGGTGTACCTGCCTGACCATGCACTGCTGGGCGCAAACTTGCCTCATTTTGATGGCGAGGAAAAAGTCTCGGACGGGGGTATTGACTATCTATTGCTGGACCCAACAGGCCCGTCTTTAATGAAAGTAGGAGAAGTATCGGACGAGACGGCGAGATATATCAATAACGATATGTTTCGGCTGGAAAAACTGCCGGGCCAGATAAACTGAGGCAAGATAACCAAATAATTATCCGGCGAATACCATGTTACGTCCCGATTGTTTTGCCAGGTAAAGTCTCTCATCAGCGCTATCTATCAGTTCTTTTCTGGACTGATCTTGTTCGGGTACCATACTAGATACTCCAATACTGATTGTAACAACTTCACCAGCAACTGAAAATCCGTGCTTGATTTGCAATGCCTCTACTGCTTCGCGAGCTTTTTCTGCCATGTTTTCAGCGGGGCCAATCTCACAATTGGGCAAGATAAAAGCAAACTCTTCACCACCGTAACGAGCGACAAAATCTCCTGCTCGGTTGGCAACACCAGAAAGCACCCTGGCCACCGCTGCAAGACAATCATCCCCGGCTGTATGTCCATAATTGTCATTGAACTGTTTAAAACAATCGATGTCTATCATGGCAAGAGCCACCGGATATTCACTGCGCATCGCACGCCGCCACTCCTGTTCGAACATCTCGTCGAAAGAACGGCGATTTGGGACTTCAGTTAGACCATCGACGCTGGCTAATTGCTCTAGCAAATCAGTTTTTTGCTTCAGCAAAACTTGATTTCGAACCCGAGCCCGCACCAGTGCCATATTAAAAGGTTTGGTAATGTAGTCTGAAGCGCCCATGGTAAGGCCCAAGACTTCATCTTCGTCACTGCATTTACTGGTAGAGAATATCACCGGCACTTTTTGAGTACGGCGTGAGGTTTTTAATTTACGACAGACTTCATAACCATCCATGTCTGGCATTACAATATCCAGAAGCACGGTATCAGGCACTTCAGCTTCCGCCAATTCCAACGCTTCGATACCAGAGCTGGCCTGCAAAATGCGATAATCATTCTGCAAGCCGTGCGCTAATATTTCCTTATTAATGAAATCGTCATCCACAATTAAAACCGTGGGTTTGCGTATATCTGCTGTCACAAAAGTGCCCTAGTTACAACGTATTAAAGGTGCTCTTCAGCAAACTCAGCAAGTCGACTGCGCACCACGCCATCTAAATTCACTGTAGCACTGCCTGAGAAATTTTTAAATTTTTCCACCAGATATGTTAAACCAGATGTTACCGGGGTAAGATAATTACTATCAATCTGGGCAAGATTACCACCGCAAATCAGTTTGGTACCCTCACCACATCGGGTAATAATGGTTTTCAACTGTGATGCCGTTAAATTTTGCGACTCATCCAGTATTACAATGGCATTTTGAATACTGCGTCCTCGCATAAAGTTCACCGATTTAAATTGGATATTGGCTTTTTCCATGATGTAGTTCATGGAGCCTTTGGTGTTTTCATCGTTTTTGTGCAAGACTTCCAAACTATCAGTAATAGCCGCCAGCCATGGCGTCATCTTTTCTTCTTCAGTACCGGGTAAGAAACCAATTGATTCAGCGATTTCCGGGGTACTTCGCGTCACGATGATCTTGTCATACATGTTCTTTTCCACCACCATTTCTAGCGCCGCCGCCAGTGCCAGTAGTGTTTTACCTGAGCCTGCCGGCCCGGTTAATATCACTAAATCAATATGAGGATCTAACAAGGCGTGCATGGCCATTGCCTGACCAATATTTTTTGGTGAGATGCCCCAGGCGTTTTTGCCCATCAAGCGCTCATAGCCCATGTCCAACACGTCCATGGTCTCACCATTTACCGATTCCACAATCCCGGCAAAATGGTCGGTATCATCCAACAAAAACTCATTCACATAGGCTTCTGGTAGTACCTCTTGGCTGATAGTGTGTATGGTGTCGCGTCCTTCGGTGCGACTTTCCACTGAGGTCACATTATCCCAAAAGTCCCCTTCAAAGCGATGATAACCTCGACTGAGATACTTGATATCGCTAACTAACTGATCGGTGCGATAGTCTTCTACTTTAGCAAGACCTGCACCTTTCGCTTTTAAGCGCATATTGATGTCTTTGGTGACCAATACTACGACGCGATCAGGCATGTCTTTTTGCAAAAACAGCGCCGCATTGATAATACGATTGTCGTTTTCTTTGCTGGTAAAGCGTTCTTCGCCAGTGGGTAATTGATGGTCGGCAAAAATCGACATTTTCCCAGTTGGTGCAGCGTCCCCCGCAGTCAAACCGACCAAAGAAACGCCCTTAGTCATGTCTTCTGGTGTAGCTTCGTGCAATATGTCTTCCATCGCACGAATACTCACCCGCGCATCTCGGGCCACATCTTTTTTGCTGTCTTTTATGTAATCCAACTCTTCTAACACTGTCATTGGAATGACCACGTCGTGTTCTTTAAAAGAGAGGAAAGCAAGGGGTTCGTGCAACAGGATATTCGTATCTAAAACGTAGAGTTTGGAGGCAGAGGTTGTTTTTTCAGGCATTCGCCACTCCGTATATGTAACCATGGGGGTTAACTCACTGCATTTTTTATCATTTCCGTTTGCAGTCAGTCTGGTCAGTGAATGGCTTCACAATGGCGATGCCATTCATCTCCACAATAGATCACTTTGACGGGACATTCACCTGTTTTTAACAATAAAAAACCATGAAGTTATTATGACGCTCAAAGAATAAACAATTTCTACAAATGATAATTGGAGCAGCAGACTATCTTCCTGTAGAATCCCGCGCCCGCTTTGCTAAAGTTATAACAGATAAACGAGATAGAGATTCAAATGGCAATTCAAGATCTTCCCGCATTAGGTCAACGTTGGTTAAGCAACGCAGAAGTAGAACTGGGTCTGGGCACCGTAGTGGCAATGGACGAGAGAACTATCTCATTACTCTTTCCGGCATCTGGTGAAAGTCGCAATTACGCGCGCAAGAATGCCCCGATAACTCGAGTCAGATTTGCCGAAGGTGATACCGCCACTCATCATGAGGGTTGGCAGTTTAAAATCAATCAAGTTATTGAAGCTAATGAGACACTTGAATACGTTGCCACCCGTCAGGACACCGGCGAAGCTGTGAAGGTAAAAGAAACCTTTTTATCCCATGATTATGTTTTAACCGAACCACAAGATCGTTTGTTTAATGGTCACTATGACGGCCCCAGATGGTTTGATATGCGCAAGCAATCCATTGTGCATCGCCACAACCATTTAACCTCTCCGCTTTTGGGCTTCCTCGGTGCACGCGTATCTTTGATCCCTCATCAGTTACACATTGCCAAAGAGGTGGGGCAACGCATGGCCCCTCGCGTATTGTTGGCCGATGAAGTAGGCTTAGGTAAAACCATCGAAGCCGCCATGATAATTCATCAGCAATTGCTCACTGAACGAGCCCACAGAGTGTTGATTGTGGTACCAGATTCACTGGTGAATCAATGGCTTGTAGAAATGCTGCGCAAGTTCAATTTGAGTTTTGCCATTTTCGACGAGGAGCGCTGTGAGTCTCTCGCTGAGGAGGAGGGAAATCCCTTCGACAGTGAACAGCTTGTTTTATGCAGCTTAAATTTCCTGACCCACAATACCCGTTACTTTCAGCAAGCATCAGAATCTCAGTGGGACCTGTTAATCGTGGATGAGGCTCACCACCTGAAATGGTCCCCCGGAAATCCTTCGCAGGAATACCAAGTTATTGATGAGTTGGCCAGCAAAACCAAGGGAGTATTATTACTTACCGCCACACCAGATCAGTTAGGCCACGAAAGTCATTTTGCGCGTTTGAGATTGTTGGATGCCAATCGCTTTCACGATTACAGCGCCTTCTTAAAAGAAGAGCAAGAATACGCGCAATTGGCAGAGACAGTAAGTGCATTGCTGGGTTCGGCCATGCTAACTGAAACACACTACAGTCAGTTAAAAGAGAAATTGTCTGACCTGAATCATGACCTTGCCGAACTCAACAGCAATCACAGTTTGCGTGAGCAGTTGGTTACCGATTTATTAGATCGCCATGGCACTGGCCGAGTACTTTTCAGAAACTCCCGAAAAACTATCAGTGGTTTCCCCGGACGTTATCTCAACGCAGCGCGTTTGGATGAGCCAGTTGAATATGCTGAGAACAGTGATATCCCCAAAATTAATGCTCACCTGACGCCGGAGATTTATTACGCCGGAACTGACCTCTGGACAGATATCGACACCAGAGTAAATTGGTTCCTCGATACTCTGCAAAGCTTGAAGGGTGAAAAAGTACTGACCATATGTGCCAACGCCATCACGGCATTGGATCTAGCTGAAACCCTGCGGGTTAAAACTGGCATGCGCGCCACCGTATTTCACGAAGGCATGAGCATAGTAGAGCGTGATAAAGCCGCCAATTACTTTGCCCAAAGTGAAGACGGCGCGCAGGTGTTGATCACCAGTGAAATAGGCAGTGAAGGACGTAACTTCCAGTTCGCTCATCACCTGGTATTGTTTGACTTACCCCTCAACCCGGACTTGCTGGAACAGCGTATCGGTCGCCTCGACCGTATCGGTCAAAAACACGATATTCAGATCCATGTGCCGGTATTTAGCAGTTCCGGACAGGATGTGTTGCTGCGCTGGTTTGATGAGGGGCTTGATGCCTTCAGCCACACTTGTCCAATCGGCGCTACCGTTTACGATGAGCAAAGTGAGCAATTAGAAAGCTGCTTGTTTGAACCTGAGCAAAGTGAGCAATTGGAGCAGCTGTTAGGCCAAACTAAACAAATTCGCCAAGAGTTGTTGGCAAAGTTGGAACAAGGGCGTGACAAACTGTTGGAGCTCAACTCCTCGGGTATTGGCAAAATTGAAGCTTTTGTAGAGCAGTTAGAAGACTCGGATCAATCCCCTACCCTTGAACGCTTCATGACTCAGCTGTTTGATACCTTGGGTATTTTACAGGAAGAAAAAGACGATCATTGTTACCTGTTGACACCGACGGAGTCTATGGTGAGCCACTTGCCGGGTTTGCAGGATGAAGGCATGACCATTACCTATGAGCGCGACACCGCAACACATCTGGAACACGTGCACTTTATCAGTTGGGATCACCCATTAGTGCACAACGCAATTGACATGTTATTGGCAGATGTACACGGCAAGTCTTCTATGGCGTTTACCGCCAATAAAGCCTTACCAGCCGGATATTATTGGCTGGAATGCCTTTATGTTTTATCGGCAAAAGGTGATAAACGTCTGCAGTTGAATCAGTACTTCCCTGACACCCCCATCAGTTTTTCCGTGAGCGCTAAAGCCCAGGAAGAAGACACCTTCTTCCCGCTACTGGATAAAGTGCCACGTAAGATTGGAAGCCAGCTGATCAATGCTCTAACAGCCCAGTTCCAGAAAACCCTGGCAATGGCGGAAAAAATTGGTAGCGAAAAAGCAAAAGCAGTTAAACAAGACAAAGTCAGTCAGATTGAGCGAAAGCTCAGCGCAGACATTGCTCGTCTGAAAGCCTTACAAGCGGTTAATCCCTCGGTGCGAGAGGAAGAAATTCAGATACTGACGCAACAGCTAGAAGGATTGCTAAAGGCTGCAAACAATGCCCAGTTGCGCTTGGAAGCAGTTCGCGTTGTGGTTAACAATCCCTAAAAAGAAACGACTTTGGCGATAATTAACTACAATCCTCCCATCAGTCCATGGCTTAAATTTCTCTACCGGGATGAAGATATCCTGGTATTGGAAAAGCCCAGCGGACTACTTTCGGTGCCAGGCAAACAAGCTGAGCACAAAGATAGCCTGCAATTGCGGGTGCAACGAGTATTTCCCAGCGCGACTGTAGTGCACCGGTTGGATATGGCCACCTCAGGTATCATGTTGTTTGCGCTAAACAAAGCCGCCCACAAACACATTGGTTTACAGTTTGAAAAAAGGCTGACAAAGAAACGCTACTTCGCTCGCGTGTACGGCAACCCTGAGCAGGAACAAGGTAGTGTTGACCTGCCACTTATTTGTGACTGGCCCAATCGACCGAAACAAAAAGTGGATGCCGAAAATGGTAAAAAAGCGCTGACTCACTATCAGGTTGTGCACACTGCCGAAAACTGGAGCCTGGTAGAATTAACTCCCGTCACAGGACGCTCTCATCAATTACGCGTACACATGTTGAGTCTGGGCCATCCAATCTTGGGAGATAGACTGTATGCTCATCAGGAAGCCTTAAGCATGGCACCTCGCCTGCAGTTACATGCAGCTGAATTAGGTATTGAGCATCCGGTGAATGGTGAAATGTTACAATTTAACTCGCCGCATCCGTTTGCCGACGACATAAAAAGTTAAGTCTTTGAGTATTTTGCGGATAACCTTATCAAAGCAATACACAAACTAACCAAAATTACGTGCGCCTTATTACCGTCCTGACAACCTGGATCTGTTTCATGAGCCTTGCCATACCGGCTACAGCCCAGCATCGTATCGATGATCTGGATGCCTTGAAGCATGATATGCAAAGAAGCCTGCGCCCTGAGCAATACCGCACCTTGATGATGGGTGAACAAGAGACGGTCGTCGTTATCAGAGAGTCTAATCAGGCAATATCTAAAGGCGCCGCCATTTTAGTGGGTGAAACCGGTAAAAACGGGGCGAGCCACTTGGGTCTGGCAGCTCTTGCCCCCTATCTAAATGATTTTGGTTGGACCACCATTCTGGTTACGGCCCCCACGCTGGATTTTGAGGTTCCGGAAGAAACCGAGTCTGAGAACAGCACCTCTCAATCTCCTGATGAGCCTACCGATACAACGGCAGCAGACCCAAGCAGCGATCCCAATGATTTGCCACCACCGAATCAAATGATCCCCTCTTATTCAACGACACAGATAATCAGTGAAGCGAGCTTTAAACAGCAAGAGCAGGATTTCTTGTTATTAATGAACGCGGTAGAGCAAGAACGCATGAATTATCCGGGTTTCGCATTGATTATCGCTCAAGGCACCTCGGCTGCCTGGCTGGCGAAATTGTATGGCGATGGTGAACTGTACGAACCCGACGCGATTGTTACCATGGGCATCAACTGGCCACAGCACGATCTCAATATTTTAGTTCCGGAGTTATTGGCACGTACCCCTGTCCCGGTGCTGGATATTTACAACCAGTTTGACAGCGAGTGGACACTGTCCACGGCCAAGGACAGAAAAGTAGAAGCCATAAAGTCATTGAAGCTACACTATCGTCAGCGAGAGTTAATAGGTCCACGAGTAGATCGGCAACAATACCCTCTGTTAGCTCGAGAGATCCATGGCTGGTTAACCTATATGGGTTGGTAAGCGAAAGCGCCACTTTATTAATGTGGAAACCAGCCCTCATAAAAATAAATAAAACGTTTTTTCAAGAACATAACCTGGTGGTCAGGCACCGTTCAGGCAAAATTTTTAAGTTCAGCTATACTCAGGTGGAATTTAAAAGAGATGTACTTAAGCAGTGACCACCAGTGTAGACAACTTCATCAATGCCAAAGCCCCACAACTGGCGTATTACGTGAGGGCATTTTGGGAGCGTCGCATTCCTTACTCTGAAGTTGATCTTTACTTTTGGGATACCATGGAAGAATGGACCCAAATCGAAGCTGCCAGTCATGAGCCGAGTAGTCAAAGAGAGCGGGTATTCTGGCACCTTCTGCATCAATTACATTTTTGGGCGGAAGATAAATTACTTGATGATCCTTACCTTCACTCCGAATTAAAAGTCTGTGTTGATTATCTGGAAGGAGCCGGACACTTTCCGCTTGATTGCGTCGGTGTCAGACCTTAATAAAGGACGTCCACTTAAAGGCCTTGATTAACCACTGTTAACACCTTTTTATTCATCTGCCATTGATTCAATCGGCAATGCGTGATCCAATAGCCAAAAACAACAATAAGAAATAGCACCTTGCCCAAGTTCGCAGAACAATTCAAAGCCTATTACGACAGACGTATTCTAACGGTTTTTCTGTTTGGTATCGCCAGTGGTTATCCCTGGGTCATGATCAGCTCAGCAATGACAGCTTGGTTAAAAGAAGAAGGCCTTTCCCGCACCTCAATTGGTTTATTCAGTGTTATTTTTGTTGCCTATTCCATCAATTTTTTGTGGTCCCCTCTGATGGACAGAATACGACTGCCTTTTTTGGGACTGCGGCGCGGCTGGATTATAAGTATGCAAGCCCTGATTGCCATCGCGTGTTGCTTTATGGGGCAGCTGGACGCCAATACCCAATTGTATTTTATGGCCCTGGCAGGTCTTATCATTGCCATTTGTTCTGCCACTCAAGACATCGCCATTGATGCCTATCGCATCGATATTATCGGCCAAAGTGAAAAAGACAAACTGTCTGCAGCTTCCGCTATGGCCACTGCTGGTTGGTGGACCGGCTATGGCGGTCTCGGCGCTATTCCATTTTTCATCTCTGATTGGCCGGGATGGAGTTGGTCGGAGATTTATTTCGTCTTGGCGGCAATTATGGCGTTACTCTCTTTGGCTGTATTATGGGCTAAAGAGCCGCAAATCAATCGCAGTGTGGCACAGCAACAAGCCGTTGCCTTTTACGAAAAGCAACTACAAGGCAAACAACTACAAAGCCTGCAAAAACTCGGTGTCTGGATTTTAGTCACCATTGTGGAACCCTTCCGTGAATTTTTTGCTCGCAATGGCTTTCGCTTTGCCCTTTCCATCCTGGCATTTATTTTTCTATTCAAAATGGGCGAAGCCTTCTTGGGTAGAATGTCGGTGGTATTTTATAAAGAGATTGGCTTCAGCAATACCGATATTGGTACTTACTCCAAACTACTCAATTGGTGGGTGACAATATTTTTTGCCGTATTGGGTGGTTTAGTGAATATTCGCTACGGCATCTACCGGGGACTTATGATCAGCGGAATTACTATGGCAGCCAGTAACTTAATGTTCTCTCTGATTGCCGTCGTAGGGCCCGATAAAACCCTGTTTGTGGCGGCAATATTCGTGGATGGGTTTACCTCAGCCTGGTCCTCTGTCGCCATGGTGGCCTTTATTTCGCTTATGTGTAATCAAACCTTTTCCGCAACGCAATATGCGCTTATGGCCTCACTGGGCGTGCTTGGCAGGACATTCCTGGCCTCATCAAGTGGTTTTATTGTGGACACTATGGATGGCAACTGGGCGCTATTCTTTATCCTCACCGCAGTAATGGTACTACCCAGTTTACTGTTTTTATGGAGTATTCGAGATAAGATCCACCAATTGGAAGGCAGGCAGACAAGTTCTGCCTGATGGTAACTTTTAAGCAAGCATCAATGGGACTATGCCAAGGGCTACCCAGAGTGCCTTATTGACTAATTATAACCCGGTTTCGCCCAGACTCTTTGGCTTCGTATAACCCCTGGTCGGCTTTTTCAATCCACGCCATGTATTCACCAAATGAACTGTGAAATTCAGCCAAGCCAATACTCACGGTAAATTCGATAGTTTGACCTTCATAATCCACCGGCAGGTGCTCGGCTAGTTTACGGATACGCTCTGCGACAATTTTTGCGCTGGCGACCTCAGTATCAGGCAAGATGATAGTAAATTCCTCACCACCGTAACGCCCGGCAATATCGGTTTCGCGAATGGCTTTAGCAATGATTTTAGCCAGCATCTTAATGGTTTTATCACCAGCCGGGTGACCATAAGTATCATTAACCTTTTTAAAGTGGTCGATATCCAGAATCATCATGGTAGCCAGGCGTCCGGTGCGCATTGCGCGTTTAAACTCCGCGTCGCACATCTCTTCCCAATAGCGTCGATTGAAAAGCCCGGTTAAGCCATCAATACGGCTTATCTTTTCCAGTTGTTTATTGGCGGCTTCAAAACGCTGCTTACTGATTGCTTCATCCGTAACGTCGTACACCACAATACAAATTTGATTCACTTCGCCATTGAGAGAGGTCAACGGAAAAATGGTGATGTTTTGATACATCAACTCGGTAGCTGAAGTAATGGGACGGTATGCTTCAAATTTAAACAGATGAGGGCGCTGCTCCCAAATAATGAATGCAGGACTTTTAAGCTTAAATACCGGATCGGTTTTGCGCCGGAACCATTCAGCATCAATCTCGGGGAACATTTCGAATAAGGGCTTACCGCGAACTCGCGCCGGAGACATACCGCTGTGGCTTTCCATAAATTGATTCCAAATCTCAATATTGAAATCTCTATCCACAACAGCGATACCCACTTCAATGGAACCCAATAAGTCGTGCTTCAAATGCAGATCTTCTAATTCTGCCATTACGTTAGACATGACTTATAACTCCACCAAATTAACCAGTTTCTTAAAAATAATTTCCATCGCTTTGTCTGGAAATAGCAACATCAAATCAAAATGAATATCCTGATTTTCAATCGAATAAGCGATCTCAATGGCCACCACCTTGTTCCAGCGGCTGACGCTATCGTGCAACAAACCTTCCAGATCACAATGCCGTCCCAATATCATGGGATGATTCTGACCAAACTTTACGTGTAGCTGTTCTGATAAGGCATGTAAGCAAGCCCCGATGAGAATATTTGAAATATCCATCAGAGCTTCCAGCTCTATTTGCTCAGTGATTTTCGCTTGGTCATATTTCAGCAGACGCACCATGTTGGCAAAATTGGAATCATTGAATAAAAGTAACGCCTCACCATTTATCCCTGCCGAAATAAAACCTTGTGAAATGGCAGAGATTGAATCACTTTGTTGAATTTCCGCGATGGCCATATGTAATTCGGTTGATTCAATGATATTGACATTGGGAATGGGTAATTCAATAAACACATCCAATAGTTGCGCCAGCTTTTCGCCTGCCTGCCCCATTGCCACATTAGCCATTTCTCGATAGGCATCCAGCTTATCAATGGCATTTTCCGGAGTAGTGATTGTTTCTGGCTTGGAGGGTGAAGCATTGCCGGAATAAATCCCACAACCGGATAAAATTTCATACAACTTGACGTTATCAATGGGCTTGCGAATGAACTCTAACGCCCCCATCGCCATCATTCTTTTGCGTGCTTCAGGTTGCACGTCTCCGGAAACCACAATGACCTTCACCGATAGCTGCTGCTGTTGAATGCGCAGCATGGTTTGATAACCATCAAGCACCGGCATGTTGAGATCTAAAAACATCAGCTCCACATGGCCAGCCTGAATCGCATCGAGCGCTTCCTGACCGTTACTGGCATAACTGATACTGACATCCCATTGCTCCGGAATGGAGCGTGCCATTTGTTTTCTGGCAAAACCTGAGTCGTCACAAATTAAAATGGGTGTCGTCATTGTTTAATTAAATTACCTTGATATTCAATTCGTGCTGCAAATTACATTTTTAATGCAAAAATGATTGTTCTATAAATTTTTCGCTCTTCCTGTGCCGCAATTTGCTGTTACTGACACTCGTGTAGGAAATGCGCACGCAATATATCCCAGCATAGTGAAGGCTGAGCAATATCTCAATATAAACTTAAGTCTAACTAGCACAATAAACTTTACATATTTGCACACTATTCAACCAGTTAGTTCATTAAATGAGTGATTACTTGGTATTATCTCGATGAACTTCAAAAAATTATCAGTTTACAGGATTGGGATTTTGACCGGGACTGTTAAAATAGCACAAACCACACAGCAGAGTAACTTATGGATCAGTATCTTAAATTATGTCAGCGCATTGTTGATGAAGGTGTTTGGGTTAACAACGAACGAACCGGTAAACGATGCCTGACCGTGATCAACCATGATCTCAGCTATGACGTTGGGGCTGGTGAGTTTCCGCTAGTTACCACGCGAAAAAGTTTCTGGAAAGCGGCGATTGCCGAAATTATCGGATACTTACGCGGTTACGATAATGCCGCAGACTTTCGCTCCATAGGCACTAAAACCTGGGATGCCAATGCCAATCAGAATGAGGCATGGCTCAATAACCCTCATCGCAAGGGAGAAGACGATTGTGGTTTCATTTACGGTAAAGTGGCCAGAAATTTTCCAAAACCCGATGGTGGCTCGGTGGATTTGTTAAAACAGATTGTCGATGATCTTTCCCAAGGTAAGGACAATCGCGGCGAAATCCTGACCTTTTATCATCCGGGCGCATTTCATCTGGGCTGTTTAAGACCTTGCATGTACAGCCATCACTTCTCAATATTAGGAGATACTCTGTACCTCAACAGTACACAACGCTCTTGCGACGTACCGCTGGGGCTAAACTTCAATATGGTGCAAGTCTATGTCTTGTTGGCACTAATGGCACAAATTACCGGACTAAAATCGGGTAAGGCTTATCACAAACTAGTGAATTGCCACATTTACGAAGACCAATTAGCACCAATGCGAGATATACAGTTGCAACGCGAACCCTTCCCTTCGCCAACCTTAAAGATCAATCCAGACATTAAAACACTACAGGATATCGAAACCTGGGTCACCATGGATGATTTTGAATTAGAGGGCTATCAATACCACCCGGCCATTCAATATCCGTTTTCGGTGTAATTTTTACCTCGGCGTAGTTTTTACTTCGGCGCAATTTGTGCAAATGTACAGGTGATTGGATGTACAGGTGATTGGATGTACAGGTGATTCAACGCACCTGCAATTTCATTTCCAGTAATGATGGCTCGAAGCCCAGTTTTGCATAAGCCTTGATAGCTGCCTGATTCTGGGTATACACATCTAAATAAAAATCATGAACACCTTGCTCTTTGGCCCAATCTATAAGATGGCTAATGACTTTTTGATTCAGACCTTGCCCGCGATAATCTGGTGCTACGTACATAAACCCCAGATAGCCATCCCGGGCATGGTTTAAAGATGGCTTTGAGTCACGCAGTTTAACGTAACCTGTAGCCGCAATCTCATTATTGATTTCAGCCACCAGCAAATAGCTTTGCGCTTGCTCAATGAGCGCAGCCAGGTCGTAGTATTTTGGACGCCCCGGTTTTATCTGGCCATTGAAGGGGCGCTCAGCCTCTACGACTGCCTGCTCTAACTCCAGCAATTCAGGAATATCATCTGCGGTCGCGGCTCTGAATTTCAAAACGCTCAACCTGTGATTATTTTACTGGCTGTGCAGCGGCCTTTTTGTAGGCTCGCAACATTATAATGGCCCCGATAATCACCATGGGTAGCGACAGGACTTGTCCTTGAGAAATAAGACCACCGTACAACCCGAGGTGGGCATCCGGTTCACGGAAATACTCTACGATAAAGCGAAACGCGCCATAGCCCACTAAAAACAAACCTCCAACGGCTCCAACCGGACGTTCTTTTTTAGAGTAGAACCACAAAATTAAGAACAGCACTAAGCCTTCCAGAAAGAACTCATACAGCTGTGACGGATGACGTGGCAGCGCGCCGGCATTGGGGAAAACCACCCCCCAAGGTACATCAGTGGTACGCCCCCACAACTCGGCATTGATAAAATTACCAATCCGGCCGGCACCTAAACCAATAGGGACAAGGGGAGCGACAAAATCGCCAACATAGAACAAACTGGTTTGCTTTTTCCTGGCAAACCAATACAACGCAGCAATAACGCCTAACAATCCCCCGTGGAATGACATACCACCAGTCCAGATCTTAAACAGATATAACGGGTCCGACAGAAACAGGTCAAACTGATAAAACAACACATAACCAATACGGCCTCCCACAATAACCCCAAGGAAGCCATAAAATAGCATGTCACTCAATTCATCCTTACTCCAGGGAGTGCGATGTAAGCGTCGATTGGCCAGCATGAAAGCGGCGACAAAACCAATCAGGTACATCATGCCATACCATCTGAGGCTGACGGGCCCAATACTGAAAATAACAGGGTCAATCGCGGGGAAAGTAATAAAATTGTCGGACATAAGTTCTATCGCTTAGGAATTCATATTTGCAGGCGGCATGTTAGCAGGATGCTAGCCTATTTGTAAGACAGCATGATGAATCATTATTTACCCGCTCTGACGAGGCCCCCCAGCCCCAGATATTCTAACTCCATGTTAAGGAAATCACGGATTTCAGACGCTTCCATCAGAGCTAATGCCTTTTGCAATACGTCCTGCATTTTGGCCTCAGTTTGACGCCGAATAACCCACTTCACTCGTGCGATGGCATGGCCATTGATACTTAATTTGCTATACCCCATTGCCAGCAGCAACATGACACCGGCGGGTTCAGCAGCTAATTCGCCACAAACGGTAACAGGAATGTCGTGTTGATTGGCCACTTGTGCAATTTGATAAAGTGCTCTCAACACCGCAGGATGATAACTTTGATACAGGTCTGAGACTCTGGGGTTGTTGCGGTCCACCGCTAAAAGGTATTGGGTTAAGTCATTACTGCCTACGGAGAAAAAGTCCACCAGCTCGGCTAACTCTTGAAGTTGCCAGAGCACCGAAGGTACTTCCAGCATTACCCCAATCTTGGGTTTTCTAATCTCTAGTCCTTCGCGATTTGCCTCTTCACGCACCTCATAAAAAGCTTGCCTAATGAGTCGCTTGGCTTCTTTTACCTCTTCAATTGAAGTGATCATGGGCAACATAATTTGCAGATTGTGCAAGCCGATACTGGCTTTGATCATGGCCCTGACTTGTACCAAAAAGATCTCCGGATGGTCCAGCGTCATGCGGATGCCACGCCACCCCAAAAACGGGTTTTCTTCCTGAAAAGGAAAATAAGGTAGCGGTTTGTCGCCGCCCACGTCCAGTGTCCTCATAGTTACAGGACGAGGCGCGTACTTGTCCAACAAAGTGCGATACAGCAAACGTTGCTCCTCTTCGCCCGGGAAACGGTCCCGAGCCATAAATGGCATTTCGCTGCGATACAAGCCTACACCATCAGCCAGAGCACTGGACTGGTTTTCCAGCTCTTGAGATAATCCCACATTGAGATATAAGCCAATAGCCTGGCCATCTTGTGTAATAGCCTCAGCTTCTTCTTCGGCCGATACAATTTTATTGAGCTCTTTTTCTTCTTTCACCAGCGCTTCAAAGCTAAGGCGCTTTTGCAGCTCTGGTGCAACGGTGATTTCACCAGAGTAGCCATCCAATAACACTTCTTTACCAGCGAGGTGGCTGACATGTAACTCTGTGACCCCCAAGACGGCCGGTATTCCCATCGCTCTTGCTAGTATTGCGGCGTGAGAGTTTACGGAGCCGCGCATAGCAATAATGCCCTGCAGTTTCTTTACCGGTATTTCCGCTAACATAGTGGCGGTGATCTCTTCAGCCACCAAAATGGCTTTGTCCGGAATTGGTGCCGCTCGACGCTTATCGTCAACAAGACGGCCAAACACTCGGTCTCCCAAATCAATCACATCGACAGCGCGTTCTTGCATGTAAATATCTTGCATCTGTGAGAATTGTCTGGCGTAGCTATCCACCACTTGTTTCAAGGAGGTGGCGGCATCCCAACCATCGCGAATTTTAGCTTCAACTTCCTTGCCTAAACTGGCGGCATCCAGCAGAAAATCATAGGTCTGGAAAATATTGGCGACATCTTGCGGAACATTTTGAGTGACTTGCAAGGTGAGCTTTCGAATATCTGTTTTAGTGCGCTTAACAGCTCTGCGATAGCGAGAAATTTCCTGTTCGAACTTTTCGCAACGAGTGGCAAGGTAATCCGACAAGCGGGCTTTTTTGTTGGGCTGATAACCCACCCCGAGTGCTAATCCTGACGAGCCGGGGCGCCCGTACAAGGCTTTCTGCCAAAGCTGAATACCATCAACCCCCGATAATTTTACCGCGCCTCGCGCCTCAGCATTAGCTACCTCCAAAGCCATCTGCGCCGCTAAAGTGATCAATAAAGATTCTTCTTCTTCGGCGAAGCGACGTCGGGATTTTTGTTGTAGCGAAACCACGCCTAGAACTTTGCGCTGGTGTATGATGGGGGCACCTAAAAAGGCGTGATAACTTTCTTCTTTTACATCGGGGTAATGTTTAAAACGAGGATGGGACTGGGCATCAGCGATATTGATGGGCTCTTCACGTTGGCCAATCCAGCCAATTATTCCCTCGGAGAATCCGATTCGGGTTTCACCTATGGCCTCTTTGGCCAGACCTTCGGTAGCCACCAACACAAAACACTGGTTATCAGTATCGGCCAGATAGATAGCACAACAGTCAACTTTCATGGCCTGTTGCAACAGATAGCTAACACGCTGCAGGGCTTCTTCCAGCACCGGAATATGCCCTATTTCTTCAACTATCTGTCTCAGTGTGCTCAGCATAGATTATGATACACCGTTATCTTCGTCGCCGCTTTTTGCGTTTTTGCTCAGAGCTATTTTTGTTCAGATTCATAGCCACTGAAACAAACTCCTTCATCACCCTCCGATAGACATCTCGTTTGAAAGAAACAACGTTGCGAATTGGATACCAGTAGCTTACCCATCGCCAGTCATCAAACTCAGGATGCCCTGAGTGCAACAAGTTCACATCTTCATCGGCACAGGTTAGCTGCAACAAAAACCATTTTTGTTTTTGTCCAATGCATACTGGATTTGAATCTTGTCGAATCAATCGCTTCGGTAAACGATAGCGGATCCAGTTTTTAGTCACCCGTAATATTTTAACCTGATGTGATTTTAGTCCTACCTCCTCATGTAGCTCTCTGAACATGGCCTCTTCAGCCGACTCGCCTTCATCGATACCGCCCTGTGGAAACTGCCAGGAATGCTGCCCAAATCTTCTGGCCCAAAAAACCTGACCGTTGCGATTACAAATCACTATGCCCACATTTGCGCGGAATCCTTCTGTGTCAATCACTTAGACTCCCGGGCACAAATATTGTTATGTTCCCCATTCTTCCACAAAGTGTCATAATTGCCTAGTTCCTTTTAGTCACAAAAACACAACAATTCTGTTACCGATCATTTTTAGTAAGGGAGAGCATGACACCGCCATCCACCCCACCCGACACGCTCGAAGAATTACAACACCGAGTTAACGCCATCGCAGGTTTGAGTCTCGGTGACCTGGCCTGTAGTGCCAACATTAAAGTACCGGCCAATTTTAAAAAGGAAAAAGGCTGGACAGGGCAACTGATAGAATTGTGGCTGGGTGCCAGTGCGGGCTCAAAACCGGAACAAGACTTTGTCAATCTGGGTATTGAACTAAAAACCTTACCTATTACCACAACAGGTAAAGTATTAGAAACCACCTACGTATGTTATGCCCACCTCACCGGCAATGCTGGGCTCAACTGGCAAAACTGTAATGTCCGCAACAAACTGCAGCATGTCCTTTGGTTACCGGTAATTGGGCAACGTAATATTTCTCCAGCACAGCGCCAGGTAGGCACTGGTATCTTCTGGCAACCCAATGCACTTCAGGAACAGCGATTGCGACATGACTGGGAAGAGCACATGGATAATATAGCGTTAGGCAACATTGAATCATTGAGCGCTAAAGCTGGAGATGTACTGCAACTGCGTCCCAAAGCTGCTGATGGCTCTGTGGTAACTGATGCAACGGGCGTTGACGGGCAAATGATTAAAACCCGCCCTAGAGGCTTTTATTTACGCAAAAACTTCACGCAAGAAATCATTGATTGCGCGTTTGACCGCTAAATCAAACTAATTCTTGCGATGCATCAGGCGGTCGTGCTCTTCTTGTGACAAGGCATCATCAGAAGCCATGTTCTGCACATATTTGACAAACATTTCGCTCAACACCTTTTCCGAAGTAAAACCAAGGCGTTTAGCTATCGCTGAAATCTTAATGTCAGAACGAAGAATAATCTTTTTCGCATACTCCAGGCGGTAGTGGTACATATACGCTCGAAAATTGCGATTTAAAATACTGCGAGTGGCCACGGCCAAGTCTTTGGGTTCAATCTCAGCTAAGTCTGCCAAGGTGCGTAAACGCAAACCCAGCGCTTTATAGAGCTTATTGCGAATAATAGCCCGCTCCGCTTTTGCCAAGGTAAGACGCATCTCTTCTTCTGAATAGGTACGATCGCTAAGGTCTTCGGCATCAATTGGGCAAGGAGAATACCTTCTGCGCTGCAACAGCAGCAAAATAATGACATAGAAAATGCCAAAATGAAGCAGCGAAATAATCCCTTGCCAATAACTGAACTGAATTAAATTCAGAGCCGTCACGATCACCAGCAAAATAGCACCAAATGAGATACTCACCAAACCAGAGAATAGCTTCATGGTTTCAGGCAACTCGTACTGCGTGATATCCACCACCTGGTCGGACAGATGGAAATCGTACTCTTTCACCATATCGTCGATTTTTAAGGCGTAAATTAAAATAGCGAAATTAATGAACATATAATAAACGTAAAAAGGCCAGTTATCTGCAATAGCACCCATAGGCGGGTTGCTGAACAATGCAACTTTGGCTTCATCAGAAAACAATAAAAAAGGGACTTGTGCGACAAAGAAAAACGTCGCGATGGCTTTGTGCACCCACTTATTGTGCACCGGCTTCTCAATCAGCATATTATGCATGGCCAGATAGACCTGAGCAGCCAGTAATACAGGAATAAACTGGAATACACCTATCAGAAACGGAAATTCCGGCAATAGCCCGGAAAAGCGCAGTATTTCGTCCAACATAACAAAAGGCAAAAGCAGAATAGCAAACAGCACGTTGGATGCATGAGGCATATTGTCATATCTGACCCAGATGAGGACCAGAGGAATGAGCCAGAGTATAAATCCTAAGCTTAGCATGGTGCTGTTATATCACTCTTGTTATGGTTTGCGGCACCTTCCACCACAAATTACCGCAGATAATGTGTAAGTTATCGGAAACTAACAATATTCCTTGAATTCAGAGGTGTCCTTTACAGCGCTTCAGCTTGTGCCAACAATGCGGCTTCGCGACTCAACTCCATCACTTCTAACAAGCTCTCTTGTTTTGCCACACACCAATGGATCAAACTGTCCTCCCCTTCAGAAAACAACTTTCGTAAGTTCTTTTCCAAAGTGTGTAGCACTTTAAGCTCTTCGGCACCATCTAACAAGTCTGTCCAGGTCTTTAGACTCTGGCCCGTGCGATTACCCACAGCCCCTGCCAGAAGTGTTTGTATCTCCACCACTTTATTCAAAGCAGGTAAGTTTTTGAGGTAAGCTTTTACTGACTCTTTAGTTTCAAAATGGAACAAGCTGAAGATGCTCTTAAGCTCTTCCCGTATTGCTTTTTTTGCGAGACGATTAATGGACTCTTCTTGCCACAATGGCGCATTGGTCCAGGGCTTGTGAGTCAGCATTTCAAGAATGTTCAGCTGCAATCTGGCATAACTCGATTGATGCAGTAGTTGTAAAGGTTGATGCATCTCCAACAGCTGAGTCTGACGAGCCTGTAAGTGACGCATTACCACTTCCTGCTTTTGCAACTTCTTGCGATAAAAACCCTTCTTGGATAACAACTCTTTTATATCAGCCAACTCGTCAACCCAATCCCAATATTTGAGCTGTTCTTTTAATTGTAAAGACAATTCAGAAAACTCTGCACAGGATAGGTGTTTTTCAAACAGCTTAAGGTTGCGTTTCATCAACCGCATGATAGCCACCAGCTCGACGATATCACGCACCTTACCCAATTCCACAAAGCGCTGCTCATAATATTGCCAATACTGTACCAACTCAGACATCAAGATAATAAAGGCCTCTTGCAAGCTATCCTCTTTGCCTAGCTTGAACTCAGGCCGGATATGGGCCATCTCAGCTTCCTCGCCGAGGAACAACTCATAACCGCGTTGGGCTTTACTTTTGTATCCCAGCCGAAAAGGAATAATGTCGAGCAGTTGTCGTGCCAATTGAAACAGGGCATCTGATTGGCCTTTTTTCAGTTCCAACTCCACTTCACAAACGGGTGTATGGTACTTATCCGTTTCAATCTCACCGGAGTCGAATACCATTTCCACATGGCTGCCATCCGGCAATCGAATTTGATATTGCTCACGCCTGAAATGAGTGCTGAATAAAGTGGTAAGCTGTTGTTTTAATTCTTCTATGTTAAGGGCTTCCGGCCAAATGCCATCGGGAAAAAGAGCGATATCTAACTGATTAGACGGGATATCAACGTTGTGCTCCGCACGTTTGTGCAATCCCCCTACAGAGCCATCTTTGCTCTTTATGGTTTGCTCGTAATCGCCATTGTTACCGCGCACCCTCAGTCCCATGCCATGCTGCCTTAAAGCATGTTCTGGTGTATCGTAATAGGAATTGTACAACTGCACCGACTCATGCTCGATGCTCGCCTTGAGTTGTGGTAGAAATTGCTCTCGAATCTTGCTTTCGGCATCCGCAGTGACAAGTAACTTAAGCTCTATTTCGCTATCCATGGAGGAGAAAAAACACCCTTTTTTAGATGAAAAAACGAACCGGGTCAGTCAGACCGGGCTCGTTGCTATTGGATTTAATATAACCGATCCCGGGCAAAATTACTCAAAAAATTTCACCCAGACTTACGGTTAACATCAACAGTCAAATCTCATTTTATTAGCGCCCATTGCGTATGTTGGCTTTGGTATGTGCCACACCTCGCCAAATAGCATTAATCCATAGCATGTGTAAACCTGGTTGCTGACCACGGAATGTCGGGCTTTCAGGGAAGCTCAAGATCATGCCCTCACCCATATCTTCAACGGTAAGAAAGGGTTTAAATGCCAGTTGTTTTTGATAATCCTGCCATAGATAACCGCTCGCAAGGACTTCATCAGCACCAGCATAGTGAGCAACATTAACCCCTTGGCCACGATGTAAAGGTTGATAGGTGCCGTTACCTGACGCAAAACTGTATATCGGCCGATCAATACCCACTGTCATCCAGTGCTCTTGATTAGGTAATACCTTTAGGATATTGCCCGGAAATGTTTCCATCCCTCGATGTGGGTCCACTTGCATGGCTTCATATTGCTGAGCATCGTCAATTAGTGACTCGTCTGTCGTCGTTAGCGCCTTTTGTGGATCAATTTGATTGTTCTCTCTCTGCAACGCACTGAGTTGTTGTTTCACCAAAAAGTCAACACTGCTACTAAGCGCGATCAGCACGCCTCCCCGGCGCAACCAGGTATTGAGTTTCTCGGTACCACTTGTAGTTAACAAATCGGAGTAATCTCCACCGGGCAAAATCAAAACATCAAAATCAAACAGGTCAAGATTGTTTATATAACGCGCTGCGATGGTATGTACCGGGTGCCCCAATTGACGTTCAAAAACATAACGAGTGGCCCCGGCGAGGTAGGAAGAAGTGGGTCTGTCCCACAGTAAAGCGATATCAGGTGATTTCATTTTCACCACATGCTGACTGCCAAAATTAACGCCATCTTCAACCCAACTGGTATTGGTATTGATCAGCTCAACCTGATATTTCTGCGCCAAGTTTTGTACCACCTGAACGGCATCTTCGATTGCTTGCTTTTTGTAAATAATAAGCGAACCTTCTGCCAATTTTCGCCCTTTTTGGGTAAAGCTTTTGTCACTGCTGTAGATGACCAGCCCAGCTCGAAGTGCATCAATCAAAAACATCGCACTACCCGTGTGTTGCCAATCCACTAACCAGGCCAAGTCCCCCTCGCCAGATTGTTGCAATGGAGGTAATACTTCTGTATCCAATGGCTTGCGATCGACTTTGGCTTGCTTGCTACAATAAGCCACATCAACATTGTGGGTCAGGCGTTTTGACCAAGCAGTGACGTCATATAAAACATGACTTTTGTGCTGGCGGCGCAGGTTTTCCTGCAGAGCAATAAAATCCGCCTCCATCGGGATATGTGTGTCGAGGTAATTGCGGATCATGCGATAATTCGGCTGCGCCATGTCGATGACATAATCACCTTTTTGGTACTGTACTGAACAGGCTGTAAAAGCCTCATTAGCCACGTCAATTTCAATGCCTTGGCGAGCCAGTAAACGCGCTAACTTATCGCTATTGAAAGGATCGCTGGAACGGGCTAAAACCACTTGCCGCACATCTCCCGATTTACCGAGTTTAATGGCGTTGTCGCGATATTCCCAAAAGCGCTCCAAAAACAGTGCTTTGTGTTTTGCAGCGGTTTCCAAAGTAGCAATTGAAGCAACAAAGTGATGTTGCACAGCATCAGCGTAAGTAAAGATTTCGCCTAACTTATTGGTAGCCTTTAAACCTCTGGGAGAAGCCTGCTCATAAGTCATACCCAAGGCACCATAAAATACCGGCCAACCTGCACCGTAACCGGGGAAAAACGCATCGTATATCTCGCGCGTAAAATACCGCCAGCCACGCTGATCAAAATACTTCGCGTTATTCTTCCCTATGATTTCAAGACCTTGTTTTTGGGTATCGGTAATGTAGGGATTGAATGGGTCAGCTTCAGGTGTAAAATAATAGGTGTAATCCGTGCCAAATTCATGCAAATCCACCGCGATTAAGGGTAACCACTTACTGAGTAAATCCACTCTACCTTGAGTCTCTGGTTGGGTCATAGCAGCCCAATCTCGGTTTAAATCAAAAATGTAATGATTGGTGCGACCGTTGTTCCAACCCTCGCGTCTTTCTGTTGCAAAAGGGTAACCGTTAGGTGAAGGACCGGTATTGTTATTGAAGTGATGAATAAACTTCTCTCGGCCATCGGGATTCTGCAATGGGTCCAACAATACAATAACATTGTCCAGAATCGCGGATACCATGGCGTCATTTTTAGCAGCCAACAAATGATAAGCCACCTGCAGTGCTGCATCAGGTGAAGAAACCTCGTTGCCATGCACACCGTAACCCAGCCACACAATTGCAGGAAGCTCAGCAAGTTCGCTATTCATAGTGCGCTGATCTGTACGTCTGGGATCTGCAAACCGAATATATGCCTCACGAATAGACTGCAGATTAGCCATGTTTTCCGGGGAGCTGATCACGGCATAGTTGAGTTTACGCCCCTGCCAAGACTCACCGTAAGTCAATAATTGTAACTTGTCAGGATGAGCACTTTGCAAAGCATTCAAATAGCCTTCTATCTGAGAAGAATCACTCAGCGCCTCACCACTTTTATAGTCGTAAAGAGATTTGAGTGTTGGCGTTTTCTGCTCGTAAACGGTATCGGGCCATGGACCTTCTGCAGATACAGTTACAGCACATAAAAGCAATAGAAGGGATGGCAAAGTGAATGAGTAACGCATCGTTTGTTATATTTGTTTTTCACCAGATTAAGGCCAGTATGGCACTGAGATGGCTTTTTTCCAATGCCCGACTTGTGCAAACAAAAGCCATAACATGCATAAATTTCATCCCATAATGAACATTGAACCCCCGACCAGAGCGAGATCCAGCATATTAACGGTTGCAATATTATTTCAAGAATCTAATATTTCTGTATCACACAGGAAGCAGTGTAATAACATGATAAAAAGACTAATTTTCCTTTTGGCATTCACAATGCATTTCTCACTTCAGGCGCAAGAAGTGAGCGAAACTGACAGCTCAGATGACGCTGCTTCGGACACTACCAGTGCTTATATCTCTGATGACCTTTTCATATACATGCACTCTGGTCCGGGTACCAATTACCGGATTTTAGGTTCAGTAACGGCAGGTAGTGCAATTTCCGTTTTGAATACTGATGACGACGCTGGTTTCACTGAGATCAGTGACGAACGGGATCGCACTGGATGGGTAAAATCTGAATTTGTCTCTGACAGCTCTATCCGTTTTCAACTCAGTGAGTTGCAAGACCAACTAGATTCAGCCCAATCTTCCACCCAAGACCAATCTGATTCAATCCTGCGACTGGAAAGCCAGTTACGCGCCGCAGAACAAGCAAATATTGAATTGGAACAACAACTGGAAGAGCAAGTGCAAAAAGCAGCGCAGTTAGAGCAGCAATTATCGCTGCAAACAACAGATGCAGACAAAGAAATGTTTTACCGCGGTGCGATTGTGGCCGGCAGCGGGTTACTGCTTGGCATATTGTTAACCTTATTGCTACGCAGAAAAAAACGCTCTGACGCCTTGTACGACAGATATTAATCCGAATAATGAAAGACGTAAGCCAGCACTGTTGCTGGCTTTTTTATGTGGCTCAACTTGTTTTAAAGCCATTCGAAACTAAATAAACGGAATAAGAGCTAATCTCCTTGAATACTTATTGTGGACAAGAAAGAACAACAAGAAATAAAAGACAATGCACCAATAATGACAGGTCTTTTAACTGAATTTGCGTTCTGGCAGTCTCTAAAAACATCCAAAACACTGCAGATTATGACAATCATTGGGTTGCTACTGTTTTCCGGATTAGGTTGGTTGTTATACAAAATGACTGGTGCATAATCAGCGTTAATTCATGCGCAAGCCTGAGTCTCTCTCAGCAGTTGCTGCACGCGGCGAACTATATCCGACTGCGTTTTGTCTTTGCGGTATACAGCGTATATATCAGAGCGAACATCATCAAGTTCCTGAACCACCAGGTCCAGCGAAGCTAAACTGTATTGGTTCAACACGTGAACCGGCACCAACCCTATTCGGTTTGATACCAGCACCTGCCACAATATTTCTTCTACGCTTTCACAACAGATCTGCTCAGGGATACGCTTAAGTTTCTCTGCTATGGTACTTGGACCATGCAACTGATGACTGGATTTAAAACTGATTAAACCCTTTTGTTGTGCCAGCTCTAACCAAATTATAGTCTCGGTTTCTGCTTCCAGAAACTCACTTTTACCCACCAGACACAGACGTTCCCGGTACATGACTTCGGAATGTAATGGCAACCTGTTTTCTGATCGAAAGCTCAATCCCAAATCCAATTGTTGTTTCAACAGACCGTCCGCTATCTTCTCGGGGGGCATGAGTCGTATGGATATCTGTACATCGGCAAATTCACTCTTCAGGCGACTAAGAACAGAAGGTAGCGGATTAGCGATGTCAGACAGCGTGGCATCTACAGATGCCACCCGCAATTTTCTTACTCTGGGAACAGACAAAGCGCTAACATCCCGTTTAAAGGCTTGCCAGTTATCTTGTAAGTTTAACGACGCCCGGTAGAAGCGCTCACCCACTTCAGTAAGTTGAAATCCAGCGCGGCCTCGGGAGCAGAGAATTAAGCGAGTGCGGGTCTCCAGGTCTGACAGGTGCTTGCTAATAGCCGGGCAGCCCATCCCCAAACGCGCCTGTGCTGCAGTCAGACCACCACTTTGAACAACCGCGATAAACACTTGTATTTGTTTTAACTCAACATCACCCATACTTTCCAAACATGAAAGTTAACTTAACTTATTTCATATTTATTAAAGTAACAGCCTTGGACATAATAACAAGACATCCATCAGAAATAGACAATTCAACATGCAAACCATCTCTGACCTACAGCAATTAATCTCTGAAATGAATCCAATACTGCACCCAGAATTATGGGTGTACTGCACAATCGAAGCACCAGATATTACGCCAGAACTCATCACCCAAAGTTTTGCACTTGTTCGTGAGTCCGAATCCATAACCTTGATCACCACAGTAGAACAGGCTGCAAATCTGGGCTTTGTTGATGTAGAGCCATTTCAGCGTATAGAGTTACAGGTTTACTCAAGTTTAGAAGCAGTTGGTCTAACTGCAGCGGTGAGCCAATGCCTGAAAGAACACAACATCAGTGCCAATGTGGTCGCGGCCTATCACCATGATCATATTCTGCTGCCCAAAAGGGACGCTCAAAAAGCACTGACCGCCTTGCTCGACCTCACAGAACAAAAGACGGTTCGCTGATGCTCATGGAAATTTTGGGGCTGATTGGCGTTTTATTGATTCTATCCGCCTATTTTGCCGTACAAAGCGAATATCTGGACAGTCTTTCAATCAGCTATTCTCTGCTCAATCTGGTGGGTGCAGGATTAGTGCTGCTGTCGCTAATAGGTTCAGACAATTATGCCGCTATTACCCTTGAAGGTGCATGGCTGCTTATCAGTGGCTATGGATTGCTCAGGTCTTGGCGACGTAGCCACATTTAAAGAGTTCATGTAGCCCGACTCTATGCGGCAGACAATAACTGACACATCAGAACCCGAGCTATTGAGCTATGAAAACTAATCTACGTTCAAATATTTATCCGCCTGACTAAAAAAGGCATTTAACACTTTTACGTTGGCATTGAGCTGAGACTCAATACGTCCTGGAAACACCGACTCGAGATGTATAAGTTGGTCATTACCAGAATGCCAGATACGTCCCCATTGGGTTTCTTTTTCACGATCGCAGGCGGTGACACTTTCCGCGTCAAAACAATCCCATAATCCCGGGTTGACTGACTGCGAATAGCCATCGTAACCGTCTTTACCGTTAATCTGAAAGTTAGTGGTTTCAATGTAGGCAATGGGGATACCGTTGCAGGCGAAGGATTCATGATCAGACCAATCTCCCGTAACGCCCTCGGGATAACCGGGAAATTCCGGGTGAATCTTGTGAGCCTCATCTCCTAGTTGCTCTTTTGAAGCCATTAGTACTGCTTCTCGCATCTGTGTCTCAGAGGTGTAGTTATCATTATTACCACCGCACTTGTATGGAGTAGTATGCGCGCTATGCACGTACAGAAAGTCTCCGCCAGCTACGGTATCCAGATTCACCATACCCACTATCTTAGCGAGCTCTTCAGGTTTATCTTCTTTTAACATTTCCACATAGGCGCGTGAGCCTACCTTGCCAATTTCTTCCGCACCAAAGGCAATAAAACGAATGGTGTAAGGCAATTTTTTTTCCTGACTCATCTTTTTGGCAACCGTTAACATGACGGATAAACCTGCGCCATTATCCATAGCACCTTGCGAGCCCACCTTAGATCCCGTTGAGTCAAAATGCGCACCCAGCACCAACATTTTTTCCGACAACCCTTTGACATCAGCAATGATGTTACTGGAATCCAGAAAAACGCCTTTTTTATTGAGTACGGGATGGCGAAATTCGTGTACTTGCGGCGCATAACCCATGGCTTTGAACTGCTGCATCACATAATCAGCGGTGCTTTGCTCCTTCTCAGTACCAGCCTCTCTAGCACCTATACCGTTTTCAGGTAAGGTTACAGCCTCCAGAAACTGCATCACGTCGTATTTTTCCTCGGCGGCTACACCACTGGATAGCCCCACTGACAAAGCCAAAAGCGACCATTTAAAGCACTGCAGAGATTTTTTCATAATCGTTGATTTCTTACTTGTTGTTTCCACTAAGCTTAACCTGATGCGCCCAAAAGTAAATGTATCTGCGCTTCTAATAAACCGACATTAAGGATAGACTGGGCCTTTGAAATTGTCGGATGCCCTTTATGCTGCCTGTAGAAACATTTCTGGCCTTTAGTCTCGCTGCCTTACTGTTGAGCATCTCTCCAGGTCCATCCAATCTTTACATAATGGCCCGCAGCATTCATCAAGGTTTCTCAGGTGGTGCTGCGGCAGCAAGCGGTATGGCGATGGGTTCTTTTATCTACGTATTGGCTTCGGCTTTGGGACTGGCAGCGGTATTTACCTATGCACCGCTGGCTTATACCCTGTTGAAAATTGCCGGGGCGCTATACCTCATTTATTTGGGCATTAGTTACCTCAGAGCCAAACCAGCCACTCCAGGTGAAACCAAGGTTGTGGACAAACGCAGTCTGTGGAGCATATTTAATCAGAGCATCATTGTTGAATTGACCAACCCTAAAACGGCGCTGTTTTTCCTTGCTTTTTTACCGCAATTTGTAAATCCAGAATACGGAAATGTTACGCTGCAATTTATACTCCTCGGAAGTACTTACGCGTTTATCGCACTGTGTTGCGATTTATTTGTGGCAGCCCTTTCCGGCAAACTGGGGCATGCTATGAAACAACACCCAAAGCTGCTTCATTATCAGGATAAACTGTCTGGTTCAATGTTGTTGGGCTTAGGCACCTGGCTGGGCGCGCAGGAAGCGCTAAAATAGGACGGCTAAACCCTTTGCTAAGCGGATCCAGGTTAGCTATCATCCCCTTAATATAGAGCGACAATCACAATCATGGGAAAAATCGTAACAGGCCTGTTGTTTATTCTGCTGCTGGCACTGCAGTACCGACTCTGGTTCGGTAAGCACAGTATTCCTGATTACCTCAACATGGAACAAGAACTGGCTGCGCAGTTACAACACAACCAGAATCTGCGACAGCGCAATAGCTTACTGATTGCCGATATCCAGGATTTGAAAATGGGGTTGGAATCTATCGAAGAGCGCGCTAGAAATGAGCTTGGCTTAATTAAGCCCGGTGAAACCTTCTATCGCATCTTACCGACAGAATAATATTGCTGCACTAATCCGGGCTTACTTAGTTTTCTACACCATCTATGAATAATGAACAATTTACTGCCGTAGTGCCCGCCGCTGGAGTGGGAAGTCGTATGGCAGCAGACAAACCCAAGCAATACCTGGAACTGGCAGGGTATACTGTATTAGAAAGTACTCTCCTGCGACTTATTAGCCACAATAATATCAATAAAATTGTGCTGGTGATCAGTCCCGAAGATGATTACCTTCAAGAGCTACCAATATCTAAAGCCTCTTGGTTACAGGTAGTAATGGGTGGCAAAGAGCGCTCAGATTCAGTACTCAATGGGTTGCAAGCTTGTGATGACAATTGGGTATTAGTACACGATGCTGCCAGGCCCTGTGTCAGGCATGACGATATCAGTGCACTATTGGCGCTTGCCGGTACTGGCTCAGGTGGAATTCTGGCGAAACAGGCCACCGACACCATCAAGCTCGCTCAAAAGAGTAACCAAAATGCATGTAAAATAGTGGACCGTAGCATTTCCAGAGAACACATCTGGCAAGCACTCACCCCACAACTTTTTCCACGCAAAGAACTCATCGCAGCGCTACAGTGGTGTGTGCAAAAGAATATCGCAGTTACTGATGAAGCATCGGCAATAGAACAAACCGGCGGCACTGTTCAGCTAGTGGCTGGCGCCCATGACAATATTAAAATCACCCATCCGGGTGATCTGGCACTGGCACAGTTTTTTCTGGAACAGCAACAAATTAACAATACAGGTGGAATATGCGAATAGGTCACGGCTTTGACGTTCACAAATTTGGCGGTGCAGGCCCAATCACGCTTGGCGGTGAAAAAATCCCTTACGAGCAAGGCTTAGTGGCTCATTCTGATGGCGATGTCCTGCTGCATGCGGTTTGTGACGCTATCTTGGGCGCTCTGGGATTGGGGGACATAGGTCATCACTTCCCGGATACGGATGCTCAATACGCAGGCGCAGATAGCCGGGGATTGCTCAAGTCAGTGTTTAATCAAGCCACTGAACTGGGATACCAAATTGCTAACCTAGACAGTACCATTATTGCCCAGGCCCCCAAAATGGCACCCCATATCAACGCTATGAAAGCCAACCTGGCTGAAGACCTGGATTGCACACCTGAGCAGATCAATGTCAAAGCCACCACCACCGAGAAACTGGGTTACACAGGCCGTAAAGAAGGCATTACCTGTCATGCCGTTGTGTTACTGCAACCAGTCACAGTAGCCTGACTTATGTTACCATTTCCCGGCACTGAACACTGGCACTACCTGCACGGAAAACCTAAAAGTTCGGCGACACTCAAAGCCATCCCAGAGCATTTTAAGGTCAATGAAGTATTACCTTTTGAGCCCGTTGGTGAGGGCGAACACTTATTTCTTCAAATTGAAAAAACGGGTTTAAACACTGGCTTCGTTGCCCAGCAACTGGCCCGCTTTTATGGCGTAAAAGAGCGAGACGTTGGCTATGCCGGACGCAAAGACAAACACGCCGTAACCACTCAATGGTTCAGTGTCTGGTTGCCTGGCGTCAAGTCAGCTCCGGTGAAACAATTCGTCTATGACGGTTGCAATATCAAACAGCAAAGCTGGCACAGTAAAAAGATACGCACCGGCAATTTGTCTCATAATGAATTTCAAATTACCTTAACGGACCTTGAAAAAGACACAGATCTCGAAGAGCGAATTGCTAAGGTAAAGCACACTGGCGTACCAAACTATTTTGGTCCACAGCGCTTTGGCAATATTAATTCTGATGGCGTTGCTGGTAACCTGGCCATGGCCCGGCTTCTCATCAATAATGAGACCATCAAAAAGCGTGAGAAGCGCAATATGGCTGTTTCAGCTCTGCGTTCATGGCTTTTTAATGAAGCGGTTAGTGAACGCTTAACAAAACTCAGCACAACACCGGAAAACGGCGACGTTTTTAGCCTTGCTGGCAGTAACAGCTTTTTTGTGGCAGAAACTATTGACTCAGAAATTCTAACCCGACTTGCAGGAGCAGATATCCATCTATCAGCACCGCTTTGGGGAGCGGGAAAACCGGCTTCACTTGGCGTACCCGGGGAGCTTGAAAATTCGCTGGCTGAGCGTTTTCCGGAAATTTGCAACACCCTTGCAGCGCTTGGATTAAAACAGGAAAGGCGTAAACTTCTGTTATATCCCAAAGATTTCAGTTACCAATTGCATGAGCAACAACTGTTGTTAAATTTTTCCTTACCTTCGGGTTGTTTTGCTACGTCAGTCATAAGAGAATTACTATGCCTAAACCCATAACATGGAGCTGCTATGAGAATTCTGCTGAGTAACGATGATAGTGTATTTGCTAAAGGACTAAGAGTGTTACACGAGCACCTTTCTCAGCAACACGAATGTGTCGTAGTGGCGCCGGATAGAAATTGCAGTGGCGCAAGCAATGCTCTGTCCTTACTGCAACCTTTGCGTATTCAGGAAATGGATAACGGCTTTTTTATGGTGAATGGTACCCCCTCTGATTGCGTGCACCTTGCAGTGAATCGATTTTTAGAGGAAGATCCGCAACTGGTGGTTTCAGGCATCAATCACGGCGCCAATCTCGGCGATGACGTCGTTTATTCAGGTACAGTAGCCGCTGCAACTGAAGGGCGTTACATGGGTTTACCAGCTATTGCAGTGTCATTAGCTAACAAAGATGGTAAGCACTTTGAAACAGCAGCGCTTGTGGTACTGCAAATCATCAATCACCTGGCGGAACATCCATTACCCGCCGATCAAATTCTAAATATAAACGTACCAGATGTACCCTATGCGGAATTAAAAGGGCTGCAAGTCACCCGACAAGGAAGGCGACATCGCTCTGAGTCAATGGTGAAATCGGAAGATGCATTTGGTCGCGAAATTTATTGGTATGGTGCGGTAGGACAAGAACAAGACGCAGGTGAAGGCACAGACTTTTATGCCGTTGCCAATAACTACTGTTCTGTCACCCCCATTAGTGTAGATATGACGGCTTACCAGAGCCTCGACAATATGAAAGACTGGATAGAAAAACTATAACAATGATACAGGCAACCAAAACCATCAACCGCCGAGGTGAGAACCTCGCACAATTGCTCTATCAAGAAGGCATTCGCGAGCAAAAAGTATTGCAGGCCATTGCCAATACGCCGAGACAACTATTTTTACCTGAAGCGTTACAACACAAAGCTTATCAGAACACCGCCTTGCCTATCGGTCAGGGTCAGACTATTTCGCAGCCCTATATTGTGGCCAAAATGACAGAAATATTGTTGTCTGGTGCCTCCCCAGCTCACAAAGTGTTGGAAATCGGCACAGGTTCGGGCTACCAGTGTGCTATTTTAGCGCAGTTATTCCCTGAAGTTTATTCCGTTGAGCGCATCAAGTCTTTGCAATTCCAGGCAAAGCGCCGCATGCAAAAACTGGATTTACACAACATCAAAATGAAGCACGGTGATGGCTGGGAAGGCTGGTCTAGCAAAGGCCCCTACGATGCCATTATCGTCACCGCGGCTGCCAGTTCATTACCTCAGGCGTTACTGTCACAAATTGCTCCGGGTGGACAGCTCGTGATCCCGGTTGGAACCGAACAGCAAACCTTAAAGGTGTATCGTCGCGAGGAAGCTGGTATCTCCGAGCAGCTTATCGAGCAAGTGCGCTTTGTCCCCCTGGTTCCGGGAGATTTGCTGTGAAAATTTTTGAATGGTGTTACGACACAACCATGCATTGGGCGAAACATCGTCACGCTCAATGGTATTTGGGTGGGATGAGTTTTGCGGAGTCGGTATTTTTCCCCATTCCGCCGGATGTTATGCTAGCCCCTATGGCCTTATCCAAACCTCAGAAGGCTTGGTATTACGCCTTTATTACCACAGCAGGCTCGGTTTTAGGCGGTATCCTGGGTTTTATTCTGGGTTGGTTTGCCTTTGAAGGGTTAATTCAGCCGCTGGTAGAACAGTGGGGCTATCAAGCCAAGCTGGATCACGCCATGCAATGGTTCTCTGAGTATGGTGTTTGGGTGGTGTTCCTGGCGGGATTTACCCCCATTCCCTATAAAGTATTTACCATCAGCGCGGGTGCGCTGCACATGGCGTTTATTCCTTTTGTGATCGCATCAACCATTGGACGAGGTGCCCGTTTCTTTTTAGTGGCAGCTCTAATGTATTGGGGCGGTGCACCGTTTGAGCAAAAACTCAGACAACATGTAGACACCATTGGCTGGACTGTCATTGTGCTGGCAGTTATCGCCTATTTTATTTTCCGATAATGGTGGTGCAGAGTGTCTCGTTTTAACCTGATCCTCTGCATTTTCATCTGCTCTGTCATCCTGACAGCTTGCAGCTCTAACCATGTTCCCGCCCCTGTTGTTCAACTCAACACACAGAAAGATTATAGAGATATAAACAGGGGAACTCTTAAAGCAAAAAATTATATAGTCAAAAAAGGGGACACCTTATATTCCATAGCTTTCCAAGCGGGAAAAGATTTTCGCGAACTCGCTCACCTCAATAATATCCCCTCCCCTTATAGCATATACCCTGGACAGCAATTGACCCTGGTAGCGTCAAAAAATCGACAAGCCAAAAAATCTTCCAAAACAACTGGTCAGACCTCAAAAAACCCTGCAAATCAATCAGTTGACCCTCAAAAAAAGGAGGCGTATGGTGGACATTATGTTAAGGAGAAGTTAACACCTGATTCCTTTCCAAAGACGGTAAAGAAATGGGTGTGGCCAACTTACGGTCGATTGGTTGGCAAATTTTCACTTAGCGAAGTTGGAAACAAAGGCATCGACATCAGCAATAAGCGCGGGGCCATTATTAAGGCAGCGGCAGACGGTAAAGTGGTATATACCGGCAAGGCGTTGAGAGGATACGGTAATTTGATCATCATCAAACATACCGATGCTTACCTCAGTGCGTACGCTCACAATGATGCATTGTTAGTTAAGGAACAACAATGGGTATCAGCAGGACAGCAGATAGCCAGAATGGGAAGTGACGACACCGGCCAGGTAATCTTACACTTTGAGATAAGATACAGAGGTAAATCGGTGGACCCACTACGTTACTTACCCAAAAGATAATACAGAATAATAATAAAAATAAATGACGTGGGAAAGGTATAACTGATAATCCATGACAGGAGACTTCACTCATGGCCAATAATAGTACCTCAGTCATTGAACTTGCTGCCTCAGAAAATCTGGATGAAGAAGCTTCAGATATGGAAGTCGAGGAAATAGATCAAAGTGACGCACTCGAAGACATACTTGCCGGTCAGGAAGAAATTCATAAGAATCTTGACGCCACACAACTCTACCTTGGAGAGATAGGATTTTCACCATTACTTTCAGCTGAAGAAGAAGTTTATTTTGCACGCCGAGCTCTCAAGGGAGACGAAGCTTCGCGTAAACGCATGATAGTCAGTAACCTGCGTTTGGTTGTTAAAATCGCGCGTCGTTACAACAACCGCGGTTTGGCTCTACTGGATTTAATCGAAGAAGGCAATCTCGGTTTGATCCGCGCCGTTGAGAAGTTTGATCCAGAACGTGGCTTCCGCTTCTCAACCTACGCTACCTGGTGGATTCGCCAGACAATTGAACGCGCCATTATGAATCAAACTCGTACTATTCGATTGCCGATTCATGTAGTTAAAGAGCTCAACGTGTATTTGCGTGCAGCCAGAGAACTAGCGCAGAAATTGGATCACGAACCGACCGCAGAAGAAATCGCTGAAGCGCTACAAAAACCCGTGAAAGACGTGGCAAAAATGTTGCGCCTTAATGAGCGTATTACTTCTGTAGACACGCCGATTGGCAGTGAAAATGACAAAGCGCTGTTAGACGTCATTGCCGATGAGCGGGCAGTGGTCCAGAAGATGAAGTACAAGATAACGACATTCGTTGCAACATTGTGGAATGGTTGGGTGAGCTTAATCCGAAACAAAGAGAAGTACTTGCCCGACGTTTTGGCTTATTAGGCTACGAGCCATCAACACTTGAGGATGTAGGCGCCGAGATAGGCTTAACGCGTGAGCGTGTAAGACAAATCCAGGTGGAAGCACTGCGCAGATTGCGGGAGATTCTGTCGCAACAAGGTTTGAGTTTGGAGTCTTTGTTTAACAAGCTGCAATAATCAGGTTCAACCTAAAAACAAAGCCACATTGTTATGTGGCTTTTTTGTTTCCGGGTGCTTTTGTAAACTTTTTGTAGGTTCGCCTTTAGGCGGACAATGTCCTCACAAAACGTGCTGGTAAATGGCGTAATAGTGACAGCCCCCACCAATCATCACCATAATATGGAACGCGGCATGGGTATAGGCAAGACGTTTAAAGGAATACAATAGCGCACCAACTGTATACACCACCCCACCCGCAGCAAGCCATACAAATCCTTGCGAGGACAGGTTTTCAAGTAAGGTTTTACCCACGAAAACAATAAGCCAGCCCATGAACAAATATACTCCCGTAGAGAGTAACTTGAAGCGGCCGGTAAAAAATAATTTGAGGGTAATGCCAATCGTTGCCAAAGCCCAGCTAATACCGAAAATCCACCAACCTGTTGCAGCGGGCAATATTAAAAGTGTAAAAGGGGTATAAGTGCCGGCAATAAACACAAAGATAGCACAGTGATCCAGTACTCTTAATCTCGCTCTTACGCCAGGATTGGTGGCACGGTGATACAGAGTTGAAGCCAAAAACAAAAGTACCATGCTAAAGCCAAAAATAACCGCCGAGATTAGAGCAACGTAACTCAGCGAATAGCTTTTGAGCACCAGCATCACCAAACCGGCACAGGCTAAAAGCAAACCAATAAAATGAGACCAGATGTTGATTTGTTCTTCACATTGCGAATACTGAGCCGCTTCAGCGCTCATTGTGCCTCCATAGCCTGTGTAGGCGTTAACAGCTTCTTAAATGAAAATGCGCTTGCAGTGTCGCCGTATGTTCTGAGATAAGCTAACTTGTCTTTCGCTTCAGACAGCGTGGGTATGTGTCCTTGGGGTATCCACCAAAGAACATAGGTGGCCTCCTTCACTGCTTTGAACCACTCTTTTTTGCGTTTCAAAAAATGAGCATGTTCAGTTTTGAAAAGAAACGACTTTAAACTTTCAGGATCCCGCCAAACGGTTAAATTGGCAATAATATCAGGATCGTTATAAACCGGAATGCCGGTTGCATTACCAGTGTCATCTTTCATACGCCAGATAAAGCCTGGAAAGGACTCGCCAAGGGAGTTGATTCTTTCGAGGTTATCCACAAACTCCTGCATTACTGGAGAATCCAATGAAGCTAATGCTGTGGCTGTGTTCAGTTGAGCAAGGTGATAGTTTGCCATCGCTAGTCCGTTTAAGCGTCGTTTTAATACTATTTTGTCACCTTACCCGTTCAGGGAGGTAAATCACAATTTTTCCGCACAATTAATTTTGTAAAAAGGTACGACTAATATACTATTTTCAAAGGTGATAAAGGGTCTTAAACTCTTCTTTTATATGGAATCATAGAAGCGATCTTATGGCAGGATTTAAACAGCACGGAAAATTTGAAGCGCAACTTGTGGGTCGTATCATCGTGTTTAAAGGCACTGGGCCTTGGAATTTGGAGTCCATGAATGCCGCCGCAGACGAATTTATTGCTTTAACTACGCCCCTTTATAACAAGCCTTGGGGTATGGTGGGAGATTTTTACGGGCAGCCTGTGCACGTGCCCGAAGCCGCCGAAAAACTGGTGGATATCGTTAAACAAGAAAAACTGCTTGGTCGTGTAGCCACTGGGTTGGTCACTGTTCATTGTGACGTGCCAGCAATGGCGAAACAGCACCTGAAGACCATTTATGGCCAAGCTGGTGAGCCCCACCAGTTTTTCAACTCCACAGACGAAGCCATTGCGTGGGTAAATGAACAAATTTCTGCCGCTTCATCATAAACGGCAGCGTTAGAAAAACCATTTCAGATAGACTCTCGTGCAGCTCGCAGGTTAGATATTGAGTACCGCATAGCCCCAAACGCAAGCAGCAATCAGGCTCATTACGGCAGCTCCTAATTTTTCACTATTGTCGTTTGGCATGTTCGAGGCCCTCTCAAAACATTTATCAGGTTGTTATATTGACAAGGACATGGCCAGTAAAAAAGCAGAAAAAAGCGAACATAATTCAGAAAAAAGCGAAATTATCTGCTCCAATACCTAAGTAAGAGAGGCAATACCAATAGGTATTTGAGCTTAGAGCCTGAATTCCAAAAGCGGTAATGTTCGCCCGACAATACTCTTAGAAGGAATGAGTGAGACGCGTTTTGCGCCCATTTTTAAATAAAAGTTCTCGGCGTTTGGATCAGAAGCAATAGATAGCATCTTTGCACCGGACTGCTGAGCAATCGCCACTAAATCCCGCCATAACAACCTTCCCACTCCACAACCGACATACTCAGGTGCGACAAACAGTGCTTCCACTTCAAAATGCCTGTCGGTGTGCTGTTCCAGACAATAAAACCCCGCGATATCTCCCGCTGATTCAAGTAATTTAAATCGATATTGCGCCGCCAATAACTTATCAGGTGTGACCCTCAACTCTGCGCGACAATCAGCGATGAAGTCATCGGAATATCCCCAATATTGCTTTGATGCTAGTGCCAGTTCCGTTAAGCGGGCGGCCTCATCTTTTCGAGGTTTTCTGAGTAAACCGGAAACGTGCGTCATGTCAAAGCAAATTCAATTGCAGATGTTGCGTGTATTTGTGTGGTGTCAAACAGCGGTAAACTGCAGTTTTTCTGTTTTACCAGCAGTCCGATCTCTGTACACCCTAAAATTACCGCTTGAGCGCCTTGAGCCTCTAATTCTCTGATAACCTTGAGGTAAGTTTCTTCTGAGCCAGGATTAATCCTGCCAAGACACAGCTCATCATAAATAATCTTATTAATCAGGGCTTGTTCGGCTGCATGAGGCACAATAACATCAATACCAAACAACTCCTTGATACGTCCCTTATAAAAGTCTTTTTGCATGGTGAATACCGTGCCCAGCAAAGCGACTTTGTTAAGGTTTGCGCTTTGTATGGCTTTTGCAGTGGCATCTGCGATATGTAACAACGGGATGCTAATTGCTGCGGCAACTTCATCTGCAACCAGATGCATGGTATTGGTGCCAATTAGAACACAATCGGCTCCGGCCTTTTCCAGGGACTTAGCATGAGAACACAATAAATCCGCCATCTGTCCCCATTGCTCTTGTTTTTGCATTTGCGCAATGGGCGCAAAATCAACACTGCGGATGAGAATTTCAGCAGAATGCAGGCCCCCTAACCTATCCGCAACGCCCTGATTTATCAGTTGATAATAGCCTTGCGTACTTTGCCAACTCATGCCCCCCAATATGCCAATTACCCTCAAAACCATTACTCCTCGGATGGAAACTGTGAACAACGTTTAGCTTTAATACCAGCCTCGTACCAATTGGCTTTGTCATCCCAGAAAATATTGTAGTCAATTAAATCAACGGGTGGATTGTCAAGGCTACCAATAGGCACATACATCCATTCACCTGACTTGCCCATGAAGGGTAGTCCAGAGCCACAGTTACGGCAAAAAGCATTACTAAAGGCTCTGCCTGTGGGGCAGGAGAATTCATTTATCCAATCCTTACCTTGGGTAAAATCTACGGCATCTGGCTTGATCTGCATATTGCTGGCATGTGCCGATCCTGTCAGTTTGCGACACTGCTGACAATGACAAAAATAGCTGGCATTGGGTGTGCCATGTACGTTAAAAGTCACCTTACCGCAGAAACACCCTCCCGAAAGCATCAATTCACTCATCAGGGATTATCCTGTTTTTCAGTTACTTTGACCTGCTGCCATAATAGTTCTAGCTCTTGCAATGACATGGCTTGCAGTCCCTGTTCTTGCTGGGCAGTCGCCAGTTCTTCTACCTGGCGGAAGCGCCGTTCAAACTTGCGATTGGCTTTTAATAGCGCGTGCTCCGGGTCGACATTACAATGCCTCGCCAGATTCAAGGTAGCAAATAGCAGATCGCCAACTTCTTCTGATAGCGCTTCGCTGTCCTGTTGCTCGCAAGCCTCTATTACCTCTGCAATCTCTTCTTGTATTTTATCCGCCACTTGCTGTTTGTCATGCCAATCAAATCCCACTTTGGCACAGCGCTTTTGTAGCTTGATGGCTCTTTTCATCGGTACCATCCCTTTGGGGATATTAGCAAGAATACTGCCATCTTCCACTTTACCTTGCTCTTGCCGCTCCCGTTGCTTAATGGCTTCCCAATTAGCATTGAGTTCTTCTTCCGTTTTAATCTGGCTATCGGAAAATACATGAGGGTGGCGTCTTATCAGCTTTTCAGCAACATGCTCCGCGATTTGGTCAAAGTTAAACGCCGCCTGCTCTTGTCCCAACTGCGCATAAAACACCACCTGGAATAATAAATCGCCCAATTCGTCTTTGATGTCTGCCATGTTACCTTCTGCAATGGCATCGGCGACTTCATAAGCCTCTTCAATAGTAAAAGGCACAATACTGTCGAAGGTTTGCTCTTTGTCCCATGGACACCCCGAGACCGGATGCCGCAGCTGTTCCATTACCCACAATATTCGGGCTACTCCGGGAAATTCTTGGTTATTAATAGACATAAAAGACACTTTAAAAGGTGAACAAGCTAGTAATAGTGGCGAGTTAGGGGGAGAAAATCCAGCCCTGGTTAAAAAATCACAGATAGCCCGATATTAGCCTGCCTCCCGGCACCTGCTGGATGCGTGTTAATACTGCCCCCCGCAATGTCGGGTTGATAAAGCTCATCATCAAGTGCATTAGTAACATAGATACTCAGAACACTCTGTGCATCACTCAACCAATTCAGTGGGTGACGATAATGTAACGTCAATTCAAAGCGACTATCTGCTTCGGGATTGACCGGTTGTGCGTTTGGACTGCGGATAGTGTTGGAATGAAAGGCATCTTGGGCGTTTAGGAACGCAGAAATCTGACTACCTGAGGCAAAGGTCTTCGACATACCTATTTTAAGTAACCAGTCGGGCATCAGCGTGTAATCATCCTTACCATGGGCCTCATTTTTCTGCCATGTAAAGGCTGCATCCAATTGCAGGTCAGCACTAAAGAAATGCTTCATTTCCCACTCCAGCCCCCAAGAGTCAAGGCTACCGGTATTAATAAAATCCAGAACTCTATCTGCTGCACGAGTGCGACCAATTAAATTAGTCAACTCGCTGCGAAACCCAGTCAACGCCCAATGAGTTTGTTCGTTGTTGCTGTAATACTGAACCTCTAAGGTTTCGATTTCCTCGGGCTCCAAGCCCGGATTACCTCTCAGTCCACCTCGATTGTTACCATCGGCATCGCAGCAAACAACTAAGTCAAAATTAGTCTCTACAGAATAAGCGGCCCGGAAAGCTTCCCCCCACAACAGCTTGATGCCGCTTTGTGCATCTATGGTCCAGTTTAGTCCTCCACGGAACACCCATTTACCTTTTACATCTGGTACCTTGTTATATTGGATACCGATAAAGCCATTAAGACGCTCGAGGTCTTCCGTCTGAAACTGCAGATAGGCATTTTCCCAATTGCGAGAAAAACCGGGTATAGGCGCCGCGCGCATACCGTCTTGTGTATCCACCTCCTGATGCCATACCGTCCCCCCCCACTAATAAATGGCCTTCCCAGATATCAGTGTGATGCCAGGTGACCTCCGCCAACCAATTATCAGACAACGCATCATAATTGTAATGACTAAAGTCAGACCCCGAATAACTGAGGTTGGTATCAATATATTGCTCTTGTGACAGGGTCAACTGGTAACCGATATCCAGTGTAGTGCGCTGTGAGGTAACCTGACGCTGTGTTTGTGGAGGATCACCAGACCAGACCGAAACGGCCCCCCAGAAGTCTTGTTCACTGCGCATAATCGCACCGGACCAGGTAAACTGTCCCTGCTTACCGGATAACACTAAGCTGGCGTTTTTCTCTCCAGCATCAAAGGCTCCTGATTGACCTCGATTGTCAATGGCACTATGGCGCCATCCCGACTCTGAATAAAGTTTTCCGGCGACATTCCAATAACCGTTTTCGAGGCTCTCCCCCCAGTTTAACTCGGCATTGGCTTTACCATCTTCGCCAATAGCCAGGTGCAGCTGTTGGACACTATCAGTATGAGTAATGATGTTGATCACCCCCAAAAAAGCATTGCTGCCATAGAGTACTGAACCAGGCCCTCTGATCATTTCTATTTGCTGAATACTTGAGACGGGAAAAGCGGAAAAAATTGCAAAATTCTGACCGCCGGTAAAACTATCTCTCAAGGGGCGACCATTGATAAGTATTAATACTTCATTGTTTGAATGGGTCAATTGAGTGCCGCGAATAACTGCCAGATTTTGCGGGTAAAAGAAGGAGCCCATCATTTGCACGCTGGGTAATCGTTGCAATACCTCCAGTAAATTTTGTGCCCCGTAACTGGCAATATCTTCTTTACTTAAAATTGATATAACCGCAGGGGATTGCTCACGGCTTTGCACAAACTTGCCCGCGGTGGCCACATTAACGTTGAGCAACTCTTCAAATGAAAAATCTGCCAGCTCATTGAGGGTATCCTCAGCCTGGCAGGGTATTATCAAAACACCGAAGGCTATCGCAAAAGCGATTGTTTTCATCTATTTAATCACTTTTTCAGTTTCTCTTTTAAAGCTAGATGAATTCAGCGGATTGTGCGAACTGGATTATTTCCGGATTGTGTCTTTGAGCGCTCATTATCAGGCTCCTTGGCGGAATACGCTATGTCACAGCTTCCCTTTAGCCATTTTACTATCCAGCGCTTCACTGCGCAGAGCATTGTGAATGGCCACAGCAGAGTATGCTGCAATAGATTCGATATTGTGACATTGCTCACTATCCAGCGCCTGCTTACGGGCCATAAACAGCGTCAACATACCAATGAGTTTGCCATCAATTTGAATTGGCACCACAAATACACTGCCGTGCTGTAATTGCGGATTATTCGCCATCAGATGCAATAGCGCTTGTTGCTCTTCATTATCGAGGTAGTGCTCTGAACAGCGTAACAAATCAAACAAATACAAAGACGTTTGGTTTTTGGTAACCCATTGCTCCATCATCTCAAAGACTTTTAAAGCCTCGTCACTGAGACTCAAGCTTCCTGCGGGTTGACGGCTTAATTTGGGTACCAGCTTGTCACCTTCGACAATCATAGCGCGAAAACAATCAAAGCTGGCCAACTCGCTAATATTGCTATGAACCACTTCCATAATGTCATTCAGTTTCTGAGTTCGTGTTATTTTTTGGCCTATTTGAGTGAGCAGGCTCAAGTGATCTGAAACTTTACGAAAGTGATCAGCACGACGCTCGGAGCTTTTTGCTTCCCGAGATAAACTCAGCATTCCCCACAAGGTGAACAGAGCAGCCGCGGTCTTAAAGCTATTCTCCAACAGAGCCGGCCAGTGACGTACTACGAAAAACTCATCGATAAAATCTGCACTGCCGCCAATAAACATACACAACATCGCAGCAACCAGGCGAACCTTGGTGCTTTCATTCATATTGGACGCGGCGATAAATGAGGAAAAGATACCGGCCATTATCACGGTACTAGCTTCGCCGATAACATCCAGTACATCAACATCTACCCATGCGATCGGCGGGAAGACAAAATAAACAATGACACACCAGAGTAAGCTACTCAGCGCCATGAGCCACAGCGCTTTAGCAATAAATAACTGCCTGTAAGACATCAACACCTGCCGCATATTAACCTTCGCTTATTGCACCATCAATGTGTGTCAAAACGATGAACGCAATCAGGCTATTCACCTCAATGCTCGGTACGCTTTACTTCCAGTACGTTACGCACTTTTTCCAGTTTGGTAATGAGTCGAGCCAGTGAGTTCAGATCTTTAACCTCCAATGTCAAACCAATATTAGCGGTTTGCTCTTGCTCGTTACTCTCACTGTGCACCCCTAAAAGCGACACTTTCTCATTACCCAGCACAGTGGTTATTTCTCGTAAAATACCATCCCGGTCGTAACAGAAAATCTCCACTTTGGTTTTAAATGCCCCTTTGACCTCTGAAGACCAATTGACTTCAATACCTCGCTCTGGGTTTTGCGTTAACATGCTCTTTAATTGCTCACAGTCTTGTTTGTGAACACTGACTCCTCGCCCCAGAGTGATATAGCCGTAGACGGGATCGCCGGGTAATGGCTGACAACAACCGGCAAGCACCGACATCAAATTCCCTACGCCTTCCACTACGATTTGATCGCCCGCGCCAGCTTTAGACTTAGTCGCTTTGGTTTTCACCCGAGGATCGATGTCTGGCTTCGGCTGAACTTTTTGCTGCAGATGGTTAATAACCTGCATAACACCGACATCACCACCGCCAACTGCGACGTACAAGTCTTCAAGCGATTGCACGTTAAATCGGTCGTGGACATCGTTCAACAAGTCTTTATCCAGGCGAGCTTTCAGGATTTCATTCAACAGCATGTCTTTGCCTGCCTGAAGGTTCTTATCCTTGTCCTGTTTTTTGAACCAGGTAGCAATTTTGGCGCGAGCTCGACTGGACAATACATAGCCCATACTGGAGTTCATCCAGTCTCGACTGGGATTGGCATGCTTACCAGTGAGGATCTCCACCTGGTCGCCTGTCTGCAACTGATAAGTGAGCGGCACAATACGCCCGGCTATTTTCGCGCCAATGCAGCGATGCCCAACATTAGTATGGACATAGTAAGCAAAGTCCAGTGGCGTACTGCCTCTGGGCAAATCAATAATGTCGCCTTTAGGCGTAAAGACATACACCCGGTCGTCGAATACCTGACTGCGCAGCTCTTCCACGATGTCCCCCGACTCTGACATATCATCTTGCCAGGCGAGAATTTTGCGCAACCAATTGATTTTATCTTCAAAGCTATCGTTACTGCCGCTTTTTCCTTCTTTGTATTTCCAGTGGGCTGCCACCCCCAATTCTGCGTCATCGTGCATTTTCTGAGTGCGAATTTGCACTTCGATGGTTTTGCCTTCTGGCCCCAGAATCACGGTGTGAATAGACTGATAACCATTGGGCTTAGGTGTCGCGATATAATCATCAAATTCACGAGGAATATGCTGCCAGCTGGCATGTACGGCACCTAATACCGTATAACAATCCTGCAAGGAATCGGCAATAATGCGCGTCGCGCGGATATCGAAAAGCTGCTCGAAAGTCAGACCTTTCTTCTGCATCTTTTTCCAGATACTGAAAATATGCTTTGGACGTCCGTAAACTTTTGCCTTAATGCCTTGCTCATCCAGTCGCTGCTGCATCGCCTCGACAAAGTGTTCAACGTAATTGAGCCGTTCGGTGCGTTTTTCCCGCAACATTTTGGCA